>JOFO01000255.1 GCA_000721275.1 Microtetraspora glauca | reverse complement strand
GGAGCCGACGAGGACGGCGGCCTTGACGTGTTCGGCCTGGGCGGGGTCGGGGAAGGCGAGTTCGCCGATGAGGAGGGCGACGGTGAAGCCGATGCCGGCGAGAGTGGCGAGGCCGAGGACGTCGGCCCAGGCGAGGTCGGGGTTGAGCTGGGCGCGGGTGAAGCGTGCGGCGAGGTAGGTGCCGAGGAAGATGCCGAGGACC
>JOFO01000254.1 GCA_000721275.1 Microtetraspora glauca | reverse complement strand
GGTCCTCGGCATCTTCCTCGGCACCTACCTCGCCGCACGCTTCACCCGCGCCCAGCTCAACCCCGACCTCGCCTGGGCCGACGTCCTCGGCCTCGCCACCCTGGCCGGCATCGGCTTCACCGTCGCCCTCCTCATCGGCGAACTCGCCTTCCCCGACCCCGCCCAGGCCGAACACGTCAAGGCCGCCGTCCTCGTCGGCTCC
>JOFO01000253.1 GCA_000721275.1 Microtetraspora glauca | reverse complement strand
GTAGATCTCCGGCAGCGCGATGCCCTCGCGGGCGATGTACTGCCACACGTCCAGCTCGGTCCAGTTGGACAGCGGGAAGACGCGGACGTGCTCGCCGGGGGCGTGGCGGCCGTTGTAGAGCTGCCAGAGTTCGGGGCGCTGGCGGCGCGGGTCCCACTGCGAGAACTCGTCGCGCAGCGAGAACACCCGCTCCTTGGCGCGGGCC
>JOFO01000252.1 GCA_000721275.1 Microtetraspora glauca | reverse complement strand
GGCCCGCGCCAAGGAGCGGGTGTTCTCGCTGCGCGACGAGTTCTCGCAGTGGGACCCGCGCCGCCAGCGCCCCGAACTCTGGCAGCTCTACAACGGCCGGCACGCTCCCGGCGAGCACGTCCGCGTCTTCCCGCTGTCCAACTGGACCGAGCTGGACGTGTGGCAGTACATCGCCCGCGAGGGCATCGCGCTGCCGGAGATCTAC
>JOFO01000251.1 GCA_000721275.1 Microtetraspora glauca | reverse complement strand
GGCAGTACATCGCCCGCGAGGGCATCGCGCTGCCGGAGATCTACTTCGCCCACGAGCGCGAGGTGTTCTCCCGCAACGGCATGTGGCTGACCGCCGGCGACTGGGGCGGCCCGAAGGAGTCGGAGCCGGTCGAGAAGCGGCTGATCCGCTACCGGACCGTCGGCGACATGTCCTGCACCGGCGCCGTCGACTCCGACGCCACCACGCTCGACGCCG
>JOFO01000250.1 GCA_000721275.1 Microtetraspora glauca | reverse complement strand
GGCAGTACATCGCCCGCGAGGGCATCGCGCTGCCGGAGATCTACTTCGCCCACGAGCGCGAGGTGTTCTCCCGCAACGGCATGTGGCTGACCGCCGGCGCCTGGGGCGGCCCGAAGAAGTCGGAGCCGGTCGAGAAGCGGCTGATCCGCTACCGGACCGTCGGCGACATGTCCTGCACCGGCGCCGTCGACTCCGACGCCACCACGCTCGACGCCG
>JOFO01000249.1 GCA_000721275.1 Microtetraspora glauca | reverse complement strand
AGGCCGAACTTGACGGCGCTGTAGCCGAGGACCTGCTGTGCGTACAGCGAGGTCATGAGCGCGCCGCCGTAGACCGCCATGGCGACGATCAGCATGAGGATGTTGCCGCCGACGACGGTCGCCGAGCGGAAGATCCGCAGCGGGACCAGCGGCGCCGTGGAGCGGTTCTCGATCAGGGTGAAGACGACGAGCAGGACGGCGGAGGCGATCAGCATGCCGAT
>JOFO01000248.1 GCA_000721275.1 Microtetraspora glauca | reverse complement strand
CTCGGAGGAGCTGAAGCACAAGTACCTCGCGCCGCTCGCCAAGGGTGACGCGATGTTCTCGTACTGCCTGTCGGAGCCGGACGCGGGCTCGGACGCGGCGGGCATGAAGACCCGCGCGGTCCGTGACGGCGACTTCTGGGTGCTCAACGGTGTGAAGCGGTGGATCACCAACGCCGGCGTGTCGGAGTACTACACGGTGATGGCGGTCACCGACCCGGAGAAG
>JOFO01000247.1 GCA_000721275.1 Microtetraspora glauca | reverse complement strand
CTCGGAGGAGCTGAAGCACAAGTACCTCGCGCCGCTCGCCAAGGGTGACGCGATGTTCTCGTACTGCCTGTCGGAGCCGGACGCGGGCTCGGACGCGGCCGGCATGAAGACCCGCGCGGTCCGCGACGGCGACTTCTGGGTGCTCAACGGTGTGAAGCGGTGGATCACCAACGCCGGCGTGTCGGAGTACTACACGGTGATGGCGGTCACCGACCCGGAGAAG
>JOFO01000246.1 GCA_000721275.1 Microtetraspora glauca | reverse complement strand
GCCGAGCGGTTCGTGGCGGACGTCGGGGGTGCGCCGGGTGCGCGGATGTACCGGACGGGTGACCTGGGGCGCCGGCGGGCCGATGGTGCGGTGGAGTACTGCGGCCGGGTCGACTTCCAGGTGAAGGTGCGGGGTCACCGGGTCGAGCTGGGGGAGATCGAGGCGGTTCTCGCGTCGGATCCCGGGGTGGCGCAGGCGGTGGTCGCCGTCGTGGCGGACGCGGCCGGGACGCG
>JOFO01000245.1 GCA_000721275.1 Microtetraspora glauca | reverse complement strand
GCTCGGTTTCGCGCCGGGTGGGGTCCAGTGGGTGATGAGCGCGTATCTGCTGAGCTTCGGTGGTCTGCTGATGTTCGGCGGGCGGACCGCCGATCTGCTCGGCGGGCGCCGGATGTTCCTGTACGGCACGGCGCTGTTCGGCGTCGCGTCGGTGCTGTGCGGTCTGGCCTGGACCGACGAGGTGCTGATCACCGCCCGTGTCGTCCAGGGCGTCGCCGCCGCCGTGATGACGCCGACCGCG
>JOFO01000244.1 GCA_000721275.1 Microtetraspora glauca | reverse complement strand
CGCGGTCGGCGTCATCACGGCGGCGGCGACGCCCTGGACGACACGGGCGGTGATCAGCACCTCGTCGGTCCAGGCCAGACCGCACAGCACCGACGCGACACCGAACAGCGCCGTGCCGTACAGGAACATCCGGCGCCCGCCAAGCAGATCGGCGGTCCGCCCGCCGAACATCAGCAGACCACCGAAGCTCAGCAGATACGCGCTCATCACCCACTGGACCCCACCCGGCGCGAAACCGAGC
>JOFO01000243.1 GCA_000721275.1 Microtetraspora glauca | reverse complement strand
GGCCTGGAAACAGGAACGAAGGAAGCGTCCGCACCTTGAGAACTCAACAGCGTGCCAAAAATCAACGCCAGATTAGTTGATACCCCGTCCAGCCGGATAACGGTTGGTCGAGGTTCCTTTGAAACAGAACACAGCGAGGACGCTGTGGACAGCGGGTCCTATTCCGATCCGTCTGTCCCGCTCAACGCGAGTGTTGAACCGGATTACCGGTACACATTCACGGAGAGTTTGATCCTGGCTCAGGACGAACGCTGGCGG
>JOFO01000242.1 GCA_000721275.1 Microtetraspora glauca | reverse complement strand
TGACGGGATGCAGCTGACGGGTGACCGGTTCACCTCGGAGACGGCGTCGTTCGGGAACGACCTGTCGACGCTGCCGAACTTCCCGGCGGAGATCCGTGCCCCTGCCGGGACGCTGCCGGGCGTGTCGTCGTTCCAGCTGCATTTCGCCGACCACGACATCCTGACCCCCGGCGACGCGCCGAACGTGCTGGTCGCGATGAACCCGGCGGCTCTGAAGGCGAACATCGGGGACGTGCCGCGGGGCGGCGAGATCATCGTGAACACC
>JOFO01000241.1 GCA_000721275.1 Microtetraspora glauca | reverse complement strand
GGTGTTCACGATGATCTCGCCGCCCCGCGGCACGTCCCCGATGTTCGCCTTCAGAGCCGCCGGGTTCATCGCGACCAGCACGTTCGGCGCGTCGCCGGGCGTCAGGATGTCGTGGTCGGCGAAATGCAGCTGGAACGACGACACGCCCGGCAGCGTCCCGGCAGGCGCACGGATCTCCGCCGGGAAGTTCGGCAGCGTCGACAGGTCGTTCCCGAACGACGCCGTCTCCGAGGTGAACCGGTCACCCGTCAGCTGCATCCCGTCA
>JOFO01000240.1 GCA_000721275.1 Microtetraspora glauca | reverse complement strand
GGGTGAGGGTGTGGTGACGGTGGTGCTGAAGCCGTTGCGGGCGGCTCTGCGTGACGGTGACCGGGTGCGCGGTGTGATCAAGGGCACGGCGGTGAACCATGGTGGTCGTACGAGTGGGTTGACGGTGCCGAGCAGTGCGGCGCAGGAGTCGGTGATCTCCGCCGCGCTTGCGGACGCGGGGGTGTCGGTGGAGTCGATCGGCATGGTGGAGGCGCATGGTACGGGGACGAGTCTGGGTGATCCGATCGAGGTCGAGGGGCTGACGCGT
>JOFO01000239.1 GCA_000721275.1 Microtetraspora glauca | reverse complement strand
AGGCCGGATGTGGAAGCCCAGTAATGGGTGGAGCTGACCGGTACTAATAGGCCGAGGGCTTGTCCTCAGTTGCTCGCGTCCACTGTGTTAGTTCTGAAGCAACGAACAGTTGCTGGTTTCTGGAGCTAGAACACAACTACAGAGTGTGCTTGTTCGCTCGAAACCGATAGGGTTTCGGTGGTCATAGCGTTAGGGAAACGCCCGGTTACATTCCGAACCCGGAAGCTAAGCCTTTCAGCGCCGATGGTACTGCAGGGGGGACCCTGTGGG
>JOFO01000238.1 GCA_000721275.1 Microtetraspora glauca | reverse complement strand
GTACGTGGTGAACTCCGCGGCGATCGCGGCGAAGACGGACTCCTGGTAGTCCACCAGGTCCATCTTGTTCACGGCCAACACCACGTGAGGGACGCGCAGCAGGGCGGCGACGGCGGCGTGGCGGCGGGTCTGCTCGACGACGCCGTTGCGGGCGTCGACGAGGACGACGGCCAGTTCGGCCGTGGAGGCGCCGGTGACCATGTTGCGGGTGTACTGCACGTGGCCGGGGGTGTCGGCGAGGATGAACCGGCGGCGGGCGGTGGCGAAGTAG
>JOFO01000237.1 GCA_000721275.1 Microtetraspora glauca | reverse complement strand
GTACGTGGTGAACTCCGCGGCGATCGCGGCGAAGACGGACTCCTGGTAGTCCACCAGGTCCATCTTGTTCACGGCCAACACCACGTGAGGGACGCGCAGGAGGGCGGCGACGGCGGCGTGGCGGCGGGTCTGCTCGACGACGCCGTTGCGGGCGTCGACGAGGACGACGGCGAGTTCGGCCGTGGAGGCGCCGGTGACCATGTTGCGGGTGTACTGCACGTGGCCGGGGGTGTCGGCGAGGATGAACCGGCGGCGGGCGGTGGCGAAGTAG
>JOFO01000236.1 GCA_000721275.1 Microtetraspora glauca | reverse complement strand
TATCCGGCTGGACGGGGTATCAACTAATCTGGCGTTGATTTTTGGCACGCTGTTGAGTTCTCAAGGTGCGGACGCTTCCTTCGTTCCTGTTTCCAGGCCTTCCGGGCGCTTTATCAGATCTTTCCGATCCGATTTCCTCGGTGCTTTCCGGTCCCTTTTGCTTTCGCTCCGGGCCCTTCCGGCGTTTCCGACTCTATCAGATCCTTTCGGTGTCTGATTCCCAGTCAGCGGGGTTTGTCTTCCGGGCTGTTGGGCCGTTCGGACGAGTGAGACTTTAGCGGATTCCCGGGCTCCGATGCGAATCGGGGCCTGCGTCCGATGCTTCGAACGCGGATTCCTCATTTCGCAAAAACGCACGGA
>JOFO01000235.1 GCA_000721275.1 Microtetraspora glauca | reverse complement strand
ACCAGGTTCACTGGGGCCGGCATCGCGAAGATACAGACCTTGCGGCCGTACCCTCAGATACCCAACAACGTGCCAAGCGTGACCTTCTCGGTCCGTCCCGTGTTCCACGCCGAAGCAGTACTTACAGGAGACTCTGAAGAATCACGCCAACTAATCAACGTTCCACCCATGAGCTGACCGTGCAGAACGTTTGCCTGCAATCGGTGCTGTGCTCCTTAGAAAGGAGGTGATCCAGCCGCACCTTCCGGTACGGCTACCTTGTTACGACTTCGTCCCAATCGCTGGTCCCACCT
>JOFO01000234.1 GCA_000721275.1 Microtetraspora glauca | reverse complement strand
AGGGCTTCATCGTTCGACTTGCATGTGTTAAGCACGCCGCCAGCGTTCGTCCTGAGCCAGGATCAAACTCTCCGTGAATGTGTACCGGTAATCCGGTTCGACACTCGCGTTGAGCGGGACAGACGGGTCGGAATAGGACCCGCCGTCCACAGCGTCCTCGCTGTGTTTTGTTTCAAAGGAACCTCGACCAACCGGAATCCGGCTGGACGGGGTATCAACTAATCTGGCGTTGATTTTTGGCACGCTGTTGAGTTCTCAAGGTGCGGACGCTTCCTTCGTTCCTGTTTCCAGGCC
>JOFO01000233.1 GCA_000721275.1 Microtetraspora glauca | reverse complement strand
CATCAAGTCCATGAACCTGGTGGTGATGCGGGACGACCGGAAGTTCTTCCCCAACTACAACGCCGCTCCCGTGATCAACTCCAAGGCCCTGAAGCGGTGGCCGGCCATCGCGGAGGTACTGGATCCGGTCACGAAGAGGCTGGACAACACGGTGGCGCGGGACCTCAACGCGAGGGTGGACGTGGCCGGGGAGGATCCGCACCAGGTGGCGCTGGACTGGCTGGTGCAGGAGGGGTTCGTCAAGGAGTGAGTTACAAAGAAGGCGTTGCAAAGGAGGCTTTGCAACGCTACCTTTGCAT
>JOFO01000232.1 GCA_000721275.1 Microtetraspora glauca | reverse complement strand
GGGCATCAGGAGCAGGGAGGCATCGAGAACGTCGGTGTCGTAGTGCTGGACGAACGCCGCTCGTTCTTCATTCCAACCGTGATCGACGATCTGCCGCAGGACCGCGTCGCGTGCCTGCGACCAACGGGTCAGGTCGCCGGGCCGGGAGTGCGCGGTGGCGAGTTTCACCGCACGGTCGAAGGCGACCCAGGTCATCAGCCGGCTGTAGGTGAAGTTCTGCTTTCCGCCGCGGGTCTCCCAGATGCCCTCGTCGGGGCGGTCCCAGTGGTCGACGAGCCAGTCGATGACGCCTGCGAAGAC
>JOFO01000231.1 GCA_000721275.1 Microtetraspora glauca | reverse complement strand
CTCATACAGTCGGACATAGTGCGATATGAGCGCGCCTGACCGGATGGCGCGCACCGGGTCGTTAGGCTCGCCGCGTGCCGGTCCTCGACTCTGTGACGCTGCGTGCGCGTGACGCCATCAAGGGCATCTGGCGCGAGGCCGCCAAGTTCGGCGTCGTCGGGGCCCTGGCCTTCGTCGTCGACAACGGCGCCTACAACCTGCTCGTCTTCGGTCTGCCCGGCGGCGCGGAGGGCGGGGTGATGCGGACCGCTCCCGTACAGGCGTCCGTCATCGCGACGACCGCGGCCGCGCTCTTCAGCTG
>JOFO01000230.1 GCA_000721275.1 Microtetraspora glauca | reverse complement strand
CCGTCGCCGCGGACGCCGATGTAGGTGAACGTGTTCTTGATGTAGTTCCCGAGGCACGTGTACTTGCTGAAGTCGAGCTTGTAGCCGTTCCAGTGCGAGTAGGTGCCGCTCGCGTGGCCGGTCTCGGTGCCGCCGGTGATGTTGAGGGCGCAGCCGCTGGCGCTCTTGAGGGTCTGGGCGCCCTGGGCGGAGGCGAGGTTGAGCTGCTCGAAGGACGTGCAGGTGGAGTTGTACCGGTCGGAGCAGCCGCCGGAGGACGACCAGGTGATGCCGGAGCTGCGGAACATCGAGGTCGCGGTGG
>JOFO01000229.1 GCA_000721275.1 Microtetraspora glauca | reverse complement strand
TGCCAGCACTGCGCGTGCCCGGGACGCACCCACAGCCACTGGCCGGGGGCGACGGTCCGCGTGACGTGGTCGACGTCGTGCCGCAGCTCACCCTCGGTGACCGCGATGAGGTAGTGGAAGGTGGCACGGCCCGGACGGGGCGGATTCCACGGCCAGTCGTCGTGCTGGGCGAAGAAGTCCTCGACGGTACTCACCTCAAGGCCGTAGGGAGTGCCGACCGGGGGCTGGAAACCGTAGAGCGGGACCGCGGCCGGTCCGGACGGGGTTCCACTCGGGTCGGGGTGTCGCCTGTCGACCATCATG
>JOFO01000228.1 GCA_000721275.1 Microtetraspora glauca | reverse complement strand
GGGTGGGGGTGTCTCGGTCCCGGGTGGTGGCGGCGCCTCGGCGGTCGTACCAGAGGGTTGCCGCCGCCGTGACGATCAGGACCGCGCCCGCCAGGAGGACCAGGGGGTGCAGGCCCTCCTTGACGTAGCGCAGGGAGAGGTCGGTGGTGCCGGCGTGCAGGAGGGTCGCGCCGAGCAGGAAGAGGAGGGCCGTCTGGGCCAGGCGGTTCACAGCAGGACCGTTCCGGTCAGGGCCGATACGACGACGGCCAGGGCGAAGGTCGCGGGGGCGAAGCGCAGGGCGAAGGCGCGGCCGAAGGTGCC
>JOFO01000227.1 GCA_000721275.1 Microtetraspora glauca | reverse complement strand
GTCCGCCCTCGGACAGCCGCCGGGCCGCCGCGAGGTGCGCCTCGGCCAGGTCGGACACATGGATGTAGTCACGCACGCAGGTGCCGTCCGGCGTCGGGTAGTCGTCGCCGAAGATCCGCGGGGCCTCGTCACGGGTGAGGCGGTCGAAGACCATGGGCACGATGTTGAAGACACCGGTGTCCGCGAGCTCCGGCGCCGCGGCCCCGGCGACGTTGAAATAGCGCAGGCAGACGGTGGAGATCCCGTGTGCCTGTCCGGCCGCCCGCACCAGCCACTCCCCGGCGAGCTTCGTCTCGCCGTAGGGG
>JOFO01000226.1 GCA_000721275.1 Microtetraspora glauca | reverse complement strand
GTCCCGGAAGGGCGCCCGTGCGGCGAGGCGTGGTTCGGCACCCGCGCGGAGGGCGTTGTAGGCCTCCAGCATCTCGCCCAGGACGATGGGCATACTCCACCCGTCGAGGAGGAGGTGGTGGTAGCTCCACACGAGCTGGTGCCGGTCGTCGGCGAGCCGCACCAGGGTCAGCCGGACCAACGTCGGTTGGGTGAAGTCGGCCCCTCGCTCCCAGTCTTCTGCCAGAAACTCTTCGTGTGCCCGGTACCGCTCTTCTTCACTCAGGTGTGAGAAGTCCAGAACCCGCATGGGCAGGTTCACTGACC
>JOFO01000225.1 GCA_000721275.1 Microtetraspora glauca | reverse complement strand
GTCCCGGTGCGTCCAGGGACCGTCGGGCCGTACGAGAGAGGCGGGCTGCTGCGCCGAAGGGGCGGCGGGATCGGTCATGACGACGAGCGTGCCACAGCCTCGATGGCCTTCGTCTCCCGGACCCGCTCCTCCAGGGCCTTGTTGTCGTTGCCCGGACGCGGGTGCGGCTTGGCGTTCTGCAGCACGCCGGCCGTCTCCTTCATCGAGGCGGCGACCTTCTGCGGGCCCTTGCTCTTCTGCGCCTTCTTGGCGAAGACGACACCGATCAGCGCGAGGACGAGCGGGCGGCGCCCCTGGGCGCGCCG
>JOFO01000224.1 GCA_000721275.1 Microtetraspora glauca | reverse complement strand
GACGGGGACTTCGGTCGACTCACGCAATCCGCGACGAGGGCCTTCCAGCAGTGTGCCGGCATCGTCGTGGACGGTCGTATCGGAGCCCAGACCTGGCCTTTCCTCTCCTTCTGGGCCAACGCGCCGGACGCTCCCTTCTGTTAGCGGCATTCGAACCAGACGGTCTTCCCGCCCCCGGACCACAGCGACACGCCCCACTTGTCGGCCACCGCGTCCAGCAGGAGCAGGCCCCGGCCGTTCTCGGACTCCGCGTCCAACGCGTCCGGCAGGCACGGCAGTTCATCGCTGCCGTCCGTGACCTCCAC
>JOFO01000223.1 GCA_000721275.1 Microtetraspora glauca | reverse complement strand
GATCAGGGCGATCGTCGGGATCGCCCAGGTCTCGTCGGCGAGGAAGGGGACGCGGTCGAAGCCGAGCCCGGCGATGATCTCGTTGCCGATGCCGAGCTGGTTGTCGAGGATCCACAGCCAGACCAGACCCGCGACGACGTTCGACATCAGATACGGCGTCAGCACGATCCCGCGCAGCACCGGGGACTGTGTCAGACGCTGCAGGAGCACGGCGATGGCGAGGGCGGAGACCGTCTGGACGCCGATGTTGATGACCACGTACTCCACGGTGACCTTCAGCGACTCCCAGAAGATGGGGTCGTGGAT
>JOFO01000222.1 GCA_000721275.1 Microtetraspora glauca | reverse complement strand
GTGCCGGTGCGGCCCTGGGAGGACCAGTCGAGTTCGAGGTACCAGCTGCAGTCGTACGTCTGCGTCGTCGCGGTGACCAGCAGTACCTCCGGGTCCGTGGCGGAGACCCGGTAGGGGAACTCCACCGCGGGGACGGTCTGCCCGGTGTCGTTGCCGGCGACCGCGTGGGCGACGGGGCGGTCGATGTCCAGGTTCACGTCGAAGCCGCGGGGAGTGATCCCGCCGCCGCAGCCCTGGTCCATGGCGTACGCGGTACCGGGCGCCGGGGAGCTTCGGCCGGTGATCCGGACGCGGAGCGCCTCCAGGA
>JOFO01000221.1 GCA_000721275.1 Microtetraspora glauca | reverse complement strand
CGTACGACCCGCTCGGGGTCGTCTTGGTGATCGCTCCCTGGAATTTCCCGCTGCACCTTCTCATCGACCCCATCATCGGCGCGCTGGCCGCCGGGAACACGGTGGTGGCCAAGCCGAGCGAGATCTCGGTGCACACCTCGGCGGTCGCTTCACGCCTGCTGCGAGAGTACTTCGACCCTGACGTGCTCGCCGTGGTCGAGGGGGGCGCCGAGGAGACCACGGCCCTGCTGGCACAGCGCTTCGGCCACATCTTCTACACCGGCAACGGCGCGGTCGGGCGGATCGTCATGGCCGCCGCCGCCGCCGC
>JOFO01000220.1 GCA_000721275.1 Microtetraspora glauca | reverse complement strand
CTCCTCGGCCGGGATGACCCGGCTCACCGAGGCGCTGCGGGTGCACGGCACGCCGCAGGACCGGGGGCGTGCCGCCGTTGCCCTCGGCACCGCACTGGCCGGACGCGGCCGGACCCGGGCCGCCGTGGAGGTGCTGCGCACGGTGGACGGCCAGCTCTCCGGGCACCCCGACCTGGGCGCCACGCTCCAGACCGCGTCCGCCCTGCTGTCCGACCAGGACCAGACGGTCCGCCAGGACGTGTACCGCTGCCTGAGCGACACCGCCGAGCACTCCCCGGAACTCGTCGGCCCGGCCGCCCGGGCACTGCTC
>JOFO01000219.1 GCA_000721275.1 Microtetraspora glauca | reverse complement strand
GGGGCGGGCGATGTGG
This sequence comes from Microtetraspora glauca, assembly GCA_000721275.1. Lineage (GTDB taxonomy): Bacteria > Actinomycetota > Actinomycetes > Streptomycetales > Streptomycetaceae > Streptomyces. The sequence continues at coordinate 294 of JOFO01000219.1, read as the reverse complement.
AAGTGCGCGCCCGCGTTCTCCCGGTAACGCCACAGGATCTGACTCCCGGGCTCCCAGAAGTGCGCCGACGTACCTGCTTCCACCGCTCTCACCGCTCCACCGTCTGCCATGAACAGATATTAGGTGCCATAGGCATACGACGCTGCGGTGCGTGTCACGGTTCACGCCGCCGCCGGGAAAGGTTACGGCCGTGTCATCCGCAGGACATCCAGCGCCTCGTCGAGCTGCTCGGCCGTCAGGTCGCCCCGCTCCACATAGCCGTTCTCCAGCACGACCTCGCGGATCGTCTTCCGC
>JOFO01000218.1 GCA_000721275.1 Microtetraspora glauca | reverse complement strand
GTTTTGGAGTCACCTTCGTAGACATCGGTGGCTTTGAGGCGCTGATCAACATCCCTGAGTTGTCGTGGCGTCCCATCAACTACCCCTCCGACGTAGTTGCCGTCGGTCAGGAGATCAGCGCCGAAGTCCTCGACGTTGATCCGACCCGCGAGCGCGTGTCACTGTCACTCAAAGCCCTGCACGAAGATCCGATGCGGCTGCTGACCGGACTGATCGGCCGGACCATCGTCGGTCGCGTCACCAAGCTCGTACCGTTCGGCGTATTCGTACGCATTGAAGAGATAGAGAACGGTTTCGAGGGCCTGGTGCAC
>JOFO01000217.1 GCA_000721275.1 Microtetraspora glauca | reverse complement strand
CGACCGTTCCGCCCCGTCCCCCGACCCCTCCGGCCCTTCCGTCCCCTCCCCCGCCGCTTCCTCCGGCCGCCACCGCCGCGGCGGGCCGGTGCGCCGCCGCGCGCTGCCCCGGCCGGGCTTCGCCGCCGTGGTGCTCGCCGCGGGCACGACGGCGGCCGTGGTCACGATCCTGCTCGGTCTGTACGCGGCCATGCCGCCCTCCGCTCCCGCCCCCCGCGCGGCCCCGCCGGGGGGGGGGCGGCCGGAGGAGGCGGCGGGGGAGGGGACGAAAGGGCGGGAGGGGTCGGGGGACGGGGCGGAACGGTCGGAGGG
>JOFO01000216.1 GCA_000721275.1 Microtetraspora glauca | reverse complement strand
GGCAGGGTGGGCCGCGTCGGTATACCGACCGTCTCGGTCAATCCCGTGGTCACCGTCTCGACCAGATCGCCGACCGGCTGCACGACTCCGCTGACCACGGCCCCGACGACGTCCTCGGTCACCGGACGGAGCACCTTGTCGCCGACCGGGTGGGTGAGAGCGTCGCTGCCGGGCTCGGGGACAACATGCCCCTGCTGCGGCACTGCCCCTGGCCTTGGCCCCGGGCCTGGCACGACCGGGCGGGGCGCGCTGCCCTTTGCCGTGGCCGTGTCTGTGTCCGTGGCCGTGTCTGCGACCTTGTCCCGGTCCCTGT
>JOFO01000215.1 GCA_000721275.1 Microtetraspora glauca | reverse complement strand
AGCCAGATCGGCGGCGGCCCGGACCCCGTGGAAGGCGTCCAGTCGTTCCTCGCCAAACGGCCGCCCGCCTTCCCGGGGCGGGTGAGCAAGGACATGCCACCCCTCTTCCCCTGGTGGCAGGAAGAGGAGTTCCACCCCCTGGAGGAGCAGGCACCGGCATCTGAGGGCCGGGTATGAGATCTGGCCGAAACGTTGTCGTAGTTTGTCAGACCTGTTAGCGTCCGGTCGGCGGACATTCAGTTGAATGCGCTTAACCATTCACCGCCTGGACGGCTGTCTCTTATACACATCTCCGAGCCCACGAGACTCCTGA
>JOFO01000214.1 GCA_000721275.1 Microtetraspora glauca | reverse complement strand
ACCGCCGGCGAGAAGGGACCCGGGCATGCCCCAGCACCGCACCACCGACGTGGTCGTCGCCGAACTGGACGCGGACACCGTCACCGCCCACATGGACCTGGTCGACCCGGCCGAGGAGCTGGCGCTGTCCGGCTTCCTGGCGGCCGCGCGGGAAAGGCTCGACCCGCTGGGCTGTGACGTGGTTCTGCGCGCCTTCCGGCCGCTGTCCGTGCCCGCGCTGCACCTGGACGACCGGGACGCCCGGCACGAGCAGGCCCGGGCGGAGGCCGCCCGCCAGTGGCTGGTGGACCCCCTCTGCGGCACCCTCAACTAC
>JOFO01000213.1 GCA_000721275.1 Microtetraspora glauca | reverse complement strand
GACCAGACGGAGATCGACGCGTCCGGCGGGGCCTCGGGGCCCTACGAGGGCTCGTACATCACCGGCTGGTACCCGGTGGAGAGCGACGCCCGCTGGGACGCGATGAAGAAGGTCATCAACGCGGAGGCCTTCGGCGACAACCGCATCGACTCGGCGGACGCGGGGGTGCAGACCACCTGGATCGCCTACACCGTGTTCGAGAAGGCCATCGAGTCGCTGGGCGGCGGCGAGGTGTCCGCCGACAGCCTGCGCGGCGCCCTCAACGGCGGCCTCAAGATCTCGACCGGCGGTCTGACGCCGACCCTCCAGTGGACC
>JOFO01000212.1 GCA_000721275.1 Microtetraspora glauca | reverse complement strand
GGCAGCAGGTCATCAAGGGCCTCGTGCTGCTCGCCGCGGTCGGCTTCGACGTGTGGAACAAGCGGCGGGCGGGGGCCTGACGCCCCTCCCGACACCCCCGTGCCCGCCCGCCCCGGAGCCGGCGGGGACCGCCCTGCCGGGGCGCGGGCCGCCCCGCGGCCGGGCCCCGCCCGCCGCCGGCGGGCGCGGGGGGCGGGGGGGGGGCGGGGGGGGCGTCGGCCCCCCCCCCGCCGCTTGTTCCACACGTCGAAGCCGACCGCGGCGAGCAGCACGAGGCCCTTGATGACCTGCTGCCAGTCGGTGCCCACCCCGACGA
>JOFO01000211.1 GCA_000721275.1 Microtetraspora glauca | reverse complement strand
CACCCATCACCCTGATTCATACGAACCAGGTTCACTGGGGCCGGCATCGCGAAGATACAGACCTTGCGGCCGTACCCTCAGATACCCAACAACGTGCCAGGCACGATCCCTCGATATCTCTTCACGTTCCACGCCGAAGCAGTACTGGTGAAGGACTCTCGTGATCGTGCCAACTAATCAACGTTCCACCCATGAGCTGACCGTGCAGAACGTTTGTCTGCAATCGGTGCTGTGCTCCTTAGAAAGGAGGTGATCCAGCCGCACCTTCCGGTACGGCTACCTTGTTACGACTTCGTCCCAATCGCTGGTCCCACCT
>JOFO01000210.1 GCA_000721275.1 Microtetraspora glauca | reverse complement strand
ACGGACGGCCAACCGGTCGGCTGCCCGGTCGACCAGCCACGCGGTCGCCGGAACCACCGCCAGCGCGGTGCACCAGCCGCCGAGCGCGTCGGTGGGATAGTGCGCGCCCAGGGCGACCTCCGCCCACCCCATCGCGGCGCCGGCCAGGAGCGCCGCGCAGAGCACGAGTGACGTGCCGGCCGTCCTGCCGAGGCCGAGCCGGTCCGTCGCGAGCAGCGCCACGACGAGGGCGAGGGCCAACTGGAGGGGCACGGCTATGACGACGTACGTCAGGGTCGTCACGACCGAGCGCCAGTAGCGCGGGTCCTCGGTGAACATCTG
>JOFO01000209.1 GCA_000721275.1 Microtetraspora glauca | reverse complement strand
GCTTCAGGAACGGCTTGTGATACTCCGCACAGCTCCGAGCCGCTGTCATGGTCACACCGACGCGGTCGTCCCAGTACCCGCCTCGGTCTCCACTAATCGTCCGAGATCGAAGGGGGCTCCGCGGTGGCTGTCGATGTTGCTGTCCTGCTGCTCCTCGGCATCGTGATCGTCTTCTTGTGCCGCGGAGGTGGGCTCAAGGCGGGTCATGCCGTTGTGTGCGCGGTTTTCGGTCTGTATCTCGCCGGGACTCACACCGTCGGCCCGTTCGTGAAGGACGTCACGGCGTCGGTCGCCGGCTTGCTGTCAGGGCTACGGCCTGTCTC
>JOFO01000208.1 GCA_000721275.1 Microtetraspora glauca | reverse complement strand
ACGCGAGCCGGAAGCCGTCCGCTCCCCTGATCTCGACGCGGTTCGCGGTCGCGTCGGTCTCCTCGGCCGTCAGCAACTCCTTGTAGAACACGGCGAGCTTCTCGGGCTCGGCACAGTCGAGCACCACGACCCCCGCTTTCACCAGTGCCATGTCTCCTCCGCAGGATTCCGGTCGCGGGGCGGTCGTGCCCCGCGGACCCGTACCTTGCGGATATCCCGGCACGGCCGATTCAGTCGGCGACCAGCCACTGTCCGTCCCGCATCAGCTCACGCCCCTTGAGTTCGTTCTCCTCCCGCCAGGCCTGGACGCGCTGCGGGTGGACG
>JOFO01000207.1 GCA_000721275.1 Microtetraspora glauca | reverse complement strand
GTCTGGCAGCGGCGGGTCCTCGGGGCGGCCGACGACCCGGAGTCCGTCCTGGGGCGTGAACTCGCGCACTGGCGTGAGGCGTTGGCCGGGCTTCCGGAGGAGCACGGTCTCACGTTCGACCGTCCGCGGCCGGTCCGCGCCTCCCACCGGGGCGGCGAGGTCGCCCTCGATCTCGGCTCCGACGCGTACGAGCGCGTCGCCGTCCTCGCCCGCGAGGAGGGGTGCACGCCGTTCATGGTGGTGCACGCGGCGCTGGTGGCGGCGCTGACGCGGCTGGGTGCCGGCTCCGATCTGGCGATCGGGTCGCCGGTGGCGGGGCGGAGTGA
>JOFO01000206.1 GCA_000721275.1 Microtetraspora glauca | reverse complement strand
GGTGCGGGCGGGGCAGCAGCCGATGGGGCAGAGGTCGTGGGAGGGTCCGAGGGCGCCCAGGGCGCAGCGCTCCGCGCGCGTGCCGCGTTCGGCGGCGGCGCGTTCCAGGAGCAGGTCGCGGACGGCGGCGGCGAAGCGGGGATCGGCGCCGACGGTGGCCGAGCGGCGGACCGGCAGGCCCAGCTCGGCGGCCTTGGCGGTGGCCTCGGTGTCGAGGTCGTAGAGGACCTCCATGTGGTCGGAGACGAAGCCGATCGGCACCATGACGGCGGCGGGGGCGCCGGCCGCGCTGAGCTCCTCCAGGTGGTCGCAGATGTCCGGCTCCAGC
>JOFO01000205.1 GCA_000721275.1 Microtetraspora glauca | reverse complement strand
GGTGCGGGCGGGGCAGCAGCCGATGGGGCAGAGGTCGTGGGAGGGTCCGAGGGCGCCCAGGGCGCAGCGCTCCGCGCGCGTGCCGCGTTCGGCGGCGGCCCGTTCCAGGAGCAGGTCGCGGACGGCGGCGGCGAAGCGGGGGTCGGCGCCGACGGTGGCCGAGCGGCGGACCGGCAGGCCCAGCTCGGCGGCCTTGGCGGTGGCCTCGGTGTCGAGGTCGTACAGGACTTCCATGTGGTCGGAGACGAAGCCGATCGGCACCATGACGGCGGCGGGGGCGCCGGCCGCGCTGAGCTCCTCCAGGTGGTCGCAGATGTCCGGCTCCAGC
>JOFO01000204.1 GCA_000721275.1 Microtetraspora glauca | reverse complement strand
TCTTCTTGATGCCCTGCAGCAGGACCTTGTAGTCGCTCAGCGTGGTCCCGTCGTACGTCATGCGGACCACGCGGTTGCCCTCGGACGCGGTGTGCATGAAGTAGACGTGGTGGTTCGTCTCCCATTTCGGGTCGACGGCGACGCCGAGCAGTCCGCCCTCGCCGTTGGTGGTGACGGCGTTCGGGACGGTGCCGACCTGCGTCCTCGTGCCGTCCTTGGTGACCTTCCAGACCCGGAAGTCGTCCCGCTCGGTGACCAGCGCGCTCTTGCCATCGGGCATCCAGAAGACGCCCCAGGGGATCGTCCAGCCCGAGGAGCTGTCTCTTAT
>JOFO01000203.1 GCA_000721275.1 Microtetraspora glauca | reverse complement strand
ACTTCCCGCCAGCTGGACTACTGGCCGCGCCCCGGGCTCGTGGAGCCGAGCGTGCGGCCCGCCCACGGGTCGGGGACGCAGCGGCTCTACAGCTTCCGGGATGTCGTCGTCCTCAAGATCGTCAAACGGTTCCTCGACACCGGCGTGTCCCTGCAGAACATCCGCACCACCGTCCAGCACCTGCGGGAGCGCGGGTTCCAGGACCTGGAGCGCATGACGCTCATGAGCGACGGGGCCACGGTCTACGAGTGCACCTCGCCCGACGAGGTGCACGCGCTGCTCCAGGGCGGCCAGGGGGTCTTCGGGATCGCCGTGGGCGTCGTGTGGCGG
>JOFO01000202.1 GCA_000721275.1 Microtetraspora glauca | reverse complement strand
GTGGCCGTGGGTGCGGCGACCGCCGGGCCGGCCGCCGCCAGACCGGCGAGGGTGAGGGCCGCGGCGACGAAAGCCGCCTTGAGACGAGTGCTGTGCATCAACACGTTCGCTGTTCCTTGTCCTGCGTGGGGGGTGTCGTTCAAGGGGACCGCGGCAAAAGGAAAACCGTTGGTTGATTCTCGTGGATATTTCGTGGATACCACTCGGTAGATCACCCGGAGCGCCCATTGCGGCCATAGCGGACTGATAACTTCCGCGTCACCGGCCTGGGGGAGCTTCGAAGCCGGTACCCCCCACCCCTTTCTCCGAATGACCGGACGGAATTCCTTGCG
>JOFO01000201.1 GCA_000721275.1 Microtetraspora glauca | reverse complement strand
ACGCAGCGCACGCCCGTCTCCTCCTCGACCTCCCGCACCGCGCAGGCCGCGGGCTGCTCCCCCGGTTCCGGGATGCCGCCGATCAGCGACCACTTGCCGTTGTCCGAGCGGCGGTTGAGCAGCACTCTGCCCTCGTCGTCGAAGACGATCGCGCTGACGCCGGGGAGCCAGAGGAGGTCGTGGCCGATGGAACGCCGCAGGGTGCGGATGAAGTCAGAAGTAGCCATGCCTCGACCCTAACGGCCGCCCTCACGGCTCCGAGCGAGCCCAAGCGATCTTGCCGGACGACCCGAGTGATCTTCCGGCCTCTACGGCCTCCGTGCGCCTCAAGCG
>JOFO01000200.1 GCA_000721275.1 Microtetraspora glauca | reverse complement strand
CTCCTCGCCGCCCTCGCCGAGCCCCAGGTTCTCCCGGAACCAGCGCTGCGGGAACAGCCACGCCTGCAGCTCCGACCACTTCGCCAACCAGCGCCGGGCTCCCGGGTCGTGCGGGCCTTCGGGTGTGAACACGGACTCGACGGGCACGGCCTCGGGCGCCATGAAGCCGTCCAGCGACATCGTCACGCTGAAGAACACTTTTCCGGCCATCAGCTCCGCGCTCCCTCGTCGCTTCCGGCGAGTACGGCGACGTAGGCCGCCAGGTTGCGCAGGGTCTGCTCGCCGCCCTCGACCGCGTGGTACTTCTCCACGGCTTCGTCGCGCAGCTCCCTGG
>JOFO01000199.1 GCA_000721275.1 Microtetraspora glauca | reverse complement strand
GCGTCACCCTCACCGCCCTCGTCGCGGGCGGCCACCTCGACGAACTCGCCGTGCACACCCGGGCCGCCCTGCGCAACGGGCTCACCCCGGACGAGATCAAGGAGGTGCTGCTCCAGGCGGCCGTCTACTGCGGCGTCCCGGCCGCCAGCGGCGCCTTCCACGTCGCTCAGCAGGTCATCCGCGAGGAGACCACGCCCCAGGAGTGAGCCTCCCCACGGTCCCGGAGGCAGGATGGACTCATGAAGCTCACGAAGAAGTCGCACGCCTGCGTCCGCCTCGAGAAGGACGGTCAGACGCTCGTCCTCGACCCCGGAGGATTCAGCGAGGAGCACGCC
>JOFO01000198.1 GCA_000721275.1 Microtetraspora glauca | reverse complement strand
CGCTGTGCCGGGTCATGTTGATGGTGCCGTCCGGTGAGCGGCTCTCGGTGTGCACGACGTACTCCGGCCGCCCGTACGGGTCGCCCACCGCGAAGGTCGCGGCGATGATGTCGAGATGCCGGGCCGGTTCTCCGTAGGGGCTCGGGTCCCACTTGAGCCGCACCTGGACCTTGCCAAGACCCGCACCGTCGGCATGCATCAAGCCGCTCCCCCGTCGGAGTTCCCGGGACTCTCCCGCTTGCTGAAGTATGTGCTCCGGCCGGCCTCTTGATGCCTCCTTGACGGTTGTCTCCTGGTCAGGTCTCTCCCAGGAGGTCGTCAGCCGGCCGCCGCTC
>JOFO01000197.1 GCA_000721275.1 Microtetraspora glauca | reverse complement strand
CCACCAGGAGCAGCTCCCGTCGAGGCCTGACGGACGCCTCACTGCCTCTGGAACTTCGGATCGTCGGCGCCTTGATCCGGCCCTACGGCCTGCCCCTCATCCGCATCGTCCACCTGACGACCGGCCGTTTCCACCAGGACGAGCGCGGCGCCTACTTCACCTTCGACGAGAACGCCGTGCTCCTGCCGCCGACGCTGGCTCGTCTCATCGAACAGCAGACCACCACAGGCCGGTCCCTCGACTCAGTGCATCCCCGGTAGGCGACGCAACTCGCTGACCTTCATCAGCCTGGCGAGAAGGAGGTACACCAGAGCTGTCGCGAGCGCCCCGACAGCC
>JOFO01000196.1 GCA_000721275.1 Microtetraspora glauca | reverse complement strand
GTACGGCACTCCCTGCCCAAAGCCGCCGCCACCGACTCCGTGATCGGGCTCGTCCTCGGGCTCTTCCTCGGGCTCGCGCTGGCCGCGGTCGGCGTGGTGGTCGGGGACCGCCCCGTACTGCGCCGGGACATCGCCGCGAACCTGGGTGCCTCGGTCATCTCGGAGCTGCCCCGCCGGTCGGGCAGGCCGTGGCAGCGCCGACGGACCCGGCTGGCACGCGAACGGCTCACCGTGTCCCTGGCCCGCACCGCGCGTGGCTCCGCGGAAGGTCTGTCGCTGCTCGAACTGGGCTGTGCGCGCAGCACGAGCGCGATCGCCCTGAACGTCGCCAGGGCAC
>JOFO01000195.1 GCA_000721275.1 Microtetraspora glauca | reverse complement strand
TCAACGAGTACGGCCTCATGGAGACCTGGAACTCCACCCTGCTCCCGGACCGGGTCTGGCGGTCGGAGGTGTACGCCGGCTGGTGGGCCAACCTGCACACCCATCCGGAGCTGGCTCTGGCCCTGTGCGCGTCGGGGACGTACGCCTTCTACTTCCTGACCAAGCAGCTGGCCATGGGCGTGATCTTCACGGTCTATCTGAAGCGGTCCGCGGCGCTGGGCTTCGGGGTGACGCCGAACATGACCTTCGACAGCGACGGGTTCCGCGGGCTGCGCACGCTGCGCCAGTTCATGCTGTGGACCTACGGTTCCGCCCTGGCCCACATGGTCGGTCTGCTG
>JOFO01000194.1 GCA_000721275.1 Microtetraspora glauca | reverse complement strand
GGCACGAACGATCCAGGCAACGGCGCCGAGGACGATGACGCAGGAGGTGCCGGTCCCCTCAGCGGCTCCGCCCTTCAGCTACACCTGCGAGGCGGCCAGCAACTCCAGTGCTCTCTCCTTCAGTTGGGGACTGGCGACTGCGGCGTTTCCGGCGTCGAAGGGGGGCTGGGGGTCGTATTCGACGGCGAGTTGGATCGCCTTGGCCGTGTCGTCGTCCGCGATGAGGGAGGCGAGATACAGGGCCATGTCCACTCCCGCCGACACCCCGGCCGCGGATCACCCCCGTGTGAACCGCGATGGGCCCGCGGCGCTCGCCCGGCCCGGCCGCGGCGGGGGCCGCCGC
>JOFO01000193.1 GCA_000721275.1 Microtetraspora glauca | reverse complement strand
GGGATGTACGGTCCACCGCCGCCTCACGACGGGCCGCCGGGTTCGCCGTCTGGTATCTGCGGGTCGTCGCGTTCGTCAACTTCCTCAGCGCGGTGTGGGTGTCGCTGGGGCAGGACGTAAGGCGCCACAACCAGCAGGACCTCTTCACGCCGTATCTGCTGACGGCGGGCTTCGCCTCCGGGGTGTTCACGGTCTTCCTCGCGATCACCATGCGGCGGCGCAAGCGCGCGGCGTGGATCCTGAACCTGGTGCTGTCGGGGGCGTTCCTCGCGCTGTTCGTCTTCGCGATGGCGTTCCCTGAGATCAGGCGGTACGCGCAGAACTGGATCTCCCTGTTCCTCAC
>JOFO01000192.1 GCA_000721275.1 Microtetraspora glauca | reverse complement strand
CCATTGGGCCCTATCCGGACTGTGTGCCTTTTGGCCGATCATGGGGCGGCGGCCGGGAAGGGCCTGTCCGATCCCGCACTTACGGTCCTTCCCGGCGGGCCGACGCTGTCATCGGCGTATCAATTGTCCGGAAGGAGCGCAGCGAACGCGCTGACGAGTCGGGATGGGTGAGGTTCTTCAGTGTTGCCGTTCCGGCGCGCGTGGGCTTCCTGCCACGCCGTTTCCGCACACCAACGAGTGGCCGTGGGCGGGCAAGGAAGGTGATGCCAGCTGCTCGGTCGGAGGGAGTCCAGGCGTTGTGAGTCATGACGTTGTTGACGGTGGGTTTGGGGCGGTCGGCGGG
>JOFO01000191.1 GCA_000721275.1 Microtetraspora glauca | reverse complement strand
GGGGTGGACTCCTTCGGCCGACGGCTGCGGGGCCCGTCGTCGGGCGTCGGGGTGTCGACGACTGGACCGAGGGCACGACGGTCGCACCCACCGCCATCACAGCCCGGCCCTCCGCGTCCCGCGCGCGGCCGGAGGCCATTGGCGGGACGGGGAGGGCCGAGTGGGTGACGCCGGGGCCGCGGGAGTCCGGCGCGCTGCCGTCAGCCGGCCGCGTCGCGCATGATCTGCTCGCGCAGCCGTCCGCAGCAGCGGCTGATCAGCCGGGACACGTGCATCTGGGAGATGCCCAGCTGCTCGGCGATCCGGCTCTGCGTCATGTCGCCGAAGAAACGCATGTACAGGAT
>JOFO01000190.1 GCA_000721275.1 Microtetraspora glauca | reverse complement strand
ACCATCGCGAGGACCGTCATGGTCACGATGCTGATCAGGATCGCGCCCTTGACCTTGCGCGCGAGCAGCCCGATCGTCAGCAGCACCCCGAGACAGAAGACGAGGATCGGCCAGCCGGTGAGTGCGCCGGTGCCGCCGAGCTGAACCGGCACGGTGGTGTTCGCGGCGTCGGGGATACGGCTCACGAACCCGGCGTCCACGAAGCCGATGAACGCGATGAACAGCCCGATGCCGACACTGATCGCCTGCTTGAGCGGTTGCGGGATGGCGTGCATGACGGCCTCCCGCAGACCGGTCACCACCAGCACGCAGATGAGCAGCCCCTCCAGGACGACCAGTCCCATCG
>JOFO01000189.1 GCA_000721275.1 Microtetraspora glauca | reverse complement strand
CACCGGCACTCTGCCGGAGGGGAGCGGTCGAAGCCGGTGAACGCGGGGAGGCCGGATGGGCGCCCGATGAGCTCGCTGCACCCGATGGCTGACCGCCGGTCCAGGGCGACGGCTTCACGGTCGGACCGGACCTGCACCTGATTCGGAGGGAGCGCGCCCTCGGTCCCCGCACCCGGAGCACTGGCTGCGCCGCGTCCTTGCATCGCGCGCCCGGTGTCAGGAGGTGTGCGCGCAGGTGGAGGCGGGCCGCACGGAGGACAACGACCCGATCCGTGGGGGCCGCTGGTGCCGAACCACCGGCCCCCACGGCTGTCCGAACCGCTCGTCCCGGATGGCGGCCCCGCCGGCGCC
>JOFO01000188.1 GCA_000721275.1 Microtetraspora glauca | reverse complement strand
GTGTCGGCGGCACCTGGTACGCCGTCCGTCCCAACGGAGAGATGGTCGGCGTCTCCGACAAGTGACACCGGCCTCACCGCCGCACCGGTCCGACCCCTCCGCACCGCATGGAGGGGTCGGACCGGTTTTGCCGTCATTCCCCCCAACTCCCCGCGATTCGCCGCCCGTTCCGGAACTCTCCGGAGCGTGGCGGCTACGTTTCGTCGAGCAGCCACAGCAACTTCCAGGCGGCACGTGCCGCGGGCAGTGACCGGGAACGGACGGTCAATTTCCGTTTCCGCTCGCTCCATTGGCGGGCGATCAGTAGCCTCAGCTCGAACACCGGATCGCCTACGCCTTGGAGAGATACATGGAG
>JOFO01000187.1 GCA_000721275.1 Microtetraspora glauca | reverse complement strand
GCGGGAGCCTGTACCAGGTCAGGCGCGCCTCGGACAACGCGACCCGCAACATCGGCGTACGGGCGGCGGGCGGCTTCGCGGACGCGGCGGCGCAGGACTCGTTCTGCGCGGGCACATCCTGTGTGATCACGGTCGTCTACGACCAGTCCGGACGCGGCAACGACCTGTGGTACCAGGGATCGGCCCAGGTCCCGGGATCGAGTCAGAGCAGTCCCGCGAAGGCGACCTCCGAGTCGCTGACCGCGGGCGGCACCAAGGCGTACTCGCTGTACATCAATCCCGGGAACAGCTACTGGCGGGACGGCCATCTGACGGGCGTTCCGACCGGCAGCGCGCCCGCGCTGTGGCACAGGTCCC
>JOFO01000186.1 GCA_000721275.1 Microtetraspora glauca | reverse complement strand
AGTACCGCCGGGCGACCGGCTGACGGCTGTGGCTCAGGAGGCCGCGTGGTCCGCGACGGTATGACGATGCCCCCGGCGCCGCAGCGGTGCCGGGGGCAGGTCGAAGGTCGGTCGGGTGCTCAGCCCTCGTACGGCTCGGCCTTCAGGATCTTCACCGAGGCCTTCTTGCCGTTCGGCAGCTCGTACTCCGCGTCCTCACCGACCTTGTGGCCGATCACGCCGGAGCCCAGCGGGGACTGCGGTGAGTAGGTCTCGACGTCCGCGCTCGCGTACTCGCGCGAGGCGAGCAGGAAGGTCATCGTGTCGTCCTCGTCGCCGTCGAAGGCGATCGTCACGACCATGCCGGGCGCCACGGCAC
>JOFO01000185.1 GCA_000721275.1 Microtetraspora glauca | reverse complement strand
GATCGTCGACTTCTTCCCCGAGGGCAGGACGGTGATCTCCTCGCCGACGCGGAAGGCGCCGGCGGCGATCTGCCCGGCGTAGCCGCGGTAGTCGGGGTGTTCGGCCGTCTGGGGGCGGATGACGTACTGGACGGGGAAGCGGGCGTGGCAGGCGGTCAGGTCGTGGCTGACGGGGACGGTCTCCAGGTGTTCCAGGACGGTGGGGCCGCCGTACCAGTCCATGTTCGCGGAGGGTTCCACGACGTTGTCGCCGGCGAGCGCCGAGATCGGGATCGCGGTGATCTCCGGGACACCGAGCTCGGAGGCGTACGTGGTGAACTCCGCGGCGATCGCGGCGAAGACGGACTCCTGGTAGTCCACC
>JOFO01000184.1 GCA_000721275.1 Microtetraspora glauca | reverse complement strand
GTCTGCGGCTGGACGGTCCCGCCACGCCGGACGATCTCGCGTACGTGATCTTCACCTCGGGCTCGACCGGTCTGCCGAAGGGCGTGATGATCGACCACCGCGGCGCCCTCAACACGGTCGTGGACATCAACGACCGCTTCGGCGTCGGGGCGCAGGACCGGGTCCTGGCCCTGTCCTCGCTCAGCTTCGACCTGTCGGTGTACGACGTCTTCGGCCCGCTGGCGGTCGGCGGGGCCGTCGTCCTGCCGGACGCGAGCGCGCACCGCGACCCGGCGGCCTGGCTCGATCTGCTGGAAACGGCCCGGGTCACCCTGTGGAACTCCGTGCCGGCGCTGATGGAGCTGCTCGTCGAGCACATGAGCGT
>JOFO01000183.1 GCA_000721275.1 Microtetraspora glauca | reverse complement strand
CTGCTCGGTCAGCCGCTTCTTGAACATGGCCTTAAAGGTCACGCCGAAGCCGGCCACGGGGTTCTGGAAACCGGGCTTGGTGTCCTTGGGTTCCTCAGCCTTCGAACGCTCGAGTTCCTCAGCCATCGGACGCCTCCTTTCCATCCGTAGAACCAGTCAGCGGTCCGTCACTGTGAGTATCGGGCCCGCCACTGACAATCAGCTCCCGCTCCTGACGCGAGCGGCGCCGGGGCACCGGCGGCAACTCCTGTCCGGGCAGTGGCGGGACGGGGAATCCGCCCGCCATCGGGTCGAATCCGGCCGGCTGTTCGGCGGGCTCCGCGGCCGCCTTCGACTTCTCGCGGAACATGTCCGCGACGAAGGAGAGC
>JOFO01000182.1 GCA_000721275.1 Microtetraspora glauca | reverse complement strand
GCGCAGGAAGACGACCAGGTGGCGGGCGATGGCGAGGGCCGCGTCCCGGCCCAGGTCCTCCTCCACCAGGGCGAGCGCGAGGTCGATGCCCGAGGTGACACCGGCCGACGTCGACACCTGTCCGTCGCGCACATAGATCGGGTCGGGGTCCACCTCGACGGCCGGATGGTCGCGGGCGAGCCGGTCGCAGTACGCCCAGTGCGTGGTGACCCTGCGGCCGTCCAGGAGCCCCGCCTCGGCGAGCCGGATGGCGCCGGTGCACACCGAGACCAGGCGCTCGGCCCGGGGCCCGTGCTCGCGCAGCCAGTCGGTCAGGAGCGCGTCGGGGCGCCGGGTGCCCTGGCCCCCGGGCACGAGCAGGGTGTGCGG
>JOFO01000181.1 GCA_000721275.1 Microtetraspora glauca | reverse complement strand
CCTTGTCTCGAAGGGCTCGCGAAGTGGGAGGGCTGGAGGACGGGAAGCGGTGCCCCGGGCGCCGCGACCGTGGGGGGCGTCGCTCAGAGGCGCAGCGTCCGGCGGAGGTGCAGCCGTTCGGCGGTGCCGCCCTTGTCCCGGACGTGCCGCACCAACAGGTCACTGTCGACGATGGCCGGATGGCTCTCGTCGTAGTCGATGGCCATCACGACGCCCATCCAGGGTTCGAGGCCCATCGCGTACACGTAGACCTCTTCGGGCTCCAGAGCGTCGACGATCTCCCTCGCCTGAGGGAAGTTGGAGCCGTTGAGCCGCCGGCTCTGGTCGGTCCTGCGGTCCAACGGCTCGCCGTAGAGCGGACCATAGATCC
>JOFO01000180.1 GCA_000721275.1 Microtetraspora glauca | reverse complement strand
CTGGCCGAGCGCCCGCTGGACTTCGTCGACGCGCGCGGCCGCGCCTTCGTCAGCGCCTGCCCCACCCCGCGCGGCCATGGCCATCCGCCGCAGATGTTCCTCTATCAGCCGGCCCTGGAGCAGGTGCTGCGCGCGGGCACGGACCGCTACCCGAATGTCGAGGTGCTGCTGCGCCACGAGTGCCTGCGTGTCCAACAGGACTTGGACGGCGTTGAGTTGACCCTGGTGGACATCGCCGGCGACTCGCTGCGACGGCTCCGCGCGTCCTAGGTCATCGCGGCCGACGGCGGATCCAGCCTCACCCGCGCCCAGCTCAACGTCGGCTACGAGGGACGGACGTACGAGGACCGCTGGGTGGTCGTCGACACCGAGA
>JOFO01000179.1 GCA_000721275.1 Microtetraspora glauca | reverse complement strand
GTCGATGGCCTCCGTGGCGATGCCGACCGCGGTGTCGAAGCCGAAGGTGTAGTCGGTGGCGGAGAGGTCGTTGTCGATGGTCTTCGGTACGCCGACACAGGGCACTCCGTGCTCGTCGGACAGTGCCGCGGCGACGCCGAGGGTGTCCTCGCCGCCGATCACGATGAGCGCGTCGACCTCCCGTTCGGCCAGGTTCTCCTGGATCCGGCGGATGCCGCCCTCCTGCTTCAGCGGATTGGTGCGCGAGGAACCGAGGATCGTGCCGCCGCGGGGCAGGATGCCGCGGACGGCCGGGATGTCGAGACGCACTGCGGCGTCCTCCAGTGGACCTCGCCAGCCGTCCCGGAAGCCGGTGAAGTCATAGCCGTACTCCTGAAC
>JOFO01000178.1 GCA_000721275.1 Microtetraspora glauca | reverse complement strand
AGGCCGAGTTCGGGCATGAAGCCCTGGACGGCGGCGAGGACGGCGTAGTCGCCGCAGCCGGGGCACCAGCGGACCTCCTGGTCCGACTTGAAGTCCTTCGGAAGCAGGGCGGGTTCAGGTGCCACAGGCGGTCTCCTTCACGCGGGCCGCCAGCTGCTCGGCCTTGAACGGCATGCCGTTCACCTGGGTCAGGGATTCGACGCCGGCCAGGAACCGGCCGCGCAGCAGCAGGGCCAGCTGCCCCAGGTTCATCTCGGGCACGACCACCCGCTCGTAGCGCTTGAGGACGTCGCCGAGGTTCTTGGGGAAGGGGTTGAGGTGGCGGAGGTGGGCCTGGGCGATGTGGCCGCCCTCGCGGCGGATGCGGCGGACGGCGGCGGT
>JOFO01000177.1 GCA_000721275.1 Microtetraspora glauca | reverse complement strand
GGATACAGGAGGTGCTGGCGGAGCGTCACCTCGGCCTGCTGTTCCAGGTGGTGGAGGACGTCGAGGACGAGTGCGCGGTGTACCGGCGCTGGTGGGCCGAGCACCGGGTGGACGGCGTACTGGTGGTGGACCCCCGGACCGACGACCCCCGCACCGGGGTTCTCGACGAACTGGGCCTGCCCGGCGTGGTGATCGGCGGCGCCCCCGACGAACGCCATCCCGGGCTGTCGACCGTCTGGGCGGACGACGCGGGCGCGATGGCCGCGGTCGTGGACGAGCTGTACGCGCTGGGCCACCGGCGGATCGTCCACATCGCGGGCCTGCCGGGGCTCGCCCACACCGAGCGCCGCATCCGCACCCTGCGCGCGGAGGCCGAGCGGC
>JOFO01000176.1 GCA_000721275.1 Microtetraspora glauca | reverse complement strand
GTCCTCGGTCGCGGCGATCATGGCCTGCGTCCAGCCGATGTTGTCGAAGTGGCCGAACTCGTTGAAGAGCTTCACGCCCTCGGCCGGCAGGCCGGACTTCAGCTTGTCGGCGGACTCGGCGAGCGAGGTGCGCGGCGGGATGTGGAAGCCGTAGGAGGTGGCGAAGTCCTCCTGGTACTTCTTCTGGTCGATCCACAGCCACTTGACGTATTCCTTGGCCGCGTCCACGTTCTTGCCCTTGGCGTTGACGAACATCGACCAGCCGCCGTTGTAGACCGACTGCTTGCCGTTGTCGCCGACCTTGGGGAAGGGGAAGACACCGAGGTCGTCGCCGAGCGCCTTCTGCATGGCGGGCATCGCCCACATGCCGCAGAACTGGAT
>JOFO01000175.1 GCA_000721275.1 Microtetraspora glauca | reverse complement strand
ATGTGGAACAGGTGGTACTCGGCTTGCACCAAGGCTGTGCCTGTAGGGGCTGGCTCGTTCACAGTGGCCTCGTCTGGTCTCATCGGGCTGGGGCTACCTGATCCATACCAGGAGCCGGTCCCCTTCCAGCACACGGCTGTAGGTGTAGAAGCCTTTGAGGGCCTTGCCCGCATCGGTGTTCTGTTTGGCATTGACCATGCGGCGGCTGAACTCGCCGCTGCCGTACTTGGCGCCCTGCCAGGTGCTGGCGAAGGGGTACTCATCGCAGGACTTGCCCGGAGGGCGCGGCAGTGTCGCCGCCGACGGGCACGCCTTCCCCCGGTTCTCCCTGATCTTTTTGCGGTCGGTGAGCCGTGTCAGGTAGTTGGTCGTACCGTACCTGCC
>JOFO01000174.1 GCA_000721275.1 Microtetraspora glauca | reverse complement strand
GGCCAGCACGTACCCGAACTCCTCCGGCGTGAGATACCCCAGCTTCTGCGACGACGCCCCGTCCTCCCGGTACGCGTCCAGCAGCAGCCACCCCGCACCCAGATACGTCGTCGCCGTGTCCGTGAGGATCTCGTTGTCCCGCACCCCCGGGAAGGACAGATCGAGCCGGTGCAGGTACACGTGCATCACCTCGTGCGCGAGGGCCGCCCCGATGTCCTGCCGATGGTCACGGAACCGGTCGTTCAGCTCCACGAAGTACTCGGGCCCGGCCGCCAGCTCGACGTTCGCGGCGTGCCGCATCTTCCGGAAACTCACGACCAGCCGGGCGTCCGGCAGCCGGTAGTGCCGCACCAGCTCGTGCGCCACCCGCTGCGCCCCCATGTACAG
>JOFO01000173.1 GCA_000721275.1 Microtetraspora glauca | reverse complement strand
GAGCAGCACCACCCCGCTCACCGCCGACGGCTCCGGGCCGAGTGTCCTGCCCAGTCGGGCGCTGCGCACCGGCGTCGCTTGCTGTGCCATGGCAGAACAGTGTCAGAAGCCCGGGTGTACGACACGGGGCGGGGCGGTCACCGTTACGTATCGGCGGATTCGTACAGGGAGCGCTCTACGCGCGTAGGAGTTAGAGTGCGGAAATGACGAGCCAGACCATCGCGAACACCCCGACACCGGACCAGATCCGCCGGGCGCCCAAGGTTCTGCTGCACGATCACCTCGACGGCGGGCTGCGCCCCGGCACGGTCGTCGATCTCGCCCGGGAGGGCGGGTACGCCGGACTCCCCGAGGACGACGCGGACCGGCTGGGCGTCTGGTTCCGGGAAG
>JOFO01000172.1 GCA_000721275.1 Microtetraspora glauca | reverse complement strand
CCTAGATCCTTTTAAATTAAAAATGAAGTTTTAAATCAATCTAAAGTATATCTCGAGAAACTTGGTCTGACAGTTACCAATGCTTAATCAGTGAGGCACCTATCTCAGCGATCTGTCTATTTCGTTCATCCATAGTTGCCTGACTCCCCGTCGTGTAGATAACTACGATACGGGAGGGCTTACCATCTGGCCCCAGTGCTGCAATGATACCGCGAGACCCACGCTCACCGGCTCCAGATTTATCAGCAATAAACCAGCCAGCCGGAAGGGCCGAGCGCAGAAGTGGTCCTGCAACTTTATCCGCCTCCATCCAGTCTATTAATTGTTGCCGGGAAGCTAGAGTAAGTAGTTCGCCAGTTAATAGTTTGCGCAACGTTGTTGCCATTGCTAC
>JOFO01000171.1 GCA_000721275.1 Microtetraspora glauca | reverse complement strand
CCCGTAGGAACTTCAAGCGCCAGGTGCGTGCCCGCGCCGCCAAGACCGGCGAGTCCTACACGTCCGCCCTGCGGCACTTCCTTCCGACTCCCCCAGGAGACGTCATGCCGGAAGCAGGGAACATCAAGAGCGTACGTCTCGCCGTGGCGCAGAGTCCCGTACGCGAAGACCCCCGAGACGGTGAAGCGCTGCGCGAGAGCGGACGTGAGGTCCGTGCCCTGATGCGCGAGGCGCGTGCGCGGGGAGCGCGGATCGTGCACTTCCCTGAAGGCGCGATCTGCTTTCCCAGCAAGCTCGTCATGTCCGTCGACGGCCCGGACGCGGTCGGCCCCGCGGACTGGGACCGGTGCCAATGGCGGGTGCTGCAGTCGGAGTTGGCCGCGATCGCCACGTTGGC
>JOFO01000170.1 GCA_000721275.1 Microtetraspora glauca | reverse complement strand
GTTGTGGTCGTAGCCAGAGCCGATCTTGCGCGTCTGCCGGAAGTCGAACCGGGTGCCCGCGACCTCCTCGACGCCCGTCGGGATCAGGTCCGCGTCGACCGGGGTGAACCGCGAGGCGTCGATCCGCAGTTCGTGCCCGCCCGCGTTCCCGGAACCGGCCAGGTTGAAGTAGCTGTGGTTGGTCAGGTTCACGACGGTCGCGGCGTCGGTGACCGCCTCGTAGGAGATCCGCAGCGCCCCCGACTCGTCCAGGCTGTACGTCCCCGAGACCTCCAGGCGCCCCGGGAAGCCCTCCTCGCCGTGCGGGCTGACCCGGCTCAGTCGCACCCCGTGCGCACCGGCCGCCTCCATGTCCCACACCCGCTTGTCGAATCCGTTCTCGCCGCCGTGCAGGGAG
>JOFO01000169.1 GCA_000721275.1 Microtetraspora glauca | reverse complement strand
GTGCCGGCCCAGCGTGATCGGATCACACGCGGCGGCCGCCCACCGCAGGTCCGTCCCCAGGAACTTGCTCACCGTCCGCACATGCACCCAGCGCGACAGCCCCGCGCCCGTCAGGGTCCGCAACGGGGCGTCGGCGACGGCGGAAGCGTGGTCGTTCTCCACGACCAGCACCTCGGGGTGTTCCCGGAGCACGGCCAACAGCGCCTCCTGACGCTCGGCGGTGAAGCGCCCGCCGTACGGATTCTGCGCCCGCGGACTGCACACCAGCGCCCGCGCCCCCGCTCGCAGCGCCGCGCGCACGGCCTCGGGCGACACTCCCTCGTCGTCGACCGCGACGGGGATCATGCGCAGCCCCAACGCCGTGACCAGATCGAGCACATGGTGGTACCCGGGATCCTCCATCG
>JOFO01000168.1 GCA_000721275.1 Microtetraspora glauca | reverse complement strand
GGACGAATTCGATCTGCGCAACCACTGGGAGCAGGAATGCCGCGCTGCCTGGAAGGCACCTGAGTACCGCATTCTGCGCGAGGTCTCCAACACCGACTTCCTTCAGGCTGTCACCCTGCTGGCCACGGCCGAGCGGCGCAGGCACGAGGCTGAACGAGGAGTGGAGGAGGAGCGGTTGCCGCGCATCGGCTGCAAGCGCAAGGACATGCTCGCCCTTTCGCTGGAGGACTACGTACGCTTCGCGCCGTCCGTCATCGCCGGTTTCAAGACTGCCGCGAAATTCCTGCACCAGCAGTTCCTCTTCGATACGAAGTTCCTGCCTTACGGAACCCAGTTGATACCTCTCGCGGCGATCCTGGCCCTCGCGGGAGATGCCGCACAGAGCGCTGGAGCTCAGAACAAGCT
>JOFO01000167.1 GCA_000721275.1 Microtetraspora glauca | reverse complement strand
AGGCCGAGTTCGGGCATGAAGCCCTGGACGGCGGCGAGGACGGCGTAGTCGCCGCAGCCGGGGCACCAGCGGACCTCCTGGTCCGACTTGAAGTCCTTCATGGACTGGGCGGCCTCGGCCTTGGGGACCAGGCTGAGCAGGTTCTCAGGCATCGATGGCCTCCTTCAGGGCGGCGGCGAGCTGCTCGGCCTTGAACGGCATGCCGTTGACCTGGTTGTGGGAGCGGGCGTCGACGAGGTACTTCGCGCGGATCAGGGTGGCGAGCTGGCCGAGGTTCATCTCGGGGATCACGACCTTGTCGTACTGAGCGAGGACGTCGCCGAGGTTCTTGGGGAAGGGGTTGAGGTGGCGGAGGTGGGCCTGGGCGATGTGGCCGCCCTCGCGGCGGATGCGGCGGACGGCGGCGGT
>JOFO01000166.1 GCA_000721275.1 Microtetraspora glauca | reverse complement strand
GTCGGGGGTGGACCCGGCAGAGGTCGCCGCTCGCGCCGGCCACAGCATCGCTGTGCTGTACCGCTTCTACGCGAAGATCCTCAAAGGCGGCCAGCAGCACTCCAACGCCCTGATCTCTCGTGCCTTGGACGAGGGGGACGCCCCCTGATCCTGGCCCACAGATGGCCCATACGCACTGGTCAAACCTGGGATAGGGGCGAGTCAGAGTGAGACAGGGTGCACACAGAAGGGGTGCCTCTCCTTAGAGAGGCACCCCTTCTGACCTGCAACATCTATGACCTGCGCGGAGGCGGTGGGATTTGAACCCACGGTGACATCGCTGCCACGACGGTTTTCAAGACCGTTCCCTTCGGCCGCTCGGGCACGCCTCCCCGCGCCGGCCGTGATCGGCGGCGCGGGGACAAGGGTAACGGG
>JOFO01000165.1 GCA_000721275.1 Microtetraspora glauca | reverse complement strand
CCGTGAGTTCGCCGTCCCCCAAGGCGGAGATCTGGTCCACCTTGAAGCGGTCGCCCCACCGGATGATGCGTTCGCCGACCGCGTCCGACTCGACCGTGAGCCGGGCCCGCTCGACCGCCAGGCCGACGGCGACCCGGAGGGTATCGAAGGTTGCCCAGGCCGGGGGCGAGGTGGTGTGGCCATCGGGCCCGTCGAAGCGGACGACCGCGTGGAAGTGGACCAGGCCGCGTTGTTGGTATTCGGCGACCTTGGCGAAGGAGACGCGGAGAGCCGCGTTGAGTGCCTTCTGCGTCATGCTGAGGTGTTCGGCGAGGGCGCGGCGCAGGTAGGTGGTGAAGCGTGCCCACAGAGCCCCGGCGTGAGCGTTCCACAACACGGCCCCGGCATAGTCGTAGCTCGTTGGACGGAGTGGGGT
>JOFO01000164.1 GCA_000721275.1 Microtetraspora glauca | reverse complement strand
GCGCTGGAGGACGTACGGCGGGCGGTTCCGGTGCTGCGGCAGGCCGGCGACGTGATCTGGACGGCGCGGGCGCTGACCCTGCGGGCCACCGTGCATCTGGCGCTCGGGGCGGTGGAGCGGGCCGACGCCGACTTCACGGCGGCGGAGGCGCTGTGGGACACCACGGGCCAGGAGCACGACAAGGCCGACGCGGTGGAGAGCCGGGGGCTGGCCGCCTACCGGTCGGGGGACATCCCGGCCGCGCTGCGGCTGCTCGACGAGGCGCAGGAGCGGTACGCCAAGCTCGGCACGCCGACGTTCATGCTCACCGTGCGGCGCTGCGAGGTCCTGATGGCCGCGGGGCTCGCCCCGGAGGCGCTCGCGGAGGCGGACGCGGCGATCAAGGTCCTCGACGGCATCGGCGGACAGTCCACCCG
>JOFO01000163.1 GCA_000721275.1 Microtetraspora glauca | reverse complement strand
GCCGCGTACCTGCCGGAGCGGCCCATGTCCATCAACTTCAACCAGTGGCTGATCGATTTCGGCGGGCTGACCAGCAGCACCCCACGGGCGTACGACGAGCAGATCGACTACGTGCTGCACATCAAGGACCAGGTCCTCACACCGGCACAGGTCTCCTCCAAGGTGGCGGCGTACCGCAGCGCGGGCACCACGTTCCAGGACGACGTCCCCGCCAACTGACCGCTCTCTCCTGCGCGCCGGGGCCTGACGGATCGTCGGGTCCCGGCTCCCACCCGTCCACTCCCCCTCACCCTGGCCATCACCAACGGCTCCCCATACCGCCTGAGACCAAGTCAGACTTGTTGTCCCTCCCTGTCGGACGCGGGCCACACGTAGGGGAGATCGTCGGGTACGCCGGGGAACAGCTCGCCGTACAC
>JOFO01000162.1 GCA_000721275.1 Microtetraspora glauca | reverse complement strand
ACGACGAGGACCTGCTCGCCGTGTGGCTGGCGCCGGGCACCGAGTGTGTGAGACCGGTGCTGGCCGACGGCACGCCGGTGCATGCCGAGCCGCTGGAGTCCCGTTACCCCAAGCCGCGTTCGGTCCAGCGGGACCGCTGGTTCGGCACCGGGGTGCTGAAGCTGGCGCGGCCGGGGCTGCCATGGTCGGTGTGGCTGTTCTGGGAGCCGGGCTGGCGGTTCAAGAACTGGTACGTGAACCTTGAGGAGCCGCTGACGCGTTGGGCAGGGGGTGTGGATTCCGAGGACCACTTCCTGGACATCACCGTGGATCCGGACCGCGGTTGGCAGTGGCGGGACGAGGACGAGTTCGCGCAGGCCCAGCGGGACGGGCTGATGGGCCCGGACCTGGCCGAACAGGTCCGGTCGGCGGGGCGTTCCGC
>JOFO01000161.1 GCA_000721275.1 Microtetraspora glauca | reverse complement strand
GCCTCGGCCGGATCGTCGAGCCCGGTCACCCTGATCTCCACCGTCCCGTTGACCGGGAACTTCCCCTGAGCGGTGTACGCGGCCAGCCGCTCCCGGTAGAACTCCGTGAACTCGGAGACCACCCGCTGCACCTGGTCCCGGCCGGTGAGGACCGCGTATCCGTTCGCCGTCACCCGCAGCGTCGTCGGCTTGACGTAGAGCAGTGTGTTCTTCGACGGACCCCAGATGTCCGCCGAGAGCGTCGCCGTGAGCCCCACCGTCGCCACGTCGAGCTGCGCGTTGCCGAGCACCGGTGCCAGGTACCAGGCCGCGTCCGACGCCATCCGCCCGGCCAGATCCGCCACCAGGGTCGGCACGTTGTCGGAGAAGGGATAGTTGTACGGCGAGGTCACGCGCCGCGAGGTCAGCGGCTTCGCTGGCGC
>JOFO01000160.1 GCA_000721275.1 Microtetraspora glauca | reverse complement strand
CGGTCGGCAGCCGGTACCCCACCGGGAGCACCCCCGCCCGCGCCTGCTCGGAGATCTGCACCCGCACCTGCTCGTACTGCGGCGCACTGTCGTCGATGTGGATCTTCAAGGTCACGAGCCGATTGTCCCGCACCCTCCGGAAAATGGGAGGCACCCGTGCGGGCCTCCCCCGTAACGTGCGCCTTCATGACCGTGACCGTGCGCGACCTGCGCCCCCAGGACCCTGCCGACGTCGAGGCCTTCGCCCATGTCCGCCATCTGGCCGTCCCGTTCATGCTGTGGACCCCGGCCAGCGTGCTGCACCGCCTTGTCCACACCGACCCTGACGCGCACTACCGCTGCCTCGTGATGGAGGAGGACGGCGAGGTGACCGGCACGGCCCAGATCGGCCTCGCCCACGACAGCCCTGAGCCGGGACAGGGC
>JOFO01000159.1 GCA_000721275.1 Microtetraspora glauca | reverse complement strand
GGCTGTCGAGCACGGAGCGGACGCGTTGGCTGGTCGCTGTCTGGTCGAGGTGGTGCAGGAGAGCTCCGGCACTGCGGATTAGGGCGTCGGTCAGGTCGTTGTGCGGGCCTCGATCGCCGAGCGGGTCGTCGCGGAAGGCGTCGAACGCCTTGGTGACTTCGTTGCGTCGGATATCCCAGGGCCCGGTGTCCGGGGTCCGCGGCAGGGGTGTGTCACCGTCGGCCTCGTCATTGGAGTCGTACACCTCGGAGTCGGAGGAGGTCTCGTCGGGGAGGAGACCGGTGGGGCGCGGTCGGGGGTACCACTCGTTGACGAGTTTCTCCTGGAGCGTCCAGGCGCTGAAGTATTCGATGTCCGCCCAGCGGCGAAGGTCGTGGTCGGTGATCAGTCGGCGGTAGAGACGGTTGGCGGCGATGTGGACCAGGTCCAGGG
>JOFO01000158.1 GCA_000721275.1 Microtetraspora glauca | reverse complement strand
GGCCCGGGTCGGACCGAGGTCAGCCCCACCGTGTTTCTTGGAGCCACCGACGATGGTCGGTGCGATGTCATGGGCCCTCTCAACCCACTTGGCGACCTGCTCTTCCTCCCAGCCATTGCTCGCCATGAGGTCTGCGAGAAGCTGGCCTACCGTGAGCGGCTCTTCCTCATGTGGGGTCGGCCACTCAAAGTACTCCGCGAATTCCCGTTTCAGAGCGACCAGTACAAAGCGCGGTCGGAGTTGTGATACACCGAATTCGTTGGCGTGGAGGAGCTTCCAGTCGCCGATGTAGCCGTATTCGTGAAGCCGGTCCAGGACATGCTGGCGGTAGGCCGTAAATCGATTGGCGCTGAGCCCTCGCACATTCTCCAGCAGCAGTGCCTTGGGTCGGATCTCACCGCAGAGTTCGACTGCCCAGGCGAAGAGATCACGCT
>JOFO01000157.1 GCA_000721275.1 Microtetraspora glauca | reverse complement strand
CCACCTCCCCTCCGCCCTGCGAGCCTTCCTGCTGACGCTCGCGGTCGTCGACGACCTCGGCGCCATCCTCATCATCGCGATCTTCTTCACCTCCGACCTCGACTTCTGGGCCCTCGGAGGAGCCGCCGCCGGCCTCGTCCTCTTCTACGTCCTACAGCGACTGCGGATCCGGGGCTGGTGGTGGTACGTGCCCCTCGGCATCGCCATCTGGGCCCTGATGTACAACTCGGGCGTCCACGCCACCGTCGCCGGCGTCGCCATGGGCCTCATCCTGCGCACCACCCGTGACAAGGGAGAGGAAGCCTCGCCGGCAGGACGCGTCGCCCACCTCGTGCACCCCTTCTCCGCCGGCGTCGCCGTCCCCCTCTTCGCGCTCTTCGCGGCCGGCGTCAGCGTCTCCGGCGAAGCCCTCGGCCAGGTGTTCACCGACCCCGAA
>JOFO01000156.1 GCA_000721275.1 Microtetraspora glauca | reverse complement strand
CCACCTCCCCTCCGCCCTGCGAGCCTTCCTGCTGACGCTCGCGGTCGTCGACGACCTCGGCGCCATCCTCATCATCGCGATCTTCTTCACCTCCGACCTGAACTTCTGGGCCCTCGGCGGCGCGTTCGCCGGTCTCGTCCTCTTCTACGCCCTCCAGCGCCTCCGCGTCCGCGGCTGGTGGTGGTACGTACCCCTCGGCGTCGCCGTCTGGGCGCTGATGTACAACTCGGGCGTCCACGCCACCGTCGCCGGCGTCGCCATGGGCCTCATCCTGCGCACCACCCGTGACAAGGGAGAGGAATCGTCGCCCGGCGCACGGGTCGCCCACCTCGTCCATCCCTTCTCCGCCGGCGTCGCCGTCCCCCTCTTCGCGCTCTTCGCGGCCGGCGTCAGCGTCTCCGGCGAAGCCCTCGGCCAGGTGTTCACCGACCCCGAA
>JOFO01000155.1 GCA_000721275.1 Microtetraspora glauca | reverse complement strand
GCGGGTGTACTGCACGTGGCCGGGGGTGTCGGCGAGGATGAACCGGCGGCGGGCGGTGGCGAAGTAGCGGTAGGCCACGTCGATGGTGATGCCCTGCTCGCGCTCGGCCCGCAGGCCGTCGGTCAGCAGCGCCAGGTCGGGCGCGTCCTGGCCGCGTGCGCGTGAGGCGTGGGTGACGGCCTCCAGTTGATCGGCGAGGACCGACTTGGAGTCGTGGAGCAGACGGCCGACGAGGGTGGACTTGCCGTCGTCGACGGAGCCGGCGGTCGCGAAACGCAGCAGAGTCGTGGCCGCATCGGCCCATCGGTCAGCGGAGCTGGGCATCGTCAGAAGTACCCTTCGCGTTTGCGGTCTTCCATCGCGGCCTCGGACAGCTTGTCGTCGGCGCGGGTGGCGCCGCGTTCGGTGAGGCGGGAGGCGGCGATCTCGGCGATGACGGCGTCG
>JOFO01000154.1 GCA_000721275.1 Microtetraspora glauca | reverse complement strand
CGACGGTGGCGCGGCCGGCGTCGGCGGAGATCAGGGTGGAGAGGATCTTCACGGCGGTCGTCTTGCCGGCGCCGTTCGGACCGAGCAGGGCGAAGACCGTGCCCTCGGGGACGGACAGGTCCACTCCGTCGAGGACGACCTTGTCGCCGTACGACTTGCGCAGACCGTTCGCCGCGATCGCGGGGTGCGTCATGACGGGTGTTCTCCTCGGTGCGTCGGAAGGGGCGGGGAGGGGCGGTCAGTTGGCGTGGGCGGTGATGTCGCCGTGGGAGGTGGTGGCGTGGATGGTGAGGTCGGCGGTGGTGCCCTTGGCGTTCTGGAGGGTGTTGTGGACGCGGCCGTGGGTGGTGCCGGCGTCGAGGGTGGCGGCGGTGCCGCGGGCGGCGCCGACGGTGATGGAGCCGGAGTGGGTGGTGAGGGTGAGGGTGCCGGTGGTGGCTTCGGT
>JOFO01000153.1 GCA_000721275.1 Microtetraspora glauca | reverse complement strand
CGCCGGAACGGCTCGGTGAGGGTCGGGATCAGTTCCGGGGCGAGCTGCTCGCCGGTGTTCTCGACGGTCAGGAGCGCCGAGCCGGGGCGGGCCCGGGTGGTGACCCGCACGATGCCCCGGTCGGGCAGGTTGTGGATGATCGCGTTGTGCACGAGGTTCGTCGTGAGCTGGAGCAGGAGCGCGTGGGACCCGGTGGTGGGGTCGGCGACCCCGCCGGTCTCGACGGTGACGCCGTGCTTCTCCGCCAGGGGCAGAAGCTCCTCGGTGGCCTCTTCCGCGAGGAGGGACAGGTCGACGGGTTCCGGGGTGAAGGACCGCTGATTGACGCGACTGAGCAGGAGCAGCGCCTCCGTGAGGTCGATCGCCCGGGTGTTGACGGAGTGCAGACGTGCCATGACTTCACCGGTGTCGGCGTGCGGGTCGGCGCGGGCCACGTCGAGCAGGGC
>JOFO01000152.1 GCA_000721275.1 Microtetraspora glauca | reverse complement strand
CGACGCCGTCATCGCCGAGATCGCCGCCTCCCGCCTCACCGAACGCGGCGCCACCCGCGCCGACGACAAGCTGTCCGAGGCCGCGATGGAAGACCGCAAGCGCGAAGGGTACTTCTAACCATGAGCACGTCCACCGAGCAGTTCGCCGACGTCTCGGCCACCACCCTGCTGCGTTTCGCCACCGCCGGCTCCGTCGACGACGGCAAGTCCACCCTGGTCGGCCGCCTCCTGCACGACTCCAAGTCGGTCCTCGCCGACCAGCTGGAGGCCGTGGAGGCGGCGTCCCTCCAGCGCGGCCAGGACGCGCCCGACCTGGCGCTGCTGACCGACGGCCTGCGGGCCGAGCGGGAGCAGGGCATCACCATCGACGTGGCCTACCGCTACTTCGCCACCGCCCGCCGCCGGTTCATCCTCGCCGACACCCCCGGCCACGTGCAGTACACCCGC
>JOFO01000151.1 GCA_000721275.1 Microtetraspora glauca | reverse complement strand
GTCAATGCACTGTCGGTGCTGCAGGTCGAGGGCGTCGGCCACCTCCTCCGGCCCGGCGTCGCGCACCGCGAGCCATGACGTCTTGAAGCCGAAGGACATGATTGCTCCCACCGTGGTATTCCAGAACCATGCGGGATCTTCGCAGACGGCACTGACAACGACGGTGTCTGCTCGCTGCCGGCTCTCTTCGATGGCGATGGGTCAGCGGACGGCCGCATTGTCGAGCACAGGGGACGGGGTCAGGTAGGGGATGCAATGCGGTCACCTATCCGATATCGACGTCCATTGCCGCCGGCGCCTTGGGATCGGCGACTGGCGCGCGGCCACTCGGCGCAACCCCTTCGACCTACTCAGGAATGACCAGTCCACGCTCGCGCAGCTGAGGCAGACAGATATCGAGGCAGGCTTGTGCCGAGATGGCATCAGTACGCACGAGCAGGTCCTCGT
>JOFO01000150.1 GCA_000721275.1 Microtetraspora glauca | reverse complement strand
GACTGGAGGGTTGCCGGGGCTTCATCGGGCCGTATCCCTCTGCCCCTCTGGATGAGCGGTATGAAGTTGTGAACGGCGGGCCACCCAAGACATGCGATGGTCACCCGCGTTGTTCAAGACTGTAACCGAAGGCCAGGACAGTTGAGATAGTCGTCCGAACGGCGAGATGGATCACACGCAGATCACACGCAGAGGAGCCGCGCACTGTGCTGAACGAAGTCGAGCGCTGGCTGGCCACCCGGTCCTGGTCCGCGACCGATCGCCCGCTCCACCGGATCATGGCCGCGAAGCGGAGCACGGGTCGGACCGTCAGTGTCGTCCTGCCCGCGCTCAACGAGGAGGAGACGGTCGGTGACATCGTCGCCGTGATCCGTCATGACCTCATGCAGCAGGTCCCGCTCGTCGACGAGATCGTCGTCGTCGACTCGGGATCGACCGACCGCACCTCGGAGG
>JOFO01000149.1 GCA_000721275.1 Microtetraspora glauca | reverse complement strand
GGATGTCTTCGATCAGGGCACGGTCGACGGGCCGGCCCCCGAAGACGTTGTGGTCCAGGCCGTAGCCGACGACCCAGCCGTCGATCCGCTCGGCCGAGACGAGCGCCGCGCGCAGCCCGTCGAGGTCGCGGACCTGCGCCAGGTCGACTCCGGTGGTCAGGTGCAGGCCCCACACGGGGTGACTGTGGCTGTCCACCAGCCCCGGCACCAGACACGCCCCGGCCAGGTCCACGACCTCGGTTGCTGGACCGCGCCAGTCGCGTACGACGTCCTGCTCGCCGACCGCGACGATCGTTCCTTCGCGTACGGCGACCGCTGAGGCGTGCGGGCGCTCGGGGTCGAGGGTGCGTACAGAGCCGCCGGTGACGATGAGGTCGGCGGTGGGCATGCGGGCTCCTTCGGGTCGTACAGCAGCGGTGACGGACAGGGTTTGGTCCTGTCCGTCGTCCACGGA
>JOFO01000148.1 GCA_000721275.1 Microtetraspora glauca | reverse complement strand
GCCAGCACGGGCGAGTCGGCGTCGCCGTGCGTCGCATGGATCTCGACGGCTCTGTCGCTGGGATTTCGCCGCAGCTGATCCATGAAGAACACGTTCTCCGCGTACGTGCGGTTGAGCCAGACGCGTACGCGAGAATGCATTCAGGCCGCCTTTCGGGTTTTCGGGCAGGGCGAAGCGGGCCCGTGCCCGGGCAGGGTGATTGGAGGGACACCAAACCGCCCCTTGGAAGGGAAGTTCACTGCGGTGGTGTTGGGGCGATCATACGGCTTTCAATGGGCCACGCGTGCAACGCCCGTGTTACGGAATTCCCGATCATGGAACTGCGTCGCCCCGGGCCACCCTTGCTCCCGGGCGGACACCTGTGTTCTCGTAATCCCACTGAGGTGCTCGGAGGGGGCGAGAGGTGACATCGACGGCCGGTGGCGCGGCACAGCTCCTGGCCGTCAGTGACCTGCAC
>JOFO01000147.1 GCA_000721275.1 Microtetraspora glauca | reverse complement strand
CAACTACACCGTCGACGAGGCCCGCGCCGCCGTTCAGGAACTGCTGGACCGGTACTACGACGAGGTGGCCGTCGCGCTCGGCCCCGACGACAAGCTGCGCGCCATCGCGCGGGTGACACGCGCCCTCCAGATCCTGCAGCCCTTCACGGACGCCAACAGCCGCGTCAACGTCCACACGTTGATGCAGAAGTTCCTGCTGGAGCAGGGCTTCAGGCCCGCCGTGCTGATGAACTCCCATTCGCTGTTCCTCGGCGGCTTCTCGGTGCCGGAGATCGTCGCCCATCTGAAGGACGGCATGGCTTTGTTCGACCAGCATCTGCGCTGGGCGCGCTGGGACGGTTTCAACCAGTTCGGCGGCCCGCGCGACACCCGACTGGTCGACACCCTGGCCCAGGGCATGGGCCTGACCGGCGACGCCCCGGCGGAACTGCGCCGCCGCGTGGTCGACACGGTACGGA
>JOFO01000146.1 GCA_000721275.1 Microtetraspora glauca | reverse complement strand
GTGATCCAGGTACGGAGTCTGCCCAGGCGCACTCTGGCCGAGTCCGGGGCGAAGGTCGTGTAGATCTCCATCGCCAGCAGACTGCTCGTGGCGAGGAGGCAGTATCCGAGCAGCGCGAGGTAGGAGGACGCGTGGGACATGTCGGCGCTGACCACCGTCGCCGCGCCGGCTGCCACGAGCCCCCAGGGCTGGAGCAGCGGTGCCAGCCCGGCCGCGGTCCACAGGGAGATCCGGTCGAGTCGCGCCATCAGTCCGCCGGAGGACTTGTGGCGTCGGCGGTCCGGGGGGCCGGTCCGCTCACGGTTCTTGTGCCGGGACCGGTGCCGGTACCAGCCGTATCCGACGAGTCCCACGCCGATGGCGAGCTTGACGGCGGACGAGGCGGTGGACGGCGGGGAGTGCGGGGCCGGCGGCAAACCGCCGGTGGTGATCAGTACGGCGGCCAGGACGGCCACGAAGCAGGCG
>JOFO01000145.1 GCA_000721275.1 Microtetraspora glauca | reverse complement strand
GGCTGCACACCGCGCACGACGCGGACCGGGTGGCGGTGATGGAGAACGGCCTGCTGACCGAACTGGGCACGCACGAGGAGCTGGTGGCGGCGGACGGGGCGTACGCGGCGCTGTGGGGGTCGTGGCACGGGGGTCCGGGCGGCAACTGACCGCACAGGACCGTATATCGAACATGAACTACCGGACAACGAACTGTTTCCGGCCAAGTTTCTGACGCGCTCCTGACAGTACGGGCTTTCCGGTGCCACTCTTCCCACGGCCGCCTCACAGCAACCTCACAGATCTCTCGCTGTGATCCGATCCTCGGCCGCCTGCACCTCGTTCCGCGTACCGCCCGGACGGTCGACCCACCGTCCGGTCTCCCCTGGCCGCGCGATCCGCGGCCGCGCAGAAGGAGTCAGTGTTGAGAGACAGTTCCTCCCACAGACGCGCCCCCCACACCCTGCACCGCAAGGCCGCCGCCGTGGCC
>JOFO01000144.1 GCA_000721275.1 Microtetraspora glauca | reverse complement strand
AGGTGGAGTTCACCTCGTTCGCGATTCCTTACATCGTCGGTGAGATCAAGCGGTTCTTCCGTGACACCACTTGGGCCGTGCACGTGCCGCGCCGTCTGCAGGAGGCCCGCGTCCAGCTCGCCCGCGCCACCGAAGAGCTCCGCAGCCGTCTGGGGCGCACGCCGACGGTGAAGGAACTGTCGGAGCTGATGAGCCTGCCCGAGGACGAGGTGCGGGAAGCCCGACTGGCCGCCAACGGCTACAACTCCTCCTCCCTGGACGCCGCGATCAGCGGAAGCGAAGACGGCGAGAGCGCTCTGCAGGACTTCATCGGTGCCGAAGACCAGGCGCTGGAACTGGTGGAGGACTTCCACACCCTTGCCCCGCTGCTCGCCGAACTCGACGAGCGAGACCGGCAGATCATCCACATGCGGTTCGTGGAAGAACTCACCCAGGCACAGATCGGCGAACACCTGGGCGTGTCCCAGATG
>JOFO01000143.1 GCA_000721275.1 Microtetraspora glauca | reverse complement strand
GGCGAGCGGATGCTGGCCGCCCGCAAGGCGACCGCGGACGACGCGGACCCGGACGAGGTCGACGTGCGCTTCGCCGCGCCCGGCTCGCCGTGGCTGCCGGTCAACGTGCCGTCCAGCATCGCGCCGGGCGTGCTGTCCTATCTGCGGGAGGCCGGACTGGCCTACGGGGCTTTCGACTTCGTGGAGGACTCCGACGGGACCTGGTGGTTCCTGGAGTGCAACCAGTCGGGGCAGTTCGGGTTCGTCGAGGTGGAGACGGGTCAGCCGATCGCCCGGACCATCGCCGAGTGGCTGGCCCGGCCGGTGCCGGTCCAGCCGTCCCATGTCAACGGTTCCCACACGAGAGTCCGTTGAGTGACCGGGCCCGGCGATCCCGGGCCCGCCCGGTGGTTCACTGCGGGCGCGGGCCGGGGAGCATGCCCGCGCGCTGCCAGCCCGCGCCCGGGGAGTGCGGACGGTCGTAGCCGAGGG
>JOFO01000142.1 GCA_000721275.1 Microtetraspora glauca | reverse complement strand
CTGGACGACACCACGCTCGCCATCCGGCTGCCCCGGCAGGGCCCCGACGAGGAGGCGGTCAGTGAACTCGCCGCCGAACTCGCCGACCGCATAGGCCCCGCCGTCCACCCCTACGAGGTGGCGGCGCTGCTGGAGGCGGAGGGACTGTCCGCCTCCCTGATCAACGAACGCTACGGCCACCCGAACCTGTTCTCCCTGGCCTCCGCCCTCTACGAGCGGGTGCCGCGCACCTTCCCCGAACCTGCCCCGGCGGCCGACCCCTGGCGTCCCGACACCCTGCGCTGTCTGCTGCGGGGGGTGCTGTTCGCCCTGCCGGGGCTCGCCTACCTGCTGACCGCGCCGCTGTGGGACGCCGGCGGGTACGCCCCCGCCCTCATCGTGGCCGGGCTCGTCTCCTGGGCGGGGGGGCAGGCGCTCGGCCACCGCGCGCACCTGCGGATGGCGACCGGACGCCGGGAGGCGGGCCGTACTCTCCTGTTC
>JOFO01000141.1 GCA_000721275.1 Microtetraspora glauca | reverse complement strand
ACCGAAGGCCGTACGACCCTCCTCATCACCCACCGTCTGGCGGGACTCGAGTCGGTGGACGAGGTGGTCGTGCTCGACGAGGGGCGGGTCGTGCAGCGGGGCTCCTACGCGGAGTTGGCGGGTGCGGAGGGGCCACTGCGGAGGATGGCCGAGCGGGAGGCGGAGTCGGAGCTGCTGGTGGCGGCGGGCTGACGCCGCCCGACGACGCCGGCGGTACGACGGTCGGGTGGCAGGCGCCGCACTGACCCGTCCGCAGCAACGTGTCCCCCGGGCGTACGCCTTGAACAGGACCGGGTCCAGGTACCCGGGACAGGATCGCTGACATGCGATCACCTCGCCGTCATCCGCTGCTCGTTCCGGCTCTGCTGTGTGCGCTCGCGGTGCTGGTGGCGCGGCCCGCGGACGCCGCGGCCGACGGCGAGGACGGCCGCGCGGACGCTGATCCGGGGATCAGCGCGCAGGTGTTGCGGCTGTACCAGGACG
>JOFO01000140.1 GCA_000721275.1 Microtetraspora glauca | reverse complement strand
CGCCGGCCTCTACCCGCACGCCGAGATCCTCCTCATCGGCCTGAGCGAGCCGGAGGCCCAGATCCACGCCGTGAACGAGAGCGTCTCCCCGGAGGAACTGGAGCGCCTGTCGGTGGCCGAGGCCCTGTTCCTGCGCAACTACGCGGCGAGCTGATCCGACGGCTCTGCTGTCGGCAGAAGGCCCTCGTCCCCGGACGGGGGCCTTTCTACGGTCGTCCCATGGACGTCATCGCCCTCCTCCCCCGTCTCCACCTCCTGCGCTTCCCGGTCGGCCAGGCGTATCTCTGGCGCGACGGCGACGAGTCGACCCTGATCGACGCCGGTCCGGCGGGTTCCGCCGGGTGGATCGCCGCCCGGGTACCGGGACGTCTGCGTCGGATCGTGCTCACCCACTTCCACGAGGACCACGTGGGCGGGGCGGGCGAGTTGGCCGCCATGACCGGCGCCGAGGTACTGGCGCACCGGCTGGACGCGCCCGCCGTGCGGGGC
>JOFO01000139.1 GCA_000721275.1 Microtetraspora glauca | reverse complement strand
CTCGACTCGCTGGAGTCGGAGGCCGTGCACATCTTCCGTGAGGTGGCGGGCGAGTTCGAGCGGCCGGTGATCCTGTTCTCCGGCGGCAAGGACTCCATCGTCATGCTGCACCTGGCACTGAAGGCGTTCGCCCCCGCCGCGATCCCCTTCACGCTGCTGCACGTCGACACCGGCCACAACTTCCCCGAGGTCATCGAGTACCGCGACCGCGTCGTCGCCGAGCACGGACTGCGCCTGCACGTCGCCTCCGTCCAGGAGTACATCGACGCCGGCAAGCTCCGCGAGCGCCCCGACGGCACCCGCAACCCCCTCCAGACCGTCCCCCTCACCGAGGCGATCCAGCAGCACCGCTTCGACGCCGTCTTCGGCGGCGGACGCCGCGACGAGGAGAAGGCCCGCGCCAAGGAGCGGGTGTTCTCGCTGCGCGACGAGTTCTCGCAGTGGGACCCGCGCCGCCAGCGCCCCGAACTCTGGCAGCTCTACAACGGCCG
>JOFO01000138.1 GCA_000721275.1 Microtetraspora glauca | reverse complement strand
CGAGCGGAAGATCCGCAGCGGGACCAGCGGCGCCGTGGAGCGGTTCTCGATCAGGGTGAAGACGACGAGCAGGACGGCGGAGGCGATCAGCATGCCGATCGTCTGTCCGCTGCCCCAGCCGACGAGCGGGGCCTCGGAGACGGCGTAGACGAGCAGGGCGACGGCGGCGGTGACGGTCACGGCGCCGGCCGGGTCGAAGCGGCGGCGGCCCTCCTGGACGGGGGTCTGCTTCAGCAGGCGCGGGCCGAAGAGCAGGACGGAGGCGACGACGGGGACGTTGATGTAGAAGATCCATTCCCAGCCGAGGCCGTCGGTGATGGGGCCGCCGATGAGCAGGGCGGCGGTGGCGCCGAAGGCGCCGATGCCGGTCCAGATGCCCAGGGCCTTGTTGCGCTCGGGGCCCTCGGCGAAGGTGTGCATGAGGACGGCCATCGCGGTCGGCGTCATCACGGCGGCGGCGACGCCCTGGACGACACGGGCGGTGATCAGCACCTCGTCGGTCCAGGCCAGACCGCACAGC
>JOFO01000137.1 GCA_000721275.1 Microtetraspora glauca | reverse complement strand
GGTTCGCAGGAACTGGTGGCCCAGGTGTCGCAGGGCTCGCCGGCCGATGTGCTGGTCACGGCCGACACCAAGAGCATGGACAAGGTGAAGGCCGACACCGGCACCCCCGCCGTCATCGCGAAGAACCGGCTGGTCATCGCCACCGGCGAGGGCAACCCCTTCAAGGTCGACGCGCTGGAGGACCTCGCGGACCGCAAGCTGAAGGTCGTGCTCGCCGCGCCGGAGGTGCCGGCCGGCAAGTACAGCAAGCAGATCCTCGACCGGCAGGGGATCGAGGTGAAGCCGGTGTCCCAGGAGCCCAACGTCCGCGCGGTGCTCAGCAAGGTCGAGCTGGGCGAGGCCGACGCCGGCCTCGTCTACCGGACGGACGCCGCGAGCGCGCGGGACAAGGTCGACGCCGTCGAGATCCCCGACGCGCAGAACGCGATCGCCCAGTACCCGGCCGCCACCCTGAAGGACTCCGGGCACGCCGGGGCCGCCGCCGCGTTCGTCACCTGGCTCTCCACGCCCGAGGCACAGAAGATCCTCCAGGACGC
>JOFO01000136.1 GCA_000721275.1 Microtetraspora glauca | reverse complement strand
TCGCCTGCCATGCCGGCGGCGAGGGTGGTGCCGTCGGCGGGGTCGATGAGGAGGAAGGAGCCGGTGCGCCGGGAGTCGGCGTAGGCGTCGAGGGCCAGCGGTTCGGCGGTGCGGACCTTGACCCGGCCGATGTCGTTGGCGACGAGCTGGCCGGGGTTGGGGTGCTGGGAGAGGTCGTCCAGGGTGAGCCGGGACGGGATCTCCTTGACGATGGCCTTGACCGTGCGGGTGGTGTGCTTGAGGAGGACGCGCTGGCCGACGGTGAGGGGCTGGTCGGCGACGGATCGTCGACTTCTTCCCCGAGGGCAGGACGGTGATCTCCTCGCCGACGCGGAAGGCGCCGGCGGCGATCTGCCCGGCGTAGCCGCGGTAGTCGGGGTGCTCGGCCGTCTGGGGGCGGATGACGTACTGGACGGGGAAGCGGGCGTGGCAGGCGGTCAGGTCGTGGCTGACCGGGACGGTCTCCAGGTGCTCCAGGACGGTGGGGCCGCCGTACCAGTCCATGTTCGCGGAGGGTTCCACGACGTTGTCGCCGGCGAGCGCGGAGATCGGGATCGCGGTGATCTCCGGGACACCGAGCTCGGAGGCGTACGTGGTGAACTCCGCGGCGATCGCGGCGAAGACGGACTCCTGGTAGTCCACC
>JOFO01000135.1 GCA_000721275.1 Microtetraspora glauca | reverse complement strand
GGTGGGGTCGGTGAAGCGGAGGCGGACGTGGCCGCCGGGGATCTGGCGCTTGAGCTGGTCGGCGGTGCCTTCGGCGACGATGCGGCCGCCGTTGAGGACGGCGATGCGGTCGGCGAGTTCGTCGGCTTCTTCGAGGTACTGGGTGGTGAGGAAGACGGTGACGCCGTCGGCGACGAGGTCGCGGATGATCTGCCACATGGTGTGGCGGGAGCGGGGGTCGAGGCCGGTGGTGGGTTCGTCGAGGAAGATGATCCTGGGGCCGCCGACGAGGGTCATGGCGATGTCGAGGCGGCGTTTCATGCCGCCGGAGTAGGTGGAGGCGGGCTTCCTGGCGGCGTCGACGAGGTCGAAGCGGGTGAGGAGTTCGGCGGCGGTCCTGCGTCCCTCGGTCTTGGTGAGGTGGTGGAGGTCGGCCATGAGGAGCATGTTCTCCTCGCCGGTGATGAGGCCGTCGACGGCGGAGAACTGGCCGGTGACGCCGATGGCGGCGCGGACCTGGTGGGCGTGGGTGGTGAGGTCGTGGCCGGCGACGGTGGCGCGGCCGGCGTCGGCGGAGATCAGGGTGGAGAGGATCTTCACGGCGGTCGTCTTGCCGGCGCCGTTCGGACCGAGCAGGGCGAAGACCG
>JOFO01000134.1 GCA_000721275.1 Microtetraspora glauca | reverse complement strand
CTCCCGGCTCGTCGCCAGCACCCGCACCCCCGCACACCGCGCCAGCACCACCTCCGCCAGCCGCGCCACCGCCCCCACCACATGCTCACAGTTGTCCAGCAGCAGCAGCATCCGCCGCCCGGCGCAGTGCTCCACCAGACGGGTCAGGGGGTCGGCGGCCGTGCGCAGTTCCTCGGCGCCGGCGCCGCGGAGCACGGTCTCGCGGGCGCCGAGGGCGGCGAGGACGGCCTCGGGGACGGCTTCCGGGTCGCGGACGGGGGCGAGTTCGGCGACCCAGACGCCGTGCGGCCAGGCGGGCGCGGCCCGTTCGGCGGCTTCCTGGGAGAGCCGGGTCTTGCCGGCGCCGCCGGGTCCGAGGAGGGTCACGAGCCGGGCGGCGTCCAGGTCCTGGAGCAGGGCGGCGATGTCGTCCTCGCGGCCGACGAAGGACGTCAGCCGGGCCCGCAGGTTGCCGGGCGCGGGGGCCGGGGCCGGCGCGGGGGGCGTGTCCGGGGCGAGCAGCCGCTCGTGGAGGGTGCGGAGTGCGGGTCCGGGGTCGGTGCCGAGCGCGTCGGCGAGCATCCGGCGCACCTCCTCGTACGCGGCCAGCGCCTCCGCCGTCCGCCCCGAGTCCCGCAGCGCCCGGATCCGCAGCACCTG
>JOFO01000133.1 GCA_000721275.1 Microtetraspora glauca | reverse complement strand
CAGGTGCTGCGGATCCGGGCGCTGCGGGACTCGGGGCGGACGGCGGAGGCGCTGGCCGCGTACGAGGAGGTGCGCCGGATGCTCGCCGACGCGCTCGGCGCCGATCCCGGACCCGCACTCCGCACCCTCCACGAGGACCTGCTCACCCCCCACGAGGGCCCGCTCGCCGGCTCCGCGCCGCCCTCGTCCCCCGTCCGCCCGGCCCCGCCGCTGCCCGCCCGGCTGACCTCCTTCATCGGCCGCGACGCCGAACTCGCCGCCCTCGGCGAGGCGCTGGCGACCGACCGGCTGGTGACCCTGCTCGGTCCGGGCGGCGTCGGCAAGACCCGGCTCGCCCTGGAGGCCGCCGCCGCGTACACCGGGGACGGCACCCCGCACCTCGCCGAACTCGCCTCCGTCCGCGAGGAGTCGGAGGTCCCGGGAGCCGTCCTCACGGCCCTCGGTGCCCGCGAGACCCTGCTCCGCGGCTCCGACGGCCTCCTCGGCGGCGACGCGCTCTCCCGTCTGGTGGAGTACTGCGCCGGGCGGCGGATGCTGCTGCTCCTGGACAACTGTGAGCATGTGGTGGGGGCGGTGGCGCGGCTGGCGGAGGTGGTGCTGGCGCGGTGTGCGGGGGTGCGGGTGCTGGCGACGAGCCGGGAG
>JOFO01000132.1 GCA_000721275.1 Microtetraspora glauca | reverse complement strand
CTGGACAACTGTGAGCATGTGGTGGGGGCGGTGGCGCGGCTGGCGGAGGTGGTGCTGGCGCGGTGTGCGGGGGTGCGGGTGCTGGCGACGAGCCGGGAGCCTCTGGGGGTGCCGGGGGAGCGGTTGCGGCCGGTGGGGCCGTTGCCGGAGGGGATGGCGCTGCGGTTGCTGGGAGAGCGGGGTGCGGCGGCGCGGCCGGGGTTCGTGGTGGAGGAGGATGCGGGGGCGGCGCGGGAGGTGGTGCGGCGGCTGGACGGGTTGCCGCTGGCGATCGAGCTGGCGGCGGCGCGGTTGCGGGTGTTGTCGGTGGGGCAGGTGGCGGCGCGGCTGGACGATCGTTTCCGGTTGTTGTCGTCGGGGGCGCGGACGGTGCTGCCGCGGCAGCAGACGCTGCGGGCGGTGGTGGACTGGTCGTGGGAGTTGCTGGAGGGGCCGGAGCGGGCGGTGCTGCGGCGGCTGGCGGTGTTCACGGGCGGGTGTGATCTGGAGGCGGCGGAGGCGGTGTGCGCGGGGCCGGAGGGGCTGGACGTCCTGGGGGTGCTGGGTGCGCTGGTGGACAAGTCGCTGGTGGTGGCGGCGCCGGAGGAGCGGGGGATGCGGTTCCGGCTGCTGGAGACGGTGGCGGAGTACGCGGCGGAACGGCTGGA
>JOFO01000131.1 GCA_000721275.1 Microtetraspora glauca | reverse complement strand
ACCTGCAGAGATGCCGATCCAGTGCAACAACACTCTTGCCGCACCTTGGAAAGCAACGTAGCTTTTCTCATGTCGGAAACGCCGACCGCGCACCACTCCCCAAGGAGCCGTCACCATGCAGACCTTCGCCACCGCCACCCCCGTCACCGCCGTCGTCGACATCCCCGCCGGCCACCTCCGCTTCATCGCCGCCGACCGCACCGACACCACCGTCGACATCCGCCCCGCCACCCCCGGCAAGAACCGCGACACCAAGGCCGCCGAGCACACCACCGTCACCTACGCCGACGGCGTCCTCACCATCACCGCCCCCGAGCCCGGGAACCAGCTCTTCGGCCCCTCCGGCGCCGTCGAGATCACCGTCCAGCTCCCCGCCGGCTCCCACGTCCGCGCCAAGACCGCCGCCGCCGAACTCCGCGGCGTCGGCCGCCTCGGAGACGTCACCTACGAAAGCACCCAGGGCCCCGCCAAGCTCGACGAGGCCGGCACCGCCCACCTCACCCTCCAGGACGGCGACATCACCATCGGCCGCCTCAACGGCCCCGCCGACCTCACCACCGCCCGCGGCGACCTCCGCGTCACCGAAGCCACCACCGGCACCCTCACCCTCACCACCCACTCCGGCTCCATCACCGTCGGCGCCGCCCGCGGCACCGCCGCCACCCTCGACGCCGGCACC
>JOFO01000130.1 GCA_000721275.1 Microtetraspora glauca | reverse complement strand
ACCCGGTTGGCTCAGGTGGGGATTGTGGCGGTGCAGGTGGGGTTGGTGCGGTGGTTGGAGTCGGTGGGGGTGCGTGCGGATGTGGTGGTGGGTCACAGTCTGGGTGAGTTGACGGCTGCGTGGGCTGCGGGTGTGGTGGGTCTGGGGGATCTGCTGCGTCTGGCGGTGGTGCGGGGTCGGTTGATGGAGTCGCAGCCGGGTGAGGGTGCGATGGCGGCGGTGCACGGGGATGTGGACGCGGTCCTGGAGGTGCTGCGGGCGTTTCCCGGTGTGGAGGTGGCGGCGTTCAACTCGCCGAGGGTGGTGACGGTTTCGGGTCCGGCGGGTGTGGTGGCGCGGTTCCGTGAGGAGTCGGGTCTGCGGTCGCAGCCGTTGGTGGTGAGCCACGCTTTTCATTCGGCTTTGATGGAGGGTGCGGTTGCGCCGTTCGCCGAGGCGGTGTCGGGGGTGGTGTTGTCGGCTCCTTCGGTGGCGTTCGCTTCGTCGGTGTCGGGTGGGTGGCATACGGCGGAGTCGGCGGTGGATCCGGGGCATTGGGCGCGGGGGATTCGTGAGCCTGTGCGGTTCTCGGAGGCTGTCGCGTTGGTGGGTTCGGTGGGTTCGGTGGGTGCGGGTGTGGTGTGGGAGATCGGTTCCCAGCCGCAGTTGACGTCGTTGGCGCGGGCGTCGTGGCGGGGGGG
>JOFO01000129.1 GCA_000721275.1 Microtetraspora glauca | reverse complement strand
ACCGGTGAGCACACCGACCGCAGCCGCTGCGCCGGTCTCCTGCGGAGCCGCGCCGCGCAGGTGCTTCGCACCTGAATTCGTTGCCGAATTCCTTCGGAATTCCCAACTGAGTTTCACCGGGAGGGGGTTGGAGTTCCCGCCCCGAGGGCGCCGGAATGCGTCGCGAATTTCCCCGCGAGAATTCCCCGAATTCGACCGGAAAGCGTTTCGAGATTCCCAACTCATTTGACCGGCAAAGCCGTTGGGAATCGAGTTGGGATGTTTCCGAGAATAGCGCTGGATTCCCCAACTGGGGGAGCCGGATTGCCCGGTGACTTTCCGTCATAACTGACCCGGAATCACCCGACCGAGGGGGACGAGCCGGTCCTCGGGTACCGGCCTGCGGCCGGACGAGCGGGTCCTCGGCACCGGGCCGACCGAGGGAGGCCCGGGGACGAGCAGGGGCTCCCGGCTGACCGAGGCGGCCCTCGGCACCGCCGGACGAGCAGGGGCCGCACACGGCCGGGAGCGGGCCGGAGGGACCGAGCAGGGACCGAGGGGGCCCTCGGCTCCCTGGCGGCGGCTCACGGGCGGACGAGCCGGTCCTCGGGGCGGACGAGCAGGACGGCCAGGACGTGGACGAGCCGGTCCTCGGGAGGGCCCGGGGAAGTGCCGGCCGACCGAGGCGGCCACGGCCAGGACGAGCGG
>JOFO01000128.1 GCA_000721275.1 Microtetraspora glauca | reverse complement strand
AGAGCATGGGCAAGGACTTCGACCTGTACCGGACCTCCGAGGAGCACGAGATGCTCCGGGAGTCGGTGCGTGCGCTGGCGGACGCGAAGATCGCTCCGTTCGCGGCGGCGGTGGACGAGGAGGGGCGGTTCCCGCAGGAGGCCCTGGACGCGCTGGTCGCCAACGACCTGCACGCGGTGCACGTCCCGGAGACCTGACGGCGACTTCTGGGTGCTCAACGGTGTGAAGCGGTGGATCACCAACGCCGGCGTGTCGGAGTACTACACGGTGATGGCGGTCACCGACCCGGAGAAGCGCTCGAAGGGCATCTCCGCGTTCGTGGTGGAGAAGGGCGACGAGGGCGTGTCGTTCGGCGCGCCGGAGAAGAAGCTCGGCATCAAGGGCTCCCCGACCCGCGAGGTCTACTTCGACAACGTCCGCATCCCCGCCGACCGCATGATCGGCGCCGAGGGCACCGGCTTCGCCACCGCGATGAAGACCCTCGACCACACCCGCATCACCATCGCCGCCCAGGCCCTCGGCATCGCCCAGGGCGCCCTCGACTACGCCAAGGGCTACGTCAAGGAGCGCAAGCAGTTCGGCAAGCCGATCGCCGACTTCCAGGGCGTGCAGTTCATGCTCGCCGACATGGCGATGAAGCTGGAGGCCGCCCGCCAGCTCACCTACGCCGCCGCCGCCAAGTCCGAGCGGGTCGACGGCGACCTGACCTTCTTCGGCGCCGCCGCCAAGTGCTTCGCCTCCGATGTCGCCATGGAGGTCACCACCGACGCCGTCCAGCTCCTCGGCGGCTACGGCTACACCCGCGACTACCCCGTCGAGCGCATGATGCGCGACGCCAAGATCACCCAGATCTACGAGGGCACCAACCAGGTCCAGCGCATCGTCATGGCCCGCAACCTCCCGTA
>JOFO01000127.1 GCA_000721275.1 Microtetraspora glauca | reverse complement strand
AAGTAGGGGGCTTCAGTGCGCACAGTGACGACCACCGTGCGCAACCCCCGCGCCCCCCAAGACGCGGGAACCTACTTCTGCTCGGGCGCCTTGGTCGCGGGCGCCTTGGCCTCGGGAGCCTTGGTCGCGGGCGCCTTGGCCTCGGGAGCCTTGGCCGTACGCCGCGCCGGCACCTCCGGGGCCTCCTCCGGGTGCAGCTCCCGCAGGGCCTCGCCCTCACTCAGATCGTTGTTCCGCGCGTGCTCGGCAACCTCGCGCTGCTGCCACTTGTCCAGAGACATGGGTACTCCTCGGTGTGATGGACCGGTCAATCACCGACCAGGGTAGCGCCATCGGCCGGGACCAGGCCCTCATCAACGATCGTCAGCCGGGCACGGCGCAGGGGCCGTTCCGCCTCGGGGTCCTCGGGGTCGAACGGGTCCCGGTAGGTGAAGGGGAGCCCCTCCCCGAAACACCGCGCGTGAAGGGCGAGATAGGCGAGCGAGCCCGCCAGGATCGGGCCGGCCGGGGTGGTCACGGTCAGCTGTGCTTCACCGCCATCGTTCATGAGGGGGAGCGTACCGCGCAGCGGGACGCGGCCGACCCCCCGGGCCGCGCAGCGGGCCGGCCCCGCGCCGCGGGACGCGGCGCCACCCGGACGCGGAGCGTCCGGCCTCGGGGCGCGAGCCCCGACCCATGCCGCGGGACGCGGCATAACACGAGCGTGAGCGAGTGTCAATCACGCGTGGCGGAGC
>JOFO01000126.1 GCA_000721275.1 Microtetraspora glauca | reverse complement strand
ACGGTGACGACCTGGAGGTCGCCGGTGGCGGGGTCGCGGACGACGCCCTTGCCGTCGTCGGTGCCGAAGCGGATGGGCTGTCCGTGGGTGAGGCGGATGACGGCTTCGCGTGCCTGGTCCTTGTCCTTGAGGACGTCGAAGGCGCCGTCGTTGAAGATGTTGCAGTTCTGGTAGATCTCGACGAGGGCGGTGCCGTCGTGGTCGGCGGCCTGGCGCAGGACCTCGGTGAGGTGCTTGCGGTCGGAGTCGACGGTGCGGGCGACGAAGGAGGCCTCGGCGCCCAGGGCGAGGGAGACGGGGTTGAAGGGGGCGTCGAGGGAGCCCATGGGGGTCGACTTGGTGATCTTGCCGACTTCGGAGGTGGGGGAGTACTGGCCCTTGGTGAGGCCGTAGATCCGGTTGTTGAAGAGCAGGATCTTCAGGTTCACGTTGCGGCGCAGGGCGTGGATGAGGTGGTTGCCGCCGATGGACAGGGCGTCGCCGTCGCCGGTGACGACCCAGACGGACAGGTCGCGGCGTGAGGTGGCCAGGCCGGTGGCGATGGCGGGGGCGCGGCCGTGGATGGAGTGCATCCCGTAGGTGTTCATGTAGTACGGGAAGCGGGAGGAGCAGCCGATGCCGGAGACGAAGACGATGTTCTCCTTCGCCAGGCCGAGTTCGGGCATGAAGCCCTGGACGGCGGCGAGGACGGCGTAGTCGCCGCAGCCGGGGCACCAGCGGACCTCCTGGTCCGACTTGAAGTCCTTC
>JOFO01000125.1 GCA_000721275.1 Microtetraspora glauca | reverse complement strand
ACTGTGACCCACCACCACATCCGCACGCACCCCCACCGACTCCAACCACCGCACCAACCCCACCTGCACCGCCACAATCCCCACCTGAGCCAACCGGGTCGAGTCGAGCAGGTGAGCCGACGAGCCGAACAGCAGCTCCGTCAGCGGTACGTCGAGGTGGCCGGCGAGCAGGGACGCGCACTCGTCGAGCGCGTCCCGGAACACGGGCTCGGTGGCGTACAGGCCCCGGCCCATGCCCGCGTACTGCGAGCCCTGGCCGGTGAACATGAAGGCCACGGGCGCCGCGTTCCCGCCGCGCTTGCGGGCAACGGCGGAGGCCCCGGAGGCGACGTCCCGCAGCGCGACCGCGAGCTCACCCGCGTCACCCCCCGACACGACCGCCCCGAACCTGCCCTCCGCCCGGCCGGTGTTGGCCGTGAAGGCGAAGTCACCCAGCCGGTCGGCGTCCACGGCGGCCAGGGCGTCCGCGTAGGACCCGGCCAGCGCCCGGACGGAGGTCTCGTCGGCCGCGTCCACGCGGACGAGGTACGACTCCTGCGCCACGACCTCCCGGGCGGGGGCGGTGGGCGCCTCCTCCAGGATGACGTGGGCGTTGACCCCGCCCATCCCGAACGCGCTCACCGCACCACGCCGCGGACCGCCCTCGGGACGCGGCCACTCCATGACCCGGTCCGCCAGGAAGAACGGCGTCTCCTCGAAGCGGATGTGGTCGTTGGGCCGCACCACATGCAGCGACGGCGGAACCACGCCCCGCTCCATCGACAGCAGCACCTTCACCAGACCCGCCAGACCAGCCGCCGGCTCCAGATGA
>JOFO01000124.1 GCA_000721275.1 Microtetraspora glauca | reverse complement strand
TCCATGTGGTCGGAGACGAAGCCGATCGGCACCATGACGGCGGCGGGGGCGCCGGCCGCGCTGAGCTCCTCCAGGTGGTCGCAGATGTCCGGCTCCAGCCAGGGGATGTGCGGGGCGCCGCTGCGGGACTGGTAGACGAGCTTCCACGGGTGGTCGGTGCCGGTCCGCTCGCGCACCGCGTCGGCGATGAGGCGGGCGACGTCGAGGTGCTGCTTGACGTAGGCGCCGCCGGGGCCGTGGTCGGAGAGGGGGCCGGAGGTGTCGGCGGCGGAGTCCGGGATGGAGTGGGTGGTGAAGGCGAGGTGGGCGCCGGCCCGGACGGAGGCGTCGAGGTCGGCGAGGGAGGCGAGGACGCCTTCCACCATGGGCTCCACGAAGCCGGGGTGGTTGAAGTAGTGGCGGAGCTTGTCGACGCGGGGCAGCGGCAGGCCCTCGGCCTCCAGGGCGGCGAGCGCGTCGGCGAGGTTCTCGCGGTACTGGCGGCAGCCGGAGTAGGAGGCGTAGGCGCTGGTGGTGAGGACGGCGATGTGGCGGCGTCCGTCGCGGACCATCTCGCGGAGGGTGTCGGTGAGGTAGGGGGCCCAGTTGCGGTTGCCCCAGTAGACCGGCAGGCCGAGGCCGGCCTCGGCGAAGTCGGCCCGCAGCGCGTCGAGCAGGGCCCGGTTCTGGCCGTTGATCGGGCTCACGCCGCCGAAGAGGAAGTAGTGCTGCCCCACCTCCTTGAGTCGCTCCCTGGGGATGCCGCGGCCGCGCGTCACGTTCTCCAGGAACGGGACGACGTCGTCCGGGCCCTCGGGACCGCCGAAGGAGAGCAGCAGCAGGGCGTCGTACGGGGCGGGATCGTGCTGATCGGACATGG
>JOFO01000123.1 GCA_000721275.1 Microtetraspora glauca | reverse complement strand
GGGTGAGGGTGTGGTGACGGTGGTGCTGAAGCCGTTGCGGGCGGCTCTGCGTGACGGTGACCGGGTGCGCGGTGTGATCAAGGGCGTGTCGGTGGAGTCGATCGGCATGGTGGAGGCGCATGGTACGGGGACGAGTCTGGGTGATCCGATCGAGGTCGAGGGGCTGACGCGTGCGTGGCGTGCGACGACGGACCGTTCGCAGTTCTGCGCGCTCGGCTCGCTCAAGAGCAACGTCGGTCATCTGGAGCCCGCCGCGGGTCTCGCCGGACTCGTCAAGCTGCTGCTGTCGATGGAGCGGGGCCTGATCCCGCCGTCGCTGCACGTGGTGCGGCCCAACGACCACATCCGCTTCGAGGACACCCCGTTCTACCTGGCCGACGGCGTGAAGGAGTGGCCGCGTCCCGAGGACGGTCCGCGGCGTGGCGCGGTGAGCGCGTTCGGGATGGGCGGGGTCAACGCCCACGTGATCGTCGAGGAGCCGCCCGCGGCCCCGGCCCGGGAGGTCGTGGCGCAGGAGTCGTACGTGGTGCGCGTGGACGCGGCCGACGAGTCCTCCGTCCGGACGCTGGCCGGCGCCTACGCCGACCGGCTGGCCGCCGTGGACGCCGACCGGCTGGGTGACTTCGCCTTCACGGCCAACACGGGCCGGGCGGAGGGCAGGTTCGGTGCGGTCGTGTCGGGGGGTGACGCGGGTGAGCTCGCGGTCGCGCTGCGGGACGTCGCCTCCGGCACCTCCGCCGTCGCCCGCAAGGGCGGCCGGAGCTCCGCGCCGGTCGCCTTCATGTTCACCGGGCAGGGCTCGCAGTACGCGGGCATGGGCCAGGGGCTCTACCGCACGGAGCCGGCGTTCCGGGCGGCGCTCGACGAGTGCGCCGACCTGCTCGCCGGAGAGCTGGAAGTCCCGCTGCTGGACCTGCTGTTCACCGACGCCTCCGGCACCCTCGGCCGCACCCGGTTGGCTCAGGTGGGGATTGTGGCGGTGCAGGTGGGGTTGGTGCGGTGGTTGGAGTCGGTGGGGGTGCGTGCGGATGTGGTGGTGGGTCACAGT
>JOFO01000122.1 GCA_000721275.1 Microtetraspora glauca | reverse complement strand
AGTCTCGTGGGCTCGGAGATGTGTATAAGAGACAGGGCCCATGACGTGTGCGGGCGGATCATCGGACTACTCCCGCTTTCGGGGGAGGCGGGCGGTGCGGGCCGGGGCCGGACTGCTGGCCGGGGTCCTCGTGCTGCCCGCGCTCGTGCTCGCCGGGCCGGGAGAAGCCCGGGCCGGCGGCGCCGGGGACAAGGCGCTGCGGGTCGCGGTCACCGTCAACGGGCGGACCGGCAGCGGAGACGAGCCGGTCGCCGTCCGGGCCGGGAGCGAGGTGGTGAAGCGGTACCGGCTGGTGAACCGGGGCGGCGCCGATCTGCACGGGTTGCGGGTGCGCGACCCCGGGAACCCGGCCGGCACCCTGGTGCGCTGCCCGCGCCGGGTCCTCGTCGGACTCACGTCCCTGGAGTGCGTCGCCCGCTTCCGCGCTCAGCCCGGGACCCGTACCGGCACCGTGCGCGCCGAGGGGCACGTCCCCTCCCTGGGGCTGACCGTCCGCGCGAGCGCCCGCGCCGGGTACGCCGGCGTCCTCGGCGCCCTCGTCCTCGCCGAGCGGGTGCGCGTGGCGCCGCCGCCGGGCGCGGCCACCGTGACGTACACCGTCGGCAACCGGGGGAACCGGCCCCTGTACGGCGTGCGCCTCACCGATCCGGCGCTCCGGCTCGCTGCCGGGGGCGTGGACTGCGGCGGGCGGCCCGGGCTCGTCCCGGTGCTCGCGGCCGGCGCCTCCGCCCGGTGCACCGCGACCGTCCGCCGGCCGGCCGGTACGCATCGCAGCACCGGTGTCGCCACCGCGACCGCCCGGGTCGCGACCTATGACGGGCGCGGGCGCCGCGTCCCCGCGCCGCTGCTCACGGCCCGCGCCGCCGCGTCCTTCACGGTGCCGGAGGAGCCGGGGCGGGCGGCTGGAGGGTCCCTGCCCGGGGGCGGCGTGGGGGGTGGGGTCGGTGGTGGGGTCGGTGGTGACGTCGGGTC
>JOFO01000121.1 GCA_000721275.1 Microtetraspora glauca | reverse complement strand
CTAGTGATCTGAGTCAGAGATTCGTCGGCAGTAGGCGGCGACTTTGTCGAGGATCTCGTCGGCGGTCTTCGTCCAGACGAACGGTCTGGGGTGCTCGTTCCAGTCGGCGAGCCAGGCTCGGATGTCGCGTTCGAGGGCCTGGACGGAGCGGTGGACGCCGCGCTTGAGCTTCTTCTGGGTCAGCTCGGCGAACCACCGCTC
This sequence comes from Microtetraspora glauca, assembly GCA_000721275.1. Classification (GTDB taxonomy): domain Bacteria; phylum Actinomycetota; class Actinomycetes; order Streptomycetales; family Streptomycetaceae; genus Streptomyces. The sequence continues at coordinate 928 of JOFO01000121.1, read as the reverse complement.
CACCAGGTTCAGCCAGGACGCGCTGGTCGGCGTGAAGTGCAGTTGGAACCGAGGGTGGGCCAGCAGCCACTTCTTGATGTCGGGCGTCTTGTGCGTCGCGTAGTTGTCCAGGATCAGATGAATCTGCAGATCAGCCGGGACTTCCTTGTCCAGCTTCGTGAGGAACTTCTTGAACTCCGCCGCCCGGTGGCGCCGGTGGAGGGATCCGATGACCTTGCCGGTGGCGACCTCGAGCGCGGCGAAGAGGGTGGTGGTGCCGGCCCGGACGTAGTCGTGGCTGCGGCGTTCGGGAACCCCGGGCATCATCGGCAGGACTGGCTGGGACCGGTCCAGGGCCTGAATCTGCGACTTCTCGTCCACGCAGAGGACGAGGGCCTTCTCCGGCGGGTCGAGGTAGAGGCCGACGACGTCACGGACCTTGTCGATGAACAACGGGTCCGTGGACAGCTTGAAGGTCTGCGACCGGTGCGGGGCCAGGGCGAACGCCCGCCAGATCCGCGAGACCGTCGACTGAGACATGCCCGTCGCCGCGGCCATCGACCTGGTCGACCAGTGGGTGGCGTTCTTCGGTGTCTCCTCGAGCGTCTTGACGATGACCCGCTCGACGTCGGCATCGGTGATCTTCCTGGGGGCGCCGGGCCTCGGGTCGTCGCGCAAACCGTCCAGGCCGCGTTCGATGAACCGGCGCCGCCAGGTGCGGACCGTGTCCGGAGTGATCCGCAGCCGGCGGGACACTTCCATGATCGAGTGGCCCTCGGCGCACTCCAGCACGATCCGCGACCTCTGAGCCAGAGCCTGAGCCGTCGTCCGGCGGCGTAACCAGCCCTCCAGCACCGCCCTCTGGGCATCAGTGACAGACAACGGCGGAATCTTCGGACCAGGGCGACTCATGCCCAACTAACGACGAATCTCCGACTCAGGTCACTAG
>JOFO01000120.1 GCA_000721275.1 Microtetraspora glauca | reverse complement strand
CTAGGCCGTGTCTGACAAATGATCACGAGCTGGTTTCGCGGAGCCAGAGGATCAGCGAGGCAAGAACGACTCCGGCACGGTAGCGGTCGGCGAGCTTGTCGAATCTGGTCGCGATCGCGCGGAACTGCTTGAGGCGTGCGAAGCATCGTTCGACCACGTTGCGCTCGCGGTAGACCTCCTCGTCGAAGGCGGGCGGCCGGCCGCCGAGACGCCCTCGGCGCCGGCGGTTGGCCGCTTGATCGCGACGCTCGGGGATCGTGACGGCGATGCCGCGGCGCCGCAGCAGGCGCCGGATCGCCCGGCTGGAGTAGGCCTTGTCGCCCAGGACTCGGGCCGGTGTTCTGCGCGGGCGGCCGGTGCCCACTCTCGGAACGCGGATCCCGTCGAGGACCTGACCGAAGGCGGTGGCGTCGTTGACGTTGCCGGGCGTGAGCACGATGGACAGGGGCAGGCCACGGCCGTCGACGGCGAGGTGGACCTTGGTGGTCAGCCCGCCTCGGGACCGGCCGAGGGCCTGGCGCGTCTGCGAGCGGCCCGGATCTTCCAGTTCGTCCCTGTCTGCGGCCCCTTTTTGCGAGCGCCGGCGGCGTGCTGATGGGCACGGTTGACCGTGGAGTCGACGGCGACGGTCCACTCCACCCGGCCCACCGCGTCGTCGTGGACCTGGACATGTTCCAGCAGCTTCGCCCAGGTCCCGTCCGCTTCCCAGCGGGCGAACCGCTCGTAGACGGTCTGCCAGGGTCCATACCGCTCGGGCAGATCGCGCCACGGAGCCCCGGTCCGCAGCCGCCACAGCACCCCGTTGACGACCTGCCGGTGATCACGCCACGGACGACCACGCCCATCCACCCGCGGCAGCAGGGGCTCTATTCGCTCCCACGCCGCATCCGTCAACTCACCTCGACCAGCCACAAGATCAATGATCAGAGTGCTCGTGCTCGGACTCTCGCACGGGGTCCGTCACGAAACGGCTCAGCCGGTAGGTGGTCGGCAGCTCCAGGCGCCCGCACAGCGTGTCGATCCGGATCATCTCCCCGCTGACTCCGGCCTCCCGAAGACGGCGCAACCTCGTACTCATCTCCGCCCGGTCCGGAGTCTCAACGACCACTTCCCACTGTCCCGCGTCCGGCGCGGTGCGAGCAGCAAGCCGCTGCCTCGCGTCCTCTTCCCGCCGCCTTCTTTTCCCCTGCCCTGGCACCTGCCCAGAATCACTGGCTTGCGTCAGGACGGCAAGGCAATTGGACCGAACACACGCACACGCCCGGTGATCATTTGTCAGACAGGCCCTAG
>JOFO01000119.1 GCA_000721275.1 Microtetraspora glauca | reverse complement strand
GAGGACGTCGCCGAGGTTCTTGGGGAAGGGGTTGAGGTGGCGGAGGTGGGCCTGGGCGATGTGGCCGCCCTCGCGGCGGATGCGGCGGACGGCGGCGGTGATCGGGCCGTACGTCGATCCCCAGCCGAGGACCAGCGTCCGGGCGCCGTCCGGGTCGTCGACGTCGAGGTCGGGGACGGTGATGCCGTCGACCTTGGCCTGCCGGGTGCGGACCATGAAGTCGTGGTTGGCCGGGTCGTAGGAGATGTTGCCGGTGCCGTCCTGCTTCTCGATGCCGCCGATCCGGTGCTCCAGCCCCGGCGTGCCCGGCACCGCCCACGGACGGGCCAGCGTCTCCGGATCACGCTTGTACGGCCAGAACACCTCCGTGCCGTCCGCCTGCGTGTGGTTCGGGCCGGTCGCGAAGGGGGTGCGCAGGTCCGGCAGGCCGTCCACCTCGGGGATCCGCCAGGGCTCGGAGCCGTTGGCGAGGTAGCCGTCGGAGAGCAGGAAGACCGGCGTGCGGTACGTCAGCGCGATCCGGGCGGCTTCCAGGGCCGCGTCGAAGCAGTCGGCCGGCGTCCTCGGCGCGACGACGGGGACGGGCGCCTCGCCGTTGCGGCCGTACATCGCCTGCAGCAGGTCGGCCTGCTCGGTCTTGGTCGGCAGACCCGTCGACGGGCCGCCGCGCTGGATGTCGACGATCAGCAGCGGCAGCTCCAGCGAGACCGCCAGCCCGATCGTCTCCGACTTCAGCGCCACCCCGGGACCGGACGTGGTCGTCACCGCCAGCGAGCCGCCGAACGCCGCACCCAGCGCCGCACCGATCCCCGCGATCTCGTCCTCCGCCTGGAACGTGCGCACGCCGAAGTTCTTGTGCTTCGACAGCTCGTGCAGGATGTCGGAGGCCGGCGTGATCGGGTACGAGCCCAGGTACAGCGGCAGCTCGGCCTGGCGCGCGGCGGCGATCAGCCCGTACGACAGGGCCAGGTTCCCGGAGATGTTGCGGTACGTGCCCGTCGGGAACGCGCGGGTGGCGGGGGCGACCTCGTAGGAGACGGCGAAGTCCTCGGTGGTCTCGCCGAAGTTCCAGCCCGCCCGGAACGCGGCCACGTTCGCCTCGGCGATCTGCGGCTTCTTCGCGAACTTCTGCCGCAGGAAACTCTCCGTGCCCTCCGTCGGCCGGTGATACATCCACGACAGCAGCCCGAGCGCGAACATGTTCTTCGAACGCTCGGCCTCCTTGCGCGACAGGCCGAACTCCTTCAGCGCCTCGATCGTCAGCGTCGTCAGCGGCACCGGATGCACGCGGTAGCCGTCCAGCGACCCGTCCTCCAGCGGCGAGGTCGCGTAGCCGACCTTCGCCATCGCCCGCTTGGCGAACTCGTCGGTGTTCACGATGATCTCGCCGCCCCGCGGCACGTCCCCGATGTTCGCCTTCAGAGCCGCCGGGTTCATCGCGACCAGCACGTTCGGCGCGTCGCCGGG
>JOFO01000117.1 GCA_000721275.1 Microtetraspora glauca | reverse complement strand
GTGGGAACACATCTGGGACGCACCGGTCGCCACCGCCATTTGGTACGGCAACCCTGACACCGTGGCCCAGTTCATCAACGAGACAGGGCAGGAGAAAAACCGTGGCTGACACCCTCCCGCCACCGTCCGGGTATGTGGTCGTGCTGGAAGAGATGCCCGCATTCCTGGTCTCGGTCGGGTTCGACGGACACGCGCAGGTTCTCGGCAAGGTCCCCCGCCACACCGTCATCAAGGCCCTGCGCGATATGGCCGATGCCCTGGAGCTGGGCCGCGCGGACACCATCATTCCCGGGGGCGGGCGTGGCTGATCTCGCCGGGGCCCTCGACGCGGCCCTACGCGCCCGATACCGCCTCACCGAGGTGAAGACCCCCATCACCCAGCGACGCGGCCTCACGGCCCGCATGAACCAGCTGGAGAAGACCCTCTCCCAGCAGGGCGACCGGAAGGGATCGGCAGGAGTCCGCGCGGCCAAGGCCGCGGGGATCTCCCCCCGCACCTGGGAACGGTGGCGCAAGGGCGAGCAGAAGCCCGGCGCGGCCTCGGTGCGCAAGCTGGAGACCCTCTTCAACCGGCTGGTCACCCTCCCCCGAACCCGCCGCGCCCTCGCCTCCAAGGGCGTACCCAACCGCGTCACGGTCACGGCCGAAATCAACTGGAACGGCTACAAGAACCGCACCGCCTACCGCACGACCACCCTCTACCCGATGAAGTCGGTCATGGCCCGCGTGATCCGCACGTGGGCCACGGCCGGCCCCGAGGCCGCCGCGGACGTCTTCCAGAGCGGCACCGCGCAGGCGCACAACGTGCCCGAGGAACCGGGCATCCAGTTCGAGGGCGATGATGTGGAGATCGAATTCCCGTGAACGAGGGAGGAACCTTCCAGTGACTGAGCCGAGCGTGTGGGTGGACGGCAACGAACTACAGATCAGCATCACTTCCCCGCACGGGGAGCTGTATCACCAGTCCCTGCCCCTGGCCATTCTGGTGGCCAAGGCAAGCCGCACCGACGAGATCTTGCGGTTCACGTATGACGTGGTCGATCCGGACAGCGGAGAGACCACGTACAGCGGGGCCGCGCGCATCATGGTCCAGGACCTCCCCGACCCTCGAGCGGAAGTGCAGCCGGAGCCCCCGGCCGGAGCCACCGCACCGCACAGCATGCCGACTGAAGCGGAGTTGGCCGACCGGATGTTCGGCGCCGGCACCGCGGAGCAGCTGGCACACAGGAAGGCGCGGGAGGTCTGGCCGGAAGCTGACGGGTTCCTCCCGCACACCCGCGGCTGGACATTCGAGGTCGAGCACGGCTACGCATACGTCACGACCGCGGGAGTAGTCGCGCGGGAACCGCAGGGAACACGGTTCGACGCGGTGTCCTCCATGGGACGCCGTACGCCCCCCGCTCGCGTAGACGGACCAGGCTGCACGCCCGCCACCATCACCGTAACCGAGGTGCCAGACCGGGCGTACCTCGACCAAGACGGGGAATAAGCACGGCCCTGGGGCGCGCACCCCAGGGCCGGCCAGGAGACCCCCACGGGATCTCCAGGTGATGGCCACAGAATGGCCTTCACCCCCACCG
>JOFO01000116.1 GCA_000721275.1 Microtetraspora glauca | reverse complement strand
GCCGTTCATGGTGGTGCACGCGGCGCTGGTGGCGGCGCTGACGCGGCTGGGTGCCGGCTCCGATCTGGCGATCGGGTCGCCGGTGGCGGGGCGGAGTGATGAGGCCCTTGCCGGGCTGGTGGGGTTCTTCGTGAACACGCTGGTGCTGCGGACGGACAGTGCGGGTGATCCGACCTTCCGGGATCTCCTCGGGCGGGTGCGTGCCGCCGACCTGGACGCGTTCGCGCATCAGGAGGCTCCGTTCGACGTGGTCCTGGAGGCCGTCAACCCGGCCCGATCGCTCGCCCGGCACCCCCTCTTCCAGATCTGCCTGACACTGGAAGCCGCCTCTGGCGCCCCCGCCGGCGCGACCCCCGTCTTCGGGCCGGTGGAGAAGCGGGGCAACGGCTCCGCCAAGTTCGACCTGGAGTTCTTCCTCCGCTCCGAGGACGGCGCCGAGCTGTCCGCCACCGTCCTCTTCGCCGCCGACGTGTTCGACGCCGAGACCGTGCACCGCATGACCGCCCTCCTCGGCCGGGTGTGCCGCCAGGTCCTCGACGACCCCGGCGTACACCTCTCGGCCCTGGACGTCCTCACGCCCGAGGAGCACGCCGTACACGCTGCTCGATCCGGACTTCCCCGACGAGCGGCTGCGGTCGGCGGGCATTCTGTCCTCGCACCGGAACCTGGTGTCGACGGTGAGCGGGCAGTCGTACGGGCGGTTCGGTCCGGAGGAGGTGTTCCTCCAGTGCTCGCCGGTTTCCTGGGACGCCTTCAGCCTGGAGTTCTGGGGCGCTCTGCTCCACGGCGGAACCACGGTCCTCCAGCCGGGACAACGCCCCGAGCCGGCCCTCATCAGCGAACTGTCCCGGCGCCACGGCGTCACGATGCTCCAGCTGTCCGCGAGCCTCTTCAACTTCCTCGTCGACGAGCACCCGGACGCCTTCACCACCGTCACCGTCGCCTTCACCGGCGGCGAGGCCGCGTCCCCCGTGCACGTCGACAAGCTCCGGCGCGAGCGCCCCGGCGTCACGGTCGTCAACGGGTACGGGCCGGCCGAGTCCATGGGCTTCACCACCACCCACACCATCGACGGCACCACAGGGTCGCAGGCGGCCGTCCCGATCGGGACACCGCTGGTGAACAAGGGCGCCTACGTCCTCGACGACCGGCTGAACCTGTGCCCGCCGGGCGTCACGGGCGAGTTGTACCTCGCGGGGGAGGGCCTGGCCCACGGCTACCTCGGACGACCGGACCTCACGGCCGCCCGCTTCGTGCCCGACCCGTTCGGCGCCGCCGGCGGACGGCTGTACCGGACCGGCGACCTCGCCCGCTTCGACCGGGAGGGGCGGCTGGTGTACGAGGGACGGGCCGACGACCAGATCAAGATCCGCGGCTTCCGCGTCGAGCCCGGCGAGACCGAGGCCGCTCTGCTCAGCCACCCCGACGTCACCCAGGCCGTCGTCACCGTCCACGAGGAGCGGCTTGCCGCCTACCTGGTGACGACCCAGGGCGCGTCCCCGGACGAGATCCGCCGGCACGTCGCCGAACGCCTCCCCGACCACCTCGTCCCCACCCACCTCACCGTCCTCGACCGCCTTCCCCTCACCCCCAACGGCAAGATCGACAAGCGCGCCCTGCCCGCCCCCACCGCCCTCACCACCGGAGGAAGGCCGCCGCGCACCCCGCTCGAAGAGACGCTCCTCGCGCTCTTCGCCCGTACCCTCGACACCACCGCTCCCCTCACCGTCGACGACGGCTTCTTCGCCCTCGGCGGGCACTCCCTCCTCGCGGCCAGGCTGACCAACCGCATCGCCGAAGCCCTCGACGTCCGCCTCACCCTCCGCGACGTCTTCGAGCGGCCGACGGTCGCCGGCCTCGCCGAGCTGATCGCCGAGCAAGGCGGCCAGGGCTCACAGCTCCCGCCGCTGGTCGCCGGGGAGGCGGCGGAAGACGGACTGCCGCCGGCGTCGTACGCGCAGCGCCGGCTGTGGCTGCTGTCGGAACTCGACGGCGGCAGCGCCGCGTACAACGTCCCGATGGTGGTCCGGCTGGACGCCGGAGCGGACGCCGGAGCCCTGGAGGCCGCCCTCGCCGCCGTGATCGCGAAGCACGCCCCGCTCCGCACGCTCCTGGAAGCCGTGGACGGCGAGCCGCGCCAGCGGATCCTCCCGCCCGCGCAGGCGCACCTGACCGTGGAGCGCGTCCCCGTCGTGTCGGACGCGGCCCTGGACGAGGCGTTGGCCCGGGCCGCCGGCCGCGTCTTCGACCTGGCGGCCGACCTGCCGATCCGCGCACAGCTCCTCGAACGCCCGGACGGCTCGGCGGTGTTGTCGCTCGTGCTGCACCACATCGCGACGGACGGACTGTCGAACGGCGTGTTCTTCGCGGATCTGGAGCGTGCGTACGGGGGTGGGGTGCTGGAGCCGCTGGAGGTGCGGTACGCCGACTACGCCGTCTGGCAGCGGCGGGTCCTCGGGGCGGCCGACGACCCGGAGTCCGTCCTGGGGCGTGAACTCGCGCACTGGCGTGAGGCGTTGGCCGGGCTTCCGGAG
>JOFO01000115.1 GCA_000721275.1 Microtetraspora glauca | reverse complement strand
GGGCGGGGGCGGTTTCGGGTACGGAGGCGGGGGCGGGTACGGAGGCGGGGGCGGGTTCTGGTTCGGGCGTGGTGTCCGGGGTCGGCGTGGTGTCGTCGGCGCAGACCGCCTCCGCCGCTTCCAGGGTGCAGCCGTCGACGTGGACGGCGAGGCGGCGCAGGACGGCGCGTTCGGCCTCGGCGAGGAGGCCCCAGCTCCAGTCGATGACGGCGCGCAGGGTCCGCTGGCGCAGGGGCGCGTCGCGCCAGCCCGCGGCGAGCAGCCGGAAGCGGTCGTCCAGGCGGGCGGCGAGTTCGGTGACGCCGAGGCTCCGCACGCGGGTCGCGGCGAGTTCGAGCGCGAGGGGGATGCCGTCGAGCCGGCGGCAGACGGCCGCGACGGCGGGGGCGTTGGCGTCGGTGAGGGCGAAGTCCGGGTCGGCGGCGCGGGCGCGGGCGACGAACAGCCGGACCGCCTCCGCGTCGCGGAGCGCGTCGTGGCCGTCGTCCTCGGCGTCCGGGAGCCCGAGGGGGCCCACGGGGCGGCGGACCTCGCCGGATATCCCGAGGGGTTCCTGGCTGGTGGCGAGGACGCGCAGACCGGGGGCGCGGGCGAGCAGCACCCCGGTGAACTCCGCGACGGCGTCGACGACGTGCTCGCAGTTGTCGAGGACGAGGAGCGCCCGCCGCGTGCGCAGCGCCTCGGCGAGGCGGGCGGCCGGGTCGACGGGCCGGGAACCGTCGCCGTCGGGCGCGGTGTCGTCCCGCATGCCGAGGGCGGCGGCGACGGCGTCGGGCAGGAGGTGCGCGTCCGCTCCCGTACCGGCACCCGTACCGGCACCGGTCTGGCCGCTGAGGCCGCCGAGTTCGACCAGCCAGACCCCGTCCGGGTAGGCGCCGGCGCTGCGGGCCGCCGCTTCGAGGGCGAGGCGGGTCTTGCCGACGCCGCCGGGCCCGGTCAGGGTGACGAGACGCCCGTGCGGGGCGTTCGCTTCGCCCAGCAGCGCGTCCAGGGCGGCGAGTTCCGCCATGCGGCCCACCAACTCCGAGGCAGGTGCTGGCAGGTTGCCGCGTACCGGAGTCGAACTCGCCCTCTCCGGGACCGGGGTGGGGACGATGGTGGCCGGCGGGCCGTCGAGCTCCGGGTCCTGGCGGAGGATCGCCTGGTGGAGGGCGGCGAGTTCGGCGCCCGGGTCGAGGCCGAGTTCGTCGCGGAGCCGGTCGCGCACGCGGGCGTACGCGTCGAGCGCGTCCTGCCGGCGGCCCGCGCGGTAGAGCGCCCTCAGGTGCAGGGCGTGCAGGCGCTCGCGCCGGGGGTGGGCGGCGAGCAGCCCGGCGAGCTCGTCGGCGAGGGCCTGGTGGTCGCCGAGGAGCAGCCGGGCGGCGGCCTGTTCCTCGACGGCGGACACGCGCCGCTCCTCCAGGTGCCGGACGGCCCGGTCGGCGAAGCCGTCCTCCCGGAACTCGGCGTAGGCGGGGCCGCGCCAGAGGGCGAGGGCGTCGGTGAGGAGGGCCGCGCGCTCGGCCGGGTCGGAGGCGGCGCGGGCCCGGACGGTGAGCGCTTCGAAGCGCCCTGAGTCCGTCATGTCGGGGGTGGCGGCGAGGAGGTAGCCCGGCGTCCGGGAGACGACGAGGGCACGGCCGCCGGCCTCGGCGTCCTCCAGGGTGCGGCGCAGCTGCCAGACCTTGGTCTGGAGCGCGGCGCCGGGCTTGCCCGGCAGGTCCTCGCCCCACAGGTCGTCGAAGAGGTGCCCGAGGGACACCGGCCGTCCGGCGTGCACGAGGAGGTCGGCGAGGAGGGCCCGGACCTTGGGCTCCCGGAGGTGGACCGGCCGCCCGTCGTCGGTCCACACCTCAAGCGGTCCCAGTACCCCAAAGCGCATGTCGGCACAGTACCGGGCGGGTTCCGCACCGGCCTCCCGAGTATCCCGTGAGGGCCCGTGAGCGGGCGGGTGCCACCCGTGACTCCGCCGTGAGAGCCCCGTGAGCCGCCGGGTCCAGGGTGGTGGTCGTGAAGCCGCCCGGTCACCGGGCCGGGCGGCGGAACGGGCGGCCGGCACCCGGCCGGCCGCCGTGCGGAGGCCCGTACGCATCGCCGTGCTGTGCGGTCTGGCCTGGACCGACGAGGTGCTGATCACCGCCCGTGTCGTCCAGGGCGTCGCCGCCGCCGTGATGACGCCGACCGCGATGGCCGTCCTGATGCACACCTTCGCCGAGGGCCCCGAGCGCAACAAGGCCCTGGGCATCTGGACCGGCATCGGCGCGTTCGGCGCCACCGCCGCCCTGCTCATCGGCGGCCCCCTCACCGACGGCCTCGGCTGGGAGTGGATCTTCTACATCAACGTCCCCGTCGTCGCCGCGGTGCTCCTGTTCGGCCCGCGCCTGCTGAGGCAGACCCCCGTCCAGGAGGGCCGCCGGCGGTTCGACCCGGCCGGCGCCGTGACCGTCACCGCCGCCGTCGCCCTGCTCGTCTACGCCGTCTCCGAGGCCCCGCTCGTCGGCTGGGGCAGCGGACAGACCATCGGCATGCTGATCGCCTCCGCCGTCCTGCTCGTCGTCTTCACCCTGATCGAGAACCGCTCCACGGCGCCGCTGGTCCCGCTGCGGATCTTCCGCTCG
>JOFO01000114.1 GCA_000721275.1 Microtetraspora glauca | reverse complement strand
AGGTCGGAGGTGAAGAAGATCGCGATGATGAGGATGGCGCCGAGGTCGTCGACGACCGCGAGCGTCAGCAGGAAGGCTCGCAGGGCGGAGGGGAGGTGGGTGCTGATGACGGCGAGGACGGCGAGGGCGAAGGCGATGTCGGTGGCCATGGGCACGGCCCAGCCGTCGAGGCTGCCGCCGCTCGCCGTGGCGGTGAGGGTGTAGAGGGCGGCGGGGACGGCCATGCCGCACAGGGCGGCGACGACAGGCAGTGCGGCGGTGGCCGGAGTGCGCAGCTCGCCGACGACGAGTTCGCGTTTGAGCTCGATGCCGGCGACCAGGAAGAAGACCGCGAGGAGTCCGTCGGCGGTCCAGTGGCCGACGGAGAGGTCCAGGCCGAGGGCCGGTATGCCGAAGTGGAAGTCTCGTATGGCCTCGTAGGCGCCGCTCCACGGGCTGTTCGCCCAGCCGAGGGCGAGGACGGCGGCGGCGAGGAGGACGAGTCCGCCGACGGTCTCGGTGCGCAGGGACGCGGCGATGGCCTGGCGCTCGGGCCACGGGAGGAGACCGAAGACGGTCGTGCGGGGGCGTGCCTGGGGCATGGGGACGAGCCTCCGGGGCGTGTCGGCAGGTGGGCACACGGGCCCCTCGGACGCCGACCAGACTTCCCGGCACACCGGCATCGTTTCGTTGATGCGTTCTTTACACCCTAGCGGGTGTCCAGGAGTCTCACCAGGACGTCCCTGACCTGCTGGAACAGTGGAAACAGGGGGAAGGACCCTGTCCCCGCCGAGGCGCGGGGCGGGGACAGGGTCCTTCGGGAGCCGGGCCGCTGGGGCGGTCAGACGGTGGTCTTCACCGGCTCCTGGTCGGTGGCCTCGTCCGCTGTGTCGAGGCCGGCGTCGCGGCGCTTGGCGAAGGCGAGGAAGGAGTTCAGCTCCCGCTTGACGACAGGGGCGAGGAGGTAGAGGCCGATGATGTTGATGACGGCGAGCATGAAGAGCACCGCGTCGGCCATGTCGATCAGGGTCTGGAGGGTGAGCAGGGAGCCCGCGACGGCGAAGACGGTGTAGAGGACCTTGAAGGTGAGCTCGCTGGCGCGGCTGCGGCCGAACAGGTGCGTCCAGGCCTTCATGCAGTAGTAGCCCCAGGTCAGCACGGTGGAGATGGCGAACAGCATGACCGCGAGGGTCAGGATGTACGGGAACCAGGGCAGGACGGTGGCGAAGGCGTCGGAGGTGAGGGTGACGCCGCCGATGGACTCGCCCTGGCGGGCCTCGACGTAGCTGGCCGGGTTGGCGATGACGATGGTCAGCGCGGTCATGGTGCAGATGACGACGGTGTCGATGAACGGCTCCAGCAGGGCGACCAGTCCCTCGCTCGCCGGGTGCTTGGTCTTGACCGCGGAGTGGGCGATCGGGGCGGAGCCGAGACCGGCCTCGTTGGAGAAGGCGGCCCGCTTGAAGCCGATGATCAGCGCGCCCAGCACGCCACCGGCGACGCCCTGCGGGTTGAAGGCGCCCTCGATGATCGACGAGACCGCGGCCGGGACGGCGGTGACGTTGACGGCGATGACGACGAGGCAGGCGGCGATGTAGAGGCCGGCCATCGCGGGGACGAGCTTGCTGGTGACGGAGGCGATGGAGCGGATGCCGCCGAGGAGCACGATGCCGACGAGGGCGGCGATCAGGATGCCGAAGAACAGGGCGCCCGCCGAGGAGCCCATGATGCCGTTCTCGCCGCCGGTGACGGAGACGAGCTGGGCGTAGGACTGGTTGACCTGGAAGAGGTTGCCGCCGAACAGACCGAAGAACAGGACCATGAAGGAGGCCAGGACGGCGAGGACCTTGCCGAGCGTCTTGCCGTTCTTGCCGAAGCGGTCGGCCAGGCCCTTGGGCAGGTAGTGCATGGGTCCGCCGGAGACGGTGCCGTCGGCGTGCACCTCGCGGTACTTCACACCGAGGGTGACCTCGACGAACTTGGTCGCCATGCCGAGCAGACCGCAGAGGATCATCCAGAACGTGGCGCCGGGGCCGCCGATGGAGACGGCGACGGCCACGCCGGCGATGTTGCCGAGGCCGACGGTGCCGGAGACGGCCGCGGTCAGCGCCTGGAAGTGGTTGACCTCGCCGGCCGACCCCTTCTCGTCGTACTTCCCGCGCACCACGTTCACGGCGAGGCGGAACTTGCGCAGCTGCACGAAGCCGAACCAGCCGGTGAAGACGAGGCCGGCGACGACCAGCCAGGCCACGATGAGGGGGAGCTGCGTGCCGCCGACGGGGACGGAGTAGAAGACGACCTCGCCGAGCCAGGTGGCTATGGGCTCGAAGAAGCCGCTGACGGCCTTGTCGACGGACTGGGTGAACGAGTCGAGAGACACGGTGGGGACCTCGATGACGCAGGGCCGGCGCGCGGGAGGCTACGGCGGCGGGGAGTGCGGTCTGGAGCGGACGCCGGTGTCCGGTCGGCGACCCGGGGATCGACGTCCGCGGACTCGGAGCGTGATCACCAGGGGGTACGGGGCCGGTACGTGCCGGCCCTCCGGAAGGCGGCGAGGGGTGGTGCCACCTGCGGAGTTGCGCATTCCTA
>JOFO01000113.1 GCA_000721275.1 Microtetraspora glauca | reverse complement strand
TCGGTGCGGGAGTACCGGGCGCCGTCCACGGAGCGCGAGCGGGTCCTGCACGAGGTGTTCGCGGAGGTGCTGGGCCGGGACCGGGTCGGTGTCGACGACAGCTTCTTCGACCTCGGGGGCGACTCCATCGTCTCGATGCGCCTCGCCGCCCGTGCTCACCGCGCGGGTCTGGTCCTCAGCGCGAAGGACGTCTTCGTCCACAAGACCATCGCCGCCCTCGCCCTCGTCGCCACCGACGCACCCGCCGACGACGACAACGACAACACCAAGCCAGCGAGCGCCGACGCCCTGATGAGCATCGACGCGGACGAATTCGACGAGCTCGAAGCCCAGTGGGAGGCAACGCCGTGAGGCAGACGACACTCGAAGCGGTCCTGCCGCTCACCCCGCTCCAGCAGGGCATGCTCTTCCACGCCCTCTTCGACGGCGACGGCGTCGACGCCGGTACCGGCGGCGTCGACTTCTACAACGTGCAGACACCTCTGGAACTGGTCGGTGCCCTCGACCCGGAGGTGCTGCGCGGCTCCTGCGCCGCTCTGCTGGCGCGCCACGGGAGCCTCCGCGCGGGGTTCCTCCGGCGCCGCTCGGGCGAGGCCGTCCAGGCCGTCGCCCGGGCGGTGGAGCCGCACTGGGAGGAGGCCGACCTCTCCGGCTTCGGCCCGGACGAGCGCACGGTCCGGCTGACCCGGCTGCTGACCGAGGACCGGGCCCGCCGCTTCGACATGGCCCGCCCGCCGCTGCTGCGCTGCACCCTCGTCAAGCTGGCGCCCGAGCACCACGTGCTGGTCGTCACCCACCACCACATCCTGCTCGACGGCTGGTCCGTGCCGCTGGTCCTCGGCGACCTCTTCCGCATCTACCGCGACGGCGGCTCCGCCGACGCGCTGGAGCCGGCCGTGCCGTTCGCCGACTACCTCGGCTGGCTCGGCGCGCAGGACCGCGAGCACGCCGAACGGGCCTGGCGCACCGCCCTGGCGGGCGTCGACGGCCCCACCCTGGTCGCCGGCGGTCACGGCACCCGGGACTCCGACCGAGGCCAGCGCCGCGTCGTCGCCGAACTGTCCGAGGCGGCCACGGCCCGCGTCGCGCAGGCCGCCCGGGCCCGCGAGGTCACCCTCAACACCGTCGTCCAGGCCGCCTGGGCGCTGCTGCTGACCTCGCTCACCGGCCGGCCCGACGTCGTCTTCGGCAACACCGTCGCCGGACGCCCCCCGGAGCTCGCCGGCGCCGACCGCATGGTCGGCCTGATGATCAACACCGTGCCGGCCCGGATCCGCGTCGACCCCGCCGAGACCGCCGCCGCGCTCCTCGGCCGCGTCCAGGCCGAGCAGACCGATCTCCTCGGCCACCAGTACCTCGGCCTCGCCGACATCCAGCGCGCCGTCGGCGTCACCGAACTCTTCGACACCACCCTCGCCTTCGAGAACTACCCGGTCGAGGAGGCCGTCCAGGGCGCGCAGGTCGCCGGGCTCACCGTCAGCGTGCTGCGTGACGCCGCCGAGGACACCCCGGAGGGCACCCACTACCCGCTGAGCCTCGCCGTCTACCCCGGCCCCCGGCTGCGCCTCGAACTCAACCACCGCGAGGACGTGTACGGCACCGAGGAGGCGACCGCGATCCTCGACCGGCTCGCCCCGCTCCTCGAAGCCCTCACCGGCCGCCCCGACGTGCCCGTCGCCCAGCTCCCGGTGTGGACCGAGGCCCAGCACGACGCCCTCCTGGCCGTCTCGCGCGGCCGCACCGCCGCCCACCCGCCGCAGACCCTCCACGCGCTGTTCGAGGAGCAGGCCCGCGCCACCCCGGACGCCGTCGCCGCCGTCGACGCCACCGGCCGTCTCACCTTCGCCGCGCTCGACGCGGACGCCGACCGGCTCGCCCGCCGGCTGACCGCGCGGGGCGCCGGGCCCGGCCACCTGGTGGCCGTCGCCCTTCCCCGTACCACCGCCGCCGTCTCCGCGATCCTCGCCGTGCTGAAGTCCGGCGCCGCCTACCTGCCGCTCGACGCCGACCAGCCCGCCGACCGGATCGCCGCGCTCTGCGCCGAGGCCGGGCCCGCGCTCGTCGTCGCCGACGCGACGACCCGGCACGCGCTGCCGGACGACGTGCCGGTGCTGCTCGCCGACGCCGGGGACGACTCCCCGGAGCCCGGCGCCGACGCGCCCCGGCCGGCGGGCCCCGCCGATCTCGCGTACGTCGTGTACACCTCGGGCTCCACCGGCCGCCCCAAGGGCGTCGCCGTCGAGCACCGCAACCTCGTCAACATGTTCCACAGCCACCGGGCGAACTTCTTCACCCCCGAGCGGGAGGCGGCCGGCGGCCGTCCGCTGCGCGCCGCCCTCACCAACTCCCTCGGCTTCGACGCCTCGTGGAGCCAGCTGCTGTGGATGGTCGCGGGCAACGAGCTCCACATCGTCGACGACACCGTCCGCAAGGACGCCCTGGCCCTCGTCGCCTACGCGGCCGACGCCGCCGTGGACGTCCTCGACACCACCCCGTCCGTCGCCCGCCAGCTCCTCGCCGCCGGCCTGCTCGACGGCAGCGGCGGCGGCCACCGCATCCGTACCCTCGCCCTCGGCGGCGAGGAGGTCGGCGACGACCTGTGGACCGAGCTGCGCGCCCTCCCGGGCCTGTCCGTCTACAACCTGTACGGCCCCGCCGAGTGCACCGTCGACGCGATGCTCTGCCGCGCCGCCGACAGCGACCGGCCCTCCCTCGGCGGCCCCGCCGACAACACCGACGTCCACGTCCTGGACGGGTTCCTGCGTCCGGTGCCGGTGGGTGTGGTGGGGGAGATCTACATCGCGGGCGCGGGTGTGGCGCGCGGCTATGTGGGGCGTCCGGGTCTGACGGCCGAGCGGTTCGTGGCGGACGTCGGGGGTGCGCCGGGTGCGCGGATGTACCGGACGGGTGACCTGGGGCGCCGGCGGGCCGATGGTGCGGTGGAGTAC
>JOFO01000112.1 GCA_000721275.1 Microtetraspora glauca | reverse complement strand
CCACCACCCCGCCGCCGACGACACCGCCCCCGCCGCCGCCCGCGCCGACCGTCTACCCGGTCGACCGGCTGGAGTACGCGGCCTTCGGCGACGGCACGAAGCCCGAGGTCGTCCTGGAGGACGGGTCCTGGATGTGGTCGCGCCAGTCCATGACCATCAGCGACTCCACGTACGCGTACGGCGTCAGCGTGCACGCCCCGTCCTCGCTGCTGATCCGGCTGAACCGGCAGTGCACCGCGTACGACGCGCTCGTCGGCGTCGACGACCTGAGCGCGCCGCTCGGGCCCGGCGGGGTCCGCTTCTCCGTGTACGGCGACGACGAGCGGCTGTGGCGCTCGCCCGTGGTCCGGCCCGGCGACCCGGCGATCCCCGTGCACCTGGACCTCGCGGGCCGCTCCACGCTCCGGCTGGTGGTGGAGGAGCACACGCCGTTCGGGCGGGCCGCCGTCGCCGACTGGGCGGAGTCCCGGATCAGCTGCTCCTGACCGGCGCCGCGGCCCCGGTGTACGGCTCCACCAGCGCGAGGACGTCCGCCGGGCCGAGGCCGGCGCCGGCGGCGCGGGCGGCGGCCAGGGCGTCGTCGCCGAGCGCTTCCGCGCAGGCCGCGGCCAGTGCCTCGGCTTCGCGGCGCTCCGGAACCGAGCGCGGGATGTCCTTCCGCCAGCCGCCGACGGCCGCCGCCACGCGCGCGCAGCGGTCCGCGTCGCCGGCCCGGTCCAGCGCGAAGGCGAGCCCTTCGGCGAGGCCGATCACGATGACGTCCGCGCAGCGGCCGTCGAGCGCGGCCCGCAGCGCGGCGGCGGCGGACGCGACGGCCGCCGGTCCCGCGCCCTCCTGTGCCTCGATCCGGGCCACGAATCCCTCGATGGCGAGGACGAAGTGCGGCGGCGGGGAACCGGCCCGGATGTGGGCGCCGGCCGAGCCGATCCAGGCACGCGCGCGTGCGGGGTCGTTCCGGTCGAGGGCGAGGACGGCCCGCATGACGTCGACGAACGCGAGGGCGTCCCGCAGGCGTAGCCGGTCGGACTCCAGCGCGGCCTCGTCGAGCCCCCGCTCGGCGGCCTCCATGTCGCCGTCCCGGTAGGACAGTTCGGCGAGCCGGGCGATGAGGAACGGGGCCTCGGCGTGCGCGCCGACCTCGCGGGCGAGCCGGAGGGCTTCCTCGTACGCCTCCCTGGCCTCGGCCCGGCGGCCCCGCATCATGTGGGCCTCGGCGGCGGCCGAGGCGACCTGGGCGGCCATCCAGCGGTCGCCGACCCGGCGGGTGAGGACGCGGAGTTCGGCCAGGTCCTCGTCGACGCCCTCCATGCCGCCGGGCATGTCCACGATCATGTGGGTGCGGAACATCAGGCTGACGCCGAGCTCCCAGTCGCCGCCGTACCGGCGGCAGGTCTCGACGCCGACGTCGAGCAGCGCGCGGATCGTCGCCGGTTCCTCGGTGAGATACGCGCTGAACGGCCACAGCAGGCCGGGGAAGCGGGCGGACTCGGGGCCGGGGTCGGTGCCGAAGGCGTCCCGGACGCGGTGGATCAGCGCGAGCGTCGCCGGGTTCTCCCGGAGGTCGCCGGTGTACATGTGCTCGTCCTCCATCGCGAGGAAGAGCGACAGCAGCCGCAGCCGCATGCGGGGCCAGTACCGGGGGTCGGCGCGGTCGTCCGGGTCCTCCCCGAGGGCGAGGGCGCGCCGGGTCCAGCCCAGGCCCTCCGGGCGGTAGTTGCGCAGCCACCAGAACCAGCCCATGGCGAGGACCAGCCGGATCGCCCCGGCCTCGTCGGCCGCCGTGAGCGTGCGGTGCAGGGCGGCCCGGATGTTGTCGAGGTCCCGTTCGAGACGGTCGATCCAGGGCAGCTGCTCGCCGGACCGGAGCCGGGGTTCGGCGTCCTCGGCCAGGGCCGTGAAGTGCGCGGTGTGGGCGGCGCCGGCGGCGGCGAGCAGGCCGGGGGTCTCGGCGGCGCGTTCGGCGGCGTACTCGTGGATGGTCTCCAGGAGGCGGTAGCGCATCGCGCCGTCGTCGGTGGGGGCGGCGACGACGAGCGACTTGTCGACGAGCGCCCCGAGGGTGGTGAGCGTGTCGCCGCCGGCCTCCCGCGCGGGCGCGTCGACGGCCTCCGCCGCCGCGAGGTCCCAGCCGCCGGCGAAGACGGAGACCCGGCGGAGCAGGGTCCGCTCGGCCGGGTCGAGGAGGTCCCAGGACCAGTCGAC
Organism: Microtetraspora glauca; assembly: GCA_000721275.1. Classification (GTDB taxonomy): domain Bacteria; phylum Actinomycetota; class Actinomycetes; order Streptomycetales; family Streptomycetaceae; genus Streptomyces. The sequence goes on along the minus strand of JOFO01000112.1, from coordinate 775 downwards.
GACCGCGCGGAGGGTCTGCTGGCGGGGCAGCAGGGTGCGGGCGCCGGAGCTGAGGAGCCGGAAGCGGTCGTCGAGCCGGTCCGCGATCTGGCGCGGGGTGAGCAGCCGGAGCCGGGCGGCGGCCAGTTCGATGGCGAGCGGCAGGCCGTCGAGGCGGCGGCAGATCTCCGCGACGGCGTCGGCGGTGTCCCGCGCGTGGTCCTCGTCGAAGGCGGGGCGGACGGCGCGGGCGCGCTCGGTGAAGAGGCGGTGCGCGGGGCCGGGCGGCAGCGGCTCGACCGGGCGGACGGTCTCGCCGGGGACGCCGAGGGGTTCGCGGCTGGTGGCGAGGATCCGCAGGCCGGGGCAGTGCGCGAGGAGCGTCTCGGCGAGGGCCGCGGCGGCGCCGATGACGTGCTCGCAGTTGTCGAGGACGAGGAGGAGGCCGGGGCGGCCGGCCAGGTGCTCCACCAGGTGGGCGGTGGGGTCGTCCTGGAGGGCGGTGCCGTCGCGGCTGATCAGGTTGATCTCGCGGAGGCGGAGCGCGGAGAGGACGGCGCCGGGGACCGCGCCCGGGTCGTCGAGCGGGGCGAGCTCTGCGATCCACGCGCGCGGCCCGGCGACCTGCCGGGCGGCCTCCTCCGCGAGCCGCGTCTTCCCGGACCCGCCGGGCCCGGTCAGCGTGACGAGCCGGGCCCGCGCGAGGTCGCTCCGGAGCGCGGCGAGCTCGGGCTCGCGGCCGACGAAGGAGGTGAGGCGGGGGCGGATGTTGCCGGCTTCGTCGGGGGCGGGGGCT
>JOFO01000111.1 GCA_000721275.1 Microtetraspora glauca | reverse complement strand
CTTCAGAACTAACACAGTGGACGCGAGCAACTGAGGACAAGCCCTCGGCCTATTAGTACCGGTCAGCTCCACCCATTACTGGGCTTCCACATCCGGCCTATCAACCCAGTCGTCTACTGGGAGCCTTACCCTCTCAAGGAGGTGGGAATACTCATCTCGAAGCAGGCTTCCCGCTTAGATGCTTTCAGCGGTTATCCCTCCCGAACGTAGCCAACCAGCCATGCCCTTGGCAGGACAACTGGCACACCAGAGGTTCGTCCGTCCCGGTCCTCTCGTACTAGGGACAGCCCTTCTCAATATTCCTACGCGCACAGCGGATAGGGACCGAACTGTCTCACGACGTTCTAAACCCAGCTCGCGTACCGCTTTAATGGGCGAACAGCCCAACCCTTGGGACCGACTCCAGCCCCAGGATGCGACGAGCCGACATCGAGGTGCCAAACCATCCCGTCGATATGGACTCTTGGGGAAGATCAGCCTGTTATCCCCGGGGTACCTTTTATCCGTTGAGCGACGGCGCTTCCACAAGCCACCGCCGGATCACTAGTCCCGACTTTCGTCCCTGCTCGACCCGTCGGTCTCACAGTCAAGCTCCCTTGTGCACTTACACTCAACACCTGATTGCCAACCAGGCTGAGGGAACCTTTGGGCGCCTCCGTTACCCTTTGGGAGGCAACCGCCCCAGTTAAACTACCCATCAGACACTGTCCCTGATCCGGATCACGGACCGAGGTTAGACATCCAGCACGACCAGAGTGGTATTTCAACGACGACTCCACAACCACTGGCGTGGCCGCTTCACAGTCTCCCACCTATCCTACACAAGCCGAACCGAACACCAATATCAAACTGTAGTAAAGGTCCCGGGGTCTTTCCGTCCTGCTGCGCGAAACGAGCATCTTTACTCGTAGTGCAATTTCACCGGGCCTATGGTTGAGACAGTCGAGAAGTCGTTACGCCATTCGTGCAGGTCGGAACTTACCCGACAAGGAATTTCGCTACCTTAGGATGGTTATAGTTACCACCGCCGTTTACTGGCGCTTAAGTTCTCAGCTTCGCAACCCCGAAAGGTCACTAACCGGTCCCCTTAACGTTCCAGCACCGGGCAGGCGTCAGTCCGTATACATCGCCTTACGGCTTCGCACGGACCTGTGTTTTTAGTAAACAGTCGCTTCTCGCTGGTCTCTGCGGCCACCCCCAGCTCAGACAGCAAGTGTCATCACCAGTGATGGCCCCCCTTCTCCCGAAGTTACGGGGGCATTTTGCCGAGTTCCTTAACCATAGTTCACCCGAACGCCTCGGTATTCTCTACCTGACCACCTGAGTCGGTTTAGGGTACGGGCCGCCATGAAACTCGCTAGAGGCTTTTCTCGACAGCATAGGATCATCCACTTCACCACAATCGGCTCGGCATCAGGTCTCAGACTATGTGCACGACGGATTTGCCTACCGTGCGTCCTACACCCTTACCCCGGGACAACCACCGCCCGGGCTGGACTACCTTCCTGCGTCACCCCATCGCTTACCTACTACCACCTTGGTTCGCCGGCTCCACCACTTTCCTTTCCCCGAAGGGTCCGGAACGGCTTCACGGGCTTAGCATTAATGGGCTCGATATTGGGCGTTTCAAAGCGGGTACCGGAATATCAACCGGTTGTCCATCGACTACGCCTGTCGGCCTCGCCTTAGGTCCCGACTTACCCTGGGCAGATCAGCTTGACCCAGGAACCCTTAGTCAATCGGCGCACACGTTTCTCACGTGTGTATCGCTACTCATGCCTGCATTCTCACTCGTGAACCGTCCACAACTCGCTTCCGCGGCTGCTTCACCCGGCACACGACGCTCCCCTACCCATCACAGCGGGCGTTGGCCCTCATGCTGCAATGACACGACTTCGGCGGTACGCTTGAGCCCCGCTACATTGTCGGCGCGGAATCACTTGACCAGTGAGCTATTACGCACTCTTTCAAGGGTGGCTGCTTCTAAGCCAACCTCCTGGTTGTCTCTGCGACTCCACATCCTTTCCCACTTAGCGTACGCTTAGGGGCCTTAGTCGATGCTCTGGGCTGTTTCCCTCTCGACCATGGAGCTTATCCCCCACAGTCTCACTGCCGCGCTCTCACTTACCGGCATTCGGAGTTTGGCTAAGGTCAGTAACCCGGTAGGGCCCATCGCCTATCCAGTGCTCTACCTCCGGCAAGAAACACGCGACGCTGCACCTAAATGCATTTCGGGGAGAACCAGCTATCACGGAGTTTGATTGGCCTTTCACCCCTAACCACAGGTCATCCCCCAGGTTTTCAACCCTGGTGGGTTCGGTCCTCCACGAAGTCTTACCTCCGCTTCAACCTGCCCATGGCTAGATCACTCCGCTTCGGGTCTTGAGCGTGCTACTAAAGTCGCCCTGTTCGGACTCGCTTTCGCTACGGCTTCCCCACACGGGTTAACCTCGCAACACACCGCAAACTCGCAGGCTCATTCTTCAAAAGGCACGCAGTCACGACATGCAAGCAAGCTTGCATGCGACGCTCCCACGGCTTGTAGGCACACGGTTTCAGGTACTATTTCACTCCGCTCCCGCGGTACTTTTCACCATTCCCTCACGGTACTATCCGCTATCGGTCACCAGGGAATATTTAGGCTTAGCGGGTGGTCCCGCCAGATTCACACGGGATTTCTCGGGCCCCGTGCTACTTGGGTGTCTCTCAAACGAGCCGCTGACGTTTCGTCTACGGGGGTCTTACCCTCTACGCCGGACCTTTCGCATGTCCTTCGACTACATCAACGGTTTCTGACTCGTCCTGTCGCCGGCAGACGACAGAAGAGAGATCCCACAACCCCGCATGCGCAACCCCTGCCGGGTATCACACGCATACGGTTTGGCCTCATCCGGTTTCGCTCGCCACTACTCCCGGAATCACGGTTGTTTTCTCTTCCTGAGGGTACTGAGATGTTTCACTTCCCCTCGTTCCCTCCACACTGCCTATGTGTTCAGCAGTGGGTGACAGCCCATGACGACTGCCGGGTTTCCCCATTCGGAAACCCCCGGATCAAAGGTGCCAAGGCATCCACCGTGCGCCCTTAAAAACTTGGCCACAGATGCTCGCGTCCACTGTGTAGTTCTCAAGCAACGACCAGCCACCCATCACCCTGATCACTAAGACCAGGTTCACTGGGGCCGGCATCGCGAAGATACAGACCTTGCGGCCGTACCCTCAGATACCCAACAACGTGCCAAGCGTGACCTTCTCGGTCCGTCCC
>JOFO01000110.1 GCA_000721275.1 Microtetraspora glauca | reverse complement strand
CGGTGCCGTCGGGCGCGGGGGTGGCGGCGGGCGCGGACGGGGGCGCCGTCCCGGTGGGAGTCGGGGTCGGCGTCGAGGTCGGGGTCGGGGTCGAGTGCGCGTTCGGGTCCGGGGTCGGTTCCGGGGCCGGGGAGGTGGTGCCGGGGGGCGTCGGTTCGGCGGGGGCGGACGGGTCGGGCGGTCCGATCGTGAGGCGGTAGTCGCCGGAGCGGCCCACCCAGTCGCCGTCGGCGCCCCGGCGCTGGACGAGCGCCGCGTTCACGACGACCTCGTCCGGCACGGCGTCGGCCCGGAACGCCAGCCGGACCGGCACGGTGACGGCCCGCCGGGCGGGCACGGTGAACCCGTCGAACCCGGTGAACGCGCCGACGCTCTCCGCCTCCTCGGTCGCCTCGAACGCGACCGCCCGCCACCGCCCGGCCTCCCCGTCGTAGAACTCCAGCCGGATCTGCTCGGGCCGCAGCACCCGCTCCTCGTCGGCCAGGACCAGCACCGGATGCACCCCCGTGCAGGGGCTGCCGGTGGTGTTCCGCACCTCCAGCTCCCAGGACCGGAAGGCACCCCCGGCAGGGTAGTCGGCGGGCCCGCCGCTGATCCGCGTGTCGAGCGGGAACCGGGTCCCGGCCGCGCCGCCGCACGCGGGGGCGGGCGCGGGCGCGGCCGACGCGGCGGCGGGCGGCAGCGTGAACGTCAGGGCGGCGGCCGCGGCGGCGAGGGCGAGGGCGGGGGCGCTGCGCAGGGGCCGGGGGGCGGGTGCCATGGGCGGGTGCCTTTGCTGCTCGCGGACGTACGGATCGCCCGCGACGCTGCCACAGCGCCCGCGCCACGACCGGCGCCGACACCCGCGGGGCCCCCGCCCGGCCCGCCGAATCCGCCCGATCAGCCTATGGTCCGACCGTCCGCTCTTCCGATGAACCGACGGTTCCGGGGGTGACCTCCGGCGGTCGCGGCGCCAGGCCGAAGACCGGGGCCAGGACCAGCTGGGCCGCGCCCAGCGCCACGGCGTGCGGGACGTCCGCCACCTCGACCGGCGTCGGCAGGCCCAGGCCGGCCAGCACGGCCGCCACCCCCGCCGCGTAGACCCCGGGCGCCGCGAGGACCACCCGGCCGCCGAGCAGGACCCGGTCGATGTCGAGGAGCCGCACCAGGTTCGCCGCGCCGGTGCCGAGGATCCGCGCCGCCTCGGCCGGCTCCTCCCGGGCCACCGCCGCGAGGCACAGCACCTCCAGGCAGCCGCGCCCGCCGCAGCCGCAGGGCGGCCCGTCGAGCTGGACCGTCTGGTGGCCGAGCTCGCCCGCCCCCGTCCGTTCGCCGCGCAGCGGGACGCCGTCGACGACGAGCCCCGCGCCCAGCCCCGTACCGAGGTGGACGTAGGCGAACGAGCGGGGGGCGCCGGGGCGGACGGCGAGGCCGAGGGCGGCGGCGTTGGTGTCCTTGTCGAGCGTGACGGGCAGCCCGAGGCGCGCGGCCAGTTCGTCCCGCACCGGGAACCCGTCCCACACCGGCGCCCCCGTCACCCGTCCCGGGACGCCCCGCCGGTGGGCCAGCGGCCCGGGCATGGCGAGCCCGACACCGAGCACGGGGGCGGGGCCCGTGCCCGGGCCGGCGGCCGGCGCCGGCAGCGCCCGTACCTCCTCCGCCAGGGCCGCGAGGACGGGTTCCGGGCCGGCGGCCAGGGTGAGGGGGTGGTGGCGGACGGCCACGGCGGTGCCGGTGAGGTCGGTGAGGGCGAGGGTCAGGCCGTCGCGGTCGAGGTGGGCGCCGACGGCGTACGCGGCGGCGGGGACGAGCCGCAGGACGGTACGGGGCTTGCCGCCGGTCGAGGCGCGGTGGCCGGCCTCCGCCGCCAGGCCCTCGGCGCGCAGCCGGGCGGTGATCTTGCTGACGGCCTGCGGGGTGAGGCCGGTGCGGGCGGCGAGTTCGAGACGGCTGATGCCGTCCTCCCCCGCCGTGCGCAGCAGGTCGAGCACGAGCGCCGCGTTGTGGCCGCGCAGCGCCGACAGGTTGGCGCCGCCGCCGGGGTCCCTCGTCATCACCGTCACCGGCCCATTCTGCCCCCTGCTTGCACTTCGGCAACAGCGTTGCTTAAGTGGCGTCCATGACGCCCCTCGCCACCCCCGCCCCCCTCCGCGTCGGTCTCGTCGGCTACGGCCTCGCGGGCTCGGTCTTCCACGCCCCGCTGATCGCCGCCTCCCCCGACCTGACGCTCGCCGCCGTCACCACCGGGAACCCGGAGCGCGCCGCCGAGGCGCGGGCCGCCCACCCGGGCGTCCAGGTGCTCGCCCGGCCCGAGGACCTGTGGGCCGACGGCGGCCCGGAGCTGGACCTGGTCGTCGTCGCCTCCCCCAACAAGACCCATGTGCCGATCGCCGCGGCCGCCCTGAAGGCGGGCCTGCCGGTCGTCGTCGACAAGCCGCTCGCCGCGACGGCCGCCGAGGCGCGGGCGCTCGCGGAGCTGGCCGAGGAGCGCGGGCTGCTGCTGTCCGTCTTCCAGAACCGGCGCTGGGACAGCGACTTCCTCACCCTCCGCCGCCTCCTCGACGCCGGCGAACTGGGCGAGGTCCAGCGCTTCGAGTCCCGGTTCGAGCGGTGGCGCCCGCGCCCGAAGGGCGGCTGGCGCGAGTCCGGCGCCCCGGAGGAGATCGGCGGGCTGCTGTACGACCTCGGCAGCCACGTCGTCGACCAGGCGCTGGTCCTCTTCGGCCCGGCCGTCACCGTCTACGCCGAGTCGGACGTGCGCCGCCCGGGCGCGGAGGCCGACGACGACACGTTCGTCGCCGTCACCCACGCGAACGGCGTCCGCTCCCACCTGTACGTGAGCTCCACCGCCGCCCAGCTCGGCCCCCGGTTCCGGGTGCTCGGACAGCGCGCCGGCTTCGTGACGTACGGGCTCGACCCGCAGGAGGCGGCGCTCCGCGAGGGGCTGCGGCCGGCCCCCGGCACGGCCTGGGGCGAGGAGCCCGAGGCGCTGTGGGGCCGGCTCGGCGCCGGGGAGTCCCCGGTGACCGGCGGCGGGACCCCGGTGCCGTCGGTGCCGGGGGACTATCCGGCGTACTACGCGGCCGTCGCCGCCGCCGTGCGCGGCACCGGCCCGAACCCGGTCACCGCGCTGGAGGCCGCCGCCGCGCTGGACGTGCTGGAAGCGGCGCGGCGGTCGGCCCGCGAGGGCGTCACGGTCACGCTGCCCCGCGCGAGCGCCGGCGCCGGCGGCTGACGGCGACGAGCGCGCCGCCGCCGAGCGCGAGGCCGGCGGCAGTCAGACCCATGACGACCCTGCCGGTGCCGGCGCCGGTCTCGGGCAGCTCGCCCCCGCCGCCGGGACCGCCGCCGTGGTGGCCGCCGGTGTCGTCGCCGTAACCGCCGTCGGTGCCGCCCGAGTCGGTGCCACCCGAGTCCGTGCCGCCGGTGTCGGTGCCGCCGTCGGCGGAATCGGTCGGGCTGGGGGTGGGCTCCGTGGGGGTGGGCTCCGTGGGAGTC
>JOFO01000109.1 GCA_000721275.1 Microtetraspora glauca | reverse complement strand
TTCCTCATTTCGCAAAAACGCACGGAAAGCAGAACGGCACGACGAATCGCAGCCGTCAGGCTCGGAGGTTCTTGCGGAATGGCTGTCCGGGGCCGACCGGGGTCGGTGCTCACGTCGGACAACTCGGAGAACAATACGGTTCGGTCAATCCCGTGTCAACCCTCGCCCTGGGGCGTACGCTCTCCCTATGACTACGCGTGCGCACACCACCCAGTGGTGGGCCGCCTGACGGCGGCCCGTACTGACGCATGCACACGGCCGCCGATCCGGCGGCCGTTCGCGTATCCCCCTCCGGGAGCCGGGCCGTCGGGCCGGCTCGGGACGAGAAGGAGCGGAACGCGATGACGAGGATCTTCAGTGGGGTGAAGCCGACCGGGCACCTGACGCTGGGCAACTACCTCGGAGCCGTACGCCGGTGGGTCGAGGTGGACCAGCACCGGGGCGAGGCGTTGTTCAGCGTGGTGGATCTGCACGCGCTGACCGTGGAGCACGATCCGGCGCGGGTGCGCAGGCTCAGCCGGCAGGCGGCGACGCTGCTGCTGGCGTCGGGGCTCGATCCGGAGCTCTGCACGGTGTTCGTGCAGAGCCACGTGGACGAGCACGCCCGGCTGTCGTACCTCCTGGAGTGCACGGCCACCGACGGCGAACTGCGGCGCATGATCCAGTACAAGGAGAAGAGCGTGCGGGCCCGGGAGGCCGGGCAGGGCGTGCGGCTGTCGCTGCTCACCTATCCCGTGCTGATGGCCGCGGACATCCTGGCCTACGGGGCCGACGAGGTGCCGGTCGGCGAGGACCAGACGCAGCACGTGGAGCTGACGCGGGACCTGGCGGTGCGGTTCAACCAGCGGTACGGGCACACCTTCACCGTGCCGAGGGCGACCCGGCCGGCGGTGGCGGCGCGGGTGATGGACCTCCAGGACCCCGCTTCGAAGATGGGGAAGTCGCACGAGAACGGGGCGGGGATCGTCTATCTGCTCGACGACGCGGACACCGTGCGGCGGAAGATCATGCGGGCCGTGACGGACAGCGGGCGGGACGTCGTCTACGACCGGGACGTCAAGCCGGGTCTCGCAAATCTGCTCGATCTGATGGCGGCGGCGACGGACGGGAACCCGGAGGAGCTGGCCGGTGTATACGAGTCGTACGGAGCTTTGAAGAAGGACACGGCGGACGCGGTCGTCGAGCTGCTGCGGCCGGTGCGGGAGCGGCATGCCGCGCTCGCGGCGGATCCGGGGTACGTGGACCGGGTGCTGCGGGACGGGGCCGAGCGGGCCCGGGCAATGGCCCGGCCGCTGGTGGACCGGGCCTACCGGGCCATCGGGCTGCTGCCCGCCGTGTGAAGGGGTGACGCGCGCTCGTCGCGTGGGCCGGGGCCTGCGCGACGAGCCGGTACGGGGAGGGGGACGCGGGATGAGGACAGGTCAGCCGTTGCCGGAGGCGAGTTCGCGGCTGCGGTCGCGGGCGGCTTCCAGGGCGGCGATGAGGGCGGCGCGGACGCCGTGGTTCTCCAGCTCGCGGATGGCGCTGATGGTGGTGCCGGCGGGGGAGGTGACGGCCTCGCGGAGCTTCACGGGGTGCTCGCCGCTGTCGCGGAGCATCACGGCGGCGCCGATGGCGGCCTGGACGATGAGGTCGTGGGCCTGGGCGCGGGGCAGACCCAGCAGGATCCCGGCGTCGGTCATGGCCTCGACGAGGAAGTAGAAGTACGCCGGGCCGGAGCCGGAGAGGGCGGTGGCCGCGTCCTGCTGGGACTCAGGGACGCGGAGGGTCTTGCCGACGCCGCCGAAGATCTCCTCGGTGTGGGCGAGGTGCGCGGCGGTGGCGTGGCTGCCGCCGGAGATCACGGACATGCCCTCGTCGACGAGGACGGGGGTGTTGGGCATGACGCGGACGACGGGGGTGCCGGGGGTGAGGCGTTCCTCGATGAAGGAGGTGGGGATGCCGGCGGCGGCGCTGACGACGAGACGGTCGGCGGCGACGTGGGGGGCGAGCTCGTCGAGGAGGCGGCCCATGTCCTGGGGCTTGACGGCGAGGATGAGGGTGTCGGCGCGCTTGGCGGCCTCGGCGTTGGTGACGGTCTCGACGCCGTAGCAGTCGCGGAGCTCGTCGGCGCGCTCGCTGCGGCGGGTGGTGACGAGGAGGTGCGCGGGGCGCCAGCCGGCTCGGATCATGCCGCTGAGGAGGGCTTCACCGATCTTGCCGGTGCCGAGGACTGCGACGGTCTGGGTCATGGCTCTGTTCACCTCGCCGGAGGGGGTACGTGTCGTCATCCTCGCACCGGCGGGGCGGCGGGTGCGCGGGGTGTCCGAGGGGCGGTCAGGCGGTGCGGCGGCGGAGGGTGGCGGCGCCGAGGGCGAGGACGAGGACGGCGCAGCCGGCGACCACGAGCGCGTCGCGGACGAAGGCGGCGGTGACGTCGGGGTGGCGGAGGACCTCGTTCATGCCGTCGACGGCGTACGACATGGGGAGGGCGTTGGAGAGCGCTTCGAGGGCGGGGGCCATCTTGTCGCGCGGGGTGAAGAGCGAGGGTGCCGGAGGTGCGTTCGCGCAGGGTGGCGATGGAGGTCACCAGGAACATGGTGATGAGGGGGAAGATGCCGAGGAGGGAGGCGCCGATGCCGTCGAAGGTCTCCGGGCTGCCGTCGAAGACGTAGCGGAGCAGGACGAGCATCAGGCAGGGCACCAGCAGCATCAGGGCGATCGAGCGGGGGTCGTGGCGGAGCTGGCGCAGGACGCGGGCCGCGGTGGCGAGGGTGCGGGCGGTCGTCACGGGCGGGTCTCCTCGGGGGCGGGGTGGGCCGCGGCGGCGTCGACCAGGTGGAGGAACGCCTCTTCGACGGTGGGGGTGCCGCTCTGCCGGCGGAGGGTGTCGGGGGTGCCTTCGGCGAGGATCTCGCCCTCGCGCATGAGCAGGAGGCGGTGGCAGCGCTCGGCCTCGTCCATGACGTGGGAGGAGACGAGGAGGGTGGTGCCGCGGTCGGCGGCGAGGCGGTGGAAGAGGTCCCACAGGTCGCGGCGGAGGACGGGGTCGAGGCCGACGGTGGGTTCGTCGAGGACGAGCAGGTCGGGGGTGCCGAGGAGGGCGACGGCGAGGGAGACGCGGCTGCGCTGGCCGCCGGAGAGGCGTCCGGCGAGGGCGTCGGCGTGGCCGGTGAGGTCGACGTCGGCGAGGGCGTGGTCGACGGCGGTGCGGCGGGCGGTGCGGTGGGCGCGGCCGGGGTGGAGGACGGCGGCGAAGTAGTCGAGGTTCTGCCGGACGGTGAGGTCGTCGTAGACGGAGGGGGCCTGGGTGACGTAGCCGATGCGGGGGCGGAGGGCGGGGTGGCCGGCGGGGTGGCCGAGGACCGTGAGAGTGCCGGTGACCTTGGCCTGGGTGCCGACGACGGCGCGCATGAGGGTGGTCTTGCCGCAGCCGGAGGGGCCGAGGAGGCCGGTGACGCGGCCGGCGGGGACGGTGAAGCGGAGGCCGCGCAGGACGGTGCGGTCGCCTCGGACGGCGGTGAGGTCGCGGGCGGTGATCGCGGAGGCGGGGTCGGGGGTGGGGG
>JOFO01000108.1 GCA_000721275.1 Microtetraspora glauca | reverse complement strand
CCGCCCGCCGAACATCAGCAGACCACCGAAGCTCAGCAGATACGCGCTCATCACCCACTGGACCCCACCCGGCGCGAAACCGAGCTCCGACTCGATCGCCGGCATGGCCAGCATGACGATCTGCGAGTCCACGATGACCATGAAGAAGGCCGCGACCAGCAGGGTCAGGGCGAGCCATCTGCGTGGGTCGGGCATGGCGTCGGCCTCGGGGCCGGTTCTCCGGTTCTTCGCTCCGTGACGTGGTTCGTGAGACATGCGTGCTCCTCTTTCGTTTCCGTGGCGGGCGCGGTGTGCGCGGCATGCGCGATGGGCGCGGCAGGGACGCCGGGCCCGCCGCCTGTGTCCGACATGCCGGGTCCGCCGGGTGCGCCCGGCATGTGTCAGGGCAGCGCGAGGCGACCGCGCGGCTGTCGCGGTGGTCGTCTCGCGTGGGGTGGGCCAGGGGCCCGAGGGGTGAGGGGTGTGGCGCGGTGTGCGCGCCGTACGCGGTGTCCACGCCGTACGTGTCGTGGCCGCTGTCCCCCGTGACCAGTGTGGTCCGGGGACGGGCGCCGAACAACGGCGAAGGTCTCACCGCCCGGTAAGGCGGGCTAACAGCAATGCATGCGTGAACGGGGGACGTGGATGAACTGGCAGGAACTGGAGACGTTTCTGATGCTGGCCGAGGAGCTTCACTTTGGCCGCGCGGCGGAGCGGTTGCACGTGTCACGGGCTCGGGTGAGCCAGGTGACCAAGGCGCTGGAACCGCGCGTGGGCGCCCCGCTGTTCGAGCGCACCAGCCGGAACGTGACGCTGACTCCGCTCGGCCGGCAGTTGCGTGACGACCTCGATCCGCACCACCACGGCGTCCTGAAGGCCGTCGCCAGGGCGGCGGACACGGCGCGGGGCGCCTGCGGCGTCCTCCGCGTGGGGTTCTCCAGCCCGCTGGCGAGCGAGCGGATCATGGCCGCCGTGGAGCCCTTCCGCAGCAGGCACCCGCGGTACGAGGTGCGGATCCGGGAGGTGCACCTCTCCGACCGGTTCGGGGCGCTGCGGCGCGGCGAGCTGGACCTCCAGCTGATCGAACTGCCGGTGGACGAGCCGGATATGACGGTCGGTCCGGTGCTCGTACGCGACGCGACCGTGCTCGCGGTCCACGCGGCGCACCCGCTGGCGGCGCGGGAGGCGGTCCGCCTGGAGGACCTGGCGGAGGAGACGCTGCTGATCATCGACGGCATGCCGGAGACGTTCCGGGCCCGGCACATGCCCGACCGCACGCCGTCGGGCCGCCCCGTCCACCTCAGGACGACGACGCGGTACTGGCAGGAACTGCTCGCGCTGGTGGCCGCCGGTGAGGGCGTCACCGTCGCCGCCGCCCAGGGCATCCGCTACTACCCGCGTCCCCAGTTGGTGTACGTCCCGTTCGAGGACGTGGAACCCTTCGAGTACGCGATGGTCTGGCGCTCCCAGGACCTGTCGGCCGAGGCCCGCGCGTTCGTCCGCGCCGCCCTGAACCTCGGCCCCGTCCCGGCCCCGGGCCCAGCACCAGCACCCGCCCCAGCCCCAGCCCCAGCCCGGTAGAACGCCCCGCCGCCCGCCCCGTCACGAGGCGGCGAGCGGCGTTCCGGAGACGAGGTGGGTCAGCTTCTCGGGGTTGCGGACGAAGTAGAGCCCGGTGATGCGGCCGTCCTCGACGCGGACGGCCATGACGCCGTCGAGTTCGCCGCCCACGTGCACGGCCAGCGCGGGGCTGCCGTTGATGAGCGCCGGCTCCCAGGTGATGGGCTGCCGGACCCTGGCGGAGCCGCCGGTCCAGAAGCGGACGAGCTTGTCGGCGCCGACGACCGGGTGCAGCGCGGCCTGTTTGACGCCGCCGCCGTCGCTGAGCAGGACCACGTCGGGTGCGAGCACGTCGAGGAGGGCCTGCGGGTTGCCGGTCTCGACGGCGAGCCGGAAGGAGTCGAGGGCGGCCCGGGTCTCGCGCGGGGAGGCGGTCCTGCGGGGGCGGCGGTCGCCGACGTGCTCGCGGGCGCGGTGCGCGATCTGACGGACGGCGGCCGGGGTCTTGCCGACGGCCGCCGCGATCTCCTCGTACTCCACCTCGAACACCTCGCGGAGCACGAAGACGGCCCGCTCGGTCGGTGCGAGGCTCTCCAGGACGAGCATCATCGCCATCGACATGCTCTCGGCGAGTTCGACGTCCTCGGCCACGTCCGGCGCCGTCAGCAGCGGTTCGGGCAGCCACTGCCCGACGTACGCCTCGCGGCGGCGCCGCAGCGTGCGCAGCCGGTTGAGGGCCTGCCGGGTGGTGACGCGGACGAGGTACGCCCGCTGGTCGTCGACGCGCTCCAGGGGGACCCGGACCCACCGCAGCCAGGCCTCTTGGAGGACGTCCTCGGCGTCGGCGGCCGAGCCGAGCATCTCGTAGGCCACCGTGAACAGCAGGTTCCGGTGGGCGACGAACGCCTCGGTCGCCGGATCGGTGCCGTGCCCGGCCGTCATCCGGCCCCCTCCGGGTCGCCCGTGGGCCGGGGCGCACGGGCGACCGGGATGCCGTCAGCCACGCGCGGCCGCCCCGCGCTCCGCCGCGCGGCCCGTCGCCGTCACGCCCTCTCCCGTCACGCCTTCCGGCGCCGCGGCGAGACGGTGCTTCCGCTTCGGCAGTCCGAACGTCGGGTGCTCGGTCGCCCACAGGGACATCCCGATGATGCCGGCCTTGATCCGCGCGGCCTTGCGCCCGCCGACGTACGTGGGCTTGGCCAGTCCCTCGCCGTCGACCATCTGCAGGATGCCGTCGTGCCGGCCGAGGCTGATGTGGTTGCCGACGTACGGGAGCTTGACGTGCGGCACCTCCCGGCCGGCGAGCCGGGCCACGATCGCCTCGGTGGCCTGCCGGCCGGTGAAGCCGGCCGAGGCGCAGGACATCGGCAGCGGCAGCCCGTTGTCGCCGAGGGTGAAGACGCTGTCGCCGACGGCGTACACGTCGGGATGCGACACGGACCGCATGGTCCGGTCGACGACGATCCGCCCGTCCTCCGTGACCTCCAGCCCGGACGCGGCGGCGACGGACCCGACGGCGAACCCGGCCGTCCACACGACGGCGTCGGCCGCCAGGACCGTGCCGTCGGCGCACCGCACCTGGTCCGCCTCGACGGCCGTGACGGTGACGTGCTCCAGGACGGCGACGCCGAGCCGGTCGCAGGCGCGGCGCAGGTGCGCGCGGGCTCCGGCGGAGAGCGCGGCGCCGAGTTCGCCGCGGGCGATCAGCGTCACGGCGAGCCCGGGCCGGGTCTCGGCGATCTCGGTGGCGGTCTCGATGCCGGTGAGCCCGTCGCCGACGACCAGCACCCGTCCCCCGCGCAGCCCGTCCAGGCGCTCGCGCAGCCGCCGCGCGGACGGCCGGGCGCTCACGTCGAAGGCGTACGCGGCGACGCCGGGCACGCCGTGGTCGGCGCCGTGGCTGCCGAGGGCGTGCACCAGCGTGTCGTACCCGACCTCGGCGGGCCCGCTCGCGCCGTCGAGGACCACGGTCCGCCGCCCGGTCTCGATGCCGGTGACCCGGGCGATCCGCAGGTCGATGCCCCTCCCCGCGAAGACGTCGGCGAGCGCCGGCGCGGCGATGTCCCGCCCCGCGGCCAACTGGTGGAGCCGCAGCCGCTGCACGAAGTCCGGCTCGGCGTTGACGACGGTGATGTCGACGTCCCGCGGCGCCAGCCGCCGGGCCAGCGTCCCCGCCACGTACGCCCCGGCGTACCCGGCCCCGAGGACGACGATGCGATGCCTGTCCATGTCACGCTCCTGTGATCGGCCCCTGCCCCCGGCCCCGGGGGCGGCCGACCCGGCCGCACCGCCCCCGATCCGAGGCTGTACGACCTCCAGACACCACGGCCCCCGCCACCGTGACACGATGTGACGCAGGTCACTCCCCCGACAGCTCCCCGGACACACCACCGGCCGGACCACGACGAGGCGGCCCGGCCGGAACGGCGGATCGGAACGGGACTACTTCACCGGCTCCAGAATCGCCACGCACTCCACATGGTGCGTCATCGGAAAGATGTCGGCCTGGACGCAGCCAGGAAAGCAGCAGGTCAGAGATGCTCCTAGGCCGTGTCTGACAAATGATCACGAGCTGGTTTCGCGGAGCCAGAGGATCAGCGAGGCAAGAACGACTCCGGCACGGTAGCGGTCGGCGAGCTT
>JOFO01000107.1 GCA_000721275.1 Microtetraspora glauca | reverse complement strand
CCCGGCCGCCACCCTGAAGGACTCCGGGCACGCCGGGGCCGCCGCCGCGTTCGTCACCTGGCTCTCCACGCCCGAGGCACAGAAGATCCTCCAGGACGCCGGCTTCCAGAAGCCGTGACCGGCCGACGGGCCGATCGAGCCTCCCGGCCCGGCACCACGTTCCTGCGCGACGGTGTGCGAGAGTGATCACTCAGGAACGCGGGCCGGCGGCAGGGCCGGCCGGCGACGAGAGCGAGGAGCGGGCGATGGCCCTTGAACGACCGCAGATCGACACCCCCCAGGGCCGGCCGTCCCCCTATCTGCACATCGAGGACGTGTGGGTCGGGGACGGCGCCGAGGCCGCCAAGGGCTCCGAGGTCACGGTCCACTACCTCGGGGTGGCCCACTCCACCGGCCAGGAGTTCGACGCCTCGTGGAACCGCGACGAGCCCTTCGTCTTCACCCTGGGCGGCAAGCAGGTCATCAAGGGCTGGGAGATGGGCGTGCGGGGCATGAAGGTCGGCGGCCGGCGCAAGCTGGTCATCCCGCCGCACCTGGCCTACGGCGACCGCTCGCCGTCGCCGGCCATCAAGCCGGGCGAGACCCTGGTCTTCGTGGTCGACCTCCTCTCGGTCGCCTGACGCACGGGACCGGGTGCCGGCGCCTCCACACCCGCGTACGGCACGGCGGAAGGGCGTCGACCCGCGTGCCTCCACCTCCTCGTACCCCTCGTTCCGCGCCATCTCGTCGCTCCTGCCGGTGCCTCGCCGGTTCGGGGGCAGACGAGAGGAGCGCGGCGCACAGGCGCGCGCTGGACCACGAGGGAGGCGCCCGGATGAACGTGACCGACACGCACGACGAGCTCCAGCGGCAGACCGCCGAGGCCGAGGCCCGCTTCGCGGCCGACTCCTGGGGCGCGTCGATGACGGTTCTCCGCAGGGACGGCGGCTACCGCCATCTCCTCTTCGACCTTCCGCAGGCGTCGTGGAAGGGCTTCGAGCTCGTCACCTGGCCAGGAACGCTCGTCGTGCGCGGTGGTCTCGGCTGCTGGACCTTCCACCGGGACGGCGCCGACATGATGGAGACCGCCCGGACCTCCGACCGCGCCGCGCGGGTCGACCCGCACTTCTGGGAGGAACGGCTCGCCTCCGGCGGCGGGCAGACCGCGAAGCGGTACTCGCCCAGCCGGGCCCGCGCCCTCATCCGCGCCGCCGTCGCCGAGCACGCGGAGTCGCACCCCGGCCTCGCCGCCGCGGCGGCGGACGAACTGTTCTCCGCGCGGGCCCACGCGGAGCTCGGCACCGAGGCCGGCCTGAGGGCGGCCCTCACCCGTTTCCACCTCCGCCACGAGGCGAGCCGGCCCAGCGGTCGGCGGCCCTTCCGCTTCCCGGTCGACACGTGGGAACTGAACGCCTACGACCCCTGGTTCCTGGTCACGTGCGCCGCACTGCCCTGGGCGGCCGGGCAGGACGACGCGACGACCGTGCCGGCCGTCGCGTAGCCCCTCGGCGACCGCGCGCCGGCGACCACCTGAGAGGAGGACGCCTGCGCGCGCTCCTCCGGCCGCCGGAGCCTCCCGCCCGGGCGTCACACGCGCAGAGCCTCGCGCACCGTGGTCTCCGCCCCGGTTCCGCCCGCTCCGCAGGAGGTGACGCGGCCCGCCTCCAGCACGAAGTACCGCTCCGCGGCGCGCATCGCGAAACCCACGTGCTGTTCGACGAGGAGCACCGACAGACCGCCGCGGGCGGTGAGGGCCAGGATCACCTCCTCGATCTCGCGGACGACGGACGGCTGGATACCCTCCGTCGGCTCGTCGAGGAGAAGGACCCGGGGCCGGGTGATCAGGGCCCGCGCCAGGGCGAGTTGCTGGCGCTGCCCCCCGGACAGGAGACCCGCGCGACGGCCGGACAGTTCACCCAGGACCGGGAAGAGGTCCAGGGCCTCCGCGATCGCCTCCCTGCCGTCGGGGCGCCCGTCGGCGACGAGCCGCAGGTTCTCGGCGGTGGTGAGGTGCGGGAAGGACTGCTGGCCCTGGGGGACGTACGCCATGCCGCGGGCGACCCGCCGGTGCGGGGCGAGGCGGGTGATGTCCTCGCCGTCCAGCAGGACCATCCCGGCGGTCGGCCTGATCGCCCCCATGGCGGCCCGGAGCAGGGTGCTCTTTCCGGCGCCGTTGTGGCCGAGGACGGCTGCCACGCCGTTCTCCGGGACCGTCACCGTCACCTCGTGCAGCACGGTGGTGCGGGCGTAACCCGCCCGCAGGGACCGGATCTCCAACACGGCGGTCACGCCCCTTCGACGACGGTGGCGGTGGCGGTGGCGGGCACGGTGATCGGGGCGTCCTCGCCGCCGGCCGCGGAGGCGCTTCCGAGGTACACCTCCTGCACCCTGGCGTCGGCCTGGACGTCGGCGACCGACCCCTCGCTGAGGACCCTGCCGCCGTGCAGGACGGTGACGCTGCGGGCGTAGGAGCGCATGAAGTCCATGTCGTGCTCGATGACGACGACCGTCCGTTCCCCGCTCACCCGCCGCAGCAGTTCGCCGGTGGCCTCGCGCTCGTCGTGGCTCATGCCGGCGACGGGCTCGTCGAGCAGGAGCAGCCGGACGTCCTGGACGAGCAGCATGCCGATCTCCAGCCACTGTTTCTGGCCGTGGGCCAGCGCCCCGGCCGGCCGGTCGCGCAGCGCCGTGAGACCGGTGGTCTCCAGCGCCCGGGTCACCGCCTCCGGCACGTCCTTGCGCCGCTTGAGCAGGGTCAGCGCCCCGCGCCCCGCGCCCGCCGCGATGTCGAGGTTCTGCAGCACGGTCAGCTCCTCGAAGACCGTCGCCGTCTGGAACGTGCGGCCGACGCCGAGCCGGGCGATGCGGTGCACGGGCTTCCCGCGCAGCTCCCGGTCCCCGAAGCGGACCGACCCGGTCGAGGGCACGAGACCGGTGATCGCGTCGACGAGGGTGGTCTTGCCGGCCCCGTTGGGGCCGATCAGGAAGCGCAGGTCGCCGGGGTGGACGTCCAGGTCGACGCCGTCGACGGCGGTGAACCCGTCGAACGTCACCCGCAGGTCGCGTACGGTCAGTGCGCCGCCGTTCATGCGGTTCCTCCTGGGGGAGTCGGGGGAGCGGTACGGGCCCGAGCGCGTCGCCGGCGGGCGACGGACACCAGGGAGGCCAGCCCGCCGGGAAGGAATCCGACGGCCACGACGAAGAGCAGGCCCTGCAGATAGGTCCACGCGGCCGGGAACGCGTCGGACAGGCTGCTCTGCGCCCAGGCCACCGCGATCGCGCCGAGCACCGCGCCCGGCAGCGAGGCCCGCCCGCCGACCGCCGCCCCGATGACGAAACCGATGGACGGCACGATCCCGATCAGGGCGGGCGAGATGATGCCGACGGCCGGGACGAAGAGCGCGCCGGCCAGCCCCGCCGCGCCGGCTGCCCCGACGTACGCCACCAGCTTGATCACGGCCGGGTCGTAACCGAGGAAACGCACCCGCTCCTCGGCGTCCCGCACGGCGACCAGCAGCTCGCCGTAACGGCTGACGAACAGCTGCCGGGCCGCCGCCGTCAGCAGCAGGAGCGCGGCGGCGACGAGGAAGTACACCATCCGCTGGTTCACCGGGTCGTCGAGGTCGTAGCCGAAGAAGCCCTGGAAGTCGGTGAGTCCGTTGGTGCCCCCGGTCGTCGCCTGCTGGCCGATCAGCCACAGGGACAGGGCCGCCGCGAGCGCCTGGCTGAGGAGGGCGAAGTACGCGCCCTTCACCCGCCGCCGGAAGACGCAGAGCCCGAGCAGGGCGGCGACCGCCATCGGCAGCAGCACCGTCATCGCGAGCGCGAAGACGGGGTTCGCGAACGGCGCCCACCACCACGGCAGCCCGTCGGAGGTGCCGTACAGCTGCATGAAGTCCGGCAGCGTCTGCCCGGTCGCCGCGGCGTCCGCGAGCTTCAGGTGCATCGCCATCGCGTAGCCGCCGAGGCCGAAGAAGACGCCCTGGCCGAGGACGAGCAGCCCGCCGCGCCCCCAGGCGAGGCTGACGCCGACCGCGACGATCGCGTAGCACAGGTACTTGGCGAGGAGGTTGAGCCGGAAGTCGGAGAGGACCAGGGGCGCCACGCCGACGAGGAGGAGCGCCGCGAGGAGGAAGGTCCCGGGAACGCGGAACCGGGTCAGGCGCGCCGGCGCGGCCGGCACGTCCGTGGTGCCGGGCGGGGAGAGTGTCGTCGTCATGCCAGGCTCCGGGTGCGCAGTGTGGACAGGCCCTGGGGTCGCCACTGGAGGAAGACGACGATCGCCACGAGCACGAAGACCTTGGCGACGCTGACGGTCGTCGAGTACTCCACGACCGACTGGAGCACGCCCAGCGCGAAGGCGGTGATGACGCTGCCCCTGAGCTGGGCGACCCCGCCGACGACCACGACCAGGAAGGCGTCGACGATGACGTTCGTGCCCATCGTCGGCCCGATCGGGCCGACGAGGGTGAGGGCCACGCCCGCCACACCGGCGAGGCCCGAGCCGATGAAGAACGTCGTCCGGTCCACCGCGGCCGTGGCGACGCCGGACACCTCGGCGAGGTCCCGGTTCTGCACGACGGCCCGGATGCGGCGCCCCAGCGGCGTCAGCCGCAGCAGCAGTGCGAGGCCGAGCACGCACAGCAGCGCCAGACCGAGGATGAACAGCCGGTTGGAGGCGAAGGCGACCCCGGCGAAGGAGACGTTCCCGGTGAGGAGGTCGGGGGCGCGGGTCTGGACGTTGGGGGCGCCGAAGACGTCCCGGGCGAGCTGCTGGAGCATCAGCGAGACGCCCCAGGTGACGAGCAGGGTGTCCAGCGGCCGGGCGTAGAGGCGCCGGATGAGCAGCGCTTCGAGGAGCACCCCGAGGGCGCCGGCGACCAGGAAGGCCAGCGGCAGGGCGACCAGCAGCGAGACGCCGGCGCCGCCGATCGACTGCTGGAGGACGTACGTCGTGTACGCGCCGGCCATGATGAACTCGCCGTGCGCCATGTTGATCACGCCCATCTGCCCGAAGGTGAGGGTCAGGCCGAGCGCGACGAGCAGGAGGACCGCACCGATGCTGATGCCGGTGAAGGACTGGTTGAGGACGACCGTCATGAGGCGGCTCCGGAAGGGGACGGGGAGCGGGGAGTGCGGGGAGCGGGGGGCGGAGTGCGGAGGGCGCGTCAGGAGAGGCCGGTGGCCCAGGGGTAGCCCTTCAGGTACGGGTCCGGCTTGATCGGCTAGTGATCTGAGTCAGAGATTCGTCGGCAGTAGGCGGCGACTTTGTCGAGGATCTCGTCGGCGGTCTTCGTCCAGACGAACGGTCTGGGGTGCT
>JOFO01000106.1 GCA_000721275.1 Microtetraspora glauca | reverse complement strand
GTCCGGGGCCGCGGGCGCCGCCGGGGCGGTCTGGCTCGCGGAGCCCGCCGACGCCGTGCGGGTGCGGCGGACCGGGGCGTCCTGGGTGGCCGAGCCCTCCGCGGTGGTGCGGGCGCGGCGGGGGCGGTCGGCGGCGCCGCGGGCGGGGCGGTCCGGGGCCGGGGGGAGCTGGCCCTTGAGGGGGCCCCACTCGTTGGGGTCGGGGACGCCCGGCGGCAGCATCTGGCGCCGCTTGGGGCCGCCGTCGTGCGACTCGCCCGGCTCCTTGGCGCCCGGCCACGCCTTGGCGACGCGGGCGGCGAGGACGAAGTCCTTGCGGAGCGGGTGGCCCTCGAAGTTCTCGGGGAGCAGCAGCGGCGTGAGGTTCGGGTGGCCCTCGAAGACGACGCCGAACATCTCGTGCGTCTCGCGCTCGTGCCAGGCCGCGCCCGCGAACACGCCGGTCGCCGTGGGCAGCGCAGGCGCGTCGTGCGGCACGGTGGTGCGCAGCAGCAGCCGGCGCGGGACGCCGTCACCGACGGCGGCGACATGGGCGCAGACCCGGAAGCCGGTGCCGGGCTCGTCGACCGCGCTGAGCCAGTCGAAGTAGGTGCAGCCCAGCTCGTCGCGGGCGGTCCGCAGCGCGTCGAGCCATTCCGTGACGGGGACGTCGACGGTCAGCAGGTCGTACGCCCGCTCGGCCGCCGCCTCGTCGCCGAACAGGTCCGTCACCGCTTCGGGGAGGGAGTCGTAGCGGTTCATCGGTCGTCGCCTCCCGGCGGCGGGGTGACCAGCGGGCTGGTGAGCTGGGCGACCGAGGCCTGTGCCGTCGTGCCGTACCGCTCGCCCAGGTTCTCGCGGGCGATCTTCTCCTGGAGCTTGAGGATGCCCTGGAGGAGCGCCTCGGGGCGGGGCGGGCAGCCGGGGACGTACACGTCGACGGGGATGATCTGGTCGACGCCCTTGGTGACGCTGTACGAGTCCCAGTAGGGGCCGCCGCAGTTGGAGCAGGCGCCGAAGGAGATGACGTACTTCGGTTCGGGCATCTGCTCGTACAGGCGCTTGACGGCCGGGGCCATCTTGTCGGTGACGGTGCCGGAGACGATCATCAGGTCGGCCTGGCGGGGGCCGGGCGCGAAGGGGATCACGCCGAGGCGGATGAAGTCGTGGCGGGCCATGGACGCGGCGATGAACTCGATCGCGCAGCAGGCGAGGCCGAAGTTGAAGACCCACAGGCTGTAGCGGCGGCCCCAGTTCAGGACCACCTTCATGGGCTCGGGGGCGAGGCGGGAGAGCGTGCCCAGCTTCGGGGCGGGCAGGGGCACGGCGCTCCCCTCGGATGCGGGTGTTACGTCCATGCCAGGACGCCCTTCTTGTACGCGTACAGCAGGCCGACGGCCAGGAAGCCGAGGAAGACGAACATCTCGACGAGGGTGGTGGCGCCGTAGCCGGGCGCGGCGAAGACCGTCGCCCAGGGGAAGAGGAAGATCGAGTCGACCGCGAAGATCACGTAGAGGAAGGCGTAGACGTAGTAGCGGACCTGGGTGTGGGCCCAGCCCTCCCCCACGGGGTCGACGCCGCACTCGTAGGTGAGCAGTTTCTCGGGGGTCGGCACGACGGGCCGGAGCAGCCGGCCGGCGCCGAAGGCGACCGCCACGAAGAGCACGCCGACGACGGCGAGCAGGCCGACGACGGAGTACGTATCGAAATAGTCCGCCGCGATCACGGTCGGTTCCCGCACGTCCGCCGCCCCTCAGTCCCTCGCCGCCGTTTTCACGCACGCGAGTCTAGGCCCTGCTAAAAGGAGCGTAAGCAGCCACGGGTGGGGTGGTCCGGGCCGCGGGTGGGGTTATCCCCCGGGGCCGACACCCACCTCCCCCATGGCCGGGAGGGACCGGGGGGCGGCAGGCTGGGGGCATGACCGCTGATCACCCGAGCTCCCCCGTCCCCGCCGCCGCGGCCGTGGACCCCGCCGTCGCGGCCGTGGACCCGCCCGCGCGGCGGCGGACCGCGTACGGGAAGGAGACCTGGAAGGAGATCTCCTTCCTGCTGCTGAACCTGCCCGCCGCCCTCGTGGGCTTCGTCTACGCCGTCACGTCCGTGGCGGTCGGGGTCGCCCTGTCGGTGACCGTGGTCGGGCTGCCGCTGCTGGCGGCGGGCCTGGCGGGCGCGCGCGGGATCGGGCGGTCGGAGCGGGCGCGGGCGCGCGGGCTGCTGGACGTGGAGGTGGCCGAGCCGTCGCGGCTGCCGCGGGGCGGCGGGGCGCTGCCGTGGCTGTGGACGCGGCTGAAGGACCCGGTGGCGTGGCGGACGCAGCTGTACGGGCTGATCCGGCTGCCCTGGGGGGTGCTGACCTTCTCGGTGACGCTGGTGTCGCTGGTGGCGCTGTGGCCGGTGCTGCCGTTCATCGCGCGGGGCCTGGCGGCGGCGGACCGGGGCATGGTGCGGGGGCTGCTGTCGCCGTCGGACGAGCTGGAGCGGCGGATCGCCGAGCTGGAGTCGGACCGGGGCGTGGTGGTGGACACGGCGGCGGCGGACCTGCGGCGGATCGAGCGGGACCTGCACGACGGCGCGCAGGCACGCCTGGTGGCGCTGGCGATGGGTCTCGGCCTGGCGAAGGAGAAGCTGCACGAGGATCCGGACGCGGCGGCGGCGATGGTCGCGGAGGCGCACGGCGAGGTGAAGCTGGCCCTCCAGGAGCTGCGGGACCTGGCGCGGGGCATCCATCCGGCGGTGCTGACCGACCGGGGCCTGGGGGCGGCGCTGGCGTCGCTGGCCGGGCGGTGCACGGTGCCGGCGGCGGTGAGCGTCGACCTGGACGAGCGGCCGGCGGAGGCGATCGAGGGGATCGCGTACTTCACGGTCTCCGAGCTGCTGCAGAACGTGTCCAAGCACGCCCGGGCCCGGTCGGCGTCGGTGGAGGTGTGGCGGGCGGAGGACCGGCTGCTGCTCCAGGTGCGGGACGACGGCGTGGGCGGCGCCCGGCTGGGCGGCGGCACGGGGCTGGCCGGTCTGGCGGAGCGGCTGGGCGCGGTGGACGGCCTGCTGGTCGTGGAGTCGCCGGAGGGCGGCCCGACGACGGTGACGGCCGAGCTGCCGTGGCGGGACCGGCGGGGCTGAGCGTCCGCCCGCCGGCCCGGGGTGGGGATATCCCCCCTCGGGAGACGCCGACCCGCCTCATGGTGCGGCGGGGGTGCCGGACGGAACCCTGGAGTCGTGTCCGGGACCCGGTTCCTGGTCCCCGGTTCCTGGTTCCCGGTTTCTCTTTCTCTCTCCTCCTCGGTGAAGGACGTCCTGATGGCCGCGCAGCTCGTTCCCTCCGCCCTCCGGGCCCCGTTCCAGGGGCGTACCTGGCGGGCCTTCCTGTTCACGCTGGTGGGGCTGCCGCTGAGCGTGGTGGCGTTCTCGCTGGCGGTGTCGCTGACGGCTGCGGGCGCCGGGCTGCTGATCACCTTCCTCGGGGTGCCGGTGCTGGCGGCGGCGCTGGCGGTGAGCCGGGGGTTCGGGGCGGTGGAGCGGGCCCGGGTGCGGGGGCTGCTCGGGGCGGACGTGCCGGCGCCGGAGCCGGTGCGCGGGCGGACGGGCGGGCCGTTCTCGTGGATGGCGGCGATGCTGCGGAGCGGCGCCTCGTGGCGGCACCTGCTGTACGCGCTGGTGCACTTCCCGTGGGCGGTGTTCTCGTTCGTCGTGTCGGTGACGGTCTTCTCGGTCGGCTGGGGCCTGTTCACGTATCCGCTGTGGCGGTGGGTGTTCCCGGCGTACCTGAGCCAGGACGGGATCCAGATCTACGGGGACGAGCAGCGGGCCCTGTACGTCGACTCGCCGTTCGAGGTGGGCGTGACCTGCGCGGTCGGGCTGCTGGTGGTGCTGGCGTGGCCGCCGGTGGTGCGGGGTCTCGCGGCGGTGGACCGGGTCCTGGTGGCGGGGCTGCTGGGGCCGGGGCGGCTGGCGGAGCGGGTGACGGAGCTGGAGTCGGACCGGGGCGTGGTGGTGGACACGGCGGCGGCGGACCTGCGGCGGATCGAGCGGGAGCTGCACGACGGGCCGCAGGCGCGGCTGGCGTCGCTGGCGCTGGACCTGGGGCTGGCGAAGGAGACGCTGTCGCGGGACCCGGGCGCGGCGGCGGTGCTGGTGGACGAGGCGCACGGCGAGGTGAAGCTGGCGCTGAAGGAGCTGCGGGACCTGGCGCGGGGCATCCATCCGGCGGTGCTGACCGACCGGGGTCTGGACGCGGCGCTGTCGGCGGTGGCGGCACGCTGCCCGGTGCCGGTGGCGGTGACGGTGGAGCTGCCCGGGCGGCCGGTGCCGGCGATCGAGGGCCTGGCCTACTTCACGGTCGTGGAGCTGCTGCGGAACGTGGAGCGGCACGCGGCGGCGCGGCGCGCGTCGGTGGACGTGTGGCGGTCGGAGGACCGGCTGATGCTGCAGGTCCGGGACGACGGCAGGGGCGGCGCGGACCCGGCGCGCGGCGCGGGGCTGGCGGGGCTGGCGGAGCGGCTGCGGTCGGTGGACGGCGTGCTGGCGGTGGACTCGCCGGCGGGCGGTCCGACGACGGTGACGGCGGAGCTGCCCTGGCGGGGGTGAGAGCGGGGGCACCCCGCCGGGCCGCCCCGGTGGGGTGCCGTACGGCGGGACGCCGCGGGCCGGGGGCCGTTCGGTCCCGGCATGTTTCCGGCAATGTGGGGGCTGCCTTTCGGGCGGCCCCCCTTCGCACGCCCATTCCTGCGATGCTGATCACGCGACACCGACCGGGTCGCGAGGAGCCGAGCAGGGACATGGGGGCAGCGGGCGTGGGTGTGGCTGAGGTGGCGGACCGGGTGCGTGTGGTGATCGCCGAGGACTCGGTGCTGTTGCGCGAGGGACTGACCCGCCTGCTGACGGACCGGGGCCACGAGGTCGTCGCGGGGGTCGGGGACGGCGACGCGCTGGTGAAGACGGTGGCGGAGCTGGCGGAGGCGGGCGCGCTGCCGGACGTGGTGGTGGCGGACGTGCGGATGCCGCCGACCCACACGGACGAGGGGGTACGGGCGGCGGTGCGGCTGCGCGCCGAGTATCCGCGGCTCGGGGTGCTGGTGCTGTCGCAGTACGTCGAGGAGCAGTACGCCACCGAACTGCTGGCCGGTTCGACGCGCGGGGTGGGCTATCTGCTGAAGGACCGGGTCGCGGAGGTCCGGGAGTTCACGGAGGCCGTGGTGCGGGTGGCGCAGGGGGGTACGGCCCTGGACCCGGAGGTCGTGCAGCAGCTGCTCGGGCGGAGCCGGCAGCAGGACGTGCTGGCGCACCTGACGCCGCGCGAGCGGGAGGTCCTGGGTCTGATGGCGGAGGGCCGGACGAACTCGGCGATCGCCCGGCAGCTGGTGGTGAGCGACGGGGCGGTCGAGAAGCACATCGGGAACATCTTCCTGAAGCTGGGCCTGTCGCCGAGCGAGGGCGACCACCGCCGGGTGCTCGCGGTGCTGACGTACCTCAGGTCGTGAGCGCGCCGGGGCGGCTCCGGTGAGCCGCGCAACCTTGATCTTCTGACACCCTGTCAGATGTGGACCCTCCGGGAGCCGGGGGTCCTAGGACGGAAGAACGAGTCGGAATGGCGCGTTCCGGAGCAATCCGGGTAGGCGCAGAACGGGACAACGCAGGACGTAAGGGCATCTCAGACCGAGGCCCACCATGTGAGAATCCCCGGGACCGCACACCCCGCAGTCGTAGGGTGGGCGAAGAGTCCCGCTTGCCGCTAGGGAGGTCCAGTAAGTGACCAGCCAGGTCAGTAGCGAGGCCGGCGAGGCCCTGCTCGGGGAGCAGCGCAGCGCCCCGGCGGAGGCCCGCCACGGCACGGAGAAGGAAGTCCGCCGTCTCGATCGGGTGATCATCCGGTTCGCGGGTGACTCGGGTGACGGGATGCAGCTGACGGGTGACCGGTTCACCTCGGAGACGGCGTCGTTC
>JOFO01000105.1 GCA_000721275.1 Microtetraspora glauca | reverse complement strand
GCTGGTGGACAAGTCGCTGGTGGTGGCGGCGCCGGAGGAGCGGGGGATGCGGTTCCGGCTGCTGGAGACGGTGGCGGAGTACGCGGCGGAACGGCTGGATGAGGCCGGTGAGCGGACGGCGGCGGAACGGGCCCACCTCACGTACTACCGCGAACTCGCCCGCACCCGTGACCCGGACCTGCGCGGCCCCCGCCAGGCCGCCACCCTCGCCCTCTTCGAGCGGGAGCACGACAACCTGCGCACCGCCCTGCGGACGGCGCAGGCGGCCGGCGCGGAACAGGAGCTCCTGTGCCTGGTCCACTCCCTCTCCTGGTTCTGGCAGCTCCGCAACCACCAGCACGACTCCCGCACCTGGTCCGCCGCCGCGAGTGCCTTCGGCCCCGACCCGTTCGGTCCCGCCGCACCGCCCGCCGGGCCCTTCCCCGGCCGCTGCCACGACGCCCCGCCGCCGTGGACGGGGGAGCGGCTGGCCGAGGCCCGGCGCGGCGTCCGGCTGTACGCGCTCGCCGCGCAGGGCGGCTCCGGGGCCACCGCGCTGGAGCGGGACGCGGGGGCCGGGGCCCGGCTCGACGCCGTCGTCGCCGCGTACCGGCCCGGCCTGCCGCAGCTCTGCCGCCAGCCCGGCACCGTCTGGTTCTTCGCCCGGCTGATGGCCGGCGGGCTCGGCGACCTCGGCGAGGCCCTGGCGCACGTCGTCGCCGCCTGCCGTGCCCACGGTGATCGCTGGGACCTTGCCTTCGCGCTGCTCATGCGGGCCCGGCTGGCCGGCGACGGACCGGCGGAGGCCGCCGAGGCCCTCGCCCTGTTCGAGGACGTCGGCGACGCCTGGGGCATCGCCGAGGCCCTGGCGGCGCGCGGCGAGGCGTACGAGCGCGCCGGGCGGCTCGCGGAGGCCGCCGCGGACTTCGCCCGGGCCGGGGCCGCCGCCGGGGAGACCGGGGCCCGCTCCCAGGTGCCCGTCTTCACCGCCCGCCTCGCGGCCGTACAGCTCCGGCTGCGGCCCGGCGACCCGGAGGCGGAGCGGCTGCTTGCCGACGCCGCGGAGGAGGCCGCGCAGTGGGGCGCCGAGGCGGCGGGCAGCGGTCGGCTGCTGCTCGCCCAGCACTACGCGCACACCGGCCGCACGGCCCTCGCACAGCAGCAGCTGGCCCGGGCGGACGGCGAATTCGGCGAGCACACGCCGGGCCTGTTCCGGGGGCTCGTCGGCGGCCTGCGGGCCTGGGTCGACTGCCTGGACGGCGCCTGGGACCGGGCGCTGGACCGGCTGGCCCGCGCGGTCGGCGACCTGGCGCCGCTGGCGCCCCTGGTGGCGCCGTACCTGCTCGTCGACCAGCTCGCCATGGGCGCGTGGGCGCTCGGCGGGCGCGGCGGGCCCGGCGACGCCCGTACCGGGGCCCGGCTCCTCGGCGCGTACGACGCCCACGCCGGGGCCGCCCGGGGCGGCGGCTTCCGGCCGTGCACCCCGGAGACCGAGCACCTGATCCGGCGCCGCGCGGAGGCCGTGCTGAAGGCCGCGCTCGCCCCGGAGGCGTACGCGGAGGGGTACGCGGCGGGTGCGGCGCTCCCGGCGGGCGAGGCGGCCGGGCTGTTGCGCCGGACGGCGGCGCCGGGGCCCCCGTCCGGCGCCCGGATGCGGGGCGGGGGAGCGGCCACGAGAATGGCGAGTGCCGGGACCCACCCGCAGACGCATGGAGGAGGCGGCATGAACGCTGAGCCCGACGAGATGTCCCGGGGGGACGTGCCCACCCCCGACCGGCTGCTGCACTCCGGTGCGGAGGGAGAGTTCACCGCCGAGGACGTGGTGCTCGCCTCCGGCCGGGACGTGACGCCGGAGACCCTGGCCTGGGCGGAGCGCAGGATGGCGGAGAAGGGCCGCGCCTCGCTGGACGAGCTCCTTCCGTAGGGTCCGGCCGCGCGTCCCGGGCCGGGCACGCGCGCGCGTACCCGGGGCCCGGGCCGGCGTCCGCCGCGTCCCGGGCCTTCCGCATTTATGGAACACGTTCTACCGTGTCGGCCGTCGTGCCCAGGGACGACGACGCCGCCACGGGAGGCCCGGATGCACCTGCAGTACACGCCGGAACAGAACCGCCTGCGCGCCGAGCTGCGGGCGTACTTCGCGAACCTCGTCCACGAGGACGTGCACGGCCGGTACGAGGACCCGGCCGCGCAGAAGCGCTTCTACCGCGAGACGATCCGCCGCCTCGGCGCGGACGGCTGGCTCGGCGTCGGCTGGCCCGTCGAGTACGGCGGACGCGGCCTGACCCCGATGGAGCAGTTCATCTTCTTCGACGAGGCCGCGCAGGCGGGCGTCCCGCTGCCGCTGATGGCGCTGAACACGGTCGGCCCGACGCTCATGCGGTTCGGCACCGACGAGCAGAAGGCGTACTTCCTGCCCCGCGTCCTCTCCGGCGAGATCGACTTCGCCATCGGCTACAGCGAACCCGACGCGGGCACCGACCTCGCGGCCCTGAAGACCCGCGCGGTCCGCGAGGGCGACACGTACGTCGTCGACGGGCAGAAGATCTGGACGACCAACGGCGACACCGCCGACTGGGTCTGGCTCGCGGTCCGCACCGACCCGGACGCCGCCCCCCACAAGGGCATCACCATGCTGCTGGTGCCGACCACCGACCCCGGCTACTCCTGCACGGTGATCAACACCCTGGCCTCGCACGACACCACCGCCGGCTACTACGACGGCGTCCGGGTCCCCGTCACGCACCGGGTCGGCGAGGAGAACCAGGGCTGGCGGCTGATCACCAACCAGCTCAACCACGAGCGCGTCACCCTCGCCGCCCACGGCACCATGGCCCTCCGCGCCCTCCACGACGTGCGCCGCTGGGCCGCCGGCACGCTCCTCTCCGACGGCCGCCGGGTCCTCGACCTGCCGTGGGTGCGCCGCTCCCTGGCCCGCACCCACGCCCGCCTCGATGCGATGAGGCTCCTCAACTGGCAGATGGTCAACGCCGTCCACCACGGCACCCTCACCCCCCAGGACGCCTCCGCCGTGAAGGTCTACGGCTCCGAGGCGCGCCGTGACGCCTACGCCGCCCTGCTGGAGGTCGTCGGCGCCGCCGGCGCCCTCAAGGAGGGCTCCGCCGGCGCCGTCCTCCACGGCGAGCTGGAACGCGGCTACCGCTCCGCCGTGATCTTCACCTTCGGCGGTGGCAACAACGAGATCCAGCGGGAGATCATCTCCTGGATCGGCCTGGGCATGCCCCGCGTCCGCCGCTGAGCGGCCGAGCGGGGCGCGCACGCCGGCGGCCGCGAGGTCAGTAGCCGTAGATCATCTTGTAGGCGACCTCCGGGAGGAACTGGCCGGCCGTGGAGCCGGTCCCGACGCCGCAGTTGCCGTCGGACTCGCCGGGCGCCTTGATCCACAGCAGCATCTCGGCGCCGCCGCCGAGCCGGGTGGGGGTGCCGATGCGGCGGCCGGCGGCGTTGCACCACTCGCCGTTGGCGCCGTTGCCGTTGCGGCTGGTGTCGACGACGAACGGCTTGGTGTAGCCGTAGCGGGCGGCCAGTTCGCCGTTGACGGCGTTGCCGTAGGCGGTGTTCTGGTCGGTGGTGTAGTGGTTCGAGACGTTCAGGGAGAAGCCGCGCGCCTGGCGCAGCCCGGCCTCGTGCAGCCGCTGGGCCATCGTCGCCGCGTTCACCCATCCGGGGTTGCCGGCGTCGAGGTAGACCCAGGTGTTCGGCGCCTGGCGGCCGAACTCGGCGACGGCGCCGCTGATCATGCCCTGGCGCTCCCGGATCTGGGCGGGCGTCAGGCAGCCGTAGTCCGCGAGGGAGTCGGGTTCGAGGACGACGACGGCCGGACGGCCGGCGATCCCGCCGGCGAACTGCGCGATCCAGGTCGCGTAGGCGGACGGCGACGAGGCGCCGCCGCCCGAGTGCCCGCCGCACGAGTCGCGGAGGTAGATGTTGTACGCGACCATGATCGGCAGCTTGTCGGCGTGGTCGGCCGCCCCGGCGTAGGCGCCCGTGGCGGTGCCGATCGTGCCGCTCCAGGCGCCGAACCAGCGGGCCATGGGCGTGGCGGCGAGGTGCGTGCCGATCGCGGCTGCCCGGCCGTCACCGGGGTTGGCGGCGGCCCACTTCCGGGCGCTGGAGTCGGGGTCCGTGTAGAACCCGCTGGTCATGGTGGTGGGGTCCGCCGCGTGGGCGGGCGGGGCGACGGCGAGCGCCAACGGCAGCGCGGAGAGGGCTGCGACGAGGGCGCGGATCCTGCGGCGCATGGCTGTACCTCGGTTTCGTGGTGGGGGGACGCACGGGGGAGTGCGACGGTACGAGGTCCCCGTGGGGGGCGGTTCGACCGGTGGGGTCACCGGCGCGCCTCGGGCCCGAGGTCCGTGGAAGCGCTCCCATGGGAGGCGGTCCGGTTCCGCGGTCGGCGGGTCCGGGGCGTGGCCGTATCGTGGATTTCGCCGCTCGGCACTGTCAAGTGGCCCTTTCGCGCCCGTACTTCGCGGGGCGGTGACCCGTTCGCGCGTGCCATGGCCGGAAAGGCGCCCGCTTTCCGGCGTTCAAGGGGGCGCCCACCCTGTGCCGTAGCCGTCGCGCTGTTAACGCTCACAACCGAGAGCCGGACGCTGTCTGCTGCACCGCCCGCCTTCCCGTATCAAAAACGGGTAACAGGCGTACGGACCCTTGAGTTACCGCTCTGTTAGCGCTCACAATGTGTCGCGTTCGCCAGGTCACCGGTCGCCGGGGCCGGCGTTTCGCTCCGCCCCGCCCGGTTCGACCACCGCCGCGCAGCCACGCCTTCGCCGGGCCCGTCCCCTGCAGGGCTCCGCCTGGTACGACGCACGTCCCCGAGAGGAACCACGACATGGCCCACAGAGCCCTCCGCGTGATCACCGCCGCCGCCCTGGCCGCCGGTGTGCTGACCGCCTGTACCACCGAGCCCGCGTCCACCGGTACCGCCGGCGGTGCCGGCAAGGGCTCCTCCGACGGCCCGCTGGTGCTCGGGTTCGCCCAGGTGGGAGCCGAGAGCGGCTGGCGCACCGCCAACACCGGGTCCGTCCGCGAGGCCGCCGAGAAGGCGGGCATCACGCTGAAGTTCTCCGACGCCCAGCAGAAGCAGGAGAACCAGATCAAGGCGATCCGCACCTTCATCCAGCAGAAGGTGGACGTCATCGCCTTCTCGCCGGTCGTGGAGTCCGGCTGGGACACCGTGCTGAAGGAGGCCAAGAACGCCGGCATCCCGGTCATCCTCACCGACCGCGCGGTCGACTCGCAGGACACCTCGCTCTACCGGACCTTCCTCGGCTCCGACTTCGTCAAGGAGGGCCAGGAGGCGGGCAAGTGGCTCGTGAAGGAGTACGAGGGGACCCCCGACCCCGTCAACGTCGTCGAGCTCCAGGGCACCACCGGCTCCGCCCCCGCCAACGACCGCAAGGCCGGCTTCGCCGAGGTCATCAAGGGCGACCCCAAGTTCAAGGTGATCGCCTCCCAGACCGGCGACTTCACCCGCGCCAAGGGCAAGGAGGTCATGCAGGCGTTCCTCAAGTCCCACCAGGACATCGACGTCCTCTACGCCCACAACGACGACATGGCCCTCGGCGCCATCCAGGCCATCGAGGAGGCGGGCAAGAAGCCCGGCACCGACATCAAGGTGATCTCCGTCGACGGCATCAAGGACGCCTTCGTCGCCATGCAGCAGAAGAAGATCAACGTGGTGGTCGAGTGCAACCCGCTCCTCGGCGACCAGCTCATGGACCTCGTCAAGAAGGTCGCCGCCGGGGAGGACGTGCCGCGGCGGGTCGAGGTGAAGGAGGGGGTCTTCACCCAGGACCAGGCCGCCGCCGCCCTGCCCGGCCGCCAGTACTGACCCGCCCGCCCGCACCGGACCCGGGGGCGGCCGTCGCGGCGCCCCCGGTCCCCCAGCAGAGGAGGGCGGATGACAGCCCCACCCACCCCCACCCCAGCCACCCCCACTC
>JOFO01000104.1 GCA_000721275.1 Microtetraspora glauca | reverse complement strand
GCGCCCCCGCGCACCCCTCGCACAGCCCGGTGCGCGGTGCCCCGCACCCCTCGCAGGCGCCGGGCAGTACCAGTCCGCGGATCTCCCGCCACCAGCCCCGCATGAGTCCACTGTGCCGACGCCGGGCAGGGGCCGCCACCCCTGTGGACAACGCCCTGTGGACAACGCGCAACGAGCGGGCCCGCGGCGGAAAGGCACGCCACGGGCCCGCACAGAGCCGGCGAGCCGCTACCGAGGACCCGCCAAGCCGAGCCGCTACCGAGGCCCCGGCAGGCCACTACCGGGACCCCGGCAGCCCACTACCCGGGATAGACAGGCCCGGTCCCCGACTTCACCACCGGCTGCCAGTTCGCCCCCGGCATCAGCCGCACGATGCCGTCGTTGCCGGAGGCGGCGATCAGCGGCGCGTTCTCCTGGTACGGCGCGGTCACCGCCAGGACCCCGTTGAGGCCCGGCAGCACCGAGCTCGCGGAGGTGGAGCCGTCGGTCTGGAGGTAGCGGATCTGCTGGACGCCGCCGGCCTCGCGGCCGACGACGACGAGCCGGCTCGGGCCGGCCCAGGAGACCGAGGACACGGACTCCATGCGCGGCGCGGCGTCCTGGAGCTCCACGACGGACACGATCTCCGCGTCGGCGCCGTCCTCCCGTTCGATCCGGCCGATCTGGAGTGTGGTCCGCCCGTCGCGGGTGATGAGCAGCGCCATCCGCACGCCGTCCGCCGAGACGCGCAGCGATTCGACGCGGGTGTCCTCCGTCAGCCACGGCGTGCGGACCTCGATCCACTTGCCGGTGCCGTCGGGCACGACGACCAGCCGCTGGTGGCCGCGGGCCCGGTCGGCGATCCACAGGTCGCCGCGCCCGTCCCAGCTGGGCTGCGAGAGCCGGTCCTCCTGCCGTGCCGTGGGGGCGGCGGCGCTCTTGAACACGGGCGGGTGCGGTTCCTGCTCGGCGGTGATCGACGACACGTGGAGCGAGGAGCCGTCCCGGGACACTCCGGCCGCGCGGGTCCCGTCGCGGGTGACGGCGACGGAGCCGAGCGGCACGTCGCCCTTGCCGAGCGGGCCCGGCACCGGCGCCGGGTCCGGCGGGGCGGCGTCCTTCGCGGCCGGGCCGAGCGCCAGCATGCGTCCGGCCTCGTCGAGGAAGTACGGGATCTCGGCGTGTCCGGTGTCCCTGACGGCCTGGAAGTCGGCCGCCTGCCCCTTCCCGAGCCGGCACACGGCGTCGCCGTTCACGTCCTGGAGCTCCACCTGGTCGACCCGTACGGACGGCAGGTCGCCGAGCGTGACCAGGAGCTGCGCCGCGAGCCTGCGGCACACCTCGCCGCCGAACCGGTCGGACTTCACGTCGAGCGGCACCCGGAGCGTCGACTGGTCGTCGGTGGTCAGGGTGGTGACGCCCTTGCGCAGCCCGGTGCCGGACGGGAAGGGCGAGTCGACGACCTGCCGCAGCCAGTGCGTCGGCCCCTCCAGGAGCGCCTTCACGGTCTGCGTCACCGGGTCCATCCGGGTGACGGGGTCCTGCCGCTGCCGGATGTAGACGGGGTCGGCGACGAGCAGGTCCTCCCCGGAGGCGAAGTAGTACTTGTTGACGGAGCGGTAGTTCCGCAGGAAGTCGGCCTCGCCGAGGACGAGCCCGGAGGGCAGGCTGTCGATCCGCCACTCCTTGTCCTTGCCGTTGGCGGCGGGTTCCTGGACGACGTGGATGGCCTGCGCGTACTCGGTGGGGCTGGTCGCCCGGTAGGTGCGCCGGCCGTCGACCGTCGCGATCATCCGGCCGGAGATCGGGTACGCGCGCCCGTGGGTCTCGGGGTCCGCGTTGCGGTCGGCGGGGCGGCGGTCGGGCGCGGTGGCGAGCACGGTGATGCTCTGCTCGGGCTTCCAGGTCGCGGCGGCCCGCTCGGTCAGGTACTTGCGGGCGGTCGAGAAGCCGGGGTCGTCACTGGTCATGGCCTCCAGGAAGCCGTCGACGATGTCGTCCGGGTTGGCGTTGTCGCGGGGGGCGACGGCGTAGACCCGCACCTGCGAGTCGCCGGGGTTGGCGCCCCGGACCGCCTGGACTTCGCCGCTGTCGGGCATGGTGGCGCAGCCCGCCGCCAGGAGCCCGCCGCAGACGGTGAGCACCAGCGTCCGCCCGTGCCGTCCCCGCCCCGTCCGCCGTCGCGCGTCAGCGCTCACGTGTGCCGTCCTCCCGCTCCGCGTTCCCCTCCGTGCCCGGGCCCGTGCCGTGGCCGGTGTCCGTGTCCGCCGCCGTGCGGGCGACCACCCGGGCGCCGCTGCCGGGCAGCGCCGCCGGGTCGACGGCCGCCGGCGGGGCCGGGATCCGGGGCGGCACGGGCAGCGCGGGCCGTTCGCCGGCCGGCTGGGCCGGTACGGTCGCGGTCCGGCCGCCGGCGGCCTGTTCCCGGTTGCGCCGCGAGTCGTCGGGCTCCAGCGGTATCGGGGAGCCCCGCAGCGGCTCGTCGGCGGTCCGGGGCAGCGTCAGCCGGAACTGGGAGCCGCCGCCGGGTTCGCCCCACGCCTGGAGCCAGCCGCCGTGCAGCCGTGCGTCCTCGACGGCGATGGACAGGCCGAGGCCGGTGCCGCCGGTGGTACGCGCGCGTGCCGGGTCGGCCCGCCAGAAGCGGTTGAAGACCCGGGTGGCCTCGCCCGGCTTCAGGCCGACGCCGTAGTCGCGTACGGCGACGGCGACGGCCCCGCCGGCCGCGGCGAGCTTCACGACGACGTCGCGGCCCTCGCCGTGCTCGACGGCGTTGACGACGAGGTTCCGCAGCACGCGCTCGACGCGGCGGGCGTCCGCCTCGGCGACCACGGGCTGCTCGTCGCCGACGACGACGATCCGGGTGCCCTTCCGTTCGGCCAGCGGCTCGGCGCCGCCGATGACCCGGCGTACGACCTGCCGCAGGTCGATCGGTTC
Organism: Microtetraspora glauca; assembly: GCA_000721275.1. Classification (GTDB taxonomy): domain Bacteria; phylum Actinomycetota; class Actinomycetes; order Streptomycetales; family Streptomycetaceae; genus Streptomyces. The sequence continues at coordinate 3,604 of JOFO01000104.1, read as the reverse complement.
GGCCTCCAGGGCGGCGGCGCCGGCGTCGAAGCGGCTGATCTCCAGCAGGTCGGAGAGCAGCGACTCGAAGCGGTCGAGCTGGTCGCCGAGGAGTTCCGCGGACCGGGCGGTGACGGGGTCGAAGTCGGCGCGGGCCTCGTGGATGACGTCGGCCGCCATCCGGACGGTGGTGAGCGGGGTCCGCAGTTCGTGGGAGACGTCGGAGACGAACCGCCGCTGCATCCGCGACAGCTCCTCCAGCTGCTGGATCTTCAGCTGGAGGTTGGACGCCATCTTGTTGAACGCCTCGCCGAGGCGCGCGATGTCGTCCTCGCCGGTGACCTTCATCCGTTCCTGGAGGCGGCCGGCGGAGAGCCGTTCGGCGATCCCGGCGGCCATGCGTACGGGGGTGACGACCTGCCGCACCACGAACCAGGAGATGGCTCCGAGCAGCACGACGACGAAGAGCCCGGCGGTCGCCAGGGTCGTCTTGACGAGGTCGAGGGAGTCCTCCTCCTGGGTGAGCGGGAAGAGGTAGTACAGCTCGTACTGCTTGCCCTCGGCGTCGTTGAGCCGTTTGCCGATCACGAGCCCCGGCTCGGACGGCTTGTCGCTGGTGTAGTGGATGCGCCCGAACTTCTGGAACGGGGTGTTGCCCTGCGCCACCGAGTGCCGCAGGGCGAGCGGGACGGACCGCGTGGGGTCGACCTCGCCGGAGGCGCGGGCGCCGCGGCTCGCGGTGTCGCTGGAGTCCAGCGAGAGCGCCACCACGTTGAACGCGTTCTGGCCACCGCTGGCGAGCTGCTCCACGAGCGTGGAGCGCCAGTTCACCGACGCTCCGGCGCGTACGCCGTCCTGGCCGGGGGTCGGCGGGGTGGTGGCGGCCCGGTCCTGCGCGGCGGAGAATCCGCCGGCGGCCTGGATCTGGGCGGCCTTCTCCTTGGTCTCGAGGAGACCGTTGCGGACCTGCCCGATGACGACCAGGCCCAGCAGCAGCACCACGCCGAGGGACATCAGGAGGGTGCCGGCGACGACCCGCAGCTGGATGTTGCGCCGCCACAGGCGTACGGCGGGCAGCAGCGGCCGGCGCACGAGCCGGGCGACGATCCGGAAGAACCTGCCTCCCGGCGTCCCGTCCTGGAGGAGCCGTTCGGCGCCCGTGAGGCGGCCGGTACGCGGGCCCCCCCGCCCCGGTCCGGCAGCCCGCCCCGTACGGCCCCCGGGGTCAGGGGACTCCGGAGCAGCACTGCCCCTGTTCATGTCAGCTCGGTCCCGCCTTGTAGCCGACGCCCCGGACGGTCACCACGATCTCGGGGCGCTCGGGGTCCTTCTCGACCTTCGACCGGAGCCGCTGGACGTGCACGTTGACGAGCCGGGTGTCGGCGGCGTGCCGGTAGCCCCAGACCTGCTCCAGGAGCACCTCGCGGGTGAACACCTGCCACGGCTTGCGGGCCAGCGCCACGAGGAGGTCGAACTCCAGGGGCGTCAGCGCGATCGACTGCCCGTCCCGCTTCACGGAGTGTCCGGCGACGTCGATGACGAGGTCGCCGATGGTGAGCTGTTCCGGCGCGGGCTCCTCGGAGCGGCGCAGCCGCGCCCGGATGCGGGCGACGAGCTCCTTCGGCTTGAACGGCTTGACGATGTAGTCGTCGGCGCCGGACTCCAGCCCGACGACGACGTCGACGGTGTCGCTCTTCGCCGTCAGCATCACGATGGGCACACCGGACTCGGCCCTGATGAGCCGGCACACCTCGATGCCGTCCCGTCCGGGCAGCATGAGGTCCAGCAGCACCAGGTCCGGCTTGGCCTCCCGGAATGCGGCGAGAGCCTTGTCGCCGTCCGCGACGAACGACGGCTCGAACCCTTCACCCTTGAGCACGATCCCGAGCATCTCGGCCAGTGCGGTGTCGTCGTCGACGACGAGAACGCGTCCCTTCATATCGACATCATCCCATTTCCGTATCAGTCTCAAGGCGGCTGGTGAGATACCTCACTGACCTGCGACGACGCTTCGGAGGAGCCCCCTGACTCCGTGTGTCCGCGCGTCCCGCCGCCAGTAACGACTGCACCCCCCGTGCCCCCGCGGTCGCCGAGAACCGTACCCCGCGCGGGCCGGAACGCCCACGTTCCGGCACCACCTTCGTGCTCCTGTACGAAGGTGGGTTCCGGCCAGGTCCGCGCCGGGGTCCCGCATGACACGATGGCAGCCGGCCCGCCGCCCGACCGTGGGACGGCCGCCGTGACCGAGCCGGTTCGCCGACCGGCACCGCGACCCAATCCGCCGAGGTGGACGACCGTGAACGACTCTCCGGGCCGGAACTCGCCCGGATCCGCCCCTTCCGACGGCCAGGACGGCCCCGTGATCCCCGGGCAGCCCGAGCCGCCGGAGCCGAAGGACTCCGCTCCCCAGTGGTCCGAGGAGCAGCCGCCCGCCGGCCGCTGGACCCCACCGACTCCGGGCGGCTCCCGCCCGCCGGCCCCCGGCCGCGCCTGGGGTACGCCTCCGCAGCGCGGCCGCGGCGGCCCGCCGGCCCCGAAGCCGGGGGTGATCCCGCTGCGCCCGCTGGGCGTGGGCGAGATCCTGGACGCCGCGGTGACGATTCTCCGCCGCCACTGGCGGACGGTGCTGTCGGTGACGGTGCCGGTGGCCGTGGCCACTCAGACCGCCCTGGTGTTCGTGCAGCGCTATCTGGCGACGGAGCCGCCCGCCCTGCACGCGGACGCCAGTCCGGCGGAGCAGCTGGAGGCGCTGTCCGGGTACCTCCGGGCGTCCTTCACCGAGCTGGTGCCGACGATGCTGCTCTCCGTGGGCGCGTCGGTCCTCGTCAGCGCCCTGCTGACGATCGTGGTGAGCCGTGCGATCCTGGGCCGTCCGGTGACGCTCGGGGAGGCGTGGCGGGAGGCCGGCCCCCGGCTGCCGCAGCTGCTGCTCCTGTCCCTGGCGCTGCCGCTGGGCGCGGGCGCCCTCGCGTTCGTGGCGATGCTCCCGGGCCTGCTCCTGGGCGGCGCGGGCGGCGCGACGCTGGCGTTCTTCGGCGGTACGGCGGCCTTCGTGGCCGTGGTCTGGCTGCTGATCCGCTTCAGCCTGGCGTCCCCGGCCCTGATGCTGGAGCGCCAGGGCATCGTCCCGGCGCTGAAGCGTTCCGCGAAGCTGGTCGACGGCGTCTGGTGGCGCGTCTTCGGCATCACGCTGCTGACCCAGCTCCTCATCATGGTCTTCACGATGGTGCTGACGATCCCGTTCACGGCGGTTGCCTTCGCTCTGGACGGCCTCCCCGCGGGTTCTGACCTCAGCTGGACGTACCTCATCGTGATGGCCGTCGGCGGCGTCGTCGGCAGCGCCCTCACGTACCCGGTCGCGGCCGGCGTCTCGGTCCTCCTGTACGTGGACCAGCGCATCCGCCGCGAGGCCCTGGACGTGGAACTCATCAAGGCCGCCTCAGAGACCTCCTGACCCCGGCCCCACGACGGCGCCCGCCCTCCGAAGAGGAGGGCGGGCGCCGTTCCTTTGGACGCCCCCTACCGTCCCGGGAACGCAGAAAAGCCCCGCACCAGAAGGTGCGGGGCTTTCCCACAATGATTGTTCGGCGGCGTCCTACTCTCCCACAGGGTCCCCCCTGCAGTA
>JOFO01000103.1 GCA_000721275.1 Microtetraspora glauca | reverse complement strand
TACGCGAACACCGGGTCGGGAGCTGTGGACTGGGCCGGTGTGCATGCCGGCAAGGGCCATCGGACGACGACCCTGCCGACCTACCCCTTCAACCGGCAGGACCTGGTGGCGCCCCCGGCCCGCCGCGAACGAGCGGCGAGCACCCTGGGCCACCCGCTCTTCGACCGTCATTACGAGCACCGGAGCGAGGGACAGTGACGCATCCCGCCGAGACGTACGACAAGACCTTCACGGGCCACGAGCCCTTCATCGCCCAGCACCGCTCCGCGGGGACCGGGCTGCTGCCCGCCGCCGTGCAGCTGGAGATGGCGCTCGTCGGCGTTGCGAGGCGCCGGCCGTTCGCTCCCCTGGAGCTGACCGGCGTGTCGTTCCTCCGCCCGCTGATGATCGCCGACCGGGCCACCGCGCCGGTCCGCCTCGACGTGACCCCCGGCACCGACCGGACCCGCTTCGAGCTGACCACCGTCGCGGCCGGCAGCCGCAAGCAGCTGTCGACCGGCGCCGGACGGTTCCTCCCGGCGGACGCGCGGCCCCCGCGCGCCGACGCGGAGCACGGGCCCGCCGCCCGGGACATCGCTCCGGACCGGCTCTACACCGGCTGGGAGCGCGAGGGACTCCAGTACGGTCCCGACTTCCGCACCGTCCGCACGCTGTCCGTCGGCGACGGCGGAACGGCCCGCGCCACCCTGCGGTCCGACGCCGAACCGATGCCCTGGTACGCCCACCCGCTGCTGGTGGACGGCGTCTTCCAGGTCGTCAGCTGCGCCCTGCAGGACCTGACGGGCGAGGACGGCCCGTATCCCATGCTGCCGATCGGCGTGGAGCGGCTCGCCCTCTTCACCGACCTGTCGGCGCTGACGGGAGAGGTCACCGTCCACGTCCGCCGCACGAGCGACGACGGTGCCTACGCCACCGCCGACGCGCTGCTGCTGGGCCCCGCCGGTGACGTCCTCGCCCAGTTCCAGGGCGTGCGGATGCGGCGTACGACCACCGTGACGCGCACGCCCGGCGCGGCGGCCTCGACGGCCGCCGCCTCGCCGGCCTCCGCCACGGAGGCCGGCGGGGCGCGGACCCCCGACCCGGCCGCCGTCCGGCGGGAGCCGCTGCCCGTCTCCCGCATCGACTGGCGCCCCGAGGAGGGCGACGCCGCCCGCCGCGAGGCGGCGACCGGCACCTGGGTGGTCCTCCACCACGGCCCGGCCGACCGCCTCGGCACCGGCGCCGCCGAGGCGCTGCGCGCCGACGGCGCCCGCGTCGTCGAGGTCGCCGCGGGCCCGGCCGCGTCGACGGACGGCGCCTACGGCCCCGACCGGCTGACGCTGGAGCGGCTCGACCCGGACGCCTTCCGGGCGCTGTGGGAGCAGGTCGGCGACCCCGTCGCGGGCGTGGTCCACCTGTGGAACGCCGACGGCCCGGCCGACGGCGGCCGGGGCGAGGAGGAGGAGCTGGGCCTCGGCCTGTACGCCTGCCTCGCCGCCCTGCGGACCCTCGGCGAGCGGCAGCGCAAGTCCCGCTTCCTCGTCGTGACCCGCGACGGCCAGCCCGTCGCCGACGGCGACCGGCCGGTCCCCGCCCGCGCCGCCCTGTGGGGCCTGATGCGCACCGCCGCCATCGAGTACCCCGGCCTGCGCCCGCGCGTCGTCGACCTCGGCGGCGCCCCCGGCACCCTGCTGCCCGCCCTCGTGGCGGAACTCGGTGACGCCCGCGGGCCCGTCGAGACCGGCTACCGCGACGGCGTCCGGCACGTGCCCGTCCGGGTGCGCGACCGCTCGGCGTACACCCCGCCGCGCCCCGCCGGGCAGGGCCCCATCCGGCCCGGCGGACGCTACCTCGTCCTGGGCGGCCACGGCGGCCTGGGCCTGGAGGTGGCCGAGCGCTTCGCCCGCGAGGGCGCCGGCGTCATCGCGCTGGTCTCCCGCTCCGGCGGGAACCCCGGCTCCGACGAGCGGGCCGCCGCCCTCGCCGCCCATGGCTGCCTGGCCGTCTCCTACAGCGCCGACATCACCGCCCCCGGCGCCCTGACGGCCCTGGTGGAGCGGATGCGCCGGGAGCACGGCGAGGTGCACGGCGTCATCCACGCCGCGGGCACCCTCAAGGACGGGCTGATCCGCAGCGCCACCGCCGAGGACGTCGCGGCCGTGATGCGGCCCAAGGCCGACGGGGTACGCGAGCTGGCCGCCGCCGTCGCCGGGCTGGACCTGGACTTCGCGGTGCTGTTCGCCTCCGTCTCCGGCACCTTCGGCAACCTCGGGCAGGGCGGCTACGCCGCCGCCAACACCTACCTCGACGGCTACGCCCACGCGCACGGCGCGCCGTGGCTCAGCGTCGACTGGGGCCTGTGGGGCGAGGTCGGCATGGGCACCGCCGTCGCGGACCAGCTCCGGGCGCGCGGCGTCCGGCCGCTGACCACCGCCGAGGGCCTGGACGCCCTCATGGCCGTCCTGGGGACGGAGCGGCCCGCTCGGCAGCTCGTCATCGCCCACCCGGACGCCGGCACCGAGATCGTCGAGCTGGACGACCCGGAGGTCCGTGCCGGTTCCGCCCCGGCCTCCGCCGCCGCACCCGCGGGGGGCGGCGCCGCCGTCTCCGGGCAGGCGGGGGATGCCGACGGCGCCGGGGCGGCCGCCGGGGACGCCGTGGAGCGCGTCGCCGACGCGCTGGCGGCGTTCCTCGTGGAACGGCTGGGGGTCGCGTCCCTCGACCGCGAGGCGCCCCTGTCGGAGTACGGCATGAGCTCGATCATGAGCGTCGAGCTGTCCGAGGCGCTGTCCCGCCGATGGGGCGTCAGCCTCCCGGCCACGCTCTTCCTGGAGTACGGCGCCTTCGACGAACTGGCGGAGGCGCTGACCGAGCGCTACGGCGCGGCGGCGGCCCTGCCGGAGCCGGCCGGGGGGGAGACCCCCGGGGCGGCGGCCGAGACCGCCGCCGAGGCGACCCGGCCCGCCGGGTTTGCCGAGGACACCGGGTCCGCCCGGTCCGCCGAGTCCGCCCTCTCCGAGGGCGCGGCCCGGTCCGAAGCCGGTCCCGCGACCGCTCCCGAGGCCGTCCCCGCCCCCGCCGCCCCGCGCCGCCCCCGGCGCCCGGCGCCCGGCGGACGCGACCTGGACATCGCCGTCGTCGCCGTGTCCGGCGACCTCCCCGGCGCGCCCGGCGGCGTCGCGGAGCTGTGGCCGCTGCTGCGCGCGGGCGGCCACGCCTTCACCGACGTACCCGCCGAACGCTGGGACGTCGACGCCCACTACGAGCAGCGCGGGCCCCGCATGACGGGCACGTACTGCCGCAAGGGCGCCTTCCTCTCCGGCGCCGACCGGTTCGACCCGGCCTTCTTCGGCATCTCCGTGCGCGAGGCCGAGGAGATGGACGTCCAGCAGAAGCTGCTGCTGGAGCACGCCTGGGCGGTGCGGGACGACGCCGGCCTCGCCGGCCGCCGCGACATCGGCGTCTTCGTCGGCGCGACCTACACCCACCACCGCGACACGCGGGGACTGGAGACCGTGGGCCCGCACACCGCGCTCGGCTCCATGAACGCGGTGCTCGCCAACCGGATCTCCTACGTCCTCGACCTCACCGGCCCCTCACAGACCGTGGACACCCTCTGCTCGTCCTCGCTCGTCGCGCTCCAGCAGGCGGTCGCCGCGCTCCGCGCCGGCCACTGCGGCGCCGCGATCGTGGCGGCCTGCCAGGTCGGCCTGACCCCGTGGTACTACCGCAGCCTCAGCCAGCTCGGCGCCCTGTCGGAGGGCCTGCCGAAGCCCTTCGACGAGCACGCGGACGGCTTCCTGCCCGGCGAGGGAGCCCTCGCCGTCCTGCTGAAGCCGCTCGCGGACGCGGAGCGCGACGGCGACCTGATCTGGGGCGTCGTCCGGGGCACGGCCGTCAACCACGGCGGACGCGGCAGCGCCCTGCCCGTGCCCCGCAGCGAGGCCCAGGCGGCCGTCGTCCGCGCGGCGCTGGACGACGCCGGGCTCGCCCCGGCCGACATCTCCCTCATCGAGACCCACGGCACCGCGACCCGGCTCGGCGACCCCATCGAGATCGCCGCCCTCACCGAGGTGTTCGGCGGCGACCCCGACCGCGAGGGTCCGTGCCACCTCGGCGCCGTCAAGGGCAACATCGGGCACCTGGAGCCCGCCGCCGGGCTCGCCGGACTCGTCAAGGCCCTGCTGTGCCTGCGGCACGGGGAGATCCCCCCGGTCGCCGGGTTCGAGAAGCCCAGCAGCCACCTCGACCTGTCCACCGGGCCGTTCGAGATCCCGACCGAGCCCCGCCCGTGGACCTCGGCAGGGCCGCGACGCTTCGGCGTCAGCTCCTTCGGCATGGGCGGCACCAACGCCCACGTCGTCGTCGAGGAGTACGTCGGAGGCGACCGCTCCGGCGGGACCGGCGGCGGACCGGCCGCCGAGGCCGCCCACGCGGACGGCGCCCCGGGCGAGCACCTGCTCGTCCTCTCCGGCCACACCCCGGAGGCCCTGCTGCGGCGCATCGCGGACACGCGGGCCCTGCTACGCGGGGAGACCGCCTCCGTCCTGCGGGAACTGTGCCGTTCCAGCGCCGTCGGACGCGACCACCGGGCGTACCGGATCGCCGTGCTCGGCGGCGACGCCGAGGAGATCGGCGCCGGACTGGACCACGCCCTGCGGCTCGCGGACCGGGCTCCCGGCACCGTCGTGCGCGGCTCCGCCGTGGTGGAGAGCGCGACGGCCGGGCTCGGCGTCCACGCCCTGCGCCACGCCGGGGGCAAGGCCGTCGACTGGGCGTCCGTGTACCCGGACCCGGCGGTACGCCGCCGGCCGCTGCCGCCTTACCCGTTCGGCGCGGCCGCCAGCACCACGGCCGCCACCGTCACCGCCGCCACCACGCCCTCGGGCACGTCGGCCGCGGCCCGTGGCGAGGACGTGGCCGAGGCGGTGCGCAGGCTCTCGCGCGCACACCGCGTGCTCGGCGAGGACACCGTGCCCGGCGCCGTGCCCCTCGCCCTCGGACTGCGGGCGGCCGGCGAACTGCGCGCTGTCGCCTTCACCGGCCGGGGGAGCGGCCCGCACGCGCTGACCAGCGACCTGGACGAGCCGGGCCGCACCGGTCCGGCCGCCTTCCGGCACGCCGGCCGCACCATCGCGCGGCTCACCACCGGCGCCGCCCAGGCCGGGCCCGCGCCCGCCCCGGCGGACCTGGACGCCCTGCGCGCGGAACTGGGCCGCGACCTGGCACCCGCGGGCCTCTACGCCTGGTTCGCCGCCAAGGGCATGGAGCTGACGGCCCCGCTGCAGTCGATCGCCGAGGTCCACTACGGCCCCCGCCGGGTCCTGGCCCGCGTCGGCATCCCGGCCGGCGGCCCCCTGGAGGCCGAGGTGGCGGCGCTCGACGCCGCCCTCCAGGCCATGGCGGTGCTCACGCTCGCCGACCCCGAGGCACCGACCGGCACCTTCCTGCCGGTCTCCATCGACCGGGCGGCGCGCTGGGGCGACCCCGCGCGTACCGCGTTCGTGCTGCTGGACGGTGCCGAACCGGGCGCCGACGGCGTACGGCGCGGTGACGCCAGCCTGCTGGCGGCCGACGGCCGGGTCCTGGTCCGCCTCGACGGCGTCGAGTACCGGACGGTGACCGGCAACACCACGGGCGGGAGCACGTCCTCCACGGCAACCGGCAGCGCCGCCGGCGCCACCGCCACCGGCACCGGCGCCCCCGCCGACGCGCCCGCGCCCCGCTCGGCGCGGCTCGCGGCGGCCGAGGCGGCCGTCGTCGAGGTGGTGCGGGCGGCCCTGCACGACCCCCGGATCACCGCGACCACCTCGCTGTCCGCCGTCGGCATCGACTCCATGCTCGCGACGGCCGTCGCCGCCGACCTGGACGAGCGGTACGGGGTGCCGCTCAGCCCGACGGACGTCCTGGACGCCGCCGACTGCCGCACCCTCGCCGCCCACGTCGCCGAACTGGCCCCGGAGGACGCCTTCGGCCGGCCCGGGGCCGAGGCCGCGCCCGCCGCCGGAGCCGCGCCGCGTGCCACCGTCCAGGCCGCCGACCCGGCCGCGCTCTACGGCGCGGACCCCGGCGAGGCCGCCTCCGCCGACGACGTGGCCGTGATCGGGATGGCCGTGGCCCTGCCCGGCGCCACGGACCCGCAGGGCCTGTGGGACGTGCTGGCCGGGTCGGGCGACCTGGTCGGCCCCGCGCCGGCACGCCGCTGGGGCCGGTACGCCGACGGGCGGGAGCCGGACATGGGCGGGTTCCTCGACGGCGTCGAGGAGTTCGACGCCCGGTTCTTCGACTTCTTCCCCAAGCAGGCCGAGGCGCTCGACCCGCAGGCCCGCTGGCTGCTCCGCACCACCTGGGAGGCGGTGGAGTCGGCCGGCCTGCCGCCCCGGGTGAGTTTCTTCCTGGATCTGCACGGGCCGAGCATGACGATCGACACGCTGTGCTCGTCGTCGCTGGTGGCGCTGCACACGGCGGTGCGCAGCATCCGCGCGGGGGAGTGCGAGCAGGCCCTCGTCGCCGGTGTCCGGGTCGCCATGTCCCCGCTGCACTACGTCGCCATGCGGAACCTGCGCGCCCTGTCGCCCTCCGGCCGCTCGCGGCGGTGGAGTCGATCGGCATGGTGGAGGCGCATGGTACGGGGACGAGTCTGGGTGATCCGATCGAGGTCGAGGGGCTGACGCGTGCGTGGCGTGCGCTGACGGATCGTTCGCAGTTCTGTGCGATCGGTTCGCTGAAGGGGAACGTGGGTCATCTGGAGCCGGCGGCTGGTCTGGCGGGTCTGGTGAAGGTGCTGCTGTCGATGGAGCGGGGCGTGGTTCCGCCGTCGCTGCATGTGGTGCGGCCCAA
>JOFO01000102.1 GCA_000721275.1 Microtetraspora glauca | reverse complement strand
CCTCATGCTGATCGTCGCCATGGCGGTCTACGGCGGCGCGCTCATGAGCCTCGTCTCCGGCATCAACAACGCCGTCTTCCAGATCGGCGCCGCCCTCGGCATCGCCCTCGCCTCCTCCGTCGCCTTCGCCCACACCACCGGCACCAGCTCCGAAGCCCTCAACAACGGCTTCCAGGCAGGCTTCCTCACCACCGCCGTCTTCGCCCTCACCGGACTGGTCACGGCACTTCTCCTCCTGCTGCACCGCGGGAAGGAGGGGACGCCGGCGGACAGCGGCGCCGAACACGGCAGCGGCAAGCACGTGATGGCCGGTCACTGACGGCCGGACGGTCTCGCCACGGCGGCGCCGCCCCTGGAGGAGCGGCGCCGCGCGCGGCGGCCGACCCCCGGCCGCCCGCCGCCGAGGAACCCGAAGAAACTCATGGTCACCAACGTACCCGGGAGTACGCGGCCCGCTCCTGGTGCCCGAAGTACTTGGCTGGGAGCTGGACATGGGGCGGTTCCCGTCGTTTGTCTGGCGTGGTGACCGGTGTCTCGCGGCTCGGACGGGACACAGGAAGCAGACATGAGGAGAAAGGGATCCGATCATGCGTGTGGCTCTCCGTGCGGCGAGGGCGGGCGGCGCGCTCGCCGTCGCGGTCACCCTGGCGGCCACCCCCAGCGGCCCGGCCGAGGCCCGTACCGATCCGCCCGCCTCTGCAGCGGCACGGGTCGTGCCCACCCCGTCCGCCGGCCCTCCGGCGGTCATCGCGCTCCCGGACGGTTTCCGGCCGGAGGGCATCGCCATCGGCCCCGGCCCGTACGCCTTCTTCGGCTCCACGGCCGACGGTTCCGTCTACCGCGCCGACCTGCGGACCGGCCGCGGTGCGCTCCTCAGCCGCGGCCCCGGCACGCCCGCCCTCGGCATGAAGACCGACGGGTACGGGCGGCTGTTCGTGGCGGGCGGCAGGGGTGGCGACGCGCGCGTCCTCGACACCCGTACCGGACGGACGCTCGCCTCCTACCGGCTCGCCGACGGACCGGCGTTCGTCAACGACGTCGTCCTCACCGGGGACGCCGCCGTCTTCACCGACTCCACCAACCCGGTGCTCTACAGACTGCCGTTGCGCGGCGGACGGCTCCCCGCCGCGCCGGTACGGATCCCGATCACCGGCGATCTGACGTACGGCGACGGCTTCAACGCCAACGGCATCGCGCCGACCCCGGACGGCCGCGCGCTGCTCGTCGTCCAGTCGAGCACCGGTGACCTGTTCCGCGTCGACGCCGACGGCCGGAGCCGCCGCGTCGACCTCCACGGGGAGTCGCTGCCCAACGGCGACGGGCTGCTGCTCCGGGGCAGCACGCTGTACGCCGTGGAGAACGGGGCCCGGAACGGCGACAGCGCCCTCACCGTCCTGCGCCTGAACCCGTCCGGCACCGACGGCCGCGTCCTGCGGCGCGTACGCGACGACCGCTTCGACACGCCGACGACCGTGGCGGCGTACGGCGCCCGCCTGTACCTGCCCAACGCCCGCTTCGTCTCCGCCCCGGCCCCGACCCCGAGCACGCCGTACGACGCGGTCGCCGTCCGTGCCCCCGTCGCCGTACCCGCTGGTCAGGAGGGCGGCGCGGACGCGTCGTCGGTCATGCCGAGGTAGGCGGAGAGGAGGCCCGCCGCCCGCAGCATGGCGGTGCCCCTGGCCGAGACGCGCTGGTGCCAGTCCTCCAGGGCCGCCTCCAGCGCCTCCGTGCCGCCGGCCGTACGGACCTGCCGGACGACCGTGGCGATCAGCTCCAGCGGGTACCGGCCCCGGCGGAGGAAGTGGGCCAGCTCGGCGTCGCGCACGTCGTCGGCGTCGTACGTGCGGTGGCGGGTGTCCGGGCGGCGGGCCGGGGCGAGGACGCCCGCCCGCTCCCACGCGCGGACGGTCGCCACGCTGACGTCCAGCCGGCGGGCCAGTTCGCCGATGGTGAAGGGCTGCGCGGTCGTCCCCGGGGCGTGCGGGCCGGCCTCTCCCGGGGTGCGTCGGCCGGTGTCTCCCGGGGTACGGCGGTCGGTGTCTCCCCGGGCCTTCTTGAGGTGGGCGAGGGATGCGCCGACCGCCGCCAGGGTGCCCCGGTCGCGCAGGAGTTCCGCGTGGCTGCGGTCGACGGCCGCCAGGGCGTCGTCCAGGCGGCCCTCGGTGACCGCCCGCATGATCGCCCCCGCCGCCGCGTACCCATGGGCCGGCACCAGCGCGAGATAGGCCCGCAGGGCCGCCGCGTGACGGGCGGTGTACCGGCGGTACCCGGTCGCGGTGCGCGCGGCCGCGGGCAGGAACCCGTCGCGCTCGTAGTTGCGGACGGTCTGCGGGGAGAGGCCGTGCTCCCGGGCGAGGTCGACCGGGCGCAGAGAGGGCACGTTGGAAACTCCAGGGCGGTCATCCGCCGTCATTCGGGGGCTCTTTCGCCGAAACCTTCACTCGGGTGTTCAGGTATAGCTTCCACCTCACGGAGTCGCGAGCCCGTGAAAGCGCGAGAAAGCCCGCGAAAGCGCGAGAACGCGCGAGAAAGGTGGACCGCATGACCGTCACCCTCGAGGACGCCGCCCGGAGCGTCGGCGCGGCGAGCCTCACCGGACTCCTCGGCACCCGGCCGCGGGTCCTCGCCCTCGGAGAGCCCACCCACGGCGAGGACGCCCTCCTCGACGTACGCAACGCACTGTTCCGGCGGCTCGTCGAGGAGGACGGGTACCGGATCTTCGCGCTCGAGAGCGACTGCCTGGCCGGACTGGCCGTCGACGACCACGTCACCACCGGCATCGGCGCGCTGGACGACGTGATGGCCCGCGGCTTCAGCCACGGCTTCGGCGGATCGCCCGCCAACCGCGCGCTGGTGCGCTGGATGCGCGCGTTCAACGAGGGCCGGCCCGCCGCGGACCAGGTGCGGTTCGCCGGGTTCGACGGCCCGCTGGAGATGTCCGGCGCCGCCTCGCCCCGCCAGGCCCTCACCGCCCTCCACACCCACCTCGCCGCCCGCTGCGACGCCGCGCCGCTGCCCTGCACCGCCACCGAACTCGACGGACTCCTCGGCGCGGACGCCCGCTGGACCGACCCCGCCGCCCTGCGCGACCCGTCCCGTTCCGTGGGCCGCACGCCCGACGCCGAGCGGCTCCGGCGGATCACCGACGACCTGACCGCCCTCCTCGACGCACAGGCCCCGGACCTGCGGGACCCCGCCGAACGCGAGGCATGGCACCGGGCGCGCCTCTTCGCCCGCACCGCCGCCGGCCTGCTCCGCTACCACGCCCGGACGGCCGACCCCACGCCCGCGCGCCTGACCGGACTCCTCACCGTCCGCGACGCCATGATGGCCGCCAACCTGCTCGCCCTCGCCGAACGCGGCCCCGTCTTCGCGTACGGCCACAACAGCCACCTCCAGCGCGGGCGGACCGGCATGGGGACGGGGGAGGGGCGCGCGGAGTGCTGGAGCGCCGGCGCGATCGCCGCCTCCCGGCTCGGCGACGCGTACGCCTTCGTCGGCGGCGCCCTCGGCACCCTCCGCCACCGCGGCGTGCAGGCCCCGCCGCCGGACACCGTCGAAGGGCTCCTGTACGCGCTCCCCGAGGACGGGTACGCCGTCGACGTACCGCTGCTGACCGCCGCGCTCGGCGGCGTACCGCCGGCCCCGCGCGCATCCCCCTGGTACGGCTACGCCCCCCTCGACCCCGCACGCCTGGCCGACCACGACGCGCTCGTCTTCGTGAAGGACGCCGCCCGGGGCCCGGGGCCGGAGTGGTGGCCGGCCGGCTGAGAACCCGAGACGCACGCGCGCGCGTGGCGGCGGGGAGGTGCGGAGCACGTGCATCACGCGCGCGTGGCGGCGGAGGGCGGTGGAGCGTGTTCCCCACGCGCGCGTGCGGGCGGCAGGGGCCGTCACCCCCCCTCGCAGCCGGCGGAGGCCCGGGCGGCAGTCACACTCTTCTCCGTGACCACGAGCGCCCCAGAACCCACCCCCACCCCCGCCCCCGGCACCGGTCACGCCCCCTCCCACCACGGCGAACTCCTCCAAGGCGTGTTCACCGACGCCGACGGCCGCCCGCACGCCGGGCTCGTCACCCTCCCCGTCGCCACCCCCGCCACCCGCGCCGACTTCACCCCGCGCCCCGGCACCCCGCCCACCACCGTCACCGTCGTCCCCGCCGACCGCGCCAAGGCCGCCCGCGCCGCCCGGCTGGCCGTCGCCGCCTGCGCGGCGCGCACCGGGCGGCCCGCGTACGGCGGCATCCTGCGGCTCACCGGCGCCGTTCCGCTCGGCCTCGGCATGGGCAGTTCCACCAGCGACGTCCTCGCCGCGGTGCGGGCCGTCGCCGACGCGTACGGGCTCCGCCTGGACCCCGGCACCACCGCCCGCCTCGCCGTCCGCGCCGAACGCGCCAGCGACCCCCTCATGCTCGACGCCCGGCCGGTCCTCTTCGCCCAGCGCGAGGGCCGCGTCCTCGAAGTCCTCGGCCGTGCGCTGCCGCGGCTCCTCGTCGTCGGCTGCCTCCTCGGCGGCGGCGCCCCCGTCGACACCCTCGCCCTGCCCGCCCCCGCCGCCGGCCCCGCCGATCTCCGCGCCTACGCCCGGCTCCGCGACCTGCTCCGCCGCGCCGTCACCGACGGCGACACCGCGCTCCTCGGCCGGGTCGCCACCGCCAGCGCCCGCCGTGCCCAAAGGATGCTGCGGCACCCGGAGTTCGACGCGCTCGTCGCCCTCGCCCGGCGTACCGGCGCCGTCGGCGTCCAGATCTCCCACAGCGGCTCCGTCGCCGGCGTCCTCCACGACCCGACCGCCCCCGGCGCCGAGGCCCGCACCGAAGCGACCCGCCGCGCCCTCGGCGCCCACCGCATCCCGTACACCCGCACCTTCACCGCGGGCGGCGCCGACTCCACCACCGCCCCCAACCCCCCTGCGGAGAACGGCGATCGGCTCGCAAGCCGCCCCCGTACTCAGCCCGTGAGACACCCCTGTACAGCGAACAGTTGCTGCCTACACTGAACCGCATGCCTTCCGCCGCCACCTCGCTCCCGACCGACACCGCGGCGACCGCCGCCACCTCGCTCCCGACCGGCACCGCCCCCGTGGCCCCCTTCGCCGCCCGGCTGGGAAGCGTGGCCGCCTCGCCCGTACGCGAGATCCTGGCGCTCACGGCACGGCCCGAGGTCATCTCGTTCGCCGGCGGCCTGCCCGCACCCGAACTCTTCGACACCGAAGGCATCAAGGCCGCCTACCAGGCCGTCCTCACCGACCGCCCGGACGCCGCCCTCCAGTACTCCACCACCGAGGGCGACCCCGCGCTCCGCACCGCCGTCGCCGCCCGGCTCACCGCCCGCGGCCTGCCCACCGACGCCGACGACCTGGTCATCACCACCGGCTCCCAGCAGGCCCTCACCCTCCTCGCCACCGCGCTCCTCGAACCCGGCAGCGTCGTCCTCGTCGAGGACCCCTGCTACCTCGCGGCCCTCCAGACCTTCGGCTTCGCCGGCGCCCGCGTCGTCCCCGTCCCCACCGACGACGACGGCATCGTCCCCGAGGCGCTCGACGAGATCGCCGCCCGCGAGAAGCCCACCCTGCTCTACGTCATCCCCACCTTCCAGAACCCCACCGGCCGCACCCTCCCCGCCGCCCGGCGCGCCGCCGTCGCCGAGGCCGCCGCCCGCCACGGCTTCTGGATCGCGGAGGACGACCCGTACGGCGAACTCCGCTTCGAGGGCGCACCCGTCCCGTACCTCGCCGCCCAGCCCGCCGGCGCCGACCGCACCGCCCTCCTCGGCTCCTTCTCCAAGGTCATGGCCCCCGGCCTCCGCCTCGGGTACCTGCGCGCCCCGGCCGCCCTGCGCCGCGCCTGCGTCATCGCCAAGCAGGCCGCCGACCTGCACACCTCCACCGTCGACCAGGCCGCCGTCGCCCGCTACCTCCGCGACAGCGACCTCGACGCCCACGTCGCCGGCATGCGCACCGCCTACCGCGCCCGCCGCGACGCCCTGCTCGCGGGACTGCCGGCCGCGCTCCCCGAGGGCAGCCGCTGGAACCGGCCCGAGGGCGGCATGTTCGTCTGGGCCACCCTCCCCGACGGCCACGACGCCACCGCCCTCCTCGCCACCGCCGTCGGCCATCAGGTCGCGTACGTCCCCGGCGCCCCGTTCTTCTCCGGCACCCCCGACGCCGCCTCCCTGCGCCTCTCCTTCACCACCCACGCTCCCGACGAGATCGCCGAGGGCCTGCGCCGCCTCGCCAGGACCTTTGCCTGAGGCTCCCCCTCCGTCCGCCCGGATCGACCCCGGCGCGCTTGCCGGATCGACCCCCGGATCGCGCCCCCCTCCGCATCTCGCCCCCCGGATCGGTCCTCCCGTGGACGGTCCTGGTACCGTCCGTCACCCGTTCGCCCGTGTCGTTGTTGGGCCGAACGGGTGAGGGACGGGAGGATGGTGCCATGAGTAGGTACGAGAGGTACGACGTCACCGACGAGCAGTGGGAGGGTCTGGCCCAGGTCCTGCCCCTGCGCGGCCGTGACGAATGGCCGTCCAGGGTCGATCACCGCACCATCCCCGAGCAGTACGCATCCGCCGAGCAGCGCCGCATGGTCGTGCTGCGGGTCCAGGTCTTCGCCGACGCCCGCGAGGTCGCCGAGTACCTCATCGCCCAGATCCCGGTCCTGCTCGACCTCACCAGCGCCGACCCCGAAGTCGCCAAGCGCGTCCTCGACTTCAGCAGCGGCGTCGTGTTCGGCCTCGGCAGCGGCATGCACCGCGTCGACCGCAACGTCTTCCTGCTCGCCCCGGCCGGCACCGAGGTCGAGAGCACCGGCGACGCCCCGGCGGGCGACGAGGACGACGAGCCCGTCGGCGCCCCGCACGCGAGCGTCCCCCGATCGTAGGAGGTCATCTCGCCGTAACGGTTCGCCAGTTGCGCCCCTGCGTACGGTCCGATCATGGACCTCACCGGCGGCCCCGCCCTCGCCCGCACCCCCGCTCCCCGCACCCCCGCTCCCCGCACCCCCGACCCGCGTACCC
>JOFO01000101.1 GCA_000721275.1 Microtetraspora glauca | reverse complement strand
ACGCGTCAGCCCCTCGACCTCGATCGGATCACCCAGACTCGTCCCCGTACCATGCGCCTCCACCATGCCGATCGACTCCACCGACACCCCCGCGTCCGCGAGCGCGGCCGTGATGACCTCCGCCTGGGCGCGCGGGCTGGGCGCCGAGTAGCGCGTGGTACGGCCGCCGTGGTTCACGGCCGCGCCCTTGACGACGCCCCGGATCCGGTCGCCGTCGCGCAGCGCGTCGTCGCAGCGCCGCAGCACCACGGCCACGGCGCCCTCACCGGGGACGAAGCCGTCGGCGGTGCTGTCGAAGGCGCGGCTGCGGTGGCGCGGGGAGAGCGCCATCATGTCGCCCATCGACCGGAAGTACTCCGGGCTGATGCCGGCGTGCACGGCGCCGATGACCGCCGTGTCGATGTCGCCGGAGCGCAGGTGCTGGAGCGCGGAGTGCAGGGCGACCAGCGACGACGAGCAGAGCGTGTTGACGACCGTGCTGGGGCCGCGCCAGTCCATCAGGTACGAGAGCCGGTTGGCGATCATCGCCTCCAGGCCCAGGCCGCGGCCCTCGGGCACGCCGTGGCGGAAGCGTTCCTCGTGGTAGTGGTCGTGGCTGTAGGCGATCCACAGGCCGGTGCGGGCCTCGTCGGCGCGGGCGCCGGCGCGTCCGCCGTCCTCCAGTGCCTCCCAGATCGTCTCGTAGACGATGCGGGCCTGCGGGTCGATCAGCGGCGCCTCGCGGGCGGATATCCGGAAGGGGGCCGGGTCGAACTCGTCGACCCGGTCGAGGAAGGAGGCGTGCGGGAGGGGTCCGGCGGTGTCACCCCGACGGCTCTCGGGCAGTGGGCCGACGGTGTCGCGGCCCTCGACGAGCAGGTCGGCGAAGGCGGTCAGCGAACCGGCGGTGGGCAGCCTGACCGCGGCGCCCACGACCGCGACGTCGCGCGGCCGGGTCGCGGGGGCGGCCCCGCCGGGCGCGGACGCGGCCTCGTCGGATGAGCGGGGCCTGTGGACGGCCGTGACGCCCGCCGCCGTGGCGGGTGCCCGCTGCGGCTCCGGGGGCCGGGGCGGCGCCTGCGGGACCACCGGAGGCGCCGGGGCCACGGGGGCCGGCTCCATCACGGGGGCCGCCTCGGCGACCGGGGGCGTCGGGGTCCGCGGGGCCGCCGGGGCCTCGGCGGCCTGCGGGGCCTCGGGGGCCTGCGGGGCGGACGGGCTCGGGAGCCGGTCGACGAGCTCCGGGGCCTCCTCCGTCAGGAAGTCGGCGAACTGGCGGGGCGTCGGGTACTCGAAGAAGACCGTCGGGTAGAGGGACAGGTCGTGTTCCCGGGAGATCCGCTCGCTCAGCCCCACCAGGCCGACGGAGTCGAAGCCGGCGGAGAGGAACTCGGTGTCGGCGTGCTCCTCGGACGTGCCGGTCAGCGCCAGGAACCAGGCCAGCGCCCGCGCGGACGGCGTACCGACCGCGGCGGCGGGGGCGGCCTGGACCGCCGGAGCGGCGGGCGCGGCGGCAGGGGCGGGCTCGGCCGGGAGCGGTGCGACGGCGGCGGGGACGGGCCCGGCGGCCGGGGTGACCGGGGCCGGAGCGGCCGGAGCCGGGGCGGCCGGGGCCTCGGCAGGCCCGGTGGCGGTGGCGTCGGTGGCGGGGTCCTCGCGGAACGCCATCGCCGGGACGCGCTTGGAGGACATGTCGCCGAAGACCAGCAGCGGCGTGCCCGACTCGTCGGTGACGGTCTGGGTGACCCGGCACGCCTCGTCGTTCCAGAAGGCGATCTCGGTACGGACGTACGCGGCGTCGTCCAGCGGGCCCAGGACGTCGAGCCGGCCGACCGACAGCGGGATGAACGCGGAGGCCTCGGCGGTGCCGAAGACCGGGTTGGCCGGGTCGATGGCCGCCACGGTCACGCTGTCCAGGAGGCCCGGGAAGAGCTGGACGCCGGGCGGGTTCAGCTCGCGCTGGCGAGGGCCCTCGATCCGGGCGAGGGTCCCGCCGTCCGGCAGGCTCGCCACCCAGGAGATGTTCCGGTAGTAGCGCCCGTGGTGGTAGCCGATGCGCCGCAGCCACCGGTACATGCCGGAACCAGCGTGGAGGGCGGAGCCGGCGCAGTCGGCCAGCAGGGCGGCGACCGGGAGGCGGGGCGCCGGCTCGGCACGGGTGGCGAGGCGGCCGGTGACGAAGACGTCGCCGGTCTCGCCGTCCTCCACCCGGAACCGCCCGTCCCCGTCGACCCGGCCGACCACACGGCGCGCCCCGGCGGGGATGAGGGGACGGTGGAAGAGGACGTCCGTCGCGCCGTGGAACGGCTCGCCGCGCAGGGCGGCGCCCTCGCGCAGGAAGTCGAACCAGGCGACGCCCGGGAGCATCAGCGTGCGGTACACGGAGTGCTGGGCGATGGGCACCTCGCCGGGCCCGAAGACCCGGGCGTAGGTGTATCCGGCGGGGCCGTCGTCGGCCACCAGCTCGGCGGGCGAGCCCGGTTCGGCGGACCGCAGCGGCTCGGCGAGGTCCAGGGCGCGTCCGCGCGGCTGGGCGACGGGCAGCAGGCGCTTGCTCCACGCGGCGGCGCCGGTGCTCTTCTGGAACGCGGCCCAGTCGATGTCCCGTCCGGCCTCGAAAAGTTCGGCGGCGATCGCGGCCAGTACGGTCGCGGCGGTCCGCTCGTCGTGCGCCCCGGCCAGGCGCGCGCCGACGTCGGGGCCGCCGGTGCCGAAGGCGGCGGTGTCCGGGTGTCCGGCGTCGCGGGCCGGGTCGCCGTCGCGCCGCAGGACCTCGCCGAGCGCCTGCTCCAGCGGCAGGCCGCCCCGTACGAAGTCGGCGACCGCCTCCCAGCCGGGCGGGAGGTCGACGGCGCTGCCGGGCAGCCCCAGGTCGCGCAGCGCGATGGCGAGGGCGACCCCGGAGAGAATGCGGAGCAGTTCGCCGGAGAACGCGGCGAACGGGGTGCCGGTGGCCGTCTCGAAGAGGCGCACGACCTCGTGCACGGCGGGGGTGGAGCGGTCGAGGGCGGTGAGCCACGCGGGTGGCGCGGCGGCGGCCTCGGGACGTACGGAGACGGTGGCGCGGGACGTGCCGGCGCCGGTGCCGGGGGCTCCGGGCGTCAGGAGCCTGGCGCGCAGGGCGGCCGTCAGCTCCCGCGCGTCCTCGCCGACGACGGCCAGCCGGACGGCGCGGTGCGGGCGGGCGAGCCGGGCGGTGGTGCACACGTCGGCCAGCTCCTCCGGCCGGTCCTGGAGGGACGGCAGGAACTGGACCCACTGGGCGCACAGTTCGCGCAGCCCGTAGGCGGTGTCGGCGGAGAGCGTCAGGACGTGGACGGGCCGACGGGCCCCGGCGGGAGCCGTCCCGGTCCGGCGGGCCGGGGCGGGGACCGCCTCGGCCACGACGTGCGCGTTGGTGCCGCCGAAGCCGAAGCCGCTCACGGCGGCCCGGCGGACCGGCGCGTCGGGCCAGGGCCGGGCGGTCTCGGGCAGGTGGAAGGGGCTGTCGGCCAGGTTGAGGCGGGGGTTCGGGGACTCGACGGCCACGGCCGGTACGGTGCCCTCGCGCAGCGACACGATGATCTTCGCGAGTCCGGCAAGCCCCGAGGCCGAGTGGAGGTGGCCGATCCGGCGCTTGACCGAGCCGAGCGCGACCGAGTTGCGCGGCACGCCGTGGCGCCCGAAGACCTCGGTGAGGGCCCGCACCTCGATGGGGTCGCCGATGGCGGTGCCGGTGCCGTGCGCCTCGACGTACTGCACGGTCGCCGGGTCGACGGTCCGGTACACCTTGTCGAGCAGGTCGATCTGGGCTTCCAGGTTGGGCGTGGTGACGCCCATGGTGCGGCCGTCGTTGTTGACCGCGACCCCGCTGATCGCGCCGAGGACCAGGTCCCCGTCGCGCAGCGCCGCCGCCATCGGCTTCAGCACCAGGGCGGCGGCCCCCTCGCCGGGGACGTAGCCGTTGGCCCGGCTGTCGAAGGTGTGGCAGAGCCCGTCCGGTGAGAGCGCCCCGGTGCGGGAGAGGAGGACGAAGGTCAGCGGGTCGATCAGCAGGTCGACCGCGCCGACGAGGGCCACCTCGCAGCTTCCGGACGCGAGGCTCTGGCAGGCGAGCCAGACCGCCGAGAGCGACGAGGAGCAGGCCGTGTCGACGACGAGGCTGGGGCCCGCGAGGTCGAAGCGGTCGGACAGCCAGGCCGCCATGAAGTTCTGCGAGCGGCCCCACAGGGCGGCCGGGCCGGGCCCGGCGGCGCCGGCCGGGCCGGACGCCGGCGGGTCCGGGAGGCCGCCGGGCGCGACCGTGCCGCGGCCCCGGTCGAAGCCGTAGGCGTTCATCCGGGCGCCGATGAACACGCCCGCGTCGAGCCTGCGGCGCGCGCCCAGGTAGCCCGAGTCCTCCAGGGCCCGGGCGCCGACCTCCAGCATGACCCGCTGCTGCGGGTCGAGGAGGACGGCGTCCTCGGCGGTCATGCCGAAGGCCTCGTGGTCGAAGGAGAACGGGTCGACCAGGAAGGCGCCCCGGTGGTGGGTGCCGCGGTGCGGCGCCTCGCCGAGGTACAGGTGGCGGGCCCACCGGCTCGGCGGGACCTCGCCGACCTCGACGCCGTCGCCGCCCAGCATGGCCGTCAGGTCGGTCACGTCCTCGGCGCCGGGGAGCCTTACCGCGAGGCCGATGACGGCGATGCGGGTGTCGAGCTCGCTCACAGTTGTCCTTTCGTGTCGCTCGCCGGTCATGCGCGGACCACCCCGCGTCCGCCGTCGCGGTCGAGCAGGGGGCGCAGCAGGGCGCTGAGGGCGGAGCCGGCGGTCCCGTCGTGGTCGGGCGCGGAGGTGTGCGCCGCGGGTGCGGGCGCGGGCGGGGCCGTGGGCGCCGGAGGACCGGCGGGTACGGCCGGGTCGGCGGGTCCGGCGAGGGCGGCGAGTTCGGCCGCGATGCCGTCGGCCGTACGGGCCCGCATGAGGAGGGACGGGTCGACGGTGAGGCCGCCGCCCCGTTCGAGGGCGGTGGTCAGTTCGGCGATCATCAGGGAGTCCAGGCCGAGCCCCTGGAGGGGCCGGTCACCGGGGTCCTCCCCCAGCACGTGGAGGAAGGCGTCCCGGACGCGGGCGCGCATGGCGGTGGTGTCCCGCCGGGCTCCCGCCGCCTCCGTCCCGGCCCCGGCGGGGGCGATGGCCGGGGCGGCGGCGGGCGCGGCCGGTACCGCGGCCGGGACGACCGGCGCGGCGGTGGCCGCGGGCCGCTCCCCCGCCGTGGCGGGCGCGGTGCCGGGGAAGACGACGGCGCCGCCCGACCGCAGGTGGTCGATGAACGCGTCGAGCGCTTCCTCGGCACCGACCGAGTACGCGGCGGAGAAGGTTTCGTCGGCCTTCATCCCGATGCCCGTCCAGTCCGGCCAGGCGTGCGCGGTGACCGCGGTGACCTCGTCGTCCTCCCGCTCGGCGAGCGCCAGCTGGAAGGCGTTGGCGAGGCTGTAGTCGACCAGTCCGCGGCCCGCCAGGGCCTGGGTGCCGGCGATGGAGGAGACGAGGACGGCGAAGTCGGCGCGCCGCTCCTTGGCCAGGCGGACGACGTGCAGCGAGCCGGCCACCTTGGGCGCGAGCACCTTCTCGGCGTCGCTCCAGGGGCGGCGGTGCATCGCCCCGAAGGGGTTGACCCGGCCGGAGGCGTGCACCACGCCGACGAGCCGGCCCCAGCGCCGGCCGAGCCGGTCCGCGACGGCGGCGAGGGCCGCCGGGTCGGAGACGTCGCACGGCAGGTACTCGACCTCGGCGCCGCCGTCCGCCAGCTCCCGCAGCGCCTGTGCGCGGGTGGCGTCGAGGGCCGACCGGCCGACGACGGCGACGCGCCGGGCGCCTCGCGCGACGAGACGCTCGGTCAGCCGCAGCCCGACGGCTCCGAGTCCCCCGGTGACCAGGCAGTAGCCCTCGTCCGGGAGGGAGTACGGGCGGCCGGGCCGGGCGGGCGCGGTCTCCGGGACGTAGCGGACGCCCTTCCGGTAGGCGGCGACGGTGGTCCCCGCGTCGGCCGGGTCGGCACCGGAGGGGCCTTCCGGGGCGCCGGACGCCAGTGCGGCGAGCTCGGCGGCCAGGTGGGCGGCCTGGGCGGCGGCCGGGTCGGCGGGGTCCAGGTGGACGACGGCGGTGGGCCGGCGGCCCTCGGCGCCCGCGGCCCGTACGGCCATGGCGGTCGCGGCCCGGACCGGGTCCAGACCGGCGCCGCCGCCGTGCGCGGCGGGCGAGTCCTGCGCGGTGTGACCGGGCCGGGCGGCGGAGTGGAGATCCACCCCGCCGAACGAGGCCCAGAGCACACCGGCACGCTGCGGCAGCGTCCTCATCAGGTCGCCCAGCTCCGCCCAGAACGCGCCGATCTCGGCGGGGTCCGCGAGGCGGGTGTCCCGGGCGCCGACCACGAGGGCGGCGTCGGCGGGCGCGCCGGGCGCGACGACGGTCACGCCCCGATCCCGCAGCAGCCCGGTCAGGGCCTGCCCGAGGGCGGGGTCGGCGGCGGCCAGGCTCACCGTCGCCGGTCCGGCGGAGGTCGCCGGGGTCAGGGCGCGGGCGTGCCACCGGACCCGTACGGCCGGTGTGCCCGGCCGCCCGTCGCGCGCCGGGGTCGCGGCGTGGTCGGGGTGCTCGGCCTCCTCGGGGCCGCGCCAGAACGGAGTCCCGGCGAACGGGTAGGTGGGCAGGTCCGTGACGCGGGCTCCCGCGGGGGACAGCCCGGCCCAGTCGACGTGCGCGTACCCGGCCCTGGCCAGCTCCGCCGCGCCGGCCGGGCGGCCGGGGGCGGCGGTGGTCCCGCTGAGGGCCGCCGCCGCGTCGGCGGTGAGGTCGATGTCGACGCGGGCGACGGGCAGGGACCCGTCCGCGACGGAGCGGAGCGCCGCCGCGAGGTCCGCCGCCGAGCGTCCGTGCACGGCGGTCTGGAACTCGAGTGCGGACCGGCCGGTGTTGGCGGTGTGGCACAGGTCGGCGGTCTCGGCGGCGTCGCGCGCCGTCTCGAAGCGGGCGGCGTACGCGGCGGCCAGTGTCCGTACGGCCGTCTCGTCCGCGCCGGTGACGCGCACCACGAACGACTCCGGGACGGGTACGTCCCGGGCGGGGGCGGCGGGCGCCTCCTCCAGGATGACGTGGGCGTTGACGCCGCCCATCCCGAACGCGCTCACCGCACCACGACGCGGACCGCCCTCGGGACGCGGCCACTCCATGACCCGGTCCGCCAGGAAGAACGGCGTCTCCTCGAAACGGATGTGGTCATTGGGCCGCACCACATGCAGCGACGGCGGAACCACGCCCCGCTCCATCGACAGCAGCACCTTCACCAGACCCGCCAGACCAGCCGCCGGCTCCAGATGA
>JOFO01000100.1 GCA_000721275.1 Microtetraspora glauca | reverse complement strand
GGGCGGGACGGGGCCGGCGGGCGGGGCGGTGGCCCTGGGGGCGGCGGCGGTCCTCGGGGTGGCGTTCGTGGTGGCGGGGGCGGCCGAGGGCCCGCAGCTGACGGCCCTGTTCGCGGTCCGGCACGCGGAGACGCCGTCGCGGCTGCGGGGGCGGGTGTTCACGACCGGCGCGAGCCTGAAGATCACCGGCTTCGCGGTCGGCGCGGCGGTGGCCGGTCCGGTGGCGGCCGGCTCCCTGTCCGCGGTCCCGCTGCTCGCGGCCTCGGTCTGCGCCGTGTCGGCGCTGCCCTACGCGCCGCGCGCGGGCGGCGCCGTCACAGGGGTGCGCGGGGGGCCCGGGCGGTGCCGGGGGCGACGTAGCGTTCGGCGGCGTGCAGGGCTTCCTGGATGGAGCGGACGCCCATGAGGACGCAGAGGGTGTAGGCGGTGTCCTCGAAGCGCCGCCGGACGGTGAGGTCGCCGGGGGCGGCGCGGACCGTGCGCTCCTGGTCGCGGTAGTGCCGGAGGAGCCGTTCGACGGTGTTCCGGTCGGGCAGCAGCATGGGGTTCCTCCGTGGCGGGCCCCCCGGTCTCGCGTGCGTCGCTCCATGGTGCTCAGGGACGGTCACTTGCGCTACCCAGATGGTCACGTTCCGTCACCTTCGGGCGGGTCGAGGTGCGGACACCGCCCGGATGGCGGAGTGTCGGAGACATGAACCCGAGTTCGCGACTGAGGGTGGTCGTCACGGGCGCCACCGGGAACGTGGGCACCAGCGTGGTGCGTGCTCTGGCCGCCGAGGAGCGGGTCGGCTCCGTCCTGGGGCTGGCGCGCCGGCTGCCGGGCCTGGAGGTCCCCGGCGTCGAGTGGGCGGCCGTCGACCTGTCCGACGACGGCGACGGGCCCCGGCTCGCCCAGTACGTGGCCGACGCCGACGCCGTGGTGCACCTGGCGTGGCGGTTCCAGCCCACGCACGATCCGGTGACGACCTGGAGCACCAACGTGCTGGGGACCCTGCGGGTCTGCGACGCGGTGGCGGCGGCCCGGGTGCCGGCGCTGGTGTGCGCGTCGTCGGTGGGGGCGTACTCCCCCGGCCCGGAGAGCGGCGCGCCGGTCTCCGAGGCGTGGCCGACGCACGGCTGGCCGGACGCCGCGTACAGCAGGGAGAAGGCGTACCTGGAGCGGGTCCTGGACACGTTCGAGCGCGACCACCCGCAGACCCGGGTGGTACGGATGCGGCCGGCGTTCCTCTTCAAGGAGGAGGCGGCGAGCGAGCAGCGCCGGATCTTCGCGGGCCGGTTCCTGCCGGGGCAGCTGGTCCGGCCCGATCTGCTGCCGGTGCTGCCCGAGCCGGCGGGCCTGCGCTTCCAGGTGCTGCACACCGACGACGCCGCCGACGCCTACGTGCGGGCGGTGCTGCGGGACGTGCGGGGCGCGTTCAACCTGGCGGCGGACCCGGTGGTGGACGCGGCGCTGCTCGGCGAGATGTTCGGGGCGCGCCCGGTGCGGGTCCCGGCGGGTGCGGTGCGCGGCGCGCTCGCGGCGGCCTGGCACCTGCGGCTGGCGCCCGCCTCCCCCGGCCTCTTCGACCTGCTCCGGCACATCCCGGTGATGTCCACGGACCGGGCGCGCGAGGAGCTGGCCTGGCAGCCGGAGGCGACGTCGGTGGAGGCGCTGGAGGCGTTCCTGCGCGGGGTGCGCTCCGGCGGGGGCGACGACACGGCGCCGCTGCACGGGCGCCGGGTCGCCTGAGCCCCGGGGTCAGCGGCCGGCGCCTCCCCAGTCGACGATGCGGATCGCGGCGCCGGCCGCCTCGCGTCCCCGGCAGTGGGCGCGGTGGCGGCGCAGCACCGCGTCGACGTCGAGGTGGCGCGCGAACGCCGGGTGCGCGGCGAGCCGTTGGACGTACGCCCAGAGCGCGCGGGGCCGGGCGACCCGGTGGAGGGCGGCGTCGAGGTGCCAGCGGTGGACGGTGTCGAGCCGCAGCAGGGCGCCCCACACGTGCACGTCGGCGAGGGTCGGGGCGGCGCCGAGGAGGTAGGGGCGGCCGGTGAGCCGGGCGTCGAGGGCGTCGAGCGCCGCGAAGAGCGTGCCGAGCGCCCGGTCGGCCTCCCGCCGGGCGTCGGCGTCCGGGTGGAGGCCGAGTTCGCCGGCGCGCTGCGCCGCCCGGTGGACGCCGTCGGCGCAGAGCGCGGCGAGGGCGTCGATCTCGGCGCGGTGCTCCTCGGGCAGCAGGTCGGGGCCGTCGCCCCGGAAGCGGAGGGCGAGGTCGCGGAGGATGTCGGGGACGTGGTTGCTGACGATCCGTCCGGTCCAGGCGTCGGCGAGGACGGGCGCGGTGGCGGGGCCGGTGTAGAGGTGGGCGCCGGCCTCGTAGAGCGGGCGGAGGGCGGTGTACGAGCCGTCGGCCGTGTCGGGGACCTCGGGGTGGAGCCGCAGCGGCAGGACGGGGTCGAGGCCGAGGAGTCCGTGGGTGACGGCGAGGCTCAGACAGCCGGGGTCGGCGGGGGCGAGGTGGAGCCGGTAGCGGTGCGGGACGGCGTAGTGGCCGCTGTCGGCGGACGGGCCGATCCGGCCCCGGAAGGCGGGTGCGGCGGAGGCGGGCAGCAGCGCGGCGGGGACGACGACGGACATGGTGCTCCCAGGGTGGCTCGGTGCTGGGTCCGGGTGGGCGGAGTCCGCGGGGAGGCGGCGGAACGCCCGTACGGCGGCAGCGGAGTGACGGGAAGACGGAGGGCCCGTGAAGGCGGCGGAGCGGAGCGGGAACGGCCCGGGACGGGCGTGCCGCCGGTGCCCGGAAGAACGGTGCCGGGAAGGACGGGGCACGACGGGCGGGGCACGACGGCGGGGGCGTTCCGCGACGGGTGGGACCGGGTGCCGGGCGCGGTCAGGCCGCGCTGCACACCCGCAGCAGGTCGATGTGGCGGCGCGAGGTGAGCGACAGGGGGCGCGGCAGGGGGCGGGCCGGGTGGCCGCAGAGCCCGTCGCCGTGTCGCATACCGTTCCCTACCTGTCCGCTCGGGTTTCCTGTCCCGAGTGTCCGGCGGCCGGCGGACGCCGTCAAGGGTGCGGACCGGTCGTCCTCCGGCGCCGCGACGCCGCCCCGGGGACCGGCCGCGCGCCTCGCGGACGGCCGCCGCCGGGCCCGGCACCCGGGGCCGCGGGGCCCGCGCGACCGCTGTCCGGCGCCCCTCGGAGCCGTACGGAATAATGCGCCGCATGCGCATTTCAGCCAGGGCGGACTACGCCGTGCGGGCCGCCCTCCAGCTCGCCGCCGCGGGCGACGCGGGGCCGTTGAAGGCCGAGGCGATCGCCGAGGGGCAGGGCATCTCCCACAAGTTCCTGGAGGGCATCCTCGGCGACATGCGCAAGGGCGGCCTGGTCGAGAGCCAGCGCGGCGGGCGGGGCGGCTACTGGCTGGCGCGGCCCGCCGAGTCGATCTCGGTCGCGGACGTGATCCGTTGCGTCGACGGCCCGCTCGTGTCGGTGCGCGGCCAGCGTCCGCCGGACCTCGCGTACACGGGCCCGGCCGCGTCGCTGCTGCCGCTGTGGATCGCGCTGCGGGCGGAGGTGCGCGACGTGCTGGGCGTCTCGCTCGCGGAGGTCGCGTCGGCGCGACTGCCCGCCGAGATCGCCGCGCGGGCGGACGACCCGGACGCCTGGACCAACCCCTGACAGGACCGCCACACCGCCGCGCGGGCGGACGACCCGGATGCCTGGACCAACCCCTGACCGCACCGCCACACCGACCACCGGACGCCGTCAACACCCCTCACCTGCGGCGATCTGACACCGTCTCACCCTTCGAACCCTCGCCATCCACATCGCGGACGCCCCTTGGGGCCCCGGCTTCCGCTCTGCCACTATCCCTACTGATCCAGTGGGATTACGGAGAGCGGGTGGGACGGTATGAGCGCGCAGCAGAGGACGCCGAGGGACGACACGCTCTGGCGGCGGGTCGTCCGGGAGGTCGCCGACGACCTCGCCGTCGACGCGCACGCCCGCGACCGGGCCGGCCTGACCCCGCGCGACGAGGTGGAACGGCTCCGGGAGGCGGGCCTCCCCGCCTTCCTCACGGCCGCCGACCCCGCCGCCGGCCGGGGCGGGCACGGGGCCGGCCTGCGGACCGCGTGTTCCGCCGTACGGGAGCTCTCCGCCGCCGACAGCTCGGTCGGCGAACTCCTCGCCCACCACTACGCCCTGTCCTGGACGAGCCGCCTCCTCGCCGCCCCGGCGGGACGGCCCGCCGGAACGTTCCCGCCCCTCGAGGCGCGGACGGCGGCGGAGGGCTGGCTGCTCGCCGGCGCGACCGGCCCCGGGCCGGCCGGCGACGGCCTCACCCTCACCCGCGCCGACCGGGGCGGCTGGCTCCTCGACGGCCGGCGCGCCTTCGACTCCGCCGTGACCGTCGCCGACCGGCTGGTGGTCGCCGCCCGCCCCGCCGGCACCGCCGACCAGCTGGTCGTCCTGGTGGACCCGGCCCGTCCCGGGGTGTCCGCCGAACCGGCGGCGGACCGGGTCGGGCAGCGGCTGACCGGCGCCGGGACGGTCGTCTTCGACCACGTCCCGGTCCCCCGCGCGCGGGTCCTCGGCACGCTGCCGGCGGACGAGCACGCGGTCGCGCCGTTCACCGCGCTCGCACCGCTCGTGCTCCGGCTGCTGCTCGTGCACGTGGCGCTCGGCATCGCGGAGGGCGCGCTCGCCGAGGCGCGGGACGTCAGCCGCGCGGTCGCCCCGGAGCCGGGTGCCGCGCCGGGCGGCCGGGCGCCCTCGGGCGACCTGCCGGACCGGGACGACGACCCGTACCTGCTGCTGTCCTACGGCGAACTGGCGACGGCCGCCCACACCGCCGCCGCCGTCGCCGAACGCGCCACCGACGCCCTCACCCGCGGACTGCGGTCCGGCTGGGCGCTCGGCTTCGAGGAGAGCGCCGACCTGGCGGTCCTGGTGGCCGCCGCCGAGACCGTCACCGGCCGCGCGGCGGTCCAGCTGACCACCCGCATCCTGGAGCTCGTCGAGGGCGCCCCGCCCGCCGGGGGCGGCGGCCCCGGCTTCGACCGCTTCTGGCGCAACGCCCGCGCGCTCACCGCCCGCACCCGCCCCGCGCACCGCCTCCGCGACATCGGCGACCACTACCTCAACGGCACCCACGCCCGTCTGGCCCGCAGCGCCTGACCGGCCCGCGCCGCCCGGGACCCGCCGGACGAACCGGCAGCCGCCGGACGAACCGGCACCCGCCGGACGGCCCGGGACCCGCCGGACGCCCCTGCGGCCGGCGCCGGACGCCGGGCGGCCCCGCCCCTCACGGCACCCGGGTCAGCTCCACCGCCCGCTGCCCCTCGTGGTCCCACCGCACGAGGACGAGCCGCCCGTCCGCGCCGTCCAGCTCCCACGGGGTGTCGTCGCAGCCCGGGAGACCGATCGCCACGACCCTGTCCGCGGCTCCCGCACCGAGCGCGTACCGCCAGACGCCGGACGCCGTGCACGTCCGCTCGGCGTCGTCCGGGCGCGGCACCTCCCGGGACGGGTCCCGGACGCCCCGGGCCGTCGCCGTGCCGTCGACGGCCAGCTCCAGGGTGCCGCCGCGCCCGTCCGTCCAGGCGCCGACCAGCTGCTCCCGGGAGGCCGGCGGCCGCTGCTCCGCGCCGAACGCGCCGCTGCCGAGCAGCAGCGCGCCCAGGACCGCGACGCCCGCCACGACGACCGTTCCCCAGAGGGCGATCCCGCGCAGCAGCCACCGCCGGCGGAGCCGGGCGACCAGCGCCGCCGGCACGATCAGCGCGACGAGCGCCGCCCAGACGGCGAAGGCCGTACCGGCGGAAGCGCCGGCGTGCAGGACCGGCAGCACGCCGGCGACGGCGACGGGCGCGGCGGCGGCCGGGACGCACCGCCACGGCTCGGGTCCCGTCTCCGGCGGGTGGCCGGTCCACGCTCCCAGGGCCATCGCGAGCAGGACCGTCGGCACGACGAGGACCAGCGCGGCGAGGACCACGACGAGCGACGCCTGCAGCGCCACCGCGGGCAGCATCATCACGGCGAACCCGTAGCCGTCGGTCGACTCCGCCCACACGGTCACCGTGCAGAACGCCGACACCAGCGCGGCAAGCGTCAGCTCCAGCATGAGCATGCCCGTCGCCACCATCAGGATCCGGCCGAACGAAGGCGGGCCGGTCCGCGTCGCCGTCGTCATGGCGATCACCCCCGCGAGCATCCTGCCACGCGTCTTGAACGCGTTCAACACTGCTCCCCCGAGGGCCCCGGGGCGGACAGACCGGCATGTCGGGACCTCCGGCCCTCATCCGGGACGGCCGATGGCCCCAAGCTGGAGGTGAGCGGGGAACGGCCGCGCGGCCGGACCCCACCGCCACGACCAGGGAGGACGTCAGATGACCCGTCACGACACCCAGCGGACCGAGGCAGGGACAGCGGCCGGGGAGGCGCGCGCGGGCCGGGAGATCGTGGCCGGGGTGGACGGCTCGCCGGAGAGCCTGGCCGCCGCCGACTGGGCCGCCCGGGAGGCCGAGCACCGGGACCTGCCGCTGCGGCTCGCGCACGCGTGGCGGTGGGAACCGCTCGACCTGCCGCTCGTGCAGGAGCGGGAGTCGCAGGAGCGCGCCGCCGAGGAGGTCGTCCGGAACGCCGCCGCGGAGATCACCGCCCGGCACCCGAAGCTCGCCGTCACCTCCGACGTGCTCCCGGACACCCCCGTCGCCGCGCTGCTCGACACGATCGGCACGGCGGAGATGCTGGTCATCGGGTCGCGCGGGCACGGAGCCGTCGCCGGCTTCCTGCTCGGCTCGTACGGCCAGCAGGTCATCGCCGCCGCTACCGTGCCGGTCGTCGCCGTCCGCGCCCGCGACGACCGGGCGGCCGAACCGCCCACCGGCGAGATCCTGGTGGGCCAGCAGGGCACGCCGGAGGACAGCGAGGCCGTGCTGCGGTTCGCGTTCGAGACGGCGCACGCCCGGGGCGCCGCGATCCGCGCCGTGCGCGCCTGGAGCCTGCCGCCGCTCTTCGCGTACAGCCCGGCGTCGCTGCGGCTCGCCGACGACGCCGGCGGCCTGGTGCCCTTCGAGGAGAAGGCGCTTCGCGACGCGCTGGCCCCGTGGCGCGAGCGGTACCCGCACGTTCCGGTGACCGAGCACGTCGAGCTCGGCAGCGCCGGCCAGGTCCTGCTCACCACCTCCGGCAACGCGCAGCTCCTGGTCGTCGGCCGGCGCGCGAAGCGCGGCGCGCTCGGCGGGCGGATCGGCTCGGTGGCGCACGCCGCGCTCCACCTGGCCCCGTGCCCGGTCGCGGTGGTCCCGCAGGGCTGAGGACGGACGGGGGCGGCCCGTCAAGCCGGCGCGGCGGGTTGACGCAGGGAGTTGACCCGCCGGGTTGACACGGGGTGTCGGGGCGGCGGACCGCGGAAAGCCTTGACCCCGTCGCCCCGGCGGCCCGCCCGGGCCCCGGACCGCACGGCGACGCGAGCAGAGCGGAGCCCCATGCCGTACGACACCCCCGCCCCTTCCACCCCGTCCCCCGACCCCTCCGACCGTTCCGCCC
>JOFO01000099.1 GCA_000721275.1 Microtetraspora glauca | reverse complement strand
CTCCGGGCCCTTCCGGCGTTTCCGACTCTATCAGATCCTTTCGGCGTCTGATTCCCAGTCAGCGGGGTTTGTCTTCCGGGCTGTTGGGCCGTTCCGACGTCTCAAACCTTAGCGGATCTTCCGGGCGGCTCATAATCGAGCCGTTCGAATTGAATTTCGGCATGCCGAAATTCATCCCGTGAGGGAGACCGTGCTGGAGAGAGGTGCCGCTCTCGCGGCGGGATGGTTGTCGCAGAACCGTTCCGGCTCCGTGACAACTCGGAGAACACTACGCGTCCCGCAGGGGGGTGTCAACCGCCACCCGGGAGGTCTCGCGCGTCTGTTCAGTCGAGGTCGGTGAGCCTGCCGCCGGCGTCCGGCTGGGTCAGCTCCACCCGGCGCAGGAGGCGGATCAGGGCGTCGCCGAGGGCGCCCCGCTCCTCGCTGCCGAGGTCCTGGAGGAGCTTCTCCTCGAAGTCCGTGGCCATGCGCATCGCCTCCAGCCACTTCGTCCGGCCCTCGTCCGTGAGCTCCACGATCACGCGGACGCGGTTGGTCTCGTCGCGGTCGCGGGTCACCAGGCCCTCGCCGGCCATGCGGTCGATGCGGTGGGTCATCGCGGCCGGGGTGAGGCCGAGGCGCTTGGCCAGCTCCCCCGGGCCCAGGCGGTACGGGGCGCCGGAGAGGACCAGGGTCTTGAGCACCTCCCACTCGGCGTTGCTGATGCCGAGGTCGGCGAGCTGGCGGCCGTACGCCACGTTCATCCGGCGGTTCAGCCGGCCGAGGGCGGAGACCACCTTCTCCACCTGGGGGTCCAGGTCGCGGTACTCGCGCTGGTAGGCGGCGATCTGCTCGTCGAGCGTCGGCTCCTGCGGCTCCGGAGAGGCGGGGCGCTCGGGGGTGTCGGACATGAGGGCGAGTATTCCACGCCCGTCGTTGGCGTTGAAGTCCTTCCATGTGTACTGTTAACCATCGAACTTTAGTGTTGAAGTCTTGAGGGTTCAGGCGTACAGCTCTGAACCCACGACCGAAGTGGGTGAGTGTGACCAAGGCGAGGGGCGCGGCGATGCGCCGGATTCAGGCAGGCAGCGCGCTGAGCGCGTTCGGACTCGGCTTCACCGTGCCGTACCTCTATGTGTACGTGGCGCAGGTGCGGGATCTGGGCGCGACGACCGCGGGTGTGGTGCTGGCCGTCTTCGCCATGGCCGCGCTCGTGGTGCTGCCGTTCAGCGGGCGGGCGATCGACCGGCGCGGCCCGGTGCCGGTGCTGCTCGTCGCCTCGGGTCTGGCCGCGGTCGGCGCCGTGGGGATGGGGCTCGCGTCGAGCGTGCCGGCGGCGGTGGGCGGCGCCGCGCTGCTGGGCGCGGGGACGGCGGTGCTCCAGCCGGCGCTCGCGACGATGATCGTGTGGTGCTCCGAGCCGGCCGCGCGGACGCGCGCCTTCGCCCTCCAGTTCTTCCTGCAGAACCTGGGCCTGGGTGTCGGCGGTCTGATCGGCGGCCAGCTGGTCGACGTGAGCCGGCCCGGCAGCTTCCTGCTGCTGTTCTCCATCGAGGCCGTGATGTTCCTGGTGCTGGCCGCGGTGGTCGGCACCGTGCGGACGGCCGGTTCGCCGGCGCTCCAGGGCGCCCGGCCGGCCGAGGGCGGCAAGGGCGGGGTGCGGGCGCTCCTGGGCCACAAGGCGATGGTGCAGCTGTGCGTCCTCGGGTTCGTCCTCTTCTTCGCCTGCTACGGACAGTTCGAGTCGGGTCTTGCGGCGTACGGCACGGAGGCCGCCGGTATCGCGCCCTCGACGCTGGGTCTGGCGCTGGCCGCGAACACGGCGGTGATCGTGGCGGCGCAGTTCCTGGTGCTGAAGTTCGTGGAGCGCCGCAAGCGGACCCGGGTGATCGCGGCCGTGGGTCTGATCTGGGCGGTGGCCTGGCTGATCGCCGGGTACGCGGGGCTGGGCCACGGCAGCCAGGCGATGGCGACGGCCGCGTTCGTCTCCACGTACGCGCTGTTCGGTCTCGGCGAGGCGATGCTGTCGCCGACGGTGGCGCCGCTGGTGGCCGATCTGGCGCCGGAGTCGAGGGTGGGCTCGTACAACTCGGCCTTCGCGCTGGTGAAGCAGCTGGCGCTGGCCGTCGGTCCGGCGGTGGGCGGGCCGATGGGCGCGTCGCTGCACGGGCCGTACATCGTGACCTTCGTGCTGTTCTCGCTGCTGGTCACGGTGCTGGCGGTGCGGCTGGGCAAGCAGCTCACGCCGGTGCAGAACCAGCCGTCGCTGGCGGCGAAGCCGTCCCGGATCGTGGTGCGGCACCAGCCGGAGAAGGAGACCGCCGCCGCTGCCTAGTCGGGCAGGGCGAACTCGCACCAGACCGCTTTGCCGCCGCCGGGAGTGCGGCGGCTTCCCCAGGACGAGGCGATCGTCGCGATGATGGAGATCCCGCGACCCGCCTCGTCCTCTGTTTCCGCCCTGCGGCGGCGCGGCAGGTGGTCGTCGCCGTCGGTGACCTCGATGATCAGGCGGCGGTCGGTGCGCCGCAGCCGCAGCCGCATGGGCGGGGTGCCGTGCTGGAGGCTGTTGGCGACGAGTTCGCTGGTGGCGAGGACGCCGAGGTCGCGGAGTTCGACGGGGAAGCGCCACGAGGAGAGGACTCCGGAGGCGAAGGCACGCGCGCGGGGGGCCGCCTCGACGCCGCCAAGGAGTTCGAGGGCGGCGTTGTGGAACAGCTCGGCGTCGGCGCCCTCGCGGGCCGGGTGCTGGACGACGAGGACGGCGACGTCGTCGTCGTGTTCGGCGGTGACGCCGAGGGCGCGGAGCAGCCGGTCGCAGACCACCTGGGGGGTGCCGCTGGCGCCGGCGAGGGCGCGGGCGAGGGCTTCGACGCCCTCGTCGATGTCCTCGCGGCGGCGCTCGACGAGTCCGTCGGTGTAGAGGACGGCGGTGGAGCCGGGCGGCAGGGCGATGGAGCCGGAGGAGTGCAGCCAGCCGCCGGTGCCGAGCGGGGGTCCGGTGGCGCCGTCCGCGTGGCGGACGGTGCCGTCCTCGTCGCGGACGAGGATCGGGAGGTGGCCGGCGGAGGCGTAGACGAGGCGGCCCTCGTTGGGGTCGTGGACGGCGTAGACGCAGGTGGCGATCTGGCTGGCGTCGATCTCGGCGGCGAGGCCGTCGAGGAGCTGGAGGACCTCGTGCGGCGGCAGGTCCAGGCGGGCGTAGGCGCGGACGGCGGTGCGGAGCTGGCCCATGACGGCGGCGGCGCGGACGCCGCGGCCCATGACGTCGCCGATGACGAGGGCGGTGCGGCCGGCTCCGAGGGTGATGACGTCGTACCAGTCGCCGCCGACGGCGGCGTCGGCGACGCCGGGCTGGTAGGTGGCGGCGATCCGGAGGTCGTCGGGCTGCTCCAGCTCCTGCGGGAGGAGGGAGCGCTGGAGGGTGACGGCGGTCTCGCGGTGGCGGCGCTCGCTGGCGCGGAGCCGTTCGGCGGCGTCGGCGTGGTCGGTGACGTCGGCGGCGTGCACGAGGACGCCGGCGCCGTCGGGGCGCGGGCTGTCGACGGGCAGGCAGGTGACGGTGTACGAGCCGCCGCTCTCGGTGCGGCGGGACTTCACGGTGCGGGGCTTGCCGCTGCGGCGGACCTGGTCGAGGAGCGGCAGCAGGCCGAGTTCCCCGGCCTCGGGGCAGGTGGCGGCGACGGTGGCGCCGGGGGTGCGGGGGCCGAAGGCGGCGGCGTACGCGTCGTTGACGTACGCGATGCGGTGCTCGGGGCCGTACACGAGGGCGACGAGGCCGGGGAGGCGGCCGAGGAGGTCCCGTACGGAGAAGTCCTCCAGGGCGGGGACGTCGGTGTCGACGGCGTCCGGGGCGGTCCCGGCGTCCTCGGCGTCCGGTGCGTCCGCGGTGGGGTGCTCCTGCCGCGGTCCGTACTCACCGCGGGCGGCGGGCACGGAGCCTTCGGTCCCCCGCGCCGCGCGGCGCTGCGTGCCGGGGAGCCGGGCGCTCCAACGGGTGAAGTTCACGGATCTGTATGCCTCGTGGTGTCGGTGCCGTGCGGAGTCACGCTGTGCAGGTGTGAGCCCACCTATGGTCACACGTCCAGTGTGGACGAGTGCACTGACAGTGATGTCAGAAGGACGTCCCGCCGGTTCCCGTGGGGCCGGGGTCGGCGGGCGGGGGCGGGGGTGGTGCCGCGGCGAGTTCGAATTCGGCCCGGGGGTGTTCGAGGGAGCCGAGGGAGACGATCTCGCGCTTGAAGAGGCCGGAGAGGGTCCATTCGGCGAGGACCCGGGCCTTGCGGTTGGCGGTGGGCATCCGGCTGAGGTGGTAGGCGCGGTGCATCAGCCAGGCCGGGTAGCCCTTGAGCTTGCGTCCGTACACGTGCGCGACGCCCTTGTGGAGGCCGAGCGAGGCGACGGAGCCGGCGTACGCGTGCGCGTACTCCTTGAGCGGCCGGCCGTGGAGGGAGGCGGCGAGGTTCTCGGCGAGGACCTTGGCCTGCCGGACGGCGTGCTGGGCGTTGGGGGCGCAGAGGGCGCCGGGTTCCGGCGCGGTGACGTCGGGGACGGCGGCGGCGTCTCCGGCGGCCCACGCGTGGGGGGCGCCGTCGACGGCGAGGTGGGCGGTGCAGCGGATCCGGCCGCGTTCGTCGCGGGGGAGGTCGGTGGCGGCGAGGACGGGGGCGGGTCTGACGCCGGCGGTCCACACGACGGTGCGGGTGGGCAGCCGGGTGCCGTCGCTGAGGACGGCGACCCGGTCCTCGCAGCTGTCGAGCCGGGTCTCCAGGCGCACGTCGACGTTCCGGCCGCGGAGCTCGCGGATCGCGTACCGGCCCATCTCGTCGCCGACCTCCGGGAGGATCCGTCCGGCGGCCTCGACGAGGACCCATCTCAGGTCCTCCGGCTTGACGTTGTGGTAGTAGCGGGTGGCGTACCGGGCCATGTCCTCCAGTTCGGCGAGCGCCTCCACGCCCGCGTACCCGCCGCCGACGAACACGAAGGTGAGGGCGGCGTCGCGGAGCGCCGGGTCGCGGGTGGAGGAGGCGATGTCGAGCTGCTCCAGGACGTGGTTGCGCAGTCCGATGGCCTCCTCGACGGTCTTGAAGCCGATGCCGTGCTCGGCGAGGCCGGGGACGGGGAGGGTGCGGGAGACCGAGCCGGGGGCGAGGACGAGTTCGTCGTAGGTGAGGGCGACCGGGCCGGCGCCCACCTCGTCGGTGGCGAGGGTGGTGACGATCGCGGTGCGCTCGGCGTGGTCGAGGGAGGCGACCTCGCCGATGAGGAGGCGGCAGCGGTCCAGGACGCGGCGGAGCGGGACGACGACGTGCCGCGGGGACAGCGAGCCGGCGGCGGCCTCGGGCAGGAACGGCTGGTACGTCATGTACGGGTCGGGCGTGACCACCGTGATCTCGGCGGCGCCGCGTCCGAGCTCCGTCCTGAGCTGCCGCTGGAGGCGCAGCGCGGTGTACATGCCGACGTAGCCACCGCCGACCACGAGAATGCGCGCAGGTTCGGTCACCGTCCCATGAGGCATCGCCGTCCGGGGTTTGTCCACAGGCCCGGCGAATTGTGTGACCGGAGGGGTACGGAGGCGCGGGGTGGCGCGCACGGCGCGCCCGGGCGCAACGGCGCAGGTCACGGCGGACGCGAGGGGTGCGTGGCGGGGCGGGAAACGGGCGTCTTCCGCCGCTTGCTCCGATCGGGGGGCGCACCGTACGGAACTCCCCCTTCTGAATTGACCCGGACTCAACTATGTTCGTAGTTCGTCGGGGTGTCGGTTCCGGCGTGCGCGCGGACCGATCGCGCACACCGGCCGGGAGCCCCGTATCAGGGCGGGGAGTCTCCGGGGGGAGACATCATGAGCGGGGGAACGCTTATGCAGATTCAGGATTCTCGGTGGCAGTCCGTGGTCGGCGCGGAGCGGGACGACCGGGGCGCGGCGGCCGTGCCGCCGGCCGGTTCCGGTCCCGCCGCGGGCACCGTCGCGGGGACCGGCACCGTGGTGACCGGTCCGGTGCCGGGCGGGCGCGCGGCGCCGCTGCGGGTGGACGCGCAGCGCAATCTGGAGCACGTGCTGCGGGCCGCGCGCGAGGTGTTCGGCGAGCTCGGTTACGGGGCGCCGATGGAGGACGTGGCCCGGCGGGCGCGCGTCGGGGTGGGCACCGTGTACCGGCGCTTCCCCAGCAAGGACGTGCTGGTGCGGCGGATAGCCGAGGAGGAGACCGCGCGGCTGACCGAGCAGGCGCGGGCCGCGCTGGGGCAGGAGGAGGAGCCGTGGTCGGCGCTCTCCCGGTTCCTGCGCACCTCGGTCGCGTCGGGTGCCGGGCGGCTGCTGCCGCCGCAGGTGCTGCGGGTCGGTGTGGACGAGACGGCGGCGGACGGGGACGGCGAGGCCCGGGTCCCGAGCCAGCGGGGTCTCGGCGAGCAGGCCGACGTACGCGTGGTGGCGCCCCGGGCGGTGCCGGCGGACGAGCGGGACGACGCGGGGGCCGCGGAGCTCCTGGAGGTCGTCGGCCGGCTGGTCGACCGGGCCCGGGAGGCGGGTCAGCTGCGGGCGGACGTGACCGTGGCGGACGTGCTGCTGGTCATCGCGACGGCGGCGCCGGCGCTGCCGGACGCGGCCCAGCAGGCGGCGGCCTCGGCCCGGCTGCTGGACATCCTGCTGGAGGGCCTGCGCTCGCGGTAGCGGGTCGGACTCCCGACGGTCCGCCGGGTCTCGGGGCCGGGCGGGCCAAGGAGCATGACACGCACGTGTGAGCGGTGACGCCGGGGTGCGGGAAGTCGCCCCGGACGAGTGGTATACGGGCGCGACGCTTCGGCGTGCCCGCGTCGTGTGGCAGGCTTGGCCAATATTTCGGGTCTGCGCACGCGTACGGGGGCTTCCGCGATGAGCGGTGACGGTCGGGACGATCCGCTGGGCGCCGGCGGCGCCACGGAGGCCGAGGGCCTGCCCGCCCGGCAGGTGCCGAGCCAGGGCGGCCCCGGCGGCGCCCCCGCCGCACCGCACGACCCGGCGGCCGGGGCGAGCGTGCCGCAGCAGCGCGAGGCGCCCTCGGCGGGCGCCGCCCCCGCCCCCGTACCGGAGGCCGCGGAGGACACGGACGACGGGGACGACGCCGACGACGAGGGGCTGCTGCCGCCGCCCCGGGAGCTGCCGGCGTCGGACGCCGACCTGATCGCCCGCATGCGGGACGGCGACGACTCCGCGTACGAGGAGCTGTTCCGCCGCCACTCCGACGCCGTCCGCCGCTACGCCCGCACCTGCTGCCGGGACGCGCACACCGCCGACGACCTCACCGCCGAGGTGTTCGCCCGCACCCTGCAGGCGGTCCGCGGCGGCGCCGGGCCCGAACAGGCCGTCCGCGCCTATCTGATGACCACCGTCCGGCGGGTCGGCGCGAGCTGGGCCAAGACGCAGCGGCGCGAGCACCTCGTCGAGGACTTCGCCGTCTTCGCCGCCGACGCCGCCCGCTCCTCCGAGGTCTCCGACCAGGACACCCTGGACCTCGGCGCCGAGGTCCGCGCCATGCAGGAGGCCGAGCAGTCGCTGGCCATGCAGGCGTTCCGGTCGCTGCCCGAGCGCTGGCAGGCCGTGCTGTGGCACACCACCGTCGAGGAGGAGTCGCCCAGCGAGGTCGCGCCCCTCTTCGGCCTGACCGCCAACGCCACCGCCGTCCTCGCCAGCCGCGCCCGCGAGGGCCTCAAGCAGGCGTACCTCCAGGCCCACGTCAGCCAGGCGCTCACCGCGGGCGGCGACTGCGCCCGGTACGCCGACCGGCTCGGCGCCTACGCGCGCGGCGGGCTGCGGATGCGGGCCGAGCGCGGCTTGCGCAAGCACCTCGACGAGTGCGCCAAGTGCCGGGTCGCCGCCGGCGAACTCGCCCACGTCAACGCCGGGATCCCGGCGCTGCTCCCGGTCGCCGTCATCGGCTGGTTCGCCGCCGGCTACTCCCTCAAGGCCGCCGGGATCGTCGCCGGCGGCGCCGCGGGCGCGGCCGGCGCGGGCGCCGCTGCCGCCGCCACCGGCGGGAGCACGTCCGGCGCCGCCTCCGGCGGGGCCGCCGCCGAAGGTCTCGGCGCGCCCGCGAAGGCCGGCATCGCCGCCGCGGTGGCCGTGGCCGCCGCGGCCGGGCTCGTCTGGGCGATGGCCGGCGATCCGCAACCGGTCGCCGCGCCGCAGCCGACGCCGCCGGCGGCCACCCCCGTGGTGCCCGAGCCCGCGCCGCCGGCGAAGCCGTCGCCCACGCCGAAGCCGCCGCCGCCCCCGGCGCCCGCGCCGGAGCCCACCACCCCGCCGCCGCCGAAGCCCACGCCCACGCCGAAGCCCACCCCGAAGCCGACGCCTCCGCCGACGGTCAAGCCGTCCCCGAAGCCGACGCCCACGCCGACGCCGACCCCCGCGCCGACGACTCCGAGCCCCACGCCGAGCCCGAAGGCCACCCCCACCACCCCGC
>JOFO01000098.1 GCA_000721275.1 Microtetraspora glauca | reverse complement strand
GGTTCGCCCCCGCCCCCGCCCCCGGCCTCGCCCGCGTCAGGCGGCGGTGCGGGCGCGGCGCCAGGCCGCGTACCCCGTGCCGCAGCCGAGCACGATCAGGGCCGCGCCGGTGAGGCCGGCGGCCAGGACGGCCGGCGGGAGGCCGTCCTGCACGCGGCCGAGGACCCCCGCGACCGCGACGGTGCCCGCGTCCTGGTCCAGGAAGTAGCGGGAGTCGTTGGAGTTGCCGCGGTTGTCGCCCAGCAGGAACAGGCGGCCCTGCGGCACGCGGACGTCGTACGGGACCGGCGTCGGCGGCCAGGGCTCCTTCTTCAGGTACGGCTCGGCGAGGTCCCGGCCGTTCACCGTGACCCGGGTGCCGTCGGAGACCACGTGGTCGCCGCCCTTGCCGATGACGCGCTGGATGACCGGCGCGCCGTTGTACCGCCCGGGCACCTGGAGGAGCAGCACGTCGCCCCGGCGTATGTCGCCCGCCGCCACGTCCCGGACGAGCACGACCGCGCCCCGGGGGTGCGTGGGGTTCATGGAGTCGCCCATCACCGTGACGCCCCGGTGGGCGACGAAGAAGTACAGGATGCCGCCGAGGACCGACGCCAGTCCCAGCGGCACCATGATCCACGCCGCGGCCCTCAGCCGCCCGCCCGCCCGCCGCTCCCGCATGAACGTTCCTCCTCCGTCGTCGCCGCCCACGTCCCGGCGGACCCGCCGAGACTAGGGGGTACCGGGCCGGCGACGCATCCGGCCCCCGGGACTCCCGCGCCGCCCCCGGTCGCCCGTCACCGGCCCCCGCCCTCCACGAGGGGCGTCAGGCCGTCGAGGAGGGCGGCGAGGCCGCGCTCGAACAGGGCGTCCAGGTCCAGGTCGTAGCCGCCCTCGAAGCCGCCCACGACCTTGGCGAAGGTCGGGAAGCGGCCCGACTCCGCCAGCGCCCGCAGCTCGCCGGCGCGGCCGTCCATCCACTGGTCCTCCGACTGCCCGGTGGCCGCCTCGGCGTGCGCCTCGCGCTCCAGGTGCACCGCCAGGCCCTGCACGTGGCTGTAGATCAGCACGTGGACGTCGAACAGCTCGGCGGGCGCCAGGCCGTGGCCGTCGAGGGCGCTCAGGATCCACTCCCCGTGCACCAGGAGGCGCGGCACGAGCAGCGGGCGCGAGAGCGAGCCGAGCTGCGCCAGCCACGGGTGCCTCCGGTAGAGGCGCCACATCGTCCGCGCGCCCAGCTCGACGCGGGTGCGCCAGCCCTCGGGGGCGTCCGGCGGGTACGACTCCTCGCCGAAGGCCGCGTCCGCCATGTGGAGGACCAGCTCCTCCTTGCTCGGCACGTACCGGTACGTCGACATCGGCGCGACGCCGAGGCGGGCCGCGACGCCGCGCATGGAGAGCCCCGTCAGCCCCTCGGCGTCGGCGATCCCGATCGCGGTCCGGACGATCCGGTCGAGGCTCAGTTCCTGTTCCGTCCCGGGCTCGGCCGCGCGGGCGCCGGCGCCCGGCGGGACGGTGCCCGGCGGGGCGGTCGCTGGCGGCGGCGTACTCCTCCGGGAGACGGCGGGGCCCGCGATGACCGTGCCGACCCGGGGCACGGCCTCCACCACGCCCTCCAGGCGCAGGATCGTCAGCGCCTTGGCGGCCGTGGCCAGCGCTACGCCCCACTCCTCGGCGATCCGCCGGGTCGAGGGGATCCGGTCCCCGGGGGCGAGTTCGCCGTCCGCGACGCGCCGCCGGATGTCGGCGGCGATGCGCCGGTAGGGAGGACCGTCGGCCGCGCCGGTGATCTGCGTCACACTCTCCACCTCCATCTCTCTGTACTAGCGCAGAGGCTAGCAGCGGCGACGGCTCTGAGAAGCCGCTCTGACCTAGTACAGAGCGGTAGAAGGCCCGTTGAGCGCCTATGCGTACGGCGTACGCTCAGACGCGTACACCGTACGGACGACTCCCCAGGAGAGCCCCATGCCCACGAAGAACCGGACCGTGCTCATCTCCGGCGGCGGCGTCGCCGGCCCCGTCCTCGCCCACTGGCTGCGCCGCCACGGCTTCGAGCCCACCGTCGTCGAGCGCGCCGCCGCCCCGCGCCCCGGCGGCCAGGCCGTCGACGTGCGGGGCGTCGCGCTCGACGTCATGGAGCGGACGGGCCTGCTCGACCGGGCGCGCGGCGTACGGACCCGGATGCGCGGCATGTCGGTCCTCGACGCGGAGGGCCGGGAGGTCCACCGCTCCACCGAGGCGACCTTCAGCAGCGGCCGGCTCGACAGCGACGACATCGAGGTGCTGCGCGAGGACCTGGTGCGGATGGCGTACGAGCACACCCGCGCCGACGCCGCGTACCTCTTCGGCGACAGCCTCACCGGGCTGGCGCAGGACGGGACCGGCGTGCGCGCCGACTTCGCGCACGGGCCGTCCCGCCGCTTCGACCTC
Source organism: Microtetraspora glauca (assembly GCA_000721275.1). Classification (GTDB taxonomy): domain Bacteria; phylum Actinomycetota; class Actinomycetes; order Streptomycetales; family Streptomycetaceae; genus Streptomyces. The sequence continues at coordinate 6,360 of JOFO01000098.1, read as the reverse complement.
GTCATCGGCGCCGACGGCCTCCACTCCACCGTGCGGCGGCTCGCGTTCGGCCCGGAGGAACGGTTCGCCCACCATCTGGGCAGCTACCTCTCGGTGTTCGGCACGGAGAACTTCCTCGGCCTGGAGGACTGGCAGACGTGGCTCCGGGGCGACGGCGTGGGCTTCGGCATCATGCCGGTGCGCGCCAACACCGAACTGCGGGTCGCGTTCGGCTTCGAGTCCGGCCCCCTGCCGCCCGGACTGCGGGGCGCCGACGCGCTCCGGCGCACCGTCGTGGCCAAGCTGTCCGCCGTGGGCTGGGAGGGCGCCCGGCTGGCCGAAGCCGCCCGCACCGCCCCCGACTTCTACTGCGACGCCATGGCCCAGATCCGGATGGACCGGTGGTCGCGGGGGCGCGTCGCGCTGCTCGGGGACGCCGGCTACTGCCCGTCCCCGCTCTCCGGGCAGGGCACCAGCCTCGCGCTCGTCGGCGCGTACGTCCTCGCGGACTGCCTCGCGCGCCACGACGGCGACCACGGCGCCGCCTTCGCCCGCTACGAGGAGCGGATGCGGCCCTTCGTCGCCCTCAACCAGGCGCTGGCCACCGAGAACCCCGGCGGGCCCGCCTCCGAGGAGTCCGTCGAGCGCGCCAAGAACGCGATCACGCTCGACGCGTGAACTGCCGGGCGGGGGGAGGCGATTCGCGACGGGGGGTTCGATGCGCGAGGTTCCGTACGCTGTCCCCATGGCATGCCGCATCAGTGAGCTCGTCCTCGAATGCGCCGACCCCGAACGCCTCGCCGCCTTCTGGAGCGAGGTCCTCGGCTACGTCGAACTGGGCCGGGAGGAGGACGGCAGCATCGAGATCGGGCCCGCCGGCACCGGCTTCGGCGGCCCGCTGCCCACCCTCGTCCTCAGCCCCAACGACGAGCCCCGCACCGGCAGCAGGCGCCTGCACATCGACGTCAGCGCCACCGACCGCGACCAGGACGCCGAACTGCGGCGGCTCCTCGCGCTCGGCGCGGTGCCGGCGGACGTCGGGCAGACCGGCGAGGAGGAGTGGCACGTCCTCGCCGACCCCGAGGGCAACGAGTTCTGCCTGCTCCGCCGCCGCATCGCCCCCGTCGGCGAAGCCTGACGGGCCGGCGCGGAAGCCGCTCGACCGCGGCGTCCGGAATCCGCCAGCCCGGCTCCGGCGGCTCGGTGAGGCTGGGGGCATGAACCGCTTCACGCCCCGGGCCGTCGAGCCCGACGTCCTCACCGCCCTCCGCACCGTCGACGACGCCGGCCGCCCCTGCGTCCCGTACGTCGCGCCCGAGGGCGGACACCCCCTGCGCTGCTGCCTCCGGCTCTCCCGTCCCGGCGAGCGGATCGCGCTCGTCTCGTACGCGCCGCTGCGGCGCTGGGCCGCCGCCACGGGCGCGGCGCCGGGGGCGTACGACGAGGTCGGGCCCGTCTTCGTGCACGGCGACGCGTGCGCGGGGCCCGAACCGGCCGACGACTACCCCTTCGCGCGGCCGGGGGCGCTGCGCACCGTCCGCCGGTACGGCGCCGACGGCCGCATCGTCGGCGGGCGGCTCGTCGAACTCCCCGGCCTGGACGAGGCGTTCGCGGAGGCGTTCGCCGACCCGGAGGTCGCGCTCGTGCACGTCCGCGCCGTCGAGTACGGCTGCTTCCACTTCGAGGTGCGCCGGCCGTGACGGGGGCGCGGCCGGAAAAACCGGTGGCGGCGCCCGGGGCGCGCTGCCTACCGTCGGAGACGTCGTCCCCCGTCCGCCGTACGATCCGGGCCCCCGGCCCGCAGAGAGGGTGTTGTATGCCCCGGCCCGCGCCGAGCGCGCCTCACTCCATGGCCCTTTCCGCCTAGGCAGTCTCCTTCGCGAGGCCCGCTCGGCCGACTCCTGCTGTCAGCGACACTTCCTCAGCAAGGAGCCTCCGGGTGACCATCACCATCGACACCTTCACCTGCGTGTGGTGCGGACTCACCGTCCACGCCCACGCCGCCGGCGGGCAGCGGCGCAACCACTGCCCGTCCTGCCTGCACTCCCGGCACGTCCACGACCACGTCGAGGGCGGACCGAGCGACTGCGGGGCGCGCATGTCCCCGATCTCCATCGCCGTGCTGCGCACCGGCGACTGGATGATCGTGCACCGGTGCGTGCGCTGCGACGAGCTGACCTCCAGCCCCGTCGCCGAGGACGACAACCGGCTCATCCTGATGCGGATGGCGGTACGGCCGCTGGCCCAGCCGCCGTTCCCGCTCGAAGCGTTCGGGGACCTGTGACATGGCCCGCCGTACGCGCACCGACGACCGGCGCCGCGCCCAGCGGCGCAAGGACGTGCTGCACGGGCAGCGGACCGGCCACCGGGAGCAGGACTTCCGGTGCGTCGCCTGCCGGCTCGTCGTCCCGCTGGCCGCGCCGGGCACGGCGCACCGCAACCACTGCCCGACCTGCCTGGCCAGCCTGCACGTCGACGCCCGGATCCCCGGCGACCGGGCGTCCGCCTGCCGGGGCCGCATGGTGCCGCTCAGCGTCTCCGTCCGCCCGGACGGCGAGTGGCTCCTGGTCCACGAGTGCCGCTCCTGCGGCGAACTGAGCGCCAACCGGATCGCCGGCGACGACAACGCCCTCGCCCTGATCCGCCTGGCCCTCCGCCCCCTCCGCGACCCGTCCGTCCCCACAGCGGCCCACGGAGCCCTCCTCACCCTGTGACCCGCAACCCCGGGGAAACGGGACCCACCCGGGCCCCGTTCCCCCGGGCCGACCTCAGGCCCGCACCCGGTCCAGCAGACCGTCCGGCTCCGGGTACGGCGTCTCGGCCGGCAGCAGCCGTGCCGCGGCCGTCAGGTCCCCGGCCCGCACGAGGGCGTGCGCCGCCCGGGCGAGCGCCGTGACGTCGGTGACGGCGACCGTCCACTCGTCCGCGTACCGGCGTGCCGCCTCGCCCGCGAGACCCAGCTGGAGCGAGCGGTACGGCAGCGGAGCCAGCCGCAGGTCCCGCTCCGGGTCCCACTGCACCCGGGCCGGCGCCCGCCGCAGCTCCCGCTGCCAGGACGCCCGGTCGGCGTGGAAGCCGCGCTCGTAGTGCGACAGACAGGCGTGCCGCAGCGCCCACTCGAAGCCCGCCCTGGTGATCTCCACCGCGAGGACGGTCTCCTGGCCCTCCTTGGTGCCCCAGCCGGAGCGGTACATCATCCACAGGAACGACGGCTTGATCCACGTCATCCGGTCCCGCTTCCAGAGCTCCGGGAACCTCCCGTCGCGCGCGGTGGGCAGGCCGATCTCCGGCGGGTACGCCTGGTAGACGGTGACCGTGGTGCCGGTGTGCAGCGCGCGGACGCGGCGGAGCGGCTCGCCGCCCCGTACCGCCGGGAGTGGGGACATGGGGTCCAGGGTGGAGCGGCGGGCCGGGCTGCGGCCACCCGTTTTCGCCGTCAGGCGCGGACGTCGTCCGTCGGGGCGGGTCGGGGGAGTGGGGTGTGGGTGGCGGCCTGCTTCGCGGCTCGGGTCATCGCGGCGCGGCTGCGGCGGGCCGTGCGGAGGGCGTCCCAGGTGAGGAGCGTGAGGGCGAGCCACACCAGGGAGAAGCCGGCCCAGCGCTCCGGCGGCATCGCCTCGTGGAAGTACACGACGCCGAGGAGGAACTGGAAGGTCGGGGCCAGGTACTGGAGGAGGCCCAGGGTGGAGAGCGGGACCCGGATCGCCGCCGCGCCGAAGCAGACGAGCGGGATCGCCGTGACGACGCCGGTGGTGGCGAGCAGCGCCATGTGGCCGGCGCCCTCGGAGCCGAAGGCGAGTTCCGAGCGCGAGCCGAGGAAGACCAGGTAGCCGAGGGCCGGCAGGAACTGGACGGCCGTCTCGGCCGCCAGCGACTCCAGGCCGCCGAGGTTGACCTGCTTCTTCACCAGGCCGTAGACGGCGAAGGAGAAGGCGAGGACGAGGGAGATCCAGGGCGGGCGGCCGTAGCCGATCGCCAGGACGAGGACGGCGGCGAAGCCGATGCCGACCGCCGCCCACTGGGCGGGCCGGAGGCGTTCCTTCAGGACGAGGACGCCGAGCGCGATCGTCACCAGCGGGTTGATGAAGTAGCCGAGGGACGACTCGACGACGTGCCCGTTGTTGACCGACCAGATGTACAGGCCCCAGTTGACCGTGATGACGGTCGCGGCGATCGTCAGCAGCCCCAGCTTCCGCGGGCTCGCCGCCAGCTCCCGCATCCAGCCCCACCGGCGCAGCGCCAGCAGCGCGAGGCCGACGAGGACGAACGACCAGACCATCCGGTGCGCCAGGATCTCGCCCGCGCTCGCCGGCTTGAGGAGCGGCCAGTAGAGCGGCACGAGGCCCCATATCGCGTACGCGCCGACGCCGTACAGCAGACCGGCGCGGCCGTCGCCGCCGTCCGCCGTCCCGACGGTTCCGTCCGTCTCTCTTCCGCCCATGGAAAGCCTCCCGCCCTGCGCCGCGCTGTCCCGACGAAGGTAGCGCCGCACAGGGCCGGCTGTCATGTGTGTACCGCTATACGGTCATGACCATGGGAGGCGGCGGTCAGCGCGCCGCCGCCAGCGCCTCCGCGATCGTCGTGCCGATCGGCGTGGTCGGGCGCCCGATCAGCCGCGCCAGGTCGCCGGTCCGGAGCGCCAGCGCGCCCCGCGCGACCGCCTCGTCGACGTCGACGAGGATCGCCGCGAACGCCTCCGGCACTCCCGCGCCCGTCAGGATCTCCAGGTGCGCCGCCGCCGGCACGTTCCTGTACGTGATCTCCCGCCCGGCCCGGGCGCCGACCTCCGCCGCGTACTCCGCCAGCGACCACGCCTCGTCGCCGCTCAGCTCGTACGCCCGGCCCAGGTGCTCCTCGGTCGGCCCGGTCAGCACGGCCGCCGCCGCGGCGGCGTAGTCGGCGCGGGAGGCGGAGGCGACCCGGCCCTCGCCCGCGTTGGCGACGACGGCGCCGTGCGCGAGGACGGGCGCGAGGTTCGCCGTGTAGTTCTCGCTGTACCAGCCGTTGCGCAGGAAGGTGTACGGCAGCCCCGAGGCGAGGATCAGCGCCTCGGTCTCCTTGTGCTCCGCCGCCAGGTCGAAGTCGGCGTCCGGCCCGCCCAGCACGCCGGTGTACGCCAGCTGGGCCACGCCCGCCGCCTTGGCCGCGTCGATCACGGCGGCGTGCTGCAGGACCCGCTGCCCGACCTCGCTGCCGGAGATCAGCAGCACCCGGTCGCCCGCCGCGAAGGCGCCGGCCAGCGTCTCGGGCCGGCTGTAGTCGGCGATCCGCAGCTCGACCCCGCGCTCGGCCAGGTCGGCGGCCTTCTCCTTGTTCCGTACGACGGCGGCGACGGAACCGGCGGGGACGGCCGGGTCGGCCAGGAGGGCGTCGACGACGAGACGGCCGAGCTGTCCGGTGGCTCCGGTGACGACGATGCTCATGGGATCACTCGCTTCCTGTGGTGAGGGGGTGGGGCTGCGGTCGGGGTGACACACTCACCGTACGGGGTGCGCTATCTATTTGAAAGTACCCACTTTGACGTAAGGTACTGACGTGCAGGTAAGTGAACAGACCCCAGCCGAGGCCGCCCCGCCCGCCCCCCTGCTGGCCGCCACCGACGGCACCACGTGCCCGTCCCGGCTGGTCCTGGAGCACGTCACCAGCCGCTGGGGCGTCCTCGTCCTCATGGCCCTGCTGGAGCGCTCGTACCGGTTCAGCGAGCTGCGGCGGCGGATCGGCGGCGTCAGCGAGAAGATGCTGACCCAGACCCTCCAGACCCTTGAGCGGGACGGCTTCGTCCACCGCGCCGCCCAGCCCGTCATCCCGCCCCGCGTCGACTACAGCCTCACCCCGCTCGGCGAGGACGCCGCCCGCCGCGTCCGCGACCTGGCCCTCTGGACCCAGTCCCGCGTCCCCGCCGTCGAGGAGGCCCGCGCCCGCTACGACGCGGCCCGCGGCTGACCCGGACCCCTCCGGACGCGGAGAGGGGCACGACCCGTCGTCCGGGTCGTGCCCCTCTCGGCGTCAGCTGGGCCGGCGCGTCCGCGTCAGCCGACCACCGTCCACGTGTCGTTCCCGGCCAGCAGCCGGGCCAGGTCACCCTCGCCCTGCCGCTCCACGGCGGTGTCGAGCTGGTCGGCCATGAGGGTGTCGTAGACCGGTCGTTGGACGGACCGGAAGACGCCGATGGGGGTGTGGTGGAGGGTGTCGGGGTCGGCGAGGCGGGAGAGGGCGAAGGCGGTGGTGGGGGAGGTGGCGTGGGCGTCGTGGACGAGGATGCGGTCCTCGTTGTCCGGCGTGACGGTGACGACCTGGAGGTCGCCGGTGGCGGGGTCGCGGACGACGCCCTTGCCGTCGTCGGTGCCGAAGCGGATGGGCTGTCCGTGGGTGAGGCGGATG
>JOFO01000097.1 GCA_000721275.1 Microtetraspora glauca | reverse complement strand
CCCGCGAGGGGGGTGGGGGTGGGGTTCGGGTCGGGGGGTCGGGGGTCCTTCCCGCTGTAATTCATCATGTGATGAATAGTGGGGACGGAGAAGCCCCCGCGTCAAGGAGGGCGCGGGGGCTCGGGCGGGGTGGGTCAGGAGCGCTTGGGCTTCTTGCGGGCGGCGGGGTTGCCGGTGCGGGCGCCGCGGCGCTTCTCGTGGCGGGCGCGGGCCGTCTCGTACTCGGCGCGGCGGAGCTTCTCGCCGGGGGCCTCCATGAGGCAGCGGAGCGCGTACGCGAGGAGGCCGCCGATGAAGCCGATGGCCTTGAGGCTCTTCAGGGAGTCCTCGCGGGCCTGGTCGGCGGGGCGGCGGCCGAAGCCCTCCCAGGTCTTGGCGAAGGCGATGGCGGAGCAGATCGCGAACATCAGGATGACCAGCGTGTTCACGAGGCCGCCCACGTCCGCGACCTGGAGGCCCTGGTAGGCGAAGCGCAGGACGAAGGCACCGGCCGCGGCGGCGGCGAGCGCGCCGGCCGCGAGGCCGGCGCGCCGCAGGCCGTAGTGGGCACTGTGGTCGACCCACGTCGTCCCGAAGAAACGGATCTCCTCGGGCTGGGGTCCGCTCGGGCCGGTTCCGGGGGTCTGCTTGTCCTCGCTCACGAGGTCGATTATCCCCGGCGCGGCTCCGGAACGGCCGAGGCGAAGGTCCTCAGGCGCAGCGCGGCGCCACGTAGTCGTCGCTGCCGGTCTTCACGTACGCGTCGGAGACGTACTGCCCCGGGGCGATGCTGTCCCAGATGCGGGTGGTGCCGTACGGGCCGGTGATCCACTCCCCGGTCTTCTGGCAGTGGATCGGGACGGTCACGCCCTCGGAGAGCACCCGGACCACCGGGTACTGGGTGCTCGGGCCGGACCGGACGTTGAGCCGGTATCCCGGTGCGACCGGGTAGTACTTCACCGTCATGATGGTTCTCCCCCTGGCTTCACTCTGTGCGACGCGCGCAGGCTAGCAAGCTCCTCCGACATCCCGGGGGCCATCGACTAGGCTCCTCGCGTCGCGCACGCGCGCGTGGACGGACGCGGAACCACACGGGGGTGGGAGATGCCGCCGTTGAGCAGGACCGACGCCGGCCGGGGCGCCGAGGAGCCCGAGTACGCCGGGGAGTACCGGCTGCAGGCGGTGCTCGGCGCGGGCGGGATGGGCGTCGTCCACCTGGCCTCGTCGCCCTCCGGGCTGCGGCTCGCCGTGAAGGTGGTGCACGCGCGCTACGCCGAGGACCCCGACTTCCGGGCCCGGTTCCGGCAGGAGGTGGCCGCCGCCCGCCGGGTCAGCGGCGCCTTCACCGCGCCCGTCGTGGACGCCGACCCGGACGCCGAGCGCCCCTGGATGGCGACCCTCTACGTGCCCGGCCCCACCCTCGCCGACCAGGTCCGCCAGCGCGGCCCGCTCTCCCCCGCCGAACTGCGGAGGCTGACCGCCGGGCTCGCCGAGGCGCTGCGCGACATCCACCGCGCGGGGGTGGTGCACCGGGACCTGAAGCCGAGCAACGTGCTCCTCACCGACTCCGGGCCCAAGGTCATCGACTTCGGGATCTCCCGGCCGGTCGACAGCGACCTGCACACGGAGACGGGGAAGCTGATCGGCTCGCCGCCGTTCATGGCGCCGGAGCAGTTCCAGCGGCCGCGCGAGGTCGGGCCGTCGGCCGACGTGTTCGCGCTCGGTTCGGTCCTGGTGCACGCGGCGACCGGCCACGGCCCGTTCGACTCCGACAGCCCGTACATCGTGGCGTACCAGGTGGTCCACGACGAGCCGGACCTCAGCGGGGTGCCCGCCGAGCTGGCGCCGCTGGTCGCGCGCTGCCTGGCGAAGGAGGCGGCCGACCGGCCCACGCCCGCCGAGATCATGGCGGCCCTGAAGCCGCCGTCGTACGAGGCCGAGGCGTTCATACCGGCACAGCGGCGGCGGCCGGTGCTGCCCGCCGACCCGTTCGCGCCGGACGGGCGGTCCGGCGACCGCGCCGGCGCCGGGACCGACGTCTCCGGCGGCGACACCACGACCCGGGCGGCCGGGGCCGCCCCGCCCGCGCGGCGCCGGCGCTCGCGGTTCGCCCCGCGGCTCACGGTCACCGCCGCCGTCGTGCTCGTCCTCGCCGGGGCCGGGGTGTACGCGGCGCTGCGCCCGCCGGCCCGGCCCGCGGCCACCGGGCCCGCGCACCCCGCCGAGGTGGCGACCTCCTTCGACGGCTGGCACACCCCGCTGCAGGAGTACGGCGGCTCCGCCGCGCCCGCCTGCGCGTACGAGGCCGGCGCGCTGTACTGCACGGCGCGGGGCGTGGCGCTCGCCCGCCTCGACCCGCGGACGGGCGAGGTCCTGTGGAAGCGGACCGGGCCGGTCGGCGAGGAGCCGCCGGGCGTGCCGGTGCCGCTGGCCGGCGGGGAGGCCCCGCTGGTCGGCGCGGCGGCGGAGCCGGGTCCGCTGCGGGCGTACGCCGCCGTGGACGGGACGCCGGGCTGGACCGCGCGCGCGGACGTGCCGGAGACGTTCCGGCCGGCCGGGCCGGTGGTGGTCCTGTCCGACGGGCGCGGCGCGCTGCGGGCGGTCGACGCGCGGACCGGGGCGGAGCGGTGGGCGCGCCGGCCGGCCGGTTTCGAGGCGCCGGTGCTCGGCGCGTACGACGCTCCGACGGGGCTGCTGACGCTGTCCGAGACGGCGGCGGACGGGCGGAGCAGCCGGATCGCGGCGCTGCTGCCGGCGACGGGCGAGGTCGTGTGGAGCCGGGTGGTGGCGGGGGACGCGGCGCCGGTGGGGCGGACCGGGGACGGGACGCTGGTGCTCGCCACCCGGTACCAGGGCGATCTGGTCGACGGTCTGGTGCTGCTCGCGCCGGGTGAGCCCGGTGACCCGGGCAGCGGGCCGGAGGCCGGCGGGGAGCGCCGGGTCGGGACGCAGGAGCGGATGCACCTGAGCGGGATCGCCCTGCGGGGTGCGGTGGTGTACCTGCTGTCGCTGGACGGGCGGCTGCTGGCGCTGGACACGGCGGTGGAGAAGGGCGGCCGGCTGTGGGAGCTGGAGACGGGGGCGTCGAACGTCTCCGTGCCGGTCCTCGGTCCGGACGAGCGGCTGTACCTGTCGGCGGCGGACGGGCGGCTGCTCGCCGTGGACACCGCGCGGGGCGCGGTCGTGGGGCAGACCCGGCCGCGGATGCGGAACGGGCGGCTCGGGTACGCGACGCGGGTGCCGGCGCCGCTGGTGGCGGGGGACCGGGTGTTCGGGACGGCGCCGGACGGGTCGGTCTTCGCGGTGGACGCGCGGGTGGCGGAGTCCTGGTAGCCGCGGGTGCGCGGCGTACGCGCGCGTGGAGCGGTCGGGCCGCTCCACGCGCGCGGGTGCGTCAGCCGAGCTTGGTGACGTCCCGGACGGCGCCCTTGTCGGCGCTGGTCGCCATCGCGGCGTACGCGCGGAGGGCGGCGGACACCTTGCGCTCGCGGTTCTTCGGCGCGTACACGCCGCCCAGGGCCTCGCGGCGGGCGGCGAGGGTGGCGTCGTCGACGAGCAGGTCGATCGAGCGGCTGGGGATGTCGATGCGGATGCGGTCGCCGTCCTCGACGAGGGCGATGGTGCCGCCGGAGGCCGCCTCCGGGGAGGCGTGGCCGATGGAGAGGCCGGAGGTGCCGCCGGAGAAGCGGCCGTCGGTCACCAGGGCGCAGGTCTTGCCGAGGCCGCGGCCCTTGAGGAACGACGTCGGGTAGAGCATCTCCTGCATGCCCGGGCCGCCCTTGGGGCCCTCGTACCGGATGACGACGACGTCGCCGTCCTTGACCTGCTTGTTGAGGATCTTCTCGACGGCCTCCTCCTGCGACTCGCAGACGACGGCCGGGCCCTCGAAGGTCCAGATCGACTCGTCGACGCCGGCGGTCTTCACGACGCAGCCGTCGACGGCGATGTTGCCGCGCAGGACGGCGAGGCCGCCGTCCTTGGAGTAGGCGTGGGCGACGTCGCGGATGCAGCCGCCGGCGGCGTCAAGGTCCAGGGACTCCCAGCGCTCGGACTGGGAGAACGCCTCGGCGGAGCGGACGCAGCCGGGGGCCGCGTGGAACAGCTCGACGGCCTCGGGGGTGGCCGAGCCGCCGCGGACGTCCCAGGCGTCCAGCCACTCCTTGACGGAGCGGGAGTGGACCGCGTGGACGTCCTCGTTGAGCAGGCCGCCGCGGTACAGCTCGCCGAGGATGGCGGGGATGCCGCCGGCCCGGTGCACGTCCTCCATGTAGTACGTGCCGCGCGGGGCGACGTTCGGGGCGACCTTGGCCAGGCAGGGGACGCGGCGCGAGACCTCGTCCATGTCGGACAGGCCGTAGTCCAGCCCGGCCTCCTGGGCGGCGGCGAGCAGGTGCAGGATCGTGTTGGTCGAGCCGCCCATGGCGATGTCCAGCGCCATGGCGTTCTCGAAGGCCGCGCGGGTGGCGACGGAGCGCGGCAGGACGGAGGCGTCGTCCTCGTCGTAGTACCGGTGGGTGATCTCGACGACCGTGCGGGCGGCGTTCTCGTAGAGGGCGCGGCGGCCGGTGTGGGTGGCGAGCATCGAGCCGTTGCCGGGGAGGGAGAGGCCGATGGCCTCGGTCAGGCAGTTCATCGAGTTGGCGGTGAACATGCCGGAACACGAGCCGCAGGTGGGGCAGGCGTTCTCCTCGATGCGGAGGATGTCCTCGTCCGAGATCTTGTCGTTCACGGCGTCGGAGATCGCGTCGACCAGGTCGAGGGTGCGGACGGTGCCGTCGACGAGGGTGGCGCGGCCGGACTCCATCGGGCCGCCGGAGACGAAGACCGTCGGGATGTTCAGGCGCAGGGCGGCCATGAGCATGCCGGGGGTGATCTTGTCGCAGTTGGAGATGCAGATCAGGGCGTCGGCGCAGTGGGCCTCGACCATGTACTCGACGCTGTCGGCGATGAGGTCGCGGGAGGGCAGGCTGTAGAGCATGCCGCCGTGGCCCATGGCGATGCCGTCGTCGACGGCGATCGTGTTGAACTCGCGGGCGATGCCGCCGGCGGCGGTGATGGCCTCGGAGACGATCCGGCCGACCGGCTGGAGGTGGGTGTGGCCGGGGACGAACTCGGTGAAGGAGTTCGCCACGGCGATGATGGGCTTCCGGCCGATGTCCGCGCCCGGTACACCGGAGGCGCGCATAAGGGCGCGGGCGCCCGCCATGTTGCGGCCGTGGGTGACTGTGCGGGACCTCAGCTCGGGCATCGTCGCTCGCTCCTCGTGATGGATGTGCTTGTGTCGAGCGTACGCCGCCGCTCCAAGATCTGGACAGGTCGTCCGGAATGCGGGACGGGATTTCAGGGTTCGGTCAGGGGCCGGTCAGGGTCGAAGCGTCGGGAACGGTCGGGCTTCGATCTGGATCGGTCCGGGACCGGTCGGGCTTCGACGGGACCGGTCGGACCGGTCAGGCTTCGGTCAGGTAGCGCTGGAGGGTCGGGGCCACCTCGGCCACGATCCGCTCCGGGTCGGCGGAGGCCAGCGGCTCGACCTTGATCACGTACCGCAGGATCGCGATCCCGATCATCTGCGAGGCCGCCAGCTCCGCCCGGAACTTCGGGTCCGGCACGGCCAGGTCGGCGGCGATCCGCTCCAGGAGCCGGCGCAGCACGAAGCTCCGCAGCACCTTGGCCGCCGCCTCGTGGGTCACCGCCGAGCGGATGATCGCGAGCAGCGGGGCGCGGGACACCGGGTTCTCCCACACGCCGATGAAGAAGCGGGCCAGCCGCTCGCCGACCGCCTCGCGCGGGCCGTCGATGATGGCCGGGACGACGAGCGCCGGCTCGAAGGAGACCTCGATCGCCGCCGCGAAGACCTCGTCCTTGGTGCCGAAGTAGTGGTGCACGAGCGCCGGGTCGACCCCGGCGGCCTTGGCGATGCCGCGGACCGAGGTCTTGTCGTACCCGCGCTCCGCGAACTGGGCGCGGGCCGCCTCCAGGATGCGCTCGCGGGCGCCGGGGCCGCTGTCGTCGGCGGCGGCGCGCGCGGGCCGGCCGCGGCGCCGGGGGGACGGTTCGCTCACGCGCGCGTGCCCCGGGCCGCCGAGGCGAGGTGGAGCCGGGCGAAGGCGAGCGCCTCAGCGAGGTCGGCCTCCCGTTCGGCGGCGGACATCGCGCGGCGGGTGTTGACCTCGACGACGACGTGCCCGTCGAACCCGGTCACGGCCAGCCGCTCCAGCAGTTCGGCGCACGGCTGGGTGCCCCGGCCGGGCACCAGGTGCTCGTCCTTGGCGGAGCCGCGGCCGTCGGCGAGGTGGACGTGGCCGAGCCGGTCGCCCATGCGGTCGATCATCGCGAGGGTGTCGGTGCGGGAGGTCGCGGTGTGCGACAGGTCGAGCGTGAAGTGCCGGTAGTCGTCCTTGGTGACGTCCCACTCGGGGGCGTACGCGAGCATCTCGCGGTCCTTGTACCGCCACGGGTACATGTTCTCGACGGCGAAGCGGACGTCGGTCTCGTCGGCCATCCGCCAGATGCCCGTGACGAAGTCGCGGGCGTACTGGCGCTGCCAGCGGAACGGCGGGTGGACGACGACCGTCGACGCGCCCAGTTTCTCGGCCGCGGCGCGGGCGCGCTGGAGCTTGACCCACGGGTCGGTGGACCAGACGCGCTGGGTGATCAGCAGGCAGGGCGCGTGGACGGCGAGGACCGGCACCTGGTGGTAGTCGGAGAGCCGGCGCAGCGCCTCGACGTCCTGGCTGACCGGATCGGTCCACACCATGACCTCGACGCCGTCGTACCCGAGGCGCGCGGCGACCTCGAAGGCCGTCGCCGTCGACTCCGGATAGACCGAGGCCGTCGACAGGGCGACCTTCGCATCCGGGACGCGCACCGCTGGTTCTGCCACGACAGACAGGGTACGGGGCGCGCCTGGGCGCGGGAGGGTGGTTCCGGTCACCCTCCGCACGCCGCGGGGACGGCTCCCGTACGGCACGCGCGCGGGTGCGGGGCGGCGGTTCAGGCGCTCGGCAGGGCCTCGGGGAGGTGGTCGAGGCGGCGCAGGATGACGCCCTCGCGCAGCGCCCACGGGCAGATCTCCAGCTGCTCCACGCCGAGCAGGTCCATCGCGCCCTCGGCGACCAGGGCGCCGGCGAGCAGCTGGGCGGCGCGGCCCTCGGAGACGCCGGGCAGGGCGGCGCGCTCGGCGCCGGTCATGCCGGCGAGCCGCGGCACCCACTCCTCCAGGGAGGCGCGGGTCAGCAGCCGCTCCACGTACAGGCCCTCGCTGGAGCCGGGCGCGCCGGCGATCCGGGCGAGCTGCTTGAAGGTCTTGGAGGTGGCGACGACGTGGTCGGGCTTGCCGAAGCGGCTGAACTCGCCGACGGTCCGGGCGATCTGGGCGCGCACGTGGCGGCGCAGCGCCTTGACGTCGTCGGTGCCGGGCGGGTCGCCGGGCAGCCAGCCGGCGGTGAGGCGGCCGGCGCCGAGCGGCAGGGAGACGGCGGCGTCCGGGTCCTCGTCGATGCCGAACGCCACCTCCAGGGAGCCGCCGCCGATGTCGAGGAGGAGCAGCTTGCCGGCGGACCAGCCGAACCAGCGGCGGGCGGCGAGGAAGGTCAGCCGGGCCTCCTCCTCGCCCGTGAGGACCTGGAGGTCGACGCCGGTCTCGTCCTTGACCCGGGCCAGCACCTCGTCGGCGTTGACGGCCTCGCGGACAGCGGAGGTCGCGAAGGGCAGGACCTCCTCGCAGCCCTTGTCCTCGGCGGCGTGGAGGGCGTCCCGGACGGTCCCGACGAGCCGCTCGACGCCGCCGGGCGCGATGGCGCCGCGCGGGTCGAGGAGTTCGGCGAGCCGCAGCTCCGCCTTGTGGGAGTGGGCGGGCAGCGGACGGGCGCCGGGGTGGGCGTCCACCACGAGCAGGTGCACCGTGTTCGAACCGACGTCGAGGACTCCGAGTCTCATGGCGGAAACGCTACTGCGCCCGCCCGCATACGCTTGGCGTTGTGCCAAAGACGAAAAAGGCGAAGCCGGGCAAAGACAGCGCCGCCGGTGACGGAGCCGTGCGGGACGAGGCGGCGGCCCACGACGTGCGGGACGTGAAGTACGCGCGGGACGTGAAGGGCGCGAAGCCGCCCGTCAAGGGCGTGACGAAGCAGCGCAAGGGCGCGGAACCGGACGAGCAGGGGCTCGACTTCCCGCGCGCGTGGGTGGAGTTCGCGGACCCGGCGGACGAGGAGCAGGTCTTCCGCTGCGACCTGACCTGGCTGACCTCGCGCTGGACCTGCGTCTTCGGCAGCGGCTGCCAGGGCATCCAGGCTGGCCGGGCGGCGGACGGCTGCTGCACGCTGGGCGCCCACTTCTCGGACGACGACGACGAGAAGCGGGTCGCGGAGCACGTGGCGAAGCTGACGCCGGAGCTGTGGCAGTTCCACGACGTCGGCAGCGAGACGGGGTGGACGCAGACCGACGAGGACGGCGACCGGCAGACCCGCCGCTGGAAGGGCTCGTGCATCTTCCAGAACCGGCCGGGCTTCGCGGGCGGCGCCGGCTGCGCGCTGCACATCCTGGCCCTACGGGAGGGGCGGGAGCCGCTGGAGACGAAGCCGGACGTGTGCTGGCAGCTTCCGGTGCGGCGGACGTACGACTGGATCGACCGGCCCGACGACACGCGCGTGCTGCAGGTGTCCATCGGCGAGTACGACCGCCGGGGCTGGGGGCCGGGCGGTCACGACCTGCACTGGTGGTGCACGTCGGCGACGTCCGCGCACGGCGGCGGGGAGCCGGTCTACGTCTCGTACCGGCCGGAGCTGATCGAGATGATGGGCAAGGACGCGTACGACGTGCTGGTCGGGCTCTGCGAGGCGCGGCTCGCCTCGGCGCTGCCGATGGTGGCGCCGCACCCGGCCGACCCGAAGCGGTAGGCCGTCTCTTTCGGATCAGGCCGGATCAGGGAGCGGCGTCTGGTGCGTGCGATCGCAAGGCGGAGGAGGGAGTCCATGCGGAGCATCGGCGACCGACGACAACGCG
>JOFO01000096.1 GCA_000721275.1 Microtetraspora glauca | reverse complement strand
GACAGTGATACCCGCGTCCCGCGGGCCGCCTATTCTGCTCTCCCCCCACCGACCGATTGCGCCTGCTGCCCACCGAGCTTCCGCCCGAGGCCGGCCGGACCGCTCCGCGGCCCTGCTCGGTCCTGGTCTCACGACCAGACACCCCCAGTGCAACGCCCGCGCGGCCAATGGCCGGCACCTGGTCCCGGGGGAAGTGCAGACCTGTACCAGGCCCTCAAGATCCGCACCCGCACGGGAGAGACGATCGCCGTGCAAAGAGGGTCGGCTGGGTCGTGAGCGGTGCGGTGCGCGAGCACGCGAGTGAGGTACTCCTCCTCGGTGGTGGCGGTGATGTGCTCACCGCATCGGCCGCACGAGAACTCGGCCTGGTCCCACCCTTGGCCGGTCATGAGTAGACCCGGGTGTTGAGGGCGAACATGCCGCCGCCCTGGGGGAGATAGAACGAGGTGGTGGAAGGCACGTCGTACGGCCGGTTGTAGATGAGCGCGGGGCGCCGGCCGATGGTCCAGCCGTTCATGTCTCGGAGAGACGCGCGCACGCTCACCCAACCGCCCGAGAGCTCGGTCCAGTCGGAGAACTCGGCTGTGATGTACAGCCGCGAGTCGCTGGTCGAGTCGATGGCCACATACTCGATCGAGGTTGGGGTGAAGCAGTGCACCTTGGGCCCGTAGCGGGTGGGGTATCCGTCCGGTCCGCCGATTAGCTCCGCGGTCAGTTCGAGCGTCAGGGGGTTCACTCGACGATCGCGGTCTGGCCGGGGATGTGGACGGTGGCGCCGGTCTGTCGGGCAACGGCCTCCTCTTGGAGGCCGGCCTTATACGCGTCATAGTCGCTGGTCCGGACGCGGAAGTTGCGGCCACCGACTCGGGCGGCGGGAAGTACGCCGTTGTGGATCATCCGATAGACGGTCATGCGGGAGAGTCGGAGCTCAGCGGCAATCTCGTCCACCGTGACGTACTGCGGAAGGGGTGGTGTGGTGTTCGTCACGCGCTTTTTCTCCTACCGCCCGAGGTTCTTTGCGCGCAGGCTTCTGACCTGCGGGTTTGTACACCTACGGGGGATTTATCGCGGGGAACGTTTTAGCGCTCCCTGGGAAAATTTCCGCAGGTCACACCGCAACCATCCGCATGTGGAGAAAGTCTGAAGACAACCGGGGATGAAAAAGTCGACTTCCCGGGACCGTGCTACTCTCTGAAGTGCGCCAACCGTGGGGCGCGTGTTCGCCGGTCGAGGTCTTTCGCTTTTTACTCCCGGCAACCCAATCCCCGCGACAGACGGTTTGGTGCCGAGTGAGGCCCCAGAGGGGTCTTGATGGGGTGATGGCCCGTCAAGGCTGATCTCTGGGGTCTCAACCTTTCAGCACTGTACACCGCTTCCCAGCCTTCCGACGATCTCATGAGTGATCGTGGCTTGCTCTACGCGCATAGATGCAAGTACATTTTTTTCATGAGGAAACCCTTCGAAGCTAAAATCTTGCGCGTGCAAGAAACGATCGATGACGTGAGCGACACCTCCCGCAGGATCGGGAACGCGGCAGAGTCGCAGGCCACGCTGAACATCGCCCTCACGGCCGTATGCGTGGCCGCTCTCCTGGTCGCCATGATCGTGGCCCGCGGCGCGCGTGGCGGTGCGTCATGAGGATGCGAATCAAGGGCGAGGCACGGACCGAGCTGGCCGCGAAACTCCGACACGCCTATGAGGCCGACCGGCTCACAGTGCGTCAGCTGACCGAGAAGTTCGAGTTGTCCTACGGCACTACGCACGTGCTGCTCCAGGAGGCCAAGACCCCGATGAGGCCCCGCGGTGGCAACCATGCCGGTTGATCCCCTCGCCTCATTCGCTCGGGCACAGAAGGCGTTCGAGCACCTCAACCTCTTCCGGCTGGTCCATGGGGCCGATGCGGAAGGCAAGTGGGTGGCGATCAGCCTCGCGGACGGGACCTGCGATCAGAAGCCCTACGCGAGCAAGCGCGAGGCTGTCCGGTTCCAGAAGTACGAGACCCAGTGCGCCTATCTGTGCGTCACGGGCATGCCCACCCTCGGTGAGCTCCGGTACTACCTCGACGAAAACGAACAACTGTACGATCAGGGTCTCTCACTCGCCGACCCCGACTCCTACGTGAACCCGGAGGCTCTGCTCTGATGGACGAGATTTTCGACCCCGAGATCCACGCGGTGGACAAGGACGGGAACCCGTCTCTCAACAAGGACGGCAGCTTCCGCAAGAAGCGCAAGGACGCGGGCGGTGGCCGGAAGGCGTCCGCGGCGCGGCCCGCCAGTCCGGCCGGAAAGGTCGAGGCTGACCGCAGGGCCCGCTACGTCGAGACCACGGCCGGGACGCTCCAGCCGCTCGCGGCGGTGCTGAGCATCGTCGATCCGGTGGACGGCTTCTGCGCGAGCCAGCTGGTGAACCCGTGGTCCGAGGTGATCGCGGATCTCGCGCTCCAGTATCCGCAGGTCGCCGCGGCGCTCGAGAAAGCTCAGATGGTCGGTCCGCTGTCCGGTCTGCTCGGTGTGGGTCTCATGACGTTCATGCAATTCGGCCACAACCACGGCAAGGTTCCGGCGCACATGGCCACCATGTTCGGTGCCCGCCCGCGGACCGAGATCGAGCAGATTCTGAAGCAGCGTGGCGAGCAGCTGGCCGCGCAGGCCGAGCAGCGTGCGGCCGAGCAGGACCAGGCCGAGCACGTGGCCGCGTACCAGGAGGAGGCGCGCGAGCATGTCGCAGTCTGACGAGATGCAGTACGCCACGGCGGAGGTGCCGGCCGCGGTCGCGTATCAGGCCGCGGTGGAGCGGGCCGGCCGCACGCAGCACGCCCTGATCCTGTCGGAGGCTCAGGTCTTGGTCTGGAAGCAGCGCTATGCCGAGGTGCTCCAGGCCGCGGAAGGGTGGGAGCGCGAAGCACTCCGGCTCCGGGGGGAGTTGGGGGGTGATCAGGATGCCACCGAGGACACGGACGCGCCCGGCTACGCCGCAGCAGTCGGTGAAGCTGATCGACCGTAAGACGTTCATCACCCGCGTGTGGAAGTACCACGGCGGGGAGCACGTGAGTTTCATCGGGCCGACCGGATCGGGCAAGACGAGGCTCGCGCTGGAGCTGCTCGCGGTGTCGGTGTCGGAGGAACTGACCGGCTACATCACGGTCATGAAGGCCCGTGACAAGACGGTGGGTGACTTCCTGCGGTCGCACGAGGGATGGAAGCGCACTCTCACCTATCCGCCGCCGCCCCAGATCCCGGGCAAGAAGCCTCTCGGGTGGGTGGTGTGGCCGCACCACACCAACGACCCCGAGGCGGACGAACGGCGGCACGAGGAACTGTTCCACCGGATGCACCGTCAGCTGTACGTCAAGGGCGACAACATCATCTTTGATGACGAGGTGGTGTCCCTGGTCCGCGAGATGAACATGAAGCCGGATCTCACCCGTATCTGGACCAAGGGCCGGTCCATCGGCGCGGGTCTGTGGGGGGCGACCCAGCGGCCGGCCATGGTGCCCCTGGAGATGTACGACCAGGCTCAGCACCTGTTCCTCGCGAACATCAAGGACAAGCGGTCGCAGGACCGGTTCGGCGAAATCGCGGGCGTAGACCCCGAGTTGGTGGTCTCAGTGGTGCGGGCTCTGCCTAAGTACCACTGGCTCTACATCCGCCAGGAGGAGGGCGTGATGTGTGTGGTCGGTCCTTGACTTTACCCAAATGGTTGCCTGAGGCAACCGAATAGGTTTAATGTCTGAACAAAGTGCCCGCCCTCGGGCATCCAAGGAGGCAACCCATGAGCATGACCGCGACCGAGGCTCCGGCCAAGGCTCCGGCCAAGGGCGGGAAGGGTCAGCAGCAGCAGGTCGTTGCGGCCCGCCCGTTCGTCACCGGCACGCGCACGCTGGAGAGTGAGGTCTACACCCAGACCGCCACTCAGACCACGGGGACGCAGGCCCTGACCCCGTATGAGTTCCAGGTGGACGGCTACCTGTCCGGCGCGGTCATCCGCGTCACGGCCACCACGGCGGGCAACTCCGCGGCCACCGCGTTCAACGCGGACGGCCCGTTCAACGTGCTGCAGTCGGTGATCGTCGAGGACATCGGCGGTAAGCAGATTCTCGGCCCGCTGGACGGCTGGAAGCTGTACGTCCTCAACCGGTTCGGCGGGTTCGTCTACAACGCCGACGCCAAGGCGAACGGTGTCTTCACCGTGACCACGGGCTCCGGCGCCACCGGTGGTTCCTACCGGTTCACGCTGCGCGTGCCGATCCAGGTGCGGCGCCGTGACGCGCTGGGCTCGCTGCCCAACCGCAACGCCTCGGCCACGTTCAAGCTGAAGCTCACGCTCAACACCAGCGCCGCGGTGTACAGCGTGGCGCCGACCGCCGCTGCGTCCATCAACGTGCAGGTGCAGCAGCACGGTTGGGCGACCTCGGACAATCGCGACTACAAGGGGAACGGCGTCTCGGGCACCCCGAACGGTGTGGGCTCGCTGCTGTACACCGACGTCGAGACCATCCAGCTGTCCTCGGGCGCCTTCAACCAGCGGATGAGCACGTTCGGCGGTCTGCTGCGCCTCCTGGTGTTCGAGCTCCGCGACAACACCGGATCGCGCGCGCAGGGTGAACTCGACTTCCCGTCTCTCTTTGAGATGGAGATCGACAAGGTCAAGTGCTTCAGCCGCTCCCCGATCACGTGGGAGCACCTCATGTCCGAGGACTACGGCACGAACGCGACCGCGGAGTCGACGACCGCCACGAACACCAAGCCGGACGGTGTGTTCGTCCTGCACTGGCTCGACGACTTCGGTCTGCAGCCGGGCGCGGAGAACGGGTTCCGCTACCAGCCGGTCACCCCCAGCACGGCGGTGCAGCTGATCGGCACCATCGGCGGTTCGGGTGCGCACACCCTCGGGATCACGAAGAACTACTGGTCCCCCGTGAACGACGACCCCCGCCAGCTGACGGGCGGTCGCTGAAACCTACGGCCCCGTAGGTTCCGCACCCGGAGAGGAACACCCCATGAACATGCTCATGCCCGACCTCGGCAAGGTCGTGTACTTCGCCCTCGGCACCTTCCTCGGCGGCAAGCTGCTGTCCAAGCTCAAGGGCGCCTGACCCGTGGCCAAGGGCGGCACTGGAATCAGCAGCATGCATCTGGCCATTGCGGCCGGGGGCGGCGTGTTCCTGTATGCCGCCCTGCGCGGGGTCTCCCCGCTCCAGGCCCTCAAGGACGTCACGTCCGGCTCACCGCCGGCTGTCTCGACCGAGGGCAAGAAGATCACCACGGCCTCGGGGGATCTGGACCCGAACTACGTGCCGGGCGGGGGCTGCTCGATATCGGCATCACCCCGCCCGGGGGGTCGAACACCACGGCGTACCTGGGCTCCGGCCAGTGGGTGAAGGTCTCGGCTCCCAAGATGGGGGACATCGCCGTGAACGGCCAGCACATGATCGTCTGCACCGACGGCTCCCACGGGATCGGGCAGCAGAACCCGAGGCGCAACGTGCAGCGCGACACGATCGACAACCTCATGGCGAACAGCGGATCTTTCGAGTTCCGCCGCTACAGGGGGTGGATGTGATGGCTGAGTCCACCGGGCCGATCCTGGCCATCGGGGCGATCACCCTCGCCAACCGCACCGTCTTCAACGACCGCGCCGTGGACTGGAAGGTGCCCATTGCCACGGCCATGGCCGCGGTCATCTTCGCGGGCGCGGAGCAGGCGGTAGGGCCGGCCGCGAAAGCGGTCGCCTACCTCGCGCTCGTCACGGTCGTGTTCGCGCGCGTCGATCGCACCGTCCCTTCCCCCGCGGAGTCCGCACTCCGCTGGTTCAACGAAAGGTAAGCCCATGACCACGGCGGAGAAGATCGCCATGGGGATCATCGGGATCGGCATGGCCACCACGCTGGTTCTCCCCGGGCGACAGACGTCCAAGATCATCGATTCGATCAGCAGCCTGTTCCGCGGCAGCCTCGCCACGGCCATGGCCGCGCCCCGGAGGTGACGTCATGTCGACAAACCTCCGCAACGCTGTGATCTTCGGTGCGGGTCTCGCGGTCGGCATGGCCATCGGCAATGCCGCCCTCGCGTGGACCAAGCGCACCCTTAGCTGAAAGGGGGCCAGCGGTGGCCGCTTACAGCGGGAACATCCTGCGGATGAAGGCTCCGCAGGACCCCAGCATCAACCCGGGGGGCCCCGATGACGCGCACGCGGCGCCATCGGGCCCCGAGGGCGTACCCGACTTCCGTGCGGTCGAGATCACCGTCCCGGGTGACCTCGGCACCGAGTACGCCGGTCTGACCATGGACGACGGTGTGTCCCGCGCCATCACCGCGGGACAGCCGGGTCTTGGGTGGAACGCGCCCGAGTCCGCCATGGTGCCGATCGGCTCCGGGTCCACCCCTGCCGGGTACGCGCCGAACTGGAGCACCTCGGACCCGCACAACGCGCAGGTGGACACCTCCTACGCGGCAGCGGCGCGCGGAGCCATCGCGGGCAGTCCCTACCACGGCCAGTACTCCGGCGCGCACGCGGCCGGGGACGACACGGAGCCGTACTCGCGCGCCAATCCGGTGGGCGTGGCCGGCACCAGCTTCCTTGAGCGGCTGGTCGACTTCCCCAAAGAGATGTGGGCGGAGCCGTCCGGGGCGGGCGCGGACAAGTTCATCGGCGGAACGAACAGCTACCACTCCAGCAACCCGGACGGTGACAACTACACCAACCGGTGGGGTGCCCGCGTTCACTGGGGGTTCGAGACCGACTACTTCGTCCACACCCCGATGTACCAGGACAAGACCCCGCAGACCTACGACCGGCGCACCTCGCCGGTCACCTCGCGGGACCCGCTGGTCGGCGGTGCCTACGCGAACACCCCGAGCATGGGGCAGCTGGCGGCGAACCCGTGGCTGACCGAGCTCGGGGAGTCGGCTGTCCCGGGCGGCTACGGCGTCCCCGTCGACGGGGTGGTCTGACGTGCCCGAGTTCCTGGAAGGCACCGTGGACGTCCCCGGCGCGGGCAAGGTCAAGAAGCGGTACATCCTGATCCCCGCAGGGCTCGCCGGGGTGTACGTGGCATGGCGCTGGTATCAGGCGAGCCAGACGGACCCGAGCAGCGACGGCGGTCAGTCGAGCGGCCTCTACAGCTCGGACGACCTCTCCGAGTACGGGGCCTCGACCACCGGGGGCTCCACCACGGTCACCGGCAACACCGGATCGACGACCACGGACGGCACCACCTCGACCGTCGACACGAACGCGGAGTGGACGCGGGACGCCACCGAGCAGCTGGCGAACCAGGGCTACGACGGGGCCGCGGTCACCGCGGCCCTGGGCGAGTTCCTGGCGCGCCACGCCCTCGACAAGACCGAGGCGTCCATTGCCAACGCCGCAATCGCGGTGTCCGGTCAGCCTCCCGAGAACCGGCCCTGGTCGGTCATCGAGGAGGCGTCCACCGGCACCGGCACGCTGCCGGCCCCGACGAACCTGCGCGCGTGGGACACCACCACCTCGACCCAGATCGGGTTCCAGTGGGACGCGGTGCCGGGCGCCCTGCTCTACCGGATCTACCGCACCGACATCGGTACGGAACCGGTCGGGGACAGCATCGACACCAAGGCTTGGGCCAAGGGACTGTCCCCGAACAAGAGCTACAGCTTCTACGTCGTGCCGGTCGGTACCACGGGGAAGCAGGGCGGGAAGTCCTCGGTCTACACGGCCAAGACCAAGCCGGTCACGCTCACCGCACCGACCGGGCTGAAAGCCTCCGCCGTGACCAAGACCAGTTTCCGGGTGACGTGCAACAAGGTCACCGGGGCGCAGTACTACCGGTGGTACGTCAACGGCCACGCCTCGGGTGCCAGTGACCAGCCGTACCGCGACTTCACCGGCCTGAGGCCGAACACCTCGTACAAGATCACGGTGGCCGCGGACACCTCCAACCAGAACCCGGGCAAGCAATCAGGCTCGCTGCCCGTCAAGACCAAGAAGTGAGGAGGGCGACGAGATGAAGCCCGATGCAGAGATCAGTATCGCCCTGGCCACCTCGGTCATGGCCTACGGCGCCTATCAGCTGGCACTCCCGTCCACCGCGGACATCCGCTCCCTGGAGCCCGGGAACAAGGACATCCAGGCATCCGAGCGGGTGGCCGCGTGGGTGGCCGCGGGCGGGGTCTCCCTGGTCGCGCTGCTGACCAAGTCGCCGGCCGTGTTCACCCTCGGCGGTGCGACCGTCATCGCCGCGTCCTGGATGACCAGGCATGCCGATCAGGTGTCCAACGTGACCAAGAAGGCGTCCGGCGCGATCCCGCTTCCGGCGCAGGGTCCCGAGGGCGTGGTCGGTGACGAGGTGTCCACCGTGCAGCAGCTCCCGACGACACCCATCTACGGCGTAGCGGTCTGATCGGGGCGGGTTGTGGCCAATGACAAGTACGGAATTCCGCCCGGGGGAAACAACGGGCCGTATTCCACAAAGTACTGGGCGGGAATTCACTACGCCCTCCCGTGGCAGGAACTTCTAGCCGGTATTGCTCTCGCCGGTTGGAAGAAAGACCAGTGGGCGACCGCCGCCGCTGTCTGTGCTGCCGAGTCAGGCCGCAACCCGTTCGTCTACAACACCTACAAGAAAGGCCATTTCGGTCTGTTCCAGATCAGCCGGGCCGCGTGGCCTGCGTTCTTCCCGTCCTCGGGCGATATGGAATTGCAGTGGTGCGCGCCGTGGCTCGCGCTTCCGCAGGCTTACAAGATCTGGCAGCAGCAGGGATGGAAGGCGTGGGAGGGATACACGAATGGTCGGTACCTCTCCTATCTCCCCGTGGCCAAGGCGCAAGCGGAGCTATTCGCAGGCCGAACGGGAACGCACGGGGGCGACGAAATCGGCTACTGGAAGTCGCTGTCTCCCTCGAAAACCACGACCGGCTATGTGCTCAAGGCCGCGGGCGTCACGGGCGCGGATCTCGCGGGCGTAGCCACGTCCGGTCTCGCGGATGCGGTGGCCGGCGCCACGGGGGCGACCGCGAACGCGACCGTGGACACCGGAGCGACTGTCGCGCAGACCGTGAACCAGGCGTTCGGGTGGCTCCCGGACCTGTACACCGCGCTCACCACCCCGGCGCTCTGGATGCGGTTCGCGTACGGCATCACGGGCGTGGTCCTGGTGACGGGCGGTCTCCTCCTGGTCGTGCGCTCCCGCCCGGGTGTCCAGGCCGCCGCCAAGACCGTGGCCAGTGTGGTCCCGGGCGGGGCCGCACTGAAGTCCGTCAAGGGAGGAACCGCAGCATGAACATCGACACCACGCCCGACCCCGACGAGATCGTCCAGGCGGAGGAGTACGCGCCCGCCGCGCCGATCGCGGTGTCCGTGTGCGGGCCGACCGAGACGCGGGAGCTTCCCGCGGTGCGGGCCGGCTACAAGACCGAGCAGGCGGTAGGCGCCTCGGTGGCGGTCAAGCTGCTGCCGTTCGAGCCCCGCCGCAAGGAGGCGTACCTGTGCGCCCTGACGCAGGACATCTACATCTCGGGGACGCAGGCCGGCGCGCAGTCCGGGGCCGCGGGCGCCATGCGCATCCCCGCCGTGGTGCCGTGGCGCATCGGCAACCTCGACGAGGTGTGGGCGTGCGCCGTGACCGGCAGCACGGACATCGGTGTGCAGGCCGACTACTGGAGCGAATGAGATGCCCTCACCCTCCTACGTGCCGGTCATCGCCACCGGCCGGGACGTCTCGTTCGCGTCCATCGCGGTCACCGGTAACGCCACCGTGGGCGGCACCCTCGCCCTCAACAACGGCGCCACCATCACGTTCGGTGCCACCGGGGACGTGAACCTGTACCGCGGCGGGGCGAACCTGCTGCAGACAGACGACTATTTCGTGATCCCGAACGGCCAGTCGAACGGCCAGTACAGCGTGTTCGGGGGAGGCCCCGGCGCGCTCACCCTGGGCACCGCCACCGGGGGGATCTCCATCAAGGAGGGCGGCGGGGCCGCGCGCATGGGCCGCGCCACCCTGGTGGCCGGGACCGTGGTGGTGGCCAACACCTCGGTCACCGCGGCCACCGAGGTGTTCGCCACCACCCAGACCCCCGGAGGCGCCCCGGGCGCGGTGTACTGCTCCGCGCGCACGCCCGGGGTGTCCTTCACCCTCACCTCGACCTCGGGCACCGATACCTCGGTGGTCGGATATCACCTGATCGAACCAGCGGCGTAGACAAGGGACCAGCGGCATGACGACTGACGAGCAACTCGACGCGAGCCTCGGGGAGCTGAAGCGTGCGGTGCGCACGCTGGAGGCCACGGTGAAGGCCATAGAGAAGCGGATGAACCTGATGTACACCGCGGCGCTACTGGTCGTGGGTGCGGTCGGGGGCCCCAACGCCGTACAGGCAATCGTTGGCCACTGAGATGGCCGGCCAGCAACTCGACGAGAACGACCACGTCACCCTTGACGCGTCCGGCAACGGCACGGTCACCTTCCAGCCGGACGCCTTCCGCACCTGGAACGTGACCAGCATCAACGTGCGCACCACCCAGGGCGTGACACAGACTCCGGTCCCCCAGGTGACGGTGTACCTGGGGGACAAGTCGCCGGGTCAGATCGTGTCGCAGTCCTGGATGGGCAACCGGGCGACCGCGGGGGGCTCGCCGCTGTGGGTGCAGCCCTCGCAACGGCTGATCGTCGAGTGGACGAACGGGGTGCCCGGCACGGTGGCCACCGCGTCCTTGTTCGGAACGATGGACATGCGGAGGTAACTGGTGGAATTTCAGGATGAGTTGGCGGCGGGCGTTGTTCTGGTGCGGCCCGCGCTTCAGTCCCCCGACTACGTGACCGGGGTGTCCGGTTGGGCGATCAAGATCGACGGAAGCGCAGAGTTCAACAACGTGGTCATCCGGGGCGGAACCACGGTGTCCGGGCTCGCCCTGTACTACGACGGCACCCCCGCGGCCGGGAACCTGCTGCTGTCCATCGCCTCCGCGGCCGGGACGGACAGCTTCGGCAACGCCTACGTCAAGGGCCTCGGGGTCTACGGCACCGATGGCGATATCGAGCTCAGCAACGGCCAGCTGCTCATGAGCGGGTCCGACGGCTCCGCGGTGAACCTCTTCAGCAACTTCGGATCGGCCACCGTGGATCTGGTGCCCGCGGATCTGGTCGGAACCTCCTGGAACTCGGCGACCCTGAACACCTCCCTCGGTTCGGCGAACCGGCCCTCCTTGTCGATCACGTCTCCCTCGGACAGCGTCAACACTCGAGTGTCGGGTATCGAGATGTTCGGCGGTGGGCCGACCACGACAGACACCAGCATCCTGATCGACGCGGACCGGGTGAACTTCAACCACGACGTTGAGGTGAGCGACCAGCTCACCGTGAACAGCATCGACGTGGGGGCCGGCCTGCGCGCGTGCATCGATCTGCAGTCCAACATCACCGGGATCACCGCCACCGAGGTAACGCTCATGACGGTGCCGTCCATGACCTACAAGAACGGGCGCGCGTACCGGGTGCACCTGTGGGGGCTCGCGAACTCCACCACGGCCAGCACCTACTTCCTGTACCGGCTCCGCAAGGGGACCGGCACGGGCGGCACGATCTACAAGGACCAGATGCGCGTCCCCGTGCTGTCCACGGCCAGCACGAACAGCGCGGTAGATCTGACGTTCATTCTGGTGAACACCTCCGGGGCGGACATCACCACCGCGGTCACGTGGACCGGATCGTGTGCGGCGGGTACCGGGATCTTCGCCGCGTCCGCGGGCAACCGCGCGCACGCCACCGTGGAAGACGTGGGTCTGTCCGCCGATTGGGTGGGACAGCCAATCAGTTGACGACCAGTCGACATGATGACTCTTCAGTCGACGGTCTGTAGACACCTTGTGGAAAACGGGTATACGGTCGCCCCCATGGCCACACCCCCCTCATCCAAGACCGTCCGTGTTTCGCACGAAACACACCAGCGACTCACGGCACTTGCCGAGCGGCATAACGGCACGATTGACGATGTGATCAGCCGTCTACTGGCGCCCGATCTCGTGATGATCCGGGCGTCCGCGGTGCAGCGCGAGCGGTGGCAGATCCAGGCCACCGCATCCGGCCTCCCGCTCGCGGAGTTCATCGCCCAGTGCACCGAGTCCGCCGTGCAGTACGGCCTCGACCGCGGCGCCATGGTGCTCCAGGCGCAGCACATCCGCGAGATTCTCGCCCTGGTCAAGAGAGCAGCACAGAAGTGATCCAAGTGATTGGCCGTCTACTGGCCGGGAGCCTGGTTGTCGCCTCCGTGGCGGTGCTCGGGTTCCTGGTCGTGGTCGCCCTCACCCCCGACCCGTTCGCCCCCCTGGAGCCACGCGCATGGCCTACCACGGTTTACACAGACGACACACCCAGACCCTCGTCCGTCGACACCTCCGCCGTATCAGTCGACGGATCGTCTACCACGGCCCCTTCTGCGTCTACGCCCTCGGCACTCTCGGTGCCGTGACCTACACGATCGTCACCATGTGCCGGGCAGTGACCGGCTAGGAGGACTCATGAGCACGGCCCCCGCCACCGAGCAGAAGCTCACCGAGCAGGCCCAGACCGAGGCCGGAGAGATCAAGGAGGAGATCAAGGAGACGAAGCAGGAGGCCGCGGAGGCTCGCAAGGACGGGGACCCCGAGCGGGCGGAGCAGCTGGAGAACCGGGTCAAGGGCCTGGAGACCAAGTTGGACACGGTCCTGGAGAAGCTCACCGAGCTGGCCGGGCGCCCGTTCCACCCCGCGCCCGAGGCCACGCCCGCCACCGAGGCGCCGGCACCCGAGACCGCGCCCGAGGGCACCGCGCCCGAGGGCGAGGAGACCCCGCCCAAGAAGAAGGGCCGCACCGCGTCCCGCACCTTCTTCGGCGGTCGTGTGGACGAGGACTGAGGAGACGTCACGTGTACGACATAGACAGCGTGCTGAAGCTGGCACAGAGTCAGGCCGGCTACCGCGAGGGCAGATCGGCCGGGCACTGGAACAACCGGCAGAAGTACAGCGATCAGGTGCATGGCCTGGAGTGGTCAGACGGACAGCCGTGGTGCTGCACGTTCGCCAACTGGTGCTTCAGTCAGGCCGGAGTTGCCGTTCCAGCTGGCGCCGTCACCGCCAGCTGCGCGGCCGGAGTCGCGGCGTACCGGAAGGCACGCCGCTGGACCGAGTACCCCGTGATCGGGGCGCAGGTCTTCTACGGCAAGGGCGGAGGCGTCCACACGGGGATCGTGCTCAAGTACGACGACACCCACGTGTGGGCGGTCGAGGGCAACACCAACACCTCGGGCTCACCGGAAGGTGACGGGGTGTACGTCAAGAAGCGGACACGTAGGGACCCGTACGTGTACGGCTACGGCATCCCGTATTACGAAAACGACACGGGCAACACGCCTGACCCCGTATGGCGTAATAAGCCACTCGGGCGGTAGTGTTCAACTTGCGTCACGGTTTCTTCACCCCCCGAAGAACCCTGCAAGCCCCCCTGTCTGGTTGCGCACTCCCACGGTCCGCGGCCCCCAGACAGGGGGGCTTTTTCTTTCCAAAACCTGTTAGGTCTGCCGGAAACCTGTTAGGGTCTGTCCATGCCTCGCCCCCCCAAGTCGCCAGACGAGAAGCTGGAGTACGGCGTTACCGTCCTCTTCAACAAGAGGCAGTACGCCGCGATCGAACGTCTCGCCACGGCCGAGCGGATCAGCAAGGGGGAGGCCGCACGTCGACTGATCGACAAGGGCATCCTTGCCCAGTAACCGGCGCGCACCGGACAACCACACACACCCTTCACCCCCCAAAAGGAGCGACCGTGACCGGCCATCACCCCGTCACCGCAGAATCCGAGACCGAGACCGAGACCGACACCAACACGATCCCGATGTTCCCGGCGCTCAGCCGTATGGAGCGCCGGCCCGAACTCCAGCCCCGCCGCTACGACCGCGAACCGTACTGGCGCGCACCCATCACGCCCCCCTCGCGTGAGTGCTACGTCCCGCACTGGAACTGGCACAACCGCACCGGAGTCCCCGAGACCGAGCAGCTGCTCACCCTCGACGCGAACGGCGCCTACCTCTCCGCCCTCGGCGGGATCAAGGTGGGGCACTCCCAGCTGTCCCACCACGGCGGGACCGAGGTCATCACCGCGCCCCGGGACGTCATGCCCGGCTACTACCAGATCAGCATCCCGCATTGGGCGTTTGACGGCACGATCGTCCACCCCCTCGGCGACTCCTCCAGACTGGAGACCGAGACCGCGGTGTGGGTGGCACACCCCACCCTCGTGCTGCTCCTGGAGCTCCAGGAGGAGGGCGTGCTGGGAGAGTTCATGGTCCTTGACGCGTGGATCGCGCGGGCCGCGTGCGACTTCCGCAAGTGGACGGCCCACTTGAAGCAGGTCCGCACCGAGCTGCTCGACTCCCTCGAACTGGCCCAGACGGACGCGGCCCGCGCTGCCATGGGCGAGATGTACACCGCCTTCAAGGAGGGGTATTCCGCGGCCCTGTCCATGATGCTGACGGGGGAGAAGTGCAAGACCCAGCGTCCCGACTGGGCGCACGGCCCGAGATGATGAGCCGCGCCAAGCCACCGTTCCGGTTCGACCCCTCGGGCCGCACCCTCGGCGCCATGAAGCCCAAGACCGTAGAGGCCGGCACCCGTGAGCCGCTCCAGGGCGACTCCCTCCCGACCCTGGATGAAGGGGATGTCCTGTGAGCTGGAGCGACATAGCAGGAGTCATCGCCTACGCCGTGGTGGCCATCGGCGCAGTCATCGGCGCGTACAGCCTCCTGACCTCCCACCGCCTCAACATGACGCGCCGGCACCTCAACGCGCGGCTGCAGCAGGCGGCGGAAGACCGGGCGTTCACCGAGTGGGCCAACTTCACCATGCTCACCGTGACCGACTCCAAGGGCTACATCCACGCGGCCACCTTCCGGCAGCTGTACCTCACCGGCCAGTGGGAACACATCTGG
>JOFO01000095.1 GCA_000721275.1 Microtetraspora glauca | reverse complement strand
GGCGGCGGGGGCGGGGCGGGAGGGGCGGCGGGGGCGGCGGAGACCTCGACGGGCGGCGGTGGCCAGCACGCTTCCCCGTCGCGGACGACGGTGACCGAGCGCTGCACGGGGTCGTCGGCGTCGAGGACGAGGACGCCGTCCTTGCCGGGGGTGAGGAGCGTCAGGAAGTTGACGAGGTTGGTGCCGTACAGCTGGGACGCCTGGGCGGGGAGGCGGCCGGCGAGGTCGGTGTAGCCGAGGATGACGACGCCGTTCGGGGTGACGGTGCGCTCCCCCGGTACGGTGCCGGCGACGTTGCCGCCGTTGGCGGCGGCCAGGTCGACGATCACCGAGCCCGGTTTCATGGCCGCGACCGTCTCCGCCGTGATCAGCCGGGGCGCGGGGCGGCCGGGGATCAGGGCGGTGGTGACGACGATGTCGGCCTCGCGGCACTCGGCGGCGTAGAGGGCGGCCTCGCGGGCCTTGTAGGCGTCGCCCATCTCCTTGGCGTAGCCGGTCCTGGAGACCTCCGCCTCCGGGGACTCGATGGCCAGGTACTCGCCGCCGAGCGAGCGGACCTGGTCGGCGACCTCGGGGCGCGGGTCGGTGGCGCGGACGACGGCGCCGAGCGCGCCGGCGGTGCCGATGGCGGCGAGTCCGGCGACGCCGGCGCCCGCGACGAGGACGCGGGCCGGGGGCACCTTGCCGGCAGCGGTGACCTGGCCGGTGAAGAAGCGGCCGAACTCGTGGGCGGCCTCGATCACGGCCCGGTAGCCGGCGATGTTGGCCATGGAGGACAGCACGTCCATGGACTGCGCCCGGCTGATCCGCGGCACCGCGTCGAGGGAGAGGACGGTGAGGGGCCGCCGGGCCAGCTCCTCCGCGACGGCCGGGTCGGAGGCGGGCGCGAACAGGGCGATCACGATGGCCCCGGGCCGCATCCGGTCCAG
Organism: Microtetraspora glauca; assembly: GCA_000721275.1. Lineage (GTDB taxonomy): Bacteria > Actinomycetota > Actinomycetes > Streptomycetales > Streptomycetaceae > Streptomyces. The sequence continues at coordinate 9,303 of JOFO01000095.1, read as the reverse complement.
CCGGTGGGCGCCGGGGGCGTTCACGCCGAGCACCACGTCGGCCGTCTCCGCGTCGCCGGTCCGCGCCCCTGCCTCCTCGTACGCGCCGTCGGGGAAGCCCGCCGCGGTGCCCGCGCCCGGGTCGACCACGACCTCGTACCCGAGCCCGCGGAGCTTGCGCACGGTGGCGGGCGTCGCGGCCACGCGCCGCTCCCCGTCCCGTTCCTCCCTGAGGACTCCGACAATCACCGCACCCCTCCGTTCGCCGCTGACGCCCCCACCTTGGCCTTCCCGCGCCCCTCCGTGAAGAAGGCTCGCGCGGCGCGTTCGCATGGCCGGCCGTCCGATCGCCCGACGGCCCTGTCCGCAATCCCCCTGACGGGTGTTCACATATATGAATATCGGGAGTGCGCGGGCTAGGGTGGGCGCGCGGCCGGCGGTGTCCGGCCGGCGTTTCGGACGGACGATCTGACCAGGCGGTGCGCATGACCCTCTTCGACCTGCCCCTCGACCGGCTCCGCGCGTACCGCAGCGCGTCGGTGGAGCCCGAGGACTTCGACGCGTTCTGGGACAAGACGCTCGGCGAGGCGCGGGAGCACGACCTGGGTGCGCGGTTCGCGCGGGTGGCGACGGGGCTCACGACGGTGGAGACGTACGACGTCACCTTCGCCGGGTTCGGCGGGCAGCCGGTGAAGGGCTGGTTCGTCCTGCCCGCCGGGGCCGCCGAACCGGTGCCGCTCGTCGTGGAGTTCCTGGGGTACGGCGGCGGGCGCGGCCTGCCGCACCGTCATCTGCTGTGGGCGTCGGCCGGGTTCGGGCACTTCGTGATGGACACCCGCGGGCAGGGCAGCGGCTGGGCGCCGGGCGACACCGCCGACCCGGTGGGCAGCGCGCCGGCGTTCCCGGGGTTCATGACGCGGGGCGTGGAGGCCCCGGAGACGTACTACTACCGGCGGCTGTTCACGGACGCGGTGCGCGCGGTGGAGGCGGCGCGGTCGCATCCGCTGGCGGACGCGGCCCGCACGGCGGTCACCGGGATCAGCCAGGGCGGCGGCATCACGCTGGCCGTCTCCGGTCTGGTGCGGGACCTGGCGGCGGTGGCGCCGGACGTGCCGTTCCTGTGCGACTTCCCGCGCGCGACGACGGTCACTGACCGGATGCCGTACCGCGAGATCGGCAACTACCTGAAGACGCACCGGGGCCGGGTCGAGCAGGTGCGCCGGACCCTCTCGTACTTCGACGGGGTGCACTTCGCGGCCCGGGCGTCCGCGCCGGCGCTGTTCTCGACGGCGCTGGAGGACCTGACCTGTCCGCCGTCGACGGTGTTCGCCGCGTTCAACGCGTACGCGCACGAGGACAAGGCGATCGAGGTGTACGACTTCAACGACCACGAGGGCGGCGAGGCGTTCCAGCAGGCGGCGCAGCTGCGCTGGCTGCCGGAGCGGCTGCGCGCCCGATAGCCGAGTCCTTGGTCTGGACCTGTCAGGTCCGGGGCGTCAAGCTGGGCGCATGGACTTGGAGTTGCGGCATCTGAAGACGGTCCGGGCCATCGCCGAGGCCGGCAGCCTCACCCGCGCGGCCACCGCCCTCGGACTGGCCCAGCCCGCCCTGAGCGCCCAGCTGAAGCGGATCGAACGGGCCCTGGGCGGCGCGCTGTTCACGCGCGGCCGGGACGGGGTGCGGGCCACCGCGCTGGGCGACCTGGTGCTCGACCGGGCCCGGGTGGTGCTGCCGGCCGTCTGCGGACTCCAGGAGGAGGCCGTGCGGTTCGCGCGGGACGGCGCCGCCGGGCACCGGCTCGGCGGGACCCACGGGCCGCTGCTCGGCGGCCTCGTGGACCGGCTCGCGCGGGCCGATCCGGACGCCGAGGTGACCACGTACACCTCCTGGTCGGAGCGGGAGGTGGCGCGCGGGGTCGTCGCCGGGCGGCTCGACTTCGCGCTCGTCGGCGTCTGCGGCGAGAGCTCCCCGCCGGAGGCCGGCCGGCTCGCCTGGACGGAGGTGGCCCGCGACCCGGTGTACGTGATGCTGGCGACCGGCCACCCGCTCGCCGCCCGGCCGCACGTGGGGCTGGCCGAACTCGCCGCCGAGGAGTGGACGGACGTGCCGGGCGACGGCTGCTTCGGCGACTGCTTCGCCGCCGCGTGCGTGCGGGCCGGCTTCACCCCGGCCCGGGTGTACGAGACGGACACCGCGTCCTGCGTCCACCTGGTCCAGGTGGGCCGGGCCGTGGGCCTGTGCCGGGCCACCTTCCCGGCCACGCCCGGCATCGTGACCCGCCCGCTGACCGGCGCCCCGCTCCTGTGGCGCCACCTCCTGGGCTGGCACCCCGAGGGCCGCGCCGCCGCCCGCGCCGCCGCCGTCCTCGCGCACGCGCGCGACGCCCACGCGGAGGCGCTGGCGCGCAGCGCGGGCCGCGCCGCCCCGACGGGCGCGGCCCCCTGAGGGACGGGGGCTTCCGGTGCGTGCCGGACCCCCGCGGGTCCATAACACGGGGGAGGGGGTCGGACGGAGGCTCCCCGCTCCCCCGGGGCCCTTCCTACGGTTCTCCGCAGATCCCCCACCGAGAACCGAGGAGACTCCCCATGCTCCGACGACACGCCCGCGCGGCGTGTACCGCGCTGGCCGCCGCCGGGATGGTGCTGGCCGGCCTCCAGGCCGGGTCCGCCACCGCCGCGCAGCCCTCCCCCGGGACCGCCCCGGCCGCGCAGAGCGCCGCCCGAGCGCTCGGCGCCGCCGACGCGCCGCCCGAGCTGCTCGCCGCGATGGGCCGCGACCTGGGCCTGACCCGGGCGCAGGCCGAGCGCCGACTCGTGAACGAGGCCGAGGCGGGCGCGACCGCGGCCCGGCTCCGTGACCGGCTGGGCGGCACCTTCGCCGGCGCCTGGGTCGAGGGCGCCGAGTCCGGCACCCTGACCGTGGCCACCACCCGCGCCGCCGACGCCGCCGCGATCCGGGAGGCCGGGGCGACGGCCCGGCTGGTCCGGCACGACCTCGCCGCCCTGGAGCGGGCGAAGGAGTCGCTGGACCGGGCGGCGGGCGCGGAGACGCCGGTCCGGTACGTGGACGTGCGGGCGAACACGCTCGTCGTCGAGGAGACCCGGGCCGGGGCCGCGGCGCGGCTCGCGGCCGGCACCGGGGTGGCGCGGGAGCTGGTGCGGGTGGTGCGGTCCGCCGAGGCGCCGCGCCCGCTGTACGACATCCGGGGCGGTGACGCGTACTACATGGGCGGCGGCGGGCGCTGCTCGGTCGGCTTCGCGGTGACCCGGGGCACCACGCAGGGCTTCGCGACGGCGGGCCACTGCGGCCGGGCCGGGCAGGCCACCAGCGGCTACAACCAGGTCGCGCAGGGCACCTTCCAGGCGTCGGTGTTCCCGGGCAGCGACATGGCGTGGGTGGCGGCCAACAGCAGCTGGACGTCGGTCCCGTACGTGAAGGGCGCGGGCGGCGCGAACGTGCAGGTGACGGGTTCCGTGCTGCAGCCGGTGGGTGCTTCCGTCTGCCGGTCCGGGTCCACCACGGGCTGGCACTGCGGGACGATCCAGCAGCACAACACGAGCGTCACCTACCCGGAGGGCACGATCACCGGCGTGACCCGGACGACCGTGTGCGCCGAGCCCGGCGACTCGGGCGGCTCGTACATCTCCGGCAGCCAGGCGCAGGGCGTGACGTCGGGCGGCTCCGGCAACTGCTCCAGCGGCGGCACCACGTACTTCCAGCCGCTGAACCCGATCCTGTCGGCGTACGGGCTGACGCTGAAGACCAGCACCGACCCGGGCCCGGGCCCCGGTCCGGGCGAGCCGGAGCCGGGCGGCACGTGGAAGGCGGGCACGGTCTACGCGGCCGGCGCCACGGTCACCTACGGCGGCTCGACCTACCGCTGCCTCCAGGGCCACCAGGCGCAGGCGGGCTGGGAGCCGCCGAACGTGCCGGCGCTCTGGCAGCGCGTCTGACCACGGGGGAAGCCCGCGGCGCCACCCGCCCCTGCCGGGGGCGGGTGGCGCCGCGGTCTGTGCGCCGGTACGCCGGTCCGGGAGCCTCGTGGCCCGAACACCGTGACGGGGATGCGGTGTTCAGCGGCGGGGGCGGCCTTCCAGGGCCGCCGCGTAGGCGTCGTCGGGGTCGAGGTGGCGGAGTTCCTCGGCGATCAGCTCGGCGGTGGTGCGGACCTTGAGCGCCATGACGCGGCTCGGCTGGCCGGGGATGGCGAGGTGGGCGACCGGGCCCTCGGGGCGGTCGATGCGGATCTCGCCCTGGGGGGTGCCCATCCGGACGGCGGTGACGACGGGGCCCTCGGAGACGATCCGTTCGACCGGGACGCCGAGGCGGACCTCGAACCAGCGGGCCAGGAGTTCGGCGCTGGGGTTGTCCTCCTCGGCCTCCACCGCGGCGGAGACGACGTCCGTCCCGGCCTGGTCGAGGGCGGCGGCCAGCATGGAGCGCCAGGGCGTGAGCCGGGTCCAGGCGAGGTCGGTGTCGCCAGGGGCGTACGCGGCGGCGCGGGCGGCCAGCGCGCCGAGCGGGTCCTCGACGGCGTACGCGTCGGTGATGCGGCGCTGGGCGAGGGCGCCGAGCGGGTCCTTGGCGGGGACGGCGGGCGCGTCCACCGGCCACCACACGACGGCGGGGGCGTCCGGCAGCAGCAGCGGCAGCACCACGGAGTCGGCGCGGGCGCCGAGTTCGCCGTGCAGGCGCAGCATCACCGTCTCGCCGGAGCCGGCGTCGGAGCCGACGCGGACCTCGGCGTCGAGCCGGGTGACCTGGCGCTCGCGCGGGGAGAGCGCCCGGCGGCGGATGACCACGAGGGTGCGCGAGGGGTGTTCCTTCGACGCCTCGTTGGCGGCGCGCACGGCGTCGTAGGCGTTCTCCTCGTCGGTGACGATCACCAGGGTGAGGACGACGCCGACGGCGGGGGTGCCGACGGCCCTGCGGCCCTCCAGGATCGCCTTGTTGACCGCGCTGGAGTTGGTGTCCGTGAGATCGATCTTCATTGCCCGGAGCCCGTCCCTTCCTCTGCGGCGAGCCTAACGCCCCGCACGCGCGCGCGTGCGCCGGTGGGGGCGTGCGGCAGTCAGTGGGCGTCGGGTTCCGCGGTGCCGTCGCCCTCGGGGGCCAGGTCGGCCTCGGTGGCGGCGGCCGTGGCGGCCTGGCCCTGCGCGCGGCGGCCGACGACGGCCGCGGCGGCGAGCGCGGCGCCGAGGAAGGCGGTGGCCACCACCCAGGGCCGGTCGAGGACGTGCCCGGTGACGTGGTCGAGGGAATAGCGGCCGGGGCCGGTGATGCCGATGGCGGCGGCGGTGAAGCCGAGGAAGGCCGGGTACTCGTAGCCGCCGCCCTGGGCGAAGAAGCCGGCCGGGGCGTGCACGGAGACGGCGCCCGCCATGGCGCCGGCGGCCGCCGCGCCGGCGGCGGGGGTGGCGAGCCCGAGGGCGAGCAGCGCGCCGCCGCCGGCCTCGCCGAGGCCCGCGGCGACGGCGGACTGGCGGCCGGGGCGGAAGCCCATGGCCTCCATCGCGTGGGTGGTGCCCTCGATCCCTCCGCCGCCGAACCAGCCGAGGAGCTTCTGGGTGCCGTGCGCGGCGAGCACGGCGCCGGTGCCGACCCGCAGCACGAGCAGCCCGAGGTCGCGTCGGTTGGGGTGGGCCATGACGTTCTCCAGGTGCGGGAGGGGACGCGTACGCCTCCACTGTCGGCGCGCGAGCGGGTCTCCGCCGCCCGGAAGACCGCCCTGATGCTCCGTCCGTGTCACGTTTTGCGGCGTTTGCCGGGCGTTGCTTGACTGGGGTGTCCGGCACGGCCGGCTCAGGAAGGGAGAACGGACCTCATGGCGCGGACCGATGAGAGGACCCATGCGGAGCACGGGAGGGCCGGGGAGCACGAGGTGCCGCCCGGGCCGCTGACGATGCTCGCCGGGGCGGCCTGGCAGGCGCTGCTGCTCGCCGGGGTGGTGGCCCTGGTCCTCGGAGTGCTGGTGCTGGTGTGGCCGGGGGCGTCGCTGGTGGCGGCGGGGGTGCTCTTCGGGCTGTATCTGCTCGTCAGCGGGGTGCTGCAGCTGGTCGCCGCGTTCGGTACGCACGCGACGGCCGCGCTGCACGTAATGGCGTTCATCAGCGGCGCCCTGTCGATCCTGCTGGGCCTGTTCTGCTTCCGGGGCGCGACGCAGTCGATCCTGCTGCTGGCGCTGTGGATCGGCATCGGCTGGCTGTTCCGGGGCATCACGCAGGCCGTGGCGGCGGCCTCGGACCCAGCGATGCCGGCCCGGGGGTGGCAGGGGTTCCTCGGCGCCGTCAGCGCGGTCGCCGGGGTGGTGCTGATCGTGTCGCCGCTGGAGTCGGTGGCGGTGCTGACGCTGCTGGGCGGGATCTGGCTGATCGCGGTCGGCGCGGCGGAGATCGTGACCGCGCTCCAGGTGCGCTCGCGGGCCCGGCACCTGCCTCCGGGCGCCTGATCCGCCCCGGGAGGTCCCGCTCGTCCGGTCCGCCGTCCGCCCGATCTCCGGGCGGGCGGCGGACCGGCGTGATCCGTGCGCTAGATTTTGCCGGTCCATGACCGTCGATCGCTCGCGATCACCACTCTCCGGAGCCGGCTTCCCATGACCGACATCGTCAACGGCCTCGGCCGTGCCACCGCCTACGGCGCCCTCGGCGTGGTCCTGCTGATCCTCGGCATCGTCCTGGTGGACATCCTGACCCCCGGCAAGCTCGGCCGGCAGATATGGGAGGACCGCAACCGCAACGCGGCCGTCCTGCTCAGCTCCGCGCTGCTCGGCATCGGCGGGATCGTCTTCACGTCGATCTGGACCACCTACGACAACTTCGGCAAGGGCCTGGTGTCGACGGCCGCGTTCGGTCTGCTCGGCCTGGTCATGATGGCCGTCGCCTTCCTGGTGGTGGACCTGGTGACGCCGGGCAAGCTGGGCGCCACGCTGGTGGACCCGGAGCCGCACCCGGCGGTGTGGGTGACCGCCTCCTGCAACATCGCCGTCTCCGCGATCGTGTCCGCCTCGATCGCCTGACCGCGCGCGCCGCTCCGCCCGGCCCGGTGTCCGTCCGCTCAGGACGGGCCCGGGCCGGCAGCCGTTCCGGCGGCGGGTTCCACCTCCAGGAAGCGGCGCCCGCGCGGCCCCTTGTAGAGCAGGGCCTCCCAGCCGAGCCGGCCCAGGACCTCGGCACAGGCGGTGAGCGCCTCGGTCTCCTGGCCCGCGGCCCCGGAGCCGGGCGGTCCCAGCCACTCGACCACGGCGGTGGCGGGCCGCTCCCCCGCCCGCACCCGGTAGCCGGTCGCGACGCGCGCGCCGGCGGCGTCCACGGCCGACGGGGTGATCCCGCCCGCCTCCAGGGCGAGCGCCACGGCGCGCACCGGACGGCGCCGCTCCCAGAGGGCGGGGACGGCTTCGGCGGCGGCGCCCGGCGGGCCGGTGAGCCGCCGGATCTGCCGGAGTCCTTCGAGCGCGGAGCGGACCTCGCGGGAGCGCTGCTCGGGATCGCCGGCGAGCGGCGGTCCGTCGCCGGTCGCCGCCTCGAACGCCCCCTCGCCGGCCGGGCCGGCGGTCACAGCAGCCGCCGGATCTCGCCGCGCACCCGGTAGAAGCCGCCGGCCGCGGGGTGCAGGGCCTCGACGACGAACCGGGCGCCGGGTTCGCGGATGGCGCGGGGGAACTGCACGTTCCACGACGGCTCGAAGCCGGGGCTGACGACCCGGACCCGGCTCCGGCCGCCCTCCCGGGCGCACTCGACCACGATGGAGCCGGCCGGGGCGTCGGCCACCGACGCGACCGAGGCGACGGCGGACGCGGTGGTGGCGGGGGTGTACGTGGGCAGCGCGGCGGCCAGTTTGACGTCCCGGACGACGGGGACGCTGCCCTGCTGGGCGGCCTCGATCGCCGCCTCGCTCGCGTCGACGCAGACCAGCGAGCCGTCGGTGGTGACCAGGTACAGCCGCTCGTCGCGGTACTGCATGGAGAGCGCCGATCCGGCGCCGGTGCCGAGCTTCCAGAGCCGGGTGCCGTCCTCGGCGAAGCAGTAGACGGAGGAGGACGAGTCGCCGGCGAAGACGAACCGGCCGCCGGGCGAGGTGGCGCAGGAGTACACGACCGCGTCGCAGCCGTAGACGGCCTCGACGCGGCCGTCGCGCTTGGCGAGCCGCTGCACCTTGCGGTGGCCGGTGCCGGCGTACACGGAGGCGTCCTCCTGCCAGCCGAAGAGCACCGCTCCCTCGGTGCCGGTGTGCCACAGCTCGCCGGTGCCGTCGGCGGCGTAGGCGGTGACGCCGGAGGTGTCGCCGTAGTAGACGGCGCGGCCGTCGGCCCGGACCATCCAGGCGTGCTCGCCGCGGCCGGAGCGCGCCCACTGGTGCTCGTCCTCGTGGTCGATGACGGTGAGCCGGCCGGAGCGGTCGGCGACGTCCAGGACGCCCTCGTGGATGTCGAGCCAGAAGATGTCGACGTCGGAGGTGATGTCGTAGGCGGCGAACGGCAGCTTGGAGGAGAGGTCGTAGACCTTGCCGTCGTCGCAGCCGGCGTAGATCCAGAAGTCGTCGGCGACCAGGCACTTCACGCCGTCGGGGAGGCTGAACCGGGCCAGCACCTCGCCGCCGTGCGCCAGCGTGTAGACGTCGCCGGCCTGGTTGCCCACCCAGATCCGGTCCTCGTCGACGTGGATGCCGAAGGCGGCGGAGCCGGTGCGGAAGCGCCACAGGACGGGGGCGACGGCCCGGGCGGTGGAGGGCGCCGAGCTGACCGCGCGGCGGGTGACCGGCCGGGCGGCGCGCTGTCCGGGGACCGCGGGCGCGTAGCCCTTGCGGACCTTCTCGCCGATCTTCTTCGCCGCGGCGGCCCGCGCCTTCTCGGCGGTCGCGAAGGCGGAGCGCTGGGTCTGGCCGGCCGCGCCGATCCGGCCGTAACGGACCGACACCTCCAGTCCGTCGACCGTCACTTCGTAGAACTTGTGGGCACCGCCGCCGTCCTGCGACAGCTCCAGATAGGTCGTCGTCATGATCCGAACGTTAGGCGCCGCCACTGACAACGGCCTCCGGTGAAGCCGTGGCCGGGGGACCAAGGTCCCGGCGATTCAGGACCATTGTCCCGGCATTCCGGACATACACCCCTGTGACGATGGAGCACGAAGATCATCCGACGTGCCGTCACCTCCGGTGCGGCCGAAAGGGCCTCATGACCGAGCCATCCCCACGGGCCCTGCCCGTCCGCGTGCGCCGGCACCCGGACGGCATAGCGATGGACGACCTCTTCCGGTCGGACCCCGGCCCCGCACACCCCCACGCCTCCCCCGCCTCCCCCGCCGACACCGGCCGCACCGGAGGTGACGG
>JOFO01000094.1 GCA_000721275.1 Microtetraspora glauca | reverse complement strand
CTGGCACCTGCCCAGAATCACTGGCTTGCGTCAGGACGGCAAGGCAATTGGACCGAACACACGCACACGCCCGGTGATCATTTGTCAGACAGGCCCTAGCAGAACATCCGGTGGTGGACGGACGCCACCACCGGATGTTTCACGTGAAACGCCCCGATCGAACTGTTGGGGCTGTTCGGGCTGTTCGGGCCGTTACGCCCAGGTGATGAGGCGCTTCGGCTGTTCCAGGATCGCGGCCACGTCGGCCAGGAACTTGGAGCCGAGCTCGCCGTCGACCAGGCGGTGGTCGAAGGAGAGCGCCAGGGTGGTGACCTGACGCGGCTTCACCTTGCCCTTGTGGACCCACGGCTGGAGCTTGATCGCACCGACCGCGAGGATCGCGGACTCGCCGGGGTTGAGGATCGGCGTACCGGTGTCGACGCCGAAGACGCCGACGTTGGTGATGGTCAGGGTGCCGCCCTGCATCGCCGCCGGGGTGGTCCTGCCCTCGCGGGCGGTGGCGACCAGCTCGCTCAGGGACTTCGAGAGCTCGGGCAGGGTCTGGGCGTGCGCGTCCTTGATGTTCGGCACGATCAGACCGCGCGGGGTGGCCGCGGCGATGCCCAGGTTCACGTAGTGCTTGAGGACGATCTCCTGCGCCGCCTCGTCCCAGGCCGCGTTGATCTCCGGGTTGCGCTTGACCGCGACCAGCACGGCCTTCGCGATGAGGAGCAGCGGGTTGACCCGCAGGCCCGCCATGTCCTTGTCGGACTTGAGCTCCTCGACCAGCTTCATCGTGCGCGTGATGTCGAAGGTCACGAACTCGGTGACATGCGGGGCGGTGAAGGCCGAGCCGACCATCGCCGCCGCGGTCGCCTTGCGGACGCCCTTGATGGGGACGCGGGTCTCCCGCGCGTCGCCCGCGGCGACGGCGGGCGCCTGCGCCGGGACGGCGGCCGGGGCCGGAGCCGGGGCCTGCGGGGTCTGCGCCGGCGCCTCGGGGGCGGCCGGGGCGGCGGCGCGGTGCACGTCGTCGCGGGTGATGATCCCGTCCGGGCCGGTCGGCACGACCGCCGCCAGGTCCACGCCGAGGTCCTTGGCGAGCTTGCGCACCGGCGGCTTGGCCAGCGGCTTGGGCGCGCCGGTGACGGCGCCGTGCCCGTTCAGCTGCTCGGGGACCACCGCGACGGGCGCGGCGGGCGCGGTCTTGCGGGCGCGGCGCTTGGTGGAGCCCGCGGCCACGCCGTAGCCGACGAGGACCGGCTGGCGGCCCTGCGGCTCGTCGGCCTCGGCCTCGGCGGCCGGCTCCTGGACGGGCGCCGGGGCGGCCGGGGCCTCGGCGGGCGCCGGAGCGGCCTGGGCCGGGGCCTCGGCGGGCACGCCGCCGCCGACGTTCACCGAGATGATGACCTGGCCGACGTCGACCGTGGTGCCCTCGGGGAAGACCAGCTCGTGGACGGTGCCGTCGAACGGGATCGGCAGTTCCACGGCGGCCTTGGCCGTCTCGACCTCGCAGACGACCTGCCCGTCGGTGACGGTGTCACCGGGCTGGACGTACCACTTGAGGATCTCGGCCTCGGTGAGGCCCTCGCCCACGTCGGGCATCTTGAATTCGCGGATCGTCATGGTCGTGCTCTCCTCAGTACGCCAGCGAGCGGTCGACGGCGTCGAGCACGCGGTCCAGGCCCGGCAGGTACTCCTCCTCCAGGCGCGCCGGCGGGTACGGCGCGTGGTAGCCGCCGACCCGCAGGACGGGGGCTTCCAGGTGGTAGAAGCAGCGCTCGGTGATCCGGGCGGCGATCTCCGCGCCGGAGCCGAAGAACACCGGCGCCTCGTGGACGACGACCAGCCGGCGGGTCTTCTCGACCGACGCCTGGATGGTGTCGAAGTCGAGCGGGGAGATCGAGCGCAGGTCCACGACCTCGACCGACTTGCCCTCCTCGGCGGCGACGGCCGCCGCCTCCAGGCAGGTCTTCACCATCGGGCCGTAGGCGACGAGGGTGAGGTCGGTGCCCTCGCGGGCGACCCGGGCCTTGTGGAGCTCGCCGGGGATGGCCTCGGTGTCGAGCTCGCCCTTGTCCCAGTAGCGGCGCTTGGGCTCGAAGAAGATGACCGGGTCGTCGCTCTGGATGGCCTGCTGGAGCATCCAGTAGGCGTCGGAGGAGTTCGCCGGGGTGACGACCTTGAGGCCCGCGACGTGCGCGAAGAGCGACTCGGGGGACTCGGAGTGGTGCTCGACGGCGCCGATGCCGCCGCCGTACGGGATGCGGATGACGACCGGCATCTTCACGGTGCCGAGCGAACGGGCCCGCATCTTCGCCAGCTGGGTGACGATCTGGTCGTACGCGGGGAAGACGAAGCCGTCGAACTGGATCTCCACGACCGGGCGGTAGCCGCGCAGGGCGAGGCCGATCGCGGTGCCGACGATGCCGGACTCGGCGAGCGGGGTGTCGACCACCCGGTCCTCGCCGAAGTCCTTCTGGAGGCCGTCGGTGATGCGGAAGACACCGCCGAGCTTGCCGACGTCGAGGCCCATGACGACGACCTTCGGGTCGGTCTCCAGGGCCTTGCGCAGGGACTCGTTGAGCGCCTTCGCGAGGGGAAGCTTCTGCACAGCCATGATTACTCGGCCTCTCCGTCCGCGAAGGACGCCTGGTAGGCGGCGAACTGGGCGCGCTCCTCGTCGACGAGCGCGTGACCGTCCGCGTAGGTGTGGTCGAACATCGCCATGTGGTCCGGGACGGGCATGGCGCGGACGACCTCGCGGACGTGCTTGCCGAGGGCCTCGCTCTCGGTCTCCAGCTCCTCGAAGAAGGCCGCGTCGGCGTGGCCCTCGTTCTCCAGGTACGCGCGCAGGCGCAGGATCGGGTCCTTCGCCTCCCACGCCTCGCGCTCCGCGTCGCGGCGGTAGCGGGTCGGGTCGTCGGAGGTGGTGTGGGCGGCCATCCGGTAGGTGAACGCCTCGATCAGGGTGGGGCCTTCGCCGCGGCGGGCGCGCTCCAGCGCCGACCGGGTGACGGCCAGGCACGCGAGGACGTCGTTGCCGTCGACGCGGACGCCGGGGAAGCCGAAGCCGCGGGCGCGCTGGTAGAGCGGGACGCGGGTCTGCTTCTCGATGGGCTCGGAGATCGCCCACTGGTTGTTCTGGCAGAAGAACACGACCGGGGCGTTGTAGACCGCGGAGAAGACGAACGACTCGTTGACGTCGCCCTGGCTGGAGGCGCCGTCGCCGAAGTACGCGAGCACGGCGGAGTCCGCGCCGTCCTTGGCGACGCCCATGGCGTAGCCGGTGGCGTGCAGGGTCTGCGAGCCGAGGACGATCGTGTACAGGTGGAAGTTGTTGCTGCTGGGGTCCCACCCGCCGTTGTTCACGCCGCGGAACATGCCGAGCAGGTTGGTGGGGTCGACGCCGCGGCACCAGGCCACGCCGTGCTCCCGGTAGGTCGGGAAGACGTAGTCGTCGTCCCGCAGGGCCCGGCCGGAGCCGATCTGGGCCGCCTCCTGGCCGAGGAGCGAGGCCCACAGGCCCAGCTCGCCCTGGCGCTGCAGGGCGGTCGCCTCGGCGTCGAAGCGGCGGGTGAGGACCATGTCGCGGTAGAGGCCGCGCAGCTCCTCGGCGCTCAGGTCGATGTCGTAGTCGGGGTGCTGGACGCGCTCGCCCTGGGGCGTCAGCAGCTGAACGAGCTCGGGCTCCCCGGCCGGGGCGGCCTGGGCGGCCTTCTTGGCGCCGGCGCCTGTGGTGCGCTTGGCGCCGCTGCTGCGTCGCGTCGTCTTGCGCGCGGCAGTGCTCTCCACGGTCACGTGCGTGCTCCTCCGTCGGTCCGGCCCCCGGGTTCGCCGGTAAGGCCAGTGCGGCTCTCCGCCTTATCCGTACCCTGCGCACGGGGTGGGTGCGACGCGGCCGGGGTCGGCGTGACAGGTGTCCCGGCGAGCGCCGTCACAAGGCACGTTACCCATAGCGCGGCATTCCTGCGAAACCCCACTTGACCTGCGATTTTGCTTGGATTTCCAAGTAAATCGAGAAAAGCGGGAAGTCGCCCAGGTCAGCGCCATGAGCAGCGGCCCGACGCCGTCGTCGGAACATCCGGCACCGTAACCCGCGCACCCCGGGCACCGGAAGAGCCAATATGTGAGACTGACTCCGTGCGCGAAGAAGGAAAAATCCGGGTATTTCTGCTGGATGACCACGAAGTCGTCCGGCGCGGCGTCCACGAGCTGCTTTCCGTGGAGGACGACATCGAGGTGGTGGGCGAGGCGGGGACGGCGGCGGACGCGCTGGTCAGAATTCCCGCGACCCGCCCCGACGTGGCGGTGCTCGACGTGCGGCTGCCGGACGGCAGCGGGGTCGAGGTGTGCCGCGAGGTCCGTTCCCAGGACGACGCGATCAAGTGCCTGATGCTCACGTCGTACGCGGACGACGAGGCGCTTTTCGACGCGATCATGGCCGGGGCCTCGGGTTATGTCCTCAAGGCCATTCGCGGCAACGAACTGCTGAACGCGGTCCGGGACGTGGCGGCCGGCAAGTCGCTGCTCGACCCGGTGGCGACGGCGCGGGTCCTGGAGCGGCTGCGCGACGGGAACAGCCCGAAGGGCGACGACAAGCTCGCGAACCTCACCGAGCAGGAGCGGAAGATCCTCGACCTGATCGGCGAGGGCCTGACCAACCGGGCCATCGGCGAGCGCCTCCACCTGGCGGAGAAGACCATCAAGAACTACGTGTCCAGCCTGCTGTCGAAGCTGGGCATGGAGCGCCGCTCGCAGGCCGCCGCCTATGTGGCGCGGATGCAGGCCGAGCGGCACTGAGCCGAGGGCCCCAGCCGGGCCCGCGCCGCTCCCCCAGGGGTCTCTCCCGGAGGGAGCGGCGCGGGCCCGGCGCCGCGTCCAGTGACCTACGTCCCCGGGCAGAGAGGGCCGGGCGCCCCTTTCCCGGCGGGGTGCCGGTGGCGGAGAGTGGAGACATGTCCACCGAGGAGCTGCGCGCCATCGAACTGCTCGGCCGTGCGTCGTACGGCCGGGTCGCCACGAGCATGCGGGCGATGCCCTTCGTCGCGCCCGCCCGGCACATCGTCTCGGACGGCGGGGTGGTGATCCGCATGCACGAAGGGCTCGGCTACCACCAGGCGTGCAGCGGCAGCGTCGTCGCCTACGGGGCGGACGACCTGGATCCGGTCTCCGGCGTCCTGTGGTCGGTCCAGTTCACCGGGACCGCCGAGATCGTCGAGCCGACGCCTGAGGAGCTGGACGCGTTCGGGCCGGAGCCGCGGAGCGTCGACGGCGAGCCGTTCGTCCCGGTGTACCTGCGGATCGAACCGCAGTTCGTGACGGTGCACAGCATCGACTACGGCCCGGCCGCCGGTTCCGTAGCGCGACACCTCCACCACGCAGCGTGATCTAACATCTGCGGAGTGCCGCGCTCATCTGAACACCCCGCTCCTCCGGTCGGCGCCCTGCTGCGTCGCCACCCGCACGCCGGCGAGCCGCTGGCCTGCGTCCCCGTCACCGAGGGCCTGCTCAACCGCGGCTACCGGCTCTCCACCACCCGCGGCCACTACTTCCTCAAGCAGCACCTGGACGCCTCCACCGCCGACCGCGCCACCATCACCCGCCAGCACCGCGCCACCCAGCGGCTGCACGCCCTGGGCCTCCCGGTGGCCCCGCCGCTCCCCGACAGCCGGGGCCGCACGGTCGCCGTCATCGGCGGGCGCTGCTACGCCCTGCACCCGTGGGTCGAGGGCCGGCACCGGGACGGCGCCCAGCTCACCACGGGGGGCTCGCGCCGCCTCGGCGCCCTCCTGGGCCGCGTCCACACCACGCTGGCCCGGGTCATGGAGCCGCCGCCGGCCGGCGACCGGCACGACAGCGCCCGCCCCGAGGACACGTTCCGGGACATCGCCGAGCTGATCCGGCTGGCCCGCGCCCACCGCCCGTACGGCGGCTTCGACGCGCTCGCGGAGCACCGGCTGCGGGAGCGCCGCCGGCTGATCGCCCAGCACGCCCACCGGCGCCCTCCGGCGCCTGCCACGGCCGGCTGGGTGCACGGGGACTTCCACCCGCTGAACGTGCTCTACCGGGGCGCGGAACCGGCCGCGATCGTCGACTGGGACCGCCTCGGGGTCCGGCCGCGGGCGGAGGAGGCGGTGC
Source organism: Microtetraspora glauca (assembly GCA_000721275.1). Classification (GTDB taxonomy): domain Bacteria; phylum Actinomycetota; class Actinomycetes; order Streptomycetales; family Streptomycetaceae; genus Streptomyces. The sequence goes on along the minus strand of JOFO01000094.1, from coordinate 4,475 downwards.
GGGCCGCCGCGATCTTCTTCGTACGGCCGGGGGGCGAGCTGGACCTGGAGAAGGTGCGGGCGTACGCGCGCGCGTACCGGCGGGCGGCGGGCGCCGACGGCGCGGAGCTGGCGGCGGCGGTGCACCGGGTGTGGTGGGAGCGGCTGAACGACTTCTGGACGCTGCGCTGGCGCTACCAGCTGCACGACCGCAGGGCCGACCCGCAGTTCCCCGCGGTGTCGGCCCTGGCCGTGTGGTGGACCCGGGAGTACGACGCCGTCCGCGACGCCTTCTCCGCCTGAGCGGCCCCTACGGGGTGGTCGCGCCGGTGTCGCCGCCGCCCGAGGTGTCGACGGGCGGGGTGTTCGGGTCGCCGTTGCCGCCGCCGGTCGGCTCGGTCTGGCCGCCGGAGTCGCCGCCGCCGCTGTCGCCGCCCGTGGGCTGGCCGGTCGGCTGCTCGGTGACGGGCGGCTCGGTGGACGGCTCGCCGGTCTCCGTCGGGTCCGTGGTCGGCTCGTCGCTGGGCGTCGGCTCGGTGGTCGGCGGGGCCGTCGTGGGGTCGGTGGTCGGTTCCGTCGTCGGGTCCGGGTTCCACGGCTGCCGGGTGGTGTTCCCGCCGCCGCCGTTGCCGCCACCGCCGCCGGTCGTGTCGCTGGGCTGCTCGGTGTGCGGGTCCTCGGACGGCTCCTCGGACGGGGTGGGCTCCTCGGAGGCCGTGGACGGCGACTGCGACACCGTCGTCGGCGTCGTCACCGGGTCCTTCTTCTTCGTGCCGCCGTCGGCCATGTTCACCGCGAAGACGACGCCGGCGACGATCGCGACGAGCGCGAGCGCCGCGAACAGGATCCGCCGGTTGCGCCGGCCCCGGTCGTCGTGGCCGCCGTAGCCGCCGCCGTTCTGGCCGTAGCCGCCGGTGCCGCCCGTGCCGCCGGTGCCGTCGTCGTAGCCGTTGTAGCCGCCGTAGCCACCGTCGTCGGGGTTGGGCAGCGGGACGATCCGGCCCTGCGCGGTGTCGCCGAGCGGCGGGTGGCCCATGGCCGTCGTCGCGGCCATGCCGTTGACGGGCGTGTGGCCGCCGTCGTGCGCGGTCACCGGACCGGTGTTCCAGGTGCCGGTGTGGCTGCCCTGCTGCTGGAGCATCTCCAGGCTGTACTGGATCAGCCCGCGCATCTCCTCGGCGCTCTGGAACCGGTCGTCCGGCTCCTTCGCGAGCGAGCGCATCACCAGGCCGTCCAGCTCCGGCGGCGTCGAGCCGCGGACCTCGGACGGCGGGACGGGGGTGTCCTGGACGTGCTGGTAGACCACCGACAGCGGCGTCTCGCCGGTGAAGGGGGGCCGCAGCGCCAGCAGCTCGTAGAGCAGGCAGCCCGTCGCGTACAGGTCGGAGCGGTGGTCGACGGCCTTGCCGAGCGCCTGCTCCGGGGAGAGGTACTGCGGCGTGCCCATGACCATGCCGGTCTGCGTCATCGTCGCCTGCGCGCCGTGCAGGGCGCGGGCGATGCCGAAGTCCATGACCTTCACGGCGCCGGAGTTCGTGATGATCACGTTGGCCGGCTTGATGTCGCGGTGCACGATGCCGTGCTGGTGGGAGTAGGCCAGCGCCTCCAGCACGCCGGAGACGATCACCAGCGCCTGCTCGGGTCCGGGCGCCTCGGCGCTGACCAGCAGGTCGCGGATGGTGCGGCCCTCGACGAGCTCCATCACGATGTACGGCACCGGGCGGCCGTCGACCAGGTCCTCGCCGGAGTCGTACACCGCCACGATCGCGTGGTGGTTGAGGCCGGCGACCGACTGGGCCTCGCGCGTGAAGCGGGCCTTGGAGACGGGGTCCTCGGCGAGGTCGGAGCGGAGCAGCTTCACCGCCACGGTGCGGCCGAGCCGCACGTCCTCGGCGGCGAAGACCTCGGCCATGCCGCCGCGGCCCAGACGGTGCGTCAGACGGTAGCGGCCGTCGCCGACGATGCCGCCGACTCCCCATGACTCCGCGGCAGCGCCGGGCACACCGCCACCTGCGTCGGATCCGGGTTCCATGAGTCCTCGCCGTCGTCTGTCCGTGCCGTGGGTCAGTCGTCACGCTACAGGCTTCGTGCGACATCACGGTTCGCGATGACCGGCCATCCAACCCTTCTCGCGTACGCCTGTGCAAATTCCGCGGGTTTCGCCCGGCCGCCGCCCGGCTCCGGCGGTACGGAGGGTCACGGAACGGGCACCCGGCTTGACGTGTCAGGGGCCTGGGGCAGACTTGGCGCAGAAAATCGGCGGGATACGAAGGTCCGGCCACAGACGACGGACCGACGCCGCGGGGCGCAGGGGGACAGCAGAGATGAGCCACGACGGCGCTCAGGGCGGCCGCTACGCGGGCGGTTCGGTCGCGAACGGCCGCTACCAGCTGCGCGACCTCCTCGGCGAGGGCGGCATGGCCTCGGTCTACCTGGCGTACGACAGCGCGCTGGACCGCCAGGTCGCCATCAAGACGCTCCACACCGAGCTGGGCCGCGAGGCGTCCTTCCGCGAGCGGTTCCGCCGCGAGGCGCAGGCCGTGGCGAAGCTCTCGCACACCAACATCGTCTCGGTCTTCGACACCGGCGAGGACACCCTCGACGGCGGTCTCATGCCGTACATCGTCATGGAGTACGTGGAGGGGCAGCCGCTCGGCTCGGTGCTCGCCGCCGACGTCCGCCAGTACGGGGCGATGCCCGCCGACAAGGCGCTGAAGGTGACGGCGGACGTGCTCGCCGCGCTGGAGGTCAGCCACGAGATGGGCCTGGTGCACCGCGACATCAAGCCCGGCAACGTGATGATGACCAAGCGCGGCGTCGTGAAGGTCATGGACTTCGGCATCGCGCGCGCCATGCAGTCGGGCGTGACGTCGATGACGCAGACCGGCATGGTGGTCGGCACCCCGCAGTACCTCTCCCCCGAGCAGGCCCTGGGCCGGGCGGTGGACGCCCGCTCCGACCTTTATTCGGTCGGCATCATGCTGTTCCAGCTGCTGACGGGCCGGCTGCCGTTCGACGCGGACTCCCCGCTGGCCATCGCCTACGCGCACGTGCAGGAGGAGCCGGTCGCCCCGTCCTCCGTGAACCGCTCGGTGACGCCCGCGATGGACGCCCTGGTGGCCCGCGCCCTGCGGAAGAACCCCAACGAGCGCTTCCCGAGCGCCGCGGCGATGCGCGACGAGTGCCTGCGGGTGCTGTCGGCCGGCCAGTCCGCCGCCCCCGTGATCGTCGCCGGCGGGCCGGTGAACAGCGGCTCCGGCGTCGGCTCGGCCGTCTTCCCGCCGGTCGGCCAGACCCCGCCGCCCCACCCCTCCGCGCAGGTGCAGCAGCCGTACCCGGCGCACACCCCGCAGCCCGGCCCGTACGGCCCGCCGACGCCGGCGCCCGCGCCCAACCCCGCGTACGGCTACCCGCAGCAGGCGCCCACGCCCGCGCCCGGCTACCCGACCCCGCAGCCCGCCGCCTACACGCCCGCGCACACCCCGGCCCCGGCCGCCGCGCCGCGCCGGAACATGCCGGTGATCGTCGGCGCGGTGCTGGTCGCCCTGATCGCGGTCGGCGGTGTGATCGTCGCGCTCAACATGAAGGACGACGGGGACGGCGGGACCACCGGCGCCACCGGCACCGGCGGCGCCACGGCCGGCGGCCAGGTCCAGACGGAGGGCCCCGGCCACAAGGGCCCGGACCTGTCCAAGACCATCGAGACGAAGGAGTGCACCGAGCCGCGGGAGTCGAGCGACGACCCCGAGAAGTTCGAGGTGCCCGACTTCACGTACAAGAACCTCACCTCGGTGAAGGACTGCCTGCACGCCGCCGGCTGGAAGATCAAGAAGCAGACGCCGGTGGACGAGAACACCTACGGCGAGGACACGATCCTCACCCAGTACCCGCCGGCCGGCACGGACATCAAGGCCGAGGACGCCGAGTTCACCCTGGAGATCTCCACCGGGAATCCCCCGAAGTAACCGCCCCGGATGCCGGGCCCGTCCCGTTATGTGACGCTGAGTCGGACACCTCGGCGGCACGGCAGGGGAGGGATTCCCGGTGACTCCCACACGCGGCGGGACCGGCAGACGCGGCAGCGGCGGCGGACGGCACCGCCGCGCGCGACGACTCCGGGGACTCCACGGCACCTGCGGCCCGCATGGTCTCGTACGGCTCCAGGGGCTCCGGAGGAGCGCCGTCGCCCCCGCGCTGGCCTGCGCCTTCACCCTGTACGGGTTCTCCGGCGCGGCCCTCGCCGGCCCCTCCGCACCCCCCGCCGGGCGCGCCGCCGCCCCCGCGCACGGCCATACCGGCGGCCCCGCGCACGGCCCCGCCGCCGCCCGCACCACCGGCCCCACCACGGCCGTCCCCGCCACCACCCCGCCCGGCGGCACGGGCACGGGCACGGCCACCCCTCCGGCCGCCACCACCACCGGCCGCCCCACCGCGTCCACCGGCACGGCCACCGGCCCCGGCACCACCACGCCCGCCACCCCCTGTCTCTTATACACA
>JOFO01000093.1 GCA_000721275.1 Microtetraspora glauca | reverse complement strand
CGGTCGGTGCGGGCTCGGGCGGGGCCGGGGTGGGGGTGAAAGGCGGGGGTTCGGCGGCGGTGGGGGTGGGGGTGGTGCCGGGGGGCACGGTGACGGGGGGTGGCGGGGTCGGCCGGCGCGGGAGGGTGCCGTCGGTGAGGCGGCGGGCCGTTCTCGCCGCGTCGCGCGAGGCCGCCGCGCCGGAGTCGTTCGGGGTCGCTGCCGTCATTCGGGGTCCACCTCTTGTCTCGGGGTCATCGGAACAATCGCCTCCAGGTCTCCGGGCCCGGGTAGCCGTCGGCCGCCGCGCCGCGCCAGCCCTGCGCCCGCTGGAACGCCTCGACGTTGCGGCGGTCCGCCTCCGTCCAGCGCGGACCGGGTCCCGACACGTAGTGCTTGCCGAAGCCCCGCTTCACGAGTTGTTTGCCCAGCTTCTCCACATATGCGTTGGATTGGCCCGGACGGAAGGAGCCACGCCCGGGGAACCCGTTCGCATCTGCGCTCGAACCGCCCGAACCACTCGAACCGCCGATGCTCCGGCCGCCGCCCGAGACGAGGAGCCGCCAGGTGTGCGGGCCCGGCAGGCCGTCCGCCTCCTTGCCCGTCCAGCCCTGCGCGCGCTGGAACGCCCGGGTCGCCCGGCGGTCGGCCTCGCCCCACCGGGGGCCGGGCCCCTGGGCGTAGAACTGCTTGCCGCCGCGCGCGACCAGCATCTGCCCGAGCCGCGTCACGTGCGCGTTGTTCGCGCCGGGACCGAACATCGCCCCGCCGGGGTACGCCGTCCCGGAGGGCGCCGTCGAGCCGCCGCCCCCGGCGCCGGTGCCGCCGCCGGTCAGGCCCTTGTAGCGGTAGGCGACGTACCGGTCGGAGTTCTCCCAGTACGCCAGCGGCGTGGCCTGCTTCCGGGTGCGCGGCTTGGTCTGCTCGTAGGCGACGTACGAGGTGTGGGTGTGGTCCGTCCAGCCGCCGAAGATCGTCACGTGCGAGCCGCGGGTCGGGTCGGCCGGGTTGTGGAAGAGCAGGATGTCGCCGGGCTGGAGTGCGGAGCGGTCGATGCGGACGGCGAAGCGGTCGAGGCTGCCGGTCCATTCGTTGCTGCGCAGGTTCCAGGCCATGGAGATGTAGCCCGAGCAGTCCTGGCGGTAGCCGTCCGACCAGTACTTCTCCATCGAGTACGGCACCTGGGCCGCCACCCATGTCTTGGCCCGGTTGATGATCTCCGTGCGGGTCGTCGTCCGCAGCGTCTCCACCGAGATCTGACTGGTCGTCGGGACGGCTCCGGGGGTGGGGCCGCCCTGGGCGGCCGGCGGGCCGTGCAGCGGGGCCCGGCCGCCCTGCGGGGTGTCGTGGTCCCGCGCGGCGCCGGCCGGACCGGCCGGGGTGACGGGGGTCACCGCGTCCGCCGGGGTCACGGGGGTCGCCGGGGCGGCCACCGCGACGGCGCCCCCGCTCCCGCCGCCCAGCACCGCGCCCGCGGCGGTCACCAGGACCAGGGCGCGGCGGGCGCCGTGCGCCGCCGGATGGCCTCCCGCGCGGACCGGCAGGCCCAGCGCGAGGTCGCGCCGCTGCCGGGCGCAGCCCGGGCAGCCACAGTCGGGCGCGGGTTCGATTTCCTCGAAGACCGGCACGCTCATGCGATCCCCTCCACACTCGTCAAGATCTTTCTGGGCCTCTTTTCGGAGGCGCCGCTAGCTCAGTTGGTTAGAGCAGCTGACTCTTAATCAGCGGGTCCGGGGTTCGAGTCCCTGGCGGCGCACCGACGGAGAAGGCCCCTCGCGCGAGCGAGGGGCCTTCTCGTATGCCCGTACGCAACTACCTTGTGTCGCGGGCCGGTTCCGGAGCGTGCGGATCGAACCGCTCCCCGGCTTCTCGCCGCCGGTGGGACGGGGCGCTACTCGGCGCCCGTCAGGTAGGCCGAGACGACGACGTTCGCGGTGTAGACGCCGCTCGCGCGGTCGAAGGTGCCGCCGCAGGTGATGAGGCGGAGTTCGGCACGGGCCGGGTCGCGGGGGCCGTAGACGGCCCGGGCGTCGAAGCCGTCGCGCGGGACGACGCGGACGTCGTCGACGGTGAAGACCGCGACGGATCCGTCCGTCCGGGTGACGCGGACGGTCTCGCCGGGCCGGGCGGCGCTGAGCGCGTAGAAGACGGCGGGGCGGCTGTCGGTGTCGACGTGGCCGACGAGGAGCGCGGGCCCGGCGGCGCCGGGCGTCGTGGTGCCGGGGCCGTACCAGCCGACGGTCTGCGGCAGCTCGTACGGCGGCGGGTCGACCGCTCCGGTGGCGTCGAGGCCCCGGGGGACGACGGGGGCGTCGATGCCGAGGGCGGGGATCTGCACGCGGCGGGGTTCCGCCGCGCCGGGTATCGGCGGCCGGGACGGCGGCAGGTCCACGCCGAGCGGGCGGCCGGCCGCCGCGATGTCGCCGTGCGTGGGGGCCGAGCTGCCGCCGGGGCCGTGGACGCTGTCCTGGCCCCACAGCCACAGCCCGAGGAGCAGCACCGCCCAGGCCGTCCCGGTGACCGGGCGGCTCGACGCGGCCACGGCTAGTCCGTGCGCCGGCGGCGGGAGCTCCGGAAGGCCACCGCGACGGCGGCGACGCCGGCCATGCCGAGGCCGAGCAGGGTGTACGGGGTGCCGAGTCCGTCGGGGCTCGCCGTCTGGGCGACGCCGGGCGCGGCGGGGGCGGCGAACGCGGCGGTGCCTCCGCCGCCGGCGCGGACCGGGGCGACCGGCGTCGGGCGCGGGGCCGGCTCCTGGTGGTGCCGGACGGTGAGGGTGCCGACGTCGGGGTGGTCGTGCCCGTCGCAGCTGACGGAGACCTTGTAGGTGCCCTCCTGGAGCCCCGTGCGGACGGTGGCGCCGCCGAAGACGGCGTACGCGCCGCCGTCGCGGCCGGTGAGCTCGGCGTCGGCGACGAACGCCGGGGACTTGGCGGCGCCGGTGGTGCCCTTGCAGCCCTGGACGCGGACGTCGACGTCGGCGCCGGGGGCGGCGGTGGCCGGGGTGACGGTGGCCTGGACGCCGTCGTGGGCGACGGCGGTGCCCGCGGCGGGGGCGAGCACCAGAGCCAGTGCCGCCCCCGCGGCACGCAGAGCGATGGGACCTGAACGCATGGTGACCTCCTGGTACTGGCAGGGTCACCCGTTCCGGCGCTTTCCGCATCCGGAGCGGCGACGCTCCGTGAGCGCTAGACCCGGTCGACCAGGTCCGCGATCGACTTCACGATCGTCGACGGGCGGTACGGGAAGCGGTCGATCTCCGCCTCCGTGGTGAGGCCGGTGAGGACGAGGAAGGTCTGCATGCCCGCCTCCAGGCCCGCGAGGATGTCGGTGTCCATGCGGTCGCCGATCATGGCGCTGGTCTCGGAGTGGGCGCCGATCGCGTTGAGGCCGGTGCGCATCATCAGCGGGTTGGGCTTGCCCGCGAAGTAGGGGTCCTTGCCGGTGGCCTTGGTGATGAGGGCGGCGACGGAGCCGGTGGCGGGCAGCGGGCCCTCCAGGGAGGGGCCGGTCTCGTCGGGGTTGGTGCAGATGAAGCGGGCGCCGTTGTTGATGAGGCGGACCGCCTTCGTCATGGCCTCGAAGGAGTAGGTGCGGGTCTCGCCGAGGACCACGTAGTCCGGGTCGTGGTCGGTGAGGACGTAGCCGATGTCGTGCAGGGCGGTGGTGAGGCCGGCCTCGCCGATCACGTACGCGGTGCCGCCGGGGCGCTGGTCGTCGAGGAACTTCGCGGTGGCGAGCGCCGAGGTCCAGATGTTCTCCACGGGCACGTCGAGGCCCATGCGGAGGAGGCGGGCGTGCAGGTCGCGGGCGGTGTAGATCGAGTTGTTGGTGAGGACCAGGAACGGCTTGCCGGTCTCCCGCAGCTTCCTGATGAACGCGTCGGCGCCGGGGATCGGGACGCCCTCGTGGATGAGGACGCCGTCCATGTCGGTGAGCCAGGATTCGATCGGCTTGCGCTCTGCCATGGGTGCGGGACTCCTGCCGTACGTGACGTGCGTGTGCTGGGGGCGACGCGACAGCGCTGTGGCGACGCCCCCAGCCTAGGTCAGGAAGGCGTGACGGTGACCCCGTCGATCGTCCAGTACCAGTTGTTGGAACCGGTGTAACGGAAGCGGAAGCTGACGTTCGACGCGCCGGCGGGGACGGCGACGGTGAGCGCCTGGGGCTGGGAGATCACGTCGGACGTGTAGCTCTTGACGAGGGTGGGGGTGCCGCCGTTGAAGGAGACGAGGACCTCGGCCGTCTGGGCGCCCTCCTGGCGGTAGAACGTGGTGAAGCCGAGGGTGACGCGGGTGGCGCCGGCGACCGCGTACGCCGGGGTGACCAGGGTGGTGTCGTACACGCCGGAGAAGGACTTGTCCGCCCACTCGTCGGAGTCGGCGACGGCGAAGACGCCGCGGGCGCGGACGTTGAGCTCGCGGGACTGGTCGCGCTGGGCGCGGGACCAGAACTCGTCGGTGGCGAAGGACCAGCCGCGCCACTCGGTCACGCCGCCGGTGCCCATCGCGCTGGTGACGACGGACCAGCCGCTGGGCGGGGTGTGGGTGAAGCCGAGGACGCCGGCGGGGATGCCGGTCTCGTCGACCCGGCCGCTCAGCGAGCCGTACAGGGCGTCGAACGGGTCGGTGGAGCGCTGCTGGACCGGCTTGCCGTCGAGGCCCCAGGACGGGTCGGGGACGATGCCGAGCTGGTGGAAGACGGTGGCGGCGACGTCGACGAGCCGGGTGTCGATGGGGCGGGCGCCGGCGGCGATGCCGGGGCCCTGGGCGAGGACGAAGGTGCGGCGCTCCTCGATGGCGGAGCCGCCGTGGCCGCCGGCGTCGGTGTGGCCGTGGTCGGTGGTGACGATGACGGTCCACCGCTCGGAGGCGTACGTGGGACGGGCCTGGATCGCGGCGAGGAGGCGGCCGAGGTAGGCGTCCTGGACGTCGATGGCGTCGAGGTACTTCTGGCTGGCGGCGCCGTAGGTGTGTCCGATCTCGTCGGTCTCGCCGAAGTAGACGAAGAGGACGTCCGGGTTCTGGTGGCGGAGGACGTCCTCGGTGAGGTCGGTGATCACCTTGTCGTTGACGGCGTAGTTGTTGTTGTAGACGAGCTTGGCGTCGGCGCCGGGGGTGACGGTGCCGTGGGTGTCCAGCTCGGGCCAGTCGACGGCGGCGAAGAGGGAGAGCTGGGGCCGGACCTGGTGCAGGCGGGCCAGGAAGCCGGGGTACTTCGCGTAGTTCTTGCCGGTGAAGGTGTTGTCCTTCACGCCGTGCTTGTCGGGCCAGACGCCGGTGGAGATCGTCGACCAGCCGGGGCCCGAGGAGGTCGCGGCCATCGGGTTGGCGTAGAGCAGGGAGCGGCCGTAGGTGCCGTTCGCCATCAGGGACTTGAGGGTAGGGGCCTTGGCGGCGTCGATCCGGTCGTACCGCAGGCCGTCCATGCCGACGACGAGGACCTTGTCGAGGCTGGTGCCGTTCGGCAGCGTCGGGGCCGCCGCGTGGGCGGCGGGGGCGGTCGCGAGGCCGGTGGCGGCGAGGGCGGTGCCGGCGGCGCCTGCGGCGAGCACGGTGCGGCGGGAGATGCCGGGGATCGGCATGTCGGTGTCCTCCACGAGAGGGGAAAAAGGTGGATGCGCATGCCAACGCCCCCGATCGCTCGGGGGCGTTGGTCCGTACCCGTTATCTTTCCGCTATCTGCGGAGGGGGTCGAGGGGACGTGCGGTGAACTCTCAGCTTCCGGTCGCGGACTTCCACGCGTCGACGTAGGACGACAGGTTCTTGTCGATGTCGGCCCAGTCCGGCTCGAAGATCTCGACGCCCTCGATCAGCCGGGCGAGTTCGATCGCGTTGGCGTCAGTGGCCTTGATGTCCTTGCGGGCCGGGAAGCCGCCGCCGACGGCGCTGACCTCGCGCTGCGCGCCCTCGCTCAGCATGAAGTCGAGGAGCTTCTTGCCGTTCTCGGTGTGCGGGGCCTTGTCGACGAGGCCGGCCGCGTAGGGCAGCGCGAAGGTGGTGGGCTTGCCGCCCTCCTTCGCCGGGAACCAGATGGCGAGGTTCGGCATGGACTTGGCCTGGGCGAAGTTCATCTGCACGTCGCCGTTGGCGACGAGGAGTTCGCCCTTGTCGACCTTGGGGGCGAGCTTGGAGGTGGAGGACGACGGACCGACGTTGTTGGCCTGGAGCTTCTTCAGGTACTCCATGGCGGGCGCCTGGCCGCCGAAGTCGTGCATGGCCTTGATGAGGACGGCGGTGCCGTCGCCGGCGACGCCGGGGGTGGAGTACTGGAGCTTGTCCTTGAACTTCCCGTCGAGCAGCGCCTCCCAGGTGCCGGGGGCTTCGGGCAGCTCCTTCTTGTTGTGGATGAAGCCGAAGTAGTTGTTGACGACGGAGGTCCAGGAGCCGTCGGCGGCCTTGTCGGCGCCGTCGACCTGCTCGGCGCCCTTCGGCGTGTACTTCTGGAGGAGGCCCTTGGAGCCGGCCTGCTGGATGAAGGGCGGCAGCGTGACGATCACGTCGGCCTGCGTGTTGGACTTCTCGCGGAGGGCCCGCTGGACCATCTCCCCGGAGCCGCCCTCCACGTACTTCACCTTGATGCCGGTCTCCTTCTCGAAGTCGGCGAAGACCTTGTCGTACCAGCCGTCGCCCTTCTCGCCCTTGAGGCCGTCGGCGCTGTAGACGGTGACGACCTTCTCGTCGGAGGCGGCGGAGGAGCCGCCGCAGGCGGTGAGGGAGGCGGCGAGGGCGAGGGCCCCGGTGACGGCGGCGACCGGCTTGGCGTGCGTAAGCATGACGTCGTTCTTCTCCTGGCGTGCGGGGTCAGCGGTAGGACGCTCGGTTGCGGATGCGGGAGACGGCGAGCAGGACCAGCAGGGTCGTGGCCATGAGGACCACGGCCAGCGCCGATCCGGTGAACAGGGACCCGCGGTCGGTGGCGGTGAACACCAACACCGGCAGCGGCATCCAGTCCGGCGGGTAGAGCATCATCGTGGCGCTCAGCTCCCCCATGGACAGGGCGAAGCAGAGCCCGGCGGCGGCGCTCAGCGAGGGCAGCAGCAGCGGCAGCTTCACCCGGAACAGGACGTACGCGGGGCGGGCGCCGAGTCCGGCCGCCGCCTGCTCGTACATCGGGTCGAGGCGGCGGATCGCCGCCGAGACCGACTGGTGGGCGAAGGCCGTGACCAGCACCGTGTGGGCGAGGATCACGATCCAGCGGGTGCCGTTGAGGAGCAGCGGCGGCCGGGAGAAGGCCACCAGGACGGCGAGGCCGACGACCACCGACGGCACGGCGAGCGGCAGCACGAACAGCGCGTCGAGGACCCGTCGGCCCCGGCCGCGCAGCGACGCGGCGGCGAGCGCGGCCCAGGTGCCGAGGGTGAGCGCGAGGAGGCTCGCGGCGGCGGCGGTGACGAGGCTGGTCGTCAGGGCCCGCAGCGACTCGCCGCGGACGGCCGCCGCGTAGTGCTCGGTCGTCGGGCCGGAGGGGAAGGCGCCGGACCAGTGGGTGGAGAAGGACGCGGCGGCGATGACGAGGAGCGGGACGGCGAAGAGCGGCACGAAGAGGACCGCGAAGACCAGCCAGGACGCCCACCGTCCGGTACGGCTATGCACCAGCACGCTTGCTCACCACCCGGTAGACGGCGTAGAGGCCGACGGAGATCGCGACGTTGACGACGGCGACCACGCAGGCGGCGGCGTAGTCGGATTCGAGGATGGCCTTGGAGTAGACGAGCATCGGGAGGGTGGTGACGCCCTTGGCGCCGGTGAAGAGCACGATCCCGAACTCGTTGAGGCACATGACGAGGACGAGGCTGCCGCCGGCGGCGAGCGCGGGCAGCGCCTCCGGGAGGATCACCTTCCGCACGATCCGCGCGGGCCGGGCGCCGAGCGAGGACGCCACCTCCAGCTGGGCGGTGTCCAGCTGGGAGAAGGCGGCGAGCAGCGGGCGCATCACGAACGGCGTGAAGTACGTGATCTCGGCGAGGAGCACGCCCCACGGGGTGGTGAGGAAGTGGAAGGGCCCCTCGGCGGCGCCGGTCACGCCGGTCCACAGGCCGTTGGCCATGCCGACCGTGCCGTACACGAAGAGCAGGGCGAGGGTGATGAGGAAGGAGGGGAAGGAGAGGAAGACGTCGATGAAGCGGGAGACCGCCTTCGCGCCGGGGAAGGGCACGAACGCGACGATCAGCGCGAGGACGAAGCCGAGGACGAGACAGCCGACGGTGGCGCCGACCGCCAGCCACACGGTGGTGACCAGCGCGTCCCGGAACGACGCGGAGGCGAACACGTCGGCGTACGCGCCGGGCGCCAGCGACTCCTGGACGACGAGCCCCAGCGGGTAGAGGAAGACGAGCCCGAGGACGGCGACGGGCGGCAGCGCCCACACCCAGGCGGGGACGGTACGGCTCCGGGCCGGGCGGTCCGCCGCGACGACGGGCGGCGCGGCGGCCTGGGCGCTAGCCATCGTTCACCCCCGCCGCGAGCAGCACCGCGTCCTCGGGCGCGAAGTGCAGGGTGATCTCCTGGCCCAGCGGCGGCGTGTCCCGCAGCTCCCGCACGTCCGCCTTGACCCGGTGCCCGCCGACGTCCACGTACAGCCGGTGGGTGGCGCCGCGCCACTGGACCTCGGCGATCCGGCCGCGCAGGGCGTTGGGGCCGTCGCCGACGCCGATGAGGTGCGGGCGGACGCAGAGGGTGGCGGCGGCGCCGGGGGCCGCGTCGCCGGCCGGGACCTTCAGCGCGGTGCCGGCGAAGTCGACGCCGTCGGCGCCGACCCGCACCGGCAGCAGGTTGGCGTTGCCGACGAAGGAGGCGGTGAACTCGGTGCGGGGCCGCCGGTACAGCTCCTGCGGGGTGCCGCAGTCCTGGAGCCGGGCCTTGTCCATGACGGCGATCCGGTCGGCGAGGGTCAGCGCCTCGACCTGGTCGTGGGTGACGTACAGGACGGAGACGTCGGGGAGTTCGCGGTGGAGCCGGGCCAGTTCGGCGAGCATCCCGGAGCGGAGCTGCGCGTCGAGCGCGGACAGCGGCTCGTCGAGCAGCAGGACGTCGGGGCGGATGGCGAGGGCGCGGGCGATGGCGACCCGCTGCTGCTGGCCGCCGGACAGCTCGCGCGGGTGGCGCTTGGCGTAGGCGCCCATCCCGGTCATCTCCAGGGCCTCGGCGACCCGGCCGGGGATCTCCGCCTTCGGGTGTTTGCGCGCCTTCAGCCCGAAGGCCACGTTCTCGTCCACGCGCAGGTGCGGGAAGAGCGCGTACTGCTGGACGACCATGCCGATGCCCCGCTGGTACGGGGGGAGGTCGGTGACGTCCCGGTCGCCGATCCACACCCGGCCCGCGGAGGGCCGGACGAAGCCGGCGACCGCCCGCAGGGCGGTGGTCTTGCCGGAGCCGGACGGCCCGAGGAGGGCCATCACCTCGCCGGGCTCGACGGTGAGGGTGAGCCCGTCGAGGACCGTGGTGGCGCCGTACGCGACGGAGACGCCGTCGAAGCGGATGCCGCTGCTCACGACGCGTACTCCCGTATCACGTCGGGGAGTTCGGCGACGGAGCCGAGGACGTGGGTGGCGCCGTGCGCGGTGAGCGCGGCCTTGTCGTGGGCGCCGGTGAGGACGCCGGCGACGATCCCGGCGCCGGCCCGGACGCCGCTGAGCATGTCGTACGAGGTGTCGCCCGCGACGACCGTCTGCCGGACGTCGGCGACGGCGCCGGTGCGGAGGAACGCGGTGAGGACCATGTCCGGGTACGGGCGGCCCCGGCCGCCGGCGTCGGCCGGGCAGAGCGTGAGGTCGGCGAGGTCCCGCCAGCCGAGCGCGTCGAGGATGGCGTCCTGGGTGACGCGGGCGAAGCCGGTGGTGAGGACGACGGTACGGCCCTGCTCGCGGAGCGCGCCGATCGTCTCGGCGGCGCCGGGGACGGGGGCGATCAGGCCCTCGGAGACCAGCGCGCCGTACGCCTCCTCGAAGGCGAGGTTGGCCTGCCGGGCGCGGTCCTCGTCGCCGCCGAGCAGGTGCCGGAAGACGGAGATCTTGGACTCGCCCATGGTGGCGCGGACGTGGTCGATCATCGTGGCCGGGTCCTCGCCGAGGCGTTCGGCGGCGGCCGTGAAGGCCCGCTCGACGAGGCCGTCGTCGGCGACGGTGGTGCCGGCCATGTCGAGGACGATCAGGTTCTGCTGCTTGTCGGTCATCTGCTTCACCAGCCCAGTTCGTTCGCGGTCGTCTCGGCGATGGCGGGCGAGCACGTCATGCCCCGGCCGCCGGGTCCGGTCACGAGCCAGACCCCGTCCCGCACCCGCTGCCGGTGCACGACCCGGGTGGTGTCCACGCACTGCGCGTACACGCCGGCCCAGCGGCGGCGGATCGCCGGCAGCGGGCGGCCGAGGAGGGACTCGACGACCCGGACCAGGTGCTCGTAGGGGTCCTCGACGGTGTCGAAGGCGAAGGGGTGCTCGTACTCGTGGGTGTCGCCGATGGTCAGCCCGCCGTCGAGGCGCTGCACCATGAGCAGCTGCATCTTGTGGGCGGCGGCGGTCGGGTCCTGCGCCTGGCCGGCGTTGAGCGCGTCGAGCGCCCCGGAGGCGTAGGCCGGGTAGTAGCGGAAGGAGTCGGCGTCCGCGACGGAGGTGGTCAGCGGCTCGCCGAGCGGCGCGGTCTGCATCATCTGGAGGCGGACCCGGCGGACCGGGATCGCCCCGGCGACCTCGCGGACCAGGCCGGAGAGCCAGGCGCCGGTGCACAGGACGACGGCGTCGCCGCTGTGCAGGTCGCCGTGGTCGTCGCGGACGGCGTGCTCGCCGACGACCTCGCGGACCTCGCGGTTCGGGAGGAAGGTGTAGCGGCCGGTGGCGAGCAGCGCCTCGCGGAGGGCGAGCTGCGCGGTGCGCGGCTCGACGGCGGCGTCCCGCTCACACCACAGGGCGGCGTCGAAGGCGCCGCGCAGGGCCGGGTTGACCGCCCGGGCCTCCTCGGGGGTGAGCAGCTTGTAGCCGCGGGCGGCGGCGTCGTCGCGGGCGACGGCCGCCTCGGCGACGGCCAGCTCCAGCGCGCCCCGGACGGGGGTCAGGGAGCCGTTCGCCCGGAAGCCGAGGCGGGGGACGCGGGCGCCGATGCCCTCCCAGAGCTCGCGGGCGCGCAGGGCGGTGTCGAGTTCCTCGCCGCCCGCGCGTCCGCTGACCCAGATCTGGCCGAAGTTCCTCAGGGAGGCTCCGCGCGCCTCGGCCTCGCGCTCGATGTGTACGACCTCGTGGCCGCGTTCCACTGCCTGCCAGGCGTGCATGGTGCCCACCACGCCGGCTCCTACGACGATCACCTTCATGCCGTCCACGGTCGGGGCGGCGGGTGTCCCGGGCCGGTCGTGCGGACGACGGGACGGTGAACGGCCCGACAAGCTTGGCCTAGACCCGTTATCTTTCCGTGATCTGACGGGGGATGGACACCGGGCCGTTCCCGGTCAGTCCTGGCGGCCGAGGTGGGTGGTGAAGCTGAACCGGTCACCCCGGTAGAGGGTGCGGACCCGCTCCAGCGGCCGGCCGTCCTCGTCGCGGGAGAGCCGGTGCAGCAGCAGCATCGGGAGAGCGGGCGGGGTGCCGATGAGCAGCGCCTCCCGAGGGGTGGCGAGCACGGTCTCGATCCGCTCGTCGGCGTCGCCGAAGGTGATGCCGAGCCGGTCGCGGAGGTAGCCGTAGAAGGACGAGTCGGGGTCGAAGTCCGTGTCCAGGCGCGGGACCCGGGCCTCGGAGACGTACGTGCTCTCCAGGCCCACCCGCTCGTCGTCGGCGAGCAGCACCCGCTCCATGTGCCAGACGGGCGCGCCGGGCGCCACCCCGACCTCGGGGGCGAGCGCGTCGGGGCAGGGGAAGCGGTCGAGGGAGACGATGCTGCGGCCGGGGCGGCGTCCCTGGCGGCGGACGCCCTCGGTGTAGCTCGCGAGCGACAGCGGCTGTTCGAGCTTGGGCCCGGCGACGACCGTGCCGCGCCCCTGGCGGCGCAGCCGTCCTTCCAGGAGGAGTTCGCGCAGGGCCTGCCGGACGGTCTCCCGGGACACCTCGTAGCGGACGGCGAGGTCGCGCTCGGTGGGCAGCGCGCCGCCCTCTCCCAACTCGTCGACGAGCACGGCGAGTCGGGCCTTCACGGCGTAGTACTTGGGCACCCGGCCATGCTCCGGGACGCCGGAACGGACGGGCGCGCCGGGGACGCCGGGGCTGCTCGGGGCGTGGTGCTGGTTCATCCGGGGATCGTCGCAGACGGGGGTGAACGGGAGGGTGTACGGCGGGTGTCCCGCGGGTTCGGGGCCGGGAGCCGGGGAGGGAGATCTCCGCCGGTTCAGGGGCGGGGGCGGCGGGCGGCGCGGGTGAGGAGGGCGCCGGCGAGGGCGAGGGCCGCCGCCCAGGGGGTCAGCCGGCCGGCGTCCTCCGGTCCCGTGTGGGCGAGTTCGGGGC
>JOFO01000092.1 GCA_000721275.1 Microtetraspora glauca | reverse complement strand
GTGGTGGGGTCGGTGGTGACGTCGGGTCCGGTGCCCTGCCGGGGGCGGGTGGGGCGCCCGGGGTGGGTGGGGCGTCAGAGGTGGGTGGGGTGGCCGGGGCTGTCGGGGCTCTTGGGGCTGTCGCTGCCGTTCCGCCCGTGTCCGGGGTGCTGCCCGTCGGGCCTCCGGGCCCGGAGCCCGGCGCGCTCGCCGCCACCGACGCGGCACTGGGCGCGGCCGGTGCCGGAGCGGGGACGGAAGCCGGACCGGGGGCCGGAGATGCGGCCGGGGCAGGAGTCGGAGTCGGGGCCGGTGAAGGGCGGGGGGACGGGGCGGGGCGGGTCGGGGAGGCGGACAGCGGGGGCGGGCGGGCTCCGGTCGTCGTGCCGCCTCGGGCCGCCGCGCTCGACGGCGAGGGGTTCCTCGGGCGGCTGCGGCGGCGGGGCCGGGAGGCGGACGAGATGGGGGTCGTCGTGATGCTGCTGCTGATCCTGGTGCCGGCCGCCCTCGCCGCCGCGCTCCTCGGCAACCGGAGGTCCTGACCCGTGGCCCTGTTCGAAACGCTCGCCGTCGTCTTCGGGGTCGCCGCGCTCGGCGCGCTCGCCGTCGTGGCGAAGGCGCGCCTCTTCCCCGCCGGGGCGGACGAGGAGCCGCGCGAGGACGTGGCCGAGTACATCGCCATGATGGTCTCGGTCCTGTACGCGATCGTCCTGGGCGTCTGCCTGGTCTCCGTGTGGGAGAACCGGTCGGCCGCCGCCGATCACGCGCAGGCGGAGGCGAGCGCGCTGCACCAGACGTATCTGCTGGCGGACGCGCTGCCCGAGGACCGGCGGGAGCCGCTGCGCGTGGCGGCGCGGACGTACGCCGATCACGTCGTGGACGTGGAGTGGCCGATGATGGCCGCCCGGCAGCCGCTCGACCGGGAGGGCTGGCGGCTGCTCGAACGGCTCCGGGAGGCCGGCGAGGTCGGTGACGACGCCAGCGTCCCGCAGCAGATCGCCGCGCAGGAGGTGCTGGCGCAGGTCGGTTACGTGGACGACGCGCGGCGCAGCCGGGAGGCGGTGGCGGAGGAGCGGTTGTCGCCGGTGCTGTGGACGGGGCTGATCATCGGCGGGTTCCTCACGCTGGCGTTCATGTTCATCTTCGGGATCCACCGCACGTTCACCCATGTGGTGATGGTGATGGGCCTGGCGGGTTTCATCGCGTTCACGGCGCTGCTGGTCGCTCAGCTGGACGAGCCGTTCGGGGAGACGCTGGGGACGGGGCCGGAGGCGTTCACGCGGTACTTCGAGTGACGGGCGTGCGCGTCGCGTTGTTTCACGTGAAACGGTGAGCGGGAGACATCCCGTATGAAATACCTCGTACGGGACAAGATCTTCGCGATCGGTGACGACTACTGGATCGAGGACGAGGACGGCCGGCCCGCCTTCCTCGTCGACGGCAAGGCGCTGCGGCTGCGGGACACGCTGGAGCTGAAGGACCCGGACGGGCGGGTGCTCGTCACGCTGCGGGAGAAGTTCTTCGCGCTGCGGGACGCGATGACGGTCGAGCGGGACGACCGGCCGCTGGCGACCGTGCGGCGCAAGCGGCTGTCTCTGCTGCGGAACCACTACCGGGTGACGCTGGCCGACGGGACGGAACTGGACGTCAGCGGGCGGATCCTGGACCGGGAGTTCGCCGTCGAGTACGACGGCGAACTCCTCGCCCACATCTCCCGCCGGTGGCTGCGCGTCCGTGACACGTACGCCGTGGACGTGGTCCGGGAGGACGCCGACGCGGCGCTGCTGATCGCGGTGGCGGTGTGCGTGATCCGGATGGCCGAGCGGGAGGGCTAGGGGGGCCGGAGGGCGTCAGAGCGCCTTGGCGAGGGCCTGTTCCAGGTCGGTCCACAGGTCCTCGACGTGCTCGATGCCCACCGCGAGGCGGACCGTGCCGGGGCCGATGCCGGCCGCTTCCAGGGCTGCGGCGTCGAGCTGGCGGTGCGAGGTGGACGCCGGGTGCATGACGAGGGTCTTGACGTCGCCGAGGGAGACGGAGAGGGAGGCCAGCCGGACCGCCTCGACGAAGGCGCGGCCGGCGTCCCGGCCGCCCGCGAGGTCCATCGAGATCACGCCGCCCGCGCCGTCCGGCAGCAGCCGTGCGGCGATCTCCCGGTCGGGGTGGCCGTCGAGTCCGGGGTAGCGGACGGCGGCGACGGCCGGGTGCCCGGTGAGCCGGGCGGCGAGGTCGGCGGCGGAGGCGCAGTGGCGCTCCATGCGGAGCGGCAGGGTCTGCATGCCGCGCAGGGTCAGCCAGGCGGCGAAGGGGTCGGTGGTGGCGCCGAGTTCGACGGCGAAGTGGCGCAGCCGGGCGAGGAGCTCCGGGTCGGCGACGGCGAGGACGCCGCCGAGGACGTCGGCGTGGCCGGCGAGGTACTTGGTGGCCGAGTGGATCGCGATGTCGGCGCCGAGGGCGAGCGGGCGGCAGAGCAGCGGGGAGGCGAAGGTGTTGTCGACGGCGACGGGGACGCCGGCCTCGCGGGCGACGGCGGCGAGGGCGGGGAGGTCGGCGACGCGGGTGGTGGGGTTGGCAATGGTCTCCAGGTAGAGGAGGCGGGTGGTGGGCCGCAGGGCGGCGGCGACCTCCTCCGGGTCGGTGCCGGAGACGTAGCTGACCTCGACGCCCCAGCGGGCGGCCAGGTCGGTGAGCATGGCGTACGTGCCGCCGTACAGGCAGCGCTGGGCGATGACGTGGCCGCCGCCGGAGAGCAGGCCGAGGAGGACGGTGTTGATGGCGCCCATGCCGGAGGCGAAGGAGAGCGCGCCGGCGGCGCCCTCCAGGCGGGCGACGGCGTCCTCCAGGGTGCGGACGGTGGGGTTGCCCATGCGGCTGTAGAGGAAGGAGTCGCCGGAGTGCATGGAGTCGGCGAGGGCGTCGGCGGACTCGAAGGCGAAGACGTGGCCCTGGTGGAGGGGGACGCCGAGCGGCACGCTGCCGGTGATCTCGACCCGGGGCGGGTGGACGGCGAGGGTCTCGGGGCGGACTCCGTGGTCCGTGGTGGCGGTGCTGTCGGGGATCATGGCCACAGTGTGGGGAGCCGGGGGCGGAGGTTCCCAGGTCCAATCCGCGACAATTGGCGCCCCGGTCCGTACCGTGCCGCGTGAGGGTCCTGTGAGGCCGTGGCCCAGGCTTCTTGTGCCGGAGGGCCGAAACAGGGAACCATACGGTGCACCTGCAAAGTGTTGATCGTCGTACTGCCATGGGGGCTCCGCGAGATGGGTTTTGACGAGGAGTGGGCGGGCCTGCGGTCCACCACGCCGGCACAGGAACCGACGGCCATGCGCCTGAACCAGCTGGACGACGGCTCCGGTGGCCGCGGCATCGTCGGCGGTGGCGCCCCGGACCTGCGGACGGCGCCGGAGAAGAAGCGGGCGGCGGCCAACACCATCGAGACCGAGCTGGAGCCCAACACCGGCAAGGCCGCCCGGTGGGCCGACGAGGCCACCAGCAGCGCGATCTCCGCGTTCGGCGGCTGGGCGGTCGCGTCCGGTCTGAAGACGGTCGACACCACGTGGAACAGCCAGGTCAAGGCGTTGCTCGGGCGACTCGCGCGCGAGAAGGGCGCGCTGCGCGGCACGGTCGTCACCCTCACCGGCCAGGACGTGGACGTGCGCACGCAGATCAAGAGCGTGCCTCCGGTGTCCGCCATAGCGAACTACTGACGGGGGCGCCGACATGCCGAGCTACTCCGAGATCATGACGACCGACCTGGGCAAGCTGTCCGCCGCCGCCGACAAGTGGGACGAGATGGCGAAGGAGCTGCACCGGGTCGAGGGGCGCTACCGGGACAGCGTGGAGTCGCTGCCCTCGTCGCCGGCCTGGATCGGCGAGAGCGCCACGGCCGCGCGGACCAACTTCGCGGCCACCCGGTACGAGTACCAGGCGGCGCAGACGCAGGCGAAGGCGACCGCGACGCTGCTGCGGAACGGGCACCAGCAGTTCGTGGAGCTGAAGAAGCAGCTGGAGTCGGCCCGCGCCGACGCGGTGAAGGCGGGGATGAAGGTCTCCGAGGAGGGCCGGGTCGCGTACGACTACGGGCGGATGAGTCCCGGTGAGCGGCAGGCCGCCGCGCACGACCCGGACTTCGCCCGGAGCGTGCGGGAGGCGGAGTCCTCGTGGGCCGCGCAGATCGAGGGGTGCGTGAAGGCGTTCGACCTCGCCGACCAGGACCTGAAGAAGGACCTGGAGGCCGTGGTCAAGGACAGCGGCGGCGCGAAGAACGACGAGACGGTCGGCGGCTTCAACGGCGGCGCGGACAAGGTCGCCGCGGCCGACGACAAGGCCAAGGACGAGCGGATGAACCTCGCCTGGCTGGAGATGAAGGACAACGAGACGCTGGACGACTACGTCAAGCGGCTCCAGCGCGAGGGCCTGACGCGGCTGACGGGCAATCCGCAGCTGGCGGAGCTGGTCACCAAGTTCACCAACGGCGCGATCACGGCGGGCGCGTTCGCCGGCGCGCTGACGGCGGCCGGCCTGTACTCGTACAAGCTGTCCAAGGCGCTGCGTCCGCCGTTCGTGCACCCGACGGCGCCCGGCACGTTCCTGTCGAAGCACTTCAACATGCGGCTGGCGGGCGCCGCGCCCGGCAGCATGCTCAGCAAGATCCCCCCGGGTCTCGCGACCGCGATCACCGGCTCCGACGAGGCCGCCATGTGGGGCGGCTACATGCGCAACGGCGCCTTCTTCATGCCGACGGCCGCCGAGGCGAACCTGGTGAAGGTGGCGCAGCAGGGCGGTCTGGCGAACGCGGCGAAGGCGGCCGGCTGGCTGCGCGGCGCCGGCGTCGTCGGCGGTGTCGCGGCGACCGCGTACGGCGTGGCCAACCTGACCACGTACAACGCGGACATGATCAAGGCGGATCCGGCGAAGTTCGCGTCGGACCTGACCGGCACGGCGTTCAGCGCGTCCATGACGGCGCTGACCGTCGCCCCGAACCCGGTGACCCTCGGCCTCGCGGTCGGCACCGGCGTCGCGTACGGCGCCGCCCTCATCTGGGACAACCACGAGGCCATCGGCAAGGGCCTGGAGAAGGCGGGCGACTGGGTCGGCGACAAGGCGTCCGACATCGGCAACGGGATCAAGGACGGGGCGAAGAAGCTCGGCAGCGCCCTGAACCCGTTCGACTGAGCCGCGGCCGGGCACGACTGAGAGGTACACAGGGATCATGCACACCGACGTCTCCCCCTTCGAGCTGCACCGGTGGAAGGAGGGGGGCCGGCACGACTACCGGGCCGGCTTCAGGGGGGTCTCGCGGGAGTTCGGCGAGATCGTCCTCACCGCGCCGCTGCCGCGGAGCAACGCGGAGGCGGCCGTCGTCTCGGAGCTGCGGGGCGGGCTGCTGCCCACGGCCTCGTTCGAGGCGCGCGGGATCCACACCGACGTCGTGAAGCTGCCCACCCTCAACCGGTCGACCCTCCGCGTCGGCGACCGGGTGGTGCCCATGTCCCGCAACCGCGCGGGCTTCACCCTGGACCAGCGCGCGCTGCACCTGCGGTTCGCGGGCGACGACTACCGGCTCTCGGCCCTCGACAAGAACGGCTACGTCCTCAGCCGGCTGCCGGACGACGAGGACCCGGGCGTCACGATCACCGTGCGGGAGACCGGCCGCGGCAAGAAGCACCGCCTCACGGTCCAGGTCGCCGGCCGCGCGGAGGGCGGCGACCTGTCCCTGGGGCTGATCTTCGCGGGCGTGGACCGGTCGGCGCTGACCCGGCTGGGCGCGGTGAAGGCGGGGGTGTCGCGGGTGACGCACCTGTTCGCGGAGTCGCAGTACTGATCCCCGCCGCCCCCGTCACCCCCGCACGTCCCGCGTCCCCCTTTCCCTGTTCTCTCCCGAGCGAATGAGCGACAAAAGATGCCTTCCTTCGATGTGACCCGGTCCCGGTTCCGCCTCGCCGACGACCACGTGTACGTGCTGGCCCAGATGGCGACCGGACAGCCGGTCCCGGAGTCCATGGAGGGCGCCCGGGAGGCGCTGCGGGAAGCCGGGCTGATCAACGGGGCCGGGGAGCTGTCGGCCCTGCTGCTGCCGGTGATGAAGACGGTCGTGCAGCCGACGGTGATCGTCTCCCTGGAGGCCGGCGGCCGGCAGGGCGGGCTCGTCCACGGGCTGCTGATCGGCGAGGAGAGCGTCGTCTGCCACGAGTCGTGGCCGGGCGAGGCCGAGGCCGTCTACCGGCTCGTCGAGCCGCGCACGGTGGTGTGGACGCTCGCCGACCTCGTCGCGCTCCGCCAGTCCGGCGGCGTGCCGACGGAAGAGGCGGTCGTGGAGACGACGGTCGGGGCCCTGGAGGCCGGTCTCGCCGCCCTGGAGAAGGCGGCGTCGACGCCGGGCGCGGACGAGCGGGCGCTGGTCGCGGCGGCGCTGGAGGCGGCGAGCGCCCCGGCGGGCCCGCTGGCCGACCTGATCGTGGAGCTGCGCTCGCAGTGGCGGGTCACGGCCGCGTGGCAGGGCGCCCGGGACGGCGAGCGGGGCGTCGTGGCGCGGGCCGTGGCGGCCTGGGACTGCGGGCCGCTCGGCTACTGGCTGCGGGAGCTGCCGGCGGAGCCGGTGACGGAGGGCGGCGTCACCCCGGAGAGCGCCTTCCGGCTGCGCCGGGTCTCCCCGAAGCACCTCTGGCAGTCCCTGACGGACCTCCTCCCGGACGCCGACGAGCTGACGGCCTGAGCGGAGCGGCCGGCCGCGGCGGACCGCCGCCTGACGCCCCCCGGCGGTGCCGCCGGGGGGTGTCGTGCTCGGTGGACGGTCGGGCTCAGCGGACCCGGGTCCGGCGCGGGGCGGCGACGCCGAGGACGCGGTCCTTGAGGGCCGGGAACTCGTCGCGGATCGCGGCGGGCTTCGCCGGGTCCAGGACGGCCCGCAGGACCTCCTCGTCCGGGCCGGCCTCGGCGGCGATCTCACCCCAGGGGTCGACGACCATCGAGTGGCCGGCCTGTTCGACGCCCGCGTGGGTGCCGGCCGTGCCGCAGGCGAGGACGTACGCCTGGTTCTCGACGGCCCGCGCCCGCGCGAGGAGCCGCCAGTGGGCGCGGCGGCGGGCGGGCCAGCCGGCGGGGACGACGAACGCCTCGGCGCCGGCGTCGACCAGGCCGCGGAACAGCTCGGGGAAGCGGAGGTCGTAGCAGGTGCCGACGCCGACGGTGAGGTGCGGCAGGTCGAAGGTGACCAGGTCCTCGCCGGCGGCCATGAGGACGGCCTCGCCCTTGTCGAAGCCGAAGCGGTGGATCTTGCGGTAGGAGGCGGCGAGTTCGCCGTCGGGGGCGAAGACCAGCGACGTGTTGTACAGGGCGCCGCCGGCGGCCTCCACGAACGAGCCGGCGTGCAGCCAGACCTCGGCGTCCCGCGCGGCGGCGGCCATGGCCGCGTACGTGGGGCCGTGCAGCGGCTCGGACTCGGGCTCGAAGAGGTCGGCGGCGAAGGCGCCGACGGGCCACAGTTCGGGGAGGACGACGAGGTCCGCGGCCCCGCGCTCCTCCCGTACGAGACGGGCCGCGCGGGCCCGCCGGTCGGCGACCGGTTCGTCCGGGTCTACCGCGATCTGGATCAGCGAGGCGCGCACACTACCACCGTCCTGGCGTTGAAGCCGTCAACACCGGCCTACGATCGTCACACGAAAGCACTGCCGGGGTGCTCCCGGGGAGCGTAACTTAGCGTCCGAGCCTCCCATTCCACCGTCGCCCAGTCGTGTTTTCAGCCCGCACCGAAGAACGTCGAGGGGTCCCGTGACCGTCCATCCCAGCCTCCAGAACTACGCCGACGCCTGGACCCACTCCATCGAAGCGATAGCCGAGCTGGTGCAGCCGCTCGTGGAGGGCGAGTGGAACCGGGCGACCCCGTGCATCGGCTGGTCGGTGCGCGACATCGTGTCCCATGTGATCGGCATGGAGACGGAGATGCTCGGCGACCCGCGGCCGATCCACTCGCTCCCCCGCGACCTGTACCACGTGCGCACGGACTTCGCCCGCTACATGGAGGTGCAGGTCGACGTCCGGCGGCACCACACGGCGCCGGAGATGACGGCGGAGCTGGAGTACGTCCTGATCCGCCGGGCCCGGCAGCTGCGCAACGAGAACCGCGCGCCCGACCACGTCATCCGGGCGCCGCTGGGCGCGGAGCAGACGCTGGAGCAGGGCTACCGGCTGCGGGCCTTCGACACGTGGGTGCACGAGCAGGACCTGCGGACGGCGCTGGGCGTGCCGGGGAACCTGGACTCGCCCGGCGCGGCGGTGGTGCGGGACCTGCTGCTGGAGGCGCTGCCGAAGGTGGTCGCGAAGCACGCGGGCGCGCCGGCCGGCTCGGCGGTCGTGGTGGACGTGACCGGTCCGGTGGAGTTCCTGCGGACGGTGCGGGTGGACGCGGACGGGCGGGGCACGATCGACGGGGCGCCGTCGCTGGGCCCGGCGGTGACGCTGGCGACGGACTGGGAGACGTACGTGCGGCTGGCCTGCGGCCGGGTCCGGCCGGCCGAGGTGGCCGACCGGGTCAAGACCGAGGGCGATCCGGAGCTGGCCGCGGCGATCCTGGACCACTTCGCGGTGACGCCGAAGTAGTCCCCCGCGGGGTCACGACACGGGCACGTGGACGGCCTCGACGCGGCTGGCGACGAGGCGTTCGCGTTCGCGCCGGTGGGTGCGGGACTTGAGGCGGAGGATCTGGGTGACGCCGAGGGCTTCGAGGACGAAGACCGAGGAGAACGCGATCCGGTAGTCGTCGCCGGTCGCGTCGAGCAGGACGCCGACGGCGAGCAGGGTCGTCATCGAGGCGACGAACCCGCCCATGTTGACGATGCCGGAGGCGGTGCCCTGGCGCTCCGGCGGGTTGGCCGGGCGGGCGAAGTCGAAGCCGATCATGGACGCGGGTCCGCAGGCGCCGAGGACCAGGCAGAGGGTGACGAGCAGCCACATCGGCGCGTGGTCGCCGGGGTACGCGATCGTGGCGGCCCACAGCAGGGCGGTGGCGG
Organism: Microtetraspora glauca; assembly: GCA_000721275.1. Lineage (GTDB taxonomy): Bacteria > Actinomycetota > Actinomycetes > Streptomycetales > Streptomycetaceae > Streptomyces. The sequence continues at coordinate 2,209 of JOFO01000092.1, read as the reverse complement.
CGACCGTGCCGAGGGCGAGCGGGGCGCGGGCGCCGCCGTGGCGGGCGATGATCTGCCCGTACGCGAGGCCGACGGCCATGTTGGAGAGCACGACGAGGGTGAGGAGTTCGCCGGCGGTGCCCCGGGAGAGGCCCTGGGCCTCGACGAGGAACGGCAGTCCCCACAGCAGCAGGAACACCATGGCGGGGAACTGGGTGGTGAAGTGCACCCACAGGCCGAGCCGGGTGCCGGGTTCGCGCCAGGACTCGGCGATCTGCCGGCGGACGTAGGCGGCGCCGGCGTGCCGGACGGGGGCGGGTTCGTGGCCCTCGGGGTGGTCCTTGAGGAAGAGCAGCAGCAGGACCAGGACGAGGACGCCCGCGAGGGAGCTGCCGACGAAGGTGGTGGTCCAGCCGAGGCCGTGCAGGGCGCGGGAGAGGACGACGGTCGAGACCAGGTTGCCGGCCATGCCGATGAGGCCGGCGAGCTGGGCGATCAGGGGGCCGCGGCGGGCCGGGAACCAGCGTCCGCCGAGGCGCAGCACGCTGATGAAGGTCATGGCGTCGCCGCAACCGAGGAGGGCGCGGGAGGCGAGGGCCATGGGGTAGGTGGGGGAGAGGGCGAAGCCCAGCTGGCCGAGGGTGAAGAGGACGACGCCGAGGGCGAGGACCTTCTTGGTGCCGAGGCGGTCGACGAGGAGGCCGACGGGTATCTGCATGCCGGCGTAGACCAGCAGCTGGAGTATGGAGAAGGTGGAGAGCGCGGAGGCGCCGACGTGGAAGCGGTCGGCGGCGTCGAGTCCGGCGACGCCGAGCGAGGTGCGGAAGATGACGGCGACGAAGTAGACGCAGACGCCGACGCCCCAGACGAGGGCGGCGCGCCGGCCGCCGGGCGGGTCGCCGGGGAGGGTGACGGCGGAGCCGTAGGCGTTGCGTCCGCTCACCGGTCCTCACCCCGGACCAGGCTGCCGACGCGGCCGAGGTGGCGGCGGACGGCGGCGGCGGCGCCGTCCGCGTCGCCGGCGCGCAGGTGGTCGAGGATCTCGGCGTGCTCGGTGATGTTCTGGGCGACGCGGTCGGGGTGGGCCTGCATGACGGCGACGCCCATGCGGAGTTGCCGGTCGCGGAGCTGGTCGTAGAGGCGGGCCAGGATCTGGTTGCCGGCGTGCCGCACGATCTCGGCGTGGAAGCAGCGGTCGGTGACGGCGACGTCGGCGAGGTCGCCGGCGCCGGCCTGGCGCTGCTGTTCCGCCAGGAGCTCTTCGAGGCGGGTGAGGAGCGCGGGGGGTGCGGGGACGGCCTTGCGGACGGCGAACTCCTCGACGAGGAGCCGGGTCTCGACGACGTCGGCGATCTCCTGGGCGGAGACGGCGAGGACGAGGGCGCCCTTCTTCGGGTAGAGCTTCAGCAGCCCTTCCATCTCCAGCTTGAGCAGGGCCTCGCGGACGGGGGTGCGGGAGACTCCGACGGCCTGGGCGAGCTCGCCCTCGGTGAGGAGGGTGCCGCCTTCGTAACGGCGGTCGAGGACGGCCCGCTTGACGTGGCTGTAGACCCGTTCGGCGGCGGGCGGCTGCTTGAGCGCTGAGGGCATGCGCACAGCATAGATACATCAGGGATGCGTCTGACAGTCGCGTCCGCATCCTGGACTCCTTACCGCCCGTTCAGCGCAGCCGGAAGTCGTAGTAGCCCGCGCCGCCGACGAGGACGGAGGTGACGTGGACGGGCAGCCCGTCGGGCCGGCGCGGCACCTCCTGCGAGGTCCGCCGCGTGAACCCGAGCGACAGCCCCGGGACGTACGGGTCCTCGCCGTCGGCGTCCCGCGCGTCGAGCCCGGCGAGGAGGTCGTCGGCGGGCGTCGCGAACACGTCCCGCCCGTCGAGCAGCACCCGCGCGGTGCTCGTCCGCCCCTCGCCCGGCCACCAGAACTCGACGGCCGTGACCCGGTCGTCCTCCTCCAGCAGCACCTCGACGCCGATCCCGCCGCAGGTCGCGGAGACGGCGCCCCGCCGCGTCCCGGGCCGCACGCGCACCCGGGGCTCCCCCCACTCGCCGACGGCCGCCACGGCCGCGTCGAGGTCCATGCCGAGCCGCACGGGCCCGGCGCTGTGCGGGGGTTCGAGACGAAGATCCATGCGCCTAGGCCGTGTCTGACAAATGATCACGAGCTGGTTTCGCGGAGCCAGAGGATCAGCGAGGCAAGAACGACTCCGGCACGGTAGCGGTCGGCGAGC
>JOFO01000091.1 GCA_000721275.1 Microtetraspora glauca | reverse complement strand
GCGTGGTGGTCGGGCGGGGAGGGGCGCGGCGGCGGGGTGCGGGGGGCGTGAACGGGGGCGCGTGAAAGGTGCGTCGGGGGTCGTGACGGCTGTCACGCGCTCGTGACACGGAACGGACGGATCCCCCATACGAGATCTTTAGATTCTTATCAGCAGCCAGCGAGAACTCACCGGCCCTCCCCGAGGAGACATCAGCGGCGTGCGACTCGTCCATTCCGCCACCGAACCTCTTCGGGAGTCGTCATGCGCACCGCCCTCCGCACCGCCCTCGCCACCGCGCTCGTCGCGGGTGTCGCCGCCACCCCGGTCCTCGCGGCTGGCAGCGCCTTCGCCGCCGGTACCGCCCCGGCGCCGAAGCCCGCCGCCGCGGCGCCCGCGCCGGCCGGGAAGACGGCCGGTGCCGTCCAGAAGCCGGCCGTTCCCACCGGGAAGCCCGCCGTTCCTGCTGCGAAGCCCGTTCCCGCCGCGAAGACGCCCGGGAAGGCCGCCGGCGCCGCTGCTGCCCCCGCCGCCCCCGCCTCCTCCGCCGACACCCCGGTCCGGACCGTCCGGCTGGCCGGCGGGATGACGGCCCAGGTGTTCCGGCGCGGCGACCAGCACCCGTACTACACCGCCACCGTCCAGCGGGCCGGGCGGACGCTCGGCGAGCTGAAGGCCGGCGCCGGCTACCCGGCGAAGGAGACGAAGGTCTTCGCGGGGTACGCGGTCACCCTGGACTTCGGCGGCACGGTGACCGCCGTCGCGGCCGGCACCGGGCAGGGCACCCTGGTCGGCACCCGGACTCTCATCGGCGGCACCGTCGCCAAGATCTACAAGGTGAACGCCCTCCACCACCGCGCCGAGCTGTTCCGCGACGGCCACCGCGTCGGGGTGCTGGACGCGAACACCCGGCCCGCCGCCGGCAACGACAACGGCGAGTTCCTCGTCCTCCACCCGGAGGGCGGCACCCACAACTGGGTCGGCAACTACCGTCCCGGCGCCACCCCCGGCATCTACCGCCTCGCCGACGGCACCGTCCTGGAGCTCGTCCGCACCGACGGCCGCTACGGCCTCCGGCTCGCCGAGGGCGGCGAGGGGCGCGGCGTCCTGTACGTCAACGGCGACCGCGCGGCCTGGACGTTCGGCAAGGCCGTCGTCGTCCTGGAGCGCGACGGGGGCTTCGCCGCCTACATCCCCGGCTCGGCGAAGCAGGCCGCGCCGCAGCCGTACGGCATGGGCGGCGGCGGCCAGGGCCAGGAGCGCCCGGTCGACACCGACCCGGACGCCCTCGGCCCGTGCACCGTCACCACCTTCGCCGACATCGGCGCCGGCACCGAGGCCAAGCTGATCATGAGCCCGAAGGGTCCGAAGGCGAAGCTCATCACGGCCGGGGACGACAAGGTCGTCGGCGTCCTCGACCGTGCCCACCCGTCGCTGCCCGCGAGCGCCGGCATCGTCGCCCGGATCGTCGACGCGTACGGCGCCGCCCCGAAGCTCTACACGAAGACCCAGGGCGGGGTGACGGGCTCGACGCACGCCTTCCCGAAGCTGCCCAAGGGCTGCGTCCTCAACGCCGTGCCCGGCGCGCAGGGCGGGGGCGCCGCCCCGCAGGGCGGTCAGACGTCGGTGATCCCGCGCGGCGGGGTCGCGGCCGGCGCCGAGCTCGCCGCCGAGGACCGATCCGCCGTGCCGGCCGCGGCGGGCGTGGGCGCCGCCTCGCTGGCCGCCGCCGGCCTCGTCTTCACCGTGCTGCGCCGCCGCGCGGCGGGCACCCGGGGCTGACCCGTACCGCCCGGAGCCGGCCCGTACCAACCGGGGGTGCTGCCCCCATCCCGCCCCGTCCCAGGCCGGCCGTCGCTCATCCCGCGGCGGCCGGCCGCGTCCGTCCGGAGGTCGTCCGTGAGCCGTCGTCGTCGTTCGCTTCACGCCCTGCTGGGGGTGGTCGTGCTCGGCGCGCTCGCCGGGTGCGCGGGCGGGGGCGACGGCGCCCCGGCCACCCCGCCCGCCCGGATCGCCGAGTCCGCCGGGCCCGCTCCCGCCGAGCGGGCCGGGGCGGTCCGGCCGCTCGGGCGGTCCCTGCCGGTGCGGGTGCGGCTGCCCGCCGCCGGGGTGGACGCCCAGGGTGTGCCGGAGCTGGGGCTGAACGCGGACGGGACGGTCGAGGTGCCGTCCGTCGCGCAGGCCGACCGGATCGGCTGGTACGGGAAGGGCGTCACACCCGGCGAGACCGGGCCCGCCGTCCTCATCGGGCACTTCGACACCGCGCGCGGACCGGCCGTGCTGAAGGACGTGTCCCGGGTCCGGGTCGGAGACGAGGTCACCGTGGACCGCGCGGACGGCACCGCCGCCGTCTTCCGCGTCCGCGAGCTGGAGCAGGTCGGCAAGGACGCCTTCCCGACCGCCAAGGTCTACGGCGACACCCGCCGCCCCGAACTGCGGATCGTCACCTGTGGCGGCGACCTCGTCGACGGGCACCGGCCCGACAACATCGTCCTGTACGCCGACCTGGTCGCCGCCCGGCCCGCCTGAGCGGGCCCCGCGCGGGGCGCCCGAGCCCGCCGGCGGCTCCTGAGGCAGAATCGGCGGCATGACGAGCCGCACGCCCTCCGAGCCGAGCCCCGAGTCCCCCGCCGCCGACCGCGTCTACCGGTCGTCGTTCGGCATCGCGGGAGGCGTCTTCCTGCTCGCCCTGACGCTCGTCTTCGCCGCCGACGCGCTGATGCGCGGCGAGGGCCGGGCGCCGTGGCTGGCGCTGGCCGGGCTGCTGCTCGCCGTGCCGCTGATCACCGCCTTCACCCTCCGGCCCGCCGTGTACGCGAACGAGGAGCGGCTGCGGATCCGCAACCCGTTCCGGGCGATCCTGCTGCCGTGGGGCACGGTCGCCGACGTGCGCGCCGGCTACTCCAGCGAGGTCTTCACCGACGACGGCGGCAAGTACCAGCTGTGGGCGATGCCCGTCTCGCTGCGGCAGCGGAAGAAGGCCGCCCGCCGGGCCGCCCGCGCCTCCCAGGACGATCCGCACGGGCGCACCTCCGCCACCGCCGACGTCCGCGACAGCGCCTCCCGGATCGCGCCGAGCGACCAGAACGTCGCCGATCTGCGCGAGATGGCCGAGACCTACCGCGGCCGGCCGGGCGCGCAGGGCGTGCCGCAGGTGCGGTGGGCGTACGAGATCATCGTCCCCGCCGCCGTCGGCCTGGTCCTGCTGGTGGTCCTCGGCGCGACCGGCTGAGCCCCGCGTCCGCCGCCCGCACCCCGCCGGTGTCCTAGGGGCAACGGCGGGGTGAAGCATGCCCCGCCCCGATGGTTTAGCGCCCAACGATCCCGGCCCGGTCAATAGATTGCCCGTGCCGAGACTGTGGGGGTGGGGGCCATGACCAAGGGCACCGGTGTGTCCGGGACGCGTTGTCTGGTCGACGTCAGAGCCGACGGACGCTACGGCTGGCGGCTCGTCGCGCAGAACGGGCGGGTGGTGGCGCGGTCGGGGCAGTGCTTCGCCGACCACACCGCCTGCCGGGACGCCTTCGCGGCGCTGTGCGCCGGGCACGCGGCCATGGGCGGCGGGGTGCAGCACACGACGGGCGGCAACGGCTGGGTGTGGCTGCTGCGGGACGCCGAGGGCCGGCCCGCGGCCCTCTCCGGGAGGGCGTACGAACGCCACTCCACCTGCCGCTCCGCCTACGACCGCTTCCGCGCCCTGCTGGCCGCCGAAGCCGCCCACTGGAGCACAACCGCCTTATGGTGAACGGAAGTTGCCCGTCGGAGGCCTCTCGTTCAGACCGAGTGACGCGGGCGGCCACCGGACCGGACTTCTGTCCCTTCCGTGACGACCGAGACGACCGATCCGCCCGCGCCGCCCGGCGCCTCTGGCCCCTGGCCCGACGGCCTGCCCGACATCCCGAGACGGCTGCACGCCGACCCCGGCCCCGCCGACCGGGTGTTCCGCGGCGTCGCCCGCACCGGCGGCGGGCTCGTCCTCGCCGTGATGCTCCTCGTCGGCGGCTTCCTGCTGCACCGCGCCTGGCAGGCCCTCGACCGGGCCGGCGGCTCCTTCCTCACCACCGAGAACTGGGAGCCCGACGCCGGGAACTTCGGCATCGCCGCGGTCCTCCTCGGCACCGTCCTCATCGCCCTCGTCGCGATCGCCGTCGCCGTCCCGCTCGCCACCGGAGCCGCGCTCTACATCTCCGAGTACGCGCCGCCCCGGCTGCGCCGCACCCTCATCTCCACCGTCGACCTGATGGCCGCCGTGCCCTCGGTCGTCTACGGCCTGTGGGGGGTGTTCTGGCTGGAGGAGTCGATCCTGCCGATCGCCCGCTGGATCTCCGCGTACTTCGGCTGGATCCCCTTCCTGCGCGTCGACGGCGCCGACCCCGACGACCCGCTCGCCCCGCCGACCGTCTACACCTCCTCCACCTTCGTCGCCGGCCTCGTCGTCGCGATGATGGTGGCGCCGATCATCTGCTCGATCATGCGCGAGGTCTTCTCCCAGGCCCCCGCCGGCGAACGCGAGGGGGCGTACGCGCTCGGCGCCACCCGCTGGGGCATGATCCGCTCCGTCGTCCTGCCCTTCGGCAAGGGCGGCATGATCGGCGGCACCATGCTCGGCCTCGGCCGCGCCCTCGGCGAGACCATCGCCGTCTACATGGTCATCTCGCAGGTCTTCACGATCCAGTGGCACGTCCTCCAGACCGGCACCAGCTCCGTCTCCTCGCTCATCGCCCTGCGCTACGGCGAGGCCACCGCCTTCGGCATGTCCGCCCTGATGGCGGCCGGTTTCGCGCTCTTCGTCATGACCCTGATCGTCAACTTCGCCGCCTCGTCCATCGTCGCCCGCAGCCGCTCCGGCGCGTCCAGCGACGCGTAACAGGGGAGCCTCCATGACCCTCGCCCCGGAGCGGCCGGCCCTGCGCCCGCCCACCGGCCAGGCCCCGCCCGCCGGACCCGAACGCCGCCGCACCACCACCGGCCCCCGGGCCACCGACGTGTACGCCGTCCTCGGCGCCGCCGCCGCCGCGCTCGCCCTCACCTGGCTGCTCTTCGACCGGCTGCTGCCCTTCTCCGGCACCGTCGGCTTCGCCCTCGTCGCGTACGCCCTCTTCCTCGGCCTCTACGCGCTGCTCGTCTCCTTCGACGAGGACGGGCCCGCCGTCCGCGACCGGGTCGCCGGCGTCGTCGTCCGCACCCTCGGCCTCGTCCTCCTCGCCGTCCTCGTCTTCGTCGTCGCCTTCACCCTGTGGGAGGGCCGCGAAGCCCTCGTCCACCTCAACTTCTTCACCGAGGACATGAGCCTCGCCGGCCCCCTCGAACCGCTCGACACCGGCGGCGTCCTGCACGCCGTCGTCGGCACCCTCGAACAGGTCGGCATCGCGCTCGTCCTCACCGTCCCCGCCGGCATCGTCTGCGCCGTCTTCCTCAACGAGGTCCCCGGACCCTTCGCCCGCCTGGTGCGCACCATCGTCGAGGCGATGACCGCGCTCCCGTCGATCGTCGCCGGCCTGTTCGTCTACGCGACCGTCATCCTCGCCCTCGGCATGGAACGCTCCGGTCTCGCCGCCGCCCTCGCCCTCTCCGTGATGATGCTGCCGATCATCATCCGCGCCGCCGACGTCGTCATCCGGCTCGTCCCCGGCACCCTGCGCGAGGCCTCGTACGCCATGGGCGCCTCCCGCTGGCGCACCGTCTGGCACGTCGTGCTGCCCACCGCCCGCTCCGGCCTCACCACCGCCGTCATCCTCGGCACCGCCCGCGGCGTCGGCGAGACCTCGCCGGTGCTGCTCACCGCCGGCTTCACCGCCGAACTGAACGCGCTGCCGACCTCCGGCGCCCAGGTCTCCCTGCCGCTCGCCACCTTCGAGCTCGTCAAGTCGCCCGAACCGAACATGATCGCCCGCGGCTTCGGCACCGCCGCCGTGCTGATGCTCCTCGTCCTGCTGCTCTTCGTGCTCGCCCGGATCGCCGGCGGGCGCGGCCCCGGGCAGCTGACCCGGCGCCAGGAGCGGCGCCGCGCGGCGGCCTCCCGCGAGGACGCGGCCCGCTTCGCCCGCGCCTCCGTTCTTCCGTCCCCGCCCGCACCTCCGAGGAGCACGCCGTGAGATCGCCCGTCCCGCTCACCCGCACCCTCCTGGGCCTGGGCACCGTGCTCTGCGCGCTGCTCGCCCTCCTCGCCGGCCCGCCCGCCGCCCAGGCCGCCGGCTACGCCAAGATCACCGGCTCCGGCTCCACCTGGAGCTCCAACGCCGTCGAGCAGTGGCGCCGCAACATCGGCGCCAACACCGGACTGACCGTCAACTTCAACGCCAACGGCTCCTCCCAGGGCCGCGAGCAGTTCAAGAACGGCACCGTCGACTTCGCCGTCTCCGAGATCCCGTACGGCCTCACCGACGGCGGCGCCACCGACGTCCCGCCGCGCCGCGGCTACGCGTACATGCCGATCGTCGCCGGCGGCACCGCCTTCATGTACAACCTGCGCATCGGCGGCCGGCAGGTCACCAACCTGCGCCTCTCCGGCCCGGTCCTCGCGAAGATCTTCACCGGGCAGCTGACCCTGTGGAACGCGCCCGAGATCAAGGCCGACAACCCCGGCCTCACCCTCCCGGCACGCCGGATCGTGCCCGTCGTCCGCTCCGACGGCTCGGGCACCACCGCCCAGTTCACCACCTGGCTCGCCAAGGAGCACGGCTCCGTCTGGAACGACCACTGCCGGCGCGCCGGCCGCTCCACCCCCTGCGGCATGACGTCCTACTTCCCGGTGGTGCCCGGCACCACCACGGTCGCCAAGTCCGGCTCGCTCGGCGTCTCCGCACACGTCCGGCAGCCGCAGGGCGAGGGCGCGATCACCTACGTCGAGTACTCGTACGCCGTCAACGCGCACTTCCCGGTCGTCAAGGTCCTCAACCGGTCCGGCTACTACGTCGAGCCGACCGCGCAGGCGGTGGCCGTGGCGCTGCTCCGGGCCCGCATCGACACCGACCGCTCGTCGGCGAACTACCTCACCCAGATCCTCGACGACGTCTACCGCTCGACCGACAACCGCGCCTACCCGCTGTCCAGTTACAGCTACATGGTCATCCCCACCTCGGAGACCGCCCCGCACACCACCGACAAGGGCCGCTCGCTCGGCACCTTCGCCCGCTACTTCCTCTGCGAGGGCCAGCAGCAGGCCGAGGAGCTGGGCTACTCGCCGCTGCCGAGGAACCTCGTCCAGGCCGGCTTCGACCAGGTCCGCCGCATCCCCGGCGCGCCCACCGGCGCCGTCGACCTGTCCTCCTGCCGCAACCCCACCTTCTCCGCTGACGGCACCAACACCCTCGCCAAGAACGCCCCGAGGCCCAAGGCGTGCGACCGGCAGGGCACCCAGCAGTGCGCCGACGGCACCGGCGGCGCCCGCGGCACGGCCACCCCCGTCGGCAACAGCGGCGGCGGCACCGGCGGTTCGGCCACCGGAGGCGGCGGCGCCACGGGCGGCACCGGCACCGGCACCGGCACCGGCGGCGGCGGTGCGTCCGGCGGCGGTCCGGGCGGCCCCACCGGCGGCGGCACGGGCGGCGGCACCGGCGGCGGAGCCGGTACCGGATCCGGTACGGGCTCCACCGGTGCGACCGGCACCACGGGCGCCGGAGGCGCCACCGGCACGGGCGGCACCGGCGGGTCCACCGGCGGCGCGGCCACCGGCACCGGCGGCACCGGAGGCCCGGTCGTCGACCCCGACACCGGCGACATCGTCGACGGCGGCGGCGCGGGCGGCGCGGCGGCCGGCGGCGCGGACGCCGGCGGCTACGCCGGCAGCCCCGTCACCGGCACCCCCGTCACCCTCGCCGCCGACTCCGGCGCGGGACTGCGCGGCCTGCTGATGGTCCTCTCCGCCTTCCTGCTGCTCGCCACCGTCATCGCCCCGCCGCTCGTCGGCCGCTTCCTCACCCGCCGCGACCGCCAGGGAGGCACCCGATGACCCCCCGCCGCATCCGCGCCGGCGGCCTCGGCGCCCTCCTCGCCGCGCTCCTCCTCGCCCTGCTGCCGCTGCCCCAGGACCCGCCGGCCGCCGCCGCGGAACCGGCCGGCTCCGCCGTCACGCTGCGCGGCTCCAAGGGCCCGCACGACGACTTCACCGGCCTGGAGGTGACCGTCCACCAGACGAAGAACCTGCGGGGACAGGGCCTCCGGGTGACCTGGAAGGGCGGCAGGCCGACCAGCCAGGGCACGAACTTCCTCCAGATCATGCAGTGCTGGGGCGACGACCCCGCCGGGCCGCGGCGCGAACAGTGCCAGTTCGGCGCCACCAGCATCAGCGCGCTCGCCGTCGGCGTCGACATCGGCTCGCGGCGGCTCGTCGCCGGCCAGGACCCGCTGGAGAAGCAGTACGCCGAGGACATCCCCGACCCCGAGTACCCGGGCCAGAAGACCAGCCCCTTCGTCCCCTTCGCCCCCGTCTCCGGCCCGCCGACGAAGAAGGTCACCGACTGGACCTACTTCAGCCCCGGCGACACCAACGAGGAGCCGTACGCCGTCACCCAGCCCGACGGCACCGGCGAGGTCGGCTTCCACCTCCAGTCCACCCGCGAGGCCCCCCACCTCGGCTGCGGCGCCCCCGTCGGCACCGGGGCGAAGGCGCGCGGCCGGGGCTGCTGGCTCGTCGTCGTACCCCGCGGCTCCTTCGACCCGGACGGGACGCAGAACAACCACAAGCCGCAGAGCTCGCCCTTCTCCCAGACCAACTGGAACCAGCGGCTCGTCTTCCCGCTCGACTTCCTGCCCGTCGGCGACCCCTGCCCCACCGACCGCGAGGAGCGCCGGATCACCGGCTCCGAACTGGCCACCGAGGCCGTCACCTCCTGGCAGTCCGCCCTCTGCGCCGGCGACTCCACCCGCTTCACCTTCTCCCAGCGCGGCGAGGAGCTCGCCCGTTCCGGACTGCTCCACCCCACCTCCACCTCACCCGGCCTCGCCTTCACCGTCGAACCCGTGCCGGGCGGCGAGAAGGCCGGCTTCGTCCACGCGCCCGTCGCCGTCACCGGCCTCACCGTCGGCTTCTTCTGGGAGGCCGACCGGATCGGCCTCGTCAAGGACCTGCGGCTCAACCAGCGGCTCCTCGCCAAACTGCTCACCCTGTCCTACCCGTACGACGTCCGGGTCGGCGTCGCCGGCCTCGAACCGCTCGCCCACCTGAAGGGAAACCCCGTCTCGATCATCCGCGACCCGGAATTCCTCGCACTCAACCCGAAATTCGCCGAGGCGCCGCAGGGCGAGATGAACTACCCCGGCGGAATCCTGCTCTCCGCCGAACGCTCCGACACCGCCAGGGTCGTCTGGGACTACGTGCGCAGCGATCCCGCCGCACGGGAATTCCTGGACGGGAAACCCGACCCGTGGGGCATGAAGGTGAATCCCTCCTACGCGGAGCTGGACGTCGCCGGCACGAGCCTCTACGAGTTCCCCAAGGCCGACCCGTCGGAGACCCCGCTCACCGTCGGCGAGAAGACCATCGCCTACGGCGCGCTCGACCGCTCCCCGTACGCCAACGACTTCCACGACGCCGCCCGCTGGATCCGGCGCGGCAGCCACAACTCCAAGTTCGAGGCCGAGGACGACACGGCGACCGGCGGGCTCAAGCTGAAGGCGGCGCCCGTCGTCCCGGGCTCCCGCCGGGCGTACGGCATCGTCGACCTGGCCTCCGCCGCCCGCTACGGCCTGGAGGCGGCGGCCCTGCCGAACGCCGACGGCCGCTTCGTCCTCCCCACCCGCGCCTCCCTGACCGAGGCCGTCGGACAGCTCGCCGACTCCTCCGTCCCCGGGGTCCTCGCCGCCGACCCGGCGCGGGCCAGGAAGGGCGCCTACCCGCTCACCGTCGTCACCTACGCCGCCGCCTCCACCGCCCTGCCCGACGCCGCCCGCCGGGACTACGCGCGGGTCATGCGGTACGCGGCCGGCCCCGGCCAGCGGCAGGGCCTCGCCCCCGGCGAACTGCCCCCCGGCTACGCGCCGATGCCGGCGGCGCTGCGGCAGCGGGCCGCCGCCGCGGCCGACCGGCTGGAGCGCGGCGCGCCGCCCCGGCCCGGCGGCACGGCCGGCACCGCGGGCGGCACCGGCACGTCCGGCGGGACCGGCGGCCCGGGCACGACCGGGACGGCGCCCGGCTCCGGTGCCGGCGGCACGGGGACGGACGGCGGCGCCACCGGCGACGGCTCCGCCACCGGCTCCGGCACCGCGTCCGGCTCCGGTACGGCCTCCGGCGCGGACGGCGGCACCAGCGGCTCCGGAGCACCGTCCTCCGCCCCGCCCGGCGGCTCCGGCGGCGCGTCCGGCTCCGGCGGCGCGGGCGGGGCCGGCTCCGGCGGCGCGCCGGGGGAGCAGCTCGCCGCGTCCACCGGCACCACGCCCTCCGCGGTGCTCGGCTGGATCCGCTGGGTCCTGCTCGCCGTGCTGGTCGCCGGCGGTGTCGCCGGAATCGCGGGACCCGCCGTCCTGGGATTCGCGGGCCGCCGCCGCACCCCCGCGGATTCACCTAGGACAGGAATTCGTCACCTGAAAAAGGACTGGGTGTAGTGGTTCCCGGATCCACCGGTACGGAATTCTTGTTCCCGGCCGGTCGACGGACCGGCCGGGAATTCCAGAATCCGGATCTGCTTGCGCGTCCATTCCATGACACATCCGTTTTTCACGGAGGAGATCAGAAGTGAACGTCAAGTCCCGCGCTCGTATCGGTGCCGCCCTCGGTGTCGCCGCCCTCGGCCTCGGTGTCGCCCTCGCCCCGGCCGCCCAGGCCGACCCCAACCCGGTCACCCAGTACCGCACCCTCGCGGGTGTCGGCTCCGACACGACCCAGGACGTCATGAACGGCCTCGGCGACGTCGTCGTCAACGCCTTCGGCCAGAAGATCATCGCCTCCTGGAACGCCACGGGCACCGCCACCGTCAAGACCAAGGCCACCGGCTGTGTGATCAACCGCCCGAACGGCTCCTCGGCCGGCATCGACGCGCTCCGCAACGCCGTGGACACCAACTCCGGCTGCCTCGACTTCGCCCGCTCCTCGCGCGGCCCCGTCGACACCAGCACCACGGACCTCACCTGGATCCCCTTCGCCAAGGACGCGGTCTCCTGGGTGAAGCGCTCCGACAGCGCCCTGCCGGCCACCCTGACGACCGCGCAGCTCAAGGCCGTCTACGAGTGCAGCCTCACCTCCCTCAACGGCGTCGCGCTCACCCCGCTGCTGCCGCAGGCCAACTCCGGCACCCGCCAGTTCTTCCTCTCCTCCATCGGCGTCACCACCCCCGGCTCCTGCGTCACGCAGGGCGCCCAGGAGAACGACGGCACCGTCCTCGACTCCGCCGGTGACATCGCCCCCTACTCCGTCGCCCAGTACACCGCCCAGGAGAAGGGCGCCGTCGCCGACCGCCGCGGCGCGGCCGTCCTCGGCTCCGTCGGCGGCGTCGCCCCGCGCAACGCCGACACGACGCTCAACCTGTCCTTCCCCTTCGTCCGCGACGTCTACAACGTCGTCCCGACCGCGAAGCTGACCAACGCCACCGTCGCCCAGACCTTCGTCGGCTCGTCCTCCAAGGTCTGCGCCGCCACCTCCACCCTCACCACCTACGGCTTCGGCGCCCTCGGCGCCGGCTGCGGTGCCACCACCCTCAAGGGCGAGCGCTGACCAGCCCCCTCCCCTGACCGCACACCGGCCGGGCACCCCCGTGGTGCCCGGCCCCCGGCGTACCCCGCCGGCCACCACGATCCGCGACCCACGACATCCACCCGCACCGGAGGACATCCACGCCATGCCCAAGCCCACCGCCCTCAGATCACCCGTGGCGCTGCTCACGGCCCTCGCCCTCCTCTGCGGCACCCTCGCGACCGTCCTGGCCCTGTCCACGCCCGCCTCCGCCGCCACCCGGCACGGCACCGTCACGCTGACGCCCGCCTCCGGTCCCCTCTCCGCCGGCCCGGCGTCCGTCACCGCCTCGGCCGCCTGCCCCGCGCCCGCCGACCCCGCCCGGCCGTACGTCAAGGGCGTCCTCGTGCTGGTCAACCCCGGCGACCCGGCCGCCACCGCGCCGATAGCCGAGGTCGCCCCCGGCGGCCCGCTCGGCACCACCCCGCTCACCGGCCCGCTCACCGCCCCCGGACCCGGCTACGCCACGCTCCAGGACCGGCTGCGCGAACTCGTCCCCGCCGGACCGCTCGACGGCCGGTACGAACTCCGGCTCTCCTGCGAGACCGCGGACTCCGAGGCGCGGGCCGAGTACTTCTCCCAGATGATCGAGGTCACCGGGGAGGACTGGGCCGCCGTCAGCCAGCAGGCCACCAACCTCAAGCTCGCGTCCGACAGCGCCACCCCGCCCGCCGGCCGCCCCTTCCCGATCCGGGCGACCGTCGAACCGGCCACCGCGACGGGCACGGTCAGCTTCCTCACCCTCGACACCGCGACCGGCGAGGCCAAGGACCTCGGCACCGCCGAAGTCGTCTCCGGCACGGCGCAGATCACGGCCACCATGCACGACGAGGTCAACCTCGTCTTCCCCGTCCTCGCCCAGTACACCCCCGCCGACCCCGCCGCCTGGACGCCCTCCCAGGCGCTCCACGAGTTCGCGGCGGGCCCGGCCACCACCCCGACCCCGACCGACACCCCCACCGGCCCCACGGGCACCCCCACCCCCACCGACAC
>JOFO01000090.1 GCA_000721275.1 Microtetraspora glauca | reverse complement strand
ACGCTGTTGAGTTCTCAAGGTGCGGACGCTTCCTTCGTTCCTGTTTCCAGGCCCTCCGGGCGCTTCCTTCGTTTCCGACTCTATCAGATCTTTCCGATCTGATTTCCTCGGTGCTTTCCGGTCCCGAATTGTTTTTCTCGGGGCCTTCCGGCGTGTCCACTACTTTAGCCGATTTCCCTGGCGGCTCATAATCGAGCCTTTGAGAACGAATTTCGGCATGCCGAAACAGGTCCCGTTGGGATTCGTTGCAGTGATGTGGGTTGGCCGCTCTCGGGGTGCTGGAGAAGCACCACCGTCTCAAGCGGCTCGGACTACATTACGCGTCGGCTCGGGCCGGGTCAACTCGCCGCTTCCGGGGCGTGTGGGGACGGTACGGACTCACCGTGGGGTCCTCGTCGATCCAGAAGCGCCAGGGGTGCGGGGCTCCGTCGCCGCCGACGCCGGTGCGCGGGCCGGTGCGGATGAGGGAGCGGGCCGGCGGGGTGCCGGTGAGGACGGCGAGCGGGGCGTCGGGGCCGGCGCAGACGTCGGTGCCGTTCAGGGAGCCGGGGACGTCCAGGGCGGTGGCCAGGCGGGCCGGGCCCTTCGCCAGTTCGGCGTCCTTGCGGGCCGAGCGGCGGCGGGGGCGAGCCAGCTCGGCGCCGTACCGGATCTCTCCTGCTCGGAGCAGTACTCCGCTCGCCTCTCCCTCGGGGCCGCACACCAGGTTCAGGCAGTGCCACATGCCGTACGTGAAGTAGACGTACGCGTGACCCGGCGGGCCGAACATGACGGCGTTCCGGGGGGTGCGGCCGCGGAAGGCGTGGGAGCCGGGGTCGATCGCGCCGGCGTACGCCTCCACCTCGGTGAGACGCAGTTCGATGCGTCCCTGTTCGGTCGTGCGCACGAGGGTGCGGCCGAGGAGGTCGGGGGCGACCTCCAGGACGGGGCGGTCGAAGAAGCTCCGCGGGAGCGGCGTACGGTCGGGGCTCTCGCTCATGGCGTCCGAGGGTAACCGGGAACGCGGCGGAACCCGCTACGGTCGTGGCGCGTATGTAAGGGACAGGACCGACTGAGGAGAGAGTGACATGGGATTCAAGAAGCTGCTGGCCAGCCTCGGTGCCGGCGGGGCGACGGTGGAGACGGTGCTGACCGAGGAGAACGTCGTCCCGGGCGGGGTCGTCCAGGGTGAGGTCCGGATCCAGGGCGGCAGCGTCGACCAGCAGATCGAGGGCCTGTCCGTCGGCCTCCAGGCGCGGGTCGAGGTCGAGGGCGGCGACCAGGAGCACAAGCAGGACATCGAGTTCGTGAAGGTGCGGCTCGGGGGTGCCTTCGAGGTGAAGGCCGGCGCGGTGCACGTGGTGCCGTTCGGGCTGGAGATCCCGTGGGAGACGCCGGTCAACACGATCGCCGGCCAGCGGCTGCACGGCATGGACATCGGTGTGAGCACCGAGCTGGAGATCGCCCGCGCGGTCGACTCGGGCGACCTCGACCCGATCAACGTGCACCCGCTGCCGGCGCAGCAGGCGATCCTCGACGCGTTCATCCAGCTGGGCTTCCGCTTCAAGAGCGCGGACATGGAACGCGGGCACATCCGCGGCACCCGCCAGAAGCTGCCCTTCTACCAGGAGATCGAGTTCTTCGCGCCGCAGCAGTACCGCGGCCTGAACCAGGTCGAGGTCAGCTTCGTCGCGGACGAGCGCGAGATGGACGTCGTCCTGGAGATGGACAAGAAGCCGGGTCTCTTCACCGAGGGCAGCGACTCCTTCCGGGCGTTCAAGGTGGGTCTCAACGACTACCAGGGCACCGACTGGAACGCTTACCTCAACCAGTGGCTCGCCGAGGTCGGCGGCCGTCGCAACTGGATGTAGTACGGACGATCCGGAGGTTTCGACATGACCGAGGGACAGCGGGCACCGCTCCCCCACGCCTTCCATCCGCCGGTGGCCGAGTTCACCGTGACCAGCGACGACGTCTCCCCCGGCGGGGTGCTGAAGGACGCTCAGGTGTACGCGGAGGGGAACGTGTCCCCGCAGCTGCGCTGGGAGGGCTTCCCCGCGGGGACCAAGAGCTTCGCGGTGACCTGCTTCGACCCGGACGCGCCGACCGGCAGCGGGTTCTGGCACTGGGTGCTCTTCGACATCCCCGCGTCGGTGACCGAGCTTCCCGCCGGGGCCGGTTCGGGCTCCTTCGAGGGGCTGCCCGCCGGGGCGGTGCACGCGCGGAACGACTACGGGGCGAAGGAGTTCGGCGGGGCGGCCCCGCCGGCCGGCGACCCGGCCCACCGCTACGTGTTCACCGTGTACGCGGTGGACACGGAGAAGCTGGGGCCGGACGCGGACGCGTCGCCGGCCGCGGTCGGGTTCAACCTGCGCTTCCACACGCTGGGCCGGGCCCAGTTGGTCGGTGAGTACGCGGCTCCCGCGGCAGGCTGATCGTTCGTTTGTTGTTTGCCCGCTTCTGGTCTTGGAGAGATCAGAAGCGGGCATCTTTTGTTGCGCACGAAATTGCGTTGTCCGACCCCGGCCGGCCCGGCCATCGTTTGATCCACGCCCGAGAGTCCTGTGGGGGGGCCGGGCCGGCACAACGGGAGGTGGGCACCATGAGGGACACCCTGGTACTGAACGCGAGCTTCGAGCCGCTGTCGACGGTGACGCTCAACCGCGCGGTCGTGCTCGTCCTGCAGGACAAGGCCGTCGTGGAGCACTCCCATCCCGAACTGCGGGTGCGTGCCGCCGCCGTGGACCTTCCGGTGCCCCGGGTGATCAGGCTGTGCCGTTTCGTCCGGGTGCCGTTCCGAAGACAGGCGCCGTGGTCGAGGAGGGGGGTGCTGGTCCGGGACCAGCACCGGTGCGCGTACTGCGGGAAGCGGGCGACGACGGTGGACCACGTGGTGCCGCGGGCGCAGGGCGGCGGGGACAGTTGGCTGAATACGGTCGCTTCGTGCGCGGAGGACAACCACCGCAAGGCGGACCGGACGCCGGAGCAGGCGGGGATGCCGCTGCTCTTCGAGCCGTTCGTGCCGACGCCGGCGGACGCGATGCTGCTGGCGATGCGGGCCGGTGAGCGGTCGGAGCTGCCGGAGTGGCTGGCGCGTACCGCCGCCTGAGCCGTACGGACGGTGTGGGCCCGCCCCTCGGGGGGCGGGCCCTCCGTCATTTCAGGGTGAGCTGGAGGATGGCGACGACGCCGACGGCGATGATCACGCCGCGGAGGACGGCGGGCTTGAGGCGGCGGCCGACCTTGGCGCCGATCTGGCCGCCGAGGGTGGAGCCGACGGCGATGAGGAGGACGGCGGTCCAGTCGAATTCGGCGACGAAGAGGAAGAAGACGGCGGCGACGCCGTTGACGAGGGCGCCGAGGATGTTCTTGACCGCGTTGATCCGCTGGAGGTCGTCGTGGAGGAGCAGGCCCATGAGGGAGAGGTAGAGGACTCCCTGGGCGGCGCCGAAGTAGCCGCCGTACGCGCTGGCGAGGGTGAGGCCGACGAGGAGGGCGGGGCCGCCGTCGGGGTGGGCCTCGGTGCCGGTCCGTTCGCGGCGGCGCTGGACGGCGGCGGCGATGCGGGGCTGGAAGAGGACGAGGAGCAGGGCGAGTCCGATGAGCACGGGGACGATCGCGTCGAACGCCTCGGAGGGGAGGGCGAGGAGCAGGACGGCGCCGACGAGTCCGCCGGCGAGGGCGGCGGAGCCGAGGCGGAGCACGCGGCGGGTCTGGCCCTTGAGTTCGCGGCGGTAGCCGATGGCGCCGCTGATGGAGCCCGGGACGAGGCCGAGGGCGTTGGAGACGTTCGCGGTGATCGGGGGGAGTCCGGTCGCGAGGAGGACGGGGAACGTGATGAGCGTCCCCGATCCGACGATGGTGTTGATGGCCCCGGCGCCGATGCCTGCGGCGAAGACCGCCAGGGCTTCCCAGATGGACACAGCCGTTTCCTCACATGGTCAGTGGCTCGCCTCCCCGCCCCGCGTGCGGCGAGGGTCGAGGGGCTCGCACCGATCATGCACGGAATTACGTGTACGTGTCAGTCAACCGTGGGTTCTTCTCGCCTGGCGGACGGGACGTCCTTGGTGAAGGAGGGGGCGCTCGGGCCCATGTTGCCGAGGGCGCCGGAGAGGCCCTTGAGGGCGTCGCCGATCTCGCTGGGCACGATCCAGAGCTTGTTGGCGTCGCCCTCGGCGATCTTCGGGAGCATCTGGAGGTACTGGTACGAGAGGAGCTTCTGGTCCGGGTCGCCGGCGTGGATGGCCTCGAAGACGGTGCGGACGGCCTGGGCCTCGCCCTCGGCCTTGAGGGCGGCGGCCTTGGCCTCGCCCTCGGCGCGGAGGATCGCGGACTGCTTCTCGCCCTCGGCGCGGAGGATCTCGGACTGGCGGACGCCCTCGGCCTGGAGGATGGCGGCGCGCTTGTCGCGGTCGGCGCGCATCTGCTTCTCCATCGAGTCCTGGATGGAGGTCGGGGGCTCGATGGCCTTGAGCTCGACGCGGTTGACGCGGATGCCCCACTTGCCGGTGGCCTCGTCGAGGACGCCGCGGAGGGCGGCGTTGATGTCCTCGCGGGAGGTGAGGGTCCGCTCCAGGTCCATGCCGCCGATGATGTTGCGCAGCGTGGTGACGGTGAGCTGCTCGATGGCCTGGATGTAGCTGGCGACCTCGTAGGTCGCGGCGCGGGCGTCGGTCACCTGGTAGTAGATGACGGTGTCGATGTTGACGACCAGGTTGTCCTGGGTGATGACCGGCTGGGGCGGGAAGGGGACGACCTGTTCGCGGAGGTCGATGCGGTTGCGGATGGTGTCGATGAACGGGACGACGATGTTGAGGCCGGCGTTGAGGGTGCGGGTGTAGCGGCCGAAGCGCTCCACGATCGCGGCGCTGGCCTGCGGGATGACCTGGATCGTCTTGATCAGGGCGATGAAGACGAGCACCACCAGGATGATCAGGACGATGATGACTGCTGACATCGTGTTCCCCGTGCCCTTCGCTGCCGGTCGTGTGCCGGGTTCGTCTCGGGTTTCTCTTCTGATGATCGAGTTTCCCAGACGCCTGGGCGTCATGGGCGGCCTTCGGTCAGATGACGACGGCGGTGGCTCCCTCGATCTCCACGACGTCGACCTCCTCGCCCGGTTCGAAGACGCGGGTGGCGTCGAGGGAGCGGGCGGACCAGATCTCGCCGGCGAGCTTGATGCGTCCGCCCTCGGCGTCGACCCGTTCCACGACGCGGGCCTGACGGCCTCTCAGGGCATCGATGCCGGTGGCGAGTTCGGGGGTGCCCGCGCGGTGGCGGGCGGCGATGGGGCGGACGACGGCGATGAGGGCGACGGAGACGACGACGAAGACGATCACCTGGGCGACGACGTCGAAGCCGAGGGCGGCGGTGACGGCGCCCGCGACGGCGCCGACGGCGAACATGCCGAACTCCGGCATGGCGGTGAGGACCAGGGGAATGCCGAGCCCCACCGCGCCGATCAGCCACCAGGTCCATGCGTCGATGTCCACACGGTCATGGTAGGGCGGGTGGGGCCGGATGGGACAGGGCGCGGTGCGGTGCCGTGGCTGTGCGGGTCACGGCGGTTCCCGGTTCCTGCGGGGGCGGGGTCAGCCGAGGGGCAGGCCCTGGGCGGTCCAGCGGTCGCCGACGCGCTCGACGACGAGCGGGAGGCCGAAGCAGCGGGACAGGTTGCGGGAGTTGAGCTCGGTCTCCATGGGTCCGGCGGCGAGGACCTTGCCCTGACGGATCATCAGGACGTGGGTGAAGCCGGGCGCGATCTCCTCGACGTGGTGGGTGACCATGATCATGGAGGGGGCGTACGGGTCCCGGGCGAGGCGGCCGAGGCGGCGGACCAGGTCCTCGCGGCCGCCGAGGTCGAGGCCGGCGGCGGGCTCGTCGAGGAGCAGCAGCTCGGGGTCGGTCATCATCGCGCGGGCGATCAGGGTGCGCTTGCGCTCGCCCTCGGAGAGGGTGCCGAAGCGGCGGTCCAGGTACTCGGTCATGCCGAGGCGGTCGAGGAACGCCTTGGCGCGGGCCTCGTCGACCGGGTCGTAGTCCTCGTGCCAGGTGGCGGTCATGCCGTACGCGGCGGTGAGGACGGTCTGGAGGACGGTCTGGCGCTTGGGCAGCTTCTCCGCCATGGCGATGCCGGCCATGCCGATGCGGGGGCGCAGTTCGAAGACGTCGACGCCGCCGAGGCGCTCGCCGAGGATGGTGGCGGTGCCGGTGGTCGGGTAGAGGTAGCTGGACGCGACGTTGAGGAGGGTGGTCTTGCCGGCGCCGTTGGGGCCGAGGATGACCCAGCGCTCTCCTTCCTTGACCGACCAGGAGACCCCGTCCACCAGAGCCCGTCCGTCGCGGACCACGGATACGTCCACCAGCTCCAGTACATCGCTCATGAGCGCGTTGTCTCCCCTTGCCGTCGAGTCGTGTCGGCTCGTGTCGTCGCCTTGCGCCGCGGGCGCGGCGTCCACGGGAAAACCTACGTCATCGGCGAGGCGGGCCGGTCCCTAGGGCGTCGTTCGGGTCCCTACTCTGGGGGGATGCTTTCGGAACCACGTTCAGGACGCCTGGCCGCCTGGGGCAATGCCCTGCTGGCCGGGGCGGTGTCGCCGGACGACGCGGCGCTGGCGATTGTCGGGGGGGACTCGGTGCACCGGGTGGCGGGGCTGCCGGGTGAGGCGGGTCCGGTGGGGCTGACGCTGGCGCTGGGGCGGCTGCGGCGGCTCGGGGTGACCGGGTGGCGGGTGGCGCTGCCGGCGCCGGGGCATCCGCTGGGGCTGAGCGGTCCGCCGGACTTCAACGCGCGCGCGTTGGAGGCGGAGGAGGCGGTGGTCGGGTTCGGGGCGCCGTACGGGCTGGTGCCGGAGGTCACGGAGGCGGGTCCCGCGGGCGACGTGCACGTGGAGGTGGTGTGGCACTGCCTGGCGGTGCGGGAGGCGCCGCCGGCGGACGTGCCGTCGCTGGGCGAGGCGGAGCGGGAGCTGGCGGAGGCGCTGCGGGACGCGACGGCGGCGCTGACGCGGCTGGACGTGGCGGCGTCGGGTCCGGCGGCGGAGGCGGCTCGGGACGCGTACCGGGCGCGGGCGGAGGCGGGCCGGGAGCTGCTGGCCCCCGGCTACCCGCCGCGGGCGGTCCGCGTGCTGGAGCTGGCCCAGCGGATCGGTCTGATGGTCGACCTGGCGTACGGCAACGGCCACGGCGGCGCGGTCAGCGCCTCCGAAATGGCGGCGCGAGGGGCGGTGCTGGCGCCGGTGGAGCGGGTCGCGCGGAGGGCGCAGGTCGCGGCGTACAACGCGTGGGTCGAGGAACGGGAGCGGGAGCGGGGTTACTGACTCCGGTCCCCGCCGCCCCCGGCGGACGGCGTCCGCCGCAGCGTCCCGAAGCCCGCGAGGCGCCCCGGCGCCGAGCGGCGCGAGGGACGCGGTCGGAGGGAGGGGCTGGCGGCGCGGGGGGCGGTGCTGGCGCCGGTGGAGCGGGTGGCGCGCCGGGCGCAGGTCGCGGCGTACAACGCGTGGGTCGAGGAGCGGGAGCGAGGTTACTGAACCCGGTGCCGCGGGTTCTGGCGGACGGCGTCCGCGGGCAGGGGGACGGGGCGGGGTGGGTGAGGCGTTTCCCTGGTGGGGGCATGGGGAGGCCCCCGGAGGGAGGGTTCCGGGGGCCTTCGCCGGGGCGGGTCAGCCGTTGAAGGCGCCGTTGCCGAAGGCGGGGTTGAGCAGGCCGATCACGTTGACCGTGTTGCCGGAGGCGTTCACGGGGACGTGGACCGGGACCTGCACCAGGTTGCCGGAGGCGACACCCGGGGAGTTGAGGGCCTTGCCGTCGGCCTCGGCGCCGTGGGCGGAGGCGACACCGGCACCGGCGGCGACGATGCCACCGGCGACCATGGTGAGGGCAGCGGCCTTCTTGAGGTTCTTCACTTGGTATTTCCTCCTGGTCATCGCTGCGGCAGGTCCGCCGCAGCACGCCATGGAGAACGCCGCCCGCCCCGCCGGGTTGCGCCGAACGGGGGATGTGCACCCGACGGTATGACCTTCTGAACGGGCGTGCGCCCCGGCGCGTGAACGGAGCGTTTCAGGTGGTGAGGCCGTGGCGGACCGCCCAGAGCGCCGCCTGGGTGCGGTCGGCGAGGTCCAGCTTCATGAGGATGTTCGACACGTGGGTCTTCACCGTCTTCTCGGAGAGGACCAGGGCACGGGCGATCTCGCGGTTGGAGCGGCCGTCGGCGATCAGGCCGAGAACCTCTCGCTCGCGCTCCGTGAGGGTGGTGCCGCGGCCCGTACCGCCCTGGGGCTCGTCCTGGGCGAGGAGGGCGCCGGCGACCTCGGGCTGGAGCAGGACGTGCCCGGCGTGGACGGAGCGGATCGCGCCGGCGAGGGCGTCGGGGTCGACGTCCTTGTAGACGTATCCGGATGCGCCGGCGCGCAGCGCGGGGACGACCGTGCGCTGCTCGGTGAAGCTGGTGACGACGAGCACCTTCGCCGGGTTGGCGAGGGCCCGGAGCCGCTTCAGGGCCTCGATGCCGTCGGTGCCGGGCATCTTCACGTCCATGAGGACGACGTCGGGGCGGAGCTCCTCGGCGCGGGCGACGCCCTCGGCGCCGTCGGCGGCCTCGCCGACCACCTCTATGTCGTCCTGGACCTCCAGGAAGGTGCGCAGGCCGCGGCGGACGACCTGGTGGTCGTCGACCAGGAGCACGCGGATGGGCTTGTCAGCCACCGGGGACCTCCATCTCGATCGTGGTGCCCTCGCCGGGGGCGGAGGTCACGGTGAGGGCGCCGCCGACTCCGGCGGCGCGGTCGCGCATGGACACCAGGCCCAGGTGGCGGCCGGCGCGGCGGACCGCCCGCGGGTCGAAGCCGCGGCCGTCGTCGGCGACGGTGAGCCGGGCGCCCTGGCCGTGCCGGGCGAGGGTGACGGCGACCCGGGCCGCCCCGGAGTGCCGCAGCGCGTTGTGCAGGGCTTCCTGCGCCACCCGGAGGACGGCCTCCTCCTGGGCGGCGGGCAGGGCGCGGACGCCGGAGCCGTCGAAGACGACCGTGGCGGTGTGGGCCCGGTCGAGGACCTGGACCTGGGTACGGAGGGTGTGGACGAGGCCGTCCTCGTCGAGGGCCGCCGGGCGGAGCTCGACGACGGCGGCGCGCAGCTCGTCGGCGGCCTCGGCGGCGAGGGCGGCGACCTGCTGGAGCTCGCCCTTGGCGCGGGCCGGGTCGCGGTCGACGAGCGCGGCGGCGGCCTGGGCGGTGAGGCGGAGGGAGAACAGCTTCTGGCTGACGGCGTCGTGCAGCTCGTGCGCGAGCCGGGAGCGCTCCTCGGCGATGGTGAGCTCGCGGCTGCGCTCGTACAGCCGGGCGTTGGTGAGGGCGATGGCGGCGTGCTGCGCCAGGATGCCGAGCAGTTCCTCGTCCTCGGCGGTGAAGCCGCAGCCGCCCTCCGGCTTGGGGCACCGCTTGTTGGCGAGGAAGAGGGCGCCCAGGGTCTCGTCGCCGTCCCGGACGGGCAGGCCGAGGAAGTCGGACAGCTCGGGGTGGGCGTCGGGCCAGCCGCCGAACCGGGGGTCCTCGCGGACGTCCGCGAGCCGCTCCGGCTCGGCCTTGTGGAGCATCGCGGCGAGCACGCCGTGCTGCCGGGGCAGGGGGCCGATGGCCCGCCACTGCGCGTCGCTGACGCCGTCGACGACGAACTGGGCGAAGCCGCCGTGGTCGTCGGGCACGCCCAGCGCCGCGTACTCGGCGTCGAGCAGCTCGCGGGCCGAGACCACGATCGTCTTCAGGACGTCGCGGACCTCCATCTGCCGGCTCATCGCCAGGAGCGCGCTGCTCACGGCGGCGAGACCGGAGCCGGGTCGGTGACTCATGGCCTCACCGTACCGGCGGGGTGCGACACCCCGTATGGGGCTGTGGACGGCGAGGGACCGGGTCGTGAGACCTAGGTCGTCGTACCGGGGGGCGTCGCCAGGACCCGTAGTCCCCAGGGAAACGTAGGAGGGGCACGCGCGCGCGTGCGCGTGGGAGATGTCCCGGGGGCGCGGGAGCGCGGCCCCCTCTCCGAGAGGAGGAGGGCGGTGCCGGGCGGTCTCCTCCTGGAGGAGGAGACGGCTCACTGTCCGCATTGCTGGCGCAACGTCCGGTGAGGTTGTGTCGCGTCCCGTGTGAGCCCGCGCATAGGACCCAGGTCACTTACGAAGCGCGCTAGTGGAGCGTTTCGGGGTGGTTCGGGGCGGGGTGAAGCGGGCCAGCGGGGTGGTTTCGGGCGTATACACCGGCCCCTGATCCACTACCCGGGATCGTACGTCACACCTTTGCCTCGGGTTTTTGCTGCCGCTAAGAATTGCCCCCGTCGCCGCCGAGCAGGCGCAGCGCCGCCCCGGCCCAGCGACCCCCAGCGATTCGAAGAGGTAGTCCTGCATGTCTCAGAACACCCCTGGCCACAGTCGTGGTCTGAAGAAGACCCACAAGGCCACGATCGCCGGTGTGGCCGCCCTGGGCGCCGCCGCCATCACGCTCTCCCTGGTGCCCGGCAACGGCTCGACGGAGACCGAGCCGCAGGCGCTGCACACCAGCCAGCGCGTGGCGTGGTCCTATGACGCCGCGAGCCCGCAGGCGAAGGCGCTGGCGTCGAGCCTGACCGACCAGCACACCTCCATCGGCCTCAAGGCCAAGCAGGAGGCCGCGGCGAAGGCCAAGGCCGAGGCCGCCGCCAAGGCGAAGGCCGCGAAGGCGAAGGCCGCGGCGAAGGCCAAGGCCGAGGCCGCCGCGAAGAAGCGGGCCGCCGAGGCGAAGGCCGCCGCGAAGGCCAAGGCCACCGCCGCCGCGAAGAAGCGCGCCGCGAAGAAGACGGCCGCGAGCCGCTCGGTCACCCGGACCCCGGTCTTCGCGAACAACCTCGACGGCTGGATCCGCGAGGCGCTGCACATCATGGACAAGCACAACATCCCGGGCACGTACCACGGCCTGCACAAGAACATCATGCGCGAGTCCAGCGGCAACCCGTACGCGATCAACAACTGGGACATCAACGCCCGCAACGGCGTTCCGTCCAAGGGCCTGCTCCAGGTGATCTACCCGACCTTCAAGGCGTACCACGTGAAGGGCACGAAGTTCGACCAGTACGACCCGGTCGCCAACATCGTCGCCGCCGCCAACTACGCGGCCGACCGCTACGGCTCGATCGACAACGTCAACAGCGCGTACTGAGTCGTCCCGAGCATGCCGGGAGGGCGGCACCCCGTGCGGGGTGCCGCCCTCCCGGCGTCGGTGCTCCGGGGGCCGCTACTTGCGCATGACCTCGGGCTCGTGGCGGCGCAGCAGGCGCGCGACGACGACGCCGAGGACGGTGGTCATGACGAGCAGGACGCCGATGTTGAAGCCCCACTGGCCGGCGCTGTGCTCCCACAGCGGGTCCAGGTCGGTGGGGTTCTTCGGGTCCCACGGCGCCATGAGGTGCGCGAGGTCGAGGGTGGAGCCGGCGCCGGCGATGGCCCAGCGGGACGGCATGAGCCAGGCGAACTGCTCCAGGCCCGGCGAGCCGAAGACCTTGAAGAGGATGCCGGTGAAGACGACCTGGACGATCGCGAACATCACCAGCAGCGGCATGGTCTTCTCGGCGGTCTTCACCAGCGAGGAGATGACCAGGCCGACCATCATCGAGGTGAGGCCGAGCGCGATGACGGTGAGGCAGAGCTCGACGGCCGGCGGCATGAGCAGGCCCTCGGCGGGCAGGTCGCGGATGGCGAAGCCGATGGCGCAGAGGATGACGCCCTGGAAGGCCGTGATGACGCCGAGGACGATGACCTTGGACATCAGGTAGGCCGAGCGGGAGAGGCCGGTGGCGCGCTCCCGTTCGTAGATGACCCGTTCCTTGATCAGTTCTCGGACGGAGTTGGCCGCGCCGGAGAAGCACATGCCGACCGTGAGGATCAGCATGATGATGCCGGCGTCGCCGTTGAAGCGGGCCGGGGGCGTCGGCGGGGCGAGGCCGAAGTCGGAGGGGATGACGACGGAGACCGAGCCGATGACCGCCGGGAGGATCACCATGAGGGCGAGGAAGCCCTTGTCGGAGGCGATCACCGAGGTGTAGCGGCGGATCAGCGTCCACAGCTGGGAGCCCCAGCCCTGCGGCTTGGGCGGGCGGGACATCGCCTGCTGCGGCATGTGGACGGGCTGGGCGGCGACGGCGTCGATGTCGGCGGCGTACAGCTGGTAGTGCTGCGAGCCCTTCCAGCGGCCGGCCCAGTCGTAGTCGCGGTAGTTCTCGAAGGCGGAGAAGACGTCGGCCCAGGAGGAGTAGCCGAAGAAGTTCAGCGCCTCGTCCGGCGGGCCGAAGTACGCCACGGAGCCGCCGGGCGCCATCACGAGCAGCTTGTCGCAGAGGGCGAGCTCGGCGACGGAGTGGGTGACGACGAGGACGGTGCGGCCGTCGTCGGCGAGACCGCGGAGCAGCTGCATGACGTCGCGGTCCATGCCCGGGTCGAGGCCGGAGGTCGGCTCGTCGAGGAAGATCAGCGACGGCTTGGTCAGCAGCTCCAGGGCGACCGAGACGCGCTTGCGCTGGCCGCCGGAGAGGGAGGTGACCTTCTTCTCCTTGTGGATGTCGAGCTTGAGCTCGCGCAGCACCTCGTCGATGCGGTCGGCGCGCTCGCGCTCACTGGTGTCCGCGGGGAAGCGGAGCTTGGCCGCGTACTTGAGCGCCTTCTGGACGGTCAGCTCCTTGTGCAGGATGTCGTCCTGCGGGACCAGACCGACGCGCTGGCGCAGCTCGGCGAACTGCTTGTACAGGCTGCGGTTGTCGTAGAGGACGTCGCCCTCGTTGGCGGGCCGGTAGCCGGTGAGCGCCTTGAGGAGGGTCGACTTGCCGGAGCCGGAGGGGCCGATGACGCCGATGAGCGACTTCTCGGGGACGCCGAAGGAGACGTCCTTGAGGATCTGCTTGCCGCCGTCGACGGTGACCGTGAGGTGGCGGGCCGAGAAGGAGACCGAGCCGGTGTCGACGAACTCCTCGAGCTGGCCGCCGACGATCCGGAAGGTGGAGTGGCCGACGCCGACGATGTCCTGCGGGCCGAGGAGGGCGGTGCCGCCCTTGGGGATCGGCTGGCCGTTGACGTAGGTGCCGTTGTGCGAGCCGAGGTCGCGGATCTCCATGCGGCCGTCGGGCGTGGCGTGGAACTCGGCGTGGTGGCGCGAGACCTGGAGGTCGGAGACGACCAGTTCGTTCTCGAGCGCACGGCCGATGCGCATCACGTGGCCGAGGGCCAGCTGGTGGAAGGTGGTCGGGCTGCGGTCGGAGTAGGCCGACGACGCCCCCGCGGCGGCGTTGGTCTTCTGGACCGGCTGCTCGACCGGGTACTGCGCCGGGTACGAGCCCTGGTGCGGCACCTGCGGCTGGTGGTGGCCGGGCTGCTGCCAGGCGTCCTGCTGCGGGGCGCCGCCGTGCGGGACGTGGCCGCCCTGCGGGGGCTGCTGCTGTCCCGCGTGGCCGACGTGCGCGGCGTGCGGGGCGGCCTGGGCGGCCTGTGCCTGGGCCTGTGCGGCCTGGGCCGTCTGGCCGGCGGCGAGGTCGAGGCGCGGGCCGTCCGTCGGGTTGCCGAGGTGGACGACGGTGCCGGGGCCGACCTCCAGCTGCTGGAGCCGCTGCCCGGCGACGAAGGTGCCGTTGGTGGAGCCGTGGTCCTCGATGACCCAGCTCCGGCCGTTCCAGCTGATCGTGGCGTGCCGCCACGAGACCCTGGCGTCGTCGATGACCAGGTCCCCCTGGGGATCCCGGCCCAGGGTGTACGACCGGGACGGCTCCAGCGTCCAGGTCCTGCCGTTGAGTTCGAGTACGAGTTCTGGCACTCCATGCCCCACTGTGTGTCCCCCGATGCGCCCCCGTCGCGGGGGCCCTAGGGATGGCGAATCATCCTGGGGAACTATTTCAGGCCGGGTCCCGGATCCGAAAGTCGGGCGCCGTGAAGACCCGGCGGAGGGACACGGGGCGCCCTGCGGGCGGGCGGGGCGGGGACCGCTGGGGCGGGGGGTACGGGCGGGGGTTCGCCCCCGGGGCGGGGTGAGG
>JOFO01000089.1 GCA_000721275.1 Microtetraspora glauca | reverse complement strand
AACGAGCACCCCAGACCGTTCGTCTGGACGAAGACCGCCGACGAGATCCTCGACAAAGTCGCCGCCTACTGCCGACGAATCTCTGACTCAGATCACTAGTTCTTCGGCGGGTCGATCATCTGGAGGGCCAGGGTCGCCGGGGGCGGGGCGAGGCCGGGGCCGCCGGCCTCGGTCCAGGCGAGGATGTCGTCGAGGCAGTCGTCGTCGAGGGTGAAGCCGATCCAGGCGGCCCGGCCGCCGCGGCGGCGGCCCTCCGTCGACGGCTGGACGACCACGATGTTGGCCTGCGCGCAGGGGCCGAGACAGTCGCTGGTGCGGACCGCGAGCCGGCCTCCGGAGGCCGCGGCGGCGGCCCGGAGCCGGTCGAGCTGCGCGGCGTGGTCGGTGCCGGGGTTCTTGCGGGGGTCGCCGCAGCAGCAGCCGCGGCAGACGACGAGGGAGCAGGGACGGGATCCGTACCGGAAGGGGGCGCGGTGCGCGCGGGCGCGGCCGGGATCAAGTGAGGGCATGGGTGCCACCGTAGCGGCCCGGTGATCAGCGGGAGGACGGGGCGGGGGCTCCCGTCCCGCGGGCGGTCGCGTCCGCGGCCGGGGGTTCCGGTCCGGTCGCCTCGGGGCCGGGGGCCGCGGCTTCGGGGTCCTGGGCCCGGCGGCGGGCCAGGACCGCGCAGACCATGAGCTGCATCTGGTGGAAGAGCATCAGCGGCAGCACGGCGAGCGACGCCTGCGCGCCGAAGAGGACGCTCGCCATCGGCAGGCCGGCGGCGAGGCTCTTCTTGGAGCCGGCGAACTGGATGGCGATCCGGTCGGCCCGCCCGAAGCCGAGCTTCCCGGCCCCGTACCAGGTCAGGGCCAGCATCACGGTGAGCAGGACGGCCTCGGCGGCGAGCAGCAGCGCGAGCCGGCCGGGGGTCACCAGGTGCCAGACGCCGGCGAGCATGCCCTGGCTGAAGGCCGTGTAGACGACCAGCAGGATCGAGCCCCGGTCGACGTACCCGAGCACCTTCTTCCGCCGGGTCAGGAAGCCGCCCACCCAGCGGCGCAGCGCCTGCCCGAGCAGGAAGGGGACGAGGAGCTGGAGGACGATCCGGACCAGGGCGTCGGCGGAGAGGCCGCCGGTGTGCCCGCCGAGCAGGGCCGCGGCGAGCAGCGGGGTCAGCACGATGCCGGCCAGCGAGGAGAAGGAGCCGGCGCAGATCGCGGCCGGCACGTTGCCGCGGGCGATCGAGGTGAAGGCGATCGACGACTGGATGGTCGACGGGACCAGGCAGAGGAAGAGGAAGCCGGCGTACAGCTGCGGGGTGAGGACGGCCGGCACCAGTCCGCGGGCGGCCAGGCCGAGCAGCGGGAAGACGGCGAAGGTGCAGGCGAGGACGGTGAGGTGGAGCCGCCAGTGCCGGAGTCCGTCGAGCGCCTCCCGGGTGGAGAGCCGGGCGCCGTAGAGGAAGAAGAGGAGCGCGACCGCGCCGGTCGCGGCGGCCTCGGCGATCCGGGCCGCCGTGCCGGAGGCGGGCAGCAGGGCGGCGAGGCCGACGGTGCCGAGCAGGGCGAGGACGTAGCCGTCGACCGGCAGCCAGGAGGGCAGGAGGGGGCGTCGGTTCATGGCTCCACTCGGGGCGGGGAAGGGGCGCGGTCGCGCTTGCCGTGTGGTTCCCATCCTGGTGGACGCACCGGTCATCGGGAATCCCGTACAGCGCACTGACTGTCATCACGTTCCGCGATAACGTCGGCCGGGTGTACGAGCCCACCCAGCTGCGCACCTTCCTCGCCGTCGCCCAGGCGCTGAGCTTCACCCGGGCGGCCCGGCGGCTGGGGCTGCGCCAGTCGACCGTCAGCCAGCACGTGCGAAGGCTGGAGGAGGCGGCCGGCCGGCCGCTCCTCACCCGTGACACCCACAGCGTGGAGCTGACCGAGGACGGGGAGGCGATGCTCGGCTTCGCGCGGACGATCCTCCAGGCGCACGAGCGGGCGGCGGCCTTCTTCACCGGGACGCGGCTGCGCGGCCGGCTGCGGTTCGGCGCGTCGGAGGACTTCGTGGCGACCCGGCTGCCGGAGGTCCTGGAGTCGTTCCGGCGCGCCCACCCGGAGGTGGACCTGGAGCTGACCGTCGGCCTCTCCGGAACGCTCCAGGCGCGGCTCGCGGCGGGCCGGCTCGATCTGATCCTGGCCAAGCGGGGCGACGGGGCGGACGGGGACGGCGGGGTGCCGGTGTGGAGCGACGTCCTGGTGTGGATCGGGGCGCCGGGCCTCCGGCTCGACCCGGAGCGGCCGGTGCCGCTGATCGTCTACCCGCCGCCCGGCATCACCCGGGCCCGGGCGCTGGCGGCCCTGGAGGCGGAGGGCCGGGCCTGGCGGATCGCCTGCACGAGCTCCAGTCTGAGCGCCAACGTGGCGGCGGCCCGTGCCGGGCTCGGCGTCATGGCCCACACCCGGGGCCTGCTGCCGCCCGGCCTCGTCCCCGTACCGCCCCGGGCGGGCCTCCCGGACCTCGGCGGGGTCGACTTCGTCCTGCGCACGGGCCGCCGGGGCGGCGCGGCGCAGGAGGCGGCGGACGCCCTCGCCGAGGCGATCCTCCGGGGCGTCGACGGCCTGCGCCGCCCGGGGTGACGCCGGGGTGGCCCCGCCCGCGCCCGGGTGCCGCGGGGCGGCGGGCGGATATTCGGCCGGGTGGGGGCGTGGGCGGGGGGTACAGATTCGGTGGAGAGTTGGCGGGGGCCGGGCGTACCGGTCGGTACGCAACGGGGTGCGGGGGGCCGTCACGTGCCGCCCCACCCGGGCTGACCTGGACGAACGGGGGAATGTCGCGGCTTGGTGAAGGTTCTCCCGCCGCCGCGCCCGGTGGGGTACGGTCACGGCGCCGCAGCCGTCACAGCGGCCCCTTTCAGCCACGAGCCGTCGAGGGAGGAGCAGGTCCGTGCGCGAGTTCACCGTGCCGCCCGTCGAGGCGGCGCCGCTGAGCGGGGGGCTGGCGGACGCCGTCTTCACGCGCGCCGCCGACACCCCCGACGCGGTCGCCCTCGCCCGCCGGGCGGCCGACGGGTCCTGGCAGGACGTGAGCTGCGCCCGGTTCCGCGACGAGGTGCTGGCGCTGGCGAAGGGGCTGGTGGCGCACGGGGTCCGGTTCGGCGACCGGGTCGCCGTCATGTCCCGCACCCGCTACGAGTGGACGCTCTTCGACTTCGCGCTGTGGACGCTCGGCGCCCAGCCCGTGCCGGTGTACCCGACCTCCTCCGCCGACCAGGTCCTCTGGATGCTGCACGACGCCGAGGTCACCGCGTGCGTGGTGGAGCACGAGGACCACGCCATGACGATCGGCTCGGTGGTGGACCGGCTGCCCCGGCTCCAGCGGCTCTGGCAGCTCGATCCCGGCGAGGACGCCGGCCCGGGCGCCGTCGCGGAGCTCACCGCCGCCGGTGCGGGCATCGACGACGAGGTGGTGCAGCGGCACCGGCGGGCGGTGACCCCCGAGTCTGTCGCGACGGTCATCTACACCTCGGGCACCACCGGCCGCCCCAAGGGCTGCGTACTCACCCACGGGCACTTCATGGCCGAGACGGACGCCCTGCTCGCCGGCTGGGAGCCGGTCTTCCGCTCCCGCCCCGGCGACCCGGCGTCCACCCTGCTGTTCCTGCCGCTGGCCCACGTCTTCGGGCGGATGGTGGAGGTGGCGGCGGTGCGCGGCGGGGTGAAGCTGGGGCACCAGCCGTCGATGACGGCCTCCGCGCTGCTGCCGGACCTGGCCGCGTTCCGGCCGAGCTTCGTCCTCGCCGTGCCGTACGTCTTCGAGAAGATCTTCGACGCGGCGCGGCGCAAGGCCGAGCGGGAGGGCCGGGCCGGGGTCTTCGACAAGGCCGTGGACGTGGCCGTGAAGTACGCGGAGGCGCTGGAGCACAAGGCGTTCGGGCTGGGGCCGGGGCCGTCGGCGGCGCTGCGGGTGCAGCACCAGTTCTTCGACAAGACCGTGTACGCGAAGGTGCGGGAGGCGCTGGGCGGGAGGATCCGGTACGCGATGTCGGGCGGTTCGGCCATGAACCGGGCCACCGGCCTCTTCTTCGCCGGGGCCGGCGTCACCGTCTTCGAGGGGTACGGCCTGACGGAGACGACGGCCGCCGCGACCGCGAACCCGCCGGGGAGGGTCCGGTACGGCACCGTCGGCCGGCCCGTGCCCGGCACCACCGTGCACATCGCCGAGGACGGCGAGGTGTGGATCCACGGCGGCCAGGTCTTCTCCGGCTACCTCAACGACCCGCGGGCGACGGCCGCCGTCCTGAACGACGGCTGGCTCGCCACCGGCGACCTCGGGGCGCTCGACGCCGACGGCTATCTGACGATCACCGGGCGGAAGAAGGAGATCCTGGTGACGTCCGGCGGCAAGAGCGTGGCGCCGGCCGGCCTGGAGGAGCGGGTACGGGCCCATCCGCTGATCGCCCAGTGCCTGGTCGTCGGCAACGACCGCCCGTACATCGCGGCCCTCGTCACCCTCGACCAGGACGCGGTCGACCACTGGCTCGCCGTGCAGAACCGGCCGCCGCTCTCCCCCGCCGAGCTGGTCCGCGACCCGGACCTGGAGACGGAGATCCGGCGCGGGGTGGTGGCCGCGAACACGCTGGTGTCGCAGGCCGAGTCGATCCGCACCTTCCGGATCCTCGCCCACCCGTTCAGCGAGGAGCACGGGCTGCTGACCCCGTCGCTGAAGCTGAAGCGGAAGGCGATCGAGCGGGCGTACGCGGCGGAGGTCGACGCGCTGTACGGCTGACGGGACCGGCGCGGGCCGCCCCGGGCGGGGGCGCGCGGCGCGGTCGTGGCGGGGTCGCTCCGGGGTCGCTTCGGGGTCGCGGAATCATGCGGGGCGGGTGATCGTTGTGCCCTTGGGGCGAGGCGTCCGCGCGGCGCCCGCCGACGACCACGACGACGTAAGGATCCCTTCCACGTGAGCACGGACAACACGGTCCCCTCGGTCCTCCTGAACAACGGCGTGGCGATGCCGCAGCTGGGCTTCGGCGTCTGGCAGGTGCCGGACGACGAGGCGGAGAAGGCCGTGGCCACCGCCCTGGAGGCCGGCTACCGCTCCATCGACACGGCCGCGATCTACGAGAACGAGCGCGGCACCGGCAAGGCCGTCGCCGCCTCCGGGATCGCCCGCGAGGAGCTGTTCGTCACCACCAAGCTGTGGAACAGCGAGCAGGGCCACGACTCGGCGCTGCGCGCCTTCGACGCGTCCCTGGAGCGCCTCGGCCTCGACTACGTCGACCTGTACCTGATCCACTGGCCGGTGCCGGCCAAGGACGCGTACGTCGACACGTACAAGGCCCTGGAGAAGATCCTCGCCGACGGGCGCGCCAAGGCGATCGGCGTCTCCAACTTCCTGCCCGAGCACCTGGAGCGGCTGACGGCCGAGACCTCGGTGGTGCCGGCGGTGAACCAGATCGAGCTGCACCCGCAGCTGCCGCAGGCCGAGTCCCGGGCCGTGCACGCCCGGCTGGGCATCGCGACCGAGGCGTGGTCGCCGCTGGGCCAGGGCCGGGGCCTGCTCGACGTCCCGGCGCTCGTCGCCATCGCCCGCAAGCACGGGCGCACCCCCGCCCAGGTGGTGCTGCGCTGGCACCTCCAGCTGGGCAACGTGGTCATCCCCAAGTCGGTGACCCCGTCCCGGATCCGGGAGAACATCGACGTCTTCGACTTCGAGCTGGACGCCGAGGACGTCGCGGCGATCGGCGCGCTGGACGAGGGCCGGCGCCTCGGCCCGGACCCGGCCCAGTTCAACATGGCCTGAGGCCCCGGTGCGGGGGACGGCGGACGGGGGCACGGCCCCCGTCCCTGACGGGCTCTACCGGGTGCGGAACGTGGGCAGCGGGCTGGTCCTGGAGGTGTACGCCGGTTCGCGGCGGGGCGGTGCCAAGGTGCAGCAGGGCGCTCCGGCGGACGCGCCGGGGCAGCACTGGCGGGTGTCCGCGGTGCCGAACGGCGGGGGGCTGTACCACCTGGTCAACGCGGCCAGCGGAAAGCGGCTCGACGTGGTGAACGCCTCCACGGAACCGGGGGCGCTCGTCCAGCAGTGGCGGGCGAACAACTTCGGCGCCCAGGAGTGGATCATCGAGCGGGACGTCCAGTCGCCGGACACGGTCGCGCTGGTCAGCTTCATCAGCGGGCTGCTGCTCGAAGTGGCGGACGGGTCGACGGCCGAGGGCGCCGACATCCGCCAGGGGGAGGACACCGACTCGCCGTTCCAGTGGTGGCGGCTGGAGCCGGTGCCCTCCTGAGCCGCCGCGGCGGCCCGCGCGGTTCAGCCCTTGCGGGCGGTGTGGACCGTGTGGGCCGTCAGGTGGAAGAGGTCCGTCCGGCGGTGCAGCGACTGCTCGTCGGCCGGGTCGAGGAGCCGGTCGAGGACCGCGCGGTCCTCGGCGCCCAGGTGTTCGCCCATGCCTTCGCGGAGCCGCTCGAAGTGGCGGACGGCCAGCTCGCGGACGACCTGCGGGACCGGCGCGGGCACGTCCACGAGGAAGGTGCGGGTGCCGGCCGGGGTGAGGCCCGCGGCGGTGAACAGGGCGCGCCAGTCGTCCGGTTCGCGGACGGCTCCGGGCAGCTCGGCGCGCATCCGGGCGAACCAGTCGGCGTGCTCGGCGTCGAGACGCGCCTCCAGGCCCGGCCGGCCGATGCCGATGTCCCGGGGCAGGTGCCGCAGCGGCAGCCCGCCCTCGACGAGCGCGATCAGGCCGCCGGGCCGCAGCAGCTTCGCGAAGTCCGCGATCGCGGCCCGCTGGTCGCCGAGGTGGTGCAGCGAGTTGCCGGCCCACACCAGGTCGGCCTCGCCGAGCGCACCGGTCTCCTCGGGGAGTTCGGCGCGGAGGGTGGCGACCCGGCGGCCGAGGCCGTGGTCCTCGGCGCGGGCGCGGGCCCGTTCCAGGAGTTCGGGGGTGCCGTCGACGGCGACGGCCTCGGCGTACGGGAACGCCTCGGCGAGGAGCGCGGTGATGACGCCGGGGCCGCTGCCGATGTCGAGGAGCCGGCGCACGCCGCTCGCCGGCACGAGCGTGCCGAGCCATGCGGCGGCCTCGCGGTAGGCGGGGCCGGCGACCTCGGCCTGGCGTTCCAGGAGCGGCGCGAGCCGCCCCCAGTCGAGCGCTTCCCCGTCGCCGTGCGCGTGGGCGCCGTGCGCGTGGGCGTGGGCGTGGCCGGAGGTGTGGGAGGGGGCATGGGTGGGGGCGCCGTGGGCGTGCGGCGCGTGGGTGCCCGCGTGGGCGTCACGATGCTGGGTCATACGGCAAGAGTGCGCCGTCCCTCACGGAAAACGCGAGAGAAGTTGCCGGAACGGCAAACGTGTCGGCACCTCCCGCCCGCGGGTCGAAAGTCCCGCGACAGCGTCCGGGGCTGCTGTTAGCCTCGGTGGCATGGGTGCGTACCACTACTACTTCTTCCTCTGATTCCGGGGTCCGGCCCGGCCGCTCATGGCCGTGGGCCGGTTTCGCGTGCCCTTTTCCGCCCCGTCCCGCAGAGGAATCCCCATGCGCGCTCGCGCCCAGCTCTCCCTCCGTCACGTCGGCGTCGTCCTCGGTGACCGCCGCGTCCTCGACCAGGTGTCGTTCACCGTCCGGCCCGGCGAGAAGGCCGTCGTCGTCGGCGAGAACGGCTCCGGCAAGTCCACCCTGCTCCGGCTGCTCGACGGGGCGCTGGCCCCGGACGAGGGCGAGGTCGTGGTCGCCTTCCCGGGCTCCGTCGCCCGGCTCGCCCAGACGCTGCCGGAGACGTACCCGGTCGGCCCCGACGACACCGTCCAGCACGCCGTCGATCTCGCCCTCGCCGAACTCCGCGCGCTGGAGGCGGAGTTGCGGGAGGCCGAGGCGGGCCTCGGCACGGCGGGGCCGGACGAGCTCGCCGCGTACGGCGAACTCCTCGACCGCTTCGAGGAGCGCGGCGGCTACACAGCCGACGCCGAGACCGCCGCCGCCCTGAACGCCCTCGGTCTCGGGCACCTCACCCCCGACCGGCCGCTCGCCTCGCTGTCCGGCGGCGAGCAGGCGCGGCTCGCGCTCGCCTGCGTGCTCTCGTCCGGGGCCGAGCTGCTGCTGCTCGACGAGCCGACGAACCACCTCGACCGCGACGCCGTCGACTGGCTGCGGGCCCGGCTCTCCGCCCACCGGGGCACCGCGCTGGTCGTCACCCACGACCGGGCGTTCCTCGGCGGTTTCGCCACGACCGTCCTGGAGGTCGACCGGGACCGGCGGACCGTGCTGCGGTACGGGGACGGCTGGGCCGGCTACCGGGCGGCGAAGGCCGCCGAGCGGCGCCGCCGGGAGCAGGAGCACCAGGAGTGGCGCGACGAGGTCGCCCGGACCGAGGAGCTGGTCGCGGCGGCGGGCCGGCGGCTCGCGGTGACCGGGAAGGACCCGGGCCAGGGCTTCGGCAAGCACCGCCGGTCCAGCGAGAACAAGCTGTCCGGGCAGGTGCGGACGGCCCGCCGCCGGCTGGAGGAGCTGCTGCGGGAGCCGGTGGCGGCGCCGCCGGAGCCGCTGCGCTTCGGCGGCCGGTTCGCGGAGGCGGACGCGGAGCCGTCGGAGGAGCCGCTGGTGGAGCTGGCGGACGTGGTCGTCGGCGACCGGCTGGCGGTGGACGCGCTGCGGATCGGACCCGGGGAGCGGCTGCTGGTGTCGGGGCCCAACGGGGCCGGGAAGACGACCCTGTTGCGGCTGCTCGCGGGCGAACTGGCGCCGGACGCCGGGGTGGTGCGCCGGACCGGCCGGGTCGGCCACCTCGCGCAGGAGCTGCCGCACTCCCCCACCCGCCGGCCGGCGCTGGCGGTGTGGGCGGAGGGCCGGCCGGGGACGCCGGAGGAGCACGCCGGGGAGCTGCTGGCGCTGGGGCTGCTGCGGGAGGAGGACCTGGCGGTGCCGGTCGCCGCGCTGTCGGCCGGGCAGCGGAGGCGGCTCGAACTGGCCCTGCTGGTCTCGCGTCCGGCCGATCTGCTGGTGCTGGACGAGCCGACGAACCACCTGGCGCCCGCGCTGGTGGAGGAGCTGGAGGAGGCGGTGGCCGCGTTCCCGGGCGCGGTCGTCGCCGTCTCGCACGACCGGGAGTTCCGCGCCCGCTTCGCCGGCCGCCGCCTGGAGCTGGCCGGCGGCCGGGTGGCCGCCGGGTAGCCGGGCCCGAAAGGCGGGGCCGGTTGGCCGCCGGGTAGGTGCTCGGGGTGCCGGTCCGGGGCGGCTAGACCGTCTTCGCGTAGGCGGCGAGGCGGTACACGGGGGCGGGGCGCGGACGGTCCTGGTCCGGGAGGGCCGCGAGCGCGGCGGCGAGGGCGTCCGCGGTGGCCGGGTCGCCGCGGAACCAGGAGGCGAAGTGGCCG
Source organism: Microtetraspora glauca (assembly GCA_000721275.1). Lineage (GTDB taxonomy): Bacteria > Actinomycetota > Actinomycetes > Streptomycetales > Streptomycetaceae > Streptomyces. The sequence continues at coordinate 4,678 of JOFO01000089.1, read as the reverse complement.
GCGCGGAGCCGGCGGGCGGTGGCCGCCGGGGTGGCTCCCTGGCCGTGGCCGGTGAAGGTGGTGCCGCCGGCCGGGGCGAGGCCGTGGGCGGCGGCGAGGGCGTCGACGCGCGCGGCGCGGTCGTGGGCGGCGGCGCCCGCCCGGTGCGGGCGCAGCACGGCGTCGATGTCGCTGCCGGTGTCGTGGCAGGCGTCCTTGTCGACGGTGACGGCGAACACGCCGCCGGGGCGCAGCAGCCGGGCGGCCTCGGCGACGATCTCCCCGGTGTACGGCACCAGGTGGAGCAGCCACACCGCGCTGACGGCGTCGAGGCTCGCGGCGCGGAACGGCAGCCGGCGGGCGTCGGCGCGGACCGTCCGGCCGGGGAGGCGCCCGGCGGCGGTCCGCAGCATGGCGTGGGCGGCGTCGGCGCCGAGGACGCGCAGTCCCGGCCGGGTGATCCGCTCGGTGACCAGGCCGGTGCCGCAGGCGAGGTCGAGGAGGGTGCGGGTGCCGGGCGGCAGCAGCCGCAGCACGGCGCCGGCCGCCGCCTCGGCCCGCGGCACGCCGCCCCGGGTCTCGTCGTAATGGGCCGCCTCGGTCTCGTAGTCGAGCAGGGTGTCCGCCATGGCCGACACCCTACGGACCCGACGGGGCGTCAGCGGGCGCCGTGGGCCGGGGCGATGGCCTCGACGCGCTCCGCGAGCGCGAAGTCCTTGTCGGTGAGGGCGCCTCCGGCGGAGTGGGTGGAGACGGCGAGGGCGACGGAGTCGTACCCGAGGGTCACGTCCGCGTGGTGGTCCAGCTCCTGCTGGACGCTCGCCACGTGGACGACGAGGGCCGTGGCGGCGACGTGGCCGGGGAGCCGGTAGGAGCGGACCAGGCGCCCGTCCTCGACGGACCAGCCGGGGAGCTCCCGCAGGCGGTCCTCGATCTCCTTCTGCGACAGCGGCTGCGTGGGCACGGGCGTGCTCCCTCCGGTCGGTGGTGCGCGGGGCGGGGCGGATCGGCGTCGGCGGTGCGGGTCGTTCCCCGGGGGAACGTACCCGGTCGCCCCTCTGGGATACCGTCTGCGCATGACGACGGTCGTGAGCGACACGGGGGTGGGGGCGCTGCTGCGCGGCTGGCGCGAGCGGCGGCGGCTGAGCCAGCTGGAGCTGGCGCTGCGGGCGGACTCGTCGGCGCGGCACATCTCGTTCGTGGAGACGGGCCGGTCGCGGCCCAGCGAGGAGATGATCCTGCGGCTCGCCGAGCACCTGGACGTGCCGGTCCGGGACCGCAACGCGCTGCTGCTGGCGGCGGGTTACGCGCCCCGGTACGCGGAGTCGGCGCTGGACGCCCCGGAGCTGGAGACGCTGCGGGACGGCATCGAGCGGCTGCTGCGGGGCTACGAGCCGTATCCGGCGCTGGTGGTGGACGGCACGTACACGGTGGTGGCCGCCAACCGCGCGATCGGACTGCTCCTCGACGGGCTGCCGGAGGAGCTGCTGGCGCCGCCGATGAACGCGATGCGGATCACCCTGCACCCGGAGGGCCTGGCGCCCCGGATCCGCAATCTGCGCGAGTGGCGGGGGCACCTGGTGGCCCAGATGGAGCGGCAGATCGCGTTCGCCCGGTCGGACGCGCTGCGGGCGGTGTACGAGGAGGTGACGGCGTATCCGCTGCCGGAGCCGGCGGGCGGCGGCGCCGGGGACGCCGAGGACCCGGAACCGTACCCGTACTTCGCGCTGCCGCTGCGGATCGAGCACGACGGGCGGGTGCTGTCGTTCGTGTCGTCGATCTCGACGTTCAACACGCCGATGGACGTGACCGTCGCCGAGCTGGCCATCGAGACGCTGCTCCCGGCCGACCCGGCGACGGCGGAGTACCTGCGCTCCCTCAGCGGGTAGCGGCCCGCAGCGCGGTCCACTGGAGGAGGGCGAAGCCGGCGACGGTGCCGGCCTGCATCGGGGTCCAGACGAGACCGGCGGTGGTCGGGTCGAGCCAGGCGGCGAGGGCGACCAGGCTGAGGACGGCCCACAGCAGGTTGGCGTCGACGACCAGCTTCACGGCGAGCGCCGGGGGCTGCGGGCGGCTCGCGAGCCAGGCGACGCCGGCGGCGAAGGCGGTGAGGAAGAGGCCGAGGCCGAGGAGCAGGCCGGGGTCCACACCGAGGAGGTCGCCGAGCGGGCCGGAGGCGAGCGCATAGGCGAGGCCGTTGGCTCCGGTGACGACGGCGTCGAGGGCGATGAACCGGCGGAGCATGGTCTGCGGGCGGGTGGTGCGGGCGAGACCGGCGAGCAGGGCCTGGGACATGACGGATCACCCTCCTGAGGGGGACGTGCGGGACGCGGGGCCGGTGCCCGGGCGGAGTGCGCCGCCCGGGTCCCGGTGGTTCCGATCGTGCCGCCGGGGGCGGGTCCGGGTCGATTACCCGTGAGGTCATGCCGGGGCGGGCGGGGGTTCAGTAGGGGGCGTCGCGGTGGGCGAGGAAGGCGCGCAGCCGGGTGGTGTCGGCGGTGGTCCAGCCGTCGGGCGGGACGACGGCGGCCCAGCCGTCGACGGCTCCGGCGCCGTAGCGGTGCCCGTGCGGGGCGTCGACGCCGTACGAGACGGCCATGTCGACGGAGGTCTGCCAGAAGGTGACGAAGGGGAACCAGCGGATGTCGGGGGTGATGTCGGGGCCGAGCGGGCCGGAGAGCCAGGCGGGCCGGTCGAGGAGGAGCGCGGGCGACCACCAGACGACGGGGTCGGAGGCGTTCTGGAGGTAGACGACGCGCGGGTGGCGCCAGACGGCGGCGGGGCGGGCGAGGTCGGCGGCCGGGAACTGGCCGAACCGGACGTGGCTGCCGCCCCGGTACTGGGGGCGCCAGACCGGGCTGCCGGGGTCGCGGTCGCGGCGCAGTTCCCGGGAGATCGGCGAGAAGTCCGGCGGGCCCATGAGGAGGGCGCCGTCGGTGCCGTCGAGGAGGGCGCGGGCGGTGCCGAAGGAGGCTTCGACGGCGTAGGCGCCGAGGCTCTCGCCGGTGACGACGAGCTTCGGGCGCCGGCCGGCGGGCAGGGTGTCGAGGCGGGCGCGGACGGCGTCGAGGAGGGCGCGGGTGGCCTGGCCGGCCTTCTCCTTGTCGACGAGGAAGGAGACCCAGCTGGGCAGGTACGAGTACTGGACGGCGACGATCGCGGTGTCGCCGCCGTGCAGGTACTCCAGGGCCTCGGCGACCTTCGGGTCGACCCAGCCGGTGCCGGTGGTGCCGGCGACGGCGAGGACGGCCCGGTCGAAGGCGCCGGTGCGGTCGAGTTCGCGGACGGCGAGGGCGGCCTGGGCGGCGAAGGGGCGGTCGTCGGCGAAGGCGACGGGCGGGGTGGACGGCACGTAGACGCGGACGGGGTCGCGGGAGGGACGGCCGGTCCAGGCGGTGAGGGCGGCCCGGCTGGGGGTGGAGCCGGTGAAGTTGCGGCCCTCGTAGCCGAGGGACTCCCAGGGCAGGAGCGAGCCGGGGCCGCCGGAGACGGAGCGGGAGACGGGGCGGGTGATGCCGTCCTTGGTGCCGCCGTTGGTGGCGGCGGCGATGCGGTCGGCGAGGTCGACGATCCCCCGGTCGTAGACGATGTCGCGGACGCCGACGAGGACGGCGAGCGCGGTGAGCAGCGCGCCGGTGGCGTACGCGGCGGGCCGGGGCAGCAGCCGGCCGAGGAGCCGGATGAGGGTGACGGCGCCGAGCCGGACGAGCCGGGCCAGGAGCAGCGCGAGGGCCAGGAGCGCGAGCGCGATGAGGGCGATCATCGGGGTGTGCCAGGTGAGCGAGGGCGGCAGGTCCTGGAGGACCCGCAGCCGCCGCTGCATCCGCGCCGACTCGGAGATCAGCCAGACGCTGGCGAGCGGGGCGAGCAGCCAGTACGCCTGCCAGCAGCGGGCGCGGATCCGCTCGCCGGGGAGGCGGCGGACGACGGCCCGGACCAGCCAGGCGAGGGTGGAGCCGAGGGCGTAGCCGATGGCGGCGGTGATGCCTCCGACGATGCCCTGGAGGTACCAGGGGCGGGGCACGAGGGAGGGGCTGAGGCTCGACCAGAAGAAGAGGGTGGCGAGGCAGAGGGCGGTGAGGTCGGGCCAGCGCCGGACGCGGTACGCGGGGCTGGGCCGGTCCCAGTAGGGGCGCCGCGCGACGGCGAGGCACCGCCGGCCGAGCCGGGCGGCGGCGCCGGGGGCGGGCGGTGCGGTGTCGGGGCCCGGTCCGGAGGGGGCTCCGGTGGACCGATCGGGGCGGGCGTTCCGGTCGGTCGAGGTCATCCGGCCAGCGTCGTACGGACGGGTGGGCGGGCGCAATCCGGATTCTCCCTGAGAAAACGGGGTGGTTCCGGGGCGCGGGGCCGGCGGTCCGGCCCGGCAGGGCCGCCCGGTCGGGGGCCGGGCGGCCGGGTCGGTCAGCGGGCCGGGGGCTCGGGGTGTGCGGGGTGCGGCGCCGGCGGGGCGGGCGCGGGTTCCGGGGCGGGGGCCGGTTCGGCCGGGTGCTCGGCGGCGCGGCGGCCCCGGGCGGCCTCGGCGCGCAGCAGGGCCTGGAGGACGGCGTACGGGTCGGACGGCATGGCGGTGCTCCTCGCGGGTGCGGGGTCGGGGGGACGGGCTGCTGAGAGGCGGGGGCCGGTCAGCAGCGCATCACCTCCGGCCGGCGCGACGGCGGGCGCGGAGCGGGTACGGGGGCGGGGGCGGCGCGCCGGGGGG
>JOFO01000088.1 GCA_000721275.1 Microtetraspora glauca | reverse complement strand
GCACCGCCCTCTGGGCATCAGTGACAGACAACGGCGGAATCTTCGGACCAGGGCGACTCATGCCCAACTAACGACGAATCTCCGACTCAGGTCACTAGCCCGAGTTCCACACCTCGTCGATCAGCCCGTTCGCGCCGACCTTCCCGATCCGCGCGGTCTTGTGGACGTGCTGGGTCGCCCCGTCGACGGTGATCGTGCCCTCGGGCGCTTCGAGCGTGATGCCGTCCGACGCGGCCTTCACCTTCGCCACGTCGAAGGATCCGGCCTTCTCCGCCATCGCCTTCCACAGGTACACGGCGTTGTACGCGGCCTCCATCGGGTCGCTCGTCGGCTTGTCGGCGCCGTACGCCGCCTGATAGGCCGCGCGGAACTTCTCGTTCGCGGCGCCCGGGGTCGTCTGGTAGTAGTTCCAGGCGGTCAGCTGCCCCTCCAGGTACTGCGTGCCGATGCTCTTGACCTCCTCCTCGGCGATCGACACGGAGAGCACCGGCAGGCTCTTCGCGGAGAGCCCGGCCGACTTGTACTCCTTGAAGAAGGCCACGTTGCTGTCGCCGTTGAGGGTGTTGAAGACGGCGTCGGCGCCGGCTCCCTTGACCTTGTTGACGAGGGTGCTGAACTCGGTCGAGCCGAGCGGCGCGTAGTCCTCGCCGACCACCCGCATGCCGTTCGCCTTCGCGTACGCCTGGATGATCTTGTTGGCGGTGCGCGGGAACACGTAGTCGCTGCCGACCAGGTAGAGGCGTGTCAGCCCCTGCTTCTTGAGGTACTCCAGCGCGGGCACGATCTGCTGGTTGGTGGTGGCACCCGTGTAGAAGATGTAGGGCGACTGCTCGAGACCCTCGTACTGCACCGGGTAGAACAGCAGCGACTTGTACCGCTCGAAGACCGGCTTCACGGCCTTGCGGCTCGCGGAGGTCCAGCAGCCGAAGGTGGCGACGACCTTGTCGTCCGTGATCAGTGCCTCGGCCTTCTCGGCGAACGTGGGCCAGTCGGAGGCGCCGTCCTGGCTGACGGCCTCCAGCTTCTTGCCCAGCACACCGCCGGAGGCGTTGATCTCTTTCACCGCGAGGAGCAGCGCGTTGTGCACCGTCACCTCGCTGATGGCCATGGTGCCCGAGAGCGAGTTCAGCAGGCCGACCTTGACGGTGGCACCGGACGTGTCCGCCTTGGCCTCGGCGCCGGGGGACGCACCGCTGCCGGTCTTGGCGCCGCATGCGGCGAGGACCCCGGCGGCTCCGGCCGCCGACATGCTCGTGAGAAGACCGCGTCTGGTGAGGATGAGCCCGGACATGCGTGACCTCCGTGCCCCGGAGGGCGTGATGAGGGAGCGGAAGACTCCGATCGCTGAAGTGCGTCACAGACTGGGCCGGATCTGTTTCCCCCGCGTTTCCGAGCAATTGAAGAACAGTTTCCACCGGAAGCAACCGCGAGAAGAGTCGAGGAGAACGGTCGTCAGAAACCTTTCCGAGCAGCGCAGTTCGCTGCACGGGAGCCATACTTCCTGTCGGAAGGACCGCCTTTCCGACACCTCCGGAGGATCACCCCGGGCGGCTGTAGGCTCGACGCGTCCCCGGCTCCGGAGGACGTACGACGCGAGCGCGAGGAGCGAGATGACGAACCGGCATCAGGACCTGCTCCGCCTGCTGACCCGGGCCGAGCGCCTCGCCGCGCGGCGGCTCCAGTCCGTGCTCGGCGCCTTCGACTGCTCCCCGGAGGCGTGGCGCGTTCTCGATCTGCTCGCCGACGGGCGGGGCCGCACCATGACGGCGCTCGCCGAGCACGCGTTCCTGCCGGCCCCCACCCTGACCAGGCTGGTCGACCAGCTCGTCGACCAGAACCTCGTCTACCGCCGCGTCGACCCCGCCGACCGCCGCCGGGTCCTCGCGGCCCTCACGCCCCGCGGGGTCGAGCACCGCGAGCTGCTGTCCCGCGCGGTGGAGGCCGACCGGGCGCGGTGGGCCGCCTCGCTCGCGGAGGCCGACGAGGCGCTTCTCGCGGATCTGCTGCACCGGCTCACCGGGGCGCTGAGCGGCGCCGACCCCGTCACGTCCGCCGGGGCGGAGCGGGGAGCTGGGCCAGCACGTTGAAGTCGTGACCGTCCGCCTCCGCCAGGTAGATGCGCTGACGCACATGACGACCCGTCAGTCCGAGGAGCCCGCGGGGGCCTTCGTACGAGACGTGCTCGGCGGACGCCCCGATGGCGGACACGTCGAGGGTGCGGGCCCGCTCGACGAGAGCCGCGAGCAGCAGCACCCCCTCGTAACAGGATTCCCCGAGGCTCCCCGGCACCGGGGCGTCGGTCCCGAAGCGCCCGGCGTACAGCCCGTGGAAGTCCATACTGTTCCGGTCCGCCAGCGACGCGAAGAACCCGGCCGTGCTGAACAGGCCGGCGGTGGCGTCGGGACCGCTGCCCAGCAGCATGCTCTCGTCCATCAGCGTGCTCAGCCGCAGACACCGCAGGTCGAGACCGGAAGCGGCGAACGCCCGGTTGAACCGGACCGCGTCACTGCCCACCAGCAGCATCAGCACCCCGTCGGCCTCCGCCCGCTCGACGCGCCGCAGCACGCCGGCGAAGTCGTGGGTGCCCAGCGGCACGTACGCCTCCCCGCACACCCGGCCCCGGCAGTCGCGGGCGTACCGGCGGGCCGCCCGCGCGGTACGCCGGGGCCAGACGTAGTCGTTGCCGACGACGAACCAGCGCCGCACGCCCCGCGCCTCCGCGAGCCAGCGCATCGCGGGCAGCAGCTGACCGGCGGGGGTCTCGCTGGTCAGGAAGACGCCTTCGGTGCGCTCGCCGCCCTCGTACAGCGCCGTGTACACGTAGGGGACCCGGTGGGCGATCCGCGGGGCGACGGCCTGCCGCACGGAGGAGAGGTGCCACCCGGTGACGCCGTGGACGGCTCCCGTCGCCACCAGCGCCTCGACCTCCGCCGCGACCCGTACGGGGTCGGCCCCGCCGTCGACCTCGACGAGGCGCAGCTCCTTGCCCAGCACCCCGCCCGCCTTGTTGACCTCCTCGGCCGCGAGCCGGGCGCAGGCGGCGCACGTCGGACCGAACATCCCGGCAGGCCCCTGCATGGGGTAGACGAGCGCCACGTTCACGGCCTCGTCGTCGGCCGTGAACCACTCGGGGAGGCGGAGGGGGAGCGGCCGCTGCATGCGGCCCATGATGGCCGCCCCCGCGGCGTCCTCCGCGTCGCGCACCGGATCGAGACCGAATCGTAGAGGAAGGACGGGCACGGCCGGCGGCACCGCACGGGGGGCGCGTCCGCCGCAGGCCCCGTGTGTTTCGGCCGACGGCTCCGGGTGAGGCGGGTGGTGGCCGGGGGCAGGTGCCGGCCAGGGCGGGGACGGATCCGGAGGCGGGAGGGGCCAGATGGCGGCGGTCGGCGACCGGGGGAGGGGCGCGGGGGTGCGGGAGGGTTCGGCGCGGCTGGTGCGGGACCTGGTGCTGGTGGTGGGCCTGGTGGGGGTGGTGATCGGCGGAGCGGCCCTGACGTTCAGGACGGCGCGCTCGGCCGGTTCGTACGTCCCGGCCGCCCTCGCGGGCCTGGTCCTGCTGCTGCTCGCCGGGGCGGCGCTGGCCCGGCGGAGCAGGAGCGGAACGGTGCGCGGTCGCGTACGAGGGGCGGTCGAGGACCCGGGGGCGCCGGGCGCCGAGACGGCGGCGGTCGCGGCGCACGCGCCGGAGGCCCCGGCAGCCGCGGCGCAGGCCGGCACCGCCACCCCACCGGCCGTCTCGCCGGAGACCACCCGGATCGACGTGGATCCCGGCTCCCCGGCCGCCGTGCCGCCGCCCGTCGACGGCTCCGCGCTGGACCACCTGGCCGTCGATCCCGACGGATTCGAGCACACCGTCGCCGCGCTGTGCGCCCGCGACGGCTGTTCCCCCGTCGAGGTGGTCGGCGGCGCCGGCGACCTCGGCGCCGACGTGATAGCGACGACCCCGGACGGACGGCGCGTGGTCCTCCAGTGCAAGCAGTACGGGGAGGAGCACAGGGTCGGATCCCCGGACCTCCAGCGGTTCGGGGGCACCTGCTACGCCGTGCACGAGGCCGATGTCGCCGTGCTGGTCACCACGAGCACCTTCACGGAACCGGCCCTCGCGTACGCGGCCTCCTGCGGCATCGTCTGCGTCGACGGCACGCGGCTGGCGGCCTGGACCGCGTCCACGGCGCCGTCCCCCTGGGAGGCGGCCCGGGGCCCGGCGGCCGGCGACGGCGAAGGAGGCTCCGGGTTCGCGGGTGCCGCCGATCCGGCCGTCGGCTGAGAAGCGCGAGCGAGGGGAGAGCGCGCGGGCCGCGCGGGGGAGGCGCCGCCGGAGGCGTCCGCCCGCGGTCGTCAGGGCGTGGCGTGGAAGTACCGTACGCAGGTGCGCAGCAGGCCGTCGTCCGCGATCGTGAACACGTCCACGAAGCGCTGTTCGTCCGCGCCGCCCTCCGAGGTGACCCGGCGGCCCGTCGCGATCACCGTGCGGTGCTGGGCGACGACCCGGTCCACGACGTGCCGCGCGCCCGGCACGGCGTGCAGGACGTGGGCGCGCAGGGCGTCGGTGCGACCGCGGGCCGCCTGCTGGCCCGGGAGTTCGAGGACCATCGCGTCGTGCAGGAGCGAGCCGCAGCCGTCGAGGTCGCCGCCGTCCAGGTAGTCGTAGACCAGCCGCACGTGGTCGATGCCCGCGGCGGTCACCAGGTCCCCGCTGCCCGGGTTCCCGGTCGTCATGGTGTCTTGGCTGTTCAACGGTGCCAACCCCTTTCACCTTCCGTCCAGGAGTCTGCGGCGACCGCCCAACTCCCCGTTATCGCCGCCCTATCGCGGAGCCGGCCGGGATCTTCACGGCATGGACAGGAGCGGGGGAGATGTGGAGACTGTCCTCACATGATCCTGACGTCCCGGCGCTGACCGGCACGTTCCGGTGTGGCGCGGTGCGGTTCCTGTGTGGTCTGTCATCTGTTGCGTGGGGGAATCAGTGGCTGCTGCCGACGGCGGGTTAGCGGATCTGGACGTTCCGGGCGGGCCCCGTCTCACCTTCCGGGTCCTCGGACCGCTCCAGGTGCAGGGCACCGCCGGACCGCTGCGGGTGCCTCCCGGCCGGCAGGAGGTGATCCTCGCCGCGCTCCTCCTGGAGACCAACAGGATCGTGAGCACCAGCCAGTTGGTCGACCTCATCTGGGAGGACAACCCGCCGGAGACGGCCAGGACCCAGGTGCAGATCTGCGTCTCCCGGCTGCGGAAGCTGCTCGTCGACGCGGACGGCGAGGTCGTCCTCACGACCCGGCCGCCCGGGTACGTGCTCCACACCGACGCCGGCAACGTCGACGCCGCCCTCTTCACGGGCCTGGTGCAGCGCGCCCGCGCGCTCGGCGAGGGCGGTGACCGCGAGGAGGCGGTCCGGCTCCTGAGATCCGCCGTCACGCTCTGGCAGGGCGACTGCCTCACCGGACTCGACAGCGGCCCGCTCGCCAACGCGGCCCGGCAGCTCAACGAGGAGCGCCTGGCCGCCGTGGAGCTCCGCATCCGGCTCGAACTCGAACTCGGCCACCAGGACCGGCTCGTGGGGGAACTCCAGCGGCTCACCCACGAACACCCCCTGCGGGAGAAGCTGCACGGCCAGCTCATCCAGGCCCTCTACTGGTCCGGCCGGCAGGCCGAGGCCCTGGAGGCCTTCCGGACCGCCCGCCGCTACCTCGCGGACGAGCTCGGCCTCGAACCCGGCCGCGAACTGCGCGACCTCGAAGCCGCCATCCTCGCGGGCGAGCTTCCGCCGCCCGCAGCGGCCCGCCCCGCCCCCGCCCCGCCGCTCGCCCGGGGCGCCGCCGCGCCCGGCCCCGAGGCGCCGGACGGGGAGCCCGCGGCGCGCGGCACGGCGTCGCCCGCGCCCGCCGCTGAATCGATTCGCCATGAGACCGTTCCCCATCAACTCCCCGCCGCCATAGCCGACTTCGTCGCCGACGAACAGCGGCTCGCCACCCTGGAGAAGGCCCTCAGCGGCGGCGACGGACGCGGCACCGTCGGCCTCGCCGCCATCACCGGCAAGCCCGGCACCGGCAAGTCGACCCTCGCCGTCCACGTCGCCCACGCCCTCGCCGAGACCGGCTTCCCCGACGGGCAGCTCTACTGCGACCTGCGCGGCACCACCGCCGCCCCGGCCACCCCCGTGGAGGTCCTCGGCCGCTTCCTCCGCGCCCTCGGGATCCCCGGCCAGCTCATCCCCGAATCCCTCGACGAGCGCGCCGAGATGTACCGCACCCGCCTCTCCACCCGGCGCGTCCTCGTCGTCCTCGACGACGCCGCCGGCGAGGGCCAGGTCCTCCCCCTGCTTCCCGGCAGCCGCGGCTGCGCCGTCCTCGTCACCAGCCGCGCCCGCCTCACCGCGCTCCCCGGCGCCCACCGCGTCGAGCTCGACGTCCTCGACGAGGACCAGGCCCTCGAACTCCTCGCCCGCATCGTCGGCGCCGACCGCGTCGCCGGCGAGGCCGCAGCCGCCGAGGCACTGGTCCGCACCGTCGGCCGTCTGCCGCTCGCCCTCCGGATCGTCGCCGCGCGCCTCGCCGCCCGCCCGCACTGGACCCTCGCCTCGATGGTGCAGCGGCTCGCCAACGAGCGGCACCGGCTCGACGAGCTCGCCCACGGCGAGATGACCATGCGTGCCAGCCTCTCCCTCACCTACGAAGGACTCGCCCCCGAGGACGGGGGCCTGCTGCGGCTGCTCAGCATGGCGCAGGCGCCGACGCTCCCCAGCTGGCTCGCCGGCGCGCTCCTCGACGACCACCGGCCCTTCCCCTCCGACCTGATGGAGCCGCTGGTCGACGTGCAGATGCTCGACGTCGCCGGCGTCGAGCCCAGCGGCGGCTTCCGCTACCGCTTCCACGAGATCATCCGCGTCTACGCCCGCGAGCGGCTCGCCGCGCAGCACCCGCCGGAGGTCCGCCGCGCCGCCTTCGCCCGCATGGCCGGCGGCTGGATGCACCTCGCCGAGGAGGCGCACCGCAAGGTGTACGGGGGCGACTTCACCGTGCTGCACGGCACCGCGCCGCGCTGGCAGCCGCCGTCGCCGTACACCGACGACGCCCTCGCCGACCCGCTCGCCTGGCTCGACGCCGAACAGGCCGCGCTCTGCGGCATGGTCGGGCACGCCGCCGAAGAGGGACTGCACGACCTCAGCTGGGACCTCGCGACCTCGCTCGTCACCCTCTTCGAGGTGCGCGGCCACTACGACCTGTGGGAGTCGACCCACCTCACCGCGCTCGCCGCCGTCCGCAAGGCCGGCAACCTCCGCGGCACCGCCGCGATCCGCGCCTCCCTCGGCTCGCTCTACATGAGCCGCAACCAGTACGACACCGCCCGGCAGGCGCTCACCTCCGCCCTCGATGTCTTCCAGGCCCTCGACGAGCCGATGGGCGAGGCGCTCTGCCGGCGTGACATGGCCCTGATCGCCCGGACCGACGGGGACGACACGGCCGCCCTGGAGCTGTACCGCCGCTCCCTCGCGGACTTCGACCGCGCCGGCGACGTCGTCGGCCGCGCCATCGTCCTCACCCAGAGCGCCCACATCCGCATGCGGCAGGGCGAGATCGACCTCGCCCAGAGGCAGCTCGACGAAGCGCTCGACATCTACGAGGGCATCGGTTACGCCGGCGGCCGGGCCCGCACCCTGCGGCGGGTCGGCCAGGTCCTCCTCGAACAGGGCAGGAGCGACCTCGCGGTCCTCACCTTCACGGAAGTGCTCGAACTCTGCCGGGACTCGGGCGACGTCATCGGCGAGGGGCACCTGCTGCGCGACCTCGGCCACGCCTTCGCGATGATGGGACGGCCGGACCGGGCCCGCGACTTCTACGACCGCGCGGTCTCCTCGCGGGAGCAGGTCATGGACTTCAGCGGGGGCGCGCTGGCACGCCTGGACCTGGCGCGGCTGCTGACGGACGCGCCGGGACGTGCGCGGGAGCTGCTGGTGCCGGCGGTCGAGGTGTTCCGCGAGCGGCGGATGACACGGGAACTCGCGGAGGCGGAGCGGCTGCTCGGCGCCTGCTGAACGCCTCCGCACGGAAGCCGGCGGGGCGGACGGGCCCGGGGGCCGCGGAGACGTACGAGGGACGTACAGGGGGCGTACGCACGGCGCGTACGCGGGGGCGTCAGTCCCAGGGGTTGTTGTCGGTGGTGGGGCTCGGGGTCGGGGTGGGGACGGAGGACGTCGCCGGGGTGCCGGCGGCCGGCGCCGGGTCGTCGGCCCAGCTCGCCTGGAGGCCGAAGCCGGTCACCAGGACGACCAGGGCGGAGGTGACGGCGGCGCGGAGGGCGGTGCGGGCGGCGGTGGTCTTCTTCTGCATGGGACTCTCCGTCTCGTCTCGGGTTCCGTGCGGGCCCTTCGCGGGCCCCGTCCGGGGCGTCGTTTCCTTCTGGACACCAAGCTAGGAAGGGGCGGATTCACCGCACCGCCCGCTGCCCTATCGCCCCGCTATCACCGCACCGCCTCCGCCCGCTCCGGCACGCGGACCGCTATCACGGGCCGCCCGACTTGCCTTTCCCGCTATCTCCGTGACCCCCTCCGGAGGCCCCTGGCACGGTTAGTGACGCGATGCCCCGTCGATAGGCGCCCCCCGGAACCTGGTGCCAGCAGACGGCGAGGAGCCGCCGCGCCCGGCCCCGACCAGGCCGGCCGCCCGGCCCCGCCCCCACCTGACCAGCGGGAGCACTCCATGACGACCGGTCTCTCCCCCGAGGGCACGTCGGCGGCCACCGCCGCGATCGGCGCCCTCATCCGCGGACACCGCCTCCGCATCGGCCTCACCCAGCGCGAGCTCGCGGACCTCTCCACCATCAGCGTCCGCGCCATCCGCGACCTGGAGAAGGGCAAGGCCCTCCGGCCCCGCGCCGACACCGTCCGGCTGATAGCCGACGGCCTCCGCCTCGGCCCCCGCGCCCGCGCCGCCCTCGAAGACGCGGCGAGACGGACCCCCCACGGCGCAACCGGCCGCCACCAGCTCCTGGAACGGTGCGCGCCTCCCGCCCCGCTGCACCCGATGACCGGCCGCCAGGCCGAGGCCACCGTCCTCGCCGAGGAACTGCGCTCCGGCGCCGAGCGCCTGATCACCGTCGTCGGACTCAGCGGCGTCGGCAAGACCAGGCTCGCCCTGGAGACCGCCGCCCGCCTCCACGACGCCGGCCTCCCCGTCCTCTGGCACACCGCCCCCGGCGCGGCCTCCGACTGCCTGCCCCACGACGGCGACCCGCTCGCCGCCACCTGCGCCGCCCACCTGCGCCTCCCGGACCGCCCCGCCGCCCCTCCGCACGCCCCGGACTCCGGTACGCGGCACCCCTACGGCCCCGACGCCGCCGCCGGCACCCCGGACCGCTCCGGCGGCCCGGACGCGCAGCCGCCCGCGGAACTGCTCGCCGCGCTCGGCGACCGCGACGCGCTCCTCGTCCTCGACGGGGCGGACTGCGCGCGCCTCGACTCCGTCCGGCTGAGCCGGCTCCTGCGCGAACTGCCCGGTCTCCGCGTCCTCGTCACCGCCGACACCCCCTGGGACGTGCCCGGCGAACGCCTCTTCCTCCTCGCGCCGCTGGACGCCCCGCGCCCCGACGGCCCGCCGCCCGCCGACGCGCCCGCCGTACGGTTCCTCCTCGGCCGGATCCGCCGGGTGCGGCCCGACATCGTCGCGGACGAGCGGAGCCTCGGCGACGTCGCCCGCGTCGCGTACGGGCTCGACGGGCACCCCCTCGCCCTCGCCGCCGCCGCGTCCTGGCTGACCGTCTGCGACCTGCCCACCCTCCGCGGCATCGTCGAGACGGACCCGGCGCCGCTCCTGGACCACCTCTCCGACGGCACCTCCGGCTCGCACCTCCGCGACGGCGTCACCCGCGCCCTCGACGGCCTGCCGGCCGGCCCCCGGGACCTCGTCGCCCGGCTGTGCGCCACCGCCGACGCCGACTTCGACCTGGACGAGGTGGTCCGGCTCACCGGCCGCCCCCTCCCGGACTGCGGGCGCATGGTCCGCGCCCTGCTCATCGGCGGTGTCATCCGCCCGAGCACCGACCACGGCCGCTCCGCCTTTCGCCTCCTCCGCGTCGTCCGGGCCCTCGCCGCTCCCGCGCACGCGCCCGCAGCCCCGGCCGCCGCCCCCGCTGCCGCCTGACTGCCGCAGCGCCGCCGATCCGCTGCCGTACCGCCGGGGGCAACTGCCGCTCCGGGCCCCCGCGGACGGGTTGTATGGCCCCTGCCGGCCGACCCCGTACGCATCATCCCGTGCCCGTCGGCACCCCCGTCCGACGTGACCCCCACAGGAGCCCTCATGCCGCTCGACCCGCCCGTCGCACCCGCACCGGCCGCCGTGCGGCTGCCGCTCTCGGTGGCCCAGCGGGACATCTGGACGGCCCACCTCCTGGACCCGACCGGCGTCAAGTACAACGTCGGCGAGTGCCGGGAGATCAACGGTCCGGTCGACCCGGACCTCATGGCGGCGGCCTGGCGGCGGCTGGTCGACGAGGCCGACTTCCTGCGGATCCGGGGCTTCGAGGAGGACGGCGACGAGGTCCGGCAGCTGCTCGACCCCGACGCGGGCGACCGCACCCTGCCGTTCCACGACGTCAGCGCCGCCGACGACCCGGAGGCGGCGGCCTGGCGGCTGATCGACGGCCTCATCGGCGCGCCCTTCGACCTCACCGGCGAGGCCCCCGTCCGCTGCGCGCTCGTCAAGCTCGCCGAGGACCGCTTCTTCTACTTCTACGGCTTCCACCACCTGGTCGTCGACGGCGTCGGTGTCTCCATGGCCCTGGCCCGGCTCGTCGACCTGTACGAGCGGGCCGTCGCCGGCGAGCCCTGGGGCGACTCCCCGTTCGGCTCCCTCGCCGAACTCCTCGCGGAGGACGCCGCCTACCGCTCCTCCGCCGACGCGGCCGCCGACCTCGCCGCCTGGCGCGACCACCTCGCCGGCGCCCCCGACGCCCCCACCGGACTCGTCCGGGGCCGCGACCGCGCACCCGCCGCCCACGGCGCTCTGCCGTTCTCCCGCCGCAGCGTCCGCGTGAGCGCCGCCGACGCGGAACGCCTCCGCGCCGCCGCCCGCGCCGAGCGGGTGAACTGGTCCGTCTTCCTCATCGCCCTGTTCGGCGTCTACCTGCACCGCGTCACCGCCCGCGACGAACTCGTCCTCGCCCTCCCGGTCACCGGCCGCACCACCCGCGCCGCCCGCAGCACCCCCGGCATGGCGTCCAACATCGTCCCGCTCCGGCTGCGGATCCGCCCCGACGACACCTTCGGCGAACTGCTGCGCGCCACGGCCGCCGCGGTCAAGCACGGGCTGCGCCACCAGCGGACCCGCTACGAGGAGCTGTGCCGGGACGCCGGCGCGGACCGCCGGCTCGCCTCGCCCGTCCTCAACATCATGGGCTTCCACGCCGACCTGACCGTCGGCGGCCACCCCACGGTCAACCACAACGTCTCCAACGGCCCGGTCGACGACCTGAACGTCGCCGTCCTCGACCTCGGCGCCGCCCACGGCCTCCGCATCGACTTCGACACCCCCGTCGAGGACGTCGACCCCGTCCTCACCGCGGCCCACCAGGACCGCTTCGCCGCCTTCCTCACCGCCGTCCTCGACGAGGAGGCCCCCGGTGCCCGCCGGGTCGCCGACCTCGACGTCCTCCGCCCCGAGGAGCGCACCCTCCTCACCCGCGACTGGGCGGGACCGGTCGCGCCGCCGACCGGGACGACCCTGGTCGCCCGCTTCGAGGAGCGGGTACGGCTCCACCCCGACCGCACCGCCCTCGTCGACGCGGACGGCCCCGTCACGTACGCCGCGCTGGACGCCGCCGCGAACCGGCTCGCCCGCCGCCTCGCCGACCGGGGCCTGGGCCGCGGACAGCTCGCCGGCGTCCTCCTGGAACGCGGCGTCCCCTTCTCCGTCGCCCTCCTCGCCGTCCTCAAGACGGGCGCCGCCCACGTCCTCCTCGACCCCGACTTCCCCGACGAGCGCCTGCGTTCGGCCGCCGCCGACGCCGGCATCACCCACCTCGTCACCCGCCCCGGCCTCGCGGACCGCCTCACCGGCACCTGGACCACCACGCACACGGACGTTGCCGGCGCCGACGCTGCCGCCGACGCGGACGCCGCCCCGGACGCGCGGACCGGCCCCGACTCCGCATCGGCTCCGGGCGTCCACATCAGCCCCGACGACCCCGCCTGCCTCATGTTCACCTCGGGCTCGACCGGCCGCCCCAAGGCCATCCTGTCCTCGCACCGCAACCTCGTCGCCACCCTCCTCGGCCAGCCGTACCTCCCCACCGGCCCCGGCCAGGTCTGGCTCCAGAGCTCGCCGGTCTCCTGGGACGCCTTCAGTCTGGAGTTCTGGGGCGCCCTCCTGCACGGCGGCACCGCCGTCCTCCAGCCCGGCCAGAAGCCCGAACCCGCCCTCGTCGCCGAGCTCGCCCGCCGCCACGGCGTCACCACGCTCCTGCTGTCCGCGACGCTCTTCAACTACCTGACCGACGAGCACCCCGAGGCCTTCGAGACCGTCACCACCGCCTTCACCGTCGGCGAGGCCGCCTCCCCGGCCCACGTCCACAAGCTCCAGCGGCTCAAGCCCGGCATCACCGTCCTCAACGGGTACGGCCCCGCCGAGGTGATGATCTTCGCCACCACGCACGCCGTCGAACCGGCCGAGGCGCCGCACGCGGTCGTCCCCGTCGGCACCCCGCTCGCCAACAAGCCCGCCTACGTCCTCGACCCCTGGCTGAACCTCTGCCCGCCCGGCGTCACCGGCGAGCTGTACGTCGGCGGCGAGGGCCTGGCCCACGGCTACCTCGGCCGCCCCGACCTCACGGCCGCCCGCTTCGTCCCCGACCCCTTCGGCCCCGCCGGCGCCCGCCTCTACCGCACCGGCGACCTCGTCCACTTCGACGCCGGAGGCCGCCTCGTCTACGAGGGCCGGGCCGACGACCAGATCAAGATCCGCGGCTTCCGCATCGAACCCGGCGAGACCGAGGCCGCGCTCCTCACCCACCCCGACGTCACCCAGGCCGTCGTCACCGTCCACCAGCAGCGCCTGGCCGCGTACCTCGTCCTCGACACCGCCCCCACCGCCCCCGACCCGGAGGCGTTCCGTCGGCACGTCGCCGACCGCCTCCCCGAGCACCTCGTCCCCACCTACGTCACCGTCCTCGACCGCCTGCCCGTCACCCCCAACGGCAAGATCGACAAACGCGCCCTCCCCGCCCCCGACACCGCGGCCTCCGCCGCCCGGCGCGCCCCGCGCGACCGCACCGAGGAAACCCTCGCCGCGCTCTTCGCCCTCACCCTGGACACGGCGGAAGTCGGCATCGACGACAGCTTCTTCGCCCTCGGCGGGCACTCCCTCCTCGCCGCCCGGCTGACCAACCGCATCGCCGAACTGCTCGGCGTCCGCCTGACCATCCGCGACGTCTTCGGCCGGCCCACGGTCGCCGGCCTCGCCGAGCTGATCGCCGAGCAGGGCGCCCTGGGCTCGCAGCTCCCGCCGCCGGTCGCGGGGGAGGCGGAGGCGGAGAGCGGGTTGCCGCCGGCGTCGTACGCGCAGCGCCGACTGTGGCTGCTGTCCCAGCTGGACGGGGGCAGCGCCGCGTACAACGTGCCGATGACGATCCGCCTGGAGCACGGCATCGACGCCGGCGCCCTGGAGGCCGCCCTCGGCGCCGTGATCGAGAGGCACGCCCCGCTGCGCACCGTCTTCGAGGCCGTCGACGGCGAGCCGTACCAGCGCGTGCTCCCCGCCGAGCGGGCCCGCCTCACCCTGGAGCGCGTCGCCGTCACGTCCGGCGCCGAGCTGGACGCGGCCCTGGACGAGGCCGCCGGCCGCGTCTTCGACCTGGCGGCCGACCTCCCGCTCCGGGCGACCCTCATCGAACGCGCCGACGGCTCGGCGGTGTTGTCGCTCGTGCTGCACCACATCGCGACGGACGGGCTGTCGAACGACGTGTTCTTCGCGGATCTGGAGCGTGCGTACGGGGGTGAGGTGCTGGAGCCGCTGGAGGTGCGGTACGCCGACTACGCGGTCTGGCAGCGGCGGGTCCTCGGGGCGGCCGACGACCCGGAGTCCGTCCTGGGGCGTGAACTCGCGCACTGGCGTGAGGCGTTGGCCGGGCTTCCGGAG
>JOFO01000087.1 GCA_000721275.1 Microtetraspora glauca | reverse complement strand
GGGTGGGGAGGGGGAGAGAGGGGAGGGGTGGGCGGTCAGGCGTCGTCCGGTTCGGTGAGCAGCGGGTAGACGCCGTTCTCGTCGTGGTCCTCGCGGCCGGTGACCGGCGGGTTGAAGACGCACAGGCAGCGGAACTCCTCCTTGACCTTGAGCGTGTGCCGCTCGTGGCCGTCGAGGAGGTACATGGTCCCGGGCACGATCCGGTACGTCGTCCCGGTCTCGCGGTCGGTGAGTTCGGCCTCGCCCGCGGTGCAGACGACGGCCTCGACGTGGTTCGCGTACCACATGTCGGTCTCGGTCCCGGCGTACAGGACGGTCTCGTGGAGGGAGAAGCCGACGCGCTCGCGGGCGAGGACGATGCGCTTGCTCTCCCAGGTGCCGGAGGCGGAGCGCACGTGCCGGTCGGTGTTCTCCAGTTCGGCGAAGCTGCGGACGATCACGGGGTGGCCTTTCGGTGCGGGGGCGGTGCGGGGTCGGGCGGCGGCGGCGTCAGGCGGAGTGGCGGACGGCACGGGCGAGGATGCCGAGGCCCTCGTCCAGTTCGTCGTCGGTGACGGTCAGCGGCGGCAGCAGCTTGACGACCTCGTCACCGGGGCCGGAGGTCTCCACCAGCAGCCCGAGGTCGAAGGCGCGCCGGCAGACGGCCCGGGCCCGCTCGCCGCTCTCGAACTCCAGGCCCCAGACGAGCCCGCGCCCGCGCGGCGCGGTCCCGGTGCCGAGCTCGGCCAGGGCGGCCTCGACGGTGGCGGCCCGCCGGAGGGTGCGGTCGCGGAGGGTGGAGTCCCGCCAGTAGGTGTCGAGGGCGGCGGTGGCGGTGACGAAGGCGGGGTTGTTGCCGCGGAAGGTGCCGTTGTGCTCGCCGGGCTCCCAGACGTCGAGTTCGTCGCGGAACAGGCAGAGGGACATGGGCAGTCCGTAGCCGCTGATCGACTTGGACAGGGTGACGATGTCCGGGGTGATGCCGGCCTCCTCGAAGGAGAAGAAGTCGCCGGTCCGGCCGCAGCCCATCTGGATGTCGTCGACGATGAGCAGCATCTCGCGGCGGCGGCACAGGTCGGCGAGGCCGTGCAGCCATTCGGCGCGGGCCGCGTTGACGCCGCCCTCGCCCTGGACCGTCTCCACGATGACGGCGGCCGGGTGGTCGAGGCCCGACCCGGTGTCCTCCAGCAGCCGTTCGAACCACAGGAAGTCCGGGACCCGGCCGCCGAGGTAGTGGTCGTACGGCATCTGCGCGGTGTGGCTCAGCGGCACGCCCGCTCCGGCGCGCTTGCCGGCGTTGCCGGTGAGGGCGAGGGAGCCGAGCGACATGCCGTGGAAGGCGTTGGTGAAGGAGACGACGGTCGTCCGGCCGGTGACCTTGCGGGCCAGTTTGAGGGCGGCCTCGACGGCGTTGGTGCCGGTCGGGCCCGGGAACATCACCTTGTAGGGGAGGGCGCGCGGGGCGAGCACGGTGGCGTGGAAGGTCTCCAGGAAGCGCCGTTTGGCCGTGGTCGACATGTCGAGGCCGTGGGTGATGCCGTCGCCGCCGAGGTAGTCGAGGAGCGGGCGCTTGAGGGCCGGGTTGTTGTGGCCGTAGTTGAGCGAGCCGGCGCCGGCGAAGAAGTCGAGGAAGGGGCGGCCGTGTTCGTCGAACAGGCGGCTGCCCGTGGCCCGTTCGAAGACGGTGGGCCAGGAGCGGCAGTAGCTGCGCACCTCCGACTCGACGGTCTCGAAGACGGTGGGCTCGGCAGTGGCGATGAGCGTCATGCGGGACTCCAGTACGGGGGAGTGGCCGGAAGGTGGGGGCAGGGGGCGGGGCGGTGGTGGGCTCAGAAGGCCAGCGGCGCGATGCGGTGCAGCACTTCGGCGTCGTGGCCGGGCGCGGGGAAGGCGGTGGACGGGAAGAGGACCGTCCGCCGCACGCGGGCGCCGTGCCGCCGGGCGTAGGCGCTGAAGAGGCGCTCGGACGCCAGGTTGCCGGGGGTGATGGTGGTCTCGACGGCGTCCAGCGGGCCGGTGCCGGCGACGTGCTCCGACAGGTGGTCGAGGAGCGCCCCGGCGATGCCGAGTCCCCGGTACGCGGGGTCGACGGCGACCTGCCAGACGAGCAGGGTGCCGGGCGCGTCGGGGCGGAGATAGCCGGTCACGAAGCCCAGCGCGCGTCCGTCCGCGTCCCGGGCGACGGCGGACGTCTCGGCGAAGTCGCGGCACCACAGGAGGTAGCTGTACGAGGAGTTGACGTCCAGGGTCCCGGACTCCCGGGCGAGGCGCCAGAGTTGGGCTCCGTCGCCGACGCGGGGCCGTCCCACGGTCCAGCCGCGGGCGGAGACCGGCGCTTCGTCCCGGACGTGTTCCGGTGCTGTGTGAGCTGGGGTCATGGGCGCCGAAGTTACCCAGCGCAGCGGCGAACTTCCTGGGTCCGAGGGGTTCCGGAAGGCCAGGTTCCGTGTTATGGCCCGGTGGTGCCGTACCGCCCAGTGGACGATCATCCCAGGAATCGCCGGGGTGCAGAGGCGGTGAAATCGGGACAGATCTCCGGTTTATAACGACGGCATAACACCTGCCGTCCGTGTCGCGGGGCCACCGGAGCGTTATCGGATCGCCGGTCGGAAGCCCGTTTGGCGCCGCCGGAACGGGTTAGGGATGCCTCCTATGAAGCCCCGTTCACCCAGCGTCACCGCCCCGGCGGCGGCCCCCCGCCGCCGTCCGTCCGGCCCCCATGCACAGGCGGAGCCGCCCGCCCCGGACTAGCGTGGACAGCGTGAGCAGCAGGCTCCCCCCCACCCCCACCGCCCGCCCGGAACCCGGCGGCGCACCCGCCCGGACCGGGCTCCGCGTCGCTGCCCAGGCCCTCGCGGCCGTCGCCGCCGGACTCGTCGCCATGGGCGCCACCGCCGCCCTCGGCCTCTGGGCCGCGGGCGCCGCCGACCTCCCCGGCGGCTTCGGCGCCGTCCTCGCCGCCGTCGTCGTCATGGCCGCCGGCGGCCAGGTCGAGATCACCGGCTCGGCCGGCGCCTTCGCCGGCACCCAGGGCGAACTGACCGCCATGCCGCTCACCGTCACCCTCGTCGGCGCGATCGTCACCGGAGCCGTCTTCCTCCGCCCGCTCCGCCACCACGCCGTCACCGGGGCCGGCGACCTCGCCGCGAGGGCGGCGGCCGTCGTCGTGCTGTGGCTCGCCGCGCTCACCGGCCTCTCCGCCGCCGCCCGCCACGACTTCCCCCTCACCCTCGGCACCGGCGACGCCCAGGACCCGCTCGCCGACCTCTTCGGCGAAGTCCTCGACGCCACCGACCCCACCGTCGGCTTCCGCACCCTCCTCGGTCCCACCCTCGGCCACGGCCTCCTCTGGATCCTCGGCGTCCTCCTGGCCGCCCTCCTCGTCTCCCGCCGCAGCGCCCTGCCCGCACGCCTGCTCCGCTACCAGGAGACCGTCCGGCCGGCCGCCTCCGCGATGCTCCTGCTGCTCCTCGCCTACGTCGCCGTGGCCCTCGTCATCGGCCTGGTCGTCGCCGCCACCAGGGGGCACCCCGCCGAAACCCTCGCCGTCGTCCTCCTCGGCCTGCCCAACGTCGCCTGGCTCGCCCTCGGCGTCGGCCTCGGCGGCTCCTGGCAGGGCACCGTCGACGGCCCCTTCGGCCTCCCCATGCCCCAGCTCCTCGACGCCGTGCTGCGCGGCGGCGACGGCACCGGCCTGTCCACGGTGGACCTGTCGGCGCTCGCCGCCGAGGACGGCCGCGCCTGGTGGCTGCTGCCCGTCGCCGCCGTCCTCGTCCTCGCCGCCGGCTTCACCGCCGCCGTACGCTCCCCGGCCCGGGTCCGGCCGCTGCGGCACGCCCTGCACCTCGGCGTCGCCCTCGGCCTCACCCTGCTCGCCGTCGTGCCGCTCACCCTCGTCGAGGCCCGCTTCGGCCTGTCGATCCTCGGCATCGGCGACCTCGCGGCCCTCGGCGGCGAGGTCGTGCTGCGGCCCGACGTGTGGCGCACGGCCGGCCTCGGCCTCCTGTGGGGACTCGTCGCCGGCTTCCTCGGCGGCCTCCTCGCCACCCGCACCCGCCACCACGGCGAAGTCCCGCCGGAGTCCGGGCCCGGGGTCAGGGAGCGGCGGGTCAGGGAGCGGCGTCCAGACGCCTGAACACCGGCCGCGCCCACCCGGGCGGTTCCGGCGGCGGACCCGGCGCGCGCCGCCCCGCCCCGGCCGCCGCCACCGGGCCGCCCTCCCCGCGCGCGAGCGCCGCCCGCAGCTCCGCGACGAACTCCAGGCACGTCCCGTACCGCTCCTCCGGCGTCTTCGCCAGCGCCCGCGCGAACACCGCGTCCGCCGCCTCCGGCAGGCCCGGCCGGTGCTCCGCCAGCGGCGGCGGAGGGTCGTACTGCTGGGCCCACAGCACCGCCCAGTCGGTGTCCCGGCGGAACGGCGGCACCCCGCACAGCGTCTCGAAGACCACGCACGCCAGGCTGTACACGTCGCACCGCCCGTCCACCGGCTTCCCCGAGATCTGCTCGGGCGCCACGTAGTCCAGCGTGCCCACGAACTCGCCCACCGTCGTGAACCCGGTCAGCGACAGCGACTTCTTCGTCAGCCCGAAGTCCGTGAGGTACACGTGCTCCGGATGCTCCCGGTCCGTGCCCTCCGCCACCAGGATGTTCCCCGGCTTCACGTCCCGGTGCACCAGCTCGTGCGCGTGCGCCGCGTCCAGCGCCGACGCCACCTGCGCCGCGATCCGGCCCGCCGTCGCTGGCGGCAGCGGCCCCTCCCGGGCCAGCAGCGCCACCAGGTCCTGCCCGGCCACGTACCGCATCGCGATGTACAGCACCCCCTCCGTCTCGCCCGCCTCGAAGACCGGCACGATGTGCGGGTGGTCGATCGACGCCGCCACCCGCGACTCGTGCGCGAACCGCCGCCGGAACGTGTCGTTGCGGGCCAGCTCCGGCGCGAGCAGCTTCAGCGCCACCGTCCGGTCGAGCCGCAGGTCCCGCGCCCGGTACACCACCGCCATCCCGCCGCGCCCGATCTCGGCCTCCACCCGGTAGCCGGCGATCTCCCGGCCGACCAGCCCCGACGGCCGCCCCGCCGGAAGCCCGGTGTCCCGCGCCCCGCCCGCCATCAGCCCTCACCGTCCGCCCCGGGCGGCCGGCGCACCACCTGCGTGGGCGGCGGCCCGGGCGCCCCCGCCGGACCGGCCTGCGGCACCTGCGGCACCACCTGCGTCGGCTCGTACGCGACGGGCGCCGGTACGGGCTCCGCGGGTACGGGCTTCGCGGGTACGGGCTTCGCGGGTACGGGCTTCGCGGGTACGGGCTCCGCCGGTACGGACTCCACCGGCGCGGGCTCCTCCCGTACGGGCTCCTCCCGTTCGGTTTCCCCCGGCACGGGCTCCGCCACCGCCGTCTCCGCCCCCGGCGGCCGGGCCGTGCGCGAGGGCGCCGAGGACGCCGCGTACGTCGTCAGGCCCACCCCGTCGCCGTACACCCAGCGCTCGTGCTCGGCGTCGTACAGCCAGACCGACTCCCCGTCGACGACCATCCCGACCCGCAGCCCGCGCGTGCGCCGCCGGAACGTCTCGCCGTCCGCGCGGCCCGCCGCCAGCTCCTCCACCGCCCGCCGGTACCGGCCCAGCGCGTCCTCCGCGCGTGCGATCAGCGGGCGCGGGTCGGCCGTCCGGGTGAGCGGCGAACCCGCCGCCGGAGGGTCGTCGGGGACGCCGACCAGCAGCCGCGCGTCCACCCACGCCTGCCAGCCGTTGGAGCACAGCACCTGCCCCCAGTCGCCCGTGCGCTCCACGAGCCGCACCGGCAGGAACGCGTCCAGCGGGACCGTCGGAAAGCCGGGATCGGGCGCCTGCCAGGCGGGCAGGCCGCCGCGCGGCACGACGTGCGTCGGCCGGAAGTCGGACACGAGGACGGCGTCGGATCCGGCATCCGCTCCGGGGTCGGGAACGCTCACGGCCCCACCTCCTGACGGCGCTCAGCGGCGCATGACGACGGGTTCGTGACGGCGCAGCAGCCGGGCCACGGCGAGCCCCAGCGCCACCGAGAGCACGACCAGCATGCCCAGGTCGAAGAGCCAGGCCGCCGCCGTGTGGTCCATCAGCGGATCGGCGGTCTTGTCGCTCGGCGCCACCGCCCCGATGTCGATGGTCGCGCCCATCGCCGCGAACGCCCACCGCGACGGCACCAGCCAGGCCAGCTGCTCCAGGACCGGGGTCCCCTGCACACTCAGCAGCGCCCCGCAGAACACCACCTGGACGATCGCGAGGAGGACGAGCAGCGGCATCGTCACCTCCTCCTTGCGGACCAGCGCGGACACCAGCAGGCCGAGCATCATCGCGGTGAAGGCCAGCAGGGCGACGGCGAGCGTGAGCTCGACCAGCGGGGGCAGCAGCACGCCCTTGCCGTCGGGCACGTTGAGCGGCACGCCGACCAGCGCGACCAGCGTCAGCACCACCGCCTGCACGACGGTCACCGTGCCGAGGACGACGACCTTGGAGGCGAGGTAGGCGGAGCGGGACAGGCCGACGGCTCTCTCCCGGCGGTAGATCGAGCGCTCCTTCACGAGCTCGCGGACCGCGTTGGCCGCGCCGGTGAGGACGCCGCCGACGCACAGGATCAGCAGCACGTTGAGGGTGGACTCGGGGCCCAGGCTGCCCTCGGAGAGGGCGCGGGCCATGGCGCCCATGACGAACGGCAGGGCGATCATGATGGCGAGGAAGGTCCGGTCGGCGGCGAGCGCGGTCGTGTAGCGGCGCACCAGGGTGCGCAACTGGCCGCCCCAGCTCTGCGGCTTCGGTGGCGGCGCGGACACCGCCGTTTGGGCCCCGGGGGCGGAACCGCCGGGCACGGGCGCGTACGGGCGGACCGTCGCGTCCTCGATGTACCGCCGGTGGAAGCGGGAGCCCCGGTACTGGCCCGCCCAGTCCCGCTCCCGTTCGGTCTCGAACGCCTCGAACGCCTCCGGCCACTGGTCGAAACCGAAGAAGGACAGGGTGTCGCCGGGCGGCCCGTAGTAGGCGACCCGGCCGCCTGGGGCGAGCACGAGGAGCCGGTCGCAGACGTCCAGGCTGAGCACGCTGTGGGTCACGACGACGACCGTGCGGCCGTCGTCGGCGAGGCCGCGCAGCATGTGCATCACCGAGCGGTCCATGCCCGGGTCGAGGCCGGAGGTCGGCTCGTCGAGGAAGAGCAGCGACGGCTTCGTCAGCAGTTCGAGGGCGACGCTGACGCGTTTGCGCTGGCCGCCGGAGAGGCTGTGGATCGGCTGGTCGGCCCGTTCGGTGAGGCCCAGTTCGCCGATCACCTCGTCCACGCGCGCGTGCCGCTCGGCAGCCGCGGTGTCGCCGGGGAAGCGGAGTTCGGCGGCGTACGCGAGGGCCCGCCGGACGGTCAGCTGGAGGTGCAGGATGTCGTCCTGCGGGACGAGCCCGATGCGCTGGCGCAGTTCGGCGTAGTCGCGGTAGAGGTCGCGGCCGTCGTAGAGGACGGTGCCCCGGTCGGCGGGCCGCTGGCCGGTGAGGGCGCCGAGGAGGGTGGACTTGCCGGCGCCGGACGGGCCGACGACCGCGAGGAGGGTCTTCTCGCCGACCGGGAAGGAGACGCCGTCGAGCAGGGTCTTG
Source organism: Microtetraspora glauca (assembly GCA_000721275.1). GTDB lineage: Bacteria > Actinomycetota > Actinomycetes > Streptomycetales > Streptomycetaceae > Streptomyces. Next base: position 7,551 of record JOFO01000087.1, on the reverse strand, counting down.
CGGCCGTGGTCGACGGTGACGGCGAGTTCCTGCACGTCGAGGGAGATCTCGCCGGTGTCGGTGAACTCGACGAGCTGCCCGCCCGCCAGGACGAACGCGCTGCGGCCGATGCCGACGATGTCGTCGGCGGTGACCCGGACCGGCTCGGTGACGGGACGCCCGTCGATGAAGGTGCCGTTGTGACTGCCGAGGTCGTGGATCCAGTACGTGCCGTCGGACCGGGCGACGAGCTCCGCGTGGTGCCGGGAGACCACCAGGTCGGCGACGACGACGTCGTTGTCCGGCGCCCGCCCGATCCGCACGGTGTGCTCCGGCAGCGGCCGCACCGCCGTCGGCCGCCGGAAGGTCCCGGTGGCCCCGGGCCGCGCCACCCCCGAAGGCCGCGGCACCGGTTCCCGTACGGGCTCGTCCCGCACGCCCTCACCCCGCACGACCCCATCCCGCACGACCCCATCCCGTACGAGCTCCGCGTCGGCGGCGACCGGGGGAGAGCCGGGTGGGGCGCCGGCGTTCCGCTCGGCCGCGGGCGGTCGCCCGGGCGACTCGGGCGGCTCGTGCGAATCGCGCGGCTTCTGCGGTTCCGGTGGCGCGGGGCGCTCGCCGGGCGGCGCGGCGAGGACCGCGCGGGGCCCGTCCTGCGGGTGCCCGAAGCGGACCACCGTGCCCGGGCCGACGACCCGGGGGAGCCGCACCCGCACGCCGTCGGCGTAGGTGCCGTTGGTGCTGTCCTCGTCGGCGAGCGTCCACTGGCCGCCGGCGGCGCGGAGCACCGCGTGGTGCCAGGACGCCCGGGCGTCCGCGAGCACGATGTCGCTGGTGGGATCACGCCCGACGCGGTAGACGCGGCCCGGGTCCATCCGTGTCGGGACCCCGTCGACGAGCAGGACCAGGCCGGGTGCGGCGGGCGCGACCGGCCGCTCTCCCATGCGTGAAAGTCTATCCGCCGGGCCCCGCGCCCGCGCCTGGGGCGGAGGCCCGCGGCATGGGTAGGGTGGGCGCCGGGCCGCGGGGAGCGGCGCCGGAACGACGGGAGGACGCGGACGTGCCGAAGGGCGTCACGAGACGGCGGCCGCACACCCGCGCGGCGCTGCTGAGGGCCGCGCTGGAGACCTTCGCCGAGCACGGCTTCCACGCCACCACCATCGAGCAGATCTGCGACCGCGCCGGCTACACGCGCGGCGCGTACTACTCGAACTTCGCCAGCAAGGAAGAACTCTTCCTCGCCCTCTTCGACGAGCACAGCGAGCGGACCGTGCGCCGCCTCGCCGAGTCCGTCGACGCCCTCGCCCCCGAGGAGTGCACCCTCGCGCGGATCGCCGAACTGGCCGCGGCCATCGAGCCGGACGAACGCGACTGGTACCTGGTCACCACCGAGTTCACCCTGCACGCCATCCGCGACCGGCAGGCCGCCTGGGTGCTGGCCCGGCACGACGAACGCCTCCGCGCCGAGATCGCCCGCGGCCTCACCCTCGTGCTCCGCCGCGCCGGCCGCGAACTCACCGTCGACCCCGACCGCTTCGCCCGCCTCCTCATCGCCCTCCGCGAAGGCGGCCTCGCCCAGACCTACGTGGAACCGGACGCCCTGCCCCCCGGCACCCTGGAACGCCACTTCCTCCCCCCACTCCTCGCCTCCTCCACCCGCCCCACCCCGGACCCGACCCCGCCCGTCCGCGCCCAGCCCAGGAGTCCCGCGTGTCCACCGCCGACGTCCTCGTCTACACCCGCACCGCCGGGTACCGGCACGACTCCATCGCCGACGGCGCCGCCGCGTTCGCCGGGCTCGCCGCCGGCCGGGGGCTGACCGCCGAGGTCACCGAGGACCCCGCCGCCTTCGGCTCCGGGGGGCTCGGCGGGCGGGCCCTCGTCGTGCTGCTGTCCACCACCGGCACCGTCCTCACGGCCGAGGGCCGCACCGCCCTGGAGGCGTACCTGCGCGGTGGCGGTGCGCTGCTCGCCGTGCACGCCGCCGCCAACGCCGAACCCGACTGGCCGTTCTACGGCGACCTGCTCGGCACCCGATTCGCCGGCCACCCGCCGCTCCAGCCCGGCGCCGTCCTCGTCGAGGACCCCGCCCACCCGGCCTGCGCCCCGCTGCCGGAGCGGTGGGAGTGGACCGACGAGTGGTACGAGTACACCTCCCACCCGCGCGCCGCCGGCGTCCGCGTCCTGCTGCGCGCCGACGAGACCGCGTACGAGGGCGGCACGCTCGGCGACGACCACCCGATCGCCTGGTGCCGGACCGTCGACGCGGGCCGCTTCCTGTTCACCGCCCTCGGCCACGCCCCGGAGGCGTACCGCGACCCCGTCTTCCGCGCCCACCTCGACGGAGCGCTGGCCTGGCTCCTCGGCTGACGGACGGCCCACGCGCGCGTGCGTCACCCCACCGCACCCGCCCCCCTTGCGCCCCGGCGCCGGAAGCGGGAGGTTTCCGGTGGGGGCCGACGCAGGAGGAGAAGGCCATGGCCATCGCCACCGTGAACCCCGCCACCGGCGAGACGCTGCGCACCTACGACGCGCACGGGGCGGACGAGGTGGAGCGGCGGATCGCCGCCGCGCACGAGGCGTTCCGCCACTGGCGCACCACGCCCTTCGCCGAGCGGGCCCGCCTGCTGCGCGCCGCCGCGGCCCTCCTCGACGAGGACGCCGAGGACATCGCCCGCACGATGACCCTGGAGATGGGCAAGCCGCTCACCGCCGCCCGCGCCGAGGCCGGCAAGTGCGCCAAGGCCATGCGCTGGTACGCCAAGCACGCCGAGGAACTGCTCGCCGACGAGCACCCGGCGGAGAGCGACGTGCGGGACTCGGGCGCCGACCGGGCCCGCGTCCACTACCGGCCGCTCGGCCCCGTCCTCGCCGTCATGCCGTGGAACTTCCCGCTCTGGCAGGTGATCCGCTTTGCCGCGCCCGCCCTCATGGCCGGCAACACCGGACTCCTCAAGCACGCCTCCAACGTGCCCAGGACCGCGCTCTACCTCGGCGACCTGTTCCGCCGCGCCGGCTACCCCGACGGCTGCTTCCAGACCCTCTTGATCGGCTCCGCCGAGGTCGAGGCGGTGCTCCGCGACCCCCGGATCGCCGCCGCCACGCTCACCGGCAGCGAACCGGCCGGCCGGGCCGTCGCCTCCGTCGCCGGCGACGTCGTCAAGAAGACCGTCCTGGAGCTCGGCGGCAGCGACCCGTACATCGTGATGCCCTCCGCGGACATCGTCCGGGCCGTCAAGACGGCCGTCACCGCCCGCGTGCAGAACAACGGCCAGTCCTGCATCGCCGCCAAACGGTTCATCGTCCACCAGGACGTGTACGAGGACTTCACGGAGCGGTTCACCGCCGCCATGAACGCCCTCACCGTCGGCGACCCCCTCGACGAGTCCACCGACGTCGGCCCCCTCGCCACCGAGAAGGGCCGCGCCGACCTGGAGGAGCTCGTCGACGACGCGGTGCGGCACGGCGCCCACGTGTTGTGCGGCGGCGCCCGCCCCGACGAGCCGGAGCTGGCCCGCGGCTGGTACTACCGGCCCACCGTCCTCACCGGCATCACCCCCGCCATGCGCATCCACCAGGAGGAGGCGTTCGGCCCCGTCGCCGCCGTCTATCCGGTCCGCGACGCGGAGCAGGCCGTCGCCGTCGCCAACGACTCGCCGTTCGGCCTGAGTTCCAACGTGTGGACCCGCCGCGACGAGGAGGTCGACCTGTTCGTCCGCGACCTCCAGGCCGGCGGCGTCTTCGTCAACGGCATGACCGCCTCCCACCCGGCGCTCCCCTTCGGCGGCGTCAAGCGCTCCGGGTACGGCCGCGAGCTGTCCGGCCACGGCATCAAGGAGTTCTGCAACGCCACCACGGTCTGGCAGCGCGCCTGACCGCCCGGGACCCGGACCCGGCTACTCCCGCGTCCAGCGCAGCAGCCGGTCCGCGTCCCACGTGTTGATCACCCGGTCCGCCGGTACGCCGCACTCCTCTGCCCGCGCGCAGCCGAGGATCTGCCATGCCAGCTGGCCCGGCGCGTGCGCGTCCGTGTCGACGGCCACGTACGCCCCCGCCTCCACGGCGAGCCGCAGCAGCCGCCGCGGCGGGTCCAGCCGCTCCGGACGGCTGTTGATCTCCACTGCCGTCCCCGCCTCCACGCACGCCGCGAAGACCCGTTCCGCGTCGAACTCCGACTCCGGCCGCAGTCGCCCGCCCGCGACCAGCCGGCCCGTGCAGTGCCCCAGGACGTCCATCAGCGGATTGCGCACCGCTGCCTCCATCCGCCGTGTCATCGCCCGCGCGTCCATCCGCAGCTTCGAGTGCACCGACCCGACCACCAGGTCGAGCCGGTCGAGGAGTTCCGGCTCCTGGTCGAGCGAACCGTCGTCGAGGATGTCGCACTCGATGCCGGTCAGCAGCCGGAACGGCGCCCACCGCTCGTTCAGTTCGGCCACCACGTCCAGCTGCTCCCGCAGCCGCTCCGGCGACAGCCCCCGCGCCACGGTCAGCCGCGGCGAATGGTCCGTCAGCACCGCCCAGTCGTGGCCGAGTTCGATCGCCGCCCGGCCCATCTCCTCGATCGACGCCCCGCCGTCCGACCAGTCCGAATGGAGGTGGCAGTCGCCGCGCAGCGCCGCCCGCAGCTCCCGCCCGCCGCCCGGCTCCGGCTCCACGGCCAGCGACTCCGCCAGCTTCTCCTCCAGACCGGCCAGATAGTCCGGCACCCGGCCCTCCAGCGCCTCCCGCACCACCCCGGCCGTCTTCGGCCCGACCCCCTTCAGGGACTCCAGCGTGCCCGCCGCAGCCCGCCGCTCCACCTCGCCCGCCGGCAGCGCCGCCACCGCCGCCGCGGCCGTACGGAACGCCCGCGCCCGGTACGCCGGGGCGCCTCCGCGCTCCAGCAGGAACGCGATCCGGTTCAACGCCGCCACAGGGTCCATGCCCGGCTCCTCAGCCGCCGCCCGACACGTCCGCGCCCACCGGCGCCGGACCGATCTCGCACCACACCGCCTTGCCCTCCCCGCGCGGCTCCACCCCCCACCGGGACGCCAGCGCGTCCATCAGCATCAGCCCCCGGCCCGACGTCGCCGCCTCGCCCGGCGTCCGCCGGCGGGGCCAGGCGCTCGACCGGTCCTGCACCGACAGCCGCACCCGCCGCACCGGCTCCGGCAGCACCTCCAGCGTGAGCACCGCGCCGCCCTCGGTGTGCAGCAGCACGTTCACCAGCAGCTCGCCCGTCAACAGCTCCGCGTCGTCGGCGAGTTCCGGCATGCCCCAGTCCCGCAGCGCCTGCCCCACGGCCGCCCGCGCGTCCGACAGGCCCTGCGGATCGGCCTGATGGATGTACTGGTGGATGCGCGGCGCCCGCTGCGTCCCCGGGTCCGGACTGCGCCGCAGCACCAGCAGCGCCACGTCGTCCCCCGTGCCCCACCGCTCCCACAGCCGCTCCGACAGGTGGTCGGCCAGCGCCTCCGCCTGCGGCGGCCCGCTGCTCACCGCCTCCGACAGGGCCGCGAGCCCCGCCTCGATGTCCGTGCCCGGCTGCTCCACCAGACCGTCCGTGCACAGCACCAGCGTCTCGCCCGGCACCAGGTCGAGCCGGGTCTCCGGGAACTCCTCCTCGCCGAACACGGTCGCCAGCCCGAGCGGCATCCCGCCGCGCAGCTTCGGCTGCCCCACCCGCCCGTCGGTGTGCCGGATCAGCGGCCCCAGATGCCCCGCCCGCACCGCCCGCACCGTCCCGCTCGCCAGGTCCACCTGCGCGTAGGTGCAGGTCGCGAAGCGGTTGGTGTCCAGCTCCGCGAGGAACCGGGAGGCCCGCGCCAGCACCGTCGACGGGGCGTGGCCCTCGCCCGCGTACGCCCGCAGCGCGATCCGCAGCTGGCCCATGATCGCCGCCGCGTGGGTGTCGTGCCCCTGCACGTCCCCGACGACGACCCCCACCCGGCCGCGCGGCAGCGCGATCACGTCGTACCAGTCGCCGCCGACCTGCCGGCCGCTCCACGCCGCGTGGTACCGGACGGCGATCTCCCCGCCGGAGATCTCCGGGATCCGGCGCGGCAGCATCGTCTCCTGCAGCCCGGTCGCCAGCTCCCGCTCCTCGTCGAACAGGATCGCCCGCTGGAGCGACTGGGCGACGATCGCCGCGAGCCCCAGCGCCAGGTTCCGCTCGTCGGCCGTGAACGCCGTCCGCCCCCGGTAGAACAGCGCCATCCCGCCCAGCGACCGCGCCTGCGCCACCAGCGGCAGATAGCAGGCCGCCCGGAACGGCAGCCGGGCCAGGTACGGCGCCAGCTCCGGGAAGTCCCGTCCCAGCGCCCCGAACGACGACACGAACCGCGGCCGGCCGCTCAGCACCGCCTCCGCCAGCGGCAGCCCCCGGTCCAGCCGCCGCGTTCGCAGCCCGTCGAGCACGTCCAGGGAGTCGCCGCTGAGCGCGATCACGTTCAGCGACCCGTTCTCCACCAGCCCCAGCGCCAGCCCGTCCGCGCCCAGCCGCGCCAGCCCGCCCGGCCCCGTCAGCGCCGCCGTCACGTCGTCCACCGTCACCGCCCGCGACAGCGCCTGCGTGGTCCGCTCGACGATGCTCGTCTGCATCTCGCGGCGCTTCTCCAGCTGCTGCACGAAGGCCGCGTGCGACACCTCCGCCGTGGTGTCCCGCACCGCCCCCACGATCCGGTGCGCCCGCCCGTCCCCGTCCCGCAGGATCCGCGCCAGCACATGCGTCCAATGGGGTGTCCCGTCGTCCTGCGGGATCGGGAAGTGGGTGCTGTACGAGGTGTCGCCGCCGGTCACCGCCGCCCGCACCACCCGGTCGAGACGCATCCGCTCCGCCGGCTCCAGCCGCCCCACCAGCGTCGCCGGCCGCCCGTCGAACCCGTCCGGGGACACGCCGAAGACCAGCAGCCCGGACGCGTCGACATCGATGGTGCCCGTGTCGAGGTCCCAGTCGAAGCTGCCGGTCCGGTTCATGGCGAGCCACTCGGCGGGCCCGATCCCGCCACTGCGCCCACGCGGATCGTCATCGGTCATCCTCCCCATTGTCGAACCCGCACCCCGCCGACGCCATGCCTGCGACACGGCGTGGCGCCCCCGGTCCGCCGCCCGGACGGACGCCCGGCCGGCACCGGACCGGCCCGCGCACCGGGGCAGAATGGGGCGGTGCAGCCTCGTTTCCGCGTCCTCGGTCCCGCGCGCGCCCGCCACGCCGACGGCACGGAGCGCCCGGTGCGCGGCGCCCGCCTCGCCGCCCTCTTCGCCGCGCTCGCCGCCGCCGGCGGCCGGCCCGTGGCCGCCACCGCCCTCGTCGCCCGGGTGTGGGGCGACGGCACGGCGGGCCCCGAGGACCCCGCCGCCGCGCTCCAGGCCCTCGTCGGCCGGCTCCGCAGGGCCCTCGGCGCCGACGCGGTCGCCTCCGGTCCGGACGGCTACCGGCTGGTCGCGGACCGCGAGGACGTCGACCTGTTCCGGTTCGAGCGGCTGGTGGGGGAGGGGTCGGCGGCGCTGGTGGCGGGGGACGCGGGGCGGGCGGTGGTGCTGCTGGAGGAGGCGCTGGGGCTGTGGGCGGGTCCGGTGCTGGCGGATCTG
>JOFO01000086.1 GCA_000721275.1 Microtetraspora glauca | reverse complement strand
CGTTTAGGACGTGGTGGCCTTGGTCCTGGCCGAGGTCTTCGATGTCGGCGCCGAGGAGTTCGGCGACGCGGAGGCCGGTGGTGGCGAGGGTGTGGACGATGGCGGCGGTGCGGGGGCTGTCGGTGTCGGCGACGTCGAGCAGGTTGGCGAGCTGCTCGGCGGCCAGGGCCGGGGTCGGGGTGGGGTTGGCCTTGGGGCGGTTGGTCTTGAACTTGGCGGGGTTCTTGCGGAACGGCACGTCTTGTTCGTCGAGCCACTCGTACCAGGAGCGGACGGCGCTGAGCCGGTTGGCGCGGGTGCCGTCGGAGAGGCCTTGGTCGCGGAGTGCGGTGGCCCAGAGTTGGCCGTGGGCGGGTACGGCGTCGAGGGGGTTGATGCCGGTGGCGGCGCACCAGTTGAGCCATGAGGTGATGCCGTAGCGGTAGGACTCGGCGGTGTGTGGGGTGAGGGTGGTGAGGTAGGCGGCGACGTACCGGGCGATCTGGTCACCCGGCACGGTCCGCACGACAAGGTCAGTCACCGCTGGGCCACCGTGATGCCGAGCTTCTTGGCGCGACGGCGCTGCGCGCGGTTCCCATTCGGGTCGGCCGACTGGTGATTCGGGTCCAAGTTGAGGTCGAGCCCCGGTGGCTTCGACCAGCCGGGTAGGAAGCGGGCGTCGATATTCGACCGGGCGTACTTCATCGGGCCGCCTTCCGCTCGGCCAGCACCCCGGCGTCGAACGCCTCGGCGACGGCGGCACGGAAGGCTTCGTTCATGTCGGCGGTCCACGGCGGGATGTCCTTGCCGGCCATGCGGGCGCCCATGATGGCGCCGGCTGCGGTCATGTGGGCGTCCTCGAAGGCGTCGGCGTGGATCTCGTGGGGCTGCTTCACGGTCATCTCCTCTGTTTGATCTCGTCCGATAATGGGAGTTATCCGGTGTCTGGTCGGTAGGCGGATACCGGGGCTTATCTGCCTACGGCTGGGGTCGACCCATGGGGCGACCGTCGAGGTAGCCGATCGGCTTTCCGGTCTGCTCGGCGTACGCAATCTCGTTGCGGGTGGACTCACCGATGTAGCCACCCGGGTTGACGATGAACACGGCGTCCGCCATGTCGATCTTCCGAAAGTGCAGTGCGTCGAGCGCGGTTTTCTGCTCGTCGGTCATCTCGTCGCCGGAGTGTCCGAAGACGCCTGGGGCGAGGACGATGCAGCCGTCGAGGGTGAGTTGCCGGTTGGCGTCGGCGATCTCGGTCCGGAACCGGGTGGAGCCGCAGATCGTGACGATTCGGGGCTGGTCGGTCTGGTGGATCTGCATGCTGAGGTAACTCATGACTGGTCTCCTGTCTTGATCAATCGATGTGGGCGCGATGGTTCTACGGCTGGTCGGTGGGGACGGGCTGCCACGGGCCGACCCAGCGGCGCACCAGCTCGGTGTTCTCGGTGCCGGCCGGTTCGGTGAAGAACGAACGCGCGTCGTCCTCGTTGTCGCGGGTCAGGATCGAGGACTGCCCACGTAGCGAGTTGAACCGGATCGCCCACTCCGAGTCACCGTCAATCGGGGCGAGGCGACCGGCCTCGGCCAGTCGGCGTCGTTCGTCTTCGCGAATCAGTTCCGCGATCGCGTCGTAGGTCGCTCGCGCGTACTGCATGCTCGGGGCGAGCCCGGCGCGCTCGTGGTGGGCGACAGCGGCGGTGGTGCAGCGGTCTCGCAGGCGCACGGCGGCAGCGATCACGCTGAGGTCCGGGGCGGTCACTGGTCCTCCTTCCAGTCGCAGGTGCAGATGTCACCGCAGTGGCAAACCCAGCCACCGTCTTCGTCAAGGTCGTCGTCGAGCCCGCCGATGAGTTCGGCGTCGAGTTCGCGCTGGGTTCGGATCTCGGTCGGGTAGGTCATCACGCCACGTCCGGGAGGGTGACGGTGACGGTCGGGGTGGGGATGGTGCGCTCGTCGCCGTACCGGGCAGCCGCCGGCAACGGGGCGGCGGCCGGTAGCTCCGGCCACACCACCTTGCTCAGCGCCGTCGCCTGATGCTCGAGCACCGGGCTCAGCGGATCACCGAGATACGCGTACCCCATCGCCATCAGCCCGGCCGCGTCCGCCTCGTCGTGGGTGGTGCCGTCGAACCAGGCGAACCAGTCGGTGACCATGCCCCACATCAAGGCCTTGTCGGCGGCGCCGGTGCCGGTCACGAACTGCTTGAGAGTGGACGGCGGGACAGCCGCGTACGAGATGCCGCGACGCCACAGTCGGTCGCGGACGATCCATGACAGGCCGGCGAGTTGCCGGTCGGTGTCGTGGGCGTCGTAGGCGAGGCCTTCGATGACGACGAGGTCGACGCCGGTGAGGTAGTCGTCGAGTTGGCTGGTGATGGCGGTGAGCCGCTGGTGGTTGTAGGCGGTGCGGAGCCGAGCGTCGTTGGTGGGGTTGCTGCGGTCGCGGTGGGTTCGGCTGCGGTTGGCGGGTTTGATGGTGGTGGTCCAGCCTCGGCCGGCAATGCCGGTGGAGGTGAGGCTGAGGTCGAGTCCGAGCACCTTGGTCACGGCTGGCCGCCTTTCTGGATCTCTGTGTGGATGTTGTCGACGTCGTGCTCGTCCCAGTCGTCGTCGTACAGGTGCTCACCGAGCCAGTCGCGAACGTCCTGCCGGGTGGGGTTGGGGTGGTGTTCGGTGAGGTCTCGGATGACGGTGTCGCGGTCGTCGATGTTCACAGCTGGTCCTTCCGGTTGGCGGGGCGGAAGTGTCGGTGGGCGCGGCGGAATCATGTGACCCCCAGCCAGTCGCAGCAGCTGGCACAGCGCGGGAGTCCAGACCGGTCACGGTTGTTGGTCGGCTCGCGGCAGGTGAGGCACACCGGGGAGGCGACCTGTTCCGGGGTCGATTGAACCGTGGTGCCGGCCCGCACTTCGCATGCCCGACCGGCACCACGGTCACGGCGTCGGGCAGGGGCGGTCTCGGCCTGGTTGATGTCACCGCCGCGTTCGGCAACGACGTTGTCGTAGTCGTCGGCGGGAATCCAGGTGACACGCTTGCTGCGCCGGTACGGCAGCCACTGCCCGTGGAGGATGCCTTCGAGCAGGTGGTCGAGGTGGGGCTGCGGGCCGTACGGGAAGTGCGCTGTCGGGTCGACTGGCCGCTGCTGGTAGGCGCTCGGGTTCAGCGAGGGGTACAGGTGCCAGCCCCCGCAGGGGATCATCTTGCGTGTCACCGGGCAGCGGGGTGAGCTGCCGTTCCAGATGTCTGGCCATCCGCACCGTTGGCGTTCGAACACGGTGGTGCCGGAGGCAATGGCGAGCTCCGGCTCGTGCAGGTAGAACCGGTAGTCCTTGACGGTAGGCACGGCGAGGTGTGGCACCAGGTGCATGAACCCGATGTCGCCGGCCGGCAGGTCGGTCGTCCACACGACCCGGTCTCCAGCTTTGCGGAGGGCCTTCTGCCGGGCCTGGACGGTTCGAGCTTCCACCTTCGAGTGCTGGATCTCCCCGGCAATCGTCAGTTCGGGGCCGACTGCCAAGACATCCGGCCGGCGGCGAGCGCGGGGCCGCCACACCTCGATGTCGACCTCGAGCGCCCCGGCGGCGCCCCAGGTGCGGGCCTCGCGCTCTTTGAGGGCCTTGTGGATGTCGGTCTCTGGTTCGTGCTCGGCGTGCGGTGAGCGGCCGTCTTCGTGACGGAAGTGTGGCTTGCGGGAGTCGTCGACAAAGGTGAGCCACACCGGGGCCGGCGGCTTGCCGCGTTCGGCGCGGCCCCGCATGCACAGCAGGCAGAGGAGCCTTGCTCCCTTGATGCCGTGGGGCCGGTCGTGGTTGACCCGCTCCCGGATGCCGGGGTGTCCCCAGTCAGGTAGGCGGGGTTGGAGTTCGACCATGGCGGGCAGGTAGAGCACGCCGTCGTTGAACTCGAGCGGGTTGATGCGTTCCCAGGGGTAGGTAGTCACCATTCCGTCACTACCTGTCGAACCGTTGGTCCGTCGAGGACGAGAACGCCGCCGCCGTCGATGAGCCGCTCCACCACCGGGGTGCCGTACCGGGTAACGAGCTGGTCATAGGTTTCGTCGGCGCTGCCGCCGCTGTTCGTGGTGACAAGAAGCCGACGTTCGTTGGCGCAGCGGGCGTCGACGATCCGCTGGAGCTGTTCGAGCCACCAGTCGGTGGCGCGTTCGCGGCCGAGGTCGTCGAGGAGCAGCAGCGGGCAGGTGGTGGCGTAGTCGTAGGCGAGGGGTTCGCTGCTGTCGGGCTTGAGGGCGGCGGACAGGTCGGCGGCTGTCCATGCCATGACCCAGACGTCGCGGGTGTGGACGTCGTTGGCGATCGCGTATGCGGCGGTGGTTTTGCCGGTGCGGGCCGGGCCGGCGAGGACGAGGGAGCGGGGGCCGGCGTCCCACCAGCGGGCGATTTTCCCGTCCGGGTTTTGGGCGGGGGTGAGGATGTCGTAGCTGGCGCCTGCGTACCTCGAGGGCCGGCGGCGAGTGTAGGTGATGGCCCGGTTGGCGGCTTGGCGGGCGCGGATGGCGTCCATTTCGGCGGCGTCGGCTTCGGCGAGTCGGGCGGCGTGGGTTGTGTCGTCGAGGTTGGTGGTGGGGGTGTGGGCGTCGATTCGGGCCTGCCAGTCGTGGAGGCTGTTGCGTACGAGTTCGGCGGTCATCGGTGGCCTCCGGTGGTTTGGCTGGCGTAGGTGGCGTTGGCGCCGTTGGCGAAGGGGTTGTCACCGCGGCGGTCGATGTGCCGATTCGCGCCGGTGGTTCGCTGGTTGGTGGACCGGGCGGGGGTGGGTTCGTCGGTCCAGCGGTCGGCGTTGAGCCAGGTGGCTGCGTGGGCGGTGTACTGCGGCTCTCGTCCGGCCTGGTCGCGATAGCGAACGGCAGCGGCGGCGATGGTTTCGGCGCTGGCTCTGGTGACGGCTTTGTCCCATGCCTTGCGGGCGGCGCCCTTGGCTTCCTTGCGGGGGTAGGCAGCCCAGAACTCTTCGAAGAGAGCGTCGGCTCGGGCGGAGGTTCGCCGGGCGCTCGCGCCCGCGCGTTCTTCCTTTCCCTGTTCCTTTCCCTGTTCCTTTCCTTTCCTTTCCGGCGGTGAGCCCTCACTGTCGGCTCCGTGAGCCCTCACTGAGTCCTCACGGAGGAAATCGTGAGCCGACGTTTCCCCTGGTTGACGCCCCTCTTCCTGCTGGTCAGAGACTTTGGAGGCGTCGGCAGCGTCGTCCGGCGGCGGGGGGATCCTGCTCGGCGTCGGACGGTTGATCCGCTGGTGTTCACGCCACGTCCGAACGGCTAGGAATGAGCGCTCACCCACCTTGTAGCGAAGGATCAGTGAGGACTCAGTGAGTGCCTTCAGGTCGAGTTCGACGTCGCCGGCGAGCCGGTCGTCGAGCGGCCACACGGCGGCCTTGATGAGCCGGGCGTCGTCGACGCAGCGCCCTTCGTCGTCGACGTGGGTCCAGAGCCCGATGAACGTCAACCGGGCCTCGAGGGAGAGGCTGGCGACGGTCAGCGAGGTGAAGAACTCCGGCTTGATCGTCCGAATGCGCGCCACTGGTCACGCCTCTTTCTGTTCGTGGTGGTCGTGCAGGTGGGCCTCGAGGGCGTCAGCTACGGCGACCGCAGCGCCGGCCGGGTCGTCAGCGCGTACCAGCCCGACCAGCGGGCACAGCGGGCACTCCCAGGTCGCGGCCAGCGCGGTGCGGTCGCCGGTACTCACGCCGCCGCTCCGACCCGCGTCCGGTTCCGGTGGATTGCCTGCTCGACCGCGGTGACCTTCACCCCGAACCGGGATGCGACGGCGGCCGGTTCGGCGTGCCGCGCCATTGCCGCCATTGCCGCGGTCCGTTCGAAAGGGCGCACCCGGGTGGGCGGGGTTCCGGAGATGAGTCGTTCGACGACGATCGGGTCGGGGGTCGGGTCGGCTCGCCGGTGGTCTTTGATCGAGCCGTATGGTTCGGCGGGCATGCGGGCGATGAGGACGTCGCCGGGGGCGTAGCCGGTCCAGCCGGGGATGGTGGCGGCGGGGGCGACGAGCCAGACCGGGGGGCCGGTGATGACGGCGTGGGCCTGGTCGGCGAGCTGTTCGAGGCCTGCGGTGGCTTCGGTGGTGAGTTCGCGGAGGGTGCGGCTGTCGTCGGTGATCGGCCAGACGACCTGGAGGATGTGGGTCATGCTGACGGCCCGCCGGTGACGATGTCGCCGTGGAGCACCTCGGCCTGCGGCGCCCCTGTCGGGGCCGGCTCCGGCTGGGCGTTCGCCGCCCGCAGCATCTCGCCCTGCGCCCGCGCCTGATCCGTCAGGTACTCGTTGCTGGTCGGCACCCACTTCGCCAACTCGTGCACCGCGGTCTTCAACCACATGGAGCGCGGCCACTTCGTCCACGGCGAGTCGGCGCCGTTCCCGGACCGGGACGCCGCCTTGTGCTCGAGCACCTCCTCCTCACCCATCTCCACCACCCGGGAGAGGGCGCCGCCGCGCATCACCGCGTACGCGTAGACGCCGACCATCCGGCCGCGGGTGGACTTGCCGGCGAACCGGTCCCGGACGTGCCGGGGGCGGTCCATGGTCTGCTCGTCAAAGTCGTAGGTGTCGTTCTCGTAGACGATTTCGGCTTTGACGGAGACGACGGCACCGGCGCGGTACATGCGCTCGATCTCGCCCTTGTAGTCCTCGATGCCGGTGACCTTGTTGCCGAACGGCACGAAGTGGTAGGTGTCGCCGGGTCGGTGGCCGAGTTCGGCGCATTCGAAGACGGCGGCGATGAACGAGCCGGGGTTCGCTCCGGCGGCCCGGGCGAGCGCCTCGTTGCCGCGCAGCAGGCCGATCATGGTTCGGTACAGCTTGTCGGGGTTGACGTGGGCGGGGGCGACCATGGCCAGGTCGTCGCGGTACTGCTCGACGAGGGCGGCCGGGCCGGCGTCGCGGCGGGCGACGGCATTCGAAACGGTGCTCACTTGGACTCCTTGCAGGGCATGAGCTTGTTGACGGTGGACGTGGTGGCGTAGGCGGCGTAGACGTCGGGCTGCTCGGCCTTGAGCCGCTTCGTGTCGATCCGGGTGGTGTCGTAGACGGACCGCTGGGCGACCCGCCGCCCGTCGGCGACCGCGGTCTTGTAGTCGCCGAGCAGCGCCCGGATCCGGTTTTCGGCCTCGAGCAGCGCGGCCTGCGCGTCGGCGGCCAGGTCGCGGCGGGTGCGGTATTGGTCGGCGAGGTCCAGCGGGATCGTCACTACCTCGTCGACGACGGTGGCGTGGAGTTGCTTGAGCGTTTCGGTGGTGGCGACGGCCCCGTCAACGTCGGGCGGTGTGCCGGCCTCGAGGCGGGCCATGAACTCGGCTCCGGCGGCGGTGATGGTGGCGGCGTCGGCCGGGTCCCAGCCGACGATGTATTCGCGGTACGAGTTGCCGCCGCACAGGACCGGGATCCAGCAGCGGGTGGCACCCATGACGGTCATCTCTTGCTGGACCTGGGCGGCGTAGTGGGCGGGGATCTGGTTGGTGCCGGGGTCGCCCCAGCCGTCCCATGAGCGGGTGGTTTTGATCTGGGCGAGGGCGTCGGTGTGGTCGGGGTTGACGCTGTGCAGCAGCAGGTCGGGGGTGGCGAGCATCCACCGGTGTTCGGGGTGCCGGTACAGGCCGCCGGGCTTGACGACGTATTCGGGGTGGTTCTCGGCGAACTTGTCGGCGATGGTCCGTTCGTGCCGGAGACCCCACTCCATCGCTTCGGTCTGTTCGACGGCGGTGCCGAGTTGGCGGCGCCAGTAGTAGGAGAACGGGGAGTCTCGGGGGCTGATGCCGAGGACGGCGGCGATGTCGGAGGCGCCGATGCCGGTGTCGCGTGTGGCGAGCCACTGGTTGCGGTTGGCGCGGATTTGTTCGTCGGTGAGGACGAGTTCGGGCCGGTGCAGGGTGGTGGTCACGCTGTCCTCCGTCCGGGCTGGTGTCGGGTGGTGCGGGGTCGGAACGGAATGACCTGGGCGTTGGTTTCGCAGTCGGGGTGCCGGTCGTGGATGTGGCCGTTCTGGTCGGTTTGGCCGGCGGGGTCCATCGGCCATCCGCATCGGGCGGCGCAGGCGGGCCAGCCGTTGGCGGCGCGTACGGCGGCGGCGGGTCCGGCCCAGTGGGCGCCGGTCACCATGGGTCAGTCCTCCTGCCCGGGGTGGTGGATGGTGCAGGGGACGTCCTCGACCGGCATGCCGCAAACGCCGTCGGGCATGTCCGGCATCGGCTCGCCGCACACGTAGCCGGCTCCGAGGAGCGGGCCGAGGTCGAGCCACATCTCGCGGCGGCCGTTGGTGTTCGTGGTGGTGGCGGTCACGGCTGGTCCTTCCGGGTGAGGTTTCGTGCGATTGCGGGGTCGGGGCGGCGGCAGGCGGGACACATCGGCGGGCCGGCGGTGGACCAGCCGGCGGCGCGGGCGTGTTCGCGGATGTCGGCGGTGGTGGCCTCGCGGGGCCGTCCCCGGCCGTCGTTGACGACTTCGGGGCCGGCGAACTGGCGTCCGCAGGGGTTGCCGATGGGGTGGCCGTGGTCGTTGATGGGCCGGCCGGTGCAGATGAGTGCGGCGACGGTCACGACGATGTTCATGCGGCTGCCCTCGCCCGCGTCGTCTTCGCCCCGGCGTCGAACAGGTGACGGAGCTCGCTCCACTCCCCGGTCGGGGTGGTGCGCGGCAACTGGATCCCGTAGTGGCAGGCCCAAGACCGCAGCCGGTCAGCGTTCATGCAGAGCCGGTGCGCCATCACGTCGACCGGCACCTGACGGGCGCACATCGTCTTCACCGCTGCGAGTCGTTCGTCGCCGACGAGCGGCAGACGGTGGCCGTCCTCGGCGACCAGGGCGACGGTGAGGTCGACGGATGCGCGGCGGGTCCAGGCGGTCATGCGGCACGCTCCAGGGCGCGCTGCCGCTTGATGTACGACTTGACGGCTTCGGGGTGGCAGCGGACCGCGATCGCGATGTCGGGGATCGGGTCGCCGGCCGCGTGGCGGGTCATGATTTCGGTGTGGTGGTCGACGGGCCGCGAGACACCGGTGGTCGGCTTCCGGAGTTTCTGCGGGGCGCGGAGCTGCCGGCGCTCCTTTTCGGTGAGGCCACCCCAGACGCCGTACTGCTCGCCTTCGTTGAGAGCGAAGTCGAGGCACTCCTCGCGGACGGGGCAGACGGTGGTGCAGATGCGGATGGCGGGTGCGGCGGTGGTGTCGGAGACGGGGTGCCAGAGTTCGGGGTCGTAGTCGCGGCAGGCGGCGTCGTCGCGCCATTCCTGGCTGGTCATCGGGTCACCTCCCGGATGGCGGGCATGAGCCCGGTGCGGTCGTCGGGTCCGGCGTGCAGCAGCCGGGTGGCGTAGTAGGCGGGAGCGTTGACCTGCCGTACGGCGGGCGCGATCGGGTTGTGGTCGGTGTTGGCCCGTTGGTGGGCGGGGATGAGCCGGTGGCCGTGTCGTCGGTCGGCGTCGTCGGTGGCGGCGTGCCGGCCGGCGTTGAGCAGGTGTCGACGGGTCACGCGGCGGCCCTCCGGTGCAGTAGGTGGCGGATCGGATGCCGCCACCCGTCCCGGTAGCTGTCGGCGACCTGCCACCGGTGGGGGCCGGTGTCGGCGCGGGTGGCGACCATCGCGGCGTGCATGGCCTCGACCTGGCGGCCGAGACGGTGCACGGCGAGGCGGTAGGCGGCGACGGCGCCGAGCGTGAACCCGGCGAGGAAGATGACGGCGGCCATCACTCCGCCCCCGACGGCTTCTCGACCCACAACTTCACCGGGCGGATCCCCGCCCCGACCGACTTGACGAAGGCGCCCTTCTCGCACGGGCACACCCGGCCCCGCCTGTAGACCGTCGTGCCGGACGGGTACCGGCCCAACGCGGTGCCGAGCACCTCCCGGATGGCTCGCACCCGGCGGGATGATCCGGTCATCACCACGGGCGGCACGATGGCGCCGAGCATCCCGCCCGGCATCAGGCAGTGGTTGTAGGCGGCGAGGACGTGGTCGGCCCACGCCTCCGGCCGGTTGGCCAGGGTGAACGGCGGGTTCATGAAGATCAGGTCGAACGGGGCCGGCTCGGTGGTGAGGTAGTCCTCCAGCGTGGACTCGACGAGATCGTCGGCGAGGTCCGTGGCCCGCAGCGCGGCGGCCCGGCTCGGTGCCGGCTCGACGACGGTGAGGTGCGCGTACGGCAGGTACTCCCGGATGGCGCGGGCCAGGTGGCCCTCACCGGCGGACGGCTCCAGCACTCGCAGGCGGGGCACCCCGTTCCCGCCCTCGCCCTGCGCGTAGCCGGGGCAGAGGGCCTCGTACACGAGGTCGTCGGCCACCTCGGGTGGGGTCGGCCAGTACGACAGGGCCGGGTCGGGGGTGTATGTGATCGTCTGGGCCATCACGCCACCGCCCGCAGCGTCGCCGGTCGGACGCTGTCCAGCGCCGTGCCGATCGCATCGAACAGCTCGACGAAGTCCGGGCACTGCTGGCCGCACTCCGGGTGGTACCGCAGGTGGGTGGTGAGTCCGAGGTGGGCGCCCCGGATGTCGCCGACAGCGTCCACGTACGGGTCCGGCGTGTGTCGGGGGTCGACGACCGGTCGGATCGGTGCCGGGTCGGGCCACGGGGTGGTCCGCGACGGCTGCGGGGGCGCCGGTTCGGTGTCGTCGGCGGTGCGGGGCATCGGGATCGTGGTCACCGGGACTCACCGCCGTCCGTACGGTGCACCGGGCACAGGTCGGGCGCCGACCGGGAACCCTTGCCACGTCGGGGCCTGATCTGCCAGCCCGCCTTCTCGGCCAGCCGACGAGTGCTCCACTCCCAGTCGTCGCGGATCTCGTCTTCGCAGCCGTCCGCGTCGCAGGTGACGCCGTACAGGGGGGCAATGACCAGTCGGAGCGTCACCGGTTGCCTCCGATCTGGCGGCGGGCGATCCGGAGCGCGGACCGGCGGATCGGGTCCGGCTCGGACCGGACGGTGATCGGCGGGAGGTTGATGCGGCCGGAGGTGACGTCACCCAGGTCGGCGACCGTGGCGTCGTCGAGGTGGGTGCGGTAGTGACCGGTCAGCAGCACGAACACCGCGTCGTCGCCGACGAGCGCCGCCTTTCGGGCTTCGAGGGCGTATCGCTTGCGCAGCGAGTCGATGACCTCGCCGGACGGGTTGAGGATCGCGAGGTGGTTGCCGAGCCGGTCGTAGCAGACGGTGCCGGCGGGGCCGGTGACGGTCCACCGCGGGCTGCCGTCGGCCGGGTGGGTGGTCTTGGTGGTCGTGAGGCTCACGGGGGATACTCCTCAGGGTTCTGGCGCTCCGCGGTGTCCTTGGTCGGGCTGCGGGGCGCCGGATTCGTGTCTGGGCCGGGCGGCCGAGACGGGGGTCAGGCGGCGGGGTTCTCGATCGGGTGCTTCATCAGCAGCCGGCGGATCGCGACCTTGCCGGCCGGAGTGACGTAGAGGGTCGTGGCCATCTGGCCGTTGTGCATGCGCGGCGCGGTCGGCTGGTCACGCGCCTGGAACCAGTCCGCGTGCTCGGCGTACGCGAGCCACTGGTAGACCGGAACCATCCGCTGCTGCGAGCGCGACCAGCGCTGCTCGACCTCACGGCGGTAGATCAGCTTCCGGGCGACCATCCACTCACGGAGGGCCTTCTCCCCCACCCCGACCTGCCCGGCGAAGACCCGGATCAGCGAGGCGTCCTCGTCGGGGTTGACGAACCCATCGACGTACTCGGCCTTCGGTTCGGCGACGGCCAGGCGGGCGGCCTGGGCTTCGATCTCCTCGGCCTGGGCCGCGGCGAGCCGGAGGGCGTCGGCGTAGGTCTGCGGGATGGCGAACTGCGAGGCCACCTCGTACCGTCCGGTCTTCCGGATTGCCGGGAGGACGTCGTGGGTGACCCACCGCTTGAACGCCTTCGCCTGCGGCTTCCGGCTGCGGAGGATCAGCGAGTAGAGGCCGGGTTCACTGACCGCGATGGTCTGCTGGGTTCGGCCCATCGAGTCGATGACCGGGACACTGTCCCGCTCATCCTCATCGAGCAGGTTCAGCGAGGCTCGGGGGTCTGCGATCCCCAGCACCTCGCACGCGTCGCGGCCGACGAACCAGGGCTCGCCGTCGCGGAGCAGGGTTCGGACCTGCTGTCCGGTGGCGGGGAACTGGAAGACCTCGATGTCGGCGCTCATGCCGCCGTCCTTTCGTTGGCGGGACGCTGGGCGCGGTCGTCGGGGTGCTCGCGGGACAGCAGCACCCACACCTCGCTGCGGACCGGGGTGAGTAGCGCGACCATCTGGTCGACCTGCTGGTCGGTGAGCGGCGGCCAGTCGGCGACCGCGGCCGCTCCGGCGGCCCGGATCTCTTCTGTCGTGCGCAGCAGGCGGGTCATCGGACTTCCGCCCGGAAGAGGCTCTGTGCGTCGTTGGGGCACTTGATCCAGACCGCCGCGATGAACTCGCTGTTGGGTCGGGATCTGCCGTTGGCGACCTTGGAGTAGGTGGGGCGCGGGATGCCGAGCCAGGCGGCCTGCGCCTCTTTCGTCGTGAGGCCGTGACGCTCCCTGACCAGCGCATCGAACTGCGCCGATTCGAAGACCATCTCCGGCCGTGGGGTCCGTTCTCTCACGAACACAAGCCTGCATCCGTTCGATCGCGAACGCAAGTCCCCCGGACAGACTTTCTCGCACGACGAACGTCCGGTAGCCTCGTGCCATGTCGAACGCTCATATGGCCGGACCTGCGGCTATAGATCCCTATGCGTACGTATCGACGACCGGCTTAACTCCCCGGGCGGTTGGTCGCGTTCGCATGCGAAATGACCTAAGCTCCGTTCTCGTGGGAACGACTTGGGATCACGACGCCTTCCGCGACTACGTGATCAAGCGCGCCAAAGCCCTCGGCATCGCCGACTCCACGGCCGCCCTCAGCAGAGCAACCGGCATCTCCCACAGCATGCTGTCGAAGTGGTTCCGGGGTGAGGACAAGCCCTCACCGGACAGCACCCGCAAGCTCGCCAACGCACTGATCATCGAGGACGCCGAGGGTCGGCGCGTCTCCCCCATCACCGAACTGCTGGTCCTCGCCGGGCACGCCCGGGACCACGAGGTGGGCATGGCCGAACCGCCGTCAGTGCCGGACGGCATCGAACCGCACCCCGTGGTCCGCCGGATGGGTCAGATGCTGTCATCCGACTCGCACCTCACCGACGACGAACAGAACCTGCTCGCCACGATGGCCGACAAGCTGATGGACGGGTTCCCCCGCCCCACCCGCCGCCGCCGTACCGCCTAGACCGGTTCCAACAGCTCCAGCCGCACCGTCGCCGGGTCGAACCCCGGCCCCCGCCGAGCAGACGGCAACACCGTCACCCGCAACAGAGCCTGCACCGCGACCCGCTGTCGGTGCAGGCTCAACTTTTCCCAGGCATCCGGGGTGATCCCCCACAGTCCGTCGAGCACGGTTGGCCGCCGGGCCGCCGCGATCTGCGCCCGCAGTTCCTCGATCCGCTGGTCGAGCCGGCGAACGGTCAGCCGCAGCACATCGGGCCCCATCTCGTCGTCGTCGCCGAACTCCTCCAGAGTCGCGGTACGCCGCCGCTGCACCTTCGCCAGCTCGGCGACCAGGCCGCTGGTGTCGACGGTCGCGGGCTGCATCCGGTCACGCAGCCGTTCGTCGCCGAGCCGGCGGATGACCGCCCCTTCGACGTACGGGTCGAGATGGTGGATCGCCCGGTGAACCTTCTTCGGGCATCCTGGGGCAATGCATCCGTACCCGGTCAGGCCTGGCCGGGTGTTGTGCCGGATCGCCAATGGCTCACCGCAGGTGCCGCACCGGGCGATCCCGGACAGCAGGTACCGACGGGCGTTGGTGGCGTAGTCGAACGCGGCGGCCTTCTTGGTCAGGACCGCGCCGACCGCCTCCCATGTCTCCACGTCCAGAATCGCCGGCCACGCTGCCGGGCCGACGACAACACCGCGGTGCACGAGCTGCCCGGCGAGCCGGGGCCGCATCATCAGCTTTTTCAACGCGCCGTGGTCCCAGGGCCCTCCGGTGGTCGTGGTGAACCCCCGGGCGGTGATGTCGCGGGCGATCGCGCCGATCGGTTCGCCGGTGAGGATCCGCTCAGCGACCTCTCGGATCACCGCGGCGTCGGCCTCGCGGACGGTCCGCCCGTCGGGCTCGAATCCGAACGCGCGTCCACCACGGCCGCCGAGCCGGCTGATGCCCTTCTCGGCAAGCCGATCGTTCTTCGCGCGCATCCGTCGGCTGGTGTTGTCGACTTCGCGCTTCGCCACTGCCGCCTCGATGCGAAGCACGAACTGGTCTTCGGGATCGCTGAGGTCGCGCTCGCCGGTGGGTGCGGCAAGCAGGGTGCCTTCCTGTGCCAACCGGAGCAGGATCTCCAGGTCCCACGGTTGCCGGATGAGCCGGTCGCCGTGGTACACGATGATCGCGTCGAGTTCGCGGTTGCGGATGGCGTCGAGCATCGCCTCCCACGCCGGTCGCCGTACGTCGTGCCGCCAGGCGCTGACGCTGTTGTCCTTGTAGACGTGCCGGTCCGCCACTGCCCATCCGCGTTGTTCGGCGAGGCGCCGGCAGACCATCTCCTGCTCGTCGACCTTCACCGTGTCGCCGTGTCGGGCGAGGCTGATGCGACAGTAGATGGCGGCGCGGACCGGGTGGGCGACCATCCCGAGAGTGTATGCGGTTAATGGGACATGGAGGGCTCCATGTCCGGGTTTGAACGGACACTATGACGAGCGCGACTCGGGGAACTGCCGCTTCGGGAGCAGGTGCACGTTCGACAGGTCGGCGGTGTCTTCCAGGTTCGTCTCGCCCCGCGGGGGGCCCCACCATTCGCGCTCTTCGAGCTCTTCCATCCGCCGGTGCAGCAGCTCGGCTTCTGCGCGCAGCCGGGCCGCCTCAGCTTGCAGCCGGGCGGTCTCGGTCTGCTGCTCGGCGCGCAGCCGGGCCGCCTCAGCTTGCTGTTCTGCGCGCAGCCGGGCCACCTCGGCCTGCTGCTCGGCCCGGTCTTCGGCGCGTAGTGCCCGGAAGAACTTGACGATCAGGTAGGCGCCGTACCCTCCGGCCGCGGTGAGCAGGATCGTGCTGGCGATGAACAGTGCGGTGTTGATGGGGCGTCCGAGGCGGATGTCGAGGGCGGCGGTGGTGATGCGGGTGGCGACTGGGCTGAGGGCGACGGCGATGAGCAGGCCAAGCGAGATGTAGGCGGCCGGGGTGGGCCGCTTGGGGGTGCGCATGAGAATCACTACTCCAGCTCGATAAGCATTATCAGAGACCCAGAGGTGGGCTGGCTGCACCTCTGCTTGTCGGCATGCCGGGGGCTAGGGGGAGGCGGCATGCCGACGCTGCTGGCCGCGTGGCGGGTCGCGGCCGGGTTCTGCTATCCGGGGCCTGGCGGCCAGGCCGGTACTCGGCGGGCCGGGGCAGTGTTGACGGGCGGCGTGGGCCCGGCCCGGGCCGGGTCTGTCACGGCCGTCGTCGAGGTGAGGACCGCGGTGGTCGGGTCGTGGGGTGCGGGGTGTGGTGCCGCCTGCCTGTCGTAGACGGGGCCGGCTGGTCCGCACGGGTCGGGCTGGTGGGGCCCGGGACCGGCTGACCCACGGGGGGAGGCCGGCCGGCCCCGGGTGTCTCTGTTGCCCTCGCGGTCGCCGTCGCAGGTCGGCGTCCGGCGGTTCTCGTCGGCGCGGCGGGGGGTGGGGTTGGTTTCGAGGCTGGGTGCCCAGCGGGTCGGCATGCCGCCGCCGGCGAAGTGCGGCCGGGGCGTCGGTGTCGGGC
>JOFO01000085.1 GCA_000721275.1 Microtetraspora glauca | reverse complement strand
GGGCGGACGAGCAGGACGGCCAGGACGTGGACGAGCCGGTCCTCGGGAGGGCCCGGGGAAGTGCCGGCCGACCGAGGCGGCCACGGCCAGGACGAGCGGCGGCCCCTGCCCCTGGGAGGGCTCCGGGCCCTACCTACGGAAGGGCCCGGGAAAGTGGGAAGAGTGGGAAGAGTGGGAAGGGCGCATGTCAGGGGCCTAAAACTCCATCCCACTTTGGGAGTCCTTCCCACTTCAAAGTGGGAAGGCGCCCGGGCGGCGGCCCCGAGGCGGCCCTCGGGGCGGGGGTCCGAGGGCGGCGGCCCGACCCCTTCCCGCACCTGCCGGAAGTCGTACGTACGGAGGGGCCTGGGAAAGTGGGAAGAGTGGGAAGAGTGGGAAGGGCGCAGGTCAGGGGCCTAAAACTCCATCCCACTTTGGGAGTCCTTCCCACTTCAAAGTGGGAAGGCGTGTGGGAAGGCGCCCGAGGCGGCCCTCGGGGACCCGCGCCGGACCGAGGGCGCCCGGCCCCCCTGCGGACCCCGGACGAGCCGGACGAGCGACCGGGCCAGAGTGGGAAGGGCGCAGGTCAGGGCGGGTGAGCCTCCATCCCACTTCGGGCCCGTTCCGTGGGAAGGCGCCCGAGGCGGCCCTCGGGGGACCCGCGCCGGACCGAGGGCGCCCGGCTCCCCTGCGGGCCGCGGACGAGCCGGACGAGCGGCCCCCGGCAAAGTGGGAAGGCGCGCGGGGGAAGTGGGAAGGCGGCCCCCGAGGCGGCCCTCGGGAGGGCGGCGGACGAGCCGGTCCTCCCCGGCCGGGAAGGCGCGGTGACGTACGGGCGGCCCGGTACGTCAACCGGATGACGTACAGCGGTCCGTGATGACGTACGCGACGAACGCGGCCGGGACGAGCGGCGGCTCCCGGGCGCGGACCGGCCCCCGCTCCGGGGGGAGGGAGCAGGGGCCGCGGGGGTGCCGGAGACGGTACTCCGGCGGGTGCTGGTCGACCGCGCCAACGCGTTGTTTCCGTGCGGGTACCTTCGCTGTCCGCTGGTTTGCTGGTTGCTGGCGCGGTGTTGTTCTTCAACGTGCGCGCACGCGGTATTTCCGGTGTGCAGTGCTGGTCTGGCGCGGTGCGCGGAATTCGTTTCTACCGGAGCCGGTAGACCGTGGCCGTGATGTACGGCGCGCGGTCCGCCGTGGCGGCCAGGGGCCGGGCGTGCGCGGCGCAGGTGAACGCGTCCGCCTCGGTCACGTCCCGGCGGAAGCGCACGGCGAACGCTGCGATGCCCGGGCACCTCTGGCGGTCGCTCGGCTGGTTCGTGTCCAGTGCCTCACAGCGTCCCGGCGGCTGGTTGTACCAGACGAGCAGGGAGGTCCCCAGGGACCTGACCATCTGGCACACATCGTCACGGCGCCGTTGCTCGCGCTCGGGGAGCGTCTGGGGGTCGACCGGTAGCACGGAGGCGGCTCCGGCCGGGGCGGTGGGGGCGAGTGCCGGCGGATTGGGCACGGCCGGACGAGCAGGGCGGGGAGCAGCTGCTCGACGCGCGGGCGCGGGAGCGGGAGCGGGAGCGGGAGCCGCGGGGGTCCTGGCTCCGAACGCGGCCAGGATGCCCGCCAGTCCGCCCCGGGGCGCCCCGCCGGGAGGGAAGGCTCGGGCGAGTTCGTTCCGGCCCCCGGAGCGCATCCAGTCGGCCAGGGACGAGCGGGGAGGCTCGTCCGGCTCCCACTCGTCTTCCGGGTCGTCGTCCGGCTCCCACACGGGCGCAGGGCGGACCCGAGGGGCCCGGGGCGGGGGTGGCGGCGGCCGGTAGCCCTCGGGGGACGGCCCGGTGTTCGCGTCGGTCCGGTAGGGCACGCGCTGCCCGGTGCCGCACTCGGGACACCGGATCGTCATCCGGTCCCGGGCCAGGGACTGCCACTCATGGCCGCACCGGCATTCGACCCACACGGCGGGTCGGGTGGCGACTTCCACGGCCCGGGAGGCGGCTCCGGACATGTCGGGGGTCACCGGTCCTTCCCACTCCTGATCCATGCGGACGTGGCGGGAGGTACGGCAGTGCGGGCACCGGGTGTTCCCGCCCCGGACCGTCGTCCGGTACGGCTCGGCACAGCTACGACACACGATCTGTACGGGGACGGTTCGCACGTCTCCCCCCTTTCCGCTGGTTCCTGGCGCGGTGTCACATTCGATGATCTCACGGGGTATTCCGGGGTGATCCGGAAATACGAACGGCCCTCGGGTCCGGGTGGACCGAGGGCCGTTCGGGGCCGGGGGAAGGGTGCGGGGCCGGTCGGGTCAGGTGACGGAGAGCGGATAGCCCGGGGCGTACACCGCTTCCCCCACGCCGATCACCTTGTCCCCCGTCGCGTAGACGCTGCGCAGGACCAGGACGGCGAAGTCCCCTTCGAGATTCAGGGCGGCCCGGTCGTCGTCGGTCGTGATCCGGGCGTCAACGGTCCGGGCCACGGCCTGAACGGCGTTGCCGGAGCGCTCCGCATAGACCGCCTGCCATGTCGGGTCGCACGGCTCGGGGAGGTCGATCTCGGGGACGACTTCCGCCACGTCGACGTGCACCCAGGATTGCGACGCCTCCCGGACGAAGTCACCGCGCTGCACGGTGCGGACCCGGTTGACGCACTCGCCCTCCCCGAGGAACGAGGCCACCCAGTCGGGCGCCGGCACCCGCTCGCTTCGCTTGTGGTGGATCGTCTCCCCGGCCTGCGTGATGCCGCGGATGCGCTGGGCTCCGGCGATCAGGTTTCGGCGGGGCGCGACGAACACGCCCTTCCCCTGCTGTGACACGAGGTAGCCCTCGGCTTTGAGCAGGGCGATTGCCCGGTATACGGCGTTGTCGCTCAGGTCGAACTGACTCATGAGCGCGCCGGTCGGGGGGAGTTTGTTGCCCGGTTCGAGCGTCCCCAGGTCGATCCTCGCGCGCAGGTAGGCGGCCATGCGCTCCACGGTCCCGGCCATGATCGGTTCCTCGCTTCCTATCGGATGTGGTTGACGGTACCGGACTGATCCCTTAACTTCCTACAGGAAGGCACTTCCTATGGGGAAGTCCCTACCGAGAGCGCAGGGAGTCGCAATGGAGCACGACGGACCGGCCGACCGGCCCCTGATGACGATGCGGATCAGTCGGGACAGCGGCCGTACGTGGTCGCCCGTTCGGGAGATCTGGCCGGACGACTGCGACGTGCACCCGTGGGACGCGATCATCTGGCCGCCCTGCGCCTGCCCCCGTCACCGCAAGGGATCGGAGATCAACCGGTGAGCACACCGACCGCAGCCGCTACGGGCGGCAAGAACAGCAAGAACGACTCCGCGAAGTTCGGCGCGTCGTTCGCCCCCTCGTTCACGCTCAACCTGTCGCAGAACAAGACCAACAACAGCGGGGGCGGCGGCGGGAGCCGTGGCTCGGTCCCCGCGCAGGGAGGCCGGGGCGGACACTCCGAGGCCCTGCTCCCCCCGCCCGAGTTCACCTCTCCGGCGGACGTGCGGAACTACTGCAACCACCTGCGGGCCGTCATGGTGACGCTCTCGTTCGAGGTGGCCATGGGTGCCGAGATCCTGAAGGGCGTTCTGTCCACGGTCCCGGACCCCGAGGGCCGTATCGGCGGCTCGAAGGCCCGGGCCTGGAAGGTCTCGCGGAAGCTGCGGAAGTCCGCGGACGCCGCCGCCTCCGCCGCGAAGAACGCCGCGGCCACCTATGCCGCCTTCCAGCAGGCGTACGAGGAAGAGATCAACCGCGTCAAGCACCGTGCCCGGCGCCCCCAGGGTCCGCGCATGGACTGGGCTCAGCAGTAAGGGGAGGGGCGGTCATGGGTGAGAAGGACATCGAGCAGCAGCACGAGGAACAGCTCAAGGGCGAGTCGGCACTCGCGGGGGTCGGCAAGTACCTGTTGCACCGGGCAAAGCCGCACCTGCCCCCGTGGCTCGGGGTCGTGGGCGTGGGCGTGGTCGGGGAGGGCGCACACCTGATGTGGGCTGACTCCCCGTGGGGCGCGGCCGGTCTCACGCTCGCCTCGGTCGCGCTGACCGGTGCGACGTGGTGGGCGGGCCGGGGGACGAGCGCTCAGCGCCGGTTGCACTCCGCGATCACGGTTGCGGCGGGGTCGGTGTGGGTGACCGCCGCCGCCCTGTCCGGTCCGATCACTCACCCCGTGATCGACCTGTACGCCATGGGCGGCCCGGTCCTGGCCCTGTCGTGGAACGTCCGCATGGTCATGCGGCGCAACCCTGACGCGGTCGGGGAGTCCTCGGACAAGGGCCTGTTGGAGAAGGTCGGTCTGGCCCGTACGAAGCTGGGCACGGCGAAGGTGGAGCCGAACAAGGTCACCGTGCCGTACGCGCTCCCGGCCGGGGAGGCGACCAACGCGGACATGGCCAAGAGCCTGCCCCGGGTCGCGTCCGCGCTGGACGTGCCGACCACGGCCGTGCGCTACCGGCCCGACCCCGAGTCGGCGCGCAAGGGCGAGTTGGTCATCGTCCCGAACGACATGCTCAAGGAAGTCATCTGGTACCCGGGCCCGTCCGCCCCGGGCGGCTCCATCGCGGAACCGCTCGTCATCGGGGTGTACGACGACGGCCGGGAGCTGCACCTCACCCTCCCGCAGGCAATCCACCTGCTCGTCATGGGCGTGACCGGCTCCGGCAAGACCGAGGCGGCTCTCGACGTCATGGCGGAAGTCCTCACCCGCCGGGACGTGGCCGTGTGGCTGTCGGACCCGAAGCGCGGCCAGGACCTCGGGGAGGCGTTCGGCGCGTGCGACTGGGTCGTCACGACGCAGGACGGGGCGGCGGTGATGATCGCAGCGTTCGAGGCGGTCATCCCGGCCCGGCAACTGTGGCTCGGCTCGCACTCCTACCGGTCGTGGGAGCCCGCCGCCGCGGTCCGCCAGGACGACCCCGCGCACACCTGCCGGGAGGACGGCACGGCGTGCGGGTGCCCCGGTATGCCGTACCTGGTCGGCTGGTTCGAGGAAGCGGCGAACACCCTGCGGGCCGTCGATGACGACGCGTTCACCGGCATCGCGCAGGAAGCCCGTTCGGCCGGCGCCTCCCTGGTGGTCTCGATGCAGCGCGCGAGCGGCTACCAGATCAGCACCGACACCCGGGCCTCCCTCCCGTCCGCACTGTGCATGGGCGTGGACGAGCGGGACGCCGGTTTCGCCCTCCCGTCCGAAGTGCTGGACGCGGGCGCCAACCCCGGGGCGTGGGGCAACAAGCGGCCCGGTTACTGCTACCTCGTACAGGCCGGGGTGGACGAGGAACTGTGGTCGACCCCGAGCCGGACGTTCCGGAACAACCCCGTGACGCTGGAGTGGGTCACCCGAGAGTTCGCCTCGGTCCGGATGCCCGTGGACGACGTGACGGCCACCGCCGCCGCCTCGGTCGCCGGACAGATCTACACCGACCGCGAGCGCCCGAACGCGGGCACCGCCCCCGAGGGCGGCCCGCAGCGTGCCGCCAGGACGGACGACGACATGACCGAAACCGAACCCCTGGTGGACCCCGAGGACGAGGGGATCGACCCCGAGCAGGAACTCCCCGAGGCGATCGACGCGCCCATGTTCGGGGCGGCGGCCGGGGACGAGCCGGACGACCCGAAGGCGGCCATGGAGGAGATCCTCCGGCACTTCGAATCCGAGGGCCGGATGGTCGTCCAGACGAAGGACTTCATGGACTACTGCGACCAGATCGGCCGGTCCCGGCCGTGGGTCGCGGGGGAGCTCGGGCGCCTCGGTCGGGAGGGCCGACTCGTCCCCGCGGGGGGCCACAAGTACCGCATCGTCCCGGCTCTGACGTCAGCCTGACGGCCTGACACCTGACACCAAGTCCCCAGGTAGACGCGGTGTCAGAGCGGCTGACACACCGCCCTGACACCGCCTGACACGGGCCCTGACACCGGGCCCTGACACCCACGAAGGAGTACCCCGTGAGCAGCAACAGCGAGTATCCCGCACCGGGCCGGGAGGTCACGCCGGACGACCTGGCCCGCTTCCTGATCCCCGACACCCCGGCCTCCCTGGTGACCCCGTCCGAGCGGCCCGAGGGGGCCCCGGAGCGGCCCGCGATCCCGTCCACGGCCGACCTGCTCGCCGCATGGGAGCGGCAGCAGCACGCCGCCGCCCTGGTGGCCTCGGGCGCCCTGATCCCCCAGTCCGCCGCCCTGGCAAAACCGGACACGGACCCGGTCGTCCCCCGCTGGGTTTGGCGTGCGTCGGCCGTGACCGCCGCCGTGTCGGCCATGGCCGGAGTCGTCGGATTCGTCGTCTGGGGGCTGTCGCTCGCCCTCGGGGCCGCCGTGTCGGCCGTGTCGGCGGCGGCCCCCTACCTGGGCGGAGCCGTGGTTCTGGCGGTAGCCCTGGCGCTTCTGTGCCGCAAGAGGCCGGGAAGCGACACACTTTCGGTCAAGGTCGTCCAGAGCGTCGTCGTACAGAGCAAGAGGAAGTAGGTCCCCGCCATGCCGCACATGTCCCGTACCAAGGCCGCGACGTTGGGCCTGCTCGCCCCCGCCGCCCTGGCCCTCGGCATGTCCGCTGACACCTCGTTCCGGTTCCTCGGGGACGCACTGAACATCACCAACGACGTGGAGCGCGCTCTCCTGTGCGGGGTGGCCGAGGCGGCCATCGTGGCGCTCACGGTGTACGCGTGGGCCACCCGGACCAAGGGACCCGCGTATCTGGCCTACGCCGCCGTACTCGTGCAGGCCATCCCCGCTTTTCAGGTGTCCGGCGGGGTCGGCGGACCGGTCCGAGTGGTCCTCGGGCCCGTGCTCCTGGCCGTGATGCTCCACCTGCTCCTGGGTCTCGAACTGCGCATGTCCGGGGAGAAGTCGGACGGCCTGATCGGGGCCGCCCTGCGGGAGCTGCGGGAGCGGCTGACCGCCTCCCTGGGAATCGGCCGGCGGGGAGCCGACTCCGCGGCCATCGCCCGGAGCCGTGCCGCGGACCGCGCGGTCGACCTGGCCGACCGGGTGGCCGCCGCATCCGAGGGGAGCCGCAAGCGCTCCCGCCGCGCGGCCAAGCTGGCCGCCGCGATCGACGCGGCGCGTCACGGACTGGACCCGGCCGACGCGGACGCGGCCGAGGCGGCCATCGTGTCGCGCGTCGTCCGCCGGAAGTCTGTCGCGGGTCTGGCGACCATCGCGACGCGTCACGACTGGACCGCGACACTCCCCGCCCCGCGTCACGACACCGACCGCGACACCGCGACAACCCCCGTCACGGTCGACCGCGACACCGACCGCGACACCGCGACACCGCAGGTAGCGACCGCGACGGCCGACCGCGACACCGAGGCGGCCCCCGCCGCTCCGGCCCCCGCCGCCGCCGTGCCCGGAGTTGTCGACCTGATGACCAAGCGACAGACCGCGACGTCGCGGGAGCGGGTCTCTGGCCTGGAGACGAGCGGGTCCGCTGTCGTGGGCGACACCATCACGACAACCCCCGCCCCGGCCCCCTCGGTCCCGACCGCGGGCGACGCGACACCGAGCGTCGCGCAGATGGTCCGGGAGGCCATGACCGCGGGCGTCACCGACCGCGACACGGTTCTAGCTCGGGTCCGGGCCTACCGCCCCGAGACGACGCGACAGACCGTCGCCCGCGCCATGCAGCGACAGAGCAGCAAGCTCCCCGCGACAGACCAGGGTCAGTACCTCTGACCCGACCGCGACACCGCGACAACCCCTGTCGCGGTCGACCGCGACACCGACCGCGACACCGCGACACCCGACCATCCGAGGGGGACCCATGTCCGAGCAGATGACCCGGGACCGAGCCTTAGAGATCGTGCGCGACAGCTACACCACCGGACAGCCACAGAGCACGGCCGTCGAACTGACCGGCTACTCCCGGTCGTGGGTGGCGGCGGAGTACCGGCGGCTCAAGGCCCGGGGGGTCTCCCCCGTGGCCGGGCAACTGGAACTCTTCGACCCCGCCCCTTCGTCCTCCGGCTGATCACGTTCGGGCCCGGCACCCCGCCGGGCCCGGGCGTGGCCGTCCGGCCGGCACTTCCCTTCACCCCCCCGACGACACCGACCCATCGAGCAGGAGGCAGACAGCATGACGACGAACGGCACCCCGATCACCATCGTGGGCAACCTGACCGACGACCCCGAACTCCGCTTCACCCCGAGCGGGGCCGCCGTGGCGAAGTTCTCCGTAGCGGTCAACCGCCGCACCTTCGACAGGCAGACGAACGAGTGGCGGGAGGCCGGGACCGACTACCACCGGGTCACGGTGTGGCGGTCCCTGGCCGAGAACGCGGCCGGCACTCTCACGAAGGGGATGCGCGTCCTGGTCGTGGGCGACCTGCGACAGCGGACGTGGACGGACGAGAAGACGAACGAGAAGCGTTCGGCGTGGGAGGTCGAGGGGTCCGCGGTCGGCCCTGACCTGACGTTCGCCACGGCCACCGTGACGAAGGTGGCCAAGTCCCAGGGATCGGCCCCGGGTGACGACGCGTGGGCCAGTGCCTCCCGCACCCGTCCGGCGGTCCCGGCCGGAGCCCCGGCGGGTGCCGCCGCGAACGGCCAGGCGCAGGACGGAGGGTACACCGAGGAACCCCCTTTCTGAGGGGCGGGTGCGGCAACGACCCCCGGACCGTACTGACCGAGGGTGACCGCGCGGCGGTCCGCGACTTCCGGGCCTGGCTCCGGGACCGAGCAGCAGCTCGGGAGGCCGGACTCCCCGAGCCTCCCCTCCCGGACGGCATGACCCGGATCAACTGACCGCACGGCCCGGCCCTCCCGCATCGAGGGCCGGGCCGTTCCCGCTTCCCGAGGGCGTCCTCGGTCCCGGCCGGGAAGACGAGCGGGTCCTCGGGGGCCGCCGTACGTCACCTAGTTGACGTACCGGCAGCAGCGTTGACGTACAGACGATCCGGGCCGGGATCGACACGCCAGATTCACCCGACTCAGGAGTGGCGTGGGGGACCTGACTCCCCCTAAGATCGATAGCAATTATCGAAAGGAGTTGGGAGACGTGACCGCTACCGCGACGCTCGCCCCCGAGGCTCCCCCGGTCCCTTCGGGCTGGCGAGTGACCCCGCAGGGCACCGTGCCGGTTTCCGACGTGGCCCGTACGACTGGTGACTACCCGGCGGTGAACTACACCGTTCGACGCTGCGGGGTCACGGTCGTTGAGCAGGGAGGCCACGGCCGGACGCGCTACATCCCGGTATCCGAGGCCCTGCTCCTGGTGGCCGCCGCCGCCCTGGCCATGGCCGCCGGAGTCGCCCTGGCGCAGATGTACCGCGCGATGAAGGCGAGCGGGGCCACGGTCGGGACCAACTCCCTGACGATCCCGCTCCCCCTCGGAGCCTGACCCATGACGACGACGACCGCGAAGGGGGTGAGCACCGTGCACAAGGCTGACGGCCTGTTGGAGATGTTCCTCCGGATGACCGAGGAAGAGTTCCTGATCATCTGGCGATTCGGCGGATACGAGGGTCTGCCCCCGCAGGACGTAGACCGGCGCATCGTCGCCATGGTCAAGGGCATGACCCCGGCCGGGCGGCGGTCCGTCGCCCGCGCGTTCGTGCGTGCCTTCGCGGCCCTCCCGGTGCAGGTTCGGGCCGCCCTGGTGGCGTTCCTGCTCTCCCTCGGGATTCGGCCGGCGGGGATAGCTCTCCCGGCTCCGGCCCCTCGTGCCCTGACCCCTCAAAGGGGGTGGCTCCGCCTCACCCCGGCCCGCGCTCCGTGACCACACGACCCCGCTTCGGCGGGGTCACACCGCAGGCACCCGACCCCAGACATGCCGAAAGCCCCGGGACACGACTCCCAGGGCTTGGCATCGATCCCCTAGCGAGGAATCAAGTGCATTCCAAGAGTACCCAGCAAGAACCCGCCCTGACCACAGATCCCCGTGTGACCCCCGTCGGCGGCTCCGGCCGCGTGACCACGGTCACGGACGGGACGACGTCTTACCTGATCTGCCGGACCGTGCGCGGCCGTGGCGGGTGGGGCGTCCACTGTTCGGCGGGTGAACTGATCACCTCCGGATGGCCGACCCTGGCCCGCGCTCGGTCCTACGCGGACCGGCTCCTGACGCGGGCGGGGGCCGACGCATGACCGAGACGACTCCCCAGTCCGCCCCGCGGACCCCGCGCCCGAGAACGGAGCGGCCCCTCCGGGTCGTCACCGGCTCCGATGGCGCCCGGGAAGAGATCACCACTGAGCGGATCGCGGACCGGTACGAGGTGGACGACCACGGCCACTACCGGGTGAGCCGGTCCTACGGCGAGAACGCCGCCGGGGATCGGGTCACGAAGGTGTCCCGGAAAGAGATCCTGTCCGCGCGAGCGGAGATCACCGCCGCGTACGCCGACGACACCGGGGAGCCGTACCCGATCGCGGCGACCGAGACGACCGACCGGTCCCGGCCCGTGGTCACGTACTACGACCTGCGGGTGTCCCGGCCGGACGCGGGCGCGGTCGTGGTCGACACCGTGGCGGCCGACGAATTCGACAAACTGGCATGGCTGGACCGGCAGGAACTTGCCGAGATCCCGCAGGTTCTCGCGGCCACCGGCCAGACCGCCCGGGGGGACATCGTGACGTCGATCAAACTCGGCTCCGACCGCTTCCCGACCATCCCCGCGTACTCCCGGCTCGGGTGGCACTGCCGGGAGGGCCGTTGGCTGTACGTCCACGGCGGCGGGGCCTGGACGAAGGATGGAGCCCTGGACGTGCCGGTCTACGGCAACGGTCTGGGGGTGTTCACCATGGCCGCCCCGCCCGAGGACGAGACGGCCGGACAGCGTGCGTTCGAGGCTCTGTGGCAGTTGTTCGGGATGACCCCGGACAAGTTCGCGGCGGTCGAGATCGGGGCCGTGTTCCGGGCCGCCATGGGCCGCCCCTCGGGGAGCTGCACGTACGTCGCGGTGAACCGGTCCGGCAAGTCCGGCCACATGGCGTTCGTGACGCAGTGCTGGGCTCCCTCGGTCCGCTGGAACACGCTCCCCTTCAACGCGGGTAAGGCGTTCGCGACCCCGGCCTATGTCGAGTACGTCCACCACACGTTCGGCGACATGTTCGTCGGGTGGGACGACATGGCGCCTTCCGGTTCCGCGCGGGAGCGGGCCGACTACTTCGACTTGTTCGCCCGGTCCCTGTTCAATGGCTCGTCCAAGGGCCGCATGGGCATCAAGGACGGGAAGATCGTGGCCCGTGACCGGCTCCGGCCCCGGGCGTTCGGTGGCCTGTCGGCCGAGGACGTGACCGCGGTCGAGTCGGCGCAGAACCGTACGCACCTGTTGCAGCTCTCCCGTGGGGAGTTCGACCCGGCCGCGTTCGCGGCGGCCGACGCGGACGGGGGCCCCGAGGCCCGGTCATCGCTCATGTCTGCGTTCGTCATCTGGTGGGCGGCCCGTATGCCGGCGCACGCCTACGTGGCGGAGTTGGAGCACCGGTTCGCGGCCGACCTGACCGCACAGACGCAGGCACCCGGCCGCTATGTCGAGTCGTCGGCGGACAAGGCCGCGGGTCTGTGGGCCGGTCTGGAGTTCGCGCTCTCCCGTGGGTGGGTCACTCCGGAGCGCTCCCGGGAGCTGTGGGAACGGGGGTGGGCCGGTCTGTGCGAGTCCCTGCGGGCGCAGGTCGACGCGAACTCTGGGCAGTCCATGGCCGACCGCATCCGGGACGCGATCCTTGACGGCCTGGCGGTCGGGGACGTTCACGTCCTGGACGTCCACGGCGGGATGCCCGCGCAGGGTCAGGCCCTCGGGTGGCGCGGGGAGTACGCGCAGGGCGCCGGTATCGGCTGGACGGACGGGACGCGGCTGTACCTGCTCCCGTCCGCCGCCGCCCCGTACGTCATCCAGAAGTCGGCCGACTCCGGCGCCCCCATCGAGATCACGGCCCGTGCCATGGGTGAGGCCCTGGAAGCGGCCGGATACATCACCGGGGAGGACGAGAACCGAGGCGGACGGATCACGCACCGGCACACCGCCTCCCAGTGGATTTCCGTTGCCCGGGCCACGAAGAAGGTGTGGTCCATGCCGGTCCCGATCGAGACGGACGGACGGGGCGGCTCGGGCCCCGAGGACAACCCCGAGGCTCCGCAGGGCCCCGAGGCCCCGCTCGTCTGCCGTGGGTGCGGTGGGGAGATGCGGGAAGACCTGTACGGCGACGGACTGCACGCCGGGTGCAAGGCGCCGGACGAGTGGCCCGAGGGCACCCTCGGAGCCGCCGCCGTGGCCGAGGCCGGGCCCGTGGCCGCCGCCCCCGCTCCCGTGGCTCCCCTGGCCGCCGTGGCGCCCCCTGTGGGCCCCGTGGCCGTGGACGAGCCGGTCCTCCCCGAGCCGGAGCCGGAGCCCGAGACGGCCCCCGCCCCGAGCCGCCAGGCGTCCCGGAAGCCGCGGCCGGAGCCGACCGTGTGCGCGAGCATCGCGGACCGCGTGGCCGCCGCGCTGGAAAAGGCCGGCGGGGACGTGGACAAGGCGACCGCCGCCCTGATCAAGACGGCCATCCCGGACGGGATGGAGTTGCTGGAGTCGACCCGGGTGTCTGCCCGGTACGACTTCACCGCGCACCCGCCGGAGCCCGAGATCCTGCGTAAGCCGTCCAAGAACGGCGCGAACGAGGTGTGGGAGGCCCGTCCGAAGTGGACGAACCCCAGCACCCCGGACGGGACCGAGGTGCAGCTCCTGGACGTGAACGCGGCCTACCTGTCGGCCCTGAACACTCACCTC
This sequence comes from Microtetraspora glauca, assembly GCA_000721275.1. Lineage (GTDB taxonomy): Bacteria > Actinomycetota > Actinomycetes > Streptomycetales > Streptomycetaceae > Streptomyces. The sequence goes on along the minus strand of JOFO01000085.1, from coordinate 3,812 downwards.
CCGATCGGCGGATTGCAGCACGCCACGGGCGGAGAGTTCGACCGGCGTCGGTCCGGCCTGTACCTGATCACCCCGCCGGAGTGGACCCGTACTGATCTGCCCAACCCCCTCGGGTCGCGGGAGCTGTCCGGGGACCTGTGGGTGACCCGGCCGACCCTGCAACTCCTGATGGACGCGGCAAGCGAGAAGTTCGGGCGCCTGTGCGACGCGCCGGTCATTCACGAGTCGTGGACGAGCGGGTCCTCGGAGAGCATCCTCCGGGCCTTCCGGATCATCCTCCGGGACGCTCGTGCGGCGGCCATCGAGTCGGGGGACGAGGTGACCCTCGCCTACGTCAAGGCCATGTATTCCAAGTTCATTTCCACGTCCGCGAAGGCGTCGAAATTCAATCACCTCATTGAGCGCACAGACTGGTCACAGATCATCCGGGCGCAGGCTCACGGGAACCTGTGGCGCCGTGCATTCAAGGCGCACACCGCCGGTCTGACCGTTCACCGGATCACCGGCACCGACGAATTGCACGTGGCCGGAGACTGGCGCGCGGTATTCGCTGAGGGCCGGGGACTGACCGAGATGAAGACGAAGGGCGCCTATGTCGTCGGCGCCCCGGTCACGGAAATGGGGGAGTGACGACATGGCCGGGAAAATCACGGGCGCATACGGCGCAAAGGGAAAGCCGGGCGGAGAGGCAATTGCCGAACGGCTCACGGAACTTGCCGGGGGTATCAAGTCGTCGGCGGCCAGTGAACGCGGATTGGAGGCACGCCTCAAGTACCTGACGAACTCCCCCGCCGGATATCAGGCCATGGAACGAGCCGGTATCAGCGTCACCCCGCGCACGCTTATCGCGTGGCTTGCCGGGGACCGTGACCCGAACAAGGCCAACCGGGGCCGCATTGACGCGGCATACGCCGACATGCGGCGGCGGAACGTGGCGAAGTCCCTGAAAAAGCGGCTCGGCAACAACGGGCGCGGGACCCGGGTGGAAGTCCACCCGGTGAATCAGGGAGGGGTCACCCCGTCCCGGCAACGGGCCCTGGACGTGCGCAAGGTGAACATCCGCCCCAACCAGTGGGACCGGCTCGTCGACCAGTGGTCGGCCGGGGACGCGGACGGCATGAACGCTGAGTGGGAGGACATTGCCGAGGACACCCTCGGGTCCGAGTGGGGCGCGTACACGTCCGTCGCAGCGATCGGATTCGGCGCGTAGGACACCGCGGGGCCCCCGAGCTGGGGGCCCCGCCTCAATTCCAAGGAAGGTCAGACATGGATCCGAAGGAACTTGAAGGCGTCTTCCCTCCCGGGGAACTCTGCCTGATCGAGATCACCGGGGACACGGAGATCGAAGCCCGGTCGGAAGCCCTGACGTTCACGGGTGGCGGGGTCATCGTCTCCGGGACGTGGGAGGTCCACGTCGTTGAGAACGGCGTGGTGGACCCGTCTCCGGTCGTCGGGGTCCGGTTCATCCCCTGGCGCAGGGTTGCCGGGATCAGTGCCCAGTGCGAAGTGGGCGGCTACGCGAGCAGGCAGGATCTCGAAGCGGAACTAGAGATCTACGAAGTCCCCAAGGATCAGCGGGGCGAAGTCCTGGCCCGGTACGACGTCGACACAGCGGCGGCCCGCAGCAAGGCGAGCAAGAGCGCGAAGAACTGGCGGAGTGCCGGCCGCGTCCCTCCCGCCCCCACAGGGTCGGTCGACTGGCCTACCTCGCCCCGGTCCGCCCCGGGCGCCTGACCCGTCATGACCGGCCGGTGTCCGCGCTGCGGGGCCCCCGTCCTGGTGACCCCGGGCGGGGAGCTGCTCGAACCCGAGCCGCACCCGCTCGCACTGACCCGGCCCGATGGCTCCCGGCTCACCCTGCGGGAAGCGGCAGAGCAGGCCATGGAGCGGATACCGCCGACCGGCCACCACGTCCACGTGGCAGGCCCCCGGGCGCCCGGCCGGGTCGCCGCACCCGGCTACGGGTGCCACGTGGCCCAACTCGCCCTGTTCGCCGCCGCATGACGCAGGCCGGGAAGACCGGATGACGTACAACCGGCCCCGGTACGTCTGTCACTTGACGTACCGGGGCCCTGTCGCGTCCACCTGTCACACGTCCCCCTGTCGCGCGCTGTGACCTGCGCGGACCCCCCGAACTCCCCCTCCCGCTCCCCATGCGACAGGGGCACGCGACAGCAGCACGCGCCCCCGAATGCGCCAGTTGGCCGGGAGTCGCCCTTGTTCCTTCCGTCGGGTCACCCCTACATTCTTCCGTAGGGTCACCCCTACAGAACGGGGGGCGTGATCCTGCCCAACTCCCTGACCAGGAAGGACACCCCGCCATGGGAACCCGCATCGTTGCCCCCGGCTCGGAAAGCTCATTCCCGCACTACGCGCACCACGTCGGCCGCATCACCCTGACCCACGCCGACACCGCCCCTGACGAGCGGCTCGGGGGCCAGAACGGCGCCACCACGTGGTGGAAGGACGGCACCACGTCCTACGTGCTGCACTTCCGCTCCGGCCACGTCCACGGCTGGACCATGGCGGACGAGACGGACACCGCGATTCAGGCCGTCGACTCCCTGCGGGAGGGCGAGTTCATGAGCGGTGACAGGCTGTGGGCCGCCCTGCGGGACGTGCGGCGGCTCCGCTCCCGGCTGGAGGCTCTGGAGTCCGAACTCATCCTGTACGCCCGTGAGGAGGCGTCCGAGGGCCGTGCGCGCATGTCCCTGCGGGAGATCGGGGAAGTCACCCAGACCCACCACACCACCGTGGCCGAACGGGTCGACCGGATGCGCGCCGGCAGTCACGCCCCGTTCCGCGGCTGGCTCGTCCAGGGCACCGACCGGGAGGCCATGCACGGCGGGACCGAGCCTCAGACCCCGCAGGTGCCGACCCTGCGCGAGCAGATCGCGGAAGCCCCCGGCGGCGCCTTCCTGGCCACCGTCGCCCCCTCGGAGTCCGGCGGGTACGTCATCACGGTGACCCAACACACCCCGGAGCCCGAGGAGTTGGCCCGGATCGAACTCCCGGACTGGGACGACATCCGCCCGGCATCCGCCGGACACCGGCTCATCGAGCAGGGGTTCCAGGTCCTCCCGGCCGCGCACTACGAGCCGGACCGGGCCGCCGGATGGAAGCCCAGCGCGGATGGCCAGACCTACACCGCCCCGGTCTACCGCCTCCCCGACTTCGGGACCGAGAAGTGATCCGGGACGCGGCCACCTGCGACCGCCGCAACTGCCTGGCCGTCCTGCTCGAACCGAACGACTACCCCGGGGAGTTCGAGGACGTCGCCGCGCGGGCCGGATGGACGTCCGGCCCCGAGGGGCACACCTGCCCGGCCTGCCAGGCTGGACGCGGCCCGGTGCTCGAACGGGGCGAGTGCGCCCGGTGCGGCGGTCGGGTCGGGGTCCGGCACGGCAAGGAACGGTGCATGTCCTGCGGGGAGTTGACCCCCGAGAACGACCCCGAGTGGGACGAGCCGCCCGGGGACGACGACGACCAGGACGAGCCGCCCGGCGCCTACTGTGCGTGCTCAGACCCGGACTGCCCGACCCCTGACGGCCGGTACACCCACGGCTGACCGAGGCTCCCCGCGGCCCCCTGCTCCCACCCGGAGCAGGGGGCCGCGGGCATGGGAGCCCCTGCTCGTCCGCCTCGGTCCCGGCGGGTGCATACCCGGGCATACGTCTAATGGTCGGTAATACCGGGACAGTTGACCGCCCCTCCCGCTCGTCCTGGCCGTGGCCGCCTCGGTCGGCCGGCACTTCCCCGGGCCCTCCCGAGGACCGGCTCGTCCACGTCCTGGCCGTCCTGCTCGTCCGCCC
>JOFO01000084.1 GCA_000721275.1 Microtetraspora glauca | reverse complement strand
GGTGTCGGCCTTCACCTTGTCCATGCTCTTGGTGTCGGCCGTGACCAGCACATCGGCCGGCGAGCCCTGCGACACCTGGGCCACCAGTTCCTGCGAACCCGCGAACGAGAAGGTGATCTTCGTGCCCGGGTGGGACTTCTCGTACGCCGCACCGGCGGTCTTGAACACGTCGGTGAGCGAGGCCGCGGCGAGGACAGTGAGCCGGACACCGGAGGAACCGCCGGCGCCGTCCTTCGTGCCGTCGCCCGACGAACACGCCGCGAGCGGGACGAGGGCGGCCGCGGTGAGGACGGCAGCGGCGGTGCGGCGTCCGGCGGGCGTGAGGGTGAGGGGCATGAAGGTCTGAACTCCTTGGCGAAGAGAAGACGTTGAGTGAAGGCCGGCCGCGCCGACGGTCTGTTTCATGCGAGGTGCGTGAGGGTCAGGTGCGGTCGGTGCGCACGCGGGTCGACTTGGCGCGGGCGGTGGCCCGCATGCCGACGTCCCGTCCGGGCCCGCGCCGCCCGGCAGACGCGGGCCGGGACGGCGGTGCGGGATCGCATGTGCGACACCGTAGGGCTGATCGGCTCGCATGTGCAAGAAAGATGGAGGACTCTCCATCGCTGATGAGAGGGTGGTTGGAGGAAGTGACGGCGGCTGCCGCCCGGCGGTCTCGGCCCGCGGACTGCGGGGCTCCCACGGGCGGGTGCCGACCGGTCCAGATACCGGTGACGGCGCTGACGCAGCGGGCGGACGGGACGACGCCCCCGCCCCCAGAGGCAGGGGGGCCGGGGCGTGCGGGGCGGTTCGTCCGGGGCCCGTCCCGGCGGTGCGCGCGGCGACTGCGCGCGTGCTGCCCGACCGGTGGACCGTGGGACCTCAATCGCCATGGGAATCCAGGATTCCCGGGACACCAGCCGGTGCGGTCCCCGCCTGCACCTCCGCCTGGGCGGCCACCTCATCGCCCCGTACGCCGGTCACGATCCCCCCAGCGGCGCGGTCCGCGTCCGCCGACGGCACGCCGCCCGGGTCAGACCGGGACGGGTTCGGGGGTGAAGTGGCGCAGTTCGTCGGTGCCGGGCTGGACGACGCCGTAGCTGTTCTCCGGCACCTCGTTCCAGGCGCCCGGGAGGTCGCCCAGGGGCTCGGAGACGATGAGGCGGGTCTCGCCGGAGACGCCCCGCAGGAACTCGACGTCGGGGTGGAGGCGGCGCAGGGCCTCGACCTGGCTGCTGTAGAAGAGCGAGCGGGACGCCCGGGCGCTGGAGTAGCGGAAGGCCCAGACGCGCTCGCCGTCGGTGAGCGCGAGCGTCATCTGGAGCGGGTGCTCCACCCCGTGCTCCCGCCCGACCCGCTCCACCACGCCCGCCATCCTGGCGACGGCCCCCGGCGGGTCCTCGTCGAGGCCGTAGGTGAGGGCCAGGTAGAACATGACCTCGGAGTCCGTCGTGCCCTCGATGTCGGCGTACAGCGCCGGGTCGACGAGCAGCGTCAGGTCGCGGCGCAGCAGCGGGAAGTCCGTGATGGCGCCGTTGTGCATGAACATCCAGCGGCCGTACCGGAAGGGGTGGCAGTTGGACTGCTGCACGGCCGTGCCGGTCGACGCCCTGATGTGCGCGAAGAACAGCGGAGACCGGACGTGCTCCGCCAGCTCGCGCAGATTGCGGTTGTTCCAGGCGGGGCCGACCTCCCGGAGCAGCGCCGGGGTGTCGGAGTGGTCCGAGTACCAGCCGATGCCGAAGCCGTCGCCGTTGGTCGTCTCGACTCCGAGTTTGGCGTGCAGGCTCTGGTCGATCAGGGAGTGCGTCGGCCGGTAGAGAATCGTTTCGAGCAGCACCGGGGTCCCCCAGTACGCGAGCCATCGACACATACGCGATCACCTGGATCCCGGCAGGAGCCCGGTCCGCCACATCGTCTGTTTCCTCCCATTCTCGGCAGCGCCGATCCATGCCGCCACAGCACGGCGGCCCGTCATGCGTCCTGGTCGCGCGGCTTCTCCGGCAGGCCCGCCTCGCGCCGCTCCTCGTCGCTCCACGCCCGGGTGTCGCGCGGCGTGACGTACGGCTCGCGGTCCGGCGGCATGCCACCCTCCACCGCCCGGCGGCGCAGCAGCTCCGCGTCGAACTCCAGGCCGAGCAGCACCGCCAGGTTGCTGATCCACAGCCAGACGAGGAACACGACGACGCCGGCCATGGTGCCGTAGACCCGGTTGTACGAGGCGAACTGCGACACGTACACCGCGAAGCCCGCCGAGGCCACCATCCAGATCAGCAGGGCGAGCACGCTGCCGGGGGTGACCCAGCGCCAGCCACGGCCCGCGGCGTTCGGACTCGCCCAGTACAGCAGCGCGATCATCACCACGGCGAGCAGGAGCAGCGCCGGCCACTTGACCACCGACCACACCGTCAGGGCGGTGTCGCCGACGCCCAGCGCGTCCCCGGCCCGGCGGGCCACGTCGCCGCTGAGCACGAGCAGTATGGCGCCCGCGGCGGCCATCACCATGAGCGCCGCCGTCATGCCGAGCCGGATCGGCAGCAGCTTCCACGCGGGACGGCCCTCGGGGACGTCGTGGACGCGGTTCGCGGCCCGCATGAAGGCGCCGACGTAACCGGACGCGGACCACAGCGCCACCAGGATGCCGACCACGGCCATGACGGTGCCGGTGCCGGTGTTGCCGCTCAGGGCCGCCAGTGCCTGTTCCAGGACGTCGCGGGTGGGACCGGGCGCCAGCTCCCGCAGGCTCTCCATCACCCGGTCGGTGGTGCGCTGCCCGCTGATGCCGAGCAGTGAGACCAGGGCGAGCAGACCCGGGAAGAGCGACAGGACGCCGTAGTACGTCAGTGCCGCCGCCCGGTCCATGAGCTCGTCGTCGGTGAACTCGCGCAGCGCCCCCTTGAGGGCCGCGAACCAGGAGCGCCGGGAGAGGCCGGCGGGCGAGTCGGGGGCCCGCTCCTCGACGCCGGGGCCGGGGCCGGGGTCCGGCTCGGGGCGCGGATCGGGGTGGTGCGGGGTGCGGGGCTCCGGAGCCCGTCGCTCGGGTTCGTTCCGTTCGGCCATGCCCCCGCGCGTACCCCCGTCCGCCGCCCTTACGCCGCGTCCCGCCGCCCGCCCGGCCTGCCCGGCCACCGCGCCCCGCTGCGCCGTCCGGGTGACGTGCCGGGCGGCACGCTCGTACCGGTCCGGAGACGGGGCAAGGGGCACGTATGAGCACTCACGACGACACCGCCGGCGACGTCCGGGGCGGTTCCGGTCCCGCCGAGCCGGACGCCACCACGATCGAGGCCCTCGGCTCGCTGTCCAAGGCCCTGGAGACCGCGGAGCGCGCCCGGGGGCACCTGTACGGGTTCCACCAGCTGACCGGCACCGCCGACTTCGAGCTCGACCGGGCGGTCCGGCTGCTGCGGGAGGCGGGGCACCACGCGTGGGCGGACCGGGTGGAGACCGAGATGCTGGGGCGCAACGTCATCCCGGGCAGCTGGACGTACCAGATCGTCGACGCCTACAACGCGACCTACTACGAGCCGTTCCGGGAGCTGGAGCGCACCGCCGTGTCGGCGCTGGCGGCCGGCCGCGACCATCGCTTCGAGGCCCGGCTCCAGCGGGAACGCCGTACTCCCGGCCACCCCGACCACGCCCCCTCGGGAGGCGCAGACGGCTGAGGCCGGGAGCACGGCGCGTTCGGGACGGCACCGGGGGGTCAGGCGGCGCCGGTGCCCAGCAGACCCTCGCGCAGGCGCTTCACGGTGCGCGCCAGCAGGCGGGAGACGTGCATCTGCGAGCAGCCCAGCTCCTCGCCGATCTGGGCCTGGGTCCGTTCCTCGACGAACCGCAGGTGGATGATGAGGCGGTCGCGCTCGTCGAGGTCGGCGATGAGCGGGGCCAGCGAGTGGAAGTCCTCCACCAGCTCCATCGCCGGGTCGTCCTCGCCGATGAAGTCGGCCAGCGAGGTGTCGCCGTCCTCCTCCTCGCCGCCGAGAGCGGCGTCCAGGGAGGACGAGTTGTAGCCGTTGGAGGCCAGCCGCGCCTCGGTGACCTCCTCCTCGGTGAGGCTCATCAGCTCGGCCAGCTCCTTGACCGTCGGCATCCGGCCGAGACGGCTGCTGAGCTCCTCGGTCGCCTTGGCCAGCTCGACGCGCGCCTCCTGGAGCCGGCGGGGCACGTGCACGGCCCACGAGGTGTCGCGGAAGAACCGCTTGATCTCGCCCACGATGTAGGGGACTGCGAAGGTCGTGAACTCGACCTCCCGGGACAGCTCGAACCGGTCGATCGCCTTGATCAGGCCGATCATGCCGACCTGGACGATGTCCTCCATCTCGTCGGCGCGGTGCCGGAACCGCCCCGCCGCGTAGCGGACCAGGCTCATGTTCATCTCGATGAGGGTGTTCCGCGCGTACTGGTACGCGTGCGTGCCCTCCTCCAGCGTCGCGAGCTCCTGGAAGAAGACCTTCGACAGGGCCCTCGCGTCCCTGGGAGCGACCGCCGACGTGTCCTCGATCTGCGGCAGTCCCCCCGCTCCGGTGTCCTCGATCTGCGGCAGTACCCCCGCTCCGGACTCGACTCCCGTGGCCGACATCGTGGTGACCGTCACACCATTCCCCTTTCACGTGTGTTCTTCGTCGGGATGCGTAGCCCTGAGGGTTGCCCGCATACCCGGGTTCCTCGCGCCCACACCTCTGAATTTTTCGGCGGTCTCGCCGCCGCCACCCGAATTCGACCGGTTCCTTCCCCCCGGCCGGCGGGCAGACGGACACCGGAACCGGTCGACCGAAGGAGAGTCATGACACGGGATCCCTCCCTCAGGGCCGTCGGCTGGGCGCGTTCGCTGCCGATGGGCAGCGGCGTGAAGACGGCCCGGGACTGGACGCGCGAGCACCTGGCCTCGCTCGGCTGGGACCGCACCGCCCCGGACGTCGCGGACTCCGTCGTGCTGACGGTGTCCGAGCTCGTCACCAACGCGCACGTGCACGCCCGCAGCGACGCGCAGCTGATCCTGACCTGGGACGAGGAGTGCCTGCACGTCACCGTGCACGACTCCTCGCCGGTGGTCCCCGAGCAGCGCAGGCCGGACGACGGCGCGCTGGGCGGGCGCGGGCTGATCCTCGTCGACGCGCTCGCCGACGACGTCCGGACCCGCCCCTGCCCGCACGGCAAGGACGTGACGGCCTGCTTCCGGCCGTCCGCCCCCGACCGCGACGACTGAGCGCGCCGCTCCCGGGGCCCCCGGGGCCGCACCTCAGCGCCTCAGGGCCGCGAGGAGCGGCCCCCAGTCGATGTGGCGGTCCTCCTCGCCCCTCGGCACCAGCACGTAGGTGTCGCGTACGAAGCGGCCGAGCGCCTCCTGGGCGCACCGCACGACGGCGCACTGCCCCTCCGGCCCGAGCCGCAGGAGGAGCCCGCCGTCGGGGGCGGGCCGGAGCCGGATCTCACCGTCGCCGGTGGGCTGGACCGATCCGGTGAGGATCATCTCGCGGTCGAGGCGCCACACCACCGGCTCCTCGCCCGGGAGGTGGAAGGCGATGCTCACGGCGTGCGGATCGCGGGAGTCGTACCCGAGCGTGGTGTCGACCGGGATGGTCGTGTCGGGCGTGAGCAGACCCATGGCCATGGGCCGGGTGAGCACGCGCGGTGCGGGAAGCGGCGCGACGGGGTGCTGGGGCATGCTGTCCTCCGGCTGAGGGGGGCTGTCAGCGAGCGGGTGCGGTGTCCGCTTGACCCGTCCCGTCCCTGTTACACCTCGCACGGGCGTGACGGATGCGGGGATGGTGTCAGGATTCGGTGAAGGTCGTGACAGGCCGTCAGGCGGAGCCGGGTGAGGTGGTCCGGCGGGGCCGGACGGAAGGGGGGCCGCCGGGGCGGGCGCGGGCGCGCCGCCGGAGCCGGGCGCCGGAGGCGGGAGGGCCAGAGGCCGGGGGCCGTAGACGGGGGCCGGGGGCCGTGAGGCCGGAAGCCGTGGGCCGGGGGCCGTGAGGCCGGAAACCACGGGCCGGGGGCTGTGAGGCCGGAGGCCCTCGGTCGGCCGGACGGGCCGGCGGCGGGGCGCCGGGCGAGAGCGGCTACGCCGCGCCGGAAGGCCGCGGGCATCGGTGGTACGGCGGGCCGGAGCCCAGAGGACCGGCTGACGGGGGTGGCCTGCGGGTGACCGGCCAGGGGGGTGGGCCGGGTGCCCGGGTGGCCGGGAGGGGGAGGCGGGCGCGGACGCGCTTTCCTTCCGGGGCCGGCTCCACCGTGACGCCGCCGCAGATGGCGACGACGATCTCGACGCCATGCTGGCCGACGCGGAGCGGGTCGTGCCCGCGCTGCACGGGGACGGCCGCCTCCTGGTCGAACACCGAGATGTCCAGGGCCTCCGGGCCCAGCTCCAAGAGCAGCCGGCAGGGACCGGACGTGTGCCGGACCGCGTTGGTGACCAGCTCACTGACCACCAGCTGCGCGAGCTCCACCCGCTCCTCCCCGACCGGCCCCGGCAGCACATCCGAGGCGGCCGCCAGGAACTCGGCCGTGAAGGCACGGGCGGCGGCCATCGCTCCCACCCGCGCGGCCTCGTCATAGACGACACCCGCCGACAGCAGGGGGTCCGGGGTCGCGCGCTCCGCGGTGATCGCGTCCGTCATGGCGCTGGTGCTCCCCTCGTCCTGGGCCGTCGGCTGGGCTTCTGGTACCCGCCTTTCCCGCATCACGCTTCCCACACCGGAACCGGGGGCCGTCACCGCTTTGGGGAAGCCGTACGCCGGCCGCCGGGCAGGCTTCGAGCCCGGCACCCACACGGGGGTGCCGGGCTCGGTCGCGTACGGGCGCGCCGCGGGGCCGCCTACCAGCGGTACCAACGGCCCGTCCCGCCCTTGGGCCGGGCCACGAAGCCGATCAGCCACACGACGAGCACGATGACGGCTATCCACCACAGCGCCTTGACGGCGAAGCCCGCGCCGAAGAGGAGCAGGGCCAGCAGCAGGACGAGAAGCAGGGGGACCATGTGAACGACCTCCATGAAGACAGGACGGACAGGGGGAAATCGAGGAGCAGCCGGCCGGCGCGTGCGCGCTCCGGCCGCGTACGGCGGAGAGCTCGGCGGCCCGTCAGCCGCGGCGTGCCAGGAGCAGGGCCGCCAGCGGGCCGAGGTCGCGGCGCGCGGCCGCGCGGCCGGCCCGGCGTCCGCATCCGTACGTGACGGCGAGCGCGGCCAGGGCGCCTGCGGCGGCACCGGCGGTCAGCGTGCGGTGCGCCCGCGCGGCGGCCCACAGGGCGTCGCCGGCCCGGCGGGTCACGATCGCGGCGGCGCGCGCCTTCTCGGCGAACGGCCCGGGCAGGGTCCGCGGCTGCTCCGCGAGGGCGTCCGGCTCGTACGCCGGGTCCACGTCGGGGTCGTCCACGCGGGTCAGGTCCGGGTAGTCCGGCACGGCGTAGGGGCCCGTCCAGGGGAACGGGTCGCGTTCGGTGTTCTCCGATGCACTCATGGGCACCGTCTCGCCGGACTCCCCGGCGCTAAACCTGGCGGATCCGGCTCCGGCCGGACCAGGTGCCGGATTTTCTGGGGTTTGCGCGCCCGGGGATTCCGGTCAGGCGTCCTGGTGTCAGATGTGTCGCACGGAGAAGGAGCGATTCACGTGTCCGGTGAGCAGAAGGCGAAGTCCAAGGGCGAGCAGGCCAAGGGCAAGGTCAAGGAGGCCGTCGGCCGCATGACCGACAACGAGCGCATGGAGGCGGAAGGCCGGGCCGAACAGGCCAAGGGCGACGCGCGCAGCGCGAAGGAGAAGGCGAAGGACGTCTTCAAGCACTGAGCGGCGCGGAGCCGGCGGGCGGCGGCGGCCGCCCGACACGGAGAGGGGCGGCCCACCGGATGGTGGGCCGCCCCTCTCCGTCGTACGCGCGCCGGAAGCGGCCGTGCCGGCCGTCCCGTCCGCGCGGTGCGCCGGGGGCCGCGGCGTGAGTTCCACCGCTCCTGCCCGGGGCACTGGGGTCGTCGGACGGGACGGGCCCCTCCGGCCGCGCCGTGAGCGGGGCCGCTCTGGCAGCGGGGGCCGGAGGGCGGGAGCACACTCGGCGTGTGCGCCGGCACGTTCACCGCCCCCGCCGGCCGGTGCCGCGATCTGAGCGCGGCACCGGCCGGCGAGTGCGGCGACGAGCCGCCACCCCCACACCGGAGCCGGGTCCGGGCCCAGCACCGGGCACCGGGCCGCCCAACCCACCCGGGGCCGGAGGCCGCGGGGCGGGAGGCCGCGGGGCTGGAGGCCTGGCCGGAGCCCGGCGACCAGGGCCGTATCAGCCGGCGGGTCCTCAGACGCGCGCGCCCCGCGTCGGAGGGGGTCCGAGCGGGGCGGGCGCGTGCGGGGGGGCCGCGATATCCGGTGGCGGCGGGTGCCGTCGGCGTGGGAGGCTTCCCGCACACCGAAGGGGTGTAGCTCAGATGGCCAGAGCGCCGGTCTCCAAAACCGGATGCCGCAGGTTCGACTCCTGTCACCCCTGCCAGCGGCGCGCCGGCGCCGGATCCTCAGACGGATCCGCGCCAGCCGCCCGTCTGCAGGCCGCCGCGGTCCTCGATGAACGTCTTGAACCGTTCGAGGTCGCCGGCCACCTTGCGCTTGACGAAGCCGAGCTTGTCCCCCGCCTGTTCGGTCAGGCCCTCGGGGGCGAAGTCCATCTGGAGCATGACCTTCGTCCGGGTCGCGTCGAGGCGGTGGAACGTGACGACGCCCGCCTGGCGGGCCTCGCCCTCGACCGTCGTCCACGCGACGCGTTCGTCCGGGATCTGCTCGGTGATGACGGCGTCGAACTCGCGCCGCACCCCGCCGATCTCCGTGACCCAGTGGGTGAGCGTGTCCGTGCGCTGCTCGATCCGCTCCACGCCGTCCATGAAGCGCGGGAACGTCTCGAACTGGGTCCACTGGTCGTACGCGGCGCGCACCGGGACCTCGACCTCGACCGACTCTTCCACCTTGGACATGGCGACACCTTTCTCTCGTGCTGCGGCTGTGCGTGATGTGCGTACGTACGTGATGCGCGTACGTACGTGATGCGCGTACGTACGTGATGCGCGTGCCGGGCGGGGCCGGCGGCCGGTCAGACGCCGCCCATGCCGCCCGGGAAGGGCCACGACGTGCGGTAGTACTGGCCGACCTCCTCGCGGTACTGCCGGTCCGCGAGGTGCTTGTCGGAGACGAACTCGGGCGAGTCCTTGACCTGTTCCTTCGTCAGGGCGAGGTGGAGGGTCTGCTCCTCCAGGTCGACGCGGGTCACCGCCCGCGCCGGGATCAGGACCTCCTTGCCGAAGATCCAGACGCCCGTGTCGACGACGAGATAGGAGTCGTCGACCTCGTCGGAGTGCTTGTCCACCTTGCCGATGTGCCCGTCGGCGGCTTCGACCCGCCACCCGGTGAGGTCGGTCCCCGCCAGGTGGCCGGACTCGGTGCTGAAGGACCACAGATGGTCGGTCATCGCTGTCACTCACTCCTCTGTCGCTGGTTCACGGGGGGGGCGCGGCGCCAGACGTGCGGGCCGCGTCAGAGCAGGTCACGACGGTCGTCGTCGGTGACCGTCGGCGCCACCGGCGGGACCACCATCCGGCGCCGGCGCAGCACACTCGTGTAGACGGCGGTCCCGAGCAGGCCGACGGCCATCAGGATCAGGCCGACCAGATCGAGGTCGACGGCTTCGATTTCCCAGTCGGCGGCGAACGTGAGGATCGCGCCGACGGCGATCATGATGATGAACAGTCCCAGACCCATGGTTGGTTGCTCCTCCCCTGCGGGTTGGACACTGTCCGCGTACCCGGGACCTACGGGGTCATTCCGCCTCATTCCTCTTTACTGCGGGGCAAGTTGACGGACCGGCGGGTGTCTCCGGACCGGGGCCGTCGTGTTCGGGCGGGGTGGGGGCGACCGTGGGGCTGCCCGGGGCCGGGGAGCCGGTCGCGGGGCCCGACGGGGCGGGCGGGGCGGTGGACGGGGCCTGGGGCGCGGTCCGCGGGCGCTCGTCCGGTTCCTCCGTGCCGGGCTGCCGCGGCGGCGTCGGGGCGACCGTGGGGCTGTGCCGCGGCGGGCGGGGGCTGTCGGGTCCGGACGTCTCGTGGTGTCGCGTGTCGTCGTCGCTCATGCGGGTCCGCGTGCCCTTCGCCCCGGACGGCAAACCGGGCATCCGGGACGGTCCGGCGGCCCCGGGGCCCGTACCGGCGCATGATGGGAGGGGTCGCCGGGCTCGGCCGGCGACCGGCGGCGAAGGGCGGTGCCGGTGGAAGGCGACACCTTGGGCGAGGTCCTGGCGGACGTCCTGGCCGCGTCCCACCGGCTGGCGCCCCGCGCGATCCCGCTGCTGGTGGCGGACGCCGGACGGCGGCTGGGGCTCTCCGGGGCGCGGGTCTACTTGGCCGACCTCCAGCAGCGGGCCCTGGTGGCGCTGCCGCCGCCCGAGCAGGCCTCCCGGCTCGTGGCGGGCGCCGGGGCCGTGGAGCTGGAGACGCTGCCCGTCGACACGTCGCTCGCGGGACTCGCGTACCGCACCGAGTCGGTGCGGCTGGGCCGGCCGGACGCCGACGGCGGCGAACGCACGGGCTGGATCCCGGTGGTGGACGGCGTCGGCCGGCTGGGGGTCCTGCGGGTCACCGCGCCGGACCTCGACGCGCCGCTCCTGCGCCGGAGCGAGGCCCTGGCCGGTCTGACCGCCCTGGTCCTCGCGACCAAGCAGCCGTTCGGCGACGTCCTGGCCGCGACGACCCGCACCCGGCCGATGAGCCTCCAGGCGGAGCTGCTGTGGGCGTTCATGCCGCCGCGGACCATCGGCACGGCGGCGGTGACGTCCAGCGCCGTCCTGGAACCCGCGTACGACATCGGCGGCGACGCGTACGACCACAGCCTGGCCGGGGACGTGCTGCACCTGACGCTGCTGGACGCCATGGGCCACGACCTCGCGTCGGGCGGGTGCAGCGCCGCGGCGCTGGCGGCCTGCCGGTCCACCCGGCGGGCCGGCGGCGGACTCGGCGACATCGCGGCGGAGATCGACCGCACGCTGGAGCGCTGGATCCCGGAACGACTGCTGACCTGCGTGATCGCCGACCTCGACACCGCCACCGGCCGGCTGGCCTGGATCAACTGCGGGCATCCCGCGCCGCTGCTGATCCGCGACCGGGGCATCGTGACCGGCGCCCTCGACACCGACCCGCACCCGCCGCTCGGCCTGGCCGGCCACGGCGTCGGTCCGCCGCCCGTCCACACGGCCCAGCTGGAACCGGGCGACCGGGTGCTGCTGTACACCGACGGCGTCACCGACGCGCGCTCCGCCGCCGGGGAGCTGTTCGGGGAGCGGCGCCTGGCCGACATCGTGGTCCGCGCCCTGACCGAGGGCCTTCCCGCGCCCGAGGCGCTGCGGCGCCTGATCCAGCACCTCCTCGTGCACCAGGACCAGCGCCTCGGCGACGACGCCACGATCCTCCTCGCCGCCTGGCACCCCGACTCCCGGTGACGTCAGGCCCCGGGCCGCCGGCCGTCGTGCCGCCGCGTCCTCACTCCGGGGTGAGCGGCGGTACGCGTTCGGCCGGGGGCGGGGGGCCGGGCGGGGTGCCGTCGCCGAACGGCCGGCCGCCGAGGGCGTCGCGGTGGTGCGGGATGAGCCAGCCCCGGAGGTCGGGGCCGGCGGGGACGATCCCGGTCGGGTTGATGTCGTGGTGGACGACGTAGTAGTGCGCCTTGATCTGCGCGAAGTCGATCGTGTCCCCGAACCCGGGCGTCTGGAACAGGTCCCGCGCGTACGCCCACAGGGCCGGCATCTCGGTCAGCTTCCGGCGGTTGCACTTGAAGTGGCCGTGGTAGACGGCGTCGAAGCGGACGAGGGTCGGGAACAGCCGGACGTCGGCCTCGGTGAGCGTGTCGCCGACCAGGTACCGCCTGCGCGTCAGGCGCTCCTCCAGCCGGTCGAGCCGGTCCCACAGCCTGCGGTACGCCTCGTCGTAGGCCGCCTGGGTGCGGGCGAAGCCGCACCGGTAGACGCCGTCGTTGACGTCCCGGTACACCGCGCCGGCCACCTCGTCGATCTCGTCGCGCCACCGTTCGGGATACAGCTCCGGGGCGCCGTCGCGCTGATGGGCGGTCCACTCGGAGCCGAGGTCGAGGGTGATCTGCTCGAAGTCGTTGGTGACCACCCGGCCGGTCGGCACGTCGACGATCGCGGGCACGGTGACGCCCTTCGCGTACCCGGGTGAGCGGGCCTCGTACGCCTCCCTCAGCCAGGTGATCCCGAGGACCGGGTCCCGGCCGCCGGGGTCGCGGTGGAAACACCAGCTGCGCTCGTCGTGCAGGGGCCCGGCGACGCCCATCGGCAGGACGTCCTCCAGGCCCATGAGGCGCCGCACGATCGCGCTGCGGTTCGCCCACGGGCAGGCGCGGGCGATGATCAGGCGGTAGCGGCCGGGTTCCACGGGGAAGCCGTCCCGCCCGTCGGCGGTGATCCGGGTCGTGAGGTACGTGCGGTCGCGCTCGTACGCGCCCTCGCCGCTCATCGCTCCGCGCCCTCCTCGCCTCTTCCGGGGCCCTCCGGCGCGGCGGGTGACCAGCGGGCGCTCACCCGTCCGCTGCCGGGGGCCAGCCCTTCCCAGCCGCCGGGCAGCTCGATCACCACCACGCCCGAGGTCGGGAACCCGTCCCGCACCTGCTCCAGCAGGTCCGGAGGGCCGCTCCCGCACAGGCCGGCGGCCAGCTCGTGGATGCCGGGGTTGTGGCCGACGAGGGCGACGGCGCGCAGGCCGCGGCCCCGCTCCCGCAGGACGGACACCAGCTCCGCCGGCGGAGTCTTGTAGAGGCGCGGGTCATGGTCGGCGGGCGGCGGGTCGTCCAGCTCGAACGCGGCGAGCTCCCAGGTCTCGCGGGTCCTGCGGGACGGCGAGCAGAGCACGAGGCCGAGGTCCGTCGCGTACCCGGACTCCGCGAGCCACCGTCCGGTCCGGGGCGCTTCCCGGCGGCCGCGCTTGCCGAGCGCGCGGTCGAAGTCGTCGATCCGCGGGTCCTTGCGCACGGCCTTCGCGTGCCGCACCAGCACCAGCCGAACCCCGTCGCCTCCCGGCACCGCCCGCGAGGGCCCGGACTCCTCCGCCATGGCGCGCTCCTTCCACCCGCGTACGACCCGCCTCGCCGGGCCCGCGTACGGCCCGTCTCCGCTCCGGGACCTGCGCCTACCCCGTCCGGCCGCCGGCACGCGCCGCGGGTCCGGGGCCGGGGACCGCGGCTGTTCAGCCCCCGTAATGGACGGTACATTTGCGGTCTCAAGTTCCGCGTTCTGAAACAGGGGAGGGCCGGGCCGCACGGCTCCGCCGGGTGGGCGCAGCCTTCGGTGAGAGGTCCCTCCGGAGAAGGGAATCCGATGAGCCCCACCCTGGCCGACGAGATCCGAGGCCGGCTCGGAGAGCTGAGTCCGGCGGAGCGGAAGGTCGCCCGGGTGCTCCTGGCGGGGTATCCCGCCGCCGTGTTCGAGACCGTCGCGACGATCGCGGAACGGGCCGGGGTGTCGGCGCCCACCGTGCTCCGCTGTGCCGGGCGGCTCGGGTACCGGGGCTTCCCCGACCTCCAGGCGGCCCTCCGCGCGGAGCTCGACGCGCGCAACGCCTCGCCCATCACCCTCTACACGGCGGCCGAGCCCGCGCGGCGGGAGCCGGACGCCGCCCCGCCGGACGCCTCCGCGACCTCGCTCGGCGCGCGGGCCGCCCTGGTGCGGCAGGCGGTCGCGCAGACCTTCGACGAGGTGGCGCCGCACGAGTTCGAGGACGCGGTGGCGCTCCTCGCCGACCCCCGGCGCCGGGTCCACCTGGCGGGCGGGCGCTTCACGCACCTGCTCGCCGAATATCTGGGCCTGCACCTGATGCAGTTCCGGGACCAGGTGGGCCTGGTGCCCCACAAGGACGTGGAGCGCACGTCGTTCCTCACCCAGCTCGCCCGGCGGGACGTCACCGTCCTCTTCGACTACCGGCGTTACGAGGCGGACAAGACCCTCATCGCCGAACTGGCCCGGGAGCGCGGCGGCAAGGTCGTCGTCTTCACCGATCCGTGGCTCTCCCCCGCCGCCGCCCACGCGGACGTCGTGCTCACCACACAGGTCTCCTCCGACTCCCCGTACGACAGCCTGACCCCTGCCATGGCGGTCGTCGAGTCGCTGGTCGCCGCCGTCCTCGACCGGATCGGCGGCGACGGCCACGAGCGGATGAAGGAGGCCGAGCGGGTGGCCCGGCGCACCGGGCTGCTGTGAGGCGGGGCCGCGCGGCGGCCCACGGGGTCAGGGCGCGGGCGCGATGTCGATCCGCAGGCCGAGGAGGGTGCCGGGGCCGCCGGCGCCGTCGGTGTACGCGGCGAAGCCGGGTGCCTTGGTGAAGGTCACCGTGAACCGGGGTCCGGTCTCGTAGGTCGTCGCGGTCGCGCTGCGCTGCGCGCGGGTGGCGGCGAGCGCGCGGGCGGTGGTGCGGAAGGCGTACGGGACGCCGTCCGGGTTCGCGGTGGAGTGGAAGACGTCGCCGTTGGCCGGCACGGGCGTCGTGGCGGTGGGGGTGAGGGGCCGCTTGCCGGGGGCGACGCGCGGGGTCCAGGTGCGGGCGTCGTACCGGTCGCCGTCGGTGAGGTGGCTGTACCGGGCGCGGCGCAGGGTCCAGCCGTGCGCGGAGTTCTGCGCGCGGGCGTCGCGGAGGTCGAGGACGGTGACGCCGTTCGGGCCGAGGACGGTCAGGTGCTCGTGCGGGGTGCCGGGCCGGTCGACGATCAGGGCGGTGTTCTCCTCCAGGCCGTAGACGCGGTCGTGGCCGGTGTCGGCGGCGAGGCGCAGGGCGCGGCCCTCGCGGCCGTAGGCGCCGGTGTGGGTGTCGACGAGTCCGGAGCGGAGGAAGCCGAAGCCGCCGTGCGGGAGGTGGCCGAGGCGGGTCGGGTCGTCGAAGTAGCCGGGGGCGCTGCCGTCCCTGAGTCCTTCGTACGACTCGCCGCCGGTGACCATGTGGGGGCCGGAGGCGATCTGGGCGCCGGCGGAGGACCCGGCGACGACGGCTCCGTCCGCGAGCTTGGCGCGGATGGCGGCGAGGACCCTGGAGTCCTTGCGTCCGTCGCCGCGCAGGAGGGTGGTGACGTAGCGGTACTGGTCGCCGCCGCCGAAGAAGAAGCCGGTCATGGATTCGACCTGGGCGACGACGGCGTCGGAGTCGGCGTCGGCGACGTGGTCGATGTCGAGGGGGATCCACTGGGCGTCGGCGGCGCCGTGCCGCTTGAACACGCCGGCGTAGTAGGCGCCGTTGCAGGCGGAGTTGCTGCACCGGTCGGGGTCGCCCGCGTGCGGGTCCTGGCTCTCGGGGACGGAGGCGGCGGTGATGACGCCGATGCGGGCCTCCGGGCCGCCGGCGCGCTCGATGATCTCGCCGTAGACCCGGGTGTTGTTCTCCTTCAGCGCTCCGCCGACGAGCACGAGGGAGCCCGTACGGGCCCGGTCCGGGCCGGGTCCGGCGTGGGCGGCGGAGGCGGCCGTGGCGCCGGACGCGGCGGTGAGGAGGGCGACGGCGAGGGCGCCGGCGAGGACGGTGCGGCGGGCGGGGTCGGGCGGAACGCGCATGGGTGCCTCCGGTCGGGAGAGGGGCGGTGGGGTTCTTCTGCCTGCCGGGCGGACCGGACCCGTACCGGTCCGCCCGGCTCGGCCGTCGCCGGGCGGGGGGACAGCACCCCCGCACCGGGCCGTTCAGCCGCTGCCGGCCTCCCCGAGGGAGGCGATCAGGTCGGCGAGGAGGGCGACGCGCTGGGGGACGCTGGTGACGTCGAGCCACTCCTGGGGGGTGTGGTCGGCGCCTCCGACGGGTCCCAGGCCGTCGAGGACGGGGACTCCCGCGCCGGCGATGAGGTTGGCGTCGCCGACTCCTCCGGTGGCGGCGGCGCCCAGCTCGATGCCGGCCGCGTGCGCGGCCCGGCACGCGTGGTCGAACATGCGCCGGGAGGCGGGGGTGTCCTCCATGGGCGGGCAGAGGTCGAGCTGTTCGACCTCGACGGTGACACCGGGGACGCCGGGATGGTCGGCGGCTTCGCGGATGGCGCGGGTGACGCGCTGGATGTCGGCCGTCGTGGCGGCGCGGACCTCGATGCGCAGTTCCGCCTGGGGACAGACGATGTTGGCGCGCGTTCCCGCCCGCACGACGCCGACGTTGACCGTCACGTCGTCCCAGTGCCCGTTGAGGGCCTGGAGGGCGACGGTGAGGTGGGCGGCGGCGAGCGCCGCGTTCGCGCCGCGCTCCGGTTCGATGCCGGCGTGGGCGGCCCGGCCGGTGACGGTGAGGCGGAAGTCGGCGACGCCCTTGCGGGCGATGACGAGGTCGCCGTTCTCCCGGGCGCATTCGAGACCGAGTCCGTAGTGCACGCCGGCGGCCGTCGCCTCGATCAGCGGCCGGCTGGCGGGCGAGCCGATCTCCTCGTCGGGGGTGGCGAGCAGGACCAGCTCGTCGTACGCGTCGACGCCGCACTCGCCCAGGATCTCCAGGGCGGTGAGCCCGGCGAGCAGGCCGCCCTTGTCGTCGCTGACGCCGGGACCGTACGCCGTGGAGCCCTCGATCCGGAAGGGGCGGGCGGCGGCGGTGCCGTCCTCGAAGACGGTGTCCATGTGGCCGGCGAGGAGGACCCTGCGGCCGCCCTCCGCCTCGGGAAGTCCGCCGCGCTTCCGGCCGACGAGCGCGTCGCCGGTCCGCTGCCCGTCGGGCCCGGCCGGGAAGCGGACGCGTTCCACGTCGAAGCCGAGCCGTACGAGCCGGCGCTCGATCCAGTCGGCGACCCGGTCGACGCCGTCGGCGCTGTAGGAGCCGGAGTCGAGGGAGACGAGCTCCGCCAGGTCGCGCAGGTAGCCGGCGCGGCGGGCGCGGGCCAGGCCGAGGAGGTCGCCGAGCCGGTCCTGGCGGCGGGTGGGGGTGCTCACAGGACCTTCGACAGGAAGGCGCGGGTGCGCTCCTGCTCCGGCTCGACGAGCACGCGGCGGGGGTCGCCCTCCTCCACGACGACTCCTTCGTCCATGAAGACGGCGGTGTCGCCGACCTCGCGGGCGAAGCCGATCTCGTGGGTGACGACGACCATGGTCATGCCGTCCGCGGCGAGCTGCCGCATCACGTCCAGGACGTCGCCGACGAGTTCGGGGTCGAGGGCGGAGGTGGGCTCGTCGAAGAGCATCAGCTTGGGCTTCATGGCGAGCGCGCGGGCGATGGCGACGCGCTGCTGCTGGCCGCCGGAGAGCTGGGCCGGGTAGTGGCCGGCGCGGTCGCCGAGCCCGACGCGCGCGAGCAGGTCGTGAGCGTGGGCGCGCGCTTCCGTGCGGGGGACGCCGGCGACCTTGACGGGGGCCTCCATCACGTTCTCGACGGCCGTCATGTGGGGGAAGAGGTTGAACCGCTGGAAGACCATGCCGATGTCGCGGCGGCGGTCGGCGACCTCGCGCTCGCGCAGCTCGTGGAGCCTGTCGCCCTGCCGGCGGTAGCCGACGAGTTCGCCGTCGACGGTGAGCAGGCCGCCGTCGACCTTCTCCAGGTGGTTGATGCAGCGCAGGAACGTCGACTTGCCCGATCCGGACGGGCCGAGGAGGCAGCAGACCTGGCCGCGTTCGACGGTGAGGTCGATGCCCTTGAGGACCTCCAGCTTCCCGAAGTGCTTGCGGACGCCTTCGGCGCGCACCATGGGGGTGCTCATCGGCTCTGCTCCTTGCTGTTCTTGCCGAACCGCTCCGCGGTGCCGCCGAGGAGGCGCCGGAACGGCGAGACGTGCCCGGCGCGGGTGGTGCCGCGTCCGTACCGCCGCTCCAGCCACGCCTGCGGCACGCCGAGGAGGGTGACGAGGGCCAGGTACCAGATGCTGGCGACCACCAGCATGGGGATGACCTGGTAGTTCTGGGCGTACACGTCCTGGATGTTGGACATCAGGTCGTGGGCGGAGATGACCGAGACCAGCGCGGTCATCTTGAGCATGTTGATGGTCTCGTTGCCCATCGGCGGGATGATGACCCGCATGGCCTGCGGCAGCACGATCCGGCGCATGGTGAGCGCGGGCCGCATGCCCAGCGAGTGCGCGGCCTCCGCCTGGCCGGGGTCGACGGACTGGATGCCGGCGCGGACGATCTCGGAGGCGTACGCGGCCTCGTTGAGTCCGAGGGCGAGGAGGGCCGCGACCGCGGGCGTCAGCAGGGCGTTGGTCTCGGCCTGGAAGAACGTGACGTCGGTGAAGGGGATGCCGATCTTGACGTACGCGTACAGGGCGGCGGCGTAGCCCCAGAAGATGATCTGGACGAGCAGCGGGGTGCCGCGGAAGACCCAGACGAACGCGTTGGCCAGGCCGTACAGCACGGGGCTGGACGAGAGCCGCATGACGGCGATCAGCGTGCCGAGGCCCAGACCGAGGAGCATGGCGGCGGCGGTGAGCCAGAGGGTCGTCGCGAGCCCGTCGAAGACGAGGTCGGCGAAGAGGTAGTCGCCGACGACGTCCCAGCGGAGGTTGTCGTTCCTGGCGAGGGAGCCGATCAGTCCGACGAGGGCGAGCACCGCGGCGACGGCCGCGGTCCAGCGCGCGTAGTTGCGGACGGGGACGATCTCGAGTTCCCCGGTCAGGGGCTGCTCGGTGGCGGTGGGGCTCTGGAGGAGCTTGGCGGTGCCGGCCATCTCTAGTCCACCGCCGCGTTCTTGGTGGCTTCCTCGACGGCGATGGAGGCGACGCCGTACTTGCCGTACACGGCGGCGACCGTGCCGTCGTCGATGAGCTCCTGGAGCGCCTTCTGGATCGCGTCGGTCAGCTGCGGGAGGTCCTTGCTGACGGCGATGCCGTTCGGGGAGGCGTTGTAGCCGCCCGGGGCGGCGGGGTCCTCGGCGAGGTCGAACGCCTTGCCGTCGTCGGCGGTCTTGGCGACCCAGCCTGCGGCGGGCTTGGTGAGGACCTGGGCGACGACCTTGCCGGAGCGCAGGGCGAGCTGGGCGTCGGAGTCCTTGGGGAAGGTCTGGATGTCGATCTTCCCCTGGCCGGCCTTCTCGCAGGCGGCCTGGTGCTCCTTGAGGAGGTCGAGCTGGTTGGTGGCGGTCTGGACGGCGACCTTCCGCCCGCAGAGGTCGTCGAGGGTGGTCACCTTCGCCGGGTTGCCCTCGGCGACGAGGATGCCGGAGCCGGACCGGGAGTAGTCGACGAAGTCGACGACCTGCTGCCGTTCCTTGTTGTCGGTGATGGCGGACATGGCGACGTCGAACTTGCCGGCCTGGATGGCGGGGACGATGCCGTCGAACTTCTGCGGGGTGAAGGCGAACCGCACGCCGAGCTTCGCGCCCAGCGCCTGGCCGAGGTCGTAGTCCAGCCCGGTGAGGGCGGGTTCGCCCTCCTTCACGAACATCTCGAACGGCGGGTACGGGACGTCGGTCGCGACGCGGACCGCACCGGCCTTCCTGATCTTCTCCGGGAGCAGGTCGTGCAGCTTCTGGTCCTTGACGATCTCCGTGCCGGCGATGACGACCTTGCCGGAGGGGGCTGCGGCGTCGTCGCCTCCGCAGGCGGACAGCGACGCGAACAGGGCCGCCGCGACGGCGGCGGCCGTGGTGGGGCGTGCGATACGAGCGTTCATCGCGTGGAACCTCTCGGTGATTTCCTGCCGACGGAATCGGGCCGTCAGACACAGCAGAGAAGTTACATATGCAGGTTCGAACTGGCTAGATGTAAGTCCCATTACGTTCACGTAACACGCCCCTCACCTCCCTCACATGCGCAGTATCGACAGGTTCGCACCACTCAGGAGAGGCACCTTCGCAGGAATCATCGCCGTAACGGCCTTACATCTTCCGCTTCTCCGGCCGTACTTGTATGTTCCGCAACCAGCCCCACTCCGGGGCCGCCGTCCACCCCCTGGGAGCGCAGATGCCACCTCGTTCGCTCAGAGTCACCTCGGCCGCCGTCGGCCTCGCCGCCCTCACCACCGCGCTGGTCGCGCATCAGCCCGCGCACGCGGCGGCCGACCGGATCCGCCTCGGCAGCGCCTCCGACGTGAGCCGCGGTGCGTGGAACGGCCCGGCGTTCACGATGAACGGCGCCGGCGGCGTGGTCACCGCCTCGATGACCCGCGCGCTCGACGCCATCAGGGGCGGTACCGGAACGCTCGACGTGGTCGTCCTGGCCGGCTCGGCCCCCACGTCGGGCAGCAAGACGCCCGAGTGCGACGCCGTCATGGGGCTGACCGGGGTCAACTCCTGTACGACCTGGACGCTCACAACCGCGAGCGACGGAAACAACAGCCAGGTCAACACCGACATCCGCAACGCCGAGTTCGTCTACTTCGCCGGCGGCGACCAGTGCCGCTACGCCGCCTGGAAGGGCACCGCCCTGGAGGCGTCCGTCGAGTCGGTGGTGGCCAAGGGCGGCGGCTCCGGCGGCGGCAGCGCGGGCCACCACATCAACAGCCCGATCGTCTACGACGCCTGCAATGGCAGCGTCACCAGCGCGGAAGCCCTCGCCAACCCCTACGACCGGTACGTCAGCTTCACCACCGGCATGTTCGCGTGGGCGCACTACGGAGGCGTCGTCAACGACTCCCACTTCGTGGCCCGCGACCGCATGGGCCGCACGATGGCGTTCCTCGCCCGGGCCGTGAAGGACGGGCTCGCGCCCGGCGGCGCCGCCTGGGGCGTCGGGGTGGAGGAGGGCGGCGGCTCGCTGTTCGTGGACCGCGACGGCCTGGCGACCTCGTACGGCAAGGACGCGTACGTCGTCCTCGCCGACCACCAGCCGGAACAAGCGGTCGACCGGAAGCCCCTCACCTACAGCGGCTTCAAGATCTGGCGCCTGGCCCCCGGCTCCACCTTCGACTTCAAGAACCGTCCCACCTGCGGCTACTACCTCCGCAGCGTGACGAACGGCGTCGCCGACGCCCACCTCTACAGCGGTACGCCGGTGACCGACTGCGGCGGCCAAGGCGGCGGGGCCACGCTCGCCGAGAGCGAGCCCAACGACACCCGCGACACCGCCGACGACGCCACCGCCCTGGCCTCTCCCGGCACTCTGACCGGCGCCATGAAGTCGGCCACCGACCGCGACTACTTCAAGGTCTCCCTGAACACCGGACAGACCGTCACGGTGAACTGCGCCGTCCCCTCCGCCTACGACGCCGACCTGTACTGGCTCGACTCCGCGGGCACCACCCTGGAACGCTCCGTCAACGACGGCGCCGGCACCGACGAGTCGCTGTCCTTCACCAGGACCGCCGCCGGCGCCGGCACCTACTACCTCGACATGGAGGCGTACAGCGGCTCCGGGAGCACGCCCTACAGCTGCGCCGTCGCCAGGAGCTGACCCGGCCCCGACCCCGGTCAGAGGGCGGCGACGATCTCCTCCACGCGGTCCTTGGCGTCGCCGAAGAGCATCGCGGTGTTCTCGCGGAAGAAGAGGGGGTTCTGGACGCCCGCGTAGCCGGAGGCCATCGAGCGTTTGAAGACGATCACCCGGTCGGCCTCCCAGACGGTGAGGACCGGCATGCCGGCCAGGGGGCTGGCGGGGTCCTCGGCGCCGGCCGGGTTGACGGTGTCGTTGGCGCCGATGACGAGGACGACGTCGGTGTCGGCGAAGTCCCCGTTGATCTCGTCCATCTCCAGGACGATGTCGTACGGCACCTTCGCCTCGGCCAGCAGCACGTTCATGTGGCCGGGCAGTCGGCCGGCGACCGGGTGGATGCCGAAGCGGACGTCGACGCCCCGCGCGCGGAGCTTCGCGGTGAGCTCGGCGACCGGGTACTGCGCCTGGGCGACGGCCATGCCGTAACCGGGGGTGATGATCACCGACCGGGCGTCGCCGAGGAGTTCGGCGGCGCCCTGGACGGTGATCTCCTGGTGCTCGCCGTGGTCCGCCGCCGAACCGGCCGGCGCCTCGACGCCGAAGCCGCCGGCGATGACCGAGAGGAAGGAGCGGTTCATCGCCCGGCACATGAGGTACGACAGGTAGGCGCCGGAGGAGCCGACGAGGGCGCCGGTGACGATCAGCAGGTCGTTGCCGAGGAGGAAGCCGGAGGCCGCCGCCGCCCAGCCGGAGTAGCTGTTGAGCATGGAGACGACGACGGGCATGTCGCCGCCGCCGATGGAGGCGACCAGGTGCCAGCCGAGCGCCAGCGCGAGGACGGTCGCCGCGGCGAGCGGCCAGAGCGCGGGCGCGGCGGTGAAGCGGACGGCCAGCGCGGCGAGGACGACGAGCGCGCCGAGGTTGAGGACGTTCTTGCCGGGGAGTGTCAGGGGCCGGGAGGCGACGCGGCCGGCGAGCTTGAGGTAGGCGACGACCGAGCCGGTGAAGGTGACCGCGCCGATGAAGACGCCGATGACGACCTCGGCGTGGTGGATGCCGAGGGTGCCGAGCGCGTCGAGGGCGGCGGCCTCGGGGCCGCCGGGGTGGTGCTCGACCTCGAGGTAACCGTTCCAGCCGACGAGGACGGCGGCGAGGCCGACGAAGGAGTGGAGCAGCGCGATCAGTTCGGGCATGCCCGTCATCTCGACGCCCCGGGCGCGCCCGAGGCCGATGAGGGCGCCGGCCAGCATGGCGGCGGCGAGCAGGCCGGCGGCGCCGGCGCCGATGCCCCGGTCGGCGGCGAGGACGACGGTGGCGGCGAGGGCGACGCCCATGCCGAGCATGCCGAAGGCGTTGCCGAGCCGGGCCGACTCGTGCCGGGAGAGTCCGGCGAGGGCGAGGACGAACAGCAGCGCGGCGACGAGGTAGGCCGCCTGGGCGGCGTGGGTGGCGGTCATGTCAGCTCCTGTGGAACATGCGGAGCATGCGGTGGGTCACCGCGAAGCCGCCGAAGACGTTGATGCTCGCCAGCAGGATCGCGGCGGCCGACAGCACGGTGACGGCGGTGCCGCCGTGGCCGATCTGGAGCAGGGCGCCGACGACGATGATCCCGGAGATCGCGTTGGTCACCGACATCAGCGGGGTGTGCAGCGCGTGGTGGACGTGCCCGATGACGTAGTAGCCGATGACGACGGCGAGGACGAAGACGGTGACGTGCGGCAGGAGCGCGGCCGGGGCGAAGCCGACGGCGAGGAGGAGCGCGAGGGCGCCGAGGGCCACGCCGGCGAAGCGGCGGGCCTGTGACGCCGGTTCCCTCGCCGGCGTCAGCGGCTACTACGGCATCGGGCACGTCCACCACGCGCTGCAC
>JOFO01000083.1 GCA_000721275.1 Microtetraspora glauca | reverse complement strand
CGGTGCAGGGACGTCAGTTCGGGGCCCGGGTCGGTGCCGAGGGCGTCCGCGAGGTCGCGGCGGGGCGTCTCCTACGCGGCGAGGGCGTGGGGGTGGGGTGGGAGGCCGGAACCGGGTCCGGGTCCGGGTCCGGGGTCGGGGTCGGGCTCGGGGTGTGGTGGGGGTACACGGGCGGGGTGAGGAGTTCGCGGTGCAGGGACGTCAGTTCGGGGCCCGGGTCGGTGCCGAGGGCGTCCGCGAGGTCGCGGCGGGCCGTCTCGTACGCGGCGAGCGCGTCGGCGTGCCGACCCTCGGCGCGCAGGGCCCGGATGAGCTGGGCGCGGAAGCCCTCGTCGTACGGGTGCGCGGCGGTCAGCTCGGTGAGTTCGGGGACGAGGCCGTCGACGGCGCCGCGCCGCAGGTCGGCCTCGACGCGGCGGCGCAGGGCGGCGAGGCGCTGGGCCTCGGGGCGGACGCCGGCCGGTCCGGGCAGGTCGGCGAGGGCGGGGCCGCGGAAGAGCCCCAGGGCGTCCCGGAGGAGGGCGGCGGCCGTCTCGGGGTCGCCGGCGTCGAGGAGGGCGGCGGCTTCGGCGGCGCGGCGCTCGAAGACGTACAGGTCGATGTCGTCGGGTGCGGCGGCCAGCCGGTACCCGGGGCCGGGCGTCGCCTCGACGGCCGCGCGGCCGAGGACGCGGCGGAGGCGTCCGACGAGGGCCTGGAGGGCGGCGGGCGCGTCGAGCGGCGGTTCGTCCCCGTACACGTCGTCCACCAGCTCTCCGACCGGGACGGCCCGTCCGCCGCGGAGCGCGAGCGCGGCGAGCAGGGCGCGCAGCCGGGCGCCGCCGAGGGGCAGGGGGGTGCCGTCGGGGCCGAGGGCCTCGGTGGTGCCGAGGAGGAGATACCGCACCGGCCCATTCTGGCCGCCGGGGGCCAAGGGCGCCTCGGGGTTTCCCCGGCCTGTGGACAGCGGCGCCGGGGGTCAGAACGCGGCGGTGTCCAGGGTGAAGCCGAGGGGGGCGGGGAGCGGGACCTCGGCCCCCAGCTTGTGGACGGACGTGTGGGCGTAGTCGTCGCCGACGGGCTCGGAGCAGACGACGGCCTCGCCGGCCTCGCGGTCGATCATCAGGTAGAGGGGGATTCCGGCACGGGCGTAGGCGCGGATCTTCAGGACGCGGTCGCGGCTCGCGGTGGACGGAGAGGCGACCTCGGCGACCAGAAGCACGGCATCGGGCGCGTGCCACTCCTGTTCGTTGTCGAAGGAGTCGCGAGGGGCGATCACCAGGTCCGGAATGACGCGGACGATGCCGTTGGCCCCGGGGAGATAAAGACCGATGCCCGTGGAGTTACGCAGATCCTTGTCCGTCCGACGGGCGACGACCTGCTCGACCAGCTCGGTCACGATCTTCTCGTGCTTGCCCTTAGCCGGAGGTACCACGTAAATCTCCCCTTCGATCAGCTCCACGCGCCAGCCCTTGGGGGCCACGGCACTGAACAGCTCGAAGGTCTCCTCGGCGGTCGCGGCTTCGCGGTCGTCGTGTTCCTCGGTCACGCTGTCTTCCGGAGCTGGAACCGGCAGCGGCATGGCCATGCTGGACCTCCTTCGCTCGGTGCGACGTTCTCAGCTTAGGACGGTCGCCGGAGCCGGGCCGGGCACCCTTCACTCGAACCAGTGTGCTGTGACGTTTCGCCCCAGCGCCGTCGCCCCAGCGCGTCCGTCACCGCACCGCCGTCACCGCGCCGGCAGCGACCGGGACGCCGGGATCAGCGGGCCCTGCACCGCGCGGGGCGCGCGCGGGGTCGCCGTGTCGGTCCAGCAGGAGCCCCGGCGGGCGAGGAGGCGGCGGAGCCAGAGCTCGGTGGAGACGAGGTCGGCGAGGCCGTCCAGGGGGATCCGGGCGCCGTCCGCCGCCGCCCGCAGCGCCTCGCGGACCGTGCCCGCCTCCACGAGGCCCGCGTCGGCGAGGAGCGGCGCCTCGAACAGGGCGAGCAGCTGCGGGAGCGCGGCGCGCAGGCCCGCGCGGGCGGTGCCGGCCGGGACCGCCGGGTAGGGCGCGCCCCAGCCGGCCGGCAGGTCGCGGATGCCGGTGTCGGCGAGGACCGTGCGCAGGACGCCGGCCCGCGCGTCGGGCTGGACCCGCAGCGCCTCGGGGAGCTCCCGGCAGGCGCGGACGACCTGGTTGTCGAGGAAGGGGGCGTGCAGCCGCTGGCCCCGGATCTCGGCGGCCTGTTCGAGGACCCGGTGGTCGGCCGCGGCCCGGGCGAGCGCCGCACGCGCGCGTGCCTCGCCGGGGCGCTGGACGGCCGGCGGCAGGGTGGCCGCCCGGTTGAGGCGTACGGACACCTCGGCCAGCGCCTCGCCCGTGAGCCAGCGGGCCGCCGGGCCGGGCCGGGACCAGGCGAGGGCGGACAGCGAGGCCGCGAGCGGGCCGTGCCCGTCGGCGGGCTGCCGGTTGGCGTCGAGGACGTGCCGGGCGGCGGTCTCCAGGCCGGTCCGGTAGGGCGTACGGGCGAGCCTGCGAGCCGCGCGGTAGACGGTGACCGGCACCAGGAAGGAGCCGGCGGACGGGCCGGTGGCCTTGGCGAGGGCGGTCACCGGGCGCACCAGGGAGCGGCGCCTGCGGTCCATCAGGAGGTCGGCGAGGCGGGCCGGGTGGGCGTCCAGGACCTGCCGGGCGCCGAGCCCGGTGAAGTGGTCGGCGCTGCCTCCGGCGAGGCGCCTGCGGTGCCGTTCGGCGGTGACCAGCGCGGGCCCGGGCTCGTCGGTGAGCGGCCCGTCCAGGGCGGCGTACGGGAGGGCGTCCTCACCCGCCGTGACGACCACGTGCCGCAGCCGGGGGTCGGCGGCCAGCTCCCGGGCGCGCTCCAGTTCGGCGGTCCGGCCGGGGCCCGGGCGGGTCGCCAGGTCGTTGAAGGTGACGGCGAGCAGCCGCTCCCCCGCGCCCGCGTGCCCGTGCAGGGTGCCGGGCACGCCGGGCAGTCCGGCGGCGAGCAGGGCGAGGGTGGCGGAGGCGCTGCCGCCGGACAGGTCGGCGCCGATGCCGGGCGCGGGCCCGGCGCCACGGGCCGCCCGCCGGTCGGCGGGCCCCATGCCGGGGACCGGCCCGGGGTCCGGCGGCGGGGCCTCGGGCGCGTGCCGGGGGGCGGTGAGCCGGGCGCGTACGGACTCCACGAGGGCGTCCCGGACCGCCTCGACGGCCTGCCGGGGGTCGGCCTGCGGGGCGGCGACGGCGAGCGAGGCCACCGTCTCGTACCCGGCGATCTCCCGGGAGCCCTCGCGCAGGATCAGCGCGTGGCCGGGCGGGACGCGGCGGACGCCCTCGTACGGGGTGGAGTCGCGCAGGGCCTCCGGGGACTCGGGGCAGGCGAGCAGCGCGGCGAGGTGGCCGATGTCGAGCTGGGCCTCGATGAGGTCGGCGAGCGGGAGGGCGGCGGTGGCGTAGGCGGTGCCGCCCTCCCAGGGGGTGTGGAAGACCGGGCGGGCGCCGGCCAGGTCGCCGGTGACGGTGACGCGGCGGCCGGCCTTGACGACGGCGGTGTAGCTGCCGGGCCAGGCGGTGAGGTGGCGGAGGGCGCCGCCGCGCGCGGTGACGAGGCCGCGGCGGAGTTCGTCGTCGCTCGCGGCGCAGCAGCCGAGGACGGCGAGCCGGGTGCCGTCGTCGAGGGAGACCACCCGCACCTCGTCGGGGCGCCAGTCGCCGACCGCCCAGAGCGGGTCGGGGTCGCCCCACAGGAGCTGTGCGCCCACCGGCTGCACCGTGCGCCCCCCGACGTGCCCGCCGCGCTCGGCGAACGGCGGTGCCTGGTGCGGGACTTCGGAGCCGTACGCGTGCGCGCCGTGCGCCGCTCCGGGGCGTGCGCCGGCGGTCGTGGCGTATCCCGCGGCGACACTGCTCCAGCCCACCAGCCATCGCATCGGCGCCTCCACGTCCGTTTCGGTGGGGGCCATGCTGCCATGACAACGGCGCACGGGGCGGGGTCCGGGTGCACGCGCGCGAAAGGCGAATGCGCCCCTGGCATGGGCGGGTTGGCCGGCCGGGGGGCGCGCGGTGGCGCGGAGGTGACGGGCAGAGTGCCGGTGGGGTGGGCACGGGGTGAGGGCCCGGTGTGCGGCGCCGCGGCGGGGAGTCCGCGGAAAGAGGCCGATTCTGGCCCCTGTGCGGAGGTTTGACCGCGCGGCGGGCGCCGAAAGGATCACGGAGACGGGCACCGGCCGGAGATCGCCGGCAGCCGTCCGGGTCCGGTCGGGCGGCAGTCCGGGAGGCGACCCGCCCCCGGCGCCGTCCGCCGCCCGCGGGGAATGGAGCGGCGGTGTCCCCCGGCCCATCGGCGCGGGACCAGGCACCCGGCAGGGCGCCGCTCCCGGCCGGACGGGCCGACCCACGCAGCACTCATGGAAGCCGTCGCGGCCCGGAGCGGCGAGAGCGCACGGCCGGGCGCACGGCCACACGGCCGGAGCACGGACCGGCCGGAGGGGCCTTCCGGTCGGCTGGTCACACAACAATCTCGCCATACGGAACTCCGCCCCTTAACGGTGGGGATGCGGCGAACTACGCTGTGTTTACGAATGCCGCCCGCCTATGCCCGGCGTCGCGGCGGCCGTCTGGATGTCGAGGGGTGGCGTCATGTCCAGGGAGCAACGCGGGCCGAACGAGAAGCTCGGCGCCGTTCTCGCCCTCGCGGGAATCAGCAACGCCGGCCTCGCCCGGCGCGTCAACGACCTCGGCGCGCAGCGCGGTCTGACGCTGCGTTACGACAAGACCTCGGTGGCCCGCTGGGTCTCCAAGGGGATGGTGCCGCAGGGCGCCGCGCCGCACCTGATCGCCGCCGCGATCGGCCAGAAGCTGGGCCGGCCCGTGCCGCTGCACGAGATCGGGCTCGCGGACGCCGACCCGGCGCCGGAGGTGGGCCTCGCCTTCCCCCGGGACGTCGGCGAGGCGGTCCGCGCCGCCACCGACCTCTACCGGCTGGACCTCGCCGGGCGGCGGGCTGGCGGCGGGATCTGGCAGTCGCTGGCCGGCTCGTTCTCCGTCAGCGCCTACGCGACCCCCACGTCCCGGTGGCTGATCACCCCCGCCGACCCGTCGGTGGAGCGGGAGGCGGGGCGGCCGGGCGGCGCCGGGCCGGCCGGGGCCGCGGAGCACGCGCGCGTGGGGCACAGTGACGTCGCCAAGCTGCGCGAGGCCGCCGAGGACGCGCGCAAGTGGGACTCCAAGTACGGCGGCGGGGACTGGCGCTCGTCGATGGTGCCGGAGTGCCTGCGGGTGGACGCGGCGCCGCTGCTGCTCGGCTCGTACTCCGACGAGGTCGGCCGGGCGCTCTTCGGGGCGACCGCCGAGCTGACCCGGCTCGCCGGCTGGATGGCCTTCGACACCGGGCAGCAGGAGGCCGCCCAGCGGTACTACATCCAGGCGCTGCGGCTCGCCCGGGCCGCCGCCGACGTGCCGCTCGGCGGGTACGTCCTCGCGTCGATGTCCCTCCAGGCCATCTACCGGGGCTTCGCCGACGAGGGCGTCGACCTGGCGCAGGCGGCGCTGGAACGGAACCGGGGGCTCGCCACCGCCCGCACCATGTCGTTCTTCCGGCTCGTCGAGGCCCGCGCGCACGCCAAGGCCGGCGACGGGCCCGCCGCGGCGGCGGCCCTGAAGTCCGCCGAGGGGTGGCTGGAGCGGTCCCGGGAGGGCGACGCCGACCCGACGTGGCTCGGCTTCTACTCGTACGACCGCTTCTGCGCGGACGCCGCCGAGTGCTACCGGGACCTGCGGATGCCGCGCGAGGTGCGGCGCTTCACCGAGCAGGCGCTGTCCCGGCCGACGGAGGAGTTCGTCCGCTCGCACGGGCTGCGGCTCGTCGTCTCGGCCGTCGCCGAGCTGGAGTCCGGCAACCTCGACGCGGCCTGCGCGGCCGGCACGCGCGCGGTGGAGGTGGCCGGCCGGATCTCCTCGGCGCGGACCACCGAGTACGTACGGGACCTGCTGCACCGCCTGGAGCCGTACGGGCACGAGCCGCGGGTCAGGGAACTGCGCGAGCGGGCCCGGCCCCTGCTCGTGGCACCGGCGTGACGCGCGTCCCACGACGTGGGCGTTTAGCGGGAATGTCAGTGGGCCAGTGCACTATCAGGGGTGGGAGGTGGCGCTGGTGTTTGACTGTGACGTGCTGGTGATCGGCGGCGGGATCGTCGGTCTGTCGACGGCGTACGCCCTCCAGCGCGCCGCGCCCGGCACCCGCGTCGCCGTCCTGGAGAAGGAGGACGGGCCCGCGCGCCACCAGACCGGGCGCAACAGCGGCGTCATCCACAGCGGCCTGTACTACCGACCCGGCTCCCTCAAGGCGCGGTTCGCCGTCGAGGGCGCCGCCGAAATGGTCAAGTTCTGCGCGGAATGGGACATTCCGCACGAGGTGACCGGCAAGCTCGTCGTCGCCACCGAGCGCGAGGAGCTGCCGCGGCTGCACGCCCTGGTCCAGCGCGGCCGGGAGAACGGCATCCCGGTGCGCGAGCTCGGCCCGTCGCAGATCACGGAGTACGAGCCCCGGGTGCGGGGCCTCGCCGCGATCCACGTCGGCACCACCGGCATCGTCGACTACCCGGCGGTCGCCCGGCGGCTCGCCGAGTCCTCCGGCGCGGAGATCCTGTACGGCGCCGAGGTCACCGCGATCGACCGGCGCCCGTGGGGCGTCGCCGTCCGCACCGCCGACCAGCGGATCCTGCGCGGCAAGGTCCTCGTCAACTGCGCGGGGCTGCACTGCGACCGGATCGCACGGCTCGCCGGCGACGACCCCGGCATGCGGATCGTGCCCTTCCGCGGCGAGTACTACGAGCTGGCCGACCCCTCCCTCGTCCGCGGCCTCATCTACCCCGTGCCCGACCCCGCGTTCCCGTTCCTCGGCGTCCACCTCACGCGCGGCATCGACGGCGGCGTCCACATCGGGCCGAACGCGGTGCCGGCGCTGGCGCGCGAGGGCTACGACTGGGGCGTCGTCCGCCCCGGCGAGCTCGGCGGCACCCTCGCCTGGCCCGGCTCCTGGGCCATCGCCCGCCGCCACTGGAAGTACGGCGCGGGCGAGCTGCGCCGCTCCCTGTCGAAGCGGGCCTTCACCGAGGCGGTGCGGCGGCTGCTGCCCGGCGTCGACGAGTCCGACCTGCGGCCGGCGGCGGCGGGGGTGCGGGCACAGGCGGTGCTGCGGGACGGGACGCTGGTGGACGACTTCCTCATCCGGGAGGGGACGCGGACGGTCCACGTCCTCAACGCGCCGTCCCCCGCGGCGACCGCGTCCCTCCCCATCGGCCGCCACATCGCCGGGCGCGCCCTGGCCCACCTCTGACCGGCCCCCCGGCCCCGCCCGGCGCGGCCCGCGACGGAACGCGCGGGCCCGTACCATGGGCGCATTGTGTCTGAGCAGCATGAGAAGCGTAGTGACGGCGGCGTTCGGCGCGGCAGCCGGATGTTCGCGCCCGGGGAAGGGCCTTCGCCCGACCCCGCCGGCGCGCACTTCGAGCGGCGGATCCGGAGTTTCCAGCCGCGGCGGAGCCGGGTGACGGCCGGGCAGGCCGAGGCGATGCTGAAGCGGTGGCCGGACTGGGGCCTGGACATCGACGGCAAGCGGGTCCTGGACCTGCGGGAGCTGTTCGGCGGGCTGCCGGTCGTCCTGGAGATCGGCTTCGGGATGGGCGAGGCGACCGCGCAGATGGCCGCCGCCGACCCCGGCACCGGCATCCTCGCCGTCGACGTGCACACCCCCGGCCAGGGCAACCTCCTCGGCCTCGCCGACCGCAACGGCCTGACGAACATCCGCGTCGCCAACGGCGACGCGATCATCCTGCTGCGCGAGATGCTCGACCCGGCCGCCCTGGACGGCTGCCGCGTCTACTTCCCGGACCCATGGCCGAAGAAGCGGCACCACAAGCGGCGCCTGATCCAGCCCGAGTTCCTGACGCTGCTCGCGACGCGGCTGAAGCCGGGCGGGGTGCTGCACTGCGCCACGGACTGGGAGCCGTACGCGGAGCAGATGCTGGAGGTGCTGACCGCGCACCCCGACTTCGAGAACACCGTGCCCGCCGGCGGCTACGCGCCCCGCCCCGACTTCCGGCCGCTGACCCGCTTCGAGGGCCAGGGCCTGGACAAGGGGCACGTCGTGCACGACCTGCTCTTCCGCCGGAAGTAACGGCCCGGCGGCACGTCACGGCACGTCGGCACGTAACGGCCCGGCGAGTCACGACCCGGCAAGCAGCGGCCCGGCGAGCAACGGCCCGGCCGGGAAGCCCGTCGCTCCTGTCGGTGGCGGTCGCTAGGGTCGAGGCGTGTCCCGACCCCTGCCGCCGTCCCCGCCGCCCGAGCCCTCGTCGCCGCCCGAGCCCTCCTCGCCGCCCGAGCCCTCCTCGCCGCCGGCGCCCGCCTTCCTGCCCGCGCAGGCCGGGGCTCCCGCGGTCGAGAGCCACGTCCCCGTCCGTGACGGGGACGAGCCGTCGTTCGCCGTGGCCGCCGACCGGCGGCAGTGGCGGTACCGGCCCCGGCGCGCGTTCTGGCGGAGCCGGATCGTGCGGGCCGTCGCCGTCATCACGCTGCTCGCGCTGTGCGCGCTGGTGATCCTGGCGCTGGTGCGGGAGCAGACCGGCACGGAGGGGTTCCTCGTCGGGCTGGGCCTCGCGGTGCTGCCCGTACCACTGCTGATGGCGGCGTTCCGCTGGCTCGACCGGGTCGAGCCGGCTCCGTGGAAGAACCTGCTGTTCGCGTTCGCGTGGGGCGCGTTCGCCGCCGCCCTGGTCGCGATCCTCGCGAACTCGTTCGCGGTCCGCTGGATCGCCACCGCGACCGCCGACCCGCGCTCGGCGGACGACCTGGGCGCGACGGTGATCGCGCCGGTGGTGGAGGAGTCCGCGAAGGCCGCCGCGGTCCTGCTGCTGTTCCTGTTCCGGCGGCGGGACTTCCGTAGTCTGGTGGACGGGGTGGTGATCGCCGGTTTCACGGCCACCGGCTTCGCGTTCACCGAGAACATCCTCTACCTCGGCAACGCCTTCGGCGAGGACCAGGACCTCGGGGACGGCGGGATCGGCGCCGTCACCGCCGGCACCTTCTTCGTCCGGGTCGTGATGTCGCCGTTCGCGCACCCGCTCTTCACGGTGCTGACCGGCATCGGCTTCGGTCTTGCCGCGCTCGCGCCGCGCGGGAAGCGGCTGCGCCGGGTGCTGCTGCCGCTCGCGGGGCTGCTGCTGGCGATGGGCGTCCACGCGCTGTGGAACGGTTCGGCGACCTTCGGCGGCCCGCTCGCCTTCTACGCCGTGTACGCGATGTTCATGGTCCCGGCCTTCGGGCTGCTGACCTGGCTGGCGGTGTGGAGCCGGCAGAAGGAGCTGCGGACCATCGCGGCGGTGCTGCCGGCGTACGCGGCGGCCGGCTGGCTGTCGCCGGAGGAGCCGCTGGCGCTCTCCTCGATGCGGGCCCGCCGGACGGCGCGCGAGGTGGCGTCCCGTACGTACGGGAAGGCGGGGGCGCGGACGGTCGGCGAGTACGAGTCGTTCGCGACCACGCTGGCGTTCCTGCGCGAGCGGGCCCGCCGGGGCACGGTCCCGGTGCCGGACTTCGCCGCCCGCGAGCAGGAGCTGCTGCACCACCTGTGGGAGCGCCGGGCGACGGCGTCCCCGGCGCTGTCGTACGCGGCCCGGGCCACCGGACGGGTGTGGGTGCCGCCGCAGTACCTCGACTACGGCGGCTACAACCCGTACAAGGGCTAGTCCACCGGCGTCTCGGAGGCGGTCGTGAGCCGGGCCAGTTCGGCGTCGGTCAGCGTCAGGCCGGCGGCGGCGACGAGCGCCGGCACCTGCTCGACCGTACGGGCCGAGGCGATCGGCGCGGTGACGGTGGGGCGGGAGGCGAGCCAGGCGAGGGCGACGGTGGCGGGCTCGGCGCCGTGGGCCTCGGCGACCTCGTCGAGCGCGGCGAGCACGGCCTGTCCGCGCGCGGTCTCGGCGAACGCGCCGGCCCGCGGGGCGCGGACGCTGTCGACGGACCGGCCGGGCCGGTACTTGCCGGTGAGGAAGCCGGAGGCGAGGCCGTAGTACGGGACGGCGGCGAGGCCCGCTTCGGCGGCGGTGTCGAGGAGCGGGCCCTCGTACTTCTCGCGCGCCACGAGGTTGTACTCGGGCTGCAGCGCCACGTACCGGGCGAGCCCTTCGGCCTCGGCGAAGTCGAGGGAGGCCCGCAGCCGCTCGGGCGAGATGTTGGAGGCGGCGACGGCCCGCACCTTGCCCTCCTTCACGAGCTGGTCGAGGGCGGTGACGATCTCCTCGACGGGGACCGTCTCGTCGTCGAAGTGCGTGTAGTACAGGTCGATGTAGTCGGTGCCGAGGCGGCGCAGGGAGGCTTCCGCGGCGGCCTTGACGGTGGGGGCGGAGAGGCCGTTGAGCGGGGCGAGGGCGCCGACCTTGGTGGCGACGACGACGTCGGAGCGGTTGCCCCGGGCGGCCAGCCAGCGGCCGATGACGGTCTCGGACTCGCCGCCCTCGTTGCCGTCGACCCACGCGGAGTAGACGTCGGCGGTGTCGACGAAGTTGCCGCCGGCGGCGGCGTAGGCGTCGAGGACGGCGAACGACGTCTTCTCGTCGGCGCTCCAGCCGAAGACGTTGCCGCCGAGGGCGAGCGGGAAGACGTGCAGGCCGGAGGTGCCCAGCGGGCGCAGAGTCGAGTCCATGGGGAGATCAACTCCGTGCGCCGCCGGGCGTATTCCGGTCGGGGAGCCTGAACCCCGGCCGGAAGGCTCGTACGGACGGACCGGCGGCCGGACCGTCGGGTCAGACCGTCAGGCCCTTGGAGCGCAGCCACTCGGCCGGGTCGATGCCCGCGCCGTCCGGGGTGTGGACCTCCATGTGGAGGTGGGGTCCGGTGACGTTGCCGGTGGCGCCGACGCGGCCGATGGTCTCGCCCGTGGTGACGGTCTGGCCGGCGGCGACGGTCATGGAGGAGAGGTGGCAGTACCAGACCTCGGTGCCGTCCTCCAGCTGCAGGACGATCCGGTAGCCGTACGAACCGGACCAGCCCGCGGACGTGATGGTGCCGCCGTGCACGGCCTTGAGCGGGGTGCCGGTGGGGGCCGCGAAGTCGAGGCCGGTGTGGTAGCCGGAGGACCACATCGAGCCGGACTGCATGTAGGTGGAGGTGAGGGTGTACGAGGAGAGCGGCATCGCGTAGCTGGCGGCCAGCTGGGCGAGGCGCTCGGCCTCCGCCTTCTCGGCGGCGATCCGCTCCGCCTCGGCCTTCTCCTCGGCGAGGCGCTTCTCCTCGGCGGCCTTCTCCGCGGCGATCCGCTCGGCCTCGGCCTTGGCGGCGGCTTCCGCCTGGACCTTGGCGTCCGCGGCGGCCTTCTCGGCGGCGGCCTTCTCGGCGGCCAGCTTCTCGGCGTCGACCGCGGCCTGCTGCTGCTGTTCGGCCTGCTGGAGGATGCGGGCGCGCAGGGCCTCGCCGGCGTCGGCGGCGGAGGCGGTGCGCTCGGCGGGGGCGGCCGTGGCGGTGCCGGCGGCGGCGGTGTCGGCCGGGGCGGTGTACGTGACGGAGGTGAGCGGCTTCGCCGCGGCGGCGCCCGCCGCGACGGGCGCGGAGCCCTGCGCGTCGGCGGTCTCCTCGTCGCCGCCGGGCAGCAGGGCGCCGACGCCGGGCAGGTCGTGGGCGTCCGGGAGGCCCAGGTCGGGAAGGTCCGGGAGGGAGATCGCGACCGGCGGCTTCTCCTGCGCGGTGGCGAGGCCGCCCGCGCCGACGGCGGCGATGACGCCGACGCCGAGGACGGTGGAGGAGCGGGCGAAGTTGGAGCGCTGCTTCACGACCCGGTGCCGGCCGCCGGCGCGGCTCTCGGCGCGCAGGGAGCCCTCGGTCGGGTTCCACTCCCCGGGGGAGGGGGTGAAGGAGGCGGTGTCGTACGCGCCCGGCGCGGCGCCGGCCGGGTCGTCCGCTCCGACGGCACCCGGGCCGCCGAAGGGCTCGAAGGGGGCACCGGGTACGGGGGTGTTGGACGCCACGGAGGCGCGCTCCTTTCCTTCCTTCTCGCCTACCGGGTTAGCTGACGGGTTCGGAGCAGGAAGGTCTCCTACGGGCGTGTTCGCACGGGGGGTGCGAGGGGCCCGATTCACCCCAAGGGATGGTTCCCCGGTTCCCTTTCGGGATTCGGCACGTGCGCACGGAGCCGCCTCTTGCGACGGCTGGGACGACCGCGCTGCGTTATCGAACGTTAATAGACACGACGGTCCGATTCCAAGCCGTTCCCCTTGATCATTCACGGAAATGGCAGGGATTCGCCCGAGTTGACCCCGCTTCAGTGCCGGTCCGCCAAACCTCTGAAATCTGACGGTGTGTCAATTGTTATCGCTGAGGCACCTCCTGACCACGCACGGTGAACGCCCGGCCGGATCGCGTCAACCTCCCGGCCCGGGCGGCACCACCGGCATGGTCCGCCGCCGCTCCGGCGCCCCGGCCGCCGGCCGGCTCACCGCCAGCAGCGCCATGTCGTCGGTCGTCCCCCCGCCGGTGTGCCGCCGCACGTCGTCCACGAGCGCGTCGAGCAGCTCCTCCGGCCCCGGGAAGACCGCCCCCGCCAGCCGGGCCGCCGGATCGTAGAAGACGCCGCCCGCGTCCCGCGCCTCCGAGAGGCCGTCGGTGTAGAAGAGCAGCGTCGCGCCCGCCGGGTACGCCCGCTCGTCGGCCCGGTCCGGCCACACCGACAGCTCGCCCATCCCGAGCGGCAGCGCCGCCTCGGCCGGCGCGACCGTCTCCAGGCGCCCGTCCCCGTACAGCAGCAGCGGCGGCGGGTGCCCCCGGTTCACCAGCCGGACCCGCCCGCCCGCGCGCGGGACCTCCGCCAGCACCGCCGTCGTGAACCCCTCGAAGGCGTCGAGCCCCTCGCGCCGCGTCCCCTCCCGGTCGAGGGCCCGGTCGAGCCGCCGCGCCACCCCCTCCAGCGTCGCCTCCTGCTCCGCCGCCTCCCGGAACGCGCCGATCACCACGGCGACCGCCTCCACCGCGTCCATCCCCTTGCCCCGCACGTCCCCGACCACCAGCCGCACCCCGTGCGGCGTGTCCTGCACCGCGAACAGGTCGCCGCCGATGAACGCGTCCGCCTGCGCCGCCTCGTACCGCGCCGCGCACTGCAGCCCGCCGATCCGCTCCGCCGGCATCGGCAGCACCGCCCGCTGCGCGGCCTCCGCGATGACCCGCGCCGACGCCAGCCGCTCGCCGCTGCGCCGCACCACCAGGTTGATCACCAGCGCCAGCGCGGACACCGTCACCACGGTCAGCGTCTCCGTCAGCGAGGGCACGTCGGTGAGCGTGTCGTTGTACGCGTGCAGCCCGACCGACGCCAGGATCGCCGCCAGCCCGGTCAGCAGCGTGGTGAGCCGGGAGAAGAACGGGGCGGCGATCAGCGGCGCGGCGGAGAACATCGGCGCCGCCGTGTACGCGGGCGGCGTCGCCAGGTCGAACACCACCCCGCCCGCGATGATCAGCGGCGGCAGCGCCCGCAGGACCCGCCGGGTCGCGCCGAACGGCGCGGACTGCCGCACCTCGCTCCCGTACGGTCCCCGGGTCGCGCCGGACCGGACGGGACCGCGGCCGGGCGGATCACCCCGCCGCCCGCCGCCCGCCGCTCCCCGAGGGTGCGTCACCTTGAGTACTCCTGACCGGTCGCCGGCCCGCCGCCGCGCACCCTCCCAGGGTCCCCGCGCCGCGCCCGCCCGGCGACCGGCAGGCGTCCGACCGGCGTACGCGGCCCGCTCCACGCGCGCGTGGAGACCGGGTCCCACCCACGCGCGCGTGCAGGCCGCGTCCCGGCCACGCGCGCGGGGAAACCGCGTGCGGGCGGAAGCCCGGCCGTCCGCTACGACGTCGAGCCGTCCACCCGCAGCCGTCCGCCCCGCCCCAGGACCGCGACCGCCGCCGCGCAACCCAGTCCGACGCCGCAGAGCGCCAGCCACGGCGCGGCCGTCCAGCCCGTGACGTCGAGGAGCACGCCCGTACCGAGGTTCCCCAGCGTGATCCCGATCCCGCAGACCGTGTTGTAGAGCCCGTAGTGGGTGGCCACCCAGCGGCCCCGGGAGAGCGCGACGACGGTGTCCATCTCGTACGGGTAGAGCACCGCGTTCGCCACCGCGAGGACCGCCGCGCACAGCAGCAGCGCCGCCGCGCCCCGCCCGAGCGCGGCGGGCAGCAGGAACGCGACGCCCATCAGGGCCAGCCCGGCGACGAGGCTCCGCTCGCGGCCGAGCCGGGCCGCGCACCAGGCGGTGATCCGCAGCTGTCCGGCGAGCGCGACGAGCGCGGAGACCACGAACAGCGCGGTCGTCACGCCCGTGCCGCCCGCCGCGAGCGGCAGCGCCAGGTAGACCTGGAAGGACAGCACGTACGAGCCGGTCATGGCGAGCGAGAAGAGCCAGAACACCCGGTTGCCGAGGACCGTGCGGAACTGCCCCCGGACCCCGGCCTCCCCGGCCGCCTCGCCGTCCTTCCGCTCCGGCCGGCCGCCGCCCGCCGCCACCGGCAGGTGCCGCAGCTGCACCAGCGTCAGCCCCAGGAAGAGCACGGCCGCGACCACGCACGTCAGCCGGAACGAGACCCCGGTGAGCGCCACCCCGACCAGCGGGCCGAGCAGGATGCCCGCCTGGTAGTAGGCGTTGAACAGGGCGAACGCCTCCACCCTGCGCTCCTCCCCCGCCTCCGCCGCCAGGCACGCCCGCACCGCCGGGTTGAACAGCGCGCCCGCGAGGCCGGTGGCGAGCGAGGCGGCGACGAGGACGGGCAGCGACTGCGCGAAGGCGAGCGCGCCGAAGCCGGCGGTCCGCAGCGCGCACCCGGCCACGATGAGCGGCTTGAAGCCGAACCGGTCGGCGAGCGCCCCGCCGACCAGGAACATGCCCTGCTGGGAGAGGTTCCGGACGCCGAGGACGAGCCCGACGGTCCAGGCCGCCATACCGAGCCCGTCGGCCAGGTGGGCGGCCAGATAGGGCATCAGCATGTAGAAGCCGAGGTTGATGGTGAGCTGGTTGAGGAAGAGGAGCCGGACGGTCGGGTCGAAGGTGCGGCTCCGCTTCCAGAGGCCGCCGCGGGGCGCGGCGACGGCGGTGCCGGGGTCGCTCGTGGTGCTCAACGCGCCGCCCCCGCCCGCCGGTCCAGGACCCGCCGGGTCCACGCCTCGATCCCGTCCGGCCCCTCGTACGGCGCCGGTTCGTCCCGTACGGGTCCGTCGAGGAGCCCGTGGGCGGCGCAGTACGCGTCGTTGAAGACGGTGTCGAAGTAGCGCTGGGGGCCGTCGGGGAAAACGGCCGCGATCCGGGTGCCGCGCGGGCGCGTGCGGGCCAGCCACCCGGCCACCAGGGCGACCGCGCCGACGCTCCAGCCGCCGGTCGCGTACTGGCGGGCGGCGAGCCGGCGGGCGGAGCGGACCGCCTCCGCCGGGGCCACCCAGTGGACCTCGTCGAAGGCCGCGTGGTCGACGTTGGCCGGGTGGATG
Source organism: Microtetraspora glauca (assembly GCA_000721275.1). Lineage (GTDB taxonomy): Bacteria > Actinomycetota > Actinomycetes > Streptomycetales > Streptomycetaceae > Streptomyces. The sequence goes on along the minus strand of JOFO01000083.1, from coordinate 6,132 downwards.
GACGAGCCCAGGCCGCGCATCAGGCGCTCGCCGGCGGGCAGCCCGAAGACGGTGGAGCGGATCGAGTCGACGCCGACGAGCTCCAGGGCCGGGCTGCTGGTGGCGCGCAGCGCGCGGGCGATGCCGGCCGAGTGGCCGCCGGTGCCGACCGCGCAGACGAGGACGTCGATCCGGTCGAGCTGCGCGGACAGCTCGGCGGCGAGCCCGGCGTAGGCGGCGGGGTTGTCGGGGTTCCCGTACTGGTCGGGCCACCAGGCGCCGTCGAGCCGGGCCAGCAGCTCGGCGACCCGGTCCATGCGGGCCTGCTGCCAGCCGCCGGCCGGGTGCGGCTCGGTGACGACGTGCACGGTGGCGCCGTGGGCGGTCAGCATCCGCTCGACGATCGGCTCCAGGCCGGGGTCGGTGACGACGTGCACCGGATGCCCGTGGAGCACCCCGGCGAGGGCGAGCCCGAGGCCGAGGGTGCCGGAGGTCGACTCGACGATCGGCGCGCCGGGCCGCAGGTCGCCGCGGCGGCGGGCCTCCTCGACCATGTGGAGCGCCGGCCGGTCCTTGATCCCGCCGGCGTTGAAGCCTTCGAGCTTGGCCCAGTACCCGTCGTCGGTCCACAGCACGGGGGTGTTGCCGACGGTGGGATGGGGGCGGGCGGGGGCGTACACGGGGGCGGGGGCCGGTGCGGGAGCGGGCGGGAGCGCGTACAGGGGTGTGGGCTGGGGTGCGTGCAGCGGTGTGTGCTGGGGTGCGGCAGCGTGCATGGCGGGATGTCCGTCCTCGGAGTGGGTGGTGCGCGCGCCGGAGAGGCGCCTGACGGGCGGGGCGGGTCAGGCGCGTTCAGTTCCGGTCCACTCCGAGGGCGATGAGCAGCTGCCCGGGCGCGGGGTGGGGCCCCGCGCGGGTGCGCGCGTGCCGCGGCTCCGCCGCCGCCGGCAGCGGGGTGGCGGCGTCGGCCGTGACGGCCGCGCCGGGCGTCGGCGGGTCGAGCTGCGGCGCCGTGGCGGTCTGCGCGGTGAGCGGCAGTTCGGCCGCGTGCCCCTCGCCGCCCTGCCCGCAGCCGTGGGGGAGCGGCCCGTGCACGGGCCCGGCCACGGCGACGGCAGCGCCGCCGGCCGGGTGCCCAGCCGCGGCGGACTCCGCGTGGGCGGGGACGCCGTGGCAGAGCCCCGCGAAGAGCGCGACGAGCGCGAGGAGCAGCAGGAGGACGGGCGCCCGTCCTCCTGCTGCTCCTCGCCCGATCGCCGACCGATTCTCACGCATGGCGTTCATGACGTTACTTTCCGCGTTCACCCATGGGCAAAGGGACGGGCGGACGGCGGCACGGTTTCGGCCAGCGTTTACTTCGGGCGCGTCCGCGCCCGCCTGCTCACAGGTTCCGCTCGGCCCACACGGTCAGCGCGTCGCGCACCAGGATCGCGGTGCCCTCGCCGTGCTGGTCGTAGTTCTTGGTGAACCGGGGGTCGTCCACGTACATCTGGCCGAGCCCGATCAGGTACTCCTTCGTCGGGCTGGTGGTGCCGGAGAGCCAGTCGTACTGCCTCCGGGCCAGGGCCTGCACCTCGTCGCTGTCCGGCGCGAGGCCGGCCGCGGCCGCCGCGCCGAAGTCGCGGGCGATGCCGGCCTGCGTCTCCATGAACTCCTTCTTCTCGGCCTCGCTCAGCGAACGCCACCAGCGGTCGCCGCGCTCGTACGCGTCGCGGCCCCACCGTTCGGTGACCTCGGCCTCGTACACCGTGTGGTCGAAGCCGTCGAAGACTTCCTCGGCCATGAGCTGTTCTCCTCTCTCGGTCTTGTGGAGAGTGGTCCGCACGGCCTCGATCTGCCGCCCGATGCGCTCGCGCTCCTGCTGGAGGAGGGCCAGATGCGTGCGCAGGGCGGCCGAGGTGTCCCGCTGGCCTTCGAGGACCTCGGCGATCGCGGGCAGCGAGAGCCCGAGCTCGCGCAGCAGCAGAATCCGCTGCAGCCGCACGAGCGCCGCCTGGTCGTAGTACCGGTAACCGTTCGCGCCGACCCGGCTCGGCTCCAGCAGCCCCAGCTCGGCCTTCGGGCTACTGAGTAGCGGGGACAGGATTTGAACCTGCGACCTCTGGGTTATGAGCCCAGCGAGCTACCGAGCTGCTCCACCCCGCGTCGGTGAATATGACCTTACGGCATGGGCGGCGAAAACCGAAATCCGTTTCCTCAGCAGCCGCAGTCCTCGGCGTCGACGGGCGCGGTCAGCGGGTCGGCCACGCGCTGCGCCGGGCCCTCCCAGGTCTCGTACGGGAAGCCCTCCCGCACCCAGTACTCGAAGCCGCCGAGCATCTCCTTCACCTGGAAGCCCAGCTCGGCGAGGGCGAGCGCCGCACGGGTGGCGCCGTTGCAGCCGGGGCCCCAGCAGTACGTGACGACCGGGACGGCCTTGTCGAGCAGCTGCTCCGCCTGCTCGGGGATGAGGGCGGTGGGGAGGTGGACCGCGCCGGGGACGTGCCCCTGGTCCCAGGAGGCGGTCGAGCGGGAGTCGATCACCACGAAACCGGGGTCGGTGCCGTCGGCCGCGGCGGTGGCCAGCACGGAGGCCACGTCGGAGACGTCCGCGTGGAAGGCGAGGCTGGCGGAGAAGTAGGCGGCCGCGGCGGCGGGCGAGGCCGGCGGGGTGCGGAGGACGGGGTTGACCGGGGTGGCTGTCGTCGTCATGGTGAGAAATCTACGGAGGATGATCATCGCGCTGAAGGGGCGATCCACGGCGGACAACGGCTCTGGCCGGGGAAACCCGGGTGGTGCCCGCGGTACGGCGTGGATCTCACGGGGCGAGACCGGCGGCGCGCCGCCGGGGCCGGGCAGGGACGCGTACGGACGCGGGCACGCGCGCGCGTACGGGTGCCGTTCCGCTGTCACATCCACGGGTTCTGATCCGTCATGGAGGCATGACGGGACGCGAAGGGGGAGATCGACGGATGGACGCGAGCACGGTGGAAGGCACCGGAGGCAGCGGCGCCGGTACGGGCGGCGGTGCCGGCGGCGGGGACTCGGACGCGGACGCGCTGGCGCGCCGCTTCGACGCCGACCGCGGGCACCTGCGGGCCGTCGCCTACCGCATGCTCGGCTCGCTCAGCGAGGCCGAGGACGCGGTGCAGGAGACCTGGTTCAAGCTCAGCCGCACCGACGTCAGCGGCGTCGCCAACCTCACCGGCTGGCTCACCACCGTCATCGGCCGGGTCTGCCTGGACATGCTGCGCTCGCGCGGCTCCCGCCGCGAGGACCCGCTCGACCACTTCGTCCCCGACCCGATCGTGCACGTCCCCGGCGCCGGCGACCCGGAGCACGCCGCCGAGCTGACCGAGTCCGTCGGCCTCGCGCTGCTCGTCGTCCTGGAGACCCTCGCCCCGGCCGAACGGCTCGCGTTCGTGCTCCACGACATGTTCGCCGTCGCCTTCGACGAGATCGCGCCGATCGTGGACCGCACGCCGGCCGCCACCCGGCAGCTCGCCAGCCGGGCCCGCCGCCGCGTCCAGGACGCCGCCCCCGGCCCCGGCCCGGACGCGCGCCGCCAGCGCGAGATCGCCGACGCCTTCCTCGCCGCCTCGCAGGGCGGCGACTTCGAGGGGCTGCTCGCCGTCCTCGACCCGGACGCGGTGCTGCGCGCCGACGGCGGCAAGCTCCTCGCCGGCGCGTCCAAGCTGGTCCGCGGCGCCGAGGCGATCACCCGGCAGGCCCTCATGTACGCGACCTTCCGCAAGGCGTCGCTGCCGCTCGTCGTCAACGGGCAGCCGGCCGTGCTGTCGGTCGTCGACGGCAAGCCGTCCGCGCTCATGGCCTTCACCGTCGTCGGCGACCGCATCGTCGAGCTGCACGTCCTCGCCGACCCGGAGCGCATCGCCGCCCTGGACATCCCGGAGGAGGCCCTGGCCCGCGCCGTGTACCCGGACGGGGACTGACCGGCGTACGCGCGCCCGTGACGTAGCGTCAGGCCCCGGCGGCCGGGTTGGCCGGCTGCCGGAGCGCCCGGGTGAGGGAGGCTCCGATCGCCAGCGACGCGGCGCCGCTGGCCAGGCCCAGGACGGCGCCGGCGGCGACGTCGCCGGGGTAGTGGACCCCGGTGTGGACGCGGGAGTAGCCGACCGCCGACGCCAGCAGGCCCAGCGGCACGGCCGCCGGCGGCAGGACGACGCCGGCGGCGGTGGCGAAGGCCACCGCCGAGGCGGTGTGCCCGGACGGGAACGATGCCGACTCCGGCATCGCGACATGCCGCCCGACCACCACCCGGGCCGCCTCCCGGTCGGGGCGCGGCCGGCGGACCAGCCGCTTGCCGAGCAGGTTGGCGGTGGCCGAGGCGAGCGCGATCGCGCCGACGCCGACCGCCGCCGCGCGCCGCGGCCGGCCCGGCAGCAGGGCGAGCCCGGCGGCCACCGCGAACGAGATCTTCGAGTGGTCGGCGGCCTTCGACAGCCGGCGCAGCCCCACGTCCAGGGCGGGCGTCGGCGTGGCGGCCACCGCCGCGTACAGGGCGCCGTCCACCGCCCGCAGGTCGTGGAGGACGGCCCGGGCCGCGCAGGCGGCGGCCCGCGGCCGGTCCTTCAGCCGCACCCGCCCGGCCGTGCCGCCGCCGCTGCTCTCGTCGCTCATGTCACTCATGCGCCGCTCCTGTAGGGGTCTTCGGACGGTTCCGGCCGGTGCGCGGGACCGGGGCCGTACTGCTCGGGAAAGGCGAGCCGGATGATCCGCCGCCAGTCCAACGGAGGGGGCGGCGGAACCACTCCCGGCCGGGCCCGCGGCACCAGCACCCGCAGGGCGCGCGGGCGGAGTTCGCAGACGACCGGCGTGGGCAGGACCAGCGCCTCCCCGTCCACCGCCACCGCGACGGTCCCCTCCGCCTTCGGCGCGCCGGCGGCGGTGACCGTGCCGTGGACCACGACGCGCCGCGCGGTCAGCACCGCGAGCGCGGACGACTGGGTGCCCCGGACGACCAGGTCGGCGGCGTGCGCCGGGCCGTCCACCTGGATGCCGATCACCCCGAGCCGGCCGCCGTCCAGCCGGGGGCGGTGCCCGCTCGCCGCGCTGAACAGATCCGGGGCCGCGTACGGGTTGTTGCTCACCAGGATCGCCTGCCGGCCCGTCAGCCGGGTGGTGTCGGCGGTCGCGTCGAGCCGGTCGCCCTGGCCGCCCCGCAGCAGGTCGGGCAGGACGTCGAACGCGGTCTCCGCCTTGGCGTCGCGGTACTCCGGCCGCTGCACCACGTCCGCGTACACCCCGAACGACACCGTGTTGACGAACGGGCGCCCGGCGACCGTGCCGAGGTCGACGCGCAGCTCCTCGCCGTCGGTGAGCGCGTCCAGACCCGCCGCCGGGTCGTCGCGGTCGAGACCGAGGTCCATCGCGAAGTGGTTCCGGGTCCCGGCCGACACCACCAGGAACGGCAGGTCGTGCTCGGCGGCCACCGCCGCGACCAGCGCCTGCGTGCCGTCACCGCCCGCCACCCCGAGCAGGTCCGCGCCGTCCGCGACCGCCTTCCGGGCGAGCGCCGTCACGTCCGCCTGCGCCGCCGGGTCGAGCAGCAGCACCCGCGCCCCCAGCCGCTCCGCCTTCGCCACCAGCCCGAACCGCTCCACCTTCCCGCCGCCGGACCGCGGATTCATGATGAGCACCGGCTGCCGGGGCCGTACGGCGGGAACCGCCGGCGCCGGCGCGTCCACCGCCTCCCCCGGCCGCCGCAGCGCCTCCCGCGCACACCCCAGCGCCGCCGCCCACAACGCGAGCGCGGCCAGCGCGAACAACCACAGCCCGCCCACCACGTACAGCACGAGGACACCGACCGGCGCACCGATCGCCAGCACCCCGCCGGCCACCCGCAACGCCCCCCGGTGCGCCGCGACCCACCACAGCCCGACGGCCCCCGCCGCCAGCCCCAGCAACCCGCTCACCAGCACCGGAAACCCGCCGCTGCCCACCGCGAGCAGCAGCACGCACACCGCCCCCGCCGCCGAACCCAGCGCCCACCGCGCCAGATCCCGCGCGACACCCGCCGTCTGACCCTCGTCCCACCGCCGCACGGCCCCGTCCACAACCCCACCTCCGCCAACCAGCGGCGGGAACCGCCGGCGCCGGCGCGTCCACCGCCTCCCCCGGCCGCCGCAGCGCCTCCCGCGCACACCCCAGCGC
>JOFO01000082.1 GCA_000721275.1 Microtetraspora glauca | reverse complement strand
GACCTTGGTCCTGGGGGTGGGGAAGGGGCGGTGGGGTCTGGGGCGGATGGGGGTACGGCCCGGACCGGAAGGCGGCCGGCCTTCGTCCTCCCGCGCCGCACGGGGGACAATGGCCCCATGGACGACATCGACCCCGTGGAGCAGGCGCTGCACGCCGCCCGCGCACTGGTGCTGGCCGACCTCGCGGCCCGGGACGTGGCCGCCGCGCAGGTCGTGTCGATGGTGGAGGACGCGGTGACGCACCGCCGCTGGTGGGTCGAGCAGTGGCCCGAGGGCGTGGAGTACGTGGCGGGCCTGGTCGCCCAGGACGTCCAGGACGCCCTGCTGGAGGCGTACGGCCGCTGGCCCCTCTGCCCCGTCTGCTCCGCCGGCGACCCCCACGCCCTCGACGTGGAACCGGAACTGGGCCCGGACCCCCACTGGGTCTGCGCCAAGCAGGGCGTGGTGGTGGCCCGGGTGGGCGGCCTGACGTGACCGCGCCGGCCGGCCCCTCCGCCGCTTCGCCCGGCGCTCCGGCCGGCGCGGGGCCCCGCCCGTGACCCTCTACATCGACCCGCCGACCTGGCCCGGCCACGGCCGCATGTGGTCCCACCTGATCAGCGACGTCTCCTTCGACGAGCTCCACGCCTTCGCCGCCGCCCTCGGCGCCCCCGCCCGCGGCTTCGACCGCGACCACTACGACATCCCGTCCGACTGGTACGCGAGGGCGGTCGCGGCCGGCGCGGTCGAGGTCGGCTCCAAGGAACTCCTCGCCCGCCTCACCCGAGCGGGCCTCCGCCGCCCGAAGCACCGCCCGGCGGGTTAGCGGAAGAGGTCGTCCAGCGCGTCGGACAACGGCGGGGTGCTCCGCCCGGGCGTGCCTCCTGCGTCCGCCGGGCGGGACGCGAGGCGACGGACGGAGTTGGAGGCTCCCTTCCGAGGTACCACGGTAGACCATGGGGGACCATGACCTTCTGACCCCAGTGGCCGGTTCACGCCAATCCCGGCGATGCTTGTTGGCGGCCGTCTCGTCCTGGGGAAGCTTCGCGTGCAATAACCCGCAACCGATTGGATCAGGGAGCGCGTTGTGGATCTACAGTTCATCGGGATCGATCCCAATACCGGCGGCGAGGGATCGCCGACAGTCTGGGTCGAGGAGGGCTCGGCTGACCTGGTGCTTCAGGGGATCAAGGCCGAAGAGGTCCTGAAGACGCTGATCAGCGGCACGGAATGGGTCGCCGGCCATAAGGTGGGCATCCCCGGGCACGAGACGGTGATCCGCATTCCCGCACGCATGGTGCCGATCTTGAGGAAGGCGTGTGATGTCGCGGAACAGCGTGCCGAGCTTCGCTGAGCTCTTGGCCGACACTCGCCACAGCGCGGTGCATCTGGAGATGCGGGACGTCTACGCCGTCGGCGATGAGGCCGAAGAGTTCGAGCAGTTCAAACGCACGGGCAGCTTGGAACTGGATCCTGAGGCGCGATGGTGGCCGGGCTGGCTGGGCATGGTGAGAGAGGCAGTCGGCCGGGGCGTGGTGATGCGCAGGGCCCGCATCGTGTCCGAGCCGGTGACCGACTACATCCGCTGGGAGCACGCTTCCACCCCGTTGAACATCGGAGCCGGCGAGTCGGTTCGTTGGCTGCCGAGGCGTCAGGCGCTGGACATCGCGCTGCCGGGGGCCGACTTCTGGCTCTTCGACAACCGGCTCGTGCAATTCAACATTTTTACCGGCGAGGGTGATTGGGCATCTCCCCCGAAGGAGTTCAGCGGGGACCCCGCCGTGGTCGCGCTCTGTGCGGCGGCCTTCGAGGCCGTATGGGAACGTGCTGTCGATCACGAGAAGTACACCGTCTGACCACGACCACCGGACAGCCAGCTCATGCCCGTCTCCCCCTCGTCAAGCGCTCAGGCGGCCCGCGAGGCCCTCGCGGTACGCCTCTCGCACCTGCGCATGGACGCCGGACTCACCGGGGACGAGTTGTCCGCCCGGTGTGGTTGGCATCCTGCCAAGACGTCCCGTATCCAGGGCGGCAAGGCGATGCCGACCGATGCGGACATCCGTGCCTGGTGCGCCGCGTGCTCCGCCGACGACCAGGCGGAAGATTTGATCGCCACCGCCCGCGCGGTCGACTCCATGTACCAGGAGTGGCGCAGGCTCCACCGCAATGGCATGCGCCGGGCTCAGGACGATGTCTACACGGCCGTCGCGCAGGCGGCACACCAGCGCGTGTACGCCTCCAACGTGGTACCCGGTTTCTTCCAGACCCCTGCCTACGCCACCGCCCTGATGCGGTCCATCACCGACTTCCAGGGCACCCCGGACGATGTCACCGAGGCTGTTGCGGCACGGGTCGCCCGCAGTCGGTTCCTCTACGAAGGCGGTCACCGCTTCGCCGTCGTCCTGGAGGAGTCAGTGCTGCGCCACCGGATCGGAACTGCCGAAGCGATGGCCGGCCAGCTACGGCATCTCTTCACCGTCATGCCCCTGGCCAGTGTCTCCCTCGGAGTGATCCCTTTCGGTGCCGAGCGCACCGTGTGGCCGTTGGAAGCCTTCTACCTCTACGACGATGAGCGCGTGGCAGTGGAAACCCTCACGGCGAGGATCGCCGTGGTCCAGCCTCGCGAACGGGCCGACTACGCGAAAGCGTTCGGCAAGTTGGCGCAGATGGCCGTCTACGGCGACCGGGCACGAGACCTGATCCAGTCCGCCATCCAGGCCCTCGGGTGAATCTGCGCAAGAATTCGCAATCTCGTTGAGCCCGTCCGCTCCGCACCCCGATGCTCTCGTCATCCCCTTCGAGCCCGTCGGAAGGCGTAGCGCATGAGGTCCGACCCCCACTGGCAGCAGGTCCCCGTCGTCCTGACCGCACCCTCCCTGCCGGTTCCCCGCCCGCACCCCGGATGTCGTGAGTGCGGCCGTCTCGACCAGTGCCGCAGGGCAGCCGGGCGGGAGCACGACTACAGCCTCGTGTCGGACTGCAACGTCCGGATGCGAGAGCACCAGAGGCGGGCGCACTGATGGAGATGCGGGTCTGGCGCGAGGCTCGGGCCGTGTCCGGTGACGCGGCGGAAGCCCTCCGTACGGCGATGGCCGCGCTGGGACTGCCCGAGACGGCCTGGCGCGGGATCAGGACGGCCGTCACCCACCGTGGGGTCGCGTACGTCCATGTGGGTCTCATCCCGGCCGCCGCGGCCGCGGCGGTGGCGGAAGCGCTGGGTGCTTCGCCCGCGACCACAGACTTCCGGCCCTGAGCCGGGAGGCGGCGGCGGGAACGCGCCGCCGGCTGAACGATCCGACCGAGCGACAAGGAGTTCTTGTGACGACTCTGGTGGAGACCCGGGCCGACAGGCGCGGCCGTGAACTCGTAAGTCCCGAACTCTTCGAGAAACTGGCCGCGTTCTGCGCCGACGAGTACGGTCTCGGCGCGGACGCGGCCCGCAGTGCCATGGACGAGGCGCTGGCCTTTCTCTACGTGGCGGGGACCACGGAGAAGGAGCACGTCATGGCGCCGAGCCGGGCCGTGGACCCTGCCTGGCACACGTTCCTGCTGCACAGCCAGGAGTACTCGGCCTGGTGCCAGGAGCACTTCGGCCGCTACCTGCACTATGCGCCGAACTCCAAGACGCGGACCGTGGGGCTGATGTACGACGTCACGGACGCGATCCGCGACGCGGGGTTCGCCGTGGACGCGTCGCTGTGGGGGATCGCCGCCGACTGCAACGAACCCGCGTGCTGCTCCGACGGCCCGTGCTGCTGACCTGACCCACTGGACCCACTGGACAAGGCGTGGCCCGGACGTGGAGACGACGTCCGGGCCGCGCTGTCATCGGAACCGAGGAGCATGACGCACGTCAAGGGGGCGGAAGGCCGCACACGTACGTGTGTCTTCCGCCTGTTCGGGACCGTCGTCGGGTACGCCACCCACCACCTGGACGGCCGGCGACTGGGTGAGATCGGCGTGGTCGGCCCTCTGTCGTCGGGTGTGGATGCGTCCTGGCTGTGGCGGGTGGCGGCGGAGATGGGCAGGGAGGGCGCCTCCGAGCGGGAGAAGGGACGGTGGATCATGCTGCAGGCCCACCGGGCCTTCGTCTGCGGCGACCTCCTCGCCCGCTGGGAGTCCGCCTGCTGGAAGCTGGCGCCCGGGGGCAGACGTATCGGCTTCGACGGGGCCTACTGCAACCGGTACGAGCTGTGGACCGGGAACCTCACCGTGGAGGGGGCCGCCCCCGACGCCGTCAGCGGCTCGTTGTGGTCTTCGTCTCCGTCGCCGCGCCCTGGGCGCCGATGACGACGCGGGACGTGCCGGGGCGGGTGAGGCGGAGGGCGAGGGCGGCGGTGGCGAGGGCCAGGAGGGTCATGGCGGCGCCGGCCCAGGCGGGGGAGGCGTAGCCGAGACCGGCGTCGATGACGGTGCCGCCGAGCCAGGGGCCGCCGGTGTTGCCGAGGTTGAAGGCGGCGGTGGTGGTGGCGCCGGCGAGGGTGGGGGCGGCGCCGGCGACGTTGAACATGCGGGCGTTGAGGGCGGGGGCGGTGTAGAAGGCGGAGACGCCGAGGAGGAAGGAGAGGAGGACGGTCGCCACGGGGCTGGAGGCGAAGAGGGCCAGGGCCACCAGGAAGACGGTGGAGGCGGTGATGCCGGTGAGGAGGACGCCGAAGAGGTGGGCGTCGGCGACCCGGCCGCCGATCGTGGTGCCGATGAGGGCGCCGATGCCGAAGAGGGCGAGGACGGCCGTCACCCAGGACTCGCCGAGGCCGGAGACGTCGGTGAGGAGCGGGGCCAGGTAGGAGAAGGCGCAGAAGACGCCGCCGGCGGCGAGCGCGGTGATCACGATCGCGAGGAGGACCTGGCGGTCGCGGTAGATCGTGAGTTCCTGGCGGAGCCGGGGACGGGTCTCCGGGAGCGGGATGTGCGGGATGCGGGTGACGACGCCGGCGAGGGCGATCGCGGAGGCGGCGCCGACGGCCCAGAAGGCGGAGCGCCAGCCGAGGTGCTCGCCGAGGAAGGCACCGGCGGGGACGCCGAGGACGTTGGCGATGGAGAGGCCGCCGATCATGACGGCCATGGCGCGGGCGCGGGAGCTCTGCGGGACCATCGCGATGGCGACGGCGGCGCCTACGGCCCAGAAACCGGCGCAGGCGAGGGCGCTGATCACGCGGGACGCGAAGAGGATCGCGTAGTTCGGGGCGAGGGCGCCCGCTATCTGGCCGAGGCCGAAGACGGTGATCAGGGCGATCAGGGTGGTCTTGCGGGGGAGGCGGAGGGTGGCGACGGCGAGCAGCGGGGCGCCGACGACCATGCCGATGGCGAAGGCGGAGATGAGCAGGCCGGCCTGCGGGATGGAGACGTCCATGTCCCGGGCGATGGGCTGGAGCAGGCCGGACAGCATGAACTCGCTCGTGCCGAGCGCGAAGACGGAGAGGCCGAGGATGTAGACGGCCAGGGGCATCCGGGGGGCCGGGGACGCCGGGGAGGCGGTGGGGGAGGGTGTGGGGGAGGGCTGGGCGGGCTCGGCGGAGGAAGACGGCATGACATGTGTCAACCGGGACGTCATGCCTGTCATTCCGGTCCGGGCGGGGGTTCTCGCGATGCGAGACGCGGGCCTGCGTGGCCTGCGGGTTCGCGGGGCGGGCTTCGTGTGCGGGCCGAAGGGCGGAGAGAACACCGGATCACGGTTCGGCCTCATTCCGTCGTGAGGTCCGCGAGTTCCTTCTCCAGGTTCTGCCGCGCCTTTTCCTCCCAGGCCGCCGCGCCGTACGGGGTGCGGAAGAGGCGGGGGAGGGCGAGGAGGTGGCGGAGGACGGCGGCGCGGCCTTCGCGGAAGGCGGCGTCGGGGACGAAGGCGTACTCCTTGCGGACCGCCGCCGCGTACCCCCGGTAGGTATCCGGGTCGGTGGCGAGGATCGCGAGGTCGGCGTCGCAGAGGGTGGCGCCGTTGAGGTCGCCGGGCTCCGGGTCGTGGGTGACGGTGAGGCGGACCAGGCGGGCCACCTCGGCGACCTCGTGCTCGGTCAGTCCGGCTTCGCGCAGGGCGCGTTCGGCGAGGGAGGCGGAGCGTTCCTCGTTCTCGGAGCGGTCGGGGCGGTAGACGGCGTCGTGGAACCAGGCGGCCAGCCGGACGAGTTCGAGCTCCCCGCCCTCGCCGCCCTGGTCGGTGAGCTCGTCGATCCGGTCGAGGACCGCGCGCAGGTGGGCGGTGGAGTGGTAGCGGCGCTGCGGCTCGGCCCAGCGGGCGAGGAGGTCGCGGCCGTACGGGGCGGGGTCGGGGCCCTCGCGGCCGGCGCGGGCGGCGAGCAGCGTGGCGTTCCAGCGCGCGAGCAGATCGCTGTCGTCGGGTGCGGTCATGCGCGCATTGTGCCCGGCGGGGAGGGGCGCGTCCGGCGGAGGCGTGCCCCCTTCGCTGCGACGACACCCGCTCATCCCTGCGGAAGCGCCCGCTCACCCTTCCCTCTTACATACCCCCCATGGGTATGTTACGGTGCTCCGCGAAGGTACCCCCCAGGGGTATGTATCCGGCCCAGGCCACCGGTCGGCCGTGAGTGAAGGGCAGTGCGATGTCAAACGTCAACCCCCGGCGCTGGTGGGCACTCCTCGTGCTCGCCGCCGCCCAGTTCATGGTCATCATGGACACCTCGATCATCGGAGTGGCGCTCCCCGAGATGCAGAAGGACCTGGGCTTCTCGCAGAGCGAGCTCCAGTGGATCTTCAACGCCTACGTGATCGTCTTCGGCGGTCTGCTGCTCCTCGGCGGACGCCTCTCCGACCTCGTCGGAGCCCGGAAGATCTTCGTCTCCGGCTGGGCCGTCATGATCGCCGGCTCGATCGTGGCCGCCGCCGCGCAGACCGCCTGGGTCGAGATCGTCGGCCGTGCCGTCCAGGGCGTCGGCGGCGCGCTCATCGCGCCCTCCGCGATGACCTTGCTCATGATGCTCTTCATGCACGACCCGAAGGAGCTCGGCAAGGCGATGGCGCTGTACGGCGCCGCCGCCCCGGCCGGCGGCACCGCGGGCGTCTTCCTCGGCGGCGTGTTCACCGAGTGGATGAGCTGGCAGTGGGTCTTCATCATCTACGTGCCGATCGGCCTGGCCACCCTCGCCGCCACCAAGCTGCTCCCGCAGGTCGAGTCCCGCCGCGGCTCCGTGGACGTGCTCGGCGCCGTCGCCGTCACCGCCGGTCTCGCGCTCGCCGTCTTCGCCGTGGTCCGCGCCCCCGAGGTCGGCTGGGGCGCCACCGCCACCGTCCTCCAGCTGGCCGGCGCCGCCGTCCTCCTGATCCTCTTCCTCGTGATCCAGAAGTCGGTCCGCGAGCCGCTCATGCCGCTCAGCGTGTGGCGGGTCCCGCGCCTCGGCTCCGCGAACCTGGCGATGACGCTGCTCGGCGCCGCCTGGATCCCCATGTGGTACTTCCTCAACCTGTACCTCCAGCAGGTCCTCGGCTTCGGCGCCTTCGAGTCCGGTGCCGCGCTGCTCCCGATGACCGTGCTGCTGATGATCTTCATGACGGCGATCACCGCCCGCCTGATGATGAAGGTCGGTGCCAAGCCGCTCGTCGCCGGCGGTCTGCTGGTCCTCGCGGCCGGTCTGGTCTGGCTGGCGGCCGTGCCGCCGACCGGTTCCTTCCTGGTCGACGTCCTGCCGGCCTCGCTGGTCGCCGCGCTCGGCATGTCCCTCGCCTACATCCCGGCGATGATCGCCGCGATGTCCGGCGCCCCGCAGGAGCAGGCCGGCCTCGCCTCCGGCATCGTCAACACCACCTACAACGTCGGCTCCGCGCTCGGCCTCGCCGCGCTCACCGCGGTCGCGATGTCGCAGGGCGCCGACCAGCTGGGCAACCTGCCCAAGCTGACCGACGGCTTCTCGGCCGCCTTCATCGGCGCCGCCGTCATCGCCGCCGTCGGCGGTGTCATCACCCTCCTGGTGATGAAGAGCGACAAGGCCGTGGCCGCCGAGGCCGCCGCCGCGCCGCAGGGCGAGAAGGTCGCCGCCTGATCCCCGCCCCGAAGGGGCCGCCCGATGTCCCCCCGCGGACGTCGGGCGGCCCCTTTTCCGTACCCCGTGCGCCGCCCCCCCCCGTGCCCCGCCCCCTGCGCCCCGCTTCCCCGTACCCCACCCGCGAGAGGAACAGAACACCGTGGAACTCCGTACCCGTGCCGTGCACGTCGTCAACGAGCCCTTCGGTGACGGCAGCTGGCCGCTGTCCGTGCCGCTCGTCCAGTCCTCCGCCTTCGCCTTCGACTCGGCCGCCGAGCTGGCCGGCGCGATGGCCGGCCCCGAAGGCCGGTACGTCTACAGCCGCCGCGGCAATCCGACCGTCCGCGCCCTGGAGCAGACCCTCGCCGGCCTGGAGGGCGGCGCCGGGGCCCTCGCCTTCGCGTCCGGGATGGGCGCGATCAGCGGCGTGCTGCTCGCGCTGCTCCGGCCCGGCGACCGGGTGATCGCCCAGCGCTGCCTGTACGGCGGCACGTTCTCCGTCCTGTCCGACCTCGCCGGCCGGTACGGGATCGACGTCGTGTACGTCTCCGGGGACGACGTCGCCGAGTTCGAGGCGGCGGCCGTCCACCCGGCGGCCCGCGCGCTGGTCCTGGAGACCGTCGCCAACCCCACCGGGCGGGTCGCCGACCTGCCGGGGCTGCTCGCCGCCGCCCGGCGGCTCGGGGTGACGAGCGTGGTCGACAACTCGCTCGCCTCGCCCGTGCTGTGCCGGCCGCTGGAGCTGGGCGCGGACGTCGTCGTGCACTCCGCCACCAAGTACCTGGCCGGCCACTCCGACGTGCTGGCCGGCGCCGCCGTCTTCGCGGACGAGGAGCTGCGCGGCCGGGTGTGGCCGCGCACGGTCGAACTCGGCGCCTGCGCCGACCCGTTCGCGGCCTGGCTGGTGCTGCGGGGGATACCGACGCTGCCGCTGCGGATGCGGGAGCACTGCGCCAACGCGGCGGCGCTCGCCGAGCTGCTGGCCGTCCACCCCCGGGTGACGGCCGTGCACTACCCGTGGCACCCGTCCCACCCCTCGTACGCCCTCGCGCGGACCGTGCTGGCGGGTGGCGGCGGGCTGCTCTCCTTCGAGCTGGACGGGGGCCGGGAGGCGGGGCGGGCGCTGGTGGAGCGGGTGCGGCTGGGCCGGCTCGCGCTCTCGCTCGGCGGGGTGGAGACGCTGCTGGCCCACCCGGCGTCGACCTCCCACCGCGAGCTGGACGGGGAGGCGCTGGCGGCGGCCGGGATCCCGCCGGGGCTGGTGCGGATGTCGGTGGGGATCGAGGCGGTCGACGACCTGTGGGCGGACCTCGAACAGGCCCTGGCGCGGAGCTAGTTCCGGTCGCCACGGGATACCGCGCGACCCTTCTTTTGGGTTGACAAAATAAACGAGCCATTCGTAGATTGGGTGGTGCCAGGAAACGTAGAACTCCTAGGTCAAGGGGGGCGTCCGATGCGCTACTTCGAGGACTTCCGGCCGGGCGACGTGCATGAACTGGGCACCGTCACCGTCACCGCGGAGGAGGTGCTGGAGTTCGGCCGGCGCTTCGACCCGCAGCCCTTCCACACCGACCCGGAGCGGGCGAAGGACTCGCCGTTCGGCGGTCTGATCGCCAGCGGCTTCCACACGCAGTCGCTCTTCATGCGGCGGTACGTGGACGGCCTGCTCGCCTACAGCGACTGCCTCGGCTCGCCCGGCATCGACGAGGTGCGCTACCTGCGCCCGGTCCGCCCCGGCGACGTCCTGACCGCGCGCGTCGAGGTCCTCGGCGCGACCCCGTCGCCGTTCAATCCCGCCACCGGCACCGTCAAGCCGCGGTGCACGCTCGTGGCCGCAGACGGGACGGCCGTGTTCAGCATGATCCTGCACAGCATCTTCCGCCGGCGCCCCGCCGACACCGAGGCCGCGCATCCGTCGTCGATGCCCGCGGCCGAGGACCCCGTCGGCTGCACGGGGGCCCGGGCCAAGGTCTGTGTCCCGGTCATGACCGCCTGACGGGGCCGTATACCCGTCCGGCCCTGAGCACGGCCGTCCGTGAACCCACCGCACTCCCGACCGAAGGGGGACCTCCCGTGGAGGCCGTATCCCGCACCGCCCAGTGGACCGCCGCCGCGCGGGCCCTGGAGACCGAGCGCGAGGACCGGCTGTTCGCCGATCCCTACGCGCGCACCGTCGCCGACGAGACCGGCTTCGAGCTGCTGAAGCGCTACGACGGCGGCGGCATCGTGCCGTTCCTCGCCATCCGCACCACCTACCTCGACCGGGCCGTCGTGCGGGCGGTCGAGGAGCGCGGCATCCGCCAGGTCGTGTTCCTCGCCGCCGGCATGGACACCCGCTTCTACCGGCTGCCCTGGCCCGACGGCGTCACCGTCTACGAGCTGGACCGCCCCGCGCTCCTCGACGCCAAGGCCCGGATGCTGGCGGACGAGCCGGAACCGGCCGGCCGCACCCGCGTCGCCGTCCCCGTCGACCTCACCCAGGACTGGACCGGCCCGCTCAAGGAGGCCGGCTGGAAGAGCGAGGAACCCGTCCTCTGGGTCGTCGAGGGCCTGCTGTTCTTCCTGCCCGAGCAGGCCGTACGCACCCTGATCGCGACGCTCGCCGCCCACTCGGCGCCCGGCACCGTGCTGCTCGGCGACCTCATCTCCCGGTCCGCCCTCACCAACCCGCTCGCCCGCGGCTTCATGAAGGCGCTGGAGGAGGACGGCAACCCGTGGCTCTTCGGCACCGAGGAGCCCGAGGACCTGCTCGCCGCGTGCGGCTGGTCCGTCCGCGAGGTCCGGCAGCCCGGCGAACCCGGCGCCGACTTCGGCCGCTGGCCCTACCCGGTGCCCGCCCGCACGGTTCCCGGCGTCCCCCGCTCCTTCCTGTTCACCTGCGACCTGCCCACCGGCCACGACCAGAAGGGGGCCGCGTGAGCGCCCACGACTTCCACCAGCGCGTCATCAGCGACGCCGGCGCCGCCGTCCGCGGCCTGACCGTCGCCCTCGGCGAGCGCCTCGGGCTGTACAAGGCGCTCGCCGAGCACGGCCCCGTCACCGCCGCCGGCCTCGCCGCGGCGACCGGCACGAACGAGCGGTACGTCGAGGAGTGGCTGCACGCCCAGCTCTCCGCCGGCTACGTCGAGCGGCACCCGAGCTCGCTCACGTACACGCTCCCCGCCGACCACGCCCAGGTCCTCGCCGACCCGAAGGCCGTCACCTTCGCGGCCGGCTTCTTCACCGCGCTGAAGGCGCTGTACGCCACCGAGGACCTGCTGGTCGACGCGTACCGGACCGGCGACGGCGTCGGCTGGGCCGAGCACGACCCGGCCCTCGACACCGGCATGGGCTCCTTCTTCCAGCCGGCGTACGAGCACCGGCTGGTCCCCGAGTGGCTGCCCGCCCTCCACCAGGTCACCGACAAGCTGGCGGCCGGCGGCACCGTCGCCGACGTGGGCTGCGGCGTCGGCCACACCACCCTCCTCATCGCGAAGGCGTTCCCGGCGGCCACCGTCCACGGCTTCGACTACTCCGAGGAGGCCGTCGCGATCGCCCGCCAGCTCGCCGAGGAGGCCGGCCTGTCCGACCGGGTCGTCTTCGAGGTCGCGTCCGCCGACGACTACCCCGGCTCCGGCTACGACCTGGTGTGCTTCTTCAACGCCCTGCACGACATGGGCGACCCGGTCGCCGCCGCCCAGCACGTCCACAAGTCCCTGGACGCCGACGGCACCTGGATGCTCGTCGAGTCCAACGTCTCCCCGCAGGACGTCGACACCCAGACCCCCGCCGCCCGCATGTTCATGGCGCTGTCCGCCGTGATGTGCCTGCCGGTCGCCGTCGCCCAGCGCGGCCCGCACGCGCTCGGCAACCACTCCGGCGAGAAGGCGTTCCGGTCGATCGCGGAGGAGGCCGGCTTCACCCGCTGGCGGCGCGCCGCCGAGACCCCGGTGAACGCGGTCTACGAGGTCCGCCCGTAACGCGGCGAGCGCGCCGCAGACACGAAGGAGCCAGAACCATGGGCGTCGCCGCCCCCCTCCCCGTCAACGACCGCTTCCTGGAGGTCCTGAACCGCCTCAGCGAGCGCTCCGTCGAGGACTACTACAACCCGTACCAGACCTTCGAGTGGCCCGAGACCCTGGAGGAGAACCGTTTCTGGATGACGCCGGAGCTGCTCACCGTCCACGGCACCGAGCACGAGGAACGCCTCGGCGAGGAAACGCTTCAGCGCCTCTCCAAGTGGGAGTCGGTCAACTTCTACAGCCTCAACGTGCACGGCATCCGCGAACTCCTCATCGAGGTCGTCGGCCGCATCCACATGCCCGGCTTCGAGGTCCCCTCCGACTTCTTCCACCACTTCATCGGCGAGGAGAACGAGCACATGTGGTTCTTCTCCGAGTTCTGCCGCCGCTACGGGAACAAGATCTACGGCTCCACCGCCATGCGCGCCGACGCCGCCTGGGAGCCCGAGGTCGAGAACTTC
Source organism: Microtetraspora glauca (assembly GCA_000721275.1). Classification (GTDB taxonomy): domain Bacteria; phylum Actinomycetota; class Actinomycetes; order Streptomycetales; family Streptomycetaceae; genus Streptomyces. The sequence continues at coordinate 39,829 of JOFO01000082.1, read as the reverse complement.
CTCGTCTTCACCCGCATCCTCTTCTTCGAGGAGCTGGTCGACCACTACAACTCCCGGATGGCGAAGGACGACTCCCTCTGCCACACCATCCGCGAGGTCAACCGCATCCACCACCAGGACGAGTCCCGGCACATCGCCTTCGGCCGCGAGCTCGTCTCCCTGCTGTACCAGCGCATGTGCGAGGCCGTGCCCGCCGGCCGCGTCCGGGAGGTGGAGGCGTACCTCAAGCGGTACGTGGTCTACAGCGTCAACTCCCTCTACAACCCGCACGTGTACAAGGACGCCGGCATCGCCGACCCGCTGGGCCTGCGCAACGCCCTGATCGCCGACCCGGCCCGCCGCGCCCACGAGCGCAAGGCGATCCGCAAGCCGCTCGCCTTCTTCCTGAGGACCGGGATCTTCTCCGACGACACCCTGCCCGTCCTGTAGAGGACCGGTCCTGCGCGCGAACCCACCCGAGAGGTGAACCGACCATGACCGCCACCATCCCCGAGACCCCCGGGGCGACCAGGGGCCTGCCGTCCCTGGGACCGGAGGGGACCCGCCTGCTGCGGCTCCTCGACGACACCTTCGAGCGCTGGGGCGTGTCCGCGGGCGCCCGCCCGGTGACGATGCCCCCGCTGCTGCCCGCCGCCGACCTGGCCCGGCTCGACTACTACGACAACTTCCCCCACCAGGCCGTCCTCGCCGCCCCCCTCGACCTGGAGAAGCGGCTCACCACCCCCTTCGACGGCGACCGCGGCCACTGGCCGGCCGCCGCCCTCGAACCCGCCGGACTCGGCCTGCCGTCCGCCTCCTGCTACGCCGTCTACCTGGACCACCGCGGCAGGCAGGTCGCCGACGACACCCTCGTCACGGTCTGCTCGTGGTGCTTCCGCAAGGAGACCCACTACGAGGGCATGCGCCGGCAGCTCGGCTTCCGGATGCGGGAGGTCGTCGCCCTCGGCACCCGCGAGCACGCCGAGGACCACCTGACCGCCTTCACCGCCCGCGTCGACGCCTTCGCCGAGGCCGTCGGGCTGAGCCTGCGCAAGGAGGCCGCCTGCGACCCCTTCTTCGACAAGGGCGGCTCCAAGGCGCTGCTCCAGCGCCTCACCCCGGTGAAGTACGAGTTCCTGTACGAGGACCTGGCGATCGCCTCCGTCAACACGCACCGGAACTTCTTCGGCGAGCGCTGCGACATCACGCTCGCCTCGACCGGAGGCCCGGCCTTCACCAGCTGCGTCGCCTTCGGCCTGGAACGCTGGCTGTCCGCGCTGACCCGCCGACACGGCGGCTGGGAGGCGGCCACCCGGGCGGTCCTGGACGCGGCCGGGCCGGTGATCTGACGTGCCGGCCCGTCCCGTCGCCCCGCCGGCGGGCGGCCTGGGCTGGGCGAACCTCGGCATGGACATCGTGTCCGTCAACCGTGTCCGCCGGCTCCTCGCACAGTACGGGGAGCGCTTCTTCGAGCGGATGCTCACCCCCGGCGAACTCGCCGACTGCCGCACCTCCACCGGGCTCGACGTGCTGAGCCTGTGCGGACGGATCGCGGCCAAGGAAGCGGCCTTCAAGACCTTACGGGTCCGGGGCAGGTTCCTGCCCTGGCCGGACATCGTGGTGCGGCGTTCCGACGGCGGCTGGCCGCTCGTCGAACTCCACGGCGCCGCAGCCGAGATGGCCGCCGGATCCGGCATCGCCGAGATCACCGTGTCCATCAGCCACGACGTGGACTACGCGGTGGCGGTCGCCGCCCCGATCATCGCCCCCACCCCACCCGCGCAACCGAGTTGAGGAGTGAACCCCCATGGCCGACGGCCTGCAGCAGGTCAAGAACTGGATCCTGGACCGCCACCCGGAGCGCCAGGACATCGCCCCCGACCTCGACCTCATCGAGAACCGGCTGATCGACTCGCTCTCCTTCGTGGAGTTCGTCTTCCTGCTGGAGCAGGAGAGCGGCGTCTCCATCCAGATGGAGACCCTGGAGGTCGACGCCATCCGCACCCTCGCCGCCATCGAGCGGCACTTCTTCCCCGCCCCGGTGGAGGTGCAGGCGTGACCGGCCGCCTCTTCACCTCGGAGTCCGTCACCGAGGGACACCCCGACAAGATCGCCGACCGGATCAGCGACACGATCCTGGACGCGCTGCTCGCCCAGGACCCGCAGGCCCGCGTCGCCGTCGAGACGCTGATCACCACCGGCCAGGTCCACATCGCCGGCGAGGTCACCACCACCGCCTACGCGCCGATCGCCCAGCTCGTCCGGGACGCCATCCTGGACATCGGCTACGACTCCTCCGCCAAGGGCTTCGACGGCGCCTCCTGCGGCGTCTCCGTCTCCATCGGCGCCCAGTCCCCGGACATCGCGCAGGGCGTCGACACCGCCTACGAGTCCCGGGTGGACGGCGAGGACGACGAGCTCGCCGCCCAGGGCGCCGGCGACCAGGGCCTGATGTTCGGCTACGCCTGCGACGACACCGCCGAGCTGATGCCGCTGCCCATCGCCCTCGCGCACCGGCTCTCCCGCCGCCTCACCGAGGTCCGCAAGGACGGCACCGTGCCGTACCTGCGGCCCGACGGGAAGACGCAGGTCACCATCGAGTACGACGGCGACCGCCCGGTCCGCCTCGACACCGTCGTCGTCTCCTCGCAGCACGCCGCCGACATCTCCGTCGAGGGCCTGCTCGCGCCCGACGTCCGCGAGCACGTCGTCGAGCACGTCCTCAAGGAGCTCGTCGAGGAGGGCGTCAGCCTGGAGTCCGACGGCTACCGGCTGCTGGTCAACCCGACCGGCCGCTTCGAGGTCGGCGGCCCGATGGGCGACGCCGGCCTCACCGGCCGGAAGATCATCATCGACACGTACGGCGGCATGGCCCGCCACGGCGGCGGCGCGTTCTCCGGCAAGGACCCGTCGAAGGTGGACCGCTCGGCGGCGTACGCCATGCGCTGGGTCGCCAAGAACGTCGTCGCCGCCGGCCTCGCCCGCCGCTGCGAGGTGCAGGTCGCGTACGCCATCGGCAAGGCCGAGCCCGTCGGCCTCTTCGTCGAGACCTTCGGCACCGGGACCGTCCCCGTCGACCGCATCCAGCGGGCCGTCACCGAGGTCTTCGACCTGCGCCCGGCCGCGATCATCCGCGACCTGGACCTCAAGCGCCCGGTGTACGCGGCGACCGCCGCGTACGGCCACTTCGGCCGCGAGCTGCCCGACTTCACCTGGGAGCGCACCGACCGCGTGGACGCGCTGAAGCAGGCGGCGGGGGTCTGACGTCATGCGGATCGCTGTCACGGGCTCCATCGCGACCGACCATCTGATGACCTTCCCCGGACTGTTCGGCGAGCAGCTGCTCGCCGACCGGCTCGACCGGGTCTCCCTGTCGTTCCTCGCCGACAACCTGGAGGTCAGGCGCGGCGGCGTGGCAGCGAACATCGCCTTCGGCCTGGGCGTGCTCGGGCTGCGGCCCGTCCTCGTGGGCGCGGTCGGCGCCGACTTCGAGCCGTACCGGGTGTGGCTGAAGGACCACGGCGTCGACACCGACGCGGTGCGGGTCAGCGAGACCCTGCACACCGCCCGGTTCGTCTGCACCACCGACCGGGACCAGAACCAGATCGCCACCTTCTACGCGGGGGCGATGGCCGAGGCGCGCGCGATCGACCTCCGCGAGGTCGCCGCCCGCACCGGCCGGCTGGACCTGGTCCTGGTCTCCCCGGACGACCCCGGGGCGATGCTCCGGCACACCCGCGCCTGCCGCACCCTCGGGATCCCGTTCGCCGCCGACCCGTCGCAGCAGCTCGCGCGGCTCGGCGGCGCCGAGGTGCGGGAGCTGGTGGACGGGGCCCGGTACCTGTTCACCAACGAGTACGAGACCGCCCTGCTGCTGGAGAAGACCGGCTGGACGGAGGCGGAGGTGCTGCGCCGGGCCGCCACCTGGGTCACCACCCACGGCGAGGCGGGGGTGCGGATCCGGGCCGCCGGCCGCGCGCCGCTGGCCGTCCCAGCCGTCCCCGTCCCGGCCGTGGCCGACCCCACGGGCGTCGGCGACGGCTTCCGGGCCGGTTTCCTCGCCGCGACCCTGTGGGGCGTGCCCGAGCGGTACGCGGCCCGGCTGGGCTGCGCCGTCGCGGCGACCGTCCTCGGCGCGGTCGGCACGCAGGAGTACGCGCTCCGCCGCGAGCCGCTGCTCGACCGGATCCGGGCCGTGTACGGCGCCGGCAGCGCGGCGGCGCTGCTGCCGCACCTGAGGGGGCTGACGTGAGGCGTTCGCTGCGGGAGGAGTTCGCCCGGCGGGTCGTCGTCGCGGACGGCGCCATGGGCACCATGCTCCAGGCCGCCGATCCGACCCTGGACGACTTCACCGGCCTGGAGGGCTGCAACGAGATCCTGAACGTCACCCGGCCCGACCTGGTCGCGGCCGTCCACCGGGAGTACTTCGCGGCGGGCGTCGACTGCGTCGAGACCAACACCTTCGGCGCCAACCTGGCCGCGCTCGCCGAGTACGGCATCGAGGACCGCGTCCACGACCTGTCGGAGGCGGGCGCCCGGGTGGCCCGCGAGGTCGCCGACGCGTTCACCGCCGCCGACGGCCGGCCGCGCTGGGTCCTCGGCTCCATGGGCCCCGGCACCAAGCTGCCGACCCTCGGGCACGTCGGGTACGGGCCGCTGCGCGACGCGTACCAGCAGAACGCCGAGGGCCTGGTGTGCGGCGGTGCCGACGCGCTGCTCGTGGAGACCTCGCAGGACCTGCTCCAGACGAAGGCGGCCGTCGTCGGCGCCCGCCGCGCCCTCGACTGGACCGGCATGGACCTCCCCGTCATCGTCCAGGTGACCGTGGAGACCACCGGCACCATGCTGCTCGGCTCGGAGATCGGCGCCGCGCTGACGGCGCTGGAGTCGCTGGGCATCGACATGATCGGCCTGAACTGCGCGACGGGCCCGGCGGAGATGGCCGAGCACCTGCGCCATCTGGCCCGGCACGCGCGCGTGCCGCTGTCCGTGATGCCCAACGCCGGCCTGCCGGTCCTCACCGCCGACGGCGCCCACTACCCGCTGAGCCCGGAGGAACTGGCGGACGCCCAGGAGGAGTTCGTCCGGACGTATGGGCCCGCGAACGCCAACGGGTCGAAGAAGTTCCGCGAGGCCATGCTGGACGGGCGGTGGGACGACTGCGTGGAGATGGCGCGGGACCAGATCCGCGAGGGCGCGCACCTGCTGGACCTGTGCGTGGACTACGTGGGCCGGGACGGCGTCGCCGACATGGAGGAGCTGGCGGGCCGGTTCGCGACGGCGTCGACCCTGCCGATCGTGCTGGACTCCACCGAGGTGGACGTGCTGCGGGCCGGCCTGGAGAAGCTGGGCGGCCGGGCGGTCGTCAACTCGGTGAACTACGAGGACGGCGACGGACCGGAGTCCCGCTTCGCGAAGGTCGCGGCGCTGGCCCGCGAGCACGGCGCCGCGCTGATGGCGCTGACCATCGACGAGGAGGGGCAGGCCCGGACGGCGGAGAAGAAGGTAGAGATCGCGGAGCGCCTGATCGCCGACCTCACCGGCACGTGGGGCTTCCGCGAGTCCGACCTCCTCATCGACACGCTGACCTTCACCATCTGCACCGGCCAGGAGGAGTCCCGGAAGGACGGCATCGCGACGATCGAGGCCATCCGGGAGCTGAAGCGCCGGCATCCGGACGTCCAGACGACCCTCGGTCTGTCGAACATCTCCTTCGGTCTCAACCCGGCCGCCCGGCTCGTCCTGAACTCGGTGTTCCTGGACGAGTGCGTGAAGGCGGGCCTGGACTCGGCGATCGTGCACGCGTCGAAGATCCTGCCGATCGCCCGGCTGGAGCCCGAGCAGGTCGCGGTGGCGCTCGACCTCATCCACGACCGCCGGCGGGAGGGCTACGACCCGCTCCAGCGGCTCCTGGAGCTGTTCGAGGGCGCCACCACCCAGTCCCTCAGGGCCGGGAAGGCGGAGGAGCTGGCGGCGCTGCCGCTGGAGGAGCGGCTGAAGCGGCGGATCGTCGACGGGGAGAAGAACGGCCTGGAGGCCGACCTCGACGCGGCCCTGGAGGTCCGGCCCGCGCTGGAGATCGTCAACGAGGTGCTGCTCGACGGCATGAAGACGGTCGGGGAGCTGTTCGGGTCCGGTCAGATGCAGCTGCCGTTCGTGCTCCAGTCCGCCGAGGTCATGAAGACCGCGGTGGCGCACCTGGAGCCGCACATGGAGAAGGCGGACGCGGCCGGCAAGGGCACCATCGTGCTCGCCACCGTCCGCGGCGACGTCCACGACATCGGCAAGAACCTCGTGGACATCATCCTGTCCAACAACGGCTACGACGTCGTCAACATCGGCATCAAGCAGCCCGTCTCCGCGATCCTCGAAGCCGCCGAGGAACACAACGCCGACGTGATCGGCATGTCCGGCCTCCTCGTGAAGTCCACCGTGATCATGAAGGAGAACCTGGAGGAGCTGAACGCCCGCGGCCTCGCCGCCAGGTATCCGGTGATCCTCGGCGGCGCCGCCCTCACCCGGGCCTACGTCGAACAGGACCTCCACGAGCTGTACGACGGCGAGGTCCGCTACGCCCGCGACGCCTTCGAGGGCCTGCGGCTCATGGACGCGCTGATGGCGGTGAAGCGGGGCGTCCCCGGCGCCGCCCTGCCGCCGCTCAAGCAGCGCCGGGTGCCCAAGCGGGAGACCCCCCTGGAGGTGCGCGAGCCCGAACCGGCCGGCCGCTCCGACGTGGCCGCCGACAACCCCGTACCCGAACCGCCCTTCCTCGGCACCAGGGTCGTCACCGGCGTCCCGCTCGCCGACTTCGCCCCCTGGCTCGACGAGACGGCGCTCTTCAAGGGCCAGTGGGGGCTCAAGGACTCCGGGACGATCGAGGCGGAGGGCCGGCCCCGGCTGCGCGCCCTCCTCGACCGGATCGCGCGCGAGGACCTGGTGGAGGCGGCCGTCGTGTACGGCTGGTTCCCCTGCGTGTCCAAGGGCGACGACCTGATCGTCCTGGACGAGGACGGAGGCGAGCGGACCCGCTTCACCTTCCCCCGCCAGCAGCGGGGCCGCCGCCTCTGCCTCGCCGACTTCCACCGCGCCGAGGACTCCGGCGAGGTCGACGTCGTCGCCCTCCAGGTCGTCACCGTCGGCTCGCGGATCGGGGAGGAGACCGCCCGGCTCTTCGCCGCCGACGCCTACCGCGACTACCTCGAACTCCACGGCCTGTCCGTGCAGCTCGCCGAAGCCCTCGCCGAGTACTGGCACGCGCGCGTGCGCCAGGAGTGGGGGATCGCCGCGGCCGACCCGGCCGGCCTCGACGGCATGCTGCGCACCGAGTACCAGGGCTGCCGCTACTCCCTCGGCTACCCGGCCTGCCCCGACCTGGAGGACCGCGCCAAGATCGCCGCGCTCCTGCGGCCGGAGCGGATCGGGGTGCACCTCTCCGAGGAGTTCCAGCTCCACCCCGAGCAGTCCACCGACGCGATCGTCGTCCACCACCCGGAGGCGAGCTACTTCAACGCGGGAGGCCGGCGCCTGTGAACCCCACCTTCTCCTTCGAGTTCTTCCCGCCGAGGACCGACCGCGGCGAGCAGACCCTGTGGGACGCGATCCGGCGCGTGGAGGCCCTCAAACCGGACTTCGTCTCCGTCACGTACGGGGCGGGCGGCTCGTCCCGCGACCGGACCGTCGAGGTCACGAAGCGGATCGTCACCGAGACCACCCTGCGGCCCGTCGCCCACCTGACGGCCGTCGGGCACTCGGTCGCCGAGCTGCGGGCCATCATCGGCGCCTACGCGGACGCCGGGGTGCGGGACGTGCTCGTGCTGCGCGGCGACCCGCCGGGCGACCCGCGCGGGCCGTGGACGCCGCACCCGCAGGGCTTCACGTACGCCTGCGAACTGGTCGAACTCGTGCGCTCGCTCGGCGACTTCAGGATCGGCGTGGCCGCCTTCCCGGAAGGCCACCCGAGATCCGACGACCCGCGGACCGACCTCGCGCACTTCGTCGCCAAGTGCCGGGCCGGCGCCGACTACGCCATCACGCAGATGTTCTTCGACCCGGAGGACTACCTGCGGCTGCGCGACCGGGTCGCCGCCGCCGGCTGCGACACCCCGATCATCCCGGAGATCATGCCGGCCACCGACGTCCGCCAGATCCGCCGCTTCGCGGAACTGAGCGACGCCGCCTTCCCCGAGGACCTGGCGCACCGCCTGGAGGCGGCGAAGGACGATCCGGCCGCCGCGTACCGCACCGGCGTCGAGCACGCCACGGCGATGGGCCTGCGGCTCCTCGACGAGGGCGCGCCGGGCCTGCACTACATCACCCTCAACAAGTCGACGGCCGCCCTGGAAATCCACCGGACCATCCTCAGCGCAAGGAGAGTTGCCGCTCATGTCTGACTTCACCGACTTCAAGGTCGCCGACATCGGCCTCGCGGACTTCGGCCGCAAGGAGATCACCCTGGCCGAGCACGAGATGCCCGGCCTGATGGCGATCCGCCGCGAGTACGCCGAGCAGCGGCCGCTCGCCGGCGCCCGGATCACCGGCTCCCTGCACATGACCGTGCAGACGGCCGTCCTCATCGAGACGCTGGTCGCGCTCGGCGCCGAGGTCCGCTGGGTGTCCTGCAACATCTACTCCACCCAGGACCACGCCGCCGCCGCGATCGCCGCCGCCGGCATCCCCGTCTTCGCCTGGAAGGGCGAGACCCTGGAGGAGTACTGGTGGTGCACCGAGCAGGCCCTCACCTGGCCCGGCGCCGACGGCCCCAACATGATCCTGGACGACGGCGGCGACGCCACCCTCCTCGTCCACAAGGGTGTGGAGTACCGCAAGACCGGCGTCCTGCAACCGCGCCACCGACGTCCTCATCGGCGGCAAGACGGCCGTGGTCTGCGGCTACGGCGACGTCGGCAAGGGCTGCGCCGAATCCCTGCGCGGCCAGGGTGCCCGCGTCATCGTCACCGAGATCGACCCCATCTGCGCGCTCCAGGCCGCGATGGACGGCTACCAGGTGACCACCCTGGACGAGGTCGTGGAGACCGCCGACATCTTCATCACCACCACCGGCAACAAGGACATCATCATGGCGTCCGACATCGCCCGCATGAAGCACCAGGCGATCGTCGGGAACATCGGCCACTTCGACAACGAGATCGACATGGCCGGCCTCGCCGCCGTCCCCGGCATCGTCAAGGACGAGGTCAAGCCGCAGGTCCACACCTGGACCTTCCCCGACGGCAAGGTCGTCCTCGTCCTGTCCGAGGGCCGGCTGCTCAACCTCGGCAACGCGACCGGCCACCCGTCCTTCGTGATGTCGAACTCCTTCGCCGACCAGACCCTCGCCCAGATCGAGCTCTTCACCAAGCCCGAGCAGTACCCCGTCGACGTGTACACCCTCCCGAAGCATCTGGACGAGAAGGTCGCCCGCCTCCACCTCGACGCCCTCGGCGTCAAACTGACCGTCCTCAGCGACGACCAGGCCGCCTACCTCGGCGTCCCCGTCGACGGCCCGTACAAGCCCGACCACTACCGCTACTGACCCCGCATGTGTACCGAACGCGACCCGTGGCTCCCCGACCGGCTCCTGCGCACGGAACGGGACCTGCTGATGCCGCTGCTGCGCCGCACCCCCGAGGAGGCGTACGAGCTCCGCACCGCCTGCCCCGGCTGGACCGCCCGCCAGGTCCTCGCGCACTGCGCGGCGGCGCTGGTCCGGATCGTGGAGGGCCGGCTGGAGGAGGGCGTCTTCCTGCCGGAGGCCAACGCCCGGGACGTCGCCGAACGGGAGGACTGGCCGCTCGGCCGGATCCTCGACGAGCTGGAACGGGGCATGACCGAGGCGGGCCCGGTGATCGCCGGGCACGAGGACGGGCGGCTCGACGCCGTCGCCCTCGGCGAGTGGGTGCACGCCGGGGACGTGCGGGAGGCGTTCGGCGAACCCGGCGCCTACTGCGGCGACGCCCTGGCCCTCGCCCTGCCGCTGCTGTCCGTCACCAGCCGCCGCCGGGAGACGCCCCGCCTGGTCGGCCGGCTCACCGGCCACCCGGAGGAGGTGTCCCTCGGCAACGCGATCGAGGGACGCCCCCCGGCCGTCTTCCACGGCGACGCCGCGACCCTCATCCGCATCTACGCGGGCCGCCCGCTGGTCCGCACCCGGTACGCCCTCACCGGCGCCACCGAACAGGAACTGCTCATCTACCGCTGAGCGGTGGCACGGGCCGGCCGCCCGGAAAACCCTTTGCGGGGCGGGAAGCGGGGCCGCCACCCTTCCCCCATGAGCAGTCATCCCTCCCCCCGGCCCGTCGCGGAGCTGTTCTCCGCCGACGGCCGCCTCCTCGCGATCCCGCGCCGCCCGGCCCGCCGGGCGGCGCTCCTCGCCCACCTCGCCGACACCCTCTTCACGCCCGGCCGCGTCTACCGCGAGGCCGAGGTCAACGAGGCGCTGAAGACCGTCCACGACGACTACCCGGCGCTCCGCCGCCACCTGGTCGTCGCCGGGCTGCTCGCCCGGACGAAGGACGGCGCGGCCTACCACCGACAGCAGACCGGCCCGGTCACCGGAGGCGCGATCCCCGCCGTCGCGTGACCGGCGCGGTGGTGGCCGGCCTGCTGGCCGGCTACGGCATCGCGATCCCGGTGGGCGCCGTCGGCGCGCACCTGGTGGCGGTCGCGGCCCGCAGCCCGTGGCGTACGGGGGCGGGCGCGGCGCTCGGCGTCGCGGCGGCCGACGGGCTGTACGCCCTGGTGGCGGTCGCCGGCGGGGCGGCGCTGGTGCCGCTCCTCGCGCCGGTGGCGGCGCCGCTGCGGTGGGTGTCGGCGGGCGTCCTGCTGGCCCTCGCGGCGGCCTCGGCCCGTACCGCGCTCCGCGCCCACCGGGCCGGCGCCCCGCCGGACGCGCGGCCGGTGACGGCCCCGCGCCGGGCGTTCTGGACCTTCCTCGGGATCACCGTCCTGAACCCGGTGACGGTCGTCTACTTCACGGCCCTCGTCCTCGGCGGGCACGCCGCGACGGGGCCGGCGGAGGCGGCGGTGTTCGTCGCGGCGGCGTTCGCGGCCTCGGCGAGCTGGCAGCTGCTGCTGGCGTCCGCCGGCACCCTCCTCGGCCGCGCCCTGACGGGCGCCCGCGCCCGGCTCCTCACGGGCCTGGCGTCGAGCGCCCTGATCGCCCTGCTCGCCGTCGGGACGGTGACCTAGTACGGCTGGACCCGCACGTGTGCGGCGCCCGGGACGCCGGCCTGCAGCTGCTCGTCCTCCCCGGGGCGCGGCGCCGGACGGGAACCGGAGCCGGTCCCGCCGCCGTCCCCGTCGGGGTCACGACGTACCCGAACGGAAGGCGCCCGCCCATGACCGGCACGGCCACCCGCCACCTCTACCTCACCCGGCACGGCGAGGCCACGCCCGACGAGTCCGGGCTGTCGGAGCGGGGCCGCCGCCAGGCCGCGCTGCTCGGCGACCGGCTCCGGGGCGCTCCGCTGACCGCCGTCCACCACGGGCCGCTCGCCCGGGCGGCGGAGACGGCGCGGCTGGTCGGCGCGCGGCTCGACGGGGTTCCGGTCGGGGCCCGCGAGGAGGCCGGCGACTACGTCCCGTACCGGCCCGCCCGGGAGGAGCTGCCGGCGGACGCGGCCGACGCGATGCTCGGGTTCCTGGGGCGGTTCCCGGCGGAGGAGGTCGCGCGGGGCGCGGAGCTGGCCGCGGCGGCGGTCGCGCGCTTCACGGGACCCGTCGCCGGCGACGAGCCCGTCCACGAACTCGTCGTGACGCACAACTTCCTGATCGGGTGGCTGGTGCGGGCGGCGATGGACGCGCCGCCGTGGCGGTGGATGGGCCTCAACCACGCGAACGCCGGTCTGACGGTGATCCGTTACGCCCCCGGCCGCCCCGCCGCCGTCCTGCTCTACAACGACACCGGCCACCTCCCCGCGCCCCTGCGCTGGACGGGCCTGCCGTCGGCGGACCACGTCTGAGCCGTCAGTCGATGTGGACGATCTGGAACGCCTCCGCCATGCGCCCCGGCGGCAGGCCGGCCGCCGTGGCGTGCTCCGACAGCCAGGTGCGCAGCAGGCCCGCGAGGTCGTCGAAGTGGGCGGTCTGCGAGGTGTGGATGCGCAGGGCCTCGACCTTGCGGTCGAAGACGGACGTGACGTCGACGTACTGGTTCGGGGTGGGGCCGGTCATGAGCCACAGCTCGTGCACGATCCACGGTTCCAGGCCCTCGTCGCGCAGGAGCGCGGGGTGGGCGAAGGGGTTGCGGGCCTCGGGGTAGACCGCGCGCAGGCAGGCGTCGCCGACGGCGCGGTGGTCGGGGTGGAGGTCGGCGACCCGGGCCCAGTTGATCTCGGGGGACGGGATGATGATCCGCTGCGGCCGGACCTGCCGGATGACCCGGCACAGGTCGCGGCGGAGGTCGACGGTGGGCTCGACGAAGCTGTCCGGGTAGCCGAGGAAGCGGACGTCGGCGACGCCGCTCAGCTTCGCCGAGTGGACCTGTTCGGCGCGGCGCAGGTCCGCCATCGCCTGCCGGGGCAGCATCGGGTCGTATCCGCCGGCGCCGCCGTCGGTGACGATGCAGTACGTGACGCGGGTGCCGCGCTCGATCCACAGCATGACGGTGCCGCTGACGCAGAACTCGATGTCGTCCGGGTGCGCGGCCACCACCAGCAGTGATTCCGGCGCGCTGCGGAAGGTCGGGGGGTCGGTCGCGAAGTCCTCCATGCCTCAAGCCTGTTGGGGGCCCGGGGGCGTCGCAAGGCCAACCCGTGGCGTGAACAGGACATGGCACTTACGCGCCATTCAAAAAATTGGTAGATTCAAATCAATGAACGTCCTGCCTGGATGACGACGACACGGAGGCGACCGGCATGTGCAGGATCCTCGGCTCCCTCGCCGCCGGGGCGGACCGCCCCGACCCGGCCGCGCTCGCATCGGCCTCGGCGCGCCAGCGCCACGGCGGCCCCGACGAACACCGCGTGCTCAGCGGCCCCGGCTGGTCCCTCGGCTGCGACCGGCTCGCCGTCACCGACCCGCGCGGCGGACACCAGCCCTACCGGCTGCCCCACCTCCCCGGCGTCCTCGCCGTCCTCAACGGCGAGATCTACAACCACGCCGAACTGCGCCGGACCCTCGCCGCCCGCGGCCACCGCTTCCCCGACCGCTGCGACGGCACCGTCCTGCCCGCCCTCTACGCCGAGTACGGGCCCGCCTTCGCCGAACACCTCGACGGCATGTTCGCCGTCGCCGTCCTCGACCTGCGGCCCGGCCGCACCCAGCTCGTCCTCGCCGTCGACGACATGGGCATGAAGCCGCTCCACCTCCACCACGACCCCGAGGACGGCTCCACCCGCTTCGCCTCCGAGATCCCCGCCCTCCTCGCCTTCGGCGGCGTCCGGTTCCGCCCGCGCGAGGACTCCCTCGACACCGTCCTCGCCACCCGGACGTCCTTCACCACCGGCACCGCCCTCGACGGCGTCAGCGTCCTCCCGCCCGGCGCCACCGCGCTGATCCGGCCCGGCGCCGCCCCCGTCGTCCGCCGCCGCGGCCCCCACCGGGCCGCCCCCGTCGGCGACACCCAGGACGTGCTGCGCCGCGAGGTCCGCCGGCTCGCCGACGCCGACGTGCCGGTCTGCGCCGTCACCAGCGGCGGCCTCGACTCCGGCCTCGTCACCGCCCTCGCCGCCGAACACGCCCGCGAGACCGACGCGCCGCCGCTGCACACCTTCCACCTCACCTACCGCGGCACCTGGCCCGGCTCCGAGGCCGCCCACGCCCGCGCCGTCGCCCGCCGCGCCCGCACCGTCCACCACGAGATCGCCCTCGACCCCGACGAACTGCCCTCCCTCCTCACCCGCACCGTCCGCCACCTCGGCCAGCCCAACGCCGACCCCATCACCCTCTCCACCTACGCCCTCTTCCGCGCCGTCCGCCACAGCGGCTTCACCGTCGCCCTCACCGGCGACGGCGCCGACGAACTCTTCGGCGGCTACGACCGGATGGCGGCGGCCCTCGCCGCACCGCCCGGCACCGACTGGGCCGCCGCCTACACCGACGCGCTCGCCGCCGCCCCCCGCCTCCTCCGCGAGCACCTGTACACCGCCCAGTACCGCGCCCACATCGCCGACACCGGCTCCGCCGCCGACCGCGTCGAGCAGGAACTCCGCTCCGCCGAAGCCGTCGGCGCCGACCGCGTCACCGCCATGACCGCCCTGGAGACGCGCTGGCGGCTGCCCGCCTACCACCTGCGGCGCGTCGACCACCTCGCCATGGCCTGGGCCGTCGAGACCCGGCTGCCGTTCTGCCAGCCGGCCGTCGTCACCCACGCCCGGTCCCTGCCCGCCGCCGCCCGCACCGGCAAACGGGCCCTGTACGAGGCCGGCGCCGAACTGCTCCCCGCCGCCGTCCTGCGCCGCCCCAAACAGCCCTTCACCCTCCCCGTCGAGGCGATGATCGCGCCCGGCGGCCCGCTCCTCGACACCGTCCGCGAACTCCTCTCCCCGGCCCGGCTCGTCCTCGGCGGCAAACTCCGCGCCGACCGCGTCGCCCGCCTCCTCGCCCGCCAGCTGGAGCGCCCCAACCGCGCCGACGCCCAGGCCCTGTGGGCCCTCGCCGTCCACGAACTGTGGACCGACGTGGTCCGCGCGATGCGGGTCCCGGCCGACTGTGCGGCGGCCTGACCCCCCGCCGCCCTCCGGGCTCCTCGTCCGGGCCCACGACGCGCCCGGCGCGACCCTGGTCGTCCGGGTGGGGCCCGGCGACGGCGGCGTCCTCGGGCTCGGCCGGGAACTGGCCCGGCTCGACCCCCGGTGGCGGAAGATCGCCTTCTACGGCGAGGACCGCGACGGCACCCTGCGCTACCGCTTCGTCCAGGCCCTGCCCGGCGGCCGGTTCGACTTCCGCGCCGGGTGCGGGCACTCGCTGCTCGCCTGCGTCGTCGCCGCGGGCCGCCCCGGACCGGTGACCGTCCGCGCGCTCACCACCGGCGACACCGTCCTGTGCGAACCGGAGCCGGACGGCGGCGCGTACACCCTGCACTTCCTCCGCCCGCCCGACGCCCCCGGCACCCTCCCCACCGGCCGCCCCCGCGACCGCCTCCTCGGCGTGCCCGCCAGCCTTGTCGCGTACGGCAACCCCTACGTCTTCGTCGAGGCCCGCCGGGTCCGCGGCCACGCCCACCTGCTCGCCCTGCGCGCCGAGGCCGCCCGGCTCCTCGGGCACCCGCCGCACTCCGCCCTCCCGAAGATCGCCACCGTCGACGCCACGTCCGCCGGACTCGCCGTCCGCGCGCTCACCGTCGGCGGCTGGCACCCGCGGCTCGCCCTGACCGGCGCGGCGGCCCTCGCCGCCGCCGGGGCGCTGCCCGGCACCGTCGTCCCGCCCGTCCGGGGCCCGGTCCGCACCCCCGGCGGCACCGTCACCGTCTCCGCCCGCCCCGACCGGGTCAGCGTCCACCACAAACGGGCGACCGTGCTGCGCGCCTGCCCGCTGCCGTGGCGCATCCACGCAACGGCGTGAACGCGCAGCCCGTTCACCCGCCTCGGCGCGCGCACCCTCTGCCACGCTGAAAAGGACCGGCCATTGGAAGCCGTATCCGTGGGGAGAGCAGACGCACATGAAATTCGAGAATCTGCGTGTCGTCGTGACCGGCGCGTCCCGCTACTTCGGCCGCGCGCTCGCCGTCGGATTCGCCCACCTCGGCGCCGAGGTCTACGTGTCGGCGCGGACGGTGGAGGCGGCGGAGCGGACCCGCGCCGAGGTGCTGGGCTCGGCCCGCGACCGCATCCACGCCTTCGGCTGCGACCTCAGCCGGCCCGCCGAGATCCGCGAGTTCGCCTCCCGCGTCGGCGAACACACCGACCGCGTCGACCTGTTGGTGAACAACGGCGCCCGCTGGCTCGACGCCATGGACCTGGAGGCCACCAGCGACGCCGAGATCGTGGAGACCATCGAGTCCACGGCCGGCGGCACGGTCCTCATGGTCAAGCACTTCCTGCCGCTGCTGCGCGGCTCGCTGCGGCCCGACATCGTCAACATGGTGGCCGTGCGGGACGCCGAGGGCGCCTCCGCGACCGCCGCCGGCGGCGCGCACGAGGCGTTCTGGGCGGCGAAGAGCGCGCAGGCCGGCTTCGCGGACATCCTGGCCCGCCGGCTGCGCCCCTCCGGCGTGCGGGTCTTCTCCCTCTTCCCGCCGGACTTCTCGACCGCCGACCCGCGCTTCGCCGAGTGGGACGGCACAGACCCGAGCGGCGCCGCCGCCGACGACAAGCTCACCACCCAGGCGCTCTTCGAGTGCATCGTCTACGCCGTCGAGCAGCCCCGCGACTGCTTCATCCGCTCCTTCCACTTCGAGCCCCGCTGAATCACCCCTTTCGCGCCGACGCTCAGGAGGCTTCCGTGAGCACCCCCGTCTGGATCACCGCGACCCCGCCCGCCACCCACGGCGAGCTGCACATCGGCCACCTCGCGGGGCCGTACGTGGCCGCCGACGTCCTGACCAGATACCTGCGGGCCGAGGGCGAGCCGGTCCGCTTCACCACCGGCACCGCCGACCACGCGAGCTCCGTCGAGGTCCGGGCGCTGCGGCTCGGCCGCAAGCCGGAGGAGGTCGCGGAGGGCTACCGGGCCGCGATCACCGCCGACTGGCTGCGCTCCGGCGTCGCCTTCGACCACATCGTCCGCCCGCGCCGCGACAAGGGGTACGCCCGCTGGGTGCGGGAGCTGTTCGCCCGCCTGTACGCGGACGGCGTCATCGCCCCGCGCACCCGCCTGCTGCCGTACTGCGAGCCGTGCGACCGCTGGCTGTACGGGGCGCACGCCACCGGCTCCTGCCCGCACTGCGGCGCGGCCAGCGACGGCGGGATGTGCCACGAGTGCGCCCGGCCCAACGACGGCGGCGACCTCATCGGGGCGCGCTGCGCGCTCTGCGGCACCGCGGCGACGGCCCGCCGCTGCCGCCGGCTGTACATCCCGCTGGAGCCGTTCCGGGAGACGCTGGCCGAGTACTGGGCGGCGGCCGGGCTGCCGCCGAGGCTGGCGGCGCTGTGCGAGTCGCTGGTGGAGGACGGGCTGCCGGACATCGCGGTCGGGCACCCGGCCGAGTGGGGCCTGGAGGTGCCCGTGGAGGGCTTCCCGGACCACCGGATCGACGGCTGCTTCGAGGTCGCGGCCATGCACCTGTTCGGGCACGACGCCGAGGGGCCGCTGCCGGCCCGCGCCATCCACTTCTGCGGCTTCGGGCACTCCTTCTGCCACGCGGTGCTGCTGCCGGTGCTGCTGCTCGCGCAGGGCGTGAAACTGCCGCAGGACTTCAACGTCAACGAGTCGTTCGTGATCGAGGAGGGGGTGCGGGAGGGCAACGCGTGGGCGCTGGACCTGCTCACCGAGTACGGCTCCGACACGCTGCGCCGGCACGTCCTCCAGGCCCGCCCGCTGGGCCGCCGCACCGTCTTCCGGCGGGAGCTGCTGGCCACCGCCCGGCGCGAGCTGGACGACAACTGGAACAGCTGGCTGTCCCGGCTCTTCGCGGCGGTCCGCGAGGAGTGCGACGGGCGCGCCCCGCAGGCCCTGCCCGGCGGCACCGGCTGGGAGGTGCTGGAGCGGCGGCTGCACCGGGCGGTGGACGACCTGCGCGAGGCGTACGGCCCCGACGCCTTCGACCCGCGGCGGGCGGTCGCCGTCCTCGACGAGATGGTCCGCTCGGCGGCCGACTTCGGGTACGTCAACGCGCACGAGCGCTGCCGTCCCGTCACCGCCTGCCGCCACCTGCCCGCGCTGGCCGCGCAGCTGGCGGTGGCGTCGGCGCTGACGGCGTGGGCACGGCCGGTGATGCCGGAGGGCGCGGACCGGCTGGCGGCGGCGCTGCGGGTGGAGCCGGGGCGGGCGGTGGACTGGCACGCGCTGATCCCGCCGCTGCCGGGCACCCGGCTCGCCCCGCCGTCGGGCCCGGTCTTCGGCTTCTGAGCCCCGCACCCCCACCCGTACTTCTAAGCCACTAAGAAGTCCGATACAGGAAACCGTCCTTCACCCCCGCCGCGTGGTCCCGGCGCGACACGCGCGGGGGCGCGCGGCTCCCCCACCTGAGGAGCCCTTCGTGTCCCTGCGCGTCGCCATGCTCAGCGTCCACACCTCCCCGCTCCACCAGCCCGGAACAGGGGACGCCGGCGGCATGAACGTCTACATGGTCGAACTCTCCCGGGCACTCGCCGGACAGGGCGTGGAGGTGGACCTGTTCACCCGCTGCCAGGACGCCGGCGAGCCCCGGTCCGCGGACCTGGCGCCCGGGGTGCGGGTCCGGCACGTGGTGGCGGGCCCGCGCCGGCCGGTGGCGAAGGAGGCGGTGCCGGACCTGGTGCTGCCCTTCGCGCTGGGCCTGCTGCGCGAGCCCGGCCGGTACGACCTGGTCCACTCGCACTACTGGCTCTCCGGGCAGGCGGGCGGCATCGCCGCCTTCGGCTGGGGCACCCCGCTGGTGCACACCGCGCACACCCTGGCCCTGGTGAAGAACGCGCACCTGGCCGCCGGCGACGCACCCGAGCCGCCCGCCCGGATCCTCGGCGAGCGGCGGCTGGCGGCGGAGGCCGACCTGCTGATCGCCAACACGGCGGACGAGGCCGAGGCGCTGCGGAGCCTGTACGAGGCGGACCCGGACCGCACCGAGGTGGTCCGCCCGGGCGTGGACCTGCGGACCTTCGCGCCCGGGCCGGGGCCGGACGCGGGGCGGGCGGCGGCGCGGGCGCGGCTCGGCCTCCCGGCGGACGCGTTCGTGCCGCTGTACGCGGGCCGGATCCAGCCGCTGAAGGGGCCGGACGTGCTGGTGCGGGCGGTGGCCGAGCTGCTGCGGATGGCGCCGGGGCTGCGGGAGCGGCTGCTGGTGCCGGTGATCGGCGGCCACTCGGGGGCGGGGGAGCAGGGCGCGGTGGCGCGGCTCGCGGCGGAGCTGGGCGTGACCGACGTGCTGCGGCCGTGTCCGCCGGTGCCGCAGGCGCGGCTCGCGGAGTGGTTCCGGGCGGCGGACGTGGTGGTGGTGCCGTCGCGGAGCGAGTCGTTCGGGCTGGTGGCGGCGGAGGCGCAGGCGTGCGGGACGCCGGTGCTGGCGGCGGCGGTGGGCGGGCTGCCGACGGCGGTGTGGGAGGGGGTGACGGGGCTGCTCGTCCGGGGTCACGATCCGGTGGAGTACGCCCGCCGGCTGCTGTGGCTGGCGGCGAACCCGCGGGCGCGGGCGACGATGGGCGTGGCGGCGGCCGGGCACGCGCGGGGGATGAGCTGGCGGGGGGCCGCGGCGCGGACGGTGGAGGTGTACGAGTCGGCGCTCGCGCGGCCGGGACGCGGTGACGCGGCGGCGGCGGCACGGGTGGGGCAAGGGCGGCGGCACGCCCCTGCCCCGGCGGCCCCTCTCTCCTGGAGGAACGAGAAGGCCGTAGCACGAGTCTAGCATCTCTTTTGGTTCGACCAAAGGTTAGGAGCGCTACGGACCAGCCAATTCCGTTGCGGTGAAGGCCGATTGACGCACTCACGCCATGGCAGGTCCACGCATCGGAGAACTCTGGATCCGCCAACGGCGCCTCGCCAGAATGGAGTTGTTCTCAGGGAGGCCCGGCGGCACGGGCCCCCGGGAACGGGAATCAGCACATTCGCCCTGACGACTCCTGGAGGAATCATGTCCGTCGAGCAGAACTCCGGAATGCAGAAGACCGTCCGCCAGTTCCTGGTCGCCCTCACCGCCTGTCTCGCCGTCGCCGGCGCCGCGGTCTACGCGGTCACCCCCGGCGGCACCCCGGAAACCCCGGTCCAGCACGCCGGCGTCACCGTCGACTGGCCGCACACCACGGCCACCGCCACCCCCGCCCCGCCGGTGAACTGAACCGGCGGAAAGGCGAACCCCCGGAAAACCGGAGCGCGGCACATCCGGCCGCGATTCCCGAAAGCCCCGTGATCGGCCTGCCACGATCACGGGGCTTTCCCGTGCCCGCGAATCATGCGGCGCCGGCCGGGGAATTCAGTCCAGCCAGCCGAGCCGAACCGCGCGCACCCCGGCCTCGAATCGCGTCGACGCGCCCAATTCCTGCATGAGTTCCGAGAGCATCCGGCTCACCGTGCGCAGCGAGACCCCCAGGTTCCGCGCGATCTTCTCGTCCTTCATGCCGTCCGCGAGCATCTGGAGCGCCGCCCGCTGCTGCTCCGACAGGCCGTCGCCGCCCCGCTCGGGCGCCACGTCGTCGCCGTACGGGGTGGCGGTGTGCCAGCAGTGCTCGTACAGGCTCAGGAAGGAGCCGACCAGCAGCGGGCCGCGGGCCAGGATCGCGCCCCGGCCGGGCTCCTCGGGGTGCAGCGGCACCATCGCGTACTGCTGGTCGACCAGGATCATCGTCATGGGCAGCTCGGTCGCGATCCGCACCTCGACACCCAGCTCGGCGCGGCGCTTCAGGACGGCCGCCGCTTCCGGCCGGACCGCGTCCTGGGTGCGGTAGACCGCGCGGATCCGGACGCCCTGCGCGAGCTTGCGCGCGTCCCGCTCGAAGATCCGCTCGGGGACCTGGCGGGCCGGTCCGGTGGGGTACATCGAGCAGGACGCCTCCTGGGTGACGTCGACGATGTCCTCCAGGGCCTGCTGGATCCGCCGGTAGTCGGTGATCGTCTCGACGGCGATCTCGGAGCCGGCCAGGGTGCCGGGCCGCAGGAAGGTCCCGGCCAGCGTCTCCAGGGTGCCGTACGCCTGGTCGGCCTCGGCGAGGTGTTCGCGGAGCCGGGCCCGCTCCCGGTCCAGGATCCGCAGCAGCGCGATCTCCGGGTCCACCGAGGCGACCGCGTCCTCCTCGGGGCGCCAGTCCTCGTCGCGGAGGTCGGCGGCGGTGGCGTGCCGGCTGGTGGTCGGGACGATCAGGCCCAGCGAGAGCAGTTCGGCCCGACATCGCTCGTACTCCTCCGGCGCGAGACCTAACCCGGCGGCGACCTCCGTGTAGTTCGACACCCCGCGACGGCGCAGCTCCTGATAGAGCGCCACCAGCAGCCCGGTCCCGCCGCCCACCGTGCCGCCGCCCGTCGTGACCATGGCGAACTTTCCCCCTCGTCGTCGTGAGATCGACCGTCCCCAACCGTCAGGCTACGCGCTGTGCCCCGGCCCGCCGGGGTCGTCGGGACCGTTCTCGCCGTCCAGCAGGCCCAGCCGGGCCGCCTTCACGCCCGCCTCGAAGCGGCTGGCCGCGCCCAGTTCCTGCATCACCTCGGAGATGAGCCGGCTGACCGTGCGCAGCGACACCCCGAGGTTCCGGGCCACCTGCTCGTCCTTGATGCCGGAGGCGAGCATCCGCAGCGCGGCCCGCTGCTGCTCGGTCAGCCCGTCGCCGCCGTGCGCGCCGGCCTCCGGGTCGCCGTACGGGGTGGCGGCGCGCCAGCAGTACGCGTACAGCGCCCGGTAGGCGCGGACCAGGCCCGGGCCGCGGGCCAGGATCGCGGGGGAGCCGGGGTCGCGCGGGTCGGTGGGCAGCAGCGCGAAGGACTCGTCGGCCAGCACCATGTTCATGGGGACGACGGGGGAGAGCCGGATCTCGGTGCCGAGCGCGGTGCGGGCGGCGAGGTGCTGGTCCATCTCGGGGACCTGGCCGACCCGGTGGCTGTACATGGCCTGGACGCGGACCCCGCGGGCCATCCGCTCCCGGTCCCGGTCCAGCTCCAGGGCCATCTCCTCGCGGCGGACCGAGCCGGTGGCCATGGTGTGGACGGAGCTCCGGGCCGTCTTCGTCAGGTCGGCGAGCGCGCGGCGGATCCGTTCCGGGTCGTCGACGATCTCCACCTCGACCTCGGAGCCCGGTACGGTCCCGGCCCGCAGGAACGGTCCGGCCAGGGTCTCCAGGGCGGTGTGGGCGCGGCTGGTCTCGGCGAGCCGGCTCTCCAGCCGGTCCCGCTCGTGCCGCAGCAGCCCCAGCAGGGCCACGTCGGGCGCGACGACCGCGGGTGCCTCCGGCTCCGGTCCGACCAGGCCGAGGCCGGTCAACTCGGCGTGGGCCCGGTCCCGTTCGGCGTCGGTCAGCTGGACCGCGCGGGCCGCTTCGGCGAGCCCGGCGCCCGGGGCGGCGCGGAGCGCCTGGTAGAGGGCGAGGGCCTGCTCGCCTCCTGTACGTACTCCGGCGGCGTTCTTGGACACGGCGGCAGCGGACTCCCCTCGGATCGCGCGGATCCCGTCGACAAAACGCCCCGGCAGACCCTGCCACACATTCGAACGTTCCGCACGAGGTTCAGGGGCGGAGCGGTCCGGGCGGGATCAGGCGGACTCTTCCGCGCAATCGGGGCACAGCCCCTTGAAGACGAGCTCGGTCTCGGCGGTCCGCCAGCCCGGCAGGCTGCCGCGCGGCGGCGCGGGCGCGGGCGCCGCCACGTTCTCCACCCGGCCGCACCGCACGCAGAGCGCGTGCTGGTGCCGGGGGCCCGAGATCTCGAAGACGGCCGGGAGCCCCGGCCGGTCGAACTTCGCGACCAGGCCGGTCTCCTGGAAGTGGCGCAGCATCTCGTAGACGGCCTGGCTGGTGAGCGTGCCCAGCCGCTCGCGGGCGGTGGCGGTGATCGCCTCGACGTCGAGGTGGCCGCCGGCGGCGAGCACCGAAAGGACCTCCAGGCGCGGCCCGGTGACCCGCAGGCCCACGTCCCGCAGGCGCTGGATCACCGCCTCGCGGCCCGTCAGCTCTTCCACGACTGCCCTCTCGCCCATCTGGTCCGCCCAAACGTTTGAGGGCATCGTACCTCTTGCCCGCCCGCCCCGACAGGCGGCCGCCGGTCAGTCGTCCGTACGGCAGACCAGCAGCACCGACTCCGTGCGGTCGTCGATCCGCTGCCGCCGCCGGCCCTCGATGTGCAGCCCCGCCGCGTGCAGTTCGGCCGCCAGCCGGTCCTGGTCCACGATCCACTTGTCGGTGGTCAGCACCGTCCGCTCCGACGCCAGCTTCCCGGTCCTCGTCGCGTAGTACGTGACCCGCTCGCTCATCGCCCCCAGGTCGAAGTCCTGCCGCGCCACCACCCACTCGTCGATCCCGTCGAACCGCGGCACCTGGAACGCCCAGGTCCGGCGCGGCTCCGCGACCAGACCCGGCCACCGGTGCGCCGTGTAGTCCAGGGCCAGCGCCCCGCCCGCCTCCAGGTGGTCCGCGACCTCCCGCAGCAGCCCCGGCCGGCGGGCCGGCGGGACCGCCGACACCATCGCGCCCGCCAGCAGCGCCAGCCGGTAACTCCCGCGCAGCCGCAGCCGGGTGAGGTCCGCCCGGTGCGTCACCACCAGACCGGCCACCTGCGGGCCGATCCGGCGGGCCCAGGCGTCGAGGCGCTCCAGTGCGGAGGCGTCCCGGTCCACGGCCTCCACGGCGAAGCCGTGCCGGGCGAACGGGACGGCGAGCCGTCCCGCGCCGGAGCCGAGGTCCAGGACGGGTCCGCCGGTGGAGCGGGCGAGGCCCAGGTACCGGACGATGTCCGCGCTGTGCGGGCCGAGCAGCGCGTCGTGCAGCCACACCGACCCCTCGTCCATCGCGGCGACGGACTCCAGGCCGGGCAGCGCGTCGGCGGCGATCCGCACCCCCGCCGCCGGGGAGGGGGCCCGCTCCCGGTCGTATCGGGACGGCAGGACCGGCGCGAGCGCTGCGGGCACGGCGGGCAGGGAAGTGCCGCTCGGGGTGTGCATCGCTCCTCCAGGGGCTCGCTCGGTCCATGCCGTCCGGACGAGGCGCCCGTGCCGCCGGGTCCCCGCCGCTGCACCCATCCTGACCTGCGCCGCACCCCCCGATCCACCGGATCGGGCTGCGTGAACACGCGATGGCGTGCATCCGCCACGCCCCCTCGGGGGGCGCACCAGGGCGGACGGCGGTTCAGACCGCGCGGCCCCAGCGGGTCGGGCCGATCTCCGCGAAGCCCCGCTTCCGGTAGAAGGGGAGCGCCGGGTCCGCCGGGACCGGCAGCTGGACGCGCTGCTCGCGCGCCGCGTAGCCGCGGACGCGGTCGGTGGCCGCCGCGAGCAGGGCCGTACCGACGCCGCGGCGGCGCGCGGACTCCTCGACCGCCAGCGCGTACAGCTCGCCCTCGCCCGGCACCGGCACCCCGCAGGCGGCGGCGCCGACCAGCCGGCCCTCCGGGTTCTCCGCGACCAGCCAGCCGAGCCAGCCGGGCGCGCCTCCCGGAATTTCGATTTCCGCGCGTATCCGCGGCAGCGCGCATTGGGTGGAGATCAGCCGGCGCAGCGGGATTTCCTCCAGCATTCCGGCATAGCTGCTCCGGATCGCGTCGGCGAGCAGCCGGGATATCGGAGTCGCGTCGCCGGCCGCTGCCGTACGGACGCCAGCGAGCTGCATTGGATCTGTACCCTTCGCCGTGCCGAGCGCCGTGGTGAGCCGGAGTGCCAACATACCCACAATAGCGACGGATTCCCGTTCGCGTGACCGATGCGAAATCTACGAATTCACTTAGTAAATACGGGAGTTGGTCCGGACATCAGGCGGGAAAGGAACAACAGGCGACGACGAGCGGAGCCATCGCGAGAGCCGCCGCGCCGATCGTCAGCAGCCCGCGCAGCACGGGGTGTCCGGCGCTGTGGGGGGTGAGGATCCGGCGCATCCGGAGCGCCGCCGAAGGGCCGCCCGCGGCGAACGCGGCGCGCGGCGCGCGGCCGGCGGCGAGGGCGTAGAGCGCGGTGGCGAGCGCGTCGCGGGTGCAGCGGCGCAGCGCCCGGTCGTCGGCGGTCATCTCCAGCAGCAGCGGGACCGCCGTCGCGCCGTGCCGGGCGAGCGGCAGCCGCCGGAACACGGTGCCGAACGCCTCGGCGGCGGCGACGAGCAGGTGGTGCCGGCCGGCGATGTGCGCCCGCTCGTGCGCGAGGGCGGCGGCGAGCTGCGCGGGCGTGAGGGTGTCGACGGCGCCGGAGGAGACGACGACCCGGCGGATCCGGCCGGGCAGGCAGTAGACGGCGGGCCGGGCGTGGTCGAGGACGGTGGCGCGCAGCTCGGGGTCGTAGCGGCCGATCAGGCGCAGCACGTCCCCGTGCGCCCGGCGGGCGCGGCGGGCCCGGAGCAGGCCGCGGGCGAGCGCGGCGAGCGGCACGGCGAGGACGGCGGAGGCCGCCGCCAGTGCGGCGGCCTCCCGCCCGCGCAGCGCGAGCAGGTCGCCGGGGGCGGGGGGCCGGAGGGTGAGCACCATGTCGGTGAGGCGGTGGCTGGAGTCGTTCGGCAGCAGCAGCTGTGCGGCCAGCAGGGCGGTCGCGACCATGAAGACGGTGCCGCAGGCGGCCCAGACGGTGAGGGCGAGCCGGGGGGCCTGCTGGGCCCACCGGGCCCGGACGAGCAGCCAGGGGACGGCGAGCCCGGAGAGCAGCGCGAGGCCGAGGGGGACGAGGGCGTGGTGGTTCACGCGCCCCCTCCGCGGCGGTCCGCGCCCGGTGCCGAGCCGTCCCGGGCGGGGCCGCCGGGGCCCTCGCCGCGGGCGGCGCGGAGGGCCGCGTCGAGGGCTTCCACGTCCTCGTCGGAGATGGCCTCGACGAAGCGGAGGAGGGCGGCGGGGCGGTCGGGGCTGTCGCCGAGGGCGTCGCGCATGAGGCCGGCGGTGTACTCCTCGCGGCCCCGGACGGGTTCGTACAGCCAGGCGCGGCCCGCCTTCTCGCGGCGGAGCCAGCCCTTGCGGTGCAGGATGTCGGCCACGGTCATGACGGTGGTGTAGGCGACCCGGCGGTCGCGGTTGATGTCGTCGACGATCTCGCGGACGGTGGCGGGCCGCTGCCAGGCCCACAGCCGGTCCATGATCTCCGCCTCCAGCTCTCCCAGCCGGCGCACGTGCATCCCCTCCCCTCGCGGGCGGCTCATCGTACGGGTCGCACACCCGCCCGAGGTATACCCCCTGGGGGTAGCGTGGCGGGTTCGTGACGGCCCCGGACACGGCCGCCGCCCCCGTGCGGCGGCCCGCTGGCGCGGGCCCCTCGCACGGGGGCGGTGCCGGTACTCCGTCAGGTCCGGATCAGCCGGGCGATCGCCTTCGACGCCTCGCCCACCTTCACCTTCGCCTCGTCCCCGCCGGCCGCGATGGCCTCGGTGACGCAGCAGCTCAGGTGCTCGTCGAGGAGGGCGACCGCGCAGGACTGGAGGGCCGCGTTGATCGCGGAGACCTGTGTCAGGACGTCGATGCAGTAGGCGTCCTCGTCGACCATCCGCTGCACCCCCCGGACCTGTCCCTCGATCCGCCGGAGCCTTCTGATGATGTCTTCCTTGTGCTGTACGTAACCGGCCACGGCGGGCTCCCGTCAGGTCAAGGGTCCGGAGTCACTTGTCCGCGGCCTGGAAGCCGCGCAGCCGGAGGCTGTTGCCGACCACGAAGACCGAGGACCTCGATGGCGGCGTCGGTGCCGGTGCCCATCGCCAGGCCCAGGTCGGCCTGGGCGAGCGCGGCGGCGTCGTTGACGCCGTCGCCGACCATGGCGACCGAACGGCCCTCCGCCTGCAGCTTCTTGACGACGTCCACCTTGTCCTGCGGCATGACCTCGGCGATGACCTCGCCGATGCCGACCTCGGCGGCGACGGCCTCCGCGACCGCCTTGTTGTCGCCGGTCAGCAGGATCGGCGTCAGGCCCAGGCCCTTGAGCCGGCGGATCGCCTCCGCGCTGGTCTCCTTGATCGCGTCGGCGACCTCCAGGACCGCGCGGGCCTCCCCGTCCCAGGCGACCGCGATGGCCGTCTTCCCGGCCTTCTCCGCCGCGTCCTTCGCGGCCTTGAGGCTCGCCGGGAGGGACATCGCCCACTCCTCCAGCAGCTTCTCGCGGCCGACCAGGACGGCGTGTCCGTCGACGACGCCCTGGACGCCGAGACCGGGGATGTTGGCGAAGTCCTCGGGGGTGGGCAGGGTGCCGACCTTCGCGGCGGCGCCGGTGGCGACGGCCTGCGCGATCGGGTGCTCGGAGGAGTGCTCCAGCGCGCCGGCCAGCCGCAGCACGTCGGTCTCGTCCGTACCGGCGGCGGTGTGCACCTTGAGGAGGGTCATCCGGCCGGTGGTGACGGTGCCGGTCTTGTCCAGGACGATGGTGTCGACCTTGCGGGTGGTCTCCAGGACCTCGGGCCCCTTGATCAGGATGCCGAGCTGCGCGCCGCGGCCGGTGCCGACCATGAGGGCGGTCGGGGTGGCCAGGCCCAGGGCGCACGGGCAGGCGATGATCAGGACGGCGACGGCGGCGGTGAAGGCGGCGGTCAGGCCCTGCCCGGTGCCGAGCCAGAAGCCGAGGGTGCCGAGCGACAGCGCGATGACGATCGGCACGAAGACGGCCGAGATCCGGTCGGCGAGCCGCTGCGCGGCGGCCTTGCCGTTCTGCGCGTCCTCGACGAGCTTCGCCATCCGGGCGAGCTGGGTGTCGGAGCCGACGCGGGTGGCCTCGACGACGAGCCGGCCGCCGGCGTTCAGGGTGGCGCCGGTGACGGCGTCGCCCACGCCGACCTCGACCGGCACGGACTCGCCGGTCAGCATGGAGGCGTCCACGGCGGACGAGCCCTCGACCACGGTGCCGTCGGTGGCGATCTTCTCGCCCGGGCGAACCAGGAAACGGTCCCCGACCTGCAGTTCGGCGGTCGGGACGGTGACCTCGCGGCCGTCCTTCAGGACGGTCACTTCCTTGGCGCCCAGCTGCATCAGCGCCTTGAGCGCGGCGCCCGCCTTCCGCTTCGAGCGGGCCTCGAAGTAGCGGCCCGCCAGGATGAAGGCGGTGACGCCGGCGGCGGCCTCCAGGTAGATGTTCCCGGCGCCGTCGGTGCGGGCGATCGTGAACTCGAAGGGGTGCGTCATCCCCGGCGTACCGGCGGTGCCGAAGAACAGCGCCCACAGGGACCACAGGAACGCGGCGATCGTGCCGACCGAGATCAGCGTGTCCATGGTGGCCGCGCCGTGCTTGGCGTTGGTCCAGGCGGCGCGGTGGAACGGCCAGGCGGCGTAGGTGACGACCGGCGCGGCGAGCGTGAGGCTCAGCCACTGCCAGTACTCGATCTGGAGCGCCGGGACCATCGCCATCGCGATGACCGGCACGGCGAGGGCGACGGCGGTGACGAGCCGCTGCTTCAGCGGGCGCAGCTCCTCGTCGGCCTTCTCCTCGTCGGTCGGGCCGCCGCCGGAGGCGCCCGGCGTCTCGCTCTTCGGCGGCTCGGGCTCGGCGGCGGTGTAGCCCGTGGCCTCGACGGTCGCGATCAGGTCGGCGACCGGGATGTCGGCGGAGAAGGTGACCTTCGCCTTCTCGGTGGCGTAGTTGACGGTGGCCTCGACCCCGTCCATGCGGTTGAGCTTCTTCTCGATCCGGGCCGCGCACGAGGCGCAGGTCATGCCGCCGATGGCGAGCTCGACCTGGGCGGTGCCGGGGGTCGTCGTGGTCATGAAACTGCTCCCTGTCTTCTTCCTGTGCACGGGGGCCGGGGCCCGGGCGGGGGTACGGGACGGGCCCCGGCGGCCGGATCGGTCAGGCGCCGCCGACCTGTGGTCAGGCGCGCCCGGTCAGCTCGTAGCCGGCGTCGTCCACGGCCGCGGCGACGGCGGCGTCGTCGGGCGCGCCGTCCGTGGTGACGGTCACCCGGCCGGCCTCGACGTCGACGTCGACGGAGAGGACGCCCTCCAGGGCGCTCACCGACTTCGTGATGGCCGTGCGGCAGTGGCCGCAGGTCATGCCGGAGACCGCGTAGACCGTGCTGGTGGCGTCGGCGACGGCGACCGCGGTGGTGGTGCCGGTCGAGCAGCTGTTGTCGGGGGTGCAGCAGGAACCCATGTCGTCCTCCATCGTGTGTCCAGTGGACCGCGATACCCTCGGGGGGTATCTGCGGCATGGCTCCATGTATACCCCCCACCCGTATTCGGCGCAAGTGCCGGACCGGCTTGACTTGATACCCCCTAGGGGTATGGTGAAGTGCAGGGAGCAGAAAAACGCCCGCCACCGCGCATCAGGGAGAGCAGCCATGAACACCGGAGTGAAGATCACTGCCTTCGCCGCCGCGCTCGCCGCGACCTTCGGCACCGCGTACGGCGTCGGGAAGGGGGTCGGCCCGATCGACGAGCCGAAGAAGGCGGAGCACGCCGGACACGCCACCGCCACGCCGGAGCCCACCGCCTCCGCCGGCGGCCACGGCGGCCACGAGGAGGCCCCCGCCCCGGCCGGCGCCGCACTCCCCGGCGGCCTCCAGGTCTCCGACGGCGGCTACACCCTCGCCCTGGAGACCCCCACCCCGCCGGTCGGCCGCAGCACCCTGAAGTTCTCCGTCAAGGACGCCGCCGGGAAGAAGGTCACCGCCTTCACCACCGAGCACGGCAAGGAACTGCACTTCATCGTCGCCTCGCGCGACCTGACGGTCTTCCGCCACCTCCACCCCGAGAAGTCCGCCGACGGCACCTGGACCGTCGACGCCGACCTGCCCGCCGCCGGCGGCTACAAGGCGTTCGCCGACTTCAAGCCCGCCGCGAAGGGCGCGAAGAACCTCACCCTCGGCGTCGACCTCGCCGTCCCCGGAGCCTGGACCCCGAAGCCGCTCCCGGCCGCCGCCCCCACCGCCACCGTCGACGGCTACCAGGTCCGCCTCGGCGGCACCCTCGACCCCGGCAAGGCCGGTGAGCTGCGCCTCACCGTCACCAAGGGCGGCAAGCCGGTCACCGACCTGGAGCCGTACCTCGGCGCGTACGGCCACCTCGTCGCCCTCCGCCAGGGCGACCTCGCCTACCTCCACGTCCACCCCAACGAGGGCGGCCCCGGCCCCGACGTCTCCTTCACCGCCACCGCCCCGAGCCCCGGCACGTACCGCCTCTTCCTCGACTTCCAGCACGAGGGCAAGGTCCGCACCGCCGCCTTCACCGTGAAGGCCGGCGCGCCGGGCGCGGCCCCGGCGTCCACCGCGACGCCGTCGGACACGGCCGAGCACGATGCGGGAGGTCACTCGCACGGCTAGTCTGGTCATTGGACTAGACCTGTAGCCGTCATTCATGGAGGAATGGGCGCAATGAGCAACCGTGCTGTCCTGGAGGTGATCGCCCTGGACGAGCAGGACGCGGTCGCCGCCCAGACCGGGGGCGCCGACCGCCTCGAACTCGTCACCGACATGGCGGCGGACGGCCTCACCCCGGCGACGGCGGTCTTCACCGCCATCCGCCGCGCGGTCGACATCCCGCTCAGGGTCATGCTCCGCCTCGCGGACGGCTTCGCGGCCGGGGACGTCGACGCGCTCACCGGCCGGGCGGAGGAGCTCCGCGCGGTCGGCGCCGACCAGTTCGTCCTCGGCTTCCTCACCGCCGACGGCGAGCCCGACCTCGTCGCCGTCGAACGGCTCGTCGCGGTCCTCGACGGCGCCCACTGGACCTTCCACCGCGCCATCGACCGCGCCGCCGACCGCGACGGCCTGCGCAAGCGCCTCGCGGACCTCCCAGGCCTCGACACCTACCTCACCGCCGGCTCCGCCGCCGGCGTCGACAGCGGCCTCCCGGTCCTCGAAGCCGAGGCCGCCCGGGCCGGCGAACCCGGCTACGAGCCGCAGATCCTCGTCGGCGGCGGCCTCCGCCTCGACCACCTGCCGCGGCTGCGCGCCGCCGGCCTCACCGCCTTCCACATCGGCGGCGCCGCCCGCCCCGACGGCTGGGCCGCCCCGGTCTCGGCGGACGCGGTCCGCACCTGGCGCACGGCCGTCGACGCCTGACCCGCCCCACGGGCGCGCGGCGCGGAATCCCCCGGCGCGCAGCCGCGGGAAAACTCCGTGCCCGCGCCCCGGCGCCCTCGCTAGCCTCGCCCGCATGAGCGACGGCATCGACGAAGGACTCGTACGGCGGCTGGTCGCCGCCCAGTTCCCGCAATGGGCCGGACGGGCCGTGCGGCGGGTGGCGTCGGCCGGGACGGACAACGCGATGTTCCGGCTCGGCGACGACCTCGTCGTACGGCTGCCGAAGGCGGAGTGGGCGACCGGGCAGACCGAGAAGGAGCAGCGCTGGCTGCCCCGGCTCGCGCCCGCGCTGCCGCTGCCCGTGCCCGTGCCGCTCGGCCTGGGCGCCCCCACGGCGGACTTCGGCCGGCCGTGGGGCGTGTACGGCTGGCTGGACGGCGCCGACGCGTGGACCGCGCCCGTCGCCGACCTCGCGCACGCCGCCGGGGAACTGGGCCGCTTCGGCGTCGCCCTGCGGGCGGCCGACGCCACCGGCGGCCCCCGCTCCTTCCGGGGCGGCGCCGTCACCGCGTGGGAGCGCGGCGCCCTCCCGGCGGCCGTCGCCGCGCTCGCCGCCGCCGGACTGCTCGACGCGCGCACCGCCCTCGCCGCCTGGGACCGGGCCCTCGCCGTCCCCGCCTGGGACCGCGACCCGGTCTGGCTGCACGGCGACCTCCTCCCCGGCAACCTCCTCACCCGCGCCGGACGCCTCAGCGCCGTCATCGACTTCGGCGGCCTCGGCACCGGCGACCCCGCCGCCGACCTCCTCCCCGCCTGGACCCTCCTCACCCCCGCCACCCGCCCCCTCTTCCGCGCCGCCGCCGAGGTCGACGACGCCACCTGGGAGCGCGGCCGGGGCTGGGCCCTGTGCTGGGGCCTGGTCACCGACCACTACTACGGCGACGTCGGCGGCCCCGGCACCGCCCCCGTCCCGAACCCGACCCTCGCCGCCGTCGCCCGCCGCTCCTGG
Organism: Microtetraspora glauca; assembly: GCA_000721275.1. GTDB lineage: Bacteria > Actinomycetota > Actinomycetes > Streptomycetales > Streptomycetaceae > Streptomyces. The sequence continues at coordinate 8,236 of JOFO01000082.1, read as the reverse complement.
ACCCAGGCCCTCCCCGAGTACGCCTGACTCAGGCCAACTGCTCCGGCAGCGGCGCCGCGTGAACGATCGTCAGACCCGACACCGCACGCGTCAGCGCCACGTACAGGCGCCGCAGACCCGTGCGCTCGTCCGGCTCCCCGTCCACCACGGCGGCCGGCTCGTCCAGCACGACGTAGTCGTACTCCAGACCCTTCGCGAGCGACGCCGGGACCAGCGTGAGCCGCGACTGGGCGGTCGTCTCCTCGCCGGGCGCGAGGTACGGCATCCCCGCCGCCTCCAGCGCCTCCGCCAGCGGCGCGATCCGCGCGTCCGCGGCGATCAGACCGATCGAGCCCTCGTGCCCGAGCGCGTCCGCGCAGGCCGCGACCACGGTGGCGTCCTCCGTGCCCGGCGCGGCCGTCCGCACCTCGAAGGCGCCCGGGTTCTCCCGCACCGACTCCACCGGCGCGAGGCCCGGCGCCATGTGCGGCAGCAGCCGGGACGCGTACGCGATCACCTCGCTCGGCACGCGGAAGCCCGCCGTCAGCTCCTCCACCCGCGCGCCCGGCTTCCCGAGGTGCGCCAGCGCCGTCTCCCAGCTCCCCGTCGCCCACGGCGTGGTGCCCTGCGCCAGGTCGCCGAGGACCGTCGCCGAACCGGTCGTGCAGCGCCGGCCCACCGCCCGGTACTGCATCGGCGACAGGTCCTGCGCCTCGTCCAGGACCACGTGCCCCAGCGAGTGGGTCCGCTCGACCAGGTCCGTCACCTCGTCGATCAGCACCGTGTCCGCCGCCGACCACTTCGCCGTCCTCACGCTGCGTGCCGGCTTTGCCCACAGCAGCAGCTTCTGCTCCTCCTCGCTCAGCACCCCCGCCGCGTGCTCCGCCAGGAACTCCGCGTCGCCCAGCAGCCGCAGCACCAGCTTCGCCGGCTCCACCGCCGGCCAGCACTCCTTCACCAGCGCCTTCACCGCCGCGTTCCGCGCGACCGCGTTCTGCACCCGGTCGTCCGGCGCCTCGCCCGCCTGCTCCATCCGCACCAGCACTGCGTGCGCCACGCGCTGCGGCAGCGCCTCCCGCGCCGCCCCGTACCGGATGTCACGCGCCGTCAGCTCCCGGACGATCTCCTCCAGTTCGTACGCCGGCACCCGCCAGCGCCGCGAACCGCGCACGACCATCAGCGGCTCCTTCGGCGGCGTCACGTGCGACCACACGGCCCGCCGCAGCACCTCCGCCATCCGGGCGTCGCCCTTCACGACCGCCGTCGCCGCCTCGTCCGTCCCCCGCACCTCCACGTGCGCGACCAGGTCGTCGACCGTCGCCTGCTTCACCTCCAGCTCGCCGAGGGCGGGCAGCACCTGCTCGATGTACTGGAGGAAGGACCGGTTCGGCCCGATGACGAGCGTGCCCGTCCGGGCCAGCCGCTCCCGGTGGGCGTACAGCAGATAGGCGACACGGTGCAGACCGACCGCCGTCTTGCCCGTACCCGGACCTCCCTGCACGCACAGCGTCCCGGACAGGTCGGAGCGGACGATCTCGTCCTGCTCCGGCTGGATCGTCGCCACGATGTCCCGCATCGGGCCGACGCGGGGCCGCTCGATCTCCGCCTGGAGCAGCCGGCTCGTCCGCTCCAGCTCCGCCGGGTCCGACAGGTGCTCGTCCTCGTACGCGGTCAGCTCGCCGCCCGTGTACCCGAACCGGCGGCGCAGCCCCACGTCCTGCGGGTCCTTCTTCGACGCCTGGTAGTACGGCTGCGAGACCGGCGCGCGCCAGTCGACGACCATCGGATCGCCCTGCGCGTCGTGCACGTGCCGGCGGCCGATGTAGAAGCGCTGCCCGAGCTGGGCGGGCGGCAGGTAGTCGAGCCGGCCGAAGAACAGCGGGGTGTGCGAGAGGTCGGCCAGCGCCTTGATGCGGTCCTCGATCTGCCGCTCCAGGACGACCGAGTTCACCCAGTTCGCGGTGACGTCCTTGATGTCCAGCGCCTCCACCTCCTCGCGCATCGCGCGCAGGGCGGCGCGGGAGGCGGAGAGGTGGGCCCGCTCGCGTACGAGCGGGTCGTCGGTGGGCACAGCTGCGGACACGGTGAAGCCTCCGGTCGGACATACGGACACACGGACACGTCGATGTGGCCGCCGGTTTCCGACCGGACGGCGGCGCTCTCCGTACGCGACGAGAGGCGGGGAAGCCGGTGAGTCTAACTCCGCCCCGCCGTCCGGTGCGAATCGATTTCCCGTAGGGGGAGGGGTCCGCCGTAAGGGTGACCCCGGTTCTCCCCGGATTCCGCCCCCAGGCCGATGTGTTCCTAATGTCCGGATTCCATCATGGAGACATGACCGCGACGACCTTCACCCTCGTGACCACCGTCCCCCGCCCCCGCCGCGTCACCGCGGCCCTCCGGGCCTTCGGCTCCGCCTTCGTGAGCGTGGCGCTCCTCGGCGACCCCGGCCCCCCGGAGGCGGGCGTCAGGAACCCCCGCCCCGCCCACGCACGGGACCGGGCCCGGACCTGAGTACGCGGCCGGTCCCGGGCTGAGTACCCGCACGCCTGCCGGTGTTCCCGGCGCGCTGCTGGGATGGAGCCATGACGACACCGACACCGCGCCCCACCCCCGACCCGTACGCCCTGAGCCCCCTCGCGCTCCGTGCCTTCGCGGGCTTCGGCCTGCTCCTCGTCGCGGTCTGCGCCGTGGCGGCCCTGGCGTTCACCCTCGGCGACGCGATCTCCGGCGACGGCGTCGGCGGCGGTTTCGCCACGGCCGCCCTCTGGTCCGTGGGCCTCGCCGCCGCGGCGGGCGTGGCCGCCCTCGTCGTGCCCCGCCGCGACGTCGTCACCGCCCAGTACGTCCTGGCCCTCGCGGGCCCGGTCCTGGCGCTGATGGACTGAGCCCGCCGGATCTCCTACGTCGCCAGCAGCTCGTCCGCGTCCACGATCCGGTACGCGTACCCCTGCTCGGCCAGGAACCGCTGCCGGTGCGCGGCGAAGTCCTGGTCGATGGTGTCCCGCGCCACCACCGAGTAGAAGTGCGCCTGGTGCCCGTCCGCCTTCGGGCGCAGCACCCGGCCGAGGCGCTGGGCCTCCTCCTGGCGGGAGCCGAAGGTGCCGGACACCTGGATGGCGACGGTCGCCTCGGGCAGGTCGATCGAGAAGTTCGCGACCTTCGACACGACGAGCACGTTGATCTCGCCGTTGCGGAAGGCGTCGAACAGCCGCTCCCGCTCCTTGTTCGACGTCTCGCCCTTGATGACGGGCGCGTCGAGGTGCGCGCCGAGCTCGTCGAGCTGGTCGATGTACTGGCCGATGACGAGGATCTGCTGCCCGGCGAACCGCTTCACCAGCGCCTCCGTCACCCGCCGCTTCGTCGCGGTCGTCGCGCAGAAGCGGTACTTCTCCTCCGCCTCGGCCGTCGCGTACGCCAGCCGCTCCGAGTCGGTGAGGTTCACCCGCACCTCGACGCAGTCGGCGGGCGCGATGTACCCCTGCGCCTCGATCTCCTTCCACGGCGCGTCGAACCGCTTCGGCCCGATCAGCGAGAAGACGTCCGCCTCCTTGCCGTCCTCGCGCACGAGCGTCGCGGTCAGGCCGAGCCGCCGCCGGGCCTGGAGGTCGGCGGTGAACTTGAAGACCGGCGCGGGCAGCAGGTGCACCTCGTCGTAGACGATCAGCCCCCAGTCGCGGGAGTCGAACAGCTCCAGGTGCGGATAGACGCCCTTCCGCTTCGTGGTCAGCACCTGGTACGTGGCGATGGTGACGGGCCGGATCTCCTTCTTCGTCCCGCTGTACTCGCCGATCTCGTCCTCGGTCAGCGAGGTCCGCTTCACCAGCTCGTTCTTCCACTGCCGGGCGGAGACGGTGTTGGTGACGAGGATCAGCGTCGTCGCCTTCGCCCGCGCCATCGCCCCGGCCCCGACCAGCGTCTTCCCGGCCCCGCAGGGCAGCACGACGACCCCGCTGCCGCCGTGCCAGAACCCCTCGACGGCGTGCTGCTGGTACGGCCGCAGGCTCCAGCCGTCCTCGGCGAGCTCGATCGCGTGCGCCTCGCCGTCGACGTACCCGGCGAGGTCCTCGGCCGGCCACCCCAGCTTCAGCAGCGTCTGCTTGATCTGCCCGCGCTCGGACGGGTGCACCACCACCGTGTCGGCGTCGATCCGCGCCCCGACCAGCGGCTGCACCCGCTTCGACCGCAGGATCTCCTCCAGCACCGGCCGGTCCGTCGTGGTCAGCACCAGCCCGTGCGCGGGGTGCTTGGTGAGCGTGAGCCGCCCGTACCGGTCCATGGTCTCGGCGATGTCCACGAGCAGCGCGTGCGGCACCGGATACCGCGAGTACTCGACGAGCGCGTCCACCACCTGCTCGGCGTCGTGCCCGGCGGCCCGCGCGTTCCACAGCCCGAGCGGCGTCACCCGGTACGTGTGGATGTGCTCGGGCGCCCGCTCCAGCTCCGCGAACGGCGCGATGGCCCGCCGACAGGCCTCGGCGAGCTCGTGGTCGACCTCCAGGAGCAGCGTCTTGTCGCTCTGGACGATGAGAGGTCCGTTCACGTATGTGGGTTCCCTTCCGCGCGGCCAAACATCCAGTCTGCACGACACCCGTCGGTTGTCGCCGGGGGCTGCCACACTGAAGGCGACCGGTTCCGCACGAGGGAGGTGGCGAGATGAGCGTCGCGCACGATCCGCACTACGGGCCCTGGACCATAGAGGAAGTCCTGGCACTGGGGGAGGACCGAGGTCAGCGTCGTGAACTGATGGGGGAAGCGCTCGTGATGTCACCGGCCCCGGGAGTCAAGCACCAGCGGGCGTCGTCGCGCCTCTGGAGCCTGCTGGACCGCGCCATCCAGCAGGAGGGTGTGGCGGCCGAAGTCCTGGAGGCGGTCAATCTCGTGCTGCCCGACGGGCTTTTCATCCCGGACATCGTGGTCGTCGAGGCGGCCGCCGCTGCCGAGAACCCGATCACGTGCGACGCCGACGACGTGCTGCTCGTCGTCGAGATCGTCTCCCCGTCGTCGTCCGGGCGCCGGACCGACCGCCTGCTGAAGCCGCCGTACTACGCGGAGGCGGGCATCGAGCACCTGTGGCGGCTCGAACTGGAGCCGGTGCCGACGCTCGTCGTGGGCGAGTTGCAGGACGGGCGGTACGTCGAGCACACAGTCGCCGAGGCAGGCCGGACGACCCCGATCGAGAAGCCCTTTCCGCTGGAGGTCGACCCGGCGGCCCTGGTCGCGCCGAGGGGCTAGACCTCCTCGTCCGCCAGTTCCGCCACCCCCGTGATGCGGTGCAGGGGGTAGGTGCGGACCTCGTCGGCCGTGTGGTCGTAGCCGGTGACGAAGCCGCCCTCGACGCGGACCGGGGCGATGACGCGCTGGCTCGCCGCGCCGTCCGCGTTGACGTAGCCGATCCACACCGCCGAGCCGGTCATGGCCGCCGCCTGGACCGTCGCCAGGGTCTCGGCGGCGGAGGTGCGGGGGAGGCCGCCCGGCGTGGCGGGGGCGGCGGCGGGTTCCTTGCGGACGGCCGTGGCGGCGCGGTCGCCGGCCCGGATCGCGCGGACCGCCGCCGCGAGCAGGGTGGCGTCGGGCGCAGGCGGGCCGTCCGGGACGGGCGCCGGGGGCGTGCGGGGCGGGGTGCGGCGGGCGTCGGCGCGGGTGATCAGGACGTCGCCCTCCGCCGACTCGGCGGCCGGCGCGTAGCCCATCGCCCGCAGCCCGTCGAGGAGCGCGGCCGGGTCCGTCTGCGCGGCCAGCACCGTCGGCGCGAGGCGGCGCAGGCGCAGGGACGCCGAGCGGCGGTCCGCGAGGATCTCGCCGAGCAGCGCGTCGTCGTCGCAGCGCACGTACGCGGACGCCGCGCCGATCCGCAGGTGCCCGTGCCTGCGCGCCACGTCGTCGACGAGGTACGCCAGCGGCTGCGGCACCGGCGTCCGGGAGTGCGCGGCGAGGAAGGCGTGCAGGTCGGCGGCGGTCCGGCCGGTGTCGAGCGCGCGCCGCACCGAGCCGGGCGTGAACCGGTAGACCGTCGCGCCGCCCTTCGACTCGACGTCCGCGAGGACCGCGAGCGCGTCCGCCAGCGGGCGGAGCAGCGGGCCGGGGGCGACGGCGGTCAGGTCGGCCTGGAGCAGGACGTGGTCGACGGCCTCCGGCAGCAGCGGCTCCAGCAGTTCCGCCGCGCGTTCGGCCGCGACCTCGGGTTCCACGCCGCCGCCCGCCGCGGCGGGCTCGGCGGCCTCGGTGAGCGGCAGGTTCAGCAGGGCGCGGGCGGGGGTGGACAGCGCGCCGCGGCCGGTGACGCCGAGGAGTTCGGCGTCGTCGAGCACCCAGCGGGCGAGGCGTTCCCGCAGGTCGGGGGCGTGGGCGGCCCGCGTCGGCCGCTCCCAGCGCAGCCGGGCCAGCAGCGACTCCGGTTCGGCCGCCGCGCCGGGCGGCAGCGTCGCCAGCAGGCCGAGGACCCGGTGGCGCACCTCGGGCGCCGCCGCCCGGTCCAAATCGGGGCCGAGCGCGGACAGCGCCCGGCCCTTCGCGTCCTGCCCGCCGGCGAGCCGCGGGGTGCGGGTGGCCGGCAGCCAGGCGGTGACGAGCCGGGCCCAGCGTTCGGCGGGCGGCTGGTCGAGCCAGTCGTCGTACGCCGGCGTCGGCGCGTACCGCTCGTCGGCCTCGCCGTCCGAGGCCAGCAGCCCCGCCCCGTACGCCAGCTCCAGCCAGAACGCCGCCACCGGCTCGGGCACGTCCAGCGCCGTCGCCGTCCGCTTCAGGTCCCGCACCGACAGGCCGCCGGCCCGCAGCACCGGCGGGCCGCCCTGGTCCCAGGACTTCAGCAGCTCCTCGACGGTCGCCAGCGCCGTGTACGCCTGCCCGGCGGCGGCGCTGTCCACCACCTGGGGACGGTACGAGCGGGCCACCGCGACCTCCGGCGCGCGCGGCTCGGGCGCCCGCTGGGCCCGCCCGCCGCGCAGGTGCAGCGCCACCTCGCGCGGCAGCACGACCGTGCGCGGCGACACCGGCAGCAGCAGCCCCCGGTCCCGCAGCCAGGTGACCGGCGGCGCCGGCTTCGCCGTCACCTCGCCGTACGGCGGCCCCCACACCAGCCGGTCCAGCACGGCCAGCGCCTCCGGCGGCGCGGTGTCGAGCAGCGCCGCCATCCGCTCCCGGTCGGTGAAGAGCCCGGTCAGCGCGGCGACCGCCGACACCGGGTCGTGCGTGGACGGCAGTCCGGCGGCGGCGACGATCTCCTGGAGCCGGCCCGGCGACATGCCGGCCGTCGCCTCGGCGACGGTCGGCCCGAGGCCGGTGGGGGAGGGGTGCTGCGGCGACGGCGACAGCAGTTCCCGCGCGGTCCGGACGAGCCGCAGCCGGTCGTCGTCGCCCCACACCAGGGCCTGTTCGCGCAGCAGCGCGACCGCGCGGGGCAGCTCCGCCCCGATGGCGGGCGCGTCGGGGCCGCCGCCGAGGAGTCCGAGCAGGACGGGGTACGGGGCGGGGTCCGGGGCCACCGCCAGCGTCTCGGCGACCTGGAGCGCGAACCGGTCGAGCCGTTCGAGGGCGCGGACGACCGACGCGCGGGTCCCGGCCCGGGTCGCGAGCTGGGTGAGGTCGTTCGGGACCGGTCCGAGCAGGTCGGGGCGGGCCCGCAGCAGCGCGGCGAGACCGTCGTCCCCGCGTGCCCGCAGCTCCTCGGCCAGCGTGCGCGGGCTCCCCGCGGTCCGATTCGGACGTCCCTCGGGCACGTGCGCCTCCCGGTCCAGCTCGCCGATCCCCATCCGCCCCACGTTATCCGCTGGACAGGCGCTACCGTCAGGACCGGGACGGCGTTCGGCCGGACGGTGGAGGGGCGGCGTGGGCATCGAGAGCGACCGGATGGTCTTCGACTACCTGAGCGAGGTGGGCGACCTGGCCCAGCAGCGGCACCTCCCGCCGGGTGACCGCAGCGCGCTCGTCGCGGGCCTCCGCGACGAGATCGACCGCCGCCGCGCCACGTACGGCGAGGAGTCCCCGTCGGCCGTCCGGGGCATCCTCGGCGACCTGGGCACCCCGGACGAGGTGGTGGCCCGGGCGGAACGCGGGCCGGCCGGGACGGGCCGCGGCGGTACGCCCCCGGAGCCGGCGCCGGAGCCCCGCCCCGCGGCCCCGCCGCCACCCCGGCGCGGCGCCTGGTGGTCCGGCCCTAGCAAGGACACCAGCAAGGACACCCGCAAGGACACCGGCAAGGGCACGACCGATACCGACGCCCCGCCCGCCGCGAGGCCCGCCCCGGCGTCCGCCCCCACCC
>JOFO01000081.1 GCA_000721275.1 Microtetraspora glauca | reverse complement strand
GCCGTTCATGGTGGTGCACGCGGCGCTGGTGGCGGCGCTGACGCGGCTGGGTGCCGGCTCCGATCTGGCGATCGGGTCGCCGGTGGCGGGGCGGAGTGACGAAACCCTTGCCGGGCTGGTGGGGTTCTTCGTGAACACGCTGGTGCTGCGGACGGACAGTGCGGGTGATCCGACCTTCCGGGATCTCCTCGGCCGGGTGCGTGCCGCCGACCTGGACGCGTTCGCGCATCAGGAGGCCCCGTTCGACGTGGTCCTGGAGGCCGTCAACCCGGCCCGGTCGCTCGCCCGGCACCCCCTCTTCCAGATCTGCCTCGGCCTGGAGACCGGCGGAGCGCCCCGGCTCCATCTCCCCGGGCTCCCCGCCGCCACCGTCGCCGGCACCGCGAACGGCGCCGCCAAGTTCGACCTCGAATTCCTGCTGCGCTCCGACGACGGCCGGCGGCTGCACGGCTCGCTCCTCTACGCCGCAGACCTGTTCGACCCCGAGACCGTGCGCCGCACGGCCGCGCTCCTCGGCCGCGTCCTGGACCAGGTCCTCACCGACCCCCGTACACGCTGCTCGATCCGGACTTCCCCGACGAGCGGCTGCGGTCGGCGGCGGAGGACGCGGGGGCATTCTGTCCTCGCACCGGAACCTGGTGTCGACGGTGAGCGGGCAGTCGTACGGGCGGTTCGGTCCGGAGGAGGTGTTCCTCCAGTGCTCGCCGGTGTCGTGGGACGCGTTCAGCCTGGAGTTCTGGGGTGCTCTGCTCCACGGCGGGACCACGGTCCTCCAGCCGGGGCAGCGCCCCGAGCCGGCCCTCATCAGCGAACTGTCCCGGCGCCACGGCGTCACGATGCTCCAGCTGTCCGCGAGCCTGTTCAACTTCCTCGTCGACGAGCACCCGGACGCCTTCACCACCGTCACCGTCGCCTACACGGGCGGCGAGGCCGCCTCGGCCGCGCACGTCCGCACACTGCACGCGCAGCGTCCCGGGATCACGGTCGTCAACGGGTACGGGCCGGCCGAGTCCATGGGCTTCACCACCACCCACCTCATGGCGCCCGGCACCGATCCGCGCCTCCCCGTCCCCATCGGCGTCCCGCTCCTCAACAAGGGCGCCTACGTCCTGGATCCCTGGCTGAATCTGTGCCCGCCCGGCGTCACCGGCGAGTTGTACCTCGCGGGGGAGGGCCTGGCCCACGGTTACCTCGGACGCCCCGACCTGACAGCCGGCCGCTTCGTACCCGACCTGTTCGGCGGCAAGGGCGGTCGGCTGTACCGGACCGGCGACCTGGCCCGCTTCGACCGGGACGGGCGGCTGGTGTACGAGGGCCGGGCCGACGACCAGATCAAGATCCGCGGCTTCCGCGTCGAGCCCGGCGAGACCGAGGCCGCGCTGCTCAGCCACCCCGACGTCACCCAGGCCGTGGTCACCGTCCACGAGGAGCGGCTTGCCGCCTACCTGGTGACGGCCCAGGGCGCGTCCCCGGACGAGATCCGCCGTTACATCGCCGAATGCCTCCCCGACCACCTCGTCCCGACCCACCTCACCGTCCTCGACCGCCTTCCCCTCACCCCGAACGGCAAGATCGACAAGCGCGCCCTGCCCGCCCCCACCGCCCTCACCACCGGCGGCCGGGCCCCCCGCACCCCCCTCGAAGAAACCCTCGTCGCCCTCTTCGCCCGCACCCTCGACACCACCGCCCCCCTCACCATCGACGACGACTTCTTCCACCTCGGCGGCCACTCCCTCCTCGGAGCCCGCCTCACCAACCACATCGCCGGCGCCCTCGATGTCCGCCTCACCGTGCGCGACGTCTTCCAGCACCCCACCCCCGCCCGGCTCGCAGCGCACCTCGACTCCCTCACGACCGCGCCGGCCGCCCGGAAGGCCCGACCGGCCCTCCGCCGCCGCACCGAGACAGATCGGATCAGCTCATGAGCGCTTCCTTCACCCCCGCGCCCGAGGACGTCGTCTGGGACCTGCCCGGTGACGCGCCGCACCGCCTGTCCCTGCTCGTCCTCCCGCACGCCGGCGGCAACGCCCACGCCTACAGCACCTGGCGCGAGCACCTTCCGGCCGACGTCCGGCTCCTCATCGGCCAGTACCCGGGCCGCGGCGCCCGCTACTGCGAGGATCTGCCCGCCTCCGTCGACGACCTGGCGCTTCCCGTCGTCGAAGCCCTCCCGGCGGACGCCGGCCCCCTGGTGGTCCTCGGCCACAGCATGGGTTCCCTGGTCGCCTTCGAGGTCACCCGCGCCCTCCAGGCCGCCGGCCACACCCCGCTCGGGCTCGTCGCCTCCGCCTGCCGGGCGCCCGTGCTGCCCAACCAGGCCCCCGTGCACCCGGAGCGCTTCGGCGACGACGAGCTGGTGGCCGCCATCAAGGAGCGCGGCGGCACCGACGACGGCATCCTCGACGACCCGGAGCTCCGCGAGATCGTCCTCCCGTCCATCCGGGCCGACTTCGCCATCGACGACGCCTACCGGTGCACCGCGCCCGACGTGCGGCTCGACTGCCCCGTCGCCGTCCTCGGCGGCGACGCCGACCCGATCGTCCCGGTCGAACTGCTCGACGGGTGGGCCCTGGTGGCGGGCCACGCCGTCGTCCCCGAGGTCCTGCCGGGCGACCACTTCTACTTCCAGCAGGACCTGGCCGGCTTCTTCGCCCGGCTGAACCCGGTCCTGCGCTCCTTCGCCCCGGCCCCCGCCGCCACGGCCTGAACGGTCGGCCTCCGTACCGCCCAGGCTCCGTACCGCCCGGGCGCGAAAGCCCCGCCGCCCCACCACCGCCTCCGGATTCGCGCCTCCCCGGCCTCCGTGCCGCTCACCCACCGAAGACGAGGAACAACGCCATGACCACCTTCGCCCCGCACCCGCACCCGCACCCGGCCACGACCGCCGCCGCCGACGACGCGGTGACCGTCGTCCGGGAACCCGGCAAGCCCGCCCTGATCCAGGTGCCCCGCTTCGCCACCATGGCCGAGGCGACCGCCTGGCTCACCGCCCGCCGCCCCGACATCCAGGCCGAACTGCACCGTTCCGGCGCCGTGATGCTCCGCGGCCTGCCCGTCACCGACGCCGGCACCTTCGGGGAGGCCCGGGACGCGCTGATCGCCCGTCGTGCCGGCTACAAGGAGAAGGCCACCCCGCGCACCGACTTCGGCGAGGGCGTCTTCTCCTCCACCGACCTGCCGGCGATCCAGCCGATCCGCCTGCACAACGAGAACAGCTACACCCTCGACTTCCCCGGCGTCCTCCTCTTCGGCTGCGTCACCGCCCCCGAGACCGGCGGCGCCACCACCGTCGGCGACATGCGCCGCGCCCTGTCCCTCCTCCCGCCGGAGCTCGTCGCCCGCTTCGAGCAGGCCGGCTGGCTGCTGGTCCGCAACTACTCCGACCTCGCCGGAATGCCCTGGCGCAAGGCGTTCTCCGCCGACGACCCGGCCGGCGCGGAGGAGTACTGCGACGCGCACTCCATCGGGTACGAATGGCTCGACGAGGACACCCTGCGCACCCGCCAGCTCCGCTCCGCGATCGTCACCCACCCCGTCACCGGCGAGCGCGTCTGGTTCAACCACTTCGCCTTCTGGAACGCCCGCAGCCTCGACGAGGACGTCCGCGACGTCCTCACCGAGACCTTCGGCGCCGACGGCCTGCCCTTCGACACCCGGCTCGGCGACGGCACCGCCCTCACCGACGCCGAGGTCGACGCCGTCAACGCCGCCTACGAGGCCGTCACCGTCCGCGAGACCTGGCAGGCCGGCGACCTGATGCTCGTCGACAACATCCTCTGCGCGCACGGACGCGAGGCGTACACCGGCGCCCGCAAGATCCTCGTCGCCATGGGCGATCCCGTCCCCCTGTCGGACTGCGCCCCGACCGTCGCCCCCTCCGCCCACCCGTACGGAATGTGAGCCCGCCGCCATGACCGCCACCCTCCCCGAGACCGCCACCGTCGCGTCGACCGCCACCCGCCCCGAGACCGCCACCGCTCCCGACGTGGCCGCCCTCCTCGCCGGCGCCGCCCCCTGCGCCTGCTCCGGCTGCGCCGCCGGCACCGGGCACGCCGACCTCCTCGCCCGGCTGGCCACCGCCCCCGGCGGGCGTACCGCGGTCGTCGCCGCCGACCGGGTCCTGACCTTCGACGAGCTGCGCGCCGACGCCGCCGCCGTCGCCGCCCGGCTCACCGCCCTCGGCATCGGTCCCGAGAGCGTCGTCGCCCTCTGCCTGCCGCGCGGCGCCGGCCTCGCCACGGCCCTCATCGGCACCCTCACCGCGGGCGCCGCCTACCTGCCCGTCGACCCCGCGCTGCCCGCCGAGCGCCGCGCCTACCTCCTCGCCGACTCCGGCGCCGACCTCGTCGTCGTCCAGGCCGACGAAGCGGTCGCCTCCGCCGCGGCCCCCACCGGCACCCGTACCCTCACCCTGGCGGAGCTCACCGCCGGCGAAACCGCCACCGGAACCTCCACCGGAACCGCCCACGGGATCGCCACCGGAACCGCGGGCGAAACAGCCCCCGGCGCCGCCCCCGCCGCCCCCTTCCGGCCCGTCCCCGTCACCGCCGACACCCTCGCCTACGTCATCTACACCTCCGGTTCCACCGGCCGCCCCAAGGGCGTCGAGATCGGCCGCGGCGCCGCCTCGCTGCTGCTCGCGGAGCTGGAGGGCGTCGGCGCCGCCACCGGAGAGGGCCGCCGCGTCGGCTGGAACGCCTCGCCGTCCTTCGACGCCTCCGTCCAGCAGTGGGTACGGCTCTGCCGCGGCGACACCCTCGTCATGATCGACGAGGAGACCCGCCGGGACCCCGCCCTCCTCGCCGCCTTCGTCGACGCCCACGGCCTCACCGACCTCGACATCACCCCCTCCCACGCCGACCCGCTGCTCGACCTGCTGACCGCGGACGGCGGCCCCCGCCCGCTGACCCTGCTCGTCGGCGGCGAGGCCATCGGCCCCGCCCTGTGGGACCGGCTCGCCGCCGCGCACGCCTCCGGTCTGCTGCGCGCGCTCAACGTGTACGGACCCACCGAGTGCACCGTCGACGCCACCGCCGGCTGGATCGACCGCCCCGGACAGCCGCACATCGGCACCGTCCTGCCCGGCCTGTCGGCGCGGCTCCTCGACGACCGGCTCGCCCCGGTCGCCCCCGGCGAGACCGGCGAGCTGTACCTCGCCGGCCCCCGCGTCGCCCGCGGCTACCGCAACCGGCCCGCCCTGACCGCCGAGCGGTTCGTCGCCGACCCCGCGCCCGACGCCGCCGCCGGAGCCCGCGCCTACCGCACCGGCGACCGGTGCCGCCTCCTCCCCGACGGCCGCCTCGTCTACCTCGGCCGCGCCGACGGCCAGGTCAAACTCCGCGGGCACCGCATCGAACTCCCCGAGATCGAGGCCGCCCTCACCCGGCAGGACGGCGTCGCCGAGGCCGCCGTCGTCCTCGGCGAGGACGCCGCCGGAAACCCCGCCCTGCTCGCCTACCACCGGGGCGGCGACGCCGACGCGCTGCGCACCGCGCTCGCCGCGACCCTGCCCGCCTACATGCTGCCGTCCGCGTTCGTCGCCGTGGACCGGTTCGCCACCACCCCCAGCGGCAAGCTCGACCGGGCCGCCCTGCCCACCCGCGCCGAGGCGCCCGCGCCCGGCGCGCCCGCCGGGGCCGCCCCCGCCGGCGGCACCGGCCTCACCGGCCCCGCCGAGGAACTCATCGCCCGTGTCTGGACCCAGGTCCTCGGCGCCGCCACCCTCGGCCCCGACGCCCCCCCCCCGCGGCGTGGCCGCCCCCATCGGGGAGCGGACGCCCGCGCGGGATCCCTGCCCGCCGGTCGCCCCCCCGCGCCCCCCGCCGCAGGCCCACCCGCCCGCCCCCGCACCTCCAGAGAGGCAGCAACCGTGATCCCCCTGTCCTACGCCCAGCGCCGCCTGTGGTTCATGAACCGGCTGGAGGGCTCGTCCCCCGCCTACAACGCGCCCGTGGTGCTGCGCCTCGCCACCCGGCCGGACCCGGCCGTCCTGGAGGCGGCCGTGGGGGACGTGGTGGCGCGGCACGAGGTGCTCCGCACCGTCTACCCGGCCGTGGACGAGGAGCCGCACCAGCGGATCCTCGACGACGTCCGGATCCCCGTCGAGACCTTCCGGTGCGCGGCCGGCGAGGCGGACGGGCAGGCCACGGAGTTCGCCCGCGCCCCGATCGACGTCACCCGGGAACTCCCGCTGCGCGTCGGCCTCTTCGAGACCGACGGCGAGGAGCCGGCGATCCTGGTGCTGGCCGTCCACCACATCGCCACCGACGGCTGGTCCGTCGGCTGCCTCCTCGCCGACCTCGACACCGCCTGCACCGCCCGCGCCGCGGGCCGCGCGCCGGAGTGGGAGCCGCTGCCCGTCCAGTACGCCGACTACGCCCTCTGGCAGCGGGACATGCTCGGCGACCCCGGCGACCCCGGCAGCACCGCCCACGAACAGCTCGCCCACTGGCGCGCGGCGCTCGACGGCGCCCCCGCCGAGACCCGGCTCCCCGCCGACCGGCCCCGCCCCACCGAGCCGACCCACGCGGGAGCCTTCGCCACCGCCGACCTCGACGCCGCCACCCACCGGGCGCTCACCGCCCTCGCCCGGGGCTCCGGCGCCACCTTCTTCATGGTCGTCCGCGCCGCCCTCGCGCTCGCGCTGCGCGCCGCCGGCGCCGGCGACGACCAGGTCGTCGGCACCCCCGTCGCCGGCCGGCCCGAGGAGGACCTGCACGAACTCGTCGGGTTCTTCGTCAACACGCTCGCCCTGCGCACCGACCTCTCCGGCGACCCGACGCTCGCCGAGGTCGTCCGGCGGGTCCGGGACGCCGACCTCGCCGCCTTCGCCCACGAGGACCTGCCCTTCGACCTGCTCGTGGAAGACCTCAACCCCGAGCGCTCCCTCGGCCGCCAACCCGTCTTCCAGGTGATGGTCGCGGCGCACGCCGGGCAGCCGCGGGAGGTGCGCGTCGGCGGCGTCCCCGCCGTCCTCGACGAGGCCGACCTGGCCACCGCCAAGTTCGACCTCTCCTTCCACTGCCAGGAGCGCACCGGCGCCGACGGCGAGCCCGCCGGGCTCCTCCTCGGCCTCCAGTACGCCACCGACCTGTACGACGCCGACACCGCCGGCCTCCTCCTCGGCCTCCTCGGCGCCGCCCTCACCGCCCTCGCCGAGCGCCCCGGCACCACCCGCGTCAGCGACGTCACCCTCCTCACCGACGCGCAGCGGGCCGGCCTCGACCGGCGCCACCGCGCCCTCGCCGCCGACGGCCGGGAGCACCGCCCCGACCCGTGGCCGCAGGGCGCCCCCGGCGCCGGACCGGCCGCCGACCCGCGCGAGGAGATCCTCCGCGGCCTCTTCGCCGAAGTCCTCGGCAGCACCGGCACCGTCCTCGCCCACGACAACTTCTTCAAGCGCGGCGGCCACTCCCTCCTCGCCGGCAGGCTCACCAACCGGGTCCGGTCCGTCCTCGGCCTCCACGCGGCGATCCGCGACGTCTTCCTCGCCCCCACCCCGCGCCGGCTCCTGCGCCGTCTCGACGGGCAGGGCGGCGGAACCCCGCGCCCCGTCCTGCGCGCCGTCCCCGCCGCGCGCCGCCCGGACCGGCTGCCGCTCTCCTTCGCCCAGCGCCGCCTGTGGCTCCTCGGCCGGCTCGAAGGCCCCTCCGCCGCCTACAACGCGCCCGTCGTCCTCCGTCTCGCCGCCCGCCCCGCCCCGGCCGTCCTCGAAGCCGCGCTCCGCGACGTCCTCGACCGGCACGAGGTGCTGCGGACCGTGTACCCGGCCGTCGACGGCGAGCCGTACCAGTCCGTCACCGCCGCCCCCGCCGTCCCCGTCGGCACCACCGTCTGCGCGGCCGGTGAACTCCAGGACCGGATGACCGAGTTCGCCCGCCGCCCGATCGACGTCACCCGCGAACTCCCGCTCCGCGCCCGGCTCTTCACGACCGACGGCGACGACGGCGCGGTCCTGGTGCTCGCCGTCCATCACATCGCCACCGACGGCTGGTCCACCGCCCGCCTCCTCGCCGACCTCGACACCGCCTACACGGCCCGCGCCGAGGGCCGCGCGCCGGAGTGGCAGCCGCTGCCCGTCCAGTACGCCGACTACACCCTCTGGCAGCGCGAACTCCTCGCCCCCGACGGCGCCTTCCTGCGGCAGCGCCTCGACTTCTGGCGCGAAGCCCTCGACGGCGCCCCCGCCGAGACCCGGCTCCCCGCCGACCGGCCCCGCCGCACCGAGCCCAGCGGCCGCGGCGCCCTCGCCACCGCCGCGCTCGACGCGGAGACCCACCGCGCGCTCACCGCGCTCGCCCGGGAATCCGGCGCCACCTTCTTCATGGTCGTCCGCGCCGCCCTCGCGCTCGCGCTGCGCGCCGCCGGCGCCGGCGACGACCAGGTCGTCGGCGCCCCGGTCGCCGGCCGGCCCGACGACGCGCTCGACGGCCTCGTCGGATTCTTCGTCAACACGCTCGCCCTGCGCACCGACCTCTCCGGCGACCCCACCCTCGCCGAGGTCGTCCGGCGGGTCCGGGACGCCGACCTCGCCGCCTTCGCCCACGACGACCTGCCCTTCGACCTCCTGGTCGAAGACCTCAACCCCGAGCGCTCCCTCGGCCGCCACCCCTTCTTCCAGGTCATGGTCAGCGCCCAGGAGCGGCGCGAGGACTCCGCCACCCTCGGCGGCGTCCCCGCCGTCCTCGACGGAGCCGACCTCGGCAGCGCCAAGTTCGACCTGAGCTTCCACTGCTCCGGCAGCCACGACGCCGACGGCGCCCCCGGCCCGCTGCTCCTCGGCCTCCAGTACGCCACCGACCTGTACGACGCCGGCACCGCCGACCTCCTCCTCGGCCTCTTCCGCCACGCCCTCGCGACCCTCGCCGCACAGCCCGGGGACACACCCCTGAGTGCCGTCGCCTGGACCACCGACGCCCAGCGGAGCGACCTCGACCGGCGCCACGCGGCGCTCGACGCCGCCCGCGAGACCGCCACCGGCGCCGACGACGCGCCGGGCCGCCGGGAGACCACGTCCCGCGACCCCCGCGAGGAGATCCTCCGCGGCCTCTACGCCGAACTCCTCGGCCGCGACACCGTCCTGCCCGACGACAACTTCTTCAAGCTCGGCGGCCACTCCCTCCTCGCCGGCAAGCTCGCCAACCGGGTGCGGGGCACCCTCGGCCTCCCGGCCGCGATCCGCGACGTCTTCCTCGCCCCCACCCCGAAGACGCTGCTGCGCCGCCTCGACGAGCACGGCGACGACCCCGCCCGCCCCGCCCTCCGCCCGGTCCCCGCAGCCCGGCGACCCGCCCGGCTGCCGCTCTCCGCCGCCCAGCGCCGCCTCTGGTTCGTCGGCCGCCTCGAAGGTCCCAGCGCCACCTACAACATCCCCGTCGTCACCCGCCTGCACCGCCCGCTCGACCCGGCCGTCCTCTCCGCCGCGCTCGCCGACACCGCCGCCCGGCACGAAGTGCTCCGCACCGTCTACCGGCACGCCGACGGAGAGCCGTACCAGCTGGTCCTCGACGACCAGGCCCCCGTCCTCGACGAGATCCGCGCCGAAGGACCCGAGGCCGTCCGCGCCGCCGTCGACGCCGCCGCCGGACACGTCTTCGACCTCGCCGCCGAGATCCCCTTCCGGGCCACGCTCGTCACCGACGCCGACGAGCGGCAGACCCTCGTCCTCCTCGTCCACCACATCGCCGGCGACGGCTGGTCCACCGCCTGCCTCCTCGCCGACCTCGACGCCGCCTACCGCGCCCGCGCCGCCGGCCGCGCACGCGCCCTGCCGCCGCTCCCCGTCCAGTACGCCGACTACACCCTCTGGCAGCACCACCTGCTCGACGGCACCCCCGGCACCGACGGCGAACCCGGCACCCCCGGCGTCGCCGCCGCGCAACTCGCCCACTGGCGCACCGCCCTCGCCGGGATGCCGCCGCTCCTCGCCCTCCCCACCGACCGCCCCCGCCCGCTGGAGGCCGACGGCCGGGGCGCCCTCACCGGCTTCGAGGTGGGCGCCGCCACCCACCAGGCGCTGCTGCGCACCGCCCGCGCCCACGGCGCCACCCTCTTCATGGTCGTCCAGGCCGCCCTCGCCGCCCTGCTCACCCGGCACGGCGCCGGCACCGACATCGCCCTCGGCACCACCGTCGCCGGCCGCGCCGACCACAACCTCCACCCGCTCGTCGGCTTCTTCGTCAACACCCTCGTCCTGCGCACCGACACGTCCGGCGACCCCGCCTTCACCGACCTCGTCCACCGGGTCCGCGAGTCCGGGCTCGCCGCCTACAGCCACCAGGACCTGCCCTTCGACCGTCTGGTCGAGCACCTCAGCCCGCAGCGCTCCGCCGCCCACGCCCCGCTCGTCCAGGTCATGCTCCAGGTCCACGCCGCCGACACCGCAGGCCGCGGCCCGTCCGTCCTCGACGGCGACCCCGTCGCCTTCACCGGTACGGGAGCCAAGAGCGACCTGACCTTCGCCCTCACCGAACTCACCGGCCCCGACGGCGCCCCCGGCGGACTGCGCGGCGTCCTGGAGTACGCCACCGCCCTGTACGACGCCGGCACCGCCCGTCTTCTCGCGGCGCGCCTCGCCGAGACCCTCGACGCCTTCGCCGCCGACCCCGCGGCCCCGCTCTCCGCCCCCCGCTACACGACCGGCGCACCGTCGCCGTCGGCGCACGGCACCGTCCTCGACGAGCGCGGACGGCCCGCACCCGTCCGCGTCCCCGGCGAGGTGCACGTCCCGGCACCGGGCGGCGGACTGCGCGCCACCGGCCGCAGGGCGTACGCCGCCGCCGACGGCACCCTGCGGCCCGTCGCCGTCCTCACCGCCGGCGGCTACGCCGTCGAACCCGGGCGCGTCGAGGAGGCCCTGCTCTCCCACCCGGCCGTCACCGGCGTCTCCGTCGCCGTCCACGACGACCGGCTGCACGCCACCGTCGCCCGCGCGCCCGGCGCCGCCGTCACCGAGGAGGAGCTGCGCGCCTGGGCCGAGCGGCGGCTCCCCGAGTACCTGGCCCCCGCCCGGGTCGTGATCGGCGGCGGGGGAGCGCGGCCCGGCGCGGCCACATCCGGGCCGGAGGACGAGGCCCCGGCCCGCGCCCGGGAGGAGCGGCTGCTCGCCCTCTTCCGGGACGTCCTCGGCGGCCGGGACGTGGGCCGCGGGGACAACTTCTTCAAGAACGGCGGGCATTCGCTGCTCGCGGTGCGGCTCCTCAACCGGATCCGGGTCGAGTTCGGCCAGGACCTCACCCTGCGGGACGTCTTCCGCAACCCGACCGCCACGGCCCTCGCCCGGCTGCTCGGCGAGCCGGCCCCCGGCACCCGTGAGGCCCCGGACGGCACCCGCGCCGGCGGCGCCCCCCGGACCCCCGGCGAGCCGCGCGCCCACGGCCCCGCCGGGCCGCCCCGCCCCCCGGTGCCGGCCCCCGCGCTCAAGCGGCGCACCCGGGCGGGCACCCGCACCGGCCGCTGAACGGCCCCCGCACCGGCAGCTCCGGGCGGCGCATCTGCCGCCCGGAGCTGCCGCGTCTCCTGCCCCGGACGGGCGGCGGCCGCCCCTAGCGTGGTGGTCACGGAGGCGAGAGGAACCGTTCGCCCCGGTCTCCCGCCCCTTACCGGAGGAACTCAGCATGCCCCGCAGCAGAACGGACGACCTGCTCGACGGCGGACCCTCTCCCGCCGACGCGCCGCCGGTGCTCGACCTCATCGCCGCCCAGGAGCGCACCCGCCCCGACGCCGTCGCCCTGGTCCACGCCGACGCGCACCTGACGTACGCCGGACTCGGCGCCGCCGTCCGCGCCCGGGCCGCCGAACTCGCCGCCCAGGGCGCCGGACCCGGCCGTCTCGTGGCGCTCCACCGGCCGCGCGGCATCGACGCGATCGTCGGCCTCCTCGCCGTCCTCACCACCGGCGCCGCCTACCTGCCGCTCGACGTGCAGGCCCCCGACGCCCGCAACGCCGCCATCCTCCGGGACGCCTGCGGCGACGCCGCCCCCGAGCCCGCCGACGTCGCCCGCCACGGCGAGCTCGTCCTCGACGGACCCGGCGCGGGCGAGGGCGCCGCGTACGTCATCTACACCTCCGGCTCCACCGGCGTGCCCAACGGCGTCGTCGTCGCCCACGACTCCCTCGCCCACTTCATCGCCGGCGCCACCCCCGCGTACGGCATCGACGCCGACTCCCGCGTCCTGCAGTTCAGCCCGCTGCACTTCGACGCCAGCATCCAGGAGGTCTTCACCGTCCTCGGTGCCGGCGGCACCCTCGTGCTGCGCACCGACGACATGCTCGACGTCGGCGAACTCCTCGCCGGCTGCGAGCGGACCGGCGTCACCCTCCTCGACCTGCCCGCCGCCTACTGGCACGAGCTGGTCTACGTCCTCACCACCGGCGCGGTCCGGCTCCCCGCGGCGCTGCGCACCGTCATCATCTACGGCGAGGCCGCCCTGCCCGAGCGGATCGCCCAGTGGCGCGGCCTCGTCGGCGACCGCGTCCGGCTGCTCAACGCCTACGGGCCCACCGAGACCACCGTCGTCGCCACCGTCGCGGACCTCACCCGGCACGAGGCGGGACCCGTCCCCATCGGCCGCCCCCTCCCCGGCGTGCGCGCCGCCGTCGTCGAAGGCGAACTCTGGCTCCTCGGCGGCGGCCTGACCCGCGGCTACCTCCACCGGCCCGAACTGAACGCCCGCCGCTTCACCGAGCTCGACGGCGCACGCGCCTACCGCACCGGCGACCTGGTCACCGTCGGCGACGACCGCCAGATCCTCTACCACGGACGCCTCGACGACGAGGTCAAGATCGGCGGCCAGCGCATCGACCCCGCCGCCGTCGACTCCGTCCTCGCCGGACACCCCGCCGTCCGCGAGGCCGCCGTCGTCGCCCAGCAGGACGCCGACGGGGTCAAACGCCTCGTCGCCTTCGTCGTCACCGACGGCGGCACCGGCGCCGAGGAACTGCGCGACCGGGTGCGCGAGCGGATGCCCGCCGCGGCCGTGCCCGCCGTCTCGATCGTCGTCGCCCTGCCGCGCACCAGCTCCGGCAAGATCAACCGCAAGGTGCTCCGCACCACCGACCCCCGGCTCCCCGTCGTCCACGAGGACCCGCTCCCCGCCGGCGAGCGGGTGCCGCTCTCCCACGCCCAGCGCCGCCTCTGGCTCGTCAACCAGCTCGACGGCCCCTCCGCCGCCTACAACATGCCGATCGTCCTCCACCTGGACACGGCCCCCGACCGCGCCGCGCTCGCCGCCGCCGTCACCGACCTCGCCGAACGCCACGAAGCACTCCGCACCGTCCTCCTCGCCCCCGACGACGAGCCCTACCAGCACGTCCTCGCCGCGAGCGCGGTACGCCTCAGGACCGTCGACGCCCCGGCGGACGCCCTGCCCGGCCTCGTCGCCCGCTTCACCGCCGAGACCTTCGACCTCGCCCGCGAACTCCCGCTGCGCGTCGCCGTCTTCCTCCCCGAGGACGGCCCCGGCGCCACCCTCGCGGTCCTCCTCCACCACGTCGCCGGCGACGGCTGGTCGCTCACCCCGCTCATGACCGACCTCGCCACCGCCTACGCCGCCCGCGCCGCGGGCCGCGCACCGGAGTGGGAACCGCTGCCCGTCCAGTACGCCGACTACACCCTCTGGCAGCACGACGTGCTCGGCGACCCCGACGACCCCGGCTCCGTCGCCGGCCGGGGCCTCGCCCACTGGCGGGACGCCCTCGGCGCCCTGCCCGCCGTCACCCCGCTGCCCCTCGACCGGCCCCGGCCCGCCCTCCGCGACCACGCCGGCGGCCTCGTCACCACCCGCCTCGAACCCGCCGTCCACGCCCGGCTCCTCCGCCTCGCCGAGGACCACGACGCCAGCCTCCTCATGGTCCTCCAGGCCGCCCTCGCCCTCGCCCTGCGCGCCGCCGGCGCCGGCGAACGCCTCGCCCTCGGCACCCCCGTCGCGGGCCGCGACGACGAAGCCCTCGACGACCTCGTCGGCTTCTTCGTCAACACCCTCGTCCTGCCCACCGACACCACCGGCGCGCCCGCCTTCGCCGACCTCCTCGACCGCGTCCGCGACACCGACCTCGCCGCCTTCGCCCACCAGCGGCTCCCCTTCGACCTGCTCGTCGAACACCTCAACCCGCCCCGCACCCCCGGCGTCCACCCCCTCTTCCAGGTGATGCTCACCCTCCGCGCCGCCGGACCCGACCCGGAGACCTTCCCCTTCGGCGGCCTCACCGGCCGCTTCCCGGCCGAGGAGGGACCCGCCACCACCAAGTTCGACCTCACCGCCGCCTGCGTCGACCACCGCGACGCCGACGGCGCCCCAGCCGGACTCACCCTCGGCCTCGAATACGCCCGCGACGTCCTCGACGACGACGTCCCCCGGCTCCTCCTCGCCGCCCTCGACACCGCACTGCGCGCCGCCGCCGACGACCCGGCCGCCCCCGTCACGGACCAGGACCTCGTCCCTGCCGCCGACCGGCGCGCCCTCGACGCCCGCCGCGACCGCGCCGGCGCCGCGCCCGGCACCCCGCCGGACGCGGACGCCGCCGCCGGCGATCCCGCCGACCGGGAGCTCGTCGACACCCTGCGCGCCCTCTTCGCCGACGTCCTCGGCCTCGACGCGGTCGGCCCCCACGAGGGCTTCTTCACCATCGGCGGCCACTCCATGAGCGGCGTCCGCCTCGCCAACCGGATCCGCGCCCGGCTCGGCGCCGACGTCCAGGTCCGCGACCTCCTCCTCGCCCCCACGCCCACCGCCCTCGCCCGGCGCATCAGTGCCCCCGCCGACCCCGAGCCCGCCGGCGACGCGCCCGGCACCGCGCCGCGACTCCGGCCCGTCGCCCGCGCCGACCGCTCCGAGCGCCTGCCGCTCTCCTACGCGCAGCGCCGCCTCTGGTTCATCGACACCCTCGAAGGCCCCAGCGCCTCCTACAACATCCCGCTCGTCCTGCGCCCCGCCGCCCCCCTCGACCCGGCCGCCCTCGCCGCCGCGCTCGCCGACCTGTCCGACCGGCACGAGGTGCTGCGCACCCGCTACCGCGCCGTCGACGGCGAGCCCCACCAGGACGTCCTCACCGGCGTCCGCCCCGCCCTCGACGTGCGTACCGTCCCCGCCGCCCGGCTCGCCGACGCCGCCGCCGACGCCGCGGGCCACGTCTTCGACCTCGCCGAGGAGACCCCGCTCCGGGCCGCCCTCCTCACCCCCGACGACGGCTCCGGACAGGTCCTCGTCCTCCTCGTCCACCACATCGCCGCCGACGGCTGGTCCACCGGCCCGCTCCTCGCCGACCTCGCCACCGCCTACACCGCCCGCGCCGCCGGCCGCGCGCCCGGCTGGGACCCGCTGCCCGTCCAGTACGCCGACTACACCCTGTGGCAGCGCGACCTCCTCGAAGGCTCCCGCGCCGAAGCCCACCGCGCCTTCTGGCGCGACACCCTCGCCGGCGCCCCGGCCGCCCTCGACCTGCCCGTCGCCCGTCCCCGGCCCGCCGAGGCGAGCCACCGCGGCGCACACGCCCCGGTCAGCGTCGACGCCGCCACCCACGAGGCCCTGGAAGCCCTCGCCCGCCGCGGCGGAGCGACCCTCTTCATGGTCCTCCAGGCCGCGCTGGCCGCCGTCCTCACCCGGCACGGCGCCGGCACCGACCTGCCGCTCGCCACCATGACCGCCGGCCGCGACGACGACCACCTCGGCGGACTCGTCGGCTTCTTCGTCAACACCCTCGTCCTGCGCACCGACACCTCCGGCGACCCCGCCTTCACCGAACTCCTCGACCGCGTCCGGCGCACCGACCTCGCCGCCTACGCCCACCAGGAGCTCCCCTTCGACCGGGTCGTCGAACACCTCAACCCGCCGCGCACCACCGCCCACCACCCGCTCGCCCAGATCGTCGTCCAGCTCCACCACGACTACACGCGGGGCGTCCCCGGCGCCGCCGCCGCGCACGGCCTCTTCCGCGAGGACGGGCCCGCCCTCCTCACCACCGTCACCACCAAGTTCGACCTCACCTTCGCCCTCACCGAGCGGCGCGGCCCCGACGGCCGGCCCGCGGGCCTCACCGGCGGACTCGAATACGCCACCGACCTCTTCGACGCCCCCACCGCCGCCCTCCTCGCCGCCCACCTCGAACGCACCCTGCGCGCCGTCGCCACCGACCCCGCCGTACGCGTCGGCGACCTGCCCCTCCTCACCGACGCCGACCGCTTCCGGCTCACCGGCGACCACAACGACACCGCCACCGTCCCGGCCGAACGGGGCACCGTGCACGGCGTCATCGCCCGCCGCGCCGCCCGCGCCCCCGAGGCCCCCGCCCTCGTCACCGACGACGAGACCGTCACCTACGGGCAGCTCGACGCCCGCGCCGACGCCCTCGCCGCCCGGCTCCGTGCCGCCGGCGTCCGCCGCGGCGACACCGTCGGCGTCCTCCTGGACCGCGGCGTCCCGCTCGTCGTCACCGCGCTCGCCGTCCTCCGGAGCGGCGCCGCCTACCTGCCGCTCGACCCCCGGCTCCCCGAGGCACGCGTCCGCCTCATGCTGGAGGACTCCGGCACCCGGCTCGTCGCCACCGACCGGCACCACACGGCCCCGGAGGGCGTACCCGTGCTGCGCGTCGACACGGACGGGACCGGCCCCCTCGCCCCGGGCACCGCCGGCGACGCCTCCGAGGACGACCTCGCCTACGTCATGTTCACCTCCGGCTCCACCGGACGGCCCAAGGGCGTCGGCGTCACCCACCGCAACCTCGTCGAACTCGCCGCCGACCGCGACGTCTCCCTCGGCCCCGGCCGCCGGATGCTCGTCCACTCCGCGACCGGCTTCGACGCCTCCGCCTTCGAACTGTGGGCCCCGCTCCTGTCCGGCGGCACCCTCGTCCTCATGCGCGGCGACGGCACCGACCTCGCCGAGACCGACCGGACCGTCCGCGCGCACGGCGTCACCACGGCCTACTTCACCGTCGGCCTCTTCCACGTCATGGCCGACGAAGGACTCGACACCCTCCGTCTGCTGCGCGAGGTGTGGACCGGCGGCGACGTCGCCTCGCCCGCCGCCGTCCAGCGGGTCCTCACCCACTGCCCCGACACCGTCCTCGTGCACTCCTACGGCCCCACCGAGACCACCTTCGCCTCGCACAACCAGTGGTTCACCACCGGGCAGCGCACCCTGACCGGCGCCGGCCTCCACCTCGGCCGGCCCATGGACAACACCCGCAGCCACGTCCTCGACCACGCGCTGCGCCCCGTCCCGCCCGGCGTCCCCGGCGAGCTGTACATCGCCGGCGGCCACGTCGCCCGCGGCTACACCGGCCGCCCCGGCCTCACCGCCGAACGCTTCGTGCCCGACCCGTTCGAGGCCGACGGCAGCCGCATGTACCGCACCGGCGACCGCGTCCTGTGGACCCCGGACGGCGAACTCCGCTTCCTCGGCCGGGCCGACGGGCAGATCAAGCTCCGCGGCGTCCGCGTCGAACCCGGCGAGGTCGAACGGGTCCTCGCCGCCCACCCCGCCGTCGGCCAGGCCCTCGCCGTCGTCCGCGAGGACCGCCCCGGCGACAAGCGCCTCGTCGCCTACGCCGTCCCGCGCGCCGGCGACGCCGTCACCGAGGCCGAACTCCTCGCCGAGGCCCGCCGGTTGCTGCCCGAACACCTCGTCCCCGGCGCCGTCGTCGTCCTCGACGCCCTGCCGCTCACCGTCAACGGCAAGCCCGACCGGGCCGCGCTCCCCGCCCCCGGCCGGCCCGCCGCGACCCCGGGCGGACGCGCGCCCCGCAACGCCCGCGAGGAAGTCCTCTGCGCGCTCTTCGCGGAGATCCTCGACGTTCCCCGCGTCACCGTCGACGACAACTTCTTCGCCCTCGGCGGGCATTCGCTCCTCGGCGTCCGCCTCGTCAACCGGATGCGCGGCGTCCTCGGCGTCGAGCGCACCGTCCGCGACCTCTTCCGCGCCCCCACCCCGGCCGGCCTCCTCGGCGAGGACGGCCCGGAGACCGGCGCGACGGCCTCCGCCCTCGGCGTGCTCCTGCCCCTCAGCCCCGCCGGGTCCCGCCGCCCCCTCTTCTGCGTCCACCCCGGGACCGGCGTCGGCTGGGCGTACGCCGGCCTCGCCCGACACCTCGGCCCCGAGCAGCCGCTGTACGCCCTCCAGGCCCGCGCGCTCAGCGACCCCGGCCACCGCCCCGGCAGCGTCGAGGAGATGGCCGACGCCTACCTGGAGCGGATCCGCGGCGTCCAGCCCTGGGGGCCCTACCGGCTCCTCGGCTGGTCCTTCGGCGGCCTCGTCGCCCACACGATGGCCGTCCGGCTGCGAGAGGCCGGCGAGAGCGTCGAACTGCTCGCCCTCATGGACGTCCACCAGACCGGCCCGGGCAGCGTGTCCGTACTGCCGCCCGAGGAGACCGCGGCCCGGCCCGCCGGCGACCCGGCCGAGGCGATGGACCGGATCCGCCGCGAGGACCCCGTCCTCGCCGGGTTCTCCACCGCCGAACTCCGCGCCGTGCTCCGCGCCTCCGAGACCCACGCCGAGCTGATGGCCCGGCACGTCCCCGGCCGCGCCGACACCGACCTCCTGTTCTTCACCGCCCGCAGGCCGGGGGAGCCCGAAGGCGCCCTCGCCGCCACCTGGATTCCCTTCACCGAAGGAATCGTGGAGAACCACACGCTCGACCACGGCCATCTCCACCTCGCCGAACCGGAACCACTCGCACACATCGGGAACATCGTCGCGGAGAAGCTCTCCGCCCTCCAGAAGAAAGAATCGAGGAACCAGTCATGAGCGATTCCGTCAACCCCTTCGACAACGCCGAGAACCCCTTCCACGTCGTCGTCAACGACGAGGGACAGCACGCCCTGTGGCCGGCCTTCGCCGCCGTCCCGGCCGGCTGGACCAGCGTCTGGGGCCCCGGCGACCGGGGAGAAGCCCTGGAGTACATCACCGCCCACTGGACCGACATCCGCCCCCGGAGCCTCGTCGCCCAGTACGCCTGACCCTCCCGCGGACTTCCCGCGAAAGGCGCCGCGCCCCGCATTCCCAGCGGGGCGCGGCGCCTTTTCCGTACCCCTCCCGGAATTCCCTCGAAATGGGAAAGTGCCGGTCGTTGCTGCCGCTCCCACTTCCCCTTCCGGAACCCTCCGGAAATTATTCTTCAGACATGAAGATTCTCTTGAGCGGGACCGCCTCGGACTCCCATACGTGGAATCTGGTGTACCTCCGGCTCTTCCTGGAGGAGCTCGGGCACGAGGTCGTCGGGCTCGGCCCCTGCGTGGACGCCGAACTCCTCGCGGACGCCTGCCGGCGGCACGCGCCGGACGCGGTGGTGCTCAGCAGCGTCAACGGCCACGGCTACCGCGACGGCCTCGCCGCCGTCCGCCGGCTGCGCGCCGAACCCGCCCTCGCGGCCCTGCCCGTCGTCCTCGGCGGCAAGCTCGGCGTCGCCGGCCACCGCCAGGACGACGACGTCGCCCAGCTCCTCGACGCCGGCTGCGACGCCGTCCTCGGCGACGACCTCGCGGCCCTGCGCTGCTTCCTCGCCGCCAGAGCCCGTACGGAGGTCCCCGCGTGACCGCGCACCCCGCCGGGCCGGCCTCCTCCTTCGGGGCCTTCGTCACGGCCTCGGCCGCCGCCGGCCGGCTCGTCGTCCAGCCCCGCATGGGCTTCGGCGACCCCCGCGCGATGCGCGACGGCCTCGCCCGCACCCGAGCCGCCACCGCGCACACCGCCGGCACCCTCACCGTCGACAGCTACACCCGCGTCGGCGACCTGGCCGGCGCCCGCGCCGCCGTCGCCGACGGCACCCGCCTCAACGGCTACCCGATCGCCGCCCACCCGCCGGCCACCACCCGCGCCGTCCTCGACGGACTGCACGGCGCCGCCTTCCCCGTCCAGGTCCGGCACGGCTCAGCCCGCCCCGAGCCCATCGTCCGCGCCCTGCTGGCGGCCGGACTCGACGCCACCGAGGGCGGCCCCGTCTCCTACTGCCTGCCCTACGGCCGTACCCCGCTCCGCGACGCGGTCGCCGCCTGGGCCCGCGCCTGCGCCCTGCTCGCCGAAGGCGCCCGGCCCGGCTCCACCCCGCATTTGGAGAGCTTCGGCGGCTGCCTTCTCGGCCAGCTCTGCCCGCCCGGCCTGCTCGTCGCCACCAGCCTCCTCGAATGCCTCTTCTTCGTCCGGTACGGGCTCCGCAGCGTCTCCCTCAGCTACGCCCAGCAGACGCACCCCGGCCAGGACGAGGAGGCCCTGCGCGCCCTGGGCCGGCTCGCCGCCGAATTCCTCCCCGCCGACGTCGAACGCCACGTGGTCCTCTACACGTACATGGGCGTCTACCCGCGCACCGAGCGCGGCGCGCTCCGCCTGCTGGAGGACTCCGCGCGGCTCGCGGTCCGCGCCGGGGCCGGCCGGCTCATCGTCAAGACCGCCGCCGAGGCCCACCGCATCCCGACCGTCGACGAGAACGTCCGCGCCCTGGAGACCGCCGCCGCGGCCGCCGCCCTCGAAGAGGCCCCCGGCCCCGACGGCGCCGCCGACAGCGAGGTCTACCTGGAGGCCCGCGCCCTCGTGGAAGCCGTCCTGGACCTCCACCCCGACCTCGCCCGGGCGCTGCCCGACGCCTTCGCCCGCGGCCTCCTCGACGTCCCCTTCTGCCTGCACCCCGACAACCCCGGCCGCTCCCTCGGCTTCATCGACCCGTCCGGCCGCCTCCGCTGGGCCCGCACGGGCGCCATGCCCCTGCGGCCCGACGCCGCCGCCGACGCCGCCCCGCTGACCGCCGACGGCCTGCTCACCGCCCTGCGGCACGTGGCCGCCCGCTACGACGGCCGGCGCGACCCCGCCGCCGGTCCACCCGACGACCCCGCCGGCCGCGCGCACCCGTCCGCCGCGCCGCTCACCGTCTGACCCGCCATCAGGCCGCCCCGGCCGCACCGTACGGCCAAGCCCAGGCCGCACCCGCCTCCCGCCACCCGCCCGCACGTACGCACGCACGCAACAGGAGCCCCGCCATGGACCTGACCGCCGCCCCCGCCGACGCGACCGCGCCGGGCACCCCGCCGCCGCTCGGCGAGCACCTGCGCTCGCCCCGGCTGCGCACCGCCATGCTCGTCCAGCAGGAAGCCCTCCAGGCCGCCCGCGACTACCTGCGCGGCGAGGGCTTCACCGAACTCCTCCCGCCGCTCGTCGGTCCCGTCACCGACCCCGGCGGGCGCGGCGCCAAGGCCCTCGACGTCGACTACTACGGGCACCCGTACAAGCTCATGACCAGCGCTATCCTCTACAAGCAGGCGTCCCTGCGGGGCTTCCCCCGGCTCTTCTACATCGCCCCCAACGTCCGGGTGGAGCCCGAGGAGACCGCCACCACCGGCCGCCACCTGGTCGAGTTCCACCAGATCGACGTCGAGATCGCCGACGCGAGCCGCGAGGACGCCCAGGCGATCGCCGCCGGCCTCCTCACCCACGTCACCGAGCACGTCTGGACCGCCGTCCCCGACCTCCTCACCGGACTCGGCCGCGAGGAGGCCGACTTCGCCGACGTCCGCGCCGGCAAGTACGACGTCCGCACCCACGAGGAGGCCGTCGCCCGGCTGCTCTCGCTCGGCCACCCGCAGAACCCCGACGGCGAGATCGACTGGACCGGCGAGCGGATCCTCTCCCTGGAGAGCGACCGGCCGTTCTTCGTCGACGACTACCCCAAGGGATCCCGCGGCTTCTACGACCGCGAGGACCCCGAACGCCCCGGCGTGCTCCGCAACTTCGACCTCATCGCCCCGCACGGTTACGGCGAGCTCGTCTCCGGCAGCGAGCGCGAGGCCGACTACGCCACCCTCGTCACCCGGATGCGGGAGAGCGGCGAGAACCCCGCCAAGTACGCCTGGTACCTGAAGGAGGCCCGCGAGGGCATCCCGTCCAGCGCCGGCTTCGGCATGGGCCTCCAGCGGCTCGTCCGCTTCCTCACCGGCCTGGACGCCCTCTGGCAGGTCAGCGCCTACCCGAAGCTCCCCGGGGTGGTGGCCCCGTGACCACGCACCCGGCCCCGCCCACCGCTCCCGCCCTCACCGCCCCCGGCTTCCCCGAGGAACGGGTACGCGCCCGCGCCCGGCTCGGCACCGCCGCCGTCTTCCCCGACCCTACGGCGTACGGCAGCCGCCTCTTCGGCCCGACGGCCGCGGCCGGCGGCGACGCGCTCGACCGGATGCGGATCGTGCCGCCGGTCTTCATGCCCGAGCGGCTGGAGAAGCTCATCGACCTCGCGCGGGAGCCGGAGTTCGACGACGTCGACCTCACCACCCGCGTCGGCGGGTTCACCGCCCGCCTGCCGCTCTACCTCTCCGCCTTCGGCTCCACCCGGGCCGGCAGCGGCGACCTCGCGGTCCACGCGAGCCGCCAGGCCGCACGCCTCGGCATCCCCATGGTCATCGGGGAGAACATGGTTCCGGTGCACGGCTACCGGCGCGGCGGCGCGGGCGGAGGCGACGCCACCCGCTCCGCCCTCCTCGCCCGCGCCGAGGCGTACCTGGAGGCCGCCCCCGACGGCGTGGGCGGCGTCGTCGTCCAGCAGTCCACCGAGGACGCCGACTC
This sequence comes from Microtetraspora glauca, assembly GCA_000721275.1. Classification (GTDB taxonomy): domain Bacteria; phylum Actinomycetota; class Actinomycetes; order Streptomycetales; family Streptomycetaceae; genus Streptomyces. The sequence continues at coordinate 1,165 of JOFO01000081.1, read as the reverse complement.
CGAGGTGTGGAACCTCCTCTACAGCGACCCCGCCTTCCGCCCCCTCCTGGAGACGGGCCGCCTCGCCTTCGAGCTGAAGACCGGCCAGGGCGCCAAGCCGGGCCTCGGCGGCATGACCGTCGTCGACCGGGCCGAGGCCGAGCAGCTGGCCCGCCGCTTCACCGTCCGCGAGGTCTTCGGACCGGACGCGCCGCGCAGCCTGCGCTGCGCCACCCCGGGCACGTTCACCGAGGAGATCCTCCGCCAGCAGCTCCGCTTCATGCGCAACAACTTCCCCAAGGCCCGCACCTGGGTGAAGTTCCACCCCGGCCGCGACATCGGCCACGCGGCCCGCACCGCCTGGGCGGCCGGCGCCGACGCCGTCACCGTCGACGGCGCGGAAGGCGGCACCGGCTGGGCGCCGGGCGTCTTCCTCGACCACGTCGGCCTGCCGCTCGCGGAGGCCCTGCGCCGGATCGGCACCCCCACCGGCTGCCTGCTCGCCACCGGCGGCGTCTGGGAGGGAGGCCGCGCCGTCCGCGCGCTCGCGCTCGGCGCCGGCGCCGTCGGCCTCGGCCGCGCCGCCCTCGTCGCCGTCGACGAGGACCCCGAACACGGCCTGGAGCGCCTGGCCGGCGCGCTCGCCCTCGAACTCCGCCTCCTCGTCAGCGCCCTCGGCAAGTACACCCCCGCCGCCCTCACCCCGGACGACCTCTGGTCCCCGCCCCCGTTCCCGGAGTCGTACGCCGCCCCTGACCCGTACGCCGGCCCCGCGCCGGACCTCGCGCACCAGGCTCCGACGCACGCCCCCACCCCCACCCCCGCCCAGGCCCCGGCCGACGGACCGGGCTGTCCCGCGTGAACGGCCGCCGCCGCCGTCCGCGCGCCGCCGCCGTCCGCGCCCGCTTCTCCGTACGGGAGGTCCCCGGCATCACCGTCACCGCCGCCGGGAGCCGCGCCCCCCTCCCGTACGGACTCGACGGCACCGCCCGGCGCACCGCGCAGCGCGCCCTGACGGAGGCCGGCCGCGCCTACCTGGGCGGCCACGTCGAGCTCCGCGCCCCCCGGCGCACCTCGGCGCGCGTTCTGCGCCGGGCCGCCACCCGGGCGGTCGCGGCGGCCGTCGCCACCACCCTGCGCGCCGCCCGGGCCACCGAGCCGGCCACCGGCCCGCCCGCCCCCGCCC
>JOFO01000080.1 GCA_000721275.1 Microtetraspora glauca | reverse complement strand
CCGAGATCTACACTATCCTCTTCGTCGGCAGCGTCAGATGTGTATAAGAGACAGCTCCTCCGCTCCGCCCTCCAGGTCCTCCTCGACCTACGGACCGCCGACCCACGCCTCCACTGCTCCGAGACCGACGCCGCACACCTCACCCCCGGCGTCGCCGCCTGGCTCGAACGCGGCGCCTCACCCGAGACCGTCCGCCACGCCCTGACGACCGGCCTGCCCACCGCCCCTCTCCACCGCCCCGCCGCCCTCCTGGCCCACCGCCTCACCGCCCACCTCCCCCCGGCACCCCCACTGGGCACCCAGCTCCCCCCACCCCCACCCGCACCCCTCCAGTACTGCCACGCCTGCGACGCCGCCTTCAGATCGCCGGACGGCACCCCCTGCCCCCGCTGCGGCAGCACGAACACCTCCCACTCCACCACCCACGACACCCGCCACTGAGGAGCACTGCTCACATGACGGCCCGGGAGGTAGTGATGCGTCCGGCCGGAGGAGCGACATGGGGGCTTCTCCCGGGACGGCCGCCGTTCGGACTCGTAAGGTTGCACGATGAGATGGCGTGCACTTTCGTCGGCCGCGACGGGGCTCGTGGTCCCGGAGGAGGACGCGCCCGGCGGCGTTCCCTCCGTGCTGGAGGCGCTGAAGAGCGTGGCGAACGGAACCGTGGTGGGGTGGGCGCCCGGCGCCGTACTCGCTCCGCGGCTCGTGCGGCCTGAGGAGGGGCTGGACTTACTGGCCATGTCGAGGGACGGGCGGGTGGTCTGCGCGGTGAGCGAAGAGGAGGACGACTACTGGATCGTCGTCCAGCGGCTGCGATGAGGGGAGCCGAGGCCGTGTCTCCGGACTGGGTCGACCTGCTGGTGAACCAGGCGGAGCTGTACGCCCTCTACGGAGGGCTGCCGCCCGCCGGGCCGCTCGTCGTACGGTCCGTGCACCTGAACCACTACGGCCCCGCGCTCACGCTGCGGGTGGACCTGCCCTCGTATCCGGCCCATCCCCTGCCCGCGTGGCGGGAGGCGGGGTTCGACCGCCTGCAGTGCCACCTCCAGTTCCTCGCGGTCGAGCGTCTGGAGATGCGAGGGTGGCACCCGCCCGCCACGACCGTCCTCCGCGTCGAGGAAGCGGGGAGGCGCAGGGTGCTGGTGACCGCCGAGTCCGCCTCGCTCCGGCTGTCCTTCGAGGCGTCCGACTCCGTCGTCGCCGGTCATCTGAGCGCCTTCGCGGCCGGCCCGGACGGGGGCGACGGCGGGCCCCGGGGGTTCCTCGGCAAAGTCGACTCCCGTAGGTTCGTCACCTTGCCCGACCTCAGCGAGAAGACCTTCTATGAACGGCTCTGAACGGATCGGCCCGGTGGCCGGTGCCGAGGAAGCGTGGGAGCCGCCGGCGGCGCTCCCCGCACTCGACGCGTGCGAGCTCTTCCACTGCCTCGTCGACGAGAGGGAGGTCAGCGTCACGCTCGGGTTCGACCTGTGCCCCGCGCCGCCCGCCGTCCTGGAGCACTGGGGAAACGGAGACGGCGGCAACGCCTTCGAGTTCTTCCTCACCTTCACCTCCGTCGCCGGCCTGCGCGTCTCCGGCTGGGGAGGCAGCGCGCGGCGCACCGTGCGGATCCTCCGCGCGCCCGGGCCCGGGGGCATCACGGTGACGGTCGAGAGTCCGACGGAACACCTCGCCTTCCGGGCCGAGGAAGCGAGGCTCACCCGCGCCCGGACCTACCTCGCCGCCACCTCTCCTTGAGAACCGTTCACCACCTGCACCAAGGGAGTCGACCACGTGCCAGGCGAGGGAGCGGACAGGGTGACGGGACGCCTGCGGGACCACGCCGCGACGGCTGTCAGCCCCATGGGATTCCTCTGCAGTTTGGACTCACGGCACCCGAGAAAGGGACTCACGCATGACAAGTGGAATTTCTCGACTGCTCGAAATATCCCCGGCGCCCGAGGGGTCTCGAACGAAGGACTGGAATGCGTTCGAGGCCAACTTGGGGTCCGAACTCCCCTCCGACTACAAGGAGTTCATCGGTATCTACGGCGGGAGCAAGTGGGACAACTATCTCTACGTCCTGGAGCCGGAATGCCCCAACAGGCGCTATGACCTCATCACATGGGCGAGGAACCAGGCAGAGGACCTCGAATACCTGTGGGAGGTCGAGAAGAAGCCCGCGGAACTTGAGGCCGACGGGGCCCGAGTCCTGCCCTGGGCCACCACGGACAACGGAGAGTGCCTCTACTGGCTCGTCCGTCCGGACGTCGATCCGGACCGATGGACGGTCATGGTGAACGAGGCCCGGGGCGAACGCTGGGAGCATTTCCCCATCACGTGCACCCAGTTCCTCGCATCTTGCCTCGACGGAGAACTGAGGTCGGGCATCCTTTCCACTCTGTTCCCCCTCGCGACGCACGAGTTCCGCCGGCTGGGGGCCGTTCAGGCGGTCCGGCCCAGCGGAGTGTGACGCGGTGAGGAAGAAGCCGGATCGTCGACCGGCAGCCGTGACGGGTAAGCCGAAGAGAGTCGAGAAGGTGCCGCAGGACGTCGTCCTCGAAGTGATCCCGGCCGGGGAGCGGCTGGAGCTCGTACCACCGGGCTCGTACCCACGGACGAGACGCACGACGGGGAGGTGCGGTGGATGACGGCCGATTCATGGTGCGTTCAGGAAGGCAGCCGAGGAATTGTCGGAGCGTTTTGATCTGGCCCGCGAGGCGCTGAGTCGGTTCGGAGAGTTGCGGTGGATCCGACTGAGCGGAGGCCGGCACCCACTCTACGGGTACCAGCAGGTTCCCTTCCTCGGCTGGAGGTTCGCCGAGCCCGACGAAGAGAAACTGCGCACCATCGAAGACGCAAGAAAAGCAACCCCCACGCGATACGAATGGCGTATCGACACGTCGAGGAGGAACTGGCTCCTCGCCCCGTCACAGCTCCTAGGAGATTCTGGTGAGCGTGCGGACTCGCCGGAGTTCGACGAGCGCGTGGACCAGTTGATGCGGGACCAGGAATTCTGCGTCCGGGCCCTTGAGGACCTCGACGCGATACTGCGAACCCTACGGAAGCAGGGCAAGGGGTGACCGCCGGCTCGTGCTATGACTACTGACAGGATACGCGGATGACATGGATCTCCCTTCTCGCCGACTCCGCAGGATTCGAGAGCATTTATGGAGGACACATCCCTGACCTCGAAAACGTGTCACTTCACGAGGTCGAAATCCTTCGCGACGGTCCGGCACTGAACCTCAGGTTCGACATGCCGTCCTTTCCGGAACGGCCTCCGAAGAAGTGGAGCGTGCAGGGCTTCAATACAGTTCAGGTCACCTTGGGCCTCTCCGGCCTGCGAAGCGTCTCGCTCAGCGGTTTCGCTTCGAACCCGGTGGTGTCGATCTCCCTGCGAGCGCAGGACGGAATCACGCTGGGGATCGACTCCGTCCCGGTCCAGTTGCACGCCACCGCTGAAATGGCCTACATTTCCCGGATTTCCGCCTACAGCAACAGTGTTGACTGAGCCGCGCCACCGCGTCCCTGGCGGGAGCCATCGAGGTCTTGAGCTGGAGTACTCGCGCAAGAGGAGTCGAGAAGGTGCGGCAGGACGTCGTCGTCGAGGTGATCCCGGCCGGGGAGCGGCTGGAGCTCGTGCCGCTGGAGGTCGGGCACGCCGAGGAGATGGTGGGGGTGCTGGGAGATCCGGCGCTGCACCGGTTCATCGGGGGTGCGCCGGAGGGGCTGGAGGAGTTGCGTGCTCGGTACGCGCGGTGGGCGGCCGGGGCGCCGGAGCCGGGCACCAGCTGGTGCAACTGGGTGGTCCGGGAGCGGAACGGCGGGCGGCTCGTGGGGACCGTGCAGGCGACCGTCGCCGGTGACCGCGCCGAGGTCGCCTGGGTCGTCGGGACCGCCTGGCAGGGGCGCGGGTACGCCTCCGAGGCCGCCCGCGCGCTCGTCGGGTGGCTGCGGGACCGGGGCCGTACCGTCGTCGCGCACGTTCATCCCGAGCACGCCGCCTCCGCCGCCGTCGCCCGCGCCGCCGGGCTCGTACCGACCGATGAGGTGCACGACGGGGAGGTGCGGTGGGTGGCGCCGTCTCCACGCACAGGGGACGAATCGGGCACGGGTGGTACCCTATAGGGCATGATAAAGACGACGGTGTATCTCCCTGAGGCGCTGGAGCTGCGCCTCGACGCGGAGGCCGCGGCCACCGGCGTCAGCAAGGCGGAGCTCATTCGACGGGCCATCGCCCTGCTCCTGGACTCCTCGCCCAGGGCGCAGAAGGGCACCGGAGCGCTTCCTGTCTTCGACAGCGGGCGTCCGCGGACCGCGGCCGGTATGGACGACGCGGTGTACGAGCACATCAAAGAGCGGAACGCCCGGCGTTGATCATCATCGCGGACACGTCCGCCCTCTACGCGGCCTTCGACGCCGCACAACCGGAGCACGCCGCCGCCGCGGCGCTCCTGGACCGTGAGGTGTTCGCGATCTCGCCGCTCGTGATCACCGAACTGGACCACCTGGTGCACCGCGATCTCGGGTTCCCCGCCGCCATGCAGATCATGGAGGCACTCAACGCGAGGATCGAGGCGGGCCAGTACAAGCTCGCGGAGCTGCGCCTGGCGGACCTGATGTCCGCCCACGCCGTGAGGGCGAAGTACGAGGGGCTCCGCCTGGATCTGGCGGACGCCGTGGGCGTCGTGCTCGCGGACCGGTACCGAACCGACCGGATCTTCACGCTCGATCAGCGGGACTACCGGGCGATCGAGCCGCTCACCCGGGGCCTGCCCGCGTTCCGGATCCTGCCCGCCGACGGCTGAGACGCCGGCGCCCGGGGCCTCGGTCCCGCCGAGGCCGGCCGCGCCGCGGGGTTCGTACCGGCAGACGACAAGACCGGCAGACGACAAGGGCCCGGGATCCGCGAGCGGCGGATTCCGGGCCCTTCGACGGCTGCTTACCGGGACGCGTCCGGGTGGACCGCGTCCGTGACCGGGCGGTCGTCGGTGGGCTTCTTCTCGACCGGCTTGCGGAGCTGGATGTTCAGCTCGCGCAGGCGGGACTCGTCGAGCTCGGTCGGGGCGCCCATCATGAGGTCCTGCGCGTTGCCGTTGAGCGGGAACGCGATGGTCTCGCGGATGTTGGGCTCGTCGGCCAGCAGCATGACGATGCGGTCGACGCCGGGGGCGATGCCGCCGTGCGGCGGGGCGCCGTACTGGAAGGCGCGGAGCATGCCGGCGAACTCGGTCTCGACGGTCTCGCGGCTGTAGCCGGCGATCTCGAAGGCCTTGAACATGATGTCGGGCTCGTGGTTCCGGATGGCGCCGGAGGACAGCTCGATGCCGTTGCAGACGATGTCGTACTGCCAGCCGAGGACGTCCAGCGGGTCCTTCGTCTCCAGGGCCTCCAGGCCGCCCTGCGGCATGGAGAAGGGGTTGTGCGAGAAGTCGATCTTGCCGGTCTCCTCGTCCTTCTCGTACATCGGGAAGTCGACGATCCACGCGAAGCGGAAGACGTTCTCCTCGAACTGGCCGGCACGCTTGGCGGCCTCGACCCGGACCGGGCCCATGATCTTGGAGACCTCGTCGAACTCGCCGGCGCCGAAGAAGACGGCGTGGCCGGGCTTGAGGCCCAGGCGCTCGGTGAGGACCTTGACGTTCTCCTCGGTGAGGAACTTGGCGATCGGGCCGGTGAGGGCGTTCTCCTCGCCGACGCGGACCCAGGCCAGGCCCTTCGCGCCGAGGGAGACGGCGAAGTCCCCGAGGCCGTCGAAGAACTTGCGCGGCTGGTCGCCGGTGTCCGGGACGGCGAGCGCGCGGACGTGCTTGCCGGCGAACGCCTTGAACTCGGAGTTCTCGAAGACGTCGGTGATGTCGACGAGTTCGAGGGAGGTGCGCAGGTCGGGCTTGTCGTTGCCGTACTTGAGCATCGACTCGCGGAACGGGATCCGCGGGAAGGGGGAGGAGACCTCGCGGCCGCCGCCGAACTCCTGGAAGAGCTCGGTCATGAGCTTCTCGATCGGCTGGAAGACGTCCTCCTGCTCGACGAAGCTCATCTCGACGTCGAGCTGGTAGAACTCGCCGGGCGAGCGGTCGGCGCGGGCGTCCTCGTCGCGGAAGCAGGGCGCGATCTGGAAGTAGCGGTCGAAGCCCGAGATCATGAACAGCTGCTTGAACTGCTGCGGGGCCTGCGGGAGCGCGTAGAACTTGCCCGGGTTGAGACGGGACGGGACGACGAAGTCACGGGCGCCCTCGGGGGAGGTCGCGGTGAGGATCGGGGTCGCCATCTCGTTGAAGCCGAGGGCCGTCATCTTGGAGCGGATGGCGGCGATGACGGCGGAGCGCAGCATGATGTTGCGGTGCATGCGCTCGCGGCGCAGGTCGAGGAAGCGGTACTCCAGGCGCCGCTCCTCGTTGACGCCGTCGTCGGCGTTGATGGTGAAGGGGATCTGCTTGGCGGCGCCGAGGACCTCGACCTCGCCGACCTCGACCTCGACCTCGCCGGTGGGCAGCTCGGGGTTGACGTTCTCCGCGCCGCGCGAGACGACCTTGCCGTCGACGCGGACGACGGACTCCTTCGTCAGCTTGTCGAGGGCCTCGTAGGCGGAGGTGCCGGGGCGGGCGACGAGCTGCGTGATGCCGTAGTGGTCGCGCAGATCGATGAAGAGGATGCCGCCCAGGTCGCGCCGATTGTGCAGCCAGCCGCTGAGCCGGACGTCGGTGCCGACGTCAGAGGCGCGGAGCTCGCCGCAGGTGTGGGACCTGTACCGATGCATCGTCGTTCATCCAGTCTTCGGGATCGGTGGGGTGGGACGTGACTAGTCACTAGCCAAGCCCCACCAGCCTACCGGCCCACCCAAGATCGCGATTCGAATACGCTCGGTGGCGACACGCAGTCCGATATTCATAAAGTGGGGCAATGCGCACCGAGGACGTCCTGGCCGCGATCGCCACGGGCCTGTGGCGCTGGGACAACGCTTCCGGGATCGTCTCGCTCGACGCCGAGGCCGCCCGGCTGCTCGGGCTGCCCGCGGAGCCGGCGCGGCTGACCGAGGCGGCCGTGCGCTCGCGCTTCCATCCGGTCGACTGGAACGAGATCGACGGCGTGGTCAGCCTGGCGGTGGCCGAGGGGACGCTCGCCGAGGCGCGGCTTCGGATCATGGACGAGCGGGGCCGGGTGCTCCGTACGGTACGCAGCCGGTCGAAGCCGCTGGTCGAGGGCGGCGACTACCAGCTGGTCGGCACGCTCCAGGAGGTGGCCGACCCGCAGCCGGGCACGGCCGGGCCGCACACGCCGATCACGGGCGACTGGCGGCGGTCGCGGGAGGCGTTCCTGCTGGACGCGGGGCGGGCGCTGGCGGAGGCGCGGTCGACGGCCGAGGTGCTGCGGGTGGCGGCGTCGCTGTCGATGCCGGGGTTCTCGCCGGACGGGCTCGCGGTGTTCGGGGTGTCGGGCGAGCGGCTGACGGTGATCGGGCACCACGGGCAGCGGGACGGCGACGAGGGCCCGTTCACGTCGATGTCGCTGGCGACGGACTACCCGGCGGCGGAGGTGGTGCGGACCGGGCGGGCGATCTACCTGCCGTCCCCGGAGGAGTACCGGCGCCGCTTCCCGACGACCTGGCCGCTGGCGGAGCAGTTCGAGCGGCAGTCGTGGGCGTTCGTGCCGCTGGTGGTGGCGGGGCGGACGATGGGCGCCTGGATGGCGGCGTTCAAGCATCCGGTGGCGTTCACGCCGGACGAGCGGTCGGTGCTGACGACGGTGGCGCGGATGCTGGCGCAGGCGCTGGCGCGGGCCGGGGTGGCGGAGTCGGAGCGGGAGCTGTCGCTGGGGCTCCAGCGGACGATGATGCCGGTGCTGGGTCCGGGGATCCCGGGGATCCAGGTGGCGGCGCGGTACGTGCCGACCGGCGGCGGGCTCCAGGTGGGCGGCGACTGGTACGACATGATCCGGCTGCCCGGCGGCCGGCGCGGCGGCGCGGGCCGGATCGCGCTGGTCATCGGGGACGTGCAGGGGCACGACGTGCGGGCGGCGGCGCTGATGGGGCAGCTGCGGATCGCGCTGCGGGCGTACGCCTCCGAGGGGCACCGGCCGGACGCGGTGCTGTCGCGGGCGTCGCGGTTCCTGTACGGGGTGAACGACGGGTACGGGGCGGAGACGGAGACGGGCGGGCCGGGGGCCGGGCCGCGGTTCGCGACCTGCCTGTACCTGGAGGTGGACCTGGAGACGGGGACGGTGGACATCGCCCGGGCGGGTCATCCTGACCCGGCGGTCCGCATGGTCGACGGAACGGTTCTGCTCAGGCCGACGGCCGGCGGGCTGCCGCTCGGCATCGACGCCGACACCGACTACCCCACGACGCGGCTCACCCTCGAACCGGGCGAGACGCTGATGATCTGCACCGACGGCCTGCTGGAGACCGGCGGGCACGACCTCGACAGCGGCTGGGAACGGGTCCGGCGGATCCTGGAGGAGCACCGGGGCGACGACCTGGAGGAGCTGGCCGACACGCTGGTGGAGGCCGTGCACGGGCCCGGGTCGCACCACACCACCGGGCCGCTGGCGGACCGGCGCGAGGACGACATCGCGGTGCTGCTGCTGTCCCGGCGGCCGGCGACGCCGGTGCGGCAGACGCCGCGCCGGACGCTGATGACGATCGCGCAGGCGGAGCCGGAGCGGATCGCGGAGGCGCGCGAGCAGGTGCGGCAGCTGCTGCACGACTGGACGGACGCCGAGCAGCTGGACTCGGCCGTGCTGATGGTGTCGGAGATGGTCACCAACGTCCTCGTCCACACGGACGGCGACGCGCTGCTGACGGCGGAGGTCGCCTGCGGCGAGAAGGCGCGCCGGCTGCGCGTGGAGGTCTCGGACGCCAGCGACGAGCTCCCCCACCGGCGCCAGCCCGGCGAGATGGCGTCCAGCGGCCGGGGGCTGGTGCTGATGGAGATGCTGGCCGACGCGTGGGGCGTCGAGCCGCGCGGCGAGGGCAAGACGATCTGGTTCGAACTCCGCGAACCGACGGGGCCTGAGGGCTGCTGCGGGTAGGGCGGCCCTGCCCGCGGCAGCCCTCCCGGCCCGTCCGCCCTTCCGGCGCGCGGGGGGTGCCCCAGGGGCGGAGACTGGTGTCGTACGGCCGCCCGGGGGGACCACGGAGCGCGTCATGGACACCCACAAGGTCGGGAGCGACACCACCGTCCTCGCCGACAGCCTGGAAGTGCCGGGGATCGGGCACGTCCCCGCCAACGCCTATGTGCTGACCGCCGCCGAACCCGTCGTCGTGGACACCGGCCTGTCGCTGGAGGACCGCGACTTCGTCGGGACGCTGTCCGGGGTGATCGACCCCGCGGACGTGCGGTGGATCTGGCTGACCCATCCGGACCGCGACCACACGGGCGGCATCTTCGCCCTGCTGGACGCCGCTCCCCACGCGCGCGTGGTGACCACGTTCATCGGGGCCGGCATCATGACGACCGCGCGGGCGCTGCCGATGGACCGGCTGTACTTCCTCAACCCGGGGCAGTCCCTGGACGTCGGCGACCGCGAGCTGCACGCCTTCCGGCCGCCGCTCTTCGACAATCCGGCGACCGTCGGCTTCTACGACGACCGGACCCGGATCTGCTTCAGCTCGGACTGCTTCGGCGGGCCGATGCCGAGCCGGGAGCTCGCGGAAAGCGGGCACGCGAGCGACCTGAAGCCGGAGGAGCTGCGCGGTACGCAGCTGCTGTGGGCGACGATCGACAGCCCGTGGGTGCACGTGGTGGACCCGGAGAAGTACCGGGCGACCCTGGAGCCGCTGCGGGCGATGGACCCGGAGATCGTGCTGTCCACGCATCTGCCGCCGGCCGTGCGGATGACGGACCGGATGCTGGGGACGCTGGCGGCGGCGCCGGACGCCGATCCGTTCGTCGGCCCGGACCAGGCGGCCCTGGAGGCCATGCTGAAGTCCTTCGAGCCGGGACCGGCGGCGGTCTAGGCGGTCGCCTCCGGATCCGGGGCCGGGGCGGTGGCCGTGCCGGTGCCGGAGCCGTAGCGGGCGCGGAGTTCGCCGAGGATGCCGGTGGCGGCGGCGGTGAGCGGGACGGCGAGGAGCATGCCGAGGATGCCGGCGACCGACGCGCCCGCGGTGATCGCGAGCATGACGGCGGCGGGGTGCATCTGGACGGTGCGGCTCTGGACCACCGGCTGGAGCACGTTGCCCTCGATGACCTGGACGGCGAGGACGACGCCGAGCACCCACAGGGCGATGACGAAGCCGCGGTCGGCGAGGGCGACGAGGACGGCGACCGCGCCGGAGAGGAAGGCGCCCAGGTACGGGATGTAGGCGGTGACGAAGACGAGCGCGGCGAGCCCGACCGCCCCGGGCACCTGGAGGACCAGCAGGCCGACGCCGATGAGGACGGCGTCGACGAAGGCGACGAACGTGGTGCCGCGCATGAAGCCCTCGACGGCCTCGAAGGCGCGGCGGGCCATCGCCTCGGCGGTGTCGGAGGTGCCGGACGGGACGAAGGCGCGCAGCGCGCCGACGGCCTTGTCGGAGTCGCGGAGGAAGAAGAAGATCAGCAGCAGGGCGAGGACGGCGGTGGCGAGCATCTGCCCGACGACGCTGAGCCCGGAGATCACCCCGGAGGCGGCGGTGCCGCCGAACTTCTCCAGCAGCTCCCTGGCGTTCGCGGCCAGGTCCTCCAGCGAGGTGCCGGCGGCGCCGAAGTGGTCGGCGATGTCGACGGCGGCCCGCCGCAGCGAGGCGAGGATCTGGTCGCCGGTCTCCAGGAGCGCGGCGACCACGATGTACGTGGCGCCGCCGACGACCAGGAGGACGGCGGCGACGGTGATCGCGGCGGCGAGGGAGGCGCTGACCTTCATCCGCAGCAGCCGCCGGTAGAGCGGTCCGAGCAGCGCCGTCCCGAGGATGGCGAGCAGCACCGGGGTCACGGCCGCCTTGAAGACCACGCACAGCCAGACGAAGACGGCGGCCACGCCCGCGACGAGGAGCAGGACGGCGCACCAGGCGCCGAGCTTGCGGGCGGGCTCGGGAAGCAGGGGCGTACGACTCGTCTCCACCCGCCCATAAGATCACACCGATCCCGGAGGAACGGGGACGTGACGGGCCGTCCGGGCGACGACCCGTCACATCGGTGCGTATCTCTCTTATTCGCCCATGCCGTGGACGGCGGGGATGGTGCCGAGGCGGCCGGCCTGGAAGTCCTCGAACGCCTGGCGCAGTTCGGCCTGGGTGTTCATGACGAACGGGCCGTAGTGGGCCATGGGCTCGCGGATCGGGCGTCCGCCGAGGAGGACGACCTCCAGGTCCGGGGTGTGGGAGTCCTGCTTCTCGTCGGCGCGGACGGTCAGCGAGCCGCCCTTGCCGAAGACGGCGGTCTGGCCGAGGTGGATCGGGCGGTGCTCGGCGCCGACGGTGCCGCGGCCGGCCATGACGTACGCGAGGCCGTTGAAGTCCTCGCGCCAGGGCAGGGTGATCTCGGCGCCGGGGCGGAGGGTGGCGTGGATCATGGTGATCGGGGTGTGGGTGATGCCGGGGCCCTCGTGCCCGTCGAGCTCGCCGGCGATGACGCGGAGCAGCGCGCCGCCGTCGGGGGAGGTGAGGAGCTGGACCTGGCCGCCGCGGATGTCCTGGTAGCGGGGGGCCATCATCTTGTCGGAGGCGGGGAGGTTGACCCACAGCTGGAGGCCGTGGAAGAGGCCACCGCTGACGACGAGGGACTCCGGCGGGGCCTCGATGTGGAGGAGGCCGGCGCCGGCGGTCATCCACTGGGTGTCGCCGTTGGTGATGGTGCCGCCGCCGCCGTTGGAGTCCTGGTGGTCGAAGGTGCCGTCGATGATGTAGGTGACGGTCTCGAAGCCGCGGTGGGGGTGCCAGGGGGTGCCCTTGGGCTCGCCCGGCGCGTACTCCACCTCGCCCATCTGGTCCATCATGATGAACGGGTCGAGGTACTGGTAGTTGATGCCCGCGAACGCCCGGCGGACCGGGAAGCCCTCGCCCTCGAAGCCCTGGGGGGCCGTGGTGACGGCGAGCACGGGGCGCGGGACGGCGTCGGCGCCGGCGACGACGCGCGGCAGGGTGAGCGGGTTCTCGACAGTCACGGCGGGCATGGCGGGACCTCCTTGATACGGCCTGAGGGCACGGTGGCCGGCTCGGCCTGTCCTCGTACGACCACTTTAGTTGAATGCTGAACTTCCTGCCACCCGGAACGCGGAACGCCCGGGAGGAATTCCTCCCGGGCGCCCTCTGCTCCTGCTCTCAGGATCGGTCAGCCGTACATCCGCCGCATCGCGTAGTCGACCATCTGCTCCACGGCCTTCGCGTCGAAGACCATCCGGTGGTCGCCCTCCATGTCGAGGACGAAGCCGTAGCCGGTCGGGAGCAGGTCGATCACCTCGGCACCGGTGATCACGAAGTACTTCGACTCCTTGCCCGCGTACCGCCGCAGCTCCTTCAGCGAGGTGAACATCGGGATCACCGGCTGCTGGGTGTTGTGCAGGGCGAGGAAGCCGGGGTTGTCGCCGCGCGGGCAGTAGACCTTGGACGTCGCGAAGATCTGCTGGAAGTCCTCGGCGGCGAGGGTGCCGGTGGTGAAGGCCCGTACGGCGTCGGCGAGCGAGGGCGGCGAGGGCTCCGGGTACAGCGGGGCCTGCTGCTGCCCGTAACCGCCGGGCACTCCCCCCTGCATGCCGGGCGCGCCACCCTGCATCCCCGGTGCGCCGCCCTGCATCCCGGGCATCCCGTACTGCTGCTGCGCACCCGGATTCTGCTCGTAGCCGTACATGGGCCCTGAGCCTACTGCGTCACAGATCGCCCGGTAGGGGTTGCTCTTATTACCGGTGGGTAGCATCATCGGAGAGAACAGTGCGCTACTCGTGAGTAGGACCTGGGTGGCGTACGTACGAGGACACCCTCCCCGATCTTTACGGAGCCGTCGCCATGGGGCACTACAAGTCGAATCTCCGCGACATCGAGTTCAACCTCTTCGAGGTGCTCGGCCGCGACAAGGTGTACGGCACGGGTCCGTTCGAGGAGATGGACGTCGACACCGCCAAGAGCATCCTCGACGAGATCCGCCGCCTCGCCGAGAACGAGCTGGCCGAGTCCTTCGCGGACGCCGACCGCAACCCGCCGGTCTTCGACCCGGAGACCAACACGGCCCCGGTCCCGGCCTCCTTCAAGAACTCGTACAACGCCTTCATGGAGTCCGAGTACTGGCGCCTCGGCATCCCCGAGGAGATCGGCGGCACCGTCTCGCCGCGCTCCCTCATCTGGGCCTACGCCGAACTCCTCCTCGGCTCCAACCCGGCCATCTGGATGTACTCCTCCGGCCCCGCCTTCGCCGGCATCCTCTACACCGAGGGCAACGAGCAGCAGAAGAAGGCCGCGCAGATCGCCGTCGAGCGCCGCTGGGGCTCCACGATGGTCCTCACCGAGCCCGACGCCGGCTCCGACGTCGGCGCCGGCCGCACCAAGGCGATCCAGCAGGAGGACGGCTCCTGGCACATCGAGGGCGTCAAGCGCTTCATCACCAGCGGTGAGCACGACATGGAGGAGAACATCCTCCACTACGTCCTCGCCCGCCCCGAGGGCGCCGGCCCCGGCACCAAGGGCCTGAGCCTCTTCCTCGTCCCCAAGTACGAGTTCGACTGGGAGACCGGCGAGCTCGGCGCCCGCAACGGCGTCTACGCCACCAACGTCGAGCACAAGATGGGCCTCAAGGCCTCCAACACGTGCGAGATGACCTTCGGCGACAAGCACCCCGCCAAGGGCTGGCTCATCGGCGACAAGCACGACGGCATCCGCCAGATGTTCCTCATCATCGAGTTCGCCCGCATGATGGTCGGCACGAAGGCGATCTCCACCCTCTCCACGGGCTACCTCAACGCCCTGGAGTACGCCAAGGAGCGCGTCCAGGGCACCGACCTGGCGAACTTCATGGACAAGGCGGCCCCCAAGGTCACCATCACCCACCACCCCGACGTGCGCCGCTCCCTGATGACGCAGAAGGCGTACGCCGAGGGCATGCGCTCCCTCGTCCTCTACACGGCCTCCGTGCAGGACGCCATCCAGCTCAAGGAAGCCGCCGGCGAGGACGCCAAGGCGCTCCACGGCCTCAACGACCTGCTCCTGCCGATCGTGAAGGGCTACGGCTCCGAGAAGGGCTACGAGCAGCTCGCGCAGTCGCTCCAGACCTTCGGCGGCTCCGGCTTCCTCCAGGAGTACCCGATCGAGCAGTACATCCGGGACTCCAAGATCGACACCCTCTACGAGGGCACCACCGCCATCCAGGGCCAGGACTTCTTCTTCCGGAAGATCGTCCGCGACCAGGGCGCCTCCCTGAACACCCTCTCCGAGGAGATCAAGAAGTTCCTCGCCACCGGCACCGGCGGCGAGGAGCTGGCCGGCGCCCGCGACGCGCTCGCCAAGGCGGCCGTCGACCTGGAGGCGATCGTCGGCAAGATGATCACCGACCTCACCGCCACCGGCGAGGACGTCAAGAACATCTACAAGGTCGGCCTCAACACCACCCGCCTGCTCATGGCCTCCGGCGACGTCGTCGTCGGCTACCTGCTGCTGCGCGGCGCGGCCGTCGCCGCCGAGAAGCTCGCGGCCGGCGCGACCGGCAAGGACGTCGCCTTCTACCAGGGCAAGATCGCCGCCGCGAAGTTCTTCGCCGCGAACGTCCTGCCCGGCGTCTCCACCGAGCGCCTCGTCGCCGAGGGCGTCGACGGCGGCCTGATGGACCTGGACGAGGCGGCGTTCTAGTACTCCGGTACGGCGGGGTGGGGTACCCGTACCCCACCCCGTACGAACACACCTCGGTCCATACAGGAACGGCCCGTCCCCGGGGAGGGGGGCGGGCCGTTCCGCCTTCCCGGCAGCCGGACGGCGACGGTCGGCTCACCCCACCCGGCCCCGCGAAAACGCCCCCGTAAGGTGGGTCGCATGAGCAGCGCAGCTTCCCGTCCGGCGTCCGCACCGTTCGGACCCGGGCACACCGATGACCTGATGTCCTTCCTCTCGGCGTCCCCGTCGCCGTACCACGCGGTGGCGAACGCCGCGGAGCGGCTGGAGAAGGCGGGCTTCCGCCGGGTCGAGGAGACCGCGGCGTGGGACGGGACCAGCGGCGGGAAGTTCGTCACCCGCGGCGGCGCGATCATCGCCTGGTACGTGCCCGAGGGCGCCGAGCCGCACACCCCGTACCGGATCGTCGGCGCCCACACCGACTCCCCCAACCTGCGCGTCAAGCCCCGCCCCGACATGGGCACCCAGGGCTGGCGGCAGGTCGCCGTGGAGATCTACGGCGGCACCCTCCTCAACACCTGGCTCGACCGCGACCTCGGCCTCGCCGGCCGGCTCACCCTCCGCGACGGCAGCCACCGGCTCGTCAACGTCGACCGGCCGCTGCTGCGCGTCCCGCAGCTCGCCATCCACCTCGACCGCTCCGCCAACGACGGCCTGAAGCTCGACCGCCAGCGGCACATGCAGCCCGTGTGGGGCACCGGAGAGGTCCACGAGGGCGACCTCGTCGAGTTCGTCGCCGGCGAGGCCGGCGTCGACGCCGAGGACGTGGCCGGCTGGGACCTCATGGTCCACGCCGTCGACGCCCCCGCCTACCTCGGCCGCGACCGCGACCTCGTCGCCGGCCCCCGCATGGACAACCTCCTCTCCGTCCACGCCGGCGTCGCCGCGCTCGTCGAGACCGCCGGTCGCGAGAACCTCCCGCACATCCCGGTCCTCGCCGCCTTCGACCACGAGGAGAACGGCTCCGAGGCCGACACCGGCGCCCAGGGCCCGCTCCTCGGCACCGTCCTGGAGCGCTCCGTGTACGTCCGCGGCGGCGGCTACGAGGACCGGGCCCGCGCCTTCGCCGGCACGGTCTGCCTCTCCTCCGACACCGGCCACGCCGTCCACCCGAACTACGCGGAGCGGCACGACCCGACCCACCACCCGCGCGTCAACGGCGGCCCGATCCTCAAGGTCAACGTCAACCAGCGGTACGCCACCGACGGCACCGGCCGCGCGATCTTCGCCGCCGCCTGCGAGAAGGCCGGCGTGCCGTGGCAGTCGTTCGTCTCCAACAACGACATGCCCTGCGGGACCACGATCGGCCCCATCACGGCCGCCCGCCACGGCATCACCACCGTCGACATCGGCGTGGCGATCCTCTCCATGCACAGCGCCCGCGAACTCTGCGGCGCCGAGGACCCCTACCTCCTCGCCAACGCCCTGGTCGCCTTCCTGGAGGGCTGAGCGCGGGCGCCCGGGCCTAGGCGTCCATGCCCGCCAGGATCAGCGGGAGGCGGCTCGCGCCGGCTTGCGTGAGCCGGACGGGGACGCCCCAGTCCTGCTGGTGGACGTGGCAGGCCGGGTACTCGTTGGCCGGGTCGTCGTCGCAGGACGCGGCCATCGCGGAGACGTGCAGGACGCCTTCGGTGACGGCCGGGTTCAGCTCCAGGTCGCGGAAGAGGTCCGTGCCCGTGCCCTCGCCGGACAGCAGCAGCTCCGGCGGGGTCGCGGAGACCAGGAGGCGGGTCGAGGGGCCGTACCGCTCGTCCAGCTTCTGGCCCGTCGGCGCCTGGAAGACCACGTCGAGGCGGAGCCGGCCCGGGGCGACCTCGGTCGCCTCGCGCTGGGTGCGGTGCGCCACCGACTCGACCTGCACGGCCTCCTCCGGCAGCCGCAGCCGGGTGAGGCGGTGCCGCGCCGACTCGACGACGACGATGTCGTCGCCGACCAGCACCGCGTCGCTGGGTTCGCGCAGATCGGTGGCGAGGGTGGTGACCTCGCCGGTGGCGGGGTCGTAGCGGCGCAGGGCGTGGTTGTACGTGTCGGAGACCGCGACCGAGCCGTCGGGCAGGGCCGTCACGCCGAGCGGGTGCTGGAGCAGCGCCTGACCGGCGGCGCCGTCCCGGTGCCCGAAGTCGAAGAGGCCGGTGCCGACGGCGGTGTGCACGTGCCCGTCGGTGTCGACGTACCGCAGCGCGCTGGTCTCCGAGTCGGCGATCCAGAGGCGGTCCTCGGTGGCGGCGAGCCCGGACGGCTGCGCGAACCACGCCTCGGCGCCGGGCCCGTCGACGAGCCCCTCGTTCGTCGTCCCCGCCGCGACCTCGACGGTCCCGCCCTCGGGGTCGTACGTCCAGAGCTGGTGCACGCCGGCCATGGCGATCCACACCTTGCCCCGCCACCAGGCGACGTCCCACGGCGAGGACAGGTCCACGCCGAGCGCGGGACCGGAGGTCGGCGACCCCTGCCACCACTGCTTCCCGGTGCCGGCGATCCGCTCCACCGCGCCGGTCGCCGGGTCGAACCGCTGGAGCGCGTGGTGCACGGTGTCCGCGACGACGACCGTCCCGTCCGGCAGCAGCGCCAGCCCCTGCGGCTCGCGGAACACGCCCTCGCCGCCGATCCGCCGCACCACGGTCTCCCCGTCGGCGGCCAGCTCCACGAGCTGGTGCCGGGTGGTGTCGGAGACCAGCAGGTTCCCGCCCGGGAGGACGACGGCCTTCCCGGGGAAGCGCAGGTCGGTCGCGACCGGCTCCGGCGGCACGTACGGCCCGTCCCCGCGCCGCAGCGTCCCCTTCGCCTCGTGCTCCGCCTCCAGCTCCTCGACGAGCGTCCGGATCGCGTTGGCGTGTCCCTCGCCCGCGTGCTGCGCGACGACGTACCCCTCGGGATCGATCACCACGAGCGTCGGCCACGCCCGCACCGCGTACTGCTTCCAGGTCGCGAGCTCCGGGTCGTCGAGCACCGGGTGGTGCACCTCGTACCGCTCCACCGCGTCCACCACGGCCTGGTGCTCGGCCTCGTGCACGAACTTCGGCGAGTGCACCCCGACGATCACCAGCGTGTCCCGGTGCTTCTCCTCCAGCTCCCGCAGCTCGTCCAGGACGTGCAGGCAGTTGATGCAGCAGAAGGTCCAGAAGTCGAGAATCACGACCTTTCCGCGCAGGTCGGCGAGGGTGAGGTCGTCGCCACCGGTGTTCAGCCAGCCGCCCTTGCCGATCAGCTCGGGGGCGCGGACACGGGCGCGGGAACGGGGGGCGGGCGCGGGGGTGGGCGCCGGAGCGGCATCGTTCATCCTTCAAGCTTGCCATCCGTCCGTGACGGCACCGTGAAGGGCCCGTCACGTGGGGGCGGCGGGCGTACGGGTGGATCGGTGCGGCCGGGCGGGGGGTGTCGG
>JOFO01000079.1 GCA_000721275.1 Microtetraspora glauca | reverse complement strand
GACCCTGACACTGCCCCCGCCGCCGACCGCCCTCCCCGACACCCCGCAGCCCCAGAAGCCCCCGCAGCCCCCGGCCGACGAGGACCTGGCGGCGCTCGCCCGCCGCCACGGCCTCTCCGTCAGCGGCGCCCGCCCGCCCCTCCCCGCGTACGTCCGGCAGCTCTGGGCCCGCCGCGACTTCATCGCCGCCTTCGCGACGGCCCGGCTGACCGCCCAGTACAGCCAGGCCCGGCTCGGCCAGCTCTGGCAGCTCATGACCCCGCTGCTCAACGCGGCCGTGTACTACCTGATGTTCGGCGTCCTGATGAACGCGCAGCACGGCGTCCCGGACTACCTCCCCTTCCTCCTCACCGGCGTCTTCGTGTGGACGTTCACCGCCAACACGCTGACCGCCGGCACCCGCGCCGTCAGCGGCAACCTCGGCCTGGTCCGCGCCCTCCACTTCCCCCGCGCCGCCCTGCCGCTCTCCCTCGCGCTGCAACAGCTCCAGCAGCTGCTGGTGTCGCTCGCCGCGCTCGTCGCGATCCTGCTCTGCTGCGGCGAGTTCCCCGCCTGGAGCTGGCTGCTCGCGGTGCCGGCGATCGCGCTCCAGGCCCTGTTCGGCGCCGGCGTCTCGCTCGCCCTCGCCCGGCTCGCCGCCCGCACCCCCGACGTCAGCCAGCTCATGCCGTTCGTGCTGCGCACCTGGATGTACGTCTCCGGCGTGATGTGGTCGATCGGCTCCCTGGCGTCCAGTGGCCGCTTCCCCGGCTGGGTGGTCCTGGCCCTCCAGTGCAACCCGGCCGCCGTCTACATCGACCTGGTCCGCTTCGCCCTCGTCGGCAGCTTCACCGCGGACTCCCTGCCGCCCCACGTGTGGGCCCTCGCCGCCGGCTGGGCCGTCCTCGCGTTCACCGGCGGCTTCCTGTGGTTCTGGCAGGCGGAGGAGACGTACGGCCGTGGCTGACACCCCCAGCGCACCGGGCACCGCACCGGGCACCCCGCCAGGATCCGCACCCCGCCCCAAGACACCCCGCCCCAAGACACCCCGCCCCAGGACACCCCGCCCCGGCGACCCCACCGTCATCGCCGACCGCGTCCACCTCTCCTACACCGTGCCCACCGGCCCCGGCGCCCGCCGCCGGGTGCACGCCGTGAAGGGCGTCGGCTTCGTCGCCCGGCGCGGCGAGACGATCGGCCTGATCGGTTCGAACGGATCGGGGAAGTCCACCCTCCTGAAGGCCATCGCCGGCCTCCAGCCGGTCGAGAGCGGCACCCTCTACACCCGGGGCCGCCCCGCCCTCCTCGGCGTCGACGCGGCCCTCATGAACGACCTCTCCGGCGAGCGGAACGTCATCCTCGGCGGCCTCGCCCTCGGCATGAGCCGCCGGGAGATCACCGCCCGGTACGACGAGATCGTCGACTTCTCCGGGCTCCGGAAGCCCGGCCGCGAGGACGACGACCCGCTCGCCCGCCCCCTGCGCACCTACTCCTCCGGCATGAGCGCCCGCCTCCGCTTCGCCCTCTCCGCGGCCACCCGCGGCCACGACGTGCTCCTCATCGACGAGGCCCTGGCCACCGGCGACGCCGCCTTCCAGCGCCGCAGCCGCCGCCGCATCGAGGAACTGCGGGCCGCCGCCGGCACCGTCTTCCTCGTCGCCCACGCGGCCACGACCATCCGCGAGACCTGCGACCGCGCGCTGTGGCTGGAGGCCGGCGAACTGCTGAGGGACGGCCCGGCGGACGAGGTGGTGGCGGCGTACGAGGAGGCCACCCGTACGCGGGGCTGAAACCGGCTCCATCCAGCCGAACGGACAGGGCACACCCCCGGCCGCCGACCTACGGTCGGAGCGTGACGACGCCAGACCGCCCCCGCTCCCGCGCCGCCTCCCCCGCGCCGCCCTCCCTCACCCGCTCGCCCTTCGAGTCGGACACCTTCACGTCCGCCACCTTCGTCACCGTCGGCAGCGGCCCCGTCCTCGCCCTCGCCGTCGTCTGGCTGCTCACCCGCGCCGGCATGCTGGCGCTGCTCGTGAACGACAGCCTCGGCGTCGGCGGGGTCGCCCACGAGGTCCAGCTGCTCTACCGCCACTGGTACGGCCTCTTCGCCGACGGCACCTTCCCGCCCGCCGACCCCACCTGGCAGTACCCGCCCGGCGCCGGCCTGGTGGTCATGGCACCGGGCCTGCTGACGTCCTGGCTCGGCTACACCCAGGCGTTCGTCGTCCTCACGCTGCTCGCCGACGCCGCCGTCACCCTCGGGCTCGCCGTCGCCGACCGCGCCCGGCTCACCCACGGCGCCTGGTACTGGGTCTGCGCCCTGCCGCTCCTCCTCCACGTGCCGCTCGCCCGCTACGACGTGCAGGCCACCGCCCTCGCGGTGCTCGCCCTGCTGTTCCTGAAGCTCCGCTCCCCGGCCGGCCACCGGCTCGGCGGGGCGCTCGCCGGGCTCGGCGCGCTGGTGAAGGTGTGGCCGGCGCTCGCGCTGATCGGCACGCCCCGGGGCCGTACCACCCGCGAGGCGTGGACGGCCGCCGCCGTCACCGCCGGAGCCCTGCTCGCCGTCCTCGCGCTGTGCTTCTCCGACTCGCTCGGCTTCCTGCACCGGCAGGGCGCCCGCGGCATCCAGATCGAGTCCGTCGGCGGCACCGCGCTGGCCGTCGCCCGCGCGGCCGGCCTGTGGCCAGGTACGGCGGAGGTCCGCTACGGGGCCTACGAGTACGTCGGCCCGTACGTCTCCACCCTCGGGCACCTCTTCCTGCTGCTGACGGTCGCCGCCGTCCTCGCGCTGGTGTTCTGGCGGCTGCGCGCCACCCGCTGGACGGAGGCCACCCCGCTGGACGCGGCGCTCGCCGCGGTGCTGCTGCTCACCGTGACGAGCCGGGTGATCAGCCCCCAGTACCTGGTCTGGCTGCTCGGCCTCGCGGCCGTCTGCCTGACCTCCCGCCGCACGGTGATGCGGCCGGTGGCCGTGCTGCTGCTCCCGGCGGCGGCGCTCAGCTCGCTCGCGTACCCCGTCCTCTACGCCGACGTCGTCACCGGCACCCCGCTCGGCGTGGCGGTCATGGTGCTGCGCAACGGCCTGCTGCTGGCCGCCACCGCCGTCGCCGCCGTCCGCCTGTGGGGGGCCACGGTCGGCCCCGTACGGGAGCGTGCCGCGGGCGCATGACGGAGGGGCCCCGCCGGACGGAAAGCCGTCCGGCGGGGCCCCTCGGCGCTCGGCGCGCGTCAGCTGTGCGTGCGCAGCAGCGTCCGCATGGTCCGCATGGCGACGGACAGGTTCGCCAGGTCGAAGGTGTCCGAGCCCTGGATCTCGTCCAGGGTCGTCCGCGCGCGGCCCAGGATCGCCGCGTTCTTCTCCTCCCACGCCTTGAAGCGCTCCTCCGGCGTCGAGGTGCCGTTGCCGGCGACCAGGACGTCCTGGGTGAGCGCCGCGTGGGCGGCGAAGAGGTCCTCGCGGATGGAGGCGCGGGCCATGGACTGCCAGCGGTCGGCCCGCGGCAGCTCGATGATCCGGTCCATGAGGCTGGTGATCTTCAGGCGGTCGGCCAGGTCGTAGTAGACCTCGGCGACGGCCAGCGGGTCCTTCTCCGTGCGGTCGGCGATCGCGACGATGTCGAGCGTCGGGAAGGCGGACGAGAAGCCGGCGACGCGCACGGCCAGCTCCTCCGGGACGCCGAAGCCGGTCAGCTCGTCGAGGATCGACCGGTACCAGTCGGCGTCCGCGCCGCGCAGCAGCTCCGGCAGCCGCTCCCAGACCTGCTCGACGCGGTCGGCGAAGAAGTCGATGGTCTCGCCGATCTCCAGCGGCTGCGGCCGGTTGTTGAGCAGCCAGCGGGTGCCGCGCTCGACGAGCCGGCGGGAGTGCAGCCGCATCCGGGTCTGGATCTCGGCCGGGACCCGGTTGTCCAGGGCCTCGACGGCGTCCCAGACGTCGGCGAGCCGGAAGATGGTCCGGGCCGCGGTCTGGGCGCGGACGATCTCCTCCAGGGACGCGCCGGTCTCCTCGCGGAGGCGGTGCAGGAAGGTCGAGCCGCCGGTGTTGACGGTGTCGTTGACGAGGATCGTGGTGATGATCTCGCGGCGCAGCGCGTGCCCGTCGACGGCCTCGGGGAACCTCTCGCGCAGCAGCGTCGGGAAGTAGGCGTGCAGCAGGCCCGCGAGGTACGGGTCGTCGGGCAGGCCGGTGCCGATGAGCTCGTCGGCCACCGTGATCTTGGTGTACGCGAGGAGGACGGCGAGCTCGGGCTGGGTGAGGCCCTTCTCGTTGTTGAGGAGCTCGCGGATCTGCCGGTCGTTGGGCAGGAACTCCAGCTGGCGGTCGAGGGCCCCGTCGCGGCCGAGGCGACGCATGAAGCGCTGGTGGGCGTGGAGCAGGGACGGCGACTGGGCGACGGCGTTGGCGAGGGCGGTGTTCTGCGCGTAGTTGTTGCGCAGCACGAGCCGGCCGACCTCGTCGGTCATCTCCGCGAGGATCTTGTTGCGCTGCTTGACGGTCATGTCGCCGTCGGCGACGAGCCCGTTGAGCAGGATCTTGATGTTGACCTCGTGGTCGGAGGTGTCGACGCCGGCGCTGTTGTCGATGGCGTCGGTGTTGATCTTGCCGCCGGTCCGGTCGGGGCCGCCGGAGCGGGCGAACTCGATGCGGCCGAGCTGGGTGGCGCCGAGGTTGCCGCCCTCGCCGACGACCTTGGCGCGGACGTCCTGGCCGTCGACGCGGATGGCGTCGTTGGCCTTGTCGCCGACGTCCGCGTTGGACTCGGCGGAGGACTTCACGTAGGTGCCGATGCCGCCGTTCCACAGCAGGTCCACGGGGGCCTGGAGGATCGCCTTCATCAGCTCGGCGGGGGTCAGCTTGGTGACGCCGTCGTCGATGCCGAGCGCGGCCCGTACCTGGGCGTTGACCGGGATGGACTTGGCGGTACGCGGGTGGATGCCGCCGCCCGCGGACAGCAGGTCCGGGTTGTAGTCGGCCCAGGAGGAGCGGGGCAGCTCGAAGAGCCGGCGGCGCTCGGCGTACGAGGTGGCCGCGTCCGGGTTCGGGTCGAGGAAGATGTGGCGGTGGTCGAAGGCGGCCACCAGGCGGATGTGCTCGGAGAGCAGCATGCCGTTGCCGAAGACGTCGCCGGACATGTCGCCGACGCCGACGACGGTGAAGTCCTCGGTCTGGGTGTCGTGGCCGAGCTCGCGGAAGTGCCGCTTGACGGACTCCCAGGCGCCGCGGGCGGTGATGCCCATGCCCTTGTGGTCGTAGCCGGCGGAGCCGCCGGAGGCGAAGGCGTCGCCGAGCCAGAAGCCGTAGTCCTCCGCGACGCCGTTGGCGATGTCGGAGAAGGTGGCGGTGCCCTTGTCGGCGGCGACGACGAGGTAGGTGTCGTCCTCGTCGTGGCGGACGACGTCGACCGGGGGCACGACCTCGCCGGCGACCATGTTGTCGGTGATGTCGAGCAGCGCCGAGATGAACGTCTTGTACGAGGCGATGCCCTCGGCCATCCACGCGTCGCGGTCCACGGCCGGGTCCGGGAGCTGCTTGGCGACGAAGCCGCCCTTGGCGCCGACGGGCACGATGACGGTGTTCTTCACCATCTGCGCCTTGACCAGGCCGAGGATCTCGGTGCGGAAGTCCTCGCGCCGGTCGGACCAGCGCAGACCGCCGCGGGCGACCTTGCCGAAGCGCAGGTGGACGCCCTCGACGCGCGGCGAGTACACCCAGATCTCGAAGGCGGGGCGCGGCGCCGGCAGGTCGGGGATGGCCTGCGGGTCGAACTTCATGGAGACGTACGCGTGCGGGGTGCCGTCCGCGGACTTCTGGAAGAAGTTGGTCCGCAGGGTCGCCTTGATGACGGTGAGGAAGGACCGCAGGATCCGGTCCTCGTCGAGGCTGGCGACCTGGTCGAGGGCGCCGTCCAGCTCCTCCAGGATGCCGTCGGTGAGCTCGGTGCCGGCGCGCTGCCGCTCCGGGGCCATCCGGGCCTCGAAGAGGGAGACCAGCAGCCGGGTGGTGTGGACGTTGTTGCGGAGGGTGTCCTCCATGTAGTCCTGGCTGAACGGCGAGCCGGCCTGGCGCAGGTACTTGGCGTAGGCGCGGAGCACCATCGCCTCGCGCCAGGTGAGCCCGGCGGACAGGACGAGGGAGTTGAAGTTGTCGTTCTCGGCCTGGCCGGTCCAGGTGGCGGCGAACGCCTCCTGGAAGCGCTCGCGGGCGTCGTCGCCGACGTAGTCGCCGCCGTTGCCGGTGGGCGCGGGCATCCGCAGGCCGAAGTCGTAGATCCACGCGTGGGTGCGGTCGGCGCAGCGGAGCTCGTACGGGCGCTCGTCGGTGACCTCGACGCCGAGGCGGTTGAGGACGGGCAGGACGGCGGAGAGGGAGACCTGCTCGCCGGTCTTGTAGATCTTGAAGCGGCGCTCGCCGGGGCCGGCGGCGACGGGCTCGTAGAGGGAGAGCGCGAAGTCCTTGCCGCCGGCGGCGAGGGCCTCCATGCGGACGAGGTCGGCGACGGCGGCGCGCGGCGAGTGGTCGGCCTTGTAGCCCTCGGAGAAGGCGTTGCCGTAGCGGCGCAGCAGCTCGGCGGCGCGCTCCTCGCCGAACTCGGCGTTCAGGGCCTCGCCGAAGCCGTCGGCCCAGGAGCGGGCGGCGTCGACGAGCCGGGCCTCGATGCGGTCCACGTCGGCGTCGGTGAGGGCGGCGAGGACGGTGCCGGGCTCGACGCGGATGACGAAGTGGAGGCGGGAGAGGATCGACTCGGTGTTCCAGGCGGTGAAGTCGACGGAGGTGCCGTTCAGCTCCTCCTTGAGGATGTCGATGATCCGCAGCCGGACGCGGGTGGTGTAGCGGTCGCGCGGCAGGTAGACGAGGGCCGAGTAGTAGCGGCCGTACTCGTCCTGGCGCAGGTAGAGCCGGAGCCGGCGCCGCTCCTGCAGGTACAGGACGCTGGTGACGACGGACTGGAGCTGGTCGACCGGGGTCTGGAACAGCTCGTCGCGCGGGTAGGTCTCCAGGATCTGGAGCAGGTCGCGGCCGTCGTGGCTGTTCGGGGAGAACCCGGCGCCCTCCAGCACCTCCTGGACCTTGCGCTTGACGACGGGGACGCGGCGCACGGACTCGGTGTAGGCGGCGGAGGAGAAGAGGCCGAGGAAGCGGCGCTCGCCGATGACGTTGCCGTCGGCGTCGAACTTCTTCACGCCGACGTAGTCGAGGTACGAGGGGCGGTGCACGGTCGCGCGGCTGTTGGCCTTCGTCAGGATGAGCAGCTTGTGCTCGCGGGCCTTGGCGCGGGCGTCGGCGGGCAGCCGGCTGAAGGACGGGGAGACCGGGTGGGCGTGGTGGCCGGACTCGCCGTCGGCGTGGTGCGGGTCGGCGCGCAGGATGCCGAGGCCGGTGCCGGGGACGGCGGCGAGCGCGTCGCCGTCGACGAGCTCGTACTCGCGGTAGCCGAGGAAGGTGAAGTGGTCGTCGGCGAGCCAGCGCAGCAGCTCCTGGGCCTCCTCGACCTCGGTGGGCCGCAGGTCGGAGGCGGTGGGCTCGGCGGGCAGGCCGTCGGCGATGCGGAGCGCGGCGTCGCGCATCTTCTCCCAGTCCTCGACGGTCTCGCGGACGTCGGAGAGGACGCGGAGGAGGTCCGCGGTGATCTGCTTGAGGTCGGCCTTGTCGGTCTCGCGGTCGATCTCGACGTGGATCCAGGACTCGGGGAGCGCGTCGTGCGGCAGCTCGCCGTGGATCTGGGTGGACAGGACCTCGATGAGCTTGCCGGTGATGTCGCGGCGGACGAGGACCTGCGGGTGGATCACGACGTGGATGCCGCGGCCCTGGCGGGACAGCTCGTTGGTGACGGAGTCGACGAGGAACGGCATGTCGTCGGTGACGACCTCGACCACGGAGTGGCTGCTGGTCCAGCCGTTCTCCTCGACGGTCGGGGTGTGCACGCGGACGTTCGCGGTGCCCTGCGGGCGGTTCTCCGCGAGCCGGTAGTGGGACAGCGCGGCGCCGAAGACGTCGTCCGGGTCGCGGTCCGTGAGGTCCTCGGGGGCGGTGTGCAGGTAGTAGCGCTGGAGGTAGTCGAGCACGGTGTCCCGGTCCGGGCGCTCGCCCTCCGGGCCCGTCGGAAGTCGCCCCCCGACCGGGCTGTGCTCAGCTACGCGGGCGGCCCTCTCGAGCAGCTCGGCCTTTGCTTCGTCCAGCTTGGTCTGCATGTCCTCTGACTCCTGTCGCGCGCCATTGCGTGACGTCGGTGGAAGAAGGGGCGCAACGCCACGACGCGGTGATTCCGGTCGAAGGAGACGTTAGGCCCGGATGAGAGATGCCCGGATCGAAACCGGCCACGAGGAGCGGCGTTTCCGGACGGAGGGGATCGGCGTACGCACGGGCGGCCCGGCCGCGTGAGCGGACCGGGCGGCAGCCGGGGGCCGCACTGCCCCCGCGGCGTATCGCGCTGATCACGGGAAAAGCCTATCGCTCAAGCCCCCTGCCCCGTCATGAGCCGTATGTGTACAAAAGCGGGGGTGGAAGTTTGACGTTCTGGACAGCGACACATGCACTCTTGGCGGATCGCGCGGAACGGTGCAGCGTGGGCGCGAGCACGACGACGGACATCCCATCGCCGAGACCGGGAGAGCCATGGCGAAGATCTTGATCGTGACGGGGGACGCGGCCGAGTCCCTGGAGGTGTTGTACCCGTACCAGCGTCTGCTCGAAGAAGGGTACGAGGTCGACATCGCCGCTCCGGCGCGCAAGCAGCTGCGGTTCGTGGTCCACGACTTCGAGCCCGGCTACGACACGTACACGGAGAAGCCCGGCTACACCTGGCCCGCCGACCTCGCGTTCTCCGAGGTCGACCCGGGCGACTACGCGGCCGTCGTCATCCCGGGCGGGCGCGCCCCGGAGTACCTGCGCAACGACCCGGAGCTGCGCAAGATCCTCAAGGCGTTCTTCGACGCGGACAAGCCGGTGGCCCAGATCTGCCACGGCCCGCTGCTGACGGCGGCGGTCGGCGGCCTGGAGGGCCGCCGGGTCACCGCGTACCCGGCGCTCGAACTTGACATGCAGGCGGCCGGTGCGGACTTCCAGGACACGGCGGCGGTCGTCGACGGGCTGCTGGTCTCCTCGCGCGCCTGGCCGGACCACCCCACGTGGATGCGCGAGTTCCTGAAGGTGCTGCGCGCGAAGGGCTGACGCCCGGGCGAGGGGGCGTCCCGGCGGGCCGCCCCCGTCCGCGGGTCAGACCAGCTCCTCCGCGACCGCGACGGCCTCCTCCAGGGTGTCGACGACCGGCACGCCGACCCGCTCCAGCGAGGCCCTGCTGTGCGAGCCGCCGGTGAAGA
Source organism: Microtetraspora glauca (assembly GCA_000721275.1). GTDB lineage: Bacteria > Actinomycetota > Actinomycetes > Streptomycetales > Streptomycetaceae > Streptomyces. The sequence continues at coordinate 9,417 of JOFO01000079.1, read as the reverse complement.
GCACGGCCTTCGCGCCGACGTGCGCGGCGGCCACGGCGTCGTCCGCGGCGTCACCGATGACGACGATCCGCTCGGCCGGGACGGCCAGCGCCTCCAGGTGGCGCACCATGTGCCCGGACTTGCCGTCCGTGGAGCTGTCGGGGCGCCCGTCGACCCGGACGAACCGCTCCGCGATCCCGTGCCGCCGCACCAGCGGCAGCAGGTCGGCGTGCGGGGCGAGCGAGAGCAGCGACTGGGTGGCGCCGGCCGCCTGCCGCGCGGCCAGCAGCTCGGCGGCGCCCGCCGTCAGCCCGCAGCCGTCCGCCCGCTCCCAGTAGTGGCGGTGGAAGACGCCGTCCATCAGCGTCCACTCGGCGTCGGTGGGCAGCCGGCCCATCAGCCGCTCGTAGAAGCGCGGCACCGGCACGGTGTACAGCTCGCGGTACCGCTCCAGGGTGATCGGCGCGAGGCCGAGCTCCGCGAAGGCCGCGTTGGTGGCGCCGATGACGGCGGCGATGTCGTCGAGCAGGGTGCCGTTCCAGTCCCAGACCAGATGCTTCCCCGCGTGCTGCTTCCCCATGGAGCGACGGTACAGGCCGCGGGCCCGGCTCAGCCCAGGAGGGCGGGGATCTCCTGCACGCCGAACCACAGCAGCTCGTGGTCCTCGGCGCCGTCCACGACGAACTGCGCGTCGTCGTCGCCCTGGTCGGCGGCGCCGAGCGCGGCGGCGGCCGCGGTGACGTCCGCCTCGGCGTCGTCGGCGTCGGCGTGCACGGCGGCGGCCTTGGCGAGCGGCACGGCGGCGGCGATCCGCACCTCGCCGATCGCGCCGGCGTCGAGCCCCCGGTCCGGGTCGACGGCGGCGTCCCGGTCGGCGATGTCGACGGCGACGACCACCCGGCGGCGCGGCGCCTCCGGGTCCCCGGCGACCAGGCGCAGCGAGGCGGCGGCGGCGCGGTTGAGCGCCGCGTACTCCAGCTCCTCGATGTCGTCCGAGACGTACCACTCGCGCAGCGCGGGCGTGACGGCGTAGGCGGTCAGCGGGCCGGGGCCCAGCTCGCCCGCCTTGTGCGCCTGTGCGAGACCGGGGAGGGTCAGAGGGACGTACACGCGCATGGCTGGCCGCTTTCGTAGTCGGAGACGCCCTCAGGATACGTCCGGCCCCGGGGCCTCGGAATGTCCACCCGTCCCCCGCCGTCCCCCTGATAGGTGAATCACTCAGCGTGTCCGGCCGCGCCCCCGGGCCTCTTGCGGGGCCCGGAGCACGGCTTGTACAAGATCCCCACGCGAAGTTACCGACCGGTATCAGCCGGTCACGCTCCGAAGGGATCCCCCGTGCCGCACGCCCCGGTCACCACCGCCACCGACCCCCGCCGCCCCCACCGGCCCACCGTCCCCGGACAGCACCGCCAAACCGCCCGCCGCGGCTGCGCCACCGGAGCCGTACGCCGCACCCAGCCCGTCCACACCGCCTTCGCCGAACGGCTCGTCGCCGTCCTCAGCGGCGAACGGCCCGTCCACTCCATGCTCGGACTCACCGCCAAGGACGCCTACGACCAGCTGGTACGCCTCGCCCCGAGGACCGCCGCACGCGGCCTCGGCCCCCGCCCGGTGCTGCGCCGCTGCGCCGCCCAGCCGCACTCCGGCGACACCGTCCTGGAGGTCTTCGCCTCCCTCGCCGCCGGCCCCCGCGTCCGCGCCCTCGCCTTCCGCCTGGAACGCGGCCCCGACCACCGCTGGCGGTGCGCCGCCGTCGAACTCGACGGCCTCGGCCGGCTCGTCGGCGACGGACCATGACGAAGGGCCCCGCCGGACACACCCGGCAGGGCCCCTCACGTCACCGGCTCACGCCGTCACTTCTTGCGGCGGCGCCCGCCCGCGTTCTTCTGCGCCTTGCGGCGCTCCGCCCGCGTCATCCCGCCGGCGGCGTCCTCGCCGTCCGACGCGAAGTCGCCCTCGACGACACCCCCGTCACCGTCCACCGACGGCGCCGAGAAGTGCAGCCGGTCCGGCCGCTGCGGCGCCTCCAGGCCCTTCGCCCGGATCTCCGGACGACCGCCCGCCGGCACCGCCTCGCCCTTGTCCAGGGACGGCGCGCCCGCCTGCACCGGGACCTCCTCGACCTGCTGCTCGACCTGGACCTCCAGGTTGAACAGGTAGCCGACGGACTCCTCCTTGATGCCCTCCATCATGGCGGTGAACATGTCGAAGCCCTCGCGCTGGTACTCGACCAGCGGGTCCTTCTGCGCCATCGCCCGCAGGCCGATGCCCTCCTGGAGGTAGTCCATCTCGTAGAGGTGCTCGCGCCACTTCCGGTCCAGGACCGACAGCACGACCCGGCGCTCCAGCTCGCGCATGATCTCCGAGCCAAGCTGCGCCTCGCGCGCCTGGTACTGCTCGTGGATGTCGTTCTTGATCGACTCGGCGATGAACTCGGCGGTGATGCCCGCCCGGTCGCCCGCCGCGTCCTCCAGCTCCTCGATGGTCACCTTCACCGGGTACAGCTGCCGGAAGGCGCTCCACAGCCGGTCGAGGTCCCACTCCTCCGCGAAGCCCTCGGCGGTCTCCTGGCGGATGTAGTCGTCGATGGTGTCGTCCATGAAGTGGCGGATCTGCTCGTGCAGGTCCTCGCCCTCCAGGACGCGGCGCCGCTCGCCGTAGATGACCTCGCGCTGGCGGTTCAGCACCTCGTCGTACTTCAGGACGTTCTTGCGCGTCTCGAAGTTCTGCGTCTCGACCTGCGACTGCGCCGACGCGATCGCCCGGGTGACCATCTTGTTCTCGATCGGCACGTCGTCCGGCACGTTGGCCATCGCCATGACGCGCTCGACCATCTGCGCCTTGAACAGGCGCATCAGGTCGTCGCCGAGCGACAGGTAGAAACGGGACTCGCCCGGGTCGCCCTGACGGCCGGAACGACCGCGCAGCTGGTTGTCGATGCGGCGCGACTCGTGCCGCTCGGTGCCCAGCACGTACAGCCCGCCGAGCTCCTTGACCTCCTCGAACTCCGCCTTCACGGCCTTCTCGGCGCGCTCCAGCGCGGCGGGGAGGGCCGCGGCCCACTCCTCGACGTGCTCGACCGGGTCCAGGCCCGCCTGCCGCAGCTCCGCCTCGGCGAGGTCGTCCGGGTTGCCGCCCAGCTTGATGTCGGTACCGCGGCCGGCCATGTTCGTGGCGACGGTCACCGCGCCGCGGCGGCCCGCCTGGGCGACGATGCTGGCCTCGCGCTCGTGGTGCTTCGCGTTCAGCACCTCGTGCGGGATGCCGCGCTTCGACAGCTGCTGCGACAGGTACTCGGACTTCTCGACCGACGTGGTGCCGACCAGGACCGGCTGGCCCTTCTCGTGCTTCTCCACGATGTCGTCGACGACCGCCGCGAACTTGGCGACCTCGGTCCGGTAGATCAGGTCGGACTGGTCCTTGCGCTGCATCGGCCGGTTCGTCGGGATCGGGACGACGCCGAGCTTGTAGATCTGGTGGAACTCGGCCGCCTCGGTCATCGCCGTACCGGTCATGCCGGACAGCTTGTCGTACAGGCGGAAGAAGTTCTGGAGGGTGATCGTGGCGAGCGTCTGGTTCTCGTCCTTGATCGGCACGCCCTCCTTGGCCTCGATGGCCTGGTGCATGCCCTCGTTGTAACGGCGGCCGGCCAGGATACGGCCGGTGTGCTCGTCGACGATCATGACCTCGCCGTCGATGACGACGTAGTCCTTGTCCTTCTTGAACAGTTCCTTCGCCTTGATGGCGTTGTTCAGATAACCGACGAGCGGGGTGTTCACCGACTCGTACAGGTTGTCGATGCCGAGCCAGTCCTCGACCTTCGCGACACCGGACTCGTGGATGCCGACCGTGCGCTTCTTCTCGTCGACCTCGTAGTCGCCGGTCTCCTCGATGCCCTTCAGCGGATTGCCGGGCTCACCCCGCGTGAGACGGGTGACCAGCTTCGCGAAGTCCCCGTACCACTTGGTCGCCTGGTCCGCCGGACCCGAGATGATCAGCGGCGTACGGGCCTCGTCGACGAGGATCGAGTCGACCTCGTCCACACACGCGTAGTTGTGGCCGCGCTGCACCAGCTCGTCCTTCGACCACGCCATGTTGTCGCGCAGGTAGTCGAAGCCGAACTCGTTGTTCGTGCCGTACGTGATGTCGCAGTTGTACTGCTCACGGCGCTGCGCCGGCGTCATGTTCGCCAGGATGCAGCCGACGGTCAGGCCCAGGAACTTGTGGACCCGGCCCATCATCTCGGAGTCGCGCTCCGCCAGGTAGTCGTTGACCGTGATCAGGTGCACGCCCTTGCCGGACAGCGCGTTCAGATACGCGGGCAGCGTGCCGACGAGGGTCTTGCCCTCACCGGTCTTCATCTCCGCCACGTACCCGAGGTGCAGCGCGGCACCACCCATGATCTGGACGTCGTAGTGGCGCTGGCCGAGCACGCGCTTCGCCGCCTCGCGGACGGTCGCGAACGCCTCCGGCAGCAGGTCGTCCAGGCTCTCGCCGTCCGCGTACCGCTGCTTGTACTCGTCCGTGAGCGCCCGCAACTCGGCGTCGGAGAGGTTGACGAAGTCCTCTTCGATGGAGTTGACCTGGTCCGCGATGCGGTGCAGTTTGCGCAGGATCTTGCCTTCGCCTGCACGCATGAGCTTGTTGAAGACGGACACTGAGGCTGGTCTCCTTGCCGGTCGGGCCTGGCACTGGGTCTTGTACGGACACGAGCGCGGGCACGGCAGGTGGTCCCCACCGCAACGGCCATCGTAAGCGAGACCACCCTCACGGAGGGAGGCCCGCAGGGCCGCCGCCGCACGTCCGCCCGCAAAGAGAACGCCCGAGGCGGGCGGAAGGTGCCGCCCCACCCGAAAAGTGTTCGCTTCCGCCCGCCCCCCGTCCCCACAATCCGGGCATGGATCCCATCACGCTCACCAGCGAACGCCTCCGGCTGCGCGCCTTCGTCCCCGAGGACGAGGACATCGTGCACGCGCACTGCCAGGACCCCGCCATCCGCCGCTGGACGACCGTCCCGGACCCGTACACGCGCGAAGCCGCCTCCTTCTTCCTCAACCGGCTCGTCCCCGACGGCTGGCGCGACGACTCCGACTACACCTTCGCCGTCGAGCCCCTCGACGGCGGCCCCCTCTTCGCCTCCGTCGGCCTCCACGCCCGCGGCACCGGCGTCTGGGAGGCCGGCTTCTGGCTCGCCCCCGAACGCCGCGGCCACGGCTACATGGCGGAGGCCGTCCGCACCGTCGCCCACTGGGCCTTCACCGGCCTCGGCTGCGTCCGGCTCATCTGGCGCGCCGAGGTCGGCAACACCGGCTCCCGGGCCGTCGCCGAACGCGTCGGCTTCACCCTCGAAGGCGTCCAGCGGGCCGGCCTGCTGCACAACGGCACCCTCCGCGACGCCTGGACCGGATCCCTCCTCCCCTCCGACTTCGGCCTCCCCAGCCCCGTCCCGTACCTCCCGCCCCGCGACGCCCCGCCCGCCGTCGACCCCCGCGCCCGGACCCTCCCCGACGACCCCGGCGGTGTCGGTCACGGGGCCTAGGGTTTCCCCATGACGACCGTGCCGAAGAACGCTCCGCAGCCCGCTCCCCAGCCCGTCGCCGCGCTCTCCGCCGCCGAGGCCCGCCGGATCGCCCTGCGCGCCCAGGGCTTCCTGGGCGCCCCCGACCGCCGGGCCGGCGTCCGGGGCGTACTCCGTCACCTCGGCCAGGTCCAGCTGGACACCATCTCGGTCCTCGCCCGCTCCCACGAGCTGATCCCGTACGCCCGCCTCGGCACCGTCGGCCGCCCCGCGGTGGAGAAGGCGTACTGGTCCGACGGACACGCCTTCGAGTACTGGTCGCACGCCGCCTGCATCCTCCCCGTCGAGGAATGGCCGCTCTTCGCCTTCCGCCGCCGCGCCTACCGCGACCGCCCCCAGTGGCACCACCAGCTCGCCGACGGCTCCTACGCCAAGGTCGTCGACCAGCTGCGCGCCGAGGGCCCGCAGACCGCGACCGAACTCGGCGGCGCCAAGAACAAGGGCGACTGGTGGGACTGGTCCGACACCAAGATCGCCGTCGAGCGGGCGCTGATGTTCGGCGAGGTCGTCGTCACCGAGCGGCGCGGCTGGAAGCGCGTGTACGACCTCGCGGAGCGCGCCATCCCGGAGGCGCTGCTCCACGACGACCTGGACGACACCGAGTGCGCGCGGCGGCTCGTCCGCCAGGCCGGCGAGGCGCTGGGCGTCGGCACCCGCGCCGACATCGCCGACTACCACCGGCTCAAGGGGGAGCAGTTCGACGCCGTGGTCGAGGAGTCGGGACTGGTGCCGGTCGAGGTCGAGGGCTGGGGCAGGCCCGCGTGGGCGGACCCCGCCGCGCTGGCCACCGAGCCGCGCGGCCGGCACCGCACGACGCTGCTCTCCCCCTTCGACTCGCTGATCTGGGAGCGGGCGCGCACCGAGCGGATCTTCGGCTTCACGCACCGCCTGGAGGCGTACGTGCCCAAGCCGAAGCGGGTGCACGGCTACTTCGCGATGCCGGTCCTCGCCGGCGGCCGTCTCGTCGGCCGCGTCGACCCGTCCCGCGAGGGCCGCACCCTGGTCGCCAAGCAGGTCTCACTGAACGGCCCGAAGGCCGTCCCCGCCGTCGCCCAGGCCCTCCGCGAGGCCGCCGCCTGGGTCGGCTGCGACACCGTACGCGTCGAGCGCCTGGACCCGCCGGAGCTCACCCCGCTCCTGGTCAAGGCCCTCGACGCCTGAGCCCCGCCGCACGCCGGCCCGCCCCCGCGGGCCGGCCTCAGCGGATCTCCAGGATCTTCTCCCGCATCGCGTACACCACGGCCTCCATCCGGGAGTGCAGCTGAAGCTTCTCCAGGATGTTCCGCACGTGGTTCTTCACCGTGTTCTCGGAGATGAACAGCTCCTTCGCGATGTCCCGGTTGTTCATGCCGGTCGCGACGAGCTTCAGCACCTCCAGCTCCCGGTCGGTGAGGCGCGGAGCGGGCACCAGCCGGCGCTCGTCCGTGCGCTGGATCATCGACTTGAACTCGGTGAGGAGCTTCGACGCCATCGACGGGCTGATCTGCGACTGCCCGTCCGCGACCGCCCGGATCGCCGTCGCGACCTCGTCCGTGGAGATCTCCTTGAGCAGGTACCCGGTCGCGCCCGCCTTGATCGCGTCGTAGAGGTCCGCCTCCTCGTCGCTGATCGTCAACATGATGATCTTCGCGCTCGGCGCGACCTCCTTGATCGACGTGCACGCCTCGATGCCGCCGCGCCGCGGCATCCGCACGTCCATCAGGACGATGTCGGGCAACAGGTCCGCCGCCTTGTCGACCGCCTCGGCACCGTCGCCGGCCTCGCCGACGACCTGGATGTCCTCCTCCTGCGCGAGGACGATCTCCAGACCGCGCCGGAAAAGCGCGTGATCGTCCACGACAAGGACACGGATCGGCTCCTTCCGCGCCCTCTCACCGGCCGATTCCGATCCCTCCGGAGCATCCTCATGGGCGAGCGGACCCCGCTCGCGCCCGCTGAGCACCGGGCCGAAGCTGTCTGCCATCGTTCCTCCCCCTGAAGGCCGTGGCCTGAATTCGTTTCCGGTCCTCCAACCACTGCCCGAGAAGCACCGGTTGGCGTGCACGCCATGATTTCATGCCCCGGCCCCGGCAGGGTCTCCCCCCGGGCGCACAGGGGTGCCCCTGGGGGGCGCGCGAAGCGCTCCAGGGGCACCGGAAGGGCCGTTCGGCCGGCCGTTCGACGGGTCAGCCGCCGAGCGCGCCGCCCGCTCCACCGCTGTTCTCGGCGAGCGGGTCGTTCTCCAGATGGATGACGCCGTAGTCGTACGCGTGGCGCCGGTAGACGACGCTCGGCTGCTTGGTCTCGGCGTCGACGAAGAGATAGAAGTCGTGCCCGACCAGTTCCATCTCGTAGAGGGCCTGGTCGAGGCCCATCGGGGCGGCCTTGTGGGTCTTCTCGCGGACCACCAGTGGGCCTTCGCCCCGGACCTCGATCGACCCCATCATCGTGGTGGGAACCTCGGCGCCGGTCTCGTCGGCGACGAGTTCGCCCTGCCCGTTCAGCTGGGCGACACCGGGGACGACGTCGGCGACCTCCGCCGCGGAGAGCCGCCCGCTGCCCCGGCGGGTGAAACGCTTGTCGTGCTGCTTGCGAAGCCTGGCCTCCAGCTTGTCGCTGGCCAGGTCGAGGGCCGCGTACGGGTCGGCGGCCGACGCTTCCGCCCGGATGACCGGGCCTCGGGAGTGGAGGGTGATCTCCACGCGGTCGGACCGGTCGGCCTGCCGCGGGTTGGGCTCCTTGGACACCTCGACGTCGAGGCTGATCACCTTGCCGTCGAGCTTCTGGATCTTCTCCAGCTTCAGCTTCTCGGCCACGTGCTTGCGGAACCGCTCGGGCACCTCGGTCTTGCGGCCCTTGACGACGATGTCCACGCAGAACTCCGTTCCCGGATCGCCCACCCGGCTCCTTGGCCGGCGGGCGTCTCCCTTTGCACCAGCCCCGGTGACTTCACCGGAGCTCGGACTTGGCGACTTCGACCTCCTCCTCCCCAGCCGACATGATCGCCACCCCATCGGCGGGAGGTTAATTCGCCCTGAACTCCTGTCCTCCAGGCGCAACCGTGTATGCGATGAGAGGCCGGGCATTCACCCTTCCTCACAACCGAACATAGCCCCTTCGGACGGGTGTCGGCACCCGCTACCGGGACTTACCTCCATTCGGGCGCTTTTACCTCTCACCACCTGCAACGATCCAAGTTTCCGACGAGTTCCGGTTTATTTCGAACGAGGCGGGAGAGGATGCGATCACAGCCGCCACCCGCTGTTCGAATTCATGCTGCGCGAAATCAGCCGGTGATCTCCCGGCCGCCCCCGGAACGAGCGGCCCGGGAGTGAACGGAGGGTGTACGGCCCCGAGAGCGCGCGCCGCCTCCGCGAGCGTCGCACCGGTCGTCATCAGGTCGTCCACGAGCACCACCCGCCCCGCCCGCAGCGCCCGCGCACCCCCCGGCACCACCTCCAGCGCGCCCGCCAGGTTCGCCCGCCGCTCGCGCGCCCCGAGCCCCGCCTGGTCCGCCACCGCCCGCCGCTGCCGCAGCACCGGCAGCACCCGCGCGGCCCGCCCCTCCCGCCGCAGCCGCGCCGCGGCGGCCAGCGCCACCCGCCGCGTCGGATCGTGCCCTCGCGCCCGCACCGCACGCCGCGACGACGGCACCGGCACCAACAGCAGCGACCGCTCCCCAGAACCGTCCACGGACGCCTCCACGGCCCGCGCGAGCGCCCCGCCCAGCACCCCGGCCAGCCCCAGCGCCCCACGCTCCTTGTGCGCGAGCAGCAGCTCCCGCACCACCCCGTCGTACGCCACGGCGGCGTGCACCACGGGAAGTCCGGCCGGCTCCGGCGAAGGCCGCACCCGCCACGCCAGGGGCCCTCCCCCCTCCC
>JOFO01000078.1 GCA_000721275.1 Microtetraspora glauca | reverse complement strand
GTCGAGGGCCGGCAGTTCGGTGGCCGGGTCGACCGGGGCGGCCGGCGTCTCCGGTTCGGCGGGCGGGTCGGGGAGGTCCGGAGCCGGCGGCGGGTCGACCTGTCCCGGGGTGGGGTCGTCACCGCCGTCCGGCTCCGGCGTCTGGGTGGTGCTGCTGCCGCCCTGGTCGTCATCCTCGGCTGCGCGTGCCGGTGGGTCGTCCTCGACGAGCACCTGGTCTTCGGTCGGCTTCGGATCCTGGCGCGGCGGGGTGGTGGTGTCGAGCACACCCCCCGGCTGCTCGACACCCACCACCTCGGCGGCCGGGTCGTCGGCGCGGGCGGCGTAGTCGTCGTACGCCTCGGCGGCGACCCAGCAGGCGAGGCACAGCGCGGCGGTCAGGGTCAGGCGGCGGATGGTGTGGGCGGTGCGACGCTGCACGTGCCCTCCCCGGCTGGCGTGAAAGTTCTACGTGATCGGAGGTTACACGGAGATGAATCTCCTGATCAGGGGTCCATTGAGGAATGATCCTCTTGGCCGAAGGTAGGTCAACCTTAGGACAGATGTTCGGCGGACCGCGTCATAGATCGGCCGGTCGTACGTCATGCGCCCGGCCGACCCCCGAACGGGGGTCACTTCGCGGCGTGAGCCTGCCGGCGGACCCGGTTCCACAGTCGCCGTCCGATCCGGAGCCGCTTGCCGGCACCGCGGCACCACCAGCAGGTCCGGCTCACCTTTCGCTTCCGGCCCTTGTCGTCCTTCGGTCGGTGGTGCCCGTTGCCGTCGCAGACCAGGCAGTCACGCATGGGCCAGATCCAGCACGAGAGGGCGTAGACGCCGGCCAGAACGATGGCGACGGTAGCGGCGATCAGGGGTCTCACGAAGTGCCTCCAGACGGGGGTTCGAGGGGGCTTTCAGGGGGTGCCGCTACCCGCTACCAGCGGGGTGTTTCGGCAGGTCAGACCCGGTAGCGGGGGCGGTAGCGTTTTCGCTACCAGGCTCCGACCCGCTACCGGGTCTGCTACCACTCAGACTCGATCTCCAACCGGTCCTGTGCGGCGTCGAGCGCCGTCCGCCGGACGCCCTTGACCTTGCCGCGAGGCTCCCCCGGCTTCGGTACGTCCTGCGACTTGATGTCGTACCGGGTCAGGGACTCTCGGACCATGTCGCCGGTGTAGCCGACGTAGAACTCGGGGGCGAGTTCTCGCAGCCGCTCGGCAACAACGTCCCACGGCATGCCGGCCTCGCCCGGCTGGATCACCGCGCGGACGTCGGCGAGCAGGTTCCGGGCCTCCACCTTCACCGTGTCGTCGCTGCTGACCACCGTGCCGCGGAGTCCTGCAGCCCGGGCGACGATCGCCGCCGCCGTTTCAGGGTTCGGGAAGTACGACCGGACCGCGCCCGGCTTCTCCAGCCCGACCATGACACCCCAGCCGGCGTCGATCTTCGGCCGGTACACGGTGCCCGTCAGGCCCCGCTTGTACGCCCCGGTGCCGAGGATCATGTCGTTCTCGACCTGGCCACCGACGGACAAGCACCATCGGATCGACACACAGCGGGTGATGTTCGGGGGCAGGCTGGTCGAGTCGGGGATCTGCGTGGACAGCACGATGATGACGCCGAGCGCCCGACCTCGCCGGATTGCCCGCTCCGCCATGTCGGCGGTCTCTGGCCGGGCGAGGAACAGCTCGTGCACCTCGTCGACCACGACGAGTACCGGGTGCAGGCCGGATCCCTTCCGCTTCGCCAGCTCGGGAGTCACCTTGCCCTGCGGTGCTTCGCCGCGCTTCTTCGCCTCGAAGATCCGCTTCCCGCGACGCTCACACTCGGCCAGCACCCACGCGAACAGGGCCCGGCCCTGGTCGAAGGCGTCATCGTCCACACCGACGATGTACGTCGAGCACAGCTTCTCCACGTCAAGGAAGTCGCCGGTGCCCTTGAACTCCGCGATCTTCAACTCGCACGTCGGGTCCAGCATGCCGATGGTGGTCAGCGCCCGGGCCGCGTACGACTTGCCGGAGCCGGGCTGCCCGCCGCACAGCACGTTGTTCTCGAACAGGGTGATGTCGATCGGCCGCTGACGGGCGTCCGTACTGAACGGGTGCGGATCGAACACGCTGGTCCGGGCGTTCGGTGCCGCCAACGCCCACGTCGGCTGACCCATCTTGCTGGCCGGCTGGTAGCCGACCCACAGGTCGACCTGGCCGGGGTGGTCCGGGCCGACCTCCGGCCACACCTGGTCGACGGGCAGCCGCAGCGACGCTGCGATCCCCTCCCGCTTCTCCAGCACCTTCGCCGCGGTGACCGCCCCGGGCAGGTTGAACCGGGCCAGCCAGCCGGGGCCGTCGCTGTGGATCGGCAGCGGGAACGTGACCTGCTTCGGCTCCTTGACGCCGATGCTCAGGTCAACGATCGCCTTGCGGACCATGTCGGCGGTGAGCTTGAGGAACTTCGGCCCGGTCTCGACGCGGTCGAGGATCGGCCTGTCCGCCGGCCGTCCCAGCCGGGCCAGCACCGGCACCGCGACGGCCGCCCCGACCCACCGCGCCCACCACGGGGCCAGCGGCGACATCACCCACGCCACCAGGACAGCGACCACGAACAGGCCGGCGAGTACGACCCACCAGCGCCACGCAGACTGGCGCTCCCGGATGTGGTCGAGCTTGCGCCACTCTTCCGAGTCGTTGCGGTTCGCGGCGTGCTGCCGCAGATGCCAGTTCCCTTCTTCGGCCCGGGCCCACCAGATGATCCGGCCGATGCCGCGGAGCACGCCGATCGGCGCCCAGAACGCCACCTTGGCGGCGTACTTCGGCGACTTCCACAGGTGCAGGCCGAGGATGTAGAGCAGCAGGCGGAGCCCTTGCCGGGCGGTGTGGCGGCGCTGGTCGGGGTTGCGCATCCACGCGGGGACGATCGGCGGGAGTTCCCGCGACCGGTCGACGACCTCGGCGAATGTCGTGGTGCGGTCGGGCGGGTCGACGGGGCCACCGACCTGCGTCGCCTCGATGGCGTGTGTCTCGGCGTCGTACTCCGGCCGGCGCGGACCGGGCACGGTGGTGTCGTGGTCGTCGAGGTATGCCTGGTCGGTCATGCTGCTCTCCTCAGTGCGGGGGCCCGACCGTGTAGGCCGGGCCCCGTTGCGGCTGGTCAGAAGCGGATGGTGAGGCCGCCCTCGATGACGTCTTCCTGGCGGCCGACGGTCGCGTTGCCGGACCGCACGTTCTGGGTGTTGGCCGGGGCGGGCGGCGGGGTGGCCTGCCGGGGGTTGGCCCGGCCGCGGACCTGGCCGACCTGGACGCCGACCTCGTCGTTGCCGCTGGCGGTGTTGTTCGGGCCCTGCTGGATGTTCTTCCTGCCCATGTCGAACTCCCTTCGGGGGCGTTGATGGTGGACCGGACGGTCCCTGCGCCGGCACGTACGAGACGTGCCGTGCAGGCACTCAGCGGTCGAGTACGTCGCGGAGCAGGTCGCGGTGGGCGGCGAACACTGTGCCGCCGTAGACCGCCGTCAGGTGTCGCACCACGCAGTCGAAGTCGACCGCCGGCACCCAGACCGCCCGGCGGGCGTCGTCGCGGCCCTCGACGTCGGGCAGCACGTCGAACGTGCCGAGGTCGAACCGGACCGGGGTGGTGACCATCCACGCCTCGTCGCTGGCGCGCGGGTCCGGCACCACCCGGGCCGGCAGTGCCACGTACGGGTCCTGGGTCCGGTCGATGACCAGCCCGGTTTCCTCGCGCAGCTCCCGCACGGCGGCGTCGATCGGGTCCTCGCCCAGGTCGACGTACCCGCCGGGCAGGGCCCATCCGTGGTCGTCGTCGCGGTCGACCATCAGCAGCCACGGCCAGCCGCCGTGGGCGCCGGGCGTCTTGGCGATGACGAGCGCGTCGGCGCACTGCTGCTCGCCCCAGTGCCCGAGCTGGTTGCGGCCGTACCGGATGCCGGTCGGGGCGCCGGGGCTGACCGGTCGTCCGTCGACCACGCGGAACGGGATCGCGGCGGCGGCCTGACGTTCGGCCCAGTCGATGCTGGTGGGGTCCATGGTCGGGTCCGCCCAGGACGCACCGGCCGCGATGCCGGCGAGGACGCTCGGGTGGGTGTACTCGGTGGTGGTCATCGCGCGTCCTCCGTGGTCAGGAAGGTGGTCCAGTAGCCGGTGTCCTGCTGCTGGCGTCGGGTGTGTTCGGCGTTGCGGCGCTGGCGGGCGGCGTCGCGGCGGGTCTGGTGGATCTGTCGGCGGCTCATGTCACTGCCCCTTCCCGTGGTCGTGTCCGTTGACGGTGGCCTTCGCGGTGGTCCAGTAGCGGCTGACGGTGCGTACTCCCACGCCGAGCACCTTGGCCACGTCCTCCTGTGTCATGTCCGGCTTGCGGCGCAGAGCACCCGCCACCCGATCCGCCGTCGTGGCCGGTTGGCTGGCACCCTTCCGGGGCGGCTTCGACTCGCCACCGTGGCCGGTCGTCGTGGCCGGTCGGGTCGGCCGCTCGGGCGCCACCACGGTGACGTTGATGGCCGGTGCGGGGCGGCGTACGCGGGCCTGCGCCTGGTCGCCACTCGCCCGCCACGGTGGCCGGTTGCCGGCCGGCGTTGGGGTCGCCATCGGCAGGGCGGCGAGGTGGCGGGTGACGGCGGCTTCTACCTGCTCGGACAGGGTCGGGGCGACAACGTCGGCGACCGCCATGATGTCGTCGTCCAGCCGGCCATCCGGCGCGTCAACGCCGGCCAGTTTCGCGGGTGTCAGGTCGGCGGCCAGCAGCGCCGCATCCCCGTCGTAGTCCGCCGACGCGGCGAGCCGCTGCGCGATCTCATCAGGGTCGTAGGTGTGCACGGCGATGTCGGCCATCACCGGCCCGGCCGCGTCTCGGATCAGCCGGTCGAGCGCGGACGCGATGGCGTCCTCACGACGCTTGGCGCGCACCTGCTCGGCGGCGGCCGCGAGCGACGCGGTACGACCGAGGATCGGCACCGTCGGATCGGCCAGCCGGTCGGCGGCGTTCGCCTGCGCCAACTGCCGGGCCCGCCGGGTCAGCCCCGGGTGCCGCAGCCACTGCCACACGCCGTACACCGGGGTGGTGCCCTCCAACTGCCCAGCGGCCCGCAGCGCGTCACGGCGCTTCGCACCCGCCATCAGCAGGTAGACGACGTACCCGAGCGCGGACAGGCCGGCGAAGAAGTACGCCTGACCGGGCTTGTTCAGGTGACCGAAGTAGTTGGTCGCCACCGCCATGCCGGCGACCGCCCCGGACAGCAGGCGGGCCATGCCGGCGCGCTCGCCGAGCTTCTGCCGGTCGGCGGCGTACATCATCAGCACGACACCGCCGAGTTCGACGGCGACGATCGGGGCGATGGCCCAGCCCCACGAGACGTCGAGCCACCGCGCGGCGGCGCTGACGGAGCCGACCAGCGCGGTGGTCAGGACGATGAAGTAGAAGCCGCCGACGGCCTTGTCGGTCTTCACGGCCGGGCCTCCTTTCGGGTGGCGCTGGCCCGCCAGTACGCGGCGTCGGCACGCAGCTCGGCGGCCGCGCGGGGCAGTACCGCCCGGGCGGTCCGGGACCGTTCCAGGTGCCACCGCAGAAGGTCTGCCTCGTCGGCGATCCAGCCGGCTCGCAGGCCGAGGTCCACGACGGCCGGGTCGGCGGTCACGTAGGAGCGGGTGAGTCGGGTGAGGTGCTGGTAGCCGGCCATGACCTGGCGGGCGTGACGCAGGTCGTCGAGGACCGGACGCAGGTGGAGGTTCATCGCCGCACCGCCCGTCGGGTAATCGCGGTACGACGGCGGTCCACGTGCCGCATCTGCTGCGCGTAGTTTTCGCAGACCAGCGCCACGGTGACGACCAGGACGGACACCAGTACGGCGGTCAGGATGATGAACAGGCTGATCATCGCCGTACCCCCGCGTCGTGCTTGCCGAGCAGGTCGGCGAGGGTGACCGGCCGTTCGATCGCGGCCACCGGCGCCACCGGGGCGGTCCGTACGGCGCGGCGGGCCACCCAGCGGCGGTGACCAGCCCGGGTCACCCGGACCGTCACCCGCCACACCCGAGGCGCCGCCCAGCGGGTCAGCACGATCAGAGCGGCGAGGATCACGGACACGATCTGCCAGGCCAGGCGCACCGTCCACCAGACGGCAACCCCGGTCATGGCGAGCACGGTGGTGACCCCGCCGGTCGGCTTCTCGCACATCACCGGTCACCGCCCATGCTCTGACCAGGCCGGCGCGTCTTAGCCCCACGCCCGGAGCCGCCCTTGGACGGGCTGGTGGACTCCTTGCGGATGGCCTTGATGCGCCACTTGCCTCGACCGGTGACGGTGAACCCGCCGCCAGCGGTGCCCGAGTTGCCGACGCTGTTGTCGTTGTTGAAGAGGCCCATCAGCGCACCAACTCCCGGCCCGGACCGCGCTGCGCCGGACGGCGGGCGTCCCTGTGCTGCTTGAGGGCGGCGTTGACGCTGGCGTTGACGCTGGCGCGCCGCAGCCGGTCGGCCTCGACGCGCTTGATCGCGGCGGACATGTTGTCGGCGTGCGAGTTCGCCGACCAGCGGGCGATTGCGAACACGCCACCGACGACGGCCGGGAAGCCGATCGCGGCCGTGAGGATGGGAACCAGGGCGGCGCTCATGCCGCACCTCCGATCAGGGCGAACTGGGAGTTGGCGACGAGCAGCGCGAGCACGGTGGCGACACCGACGGTGCGGAGAACCAGGCGGTCGATCGCCCGGCCCAGCGAGGTGCGGGCCCTCACTTGGCACCGTCCCGGCGGGTGAAGAAGCCGGACCAGAGCAGGCCGAGGCCGGCGAGCGCCAACGTGACGCCGGTCAGCCCGTCGGCGGGGAACGAGACCCCGATGAAGACGAGACCGAGGAACATCAGCAGGGCGCCCATCACGCCACCGCCTTCTGCATACGGGCGGCACGGACCTTGTCGAGGATCGCCAGCGCCAACGCCTCGGCCTGGTCGACGCTCATCGTCTGCGCGTTCTCGTCCGGGATCCGCAGCCACACCGAGGTGCGGCCGACCGCGTCGACGTTGTCCAGCCGCTCCAGCTCGACACCGATCGCCGCCACCGGCCGCTCGTCCGGGTCGGTGACCTGGATCGTCGCCGGGGCGCTGTGGTGGAAGCTCACGCCCGGATCCGGGTCGTCACCGTGGTTCGAGCCCTTCCAGCAGTCCTCGCACCACGCGGGGCACGGGACGTTGGCGGGCACGAACTGGCGCGCGGCCGGGGCGTCGACCCAGTCGGGCACGAGGTACAGGTGGCGCTTGGGCATGGCAGAATGGCGCATGAGCTGCCCCTTCGTGGGTCGGTTCGATGGCCCCCGTACCGGCTTCTCTCGCCAAAGACCTGCCGGTGCGGGGGTTCTTGCTTGGGTATAGCAATAGGTTGGCATACTGGTGGGCATGATGCAAGCACCTTGGCACAGTGGCTTTGCACACCGAGTGTGTGAGATGATCCGCTGATGACACCGCACGCCGACGACTTGAAGAAGGCTGGCGCCGCGTACAAGCGGGCACGCGAGCGAGCCGAGCAGACCATCAAGGGCCCCCGCGAAGACCTGACCGCGAAGGTCCGCGCCGCCTACGAAGCGGGCATGCGGAAGGCCGACATCCTGCGGGCTATCGACCACGTGTGGTCGCGCCAATGGCTCGATGACACCGTTCGCGACATCGAGCCCCCTGCCGAAACTCCCACCCGCCGGAAGGGCAAAACAGGAGCCAGCCCGGGTGTCGAGTAGCGAGATCATGATGCCCCCTTCGTCGGGTTTCGGCATCTAGGCATCACGCTACGAAGATCGATGGGCGGCTACGAGACACTGCCGGTACACGTGCTCTGACCTGGGAGGTGGGCAGGTGGCGCGAATCCCCGTCGACAGGCGTACCGCCGGTACACCTGATCCCGAGGGAGCCATCTCGGGCGCCGTCCTGCGCGTCATCCGGACCCAGATTGGGCTCAGCCAGGAGGCGGCGGCACATGCCCTGGGCGTCGACATCAACACGCTTAAGAGCTGGGAAACTGGCCGTCGCCCCTTGGCCCGCGTCCGCGTCCACACCCTGCGCGCCATGACCCGCACGCTGCACCGCCTCGGCGCCGACCCGGGCTTGCTCGACCAGCTCGGCGCAGCCATCGACGTCGACCTGGTGGTGGGTCAGATCCTCAGCGGTGAGCACGGGCCGCACGACCACCCACTAGCAACCTGGGTTCACACCCGTGAGTGGCACGACCTGCTCGGATGGGCAGTTCAGGGCACCCCACCGCGCTCCCTGCCGGGGGCCGCTGGGCATCCCCGGCTTGCCACCCCCGACCGTGACCGGCTGTTCGACGCCCTGCGGATTACCGCAGAGCAGGCCGGCGGCGACCCGTCGTCAACGCTCCTTCGGCGACAGGTGTACTACGTCGCCACCTGGGACTCGTCGGCGAACGGGCGGGACTGGCTCGCCCGGCAGGAACGTCTCGAACTGCGTCGACTTCGCCCGGCCGACGGATGGACACCCACCTGGGTTGCCGCGCGGTCCCTGGCGGTCGCCCGCGCCTGTCAGGGCGACCCGGAGCAGCTTCGCCAGTTCATCCGCGCCCAGCTCGCCACCGACGGGCAGGAGGCGGCCAACCTGAACTACTGGTCGTACTGGTGCGGCGAGGAAACCCGGCCCGCCATCAGCGACGACTTCATGGCCAGCGGCGACCTCGGACCGTGGCGGGGCGGCATCCTGCTGCGACACCTGGTCGCCGGGCTGACCCGGGCCACGCCGTACCTCGAACTGACGGTGCACAGCGTGTGGGCCCTGGTCACCCGTCGCCCCTGGCTCCTTCACGAAGACGACGCACTCACCCGCGACCTGCATCACCGCGTCACCCGCCTGCTCGACGAAGCTCCGGAACAGCTCAGTGAGCAGGCACGCCGCGAGCTGAATCAACTGCACTACGCCGCCAACCTGAGAGGTAGACCATGACCGAGCAGCACGACGACGCCACGGCGGCCTTCCTGGTCGAGGCGGGCCACCTCAAGCGCACCCGCCGCGCCGGATGGTGGATCGCCGGCATTCGAGACCCCGAGTCCGTGGCCGAGCATTCCTACCGCGTCGGCGTCGTCGCGTACGTCCTCGCACTGATGGAGGGCGCCGACCCGCACAAGGCCGCCACGCTCGCCCTCTTCCACGACCTACCCGAAGCCCGACTCGGCGACATCCCCAGCACCGGCAAGCCCTTCGTCCAGTGCACCCCCGCCCAGGAGGTCATCGAGATACAGACCGCCGGGCTGCCCGCCGACATCGCCGGTCCGATCAGGGACCTGATCGCCGAGTTCGAGGCGAAGGAGACGCCTGAGGCGCGGTGTGCCAAGGACGCCGACAAGATCGAGTGCCTGCTGCAGGCCCGCGAGTATCAGGCACAGGGCCATTCGCTGACCCAGCCGTGGATCGACACGATGGTCGCCGCGGTGAAGACCGACGCGGGGCGCCGGCTGGCCGAGGCCGCCGTACGGACGTCGGTGGATGCGTGGTGGCGAGAGATCGTGTCCTCGTACGGGGTGAAGCGGGGAGGTGCTGCCCGGTGAAACTGGAGCGCCGGAGAGGCCGGGTCTCGCAAGAGGCGGCGGTGTACTGGTGCTATGACCAAGCCCGCAACCTGCTCTATGCGGGCATGATGTTCAACCCAGGGTCCCGCCCTCCGGACCGACTTCGACGGGCCGAGTGGTGGCCGCTGGTCGATGAGCGGTACACCAAGGTGGTGTGGTACCCCACTCGATGGGACGCGCAGGTGGCCCTCAGCAACACGGTCAACTGGGAAAAGCCGAGGTACAACACGCGGCCGAGCAGCCGTCGATGTGCGTTGTACCGCCACTACGACTCCAGCGGGATCCTGCTGTACATCGGCGTCACGAACGAGCAGAGCCGCAGAGACAACGACCATGTGCTGACGTCCATCTGGGTGACCTTCGTCGATCGCTCTGAGGCGCGTTGGTTGCAGACCCGCAAAGAAGCTCTTCTTGCCGAGAAGGCGGCAATCCAAGCGGAGGCGCCCGTCTTCAACGTAGACCATGCTCCACCCGGTCGCGAAGAACGCATTCGCGCCTACTTGACCAGCAGGGACCGTCTCGACCTGCTGCCCGTGGCGCTTTGACCCCAGACAGCACGAAACGGCGCCGGCCTCCCACCACGGGAAGCCGGCGCCGTTTCGTGCTGTCTCAGTCCTTCTCCGCCACGTAGATCGCCCGACCCGGCGACGACACGACCACACCCCTGGCCTTGAGGATCGTCAGGGCGCGCTGGATCGTCGACACGCTGACCGAGTACAGCCGGGCCATCGTGGCGAGCGTCGGTAGCTGGCTTCCGGGCGGGTACTCGCCGGAGTCGATCCGGTTGGTGAGGTCTTGGGCGATGTCGTCGTACGACATGGGTATGGGCATGGTGAAGTGATCTCCCTGGCTGGCTCGCCGATTTGATCACAAGGCCCTGGTCACCTCAACCACACAGTTGACTGTGTGCACACTGTGACCTAGCGTCGGGCGTGGGAGTGCCCCCTGGCTGGCAAAACTAGGTGGCGCCCGCAGGGCCCGGGTCATCTCAAGGGGCGACCCGGGCCCACCCAATCCCCTCGTTCAGAGCGGCGCTTCGTGGCATCGAGCCCGGGGCGCCGCGCTGTGTCCGGGCACTACCACACGATCGGCATGATCGGCCGCTTGCCCACAGCCCCTCGGGTTATCCACAGACCGCCGTTACCGGGATGGTCCGGACCGCCACCGCCGGGCACGCTGACCGGGTCGGCGACGTCACCCGCCGGCCGCCGGCCACAGCCACGCGCAGGTGGGGCGGCCCAGGCCCGGAAGGCACCGACCGCACGACCGGCCCTCGTCCACTCGGCGGGGGCCGGTACGTGTCCGGCCAACGGGACCGCCCGGTCGTTCACGATCAGTGTCGGCCAGGTGACAGCACACGGGCACACACGATCACCATCACCCACGATGACCGGGCCAGCCACGCCCGGAGGAGACCCCGTGACCCAGCCGCCCACCAGCCCCGGCCCGTCCTACAACCCGGTCGGCGGCGACGAACCGCCGTCCCCCGTCCCGTACACCCCGGGCTACGCCGAGCAGCCGTACACCACCCTCGGCGCGCCGATGGCCCCACCGGCGGCCCGGAAGCGGAAGGCGTGGCCGTGGGTCGTCGGGTCGATCGCAGCCGTGGTGCTGCTCTGCTGCGGCATCGGCATCGTCGGCGCGGCGGTCAACGAGCCGGAAACCAGCAACGCGGCCGGCGACACCCCCACCACCTCGGCGCCGGCAGCAACAACCGCCCCGAAGCCCAGCGCCACCAGCGCGGCACCGACCCCGACGAAGACAACCCCCTCCCCGAAGCCCACGAAGGTGACGTACAAGGGCCTGTCGGAGCGGCAGTGGAAGCTGGTCGCGAAGAACCCCGACGAGTACATCGGGAAGACGTACATCGTCTACGGGGTGGTGACCCAGTTCGACGCGGCGACCGGCGACAACGCCTTCCTGGCGAACGTCGGGGCGAAGAACCTGGAGTACGAGTTCGAGTACGACATCAACACGATGCTGTCGGGCGAGGCGTCGAAGCTGCGGAACGTGGTCGAGGACGACGAGTTCAGGGCGACGGTGAAGGTGGTCGGCTCGCACTCCTACGACACGCAGATCGGCGGGAACACGACGGTGCCGTTGCTGTCCATCGCCTCCATCAAGGTGCTCTGACCCCCGGACAGCAAGAAGCCCCCTGCCGCCGGCCGGAACCGGTAGCAGGGGGCGCTCTGCGTTGAACGTGCGGAGCTACCGCTGTGCCGGCGGCAGATCCGGACGCGGCGTGTGCCGGGCCACGTAGCCGGCGACCAGGGCGACCGCCGCCGGGATGATCGGGGCGACGAGCACCTCGACGACGTCCGGCAGCCCGGCGACCAGGTTGGTGTCCGATACGCCGTTGAGGATGGCGAGCAGCGCGAGCAGACCCAGGTAGGAGGCGATGCTCGCGGCCTTCACCTTGCTCTCAACGGTCGGCGCCGGGGTGGTGGAGTGGTTGGTCATCTTGGTCCCTCCTGGGCGGTGTCGAGCGCGGCCCGGACGAAGCAGTCCTTCGCCTCAAGCAGCTTGCGGAGACCGGCGGTCAGTTCCGGACCGTCGGGCAGTGTGCCGATCATCTGCTCGGCCAGGTCGTGGCACTGCTTGCTGACTCCGCGCAGCGGCGTCTTCAGGTGCTCGTACGCGAAGTAGCGGGCGATCCCGACGGTGCCGGGGTGCCGGCCTTCGAGGTTCTGCAAGGTGGCCCTCCTCAGGGGCTCAGGCCGACCCAGGCTGGGCCGGAGTACGGTGACGTGCGTGGTCAGGGGCTACTACCGGGAGACGCGAGACGGCGGACGGGAATGGGTCGAAGAGTCGCCGAGCCCGTGCCCGTGTGGTGGCCGGTGGATGCCGAGATGGGGTGCCTGCCCCGGCTGCGGGTGGATGGGCCGCCAGTGGTTGTGCTCCGACTGCGCCACCGTCGTGATCGACCCCGAACATGGGTGCTCAGCACCGAAACTCCCGGCGTAGCTCGGCGATGTCCCGGGCCAGTTGGCGTCCCAGGTCAGTGGCCGGCGGCTCCTCTCGGTACGCCCGGTCCATCGTCGTGATCAGGCCACACCACCGCTGCTCCGACTCCCGAGCCGCCCGATCAGCGATCAGCACCGCCGCGCCGGCCATCGCCAGCATCGACACCAGGATCGCCACCAGCGCATACCAGACCGGGACCGCCGGCCGGCGTAGCGGACTCACGGGTCACCACCGCCCGGCGCACTGGCCGAGGAGGTATGCGAGACCGGCGACGGCGGCGGTCCCGGAGACGGAGACGGCCCACCAGTCGTACCGTCGCCGTGCTGCTGTCGCAGCGACCACACCCCGCCGATCGCCGGGCCGCCCAGCAGAGCCACGTAGATGGCGAGGAGCACCTCCGACACCTGCCCGGTGACCTGCTGGTATGCGATCCCACCCGCTCCGAGGCACATCAGGACGACGTCCCTGATAATCGGTGGTAGCTGCCGCTGGTGCTGGGTTTCGGGCACGCACGGTCAGCCCTGCTGTGTGGCGGTCGCCTCGGCGAGCTTCGCCGCCAACTCGGCCGCGCGGTCCCCGAACGCGGCCACCAGCGCGGCGGTGGCGTCATCGAGATCCCGGGTGCCGAGCCCAGCGAGGACGCCGTCGATGACGGCCTGCTCGTCGACCGGATCCCGCCCCGATACCTCCACCAGCAACGCCTCCACCCGGGTCAGATCCGCCCGCAACGCCGGCACGTCGGCGTTGTGCACGAGGTGCGCCTGCTGCCAGGCGTACTCGGCCAGGCTCCGGTCGCTCGTCGGCGTCGTCCACCGCGGCCCGCGCGGATCCTCGTGTGCGTACCGCCGGACCGCGTCGGAGAGGTACGCCTGCCGCTCTCGGAGCGCCTCGATCACCGCGCCTTTGACGTCGGCCTCACGAAGCGCCTCCACCAACGCGGCCTTGACCTCGGCCTTATCCATCTCGATCAGCTCCTCGATGCCCCAGGGGGCGGTGTCGTTGTCGTAGTCCGGATGCCCGCTGTAGTGGGCGTGGAGGGTGTGCTTGTTCGACCCGGTGTACGTCCGGGGCTTCCAGCCGTTCGAGGCCGACCAGATGGTGCCGTTCCAGATGATGTAGATCAGACGCCGCCGGTCCGCCGGGGTGTCGAGCGTCTTCTGCACGCACCACTGCATCGTCAGGCCGGACACCCGCAGGTCCTTGTCGACGTCGAGCGCGCGAACCTCGTCGATCCGGTCGGCGTCCTGCCGTTCGGCCCGCCCGGACTCGTCCGGGTTGTGACCGGAGGTGCTGGCAGCGTGAGCCTTGTTGCCGATCCACCCGTCGCTGGCCTTGTCCCGGCCGGGCGCGATCCGGTTGAAGCCGTCACGCAGCTTGACCAGGGCGGGGGTCAGAACCGCCATCGGGCACCTCCTCCGCGTCCGGGTCGTCGGCCCAGTCGTAGTCGACCGGCTCGCCCGCGCACGCCTCCGGGTCGTCGTCGTGGTCGCTGGTCAGGTCACGCATCGAGACCTCCTCAGGTCGCCGGGGTGACGATCAGCACCCGGCGGGTGACGATGCCGGTCCCGCCAGTCACCCGATGCATCGTCTGCAGGTTGTAGGTGAGCCCCGGCGTCAACCCGCCCTGTGGATGTTCGATGCTGGCCCGGACCTGGTTGGTGCCGAGATTGCTGACCGCGATGTTGTCGGTGGCGCCGATGACCTCGGTCCCGGCACCAACCACCGCGCCCTCGCCCAGCCGGAAACTGCACAGGGTCACCGACGACGCGTTGTTGTCGCACTCCGCCGACAGCTTGATCAGTATTCGGCCGGTGGTGCCGGCAACGAACGTCGTTGCACACACTGCCGACCCGCCCGTGCTGGCCGCGTAGGTGCCGCTGGTGATGGCGCCCACCGCCACGTCCTGGATGTCCCACTCCGTCGGCGGGGTGTCCATCCCCCGAATGATGCTGCCGGCCAACAGGTCAGGCACGGTTCCTCCTCACATCGCCCGGCGGGCGGGCGTCCACAGCCGGACATCCGTACCGGCCGAATGGTCCTTGACGATCCCGGCAACACCTCGCGTAACGGTCATGACCTGCGGATTCACCGCCGACAACGCGTCGACCTTGACCGTCACCGGCGAGTTCGAGTTGCCGGTCTCCCGGCGGGCCAGGATCGCGATCCCAGTCCCAGTCGCCCACCCAGACGTCACACCGGAGTCGACGGTGGTAACCGGCGAGCCGGTCGAGACGTTCCGCATCGACGCCACGACCCGACCGGACTTCTCGGCGGCGATCTCGACGCGCCACCAGTTGCTCGCGGCGTTGCTGGCCCCGTTGACGCTGCCGACCACCGTGGTCAGGGTGCCGCCGTTACGGCGCAGCAGCGCCAGCGACATCACCCCGGCGGTCGACACCGACAGCCTCGCGATGTTGTGGTTGTTGGTGTCGACCCAGCCGGTGCACACCCACAGCGTCACCGCACCACCCGTCGGCGACCCGACCGACAGCGACAGATCCACCGTGTACGTCACGTACGGGCTGCCGGCGTCGAGCACCTGGCCGCGCAGCGTGTCGACCGCCGACAGCGTGATCCACCCCGTGCCGTCCGGCTGGCTGTAATCGGTGGCGGTGCCGTACGCGGGCGACCACGTTTGACCCGTGTTGGCCGCCGCCCACCCGGTCGCCGCGACGGTGGCGAAGGTGGCCGTGACCAGCGGACCGACCGCCGACACATCCACCCGCTCGCCGCCGACCCGCAGCGCCATCGGCGTCACGTACTCGGCCGGGTCCTCCGACCAGCGCGGGCCGAGCGTCGTCAGCACCGGCAGGCTGGTCGCGGTGGAGGTGACCGCGGCTGACAGCTCCGACCCGGCGGTGTCCCGGCGGGCCAGGGTGGCGTCGTCCCGGACCGCGACCGTGTACGGGCTCGCCGGGTAGCAGTGCAGCGTCACATCCCACCGGTCGGCGGTGATCGTCTCGATGTACCCGTCGGCGTGCTGGTCGATGGTCCGCTGCCCGTGCGCCGGCCACAGGCCCGACACCTGCATCCGCTGGCCGATCCGCATATCCAGCCACGCCCGCACCAGGCCAGGGCGCTTCCGCAGGTTGAGGCTGATGCCCGGGTATCGCATACCGGGGGCGTTGAGTACCGCCATCCGCCACGACGCCACCTGATCCAGATACGCGTCATCGGCCAGCGACAGGGTGACCCGATCCGACCGGCCGGACCGCACATCAGGATCCACGACCCGCCGCGACGACCCGCCCGACCGGGACGCCGTCGAATCCCCCACTCTGGTCCGCGATTCGAACTTCGGGCCCAGCGGTGGCGCCAACTCCTGCCGGCCGACGTCGAACGTGGCAGCCGTCACGGCGTTGTACCGACTGGCCCGGGTCACCATCACCAAGCCGCCATCCGGGCCGCCGTCGTGGATGAGGCCCTGGTCGGTGACAGCCGCTTCTTCCAACGCCTGCGCCAGCGTCGACACCGGCTGTGGGCCCATCGTCGGCCCGACCGTGCTGGTCCCGTACACCTGGGTGTCGATACCAGCCTCGCCGCCCAACCGGGAGAACCGGAGGTACGGCACCTCACCCGCGTGACCAGGCAGAACCGCGTGCAGCCAGGTCGTCACATCGAACGGCGCCGGGTTGGTGTACACCGCGATGTGGCCGACCGCCATCCCGCTCGTGCTCGACGTGGCAGACGTCCACACCGAGGTCAGAGCCCCGCAGGTCCGCGACGACAGGGTGCCGATCTTGCCGCTGCCGACCTTGAGGTCGGCGAGGTAGTACTGGGCGGCGTAGTCGACGTTCGCCCCGTTCTGGGTGCAGACCATGCTGATCGCCACCCACCGGCCGTAGATCCGGTTGTCGGTGATGTCGACCCACTCATCGAGCAGCGACACCCCGTCGGCGTCCGCAGCCCTGATGTGGAACTGGTGCGGCGTACCCGGTACCAGCTCGATCCACCAGCGGTGCGCCGACCCGGTACCCGTGCCACGCAGCAGCAGCGACGTAGACGCCACAGGGGTGTCCGGCAGCCGTATCACCGCGACCATCGACCAACGCCCGGGGGCCGCAGCCATCACCGGCCCGTGCAGCGACTGCCCGTCGGACAGGGTCGGCAGCGGCGCCGACGACGGGCAGTCGCTGGCCGAACCGAAGGTGACATCGCCGACCGCGACCAGCGGACGCTGGTACGGCAGAGCAGACGCCGCCGACGTCGAGCCGGCGTCGTCCTCGCACGTCCAGTACGCATGCGGGGTGACGCTCGTGGTCGGGTTGAGCAGGGTCCGCTTGAGCACACTCATCAGCGGCGCGTCAGCAGCCTGCAACGCCTGCAGCCGCCCGTACGCCTGCACCTGCACCACAGCGCCCTCACCGGTGGTGTCGTCCCAGGCGGGAGTCCACGACTCGATCCAGGCCAGGGCCCGCTGCGTCGGCGATGCGTACCCGTACGGCACGGACACCCGGACCGGCACGTCCTCGACGACGTGCGGGAAGTAGCGGCCGTTCGGGTTGTCCGGGGTGAAGTCGCCGGCAGCAGTGTTGAGCAGCGCGAACCGGACGGAGGTCGGCGGCGCGACCGCCTGCCGGGAGTCCGGGCTCAATCCCTTGCCGATCGTCACCCCGGCTTTCGTCACCCGGTCGGTGACATCCGTCCACGTCCAGTCGGCTGGGTCACCGTCCGGGTCGGCGCCGAACGCCATCTCCACGATCGGCCGGAGCGTGCCGCCGTCGTACTCGGTGAACGCCGGCCGTAGCGTGACCGCCCACAGGGCGCCTGCCGTGCACGACTGCGACGACGTGAACACGTTGGCCTGCGAAGACGCAACGCCCTCATAGTCCTGCACGCACGCGGCCAGGTCCGTACCACTGCCGGCATTGGTGCTGCTGTCGGCCCGCTCGGTGTCGAACCCCGTCCACGTGGTTGCGACACCCGACGCCGTACGGACGGCGGCCACCGCGGTCACCACCCGGACCGACTGGCGAGACACCGACGCTGACGCGGTCGTCCAGCTCGTACCGGCAGTCGTGTCGGCGGCACCCGCGCTGAACTCGACCGGGGCGAGCAGGTCAACCCCGGTGTACGCGCCGACCCACCCGAAGGAACGTTGGGAGGCGCCGAGCGTCCACGTCCACGACGCAGGCTCCGACCCGTCCGCCACCCGGTAGTAGGCGACCGCCCGGACCGACGTGGCCGCGTCCTGAACACCGAGCAGCGTCCACCCATCCGGCGTCGACACCGACGGCGTACCAACCGCGGCGATCACCGCGACCAGTACGTCGCCGGCCTCCATGCCTGCCGGCCGGGCCACGACCACGCTGGTGCCGGCAGTCCCGTTGATAACCTCCGCATCCGACCGGAACTCGACCGCCACCACTCACCGCCTCAGAGCCGGCGCAGCGCCGGGAGTCGTCTCCACCGCCACCTGCAGCGCACCCAGCGTGCCGCGGGGATCAGCGCGCAGCCCGGACGCGACCAGCCGGCCCGCCACACTCCCGTCCGGCCAGCGGATCGTGATGTCAGCCAACAACGTGCCCCCGCCGCCGGCCATCGCCACCATCGGCTGCGCCTGCTGCCTCGGCACCACCGCGTGGCCGTACCAGCCGGCAGCAGTGTCAAGGATCCCCAGCGACCGCCCGGCGTCGCCGTTCTTGGGCACGAACGCCTCGCCACCGGTGGCCGGCTCCCGCCAGGCGTACATGGTGTCCCCCGGGCCCCACGCGTTCGCCTGCCTGAGCAGGCCATCCTCGGCGTGGTAAACGTTGCCCCACCGGTTTGCGTACTGCTTCCGGATCGCCGCAGCGGCAGCGGACGCGTTGCGCTGCCCGGTGACCCGCATCGCAATGTTGACGACCTCATCGGGGATCTTCTTTAAGTACTCACGCAGGGCTTTCGCCCGCTGCATCGCCGATGTCGTGTCGACGGCAACCTTCGTGTCGACCCGCTTCGGGATGTCCCGGTAGGCGCCGATCAACCGGTCAACCTCGGCCTTTGTAAACCCGGCCTGGATCATCTGCCTACGCAAACCCTCGATGTCCCGGCCGTACTTGGCGTCGGCCTCGTCGAGCGCCATGCCGTGCTCGATCCGGGCCGCCCGCAGGTCGGCGATCGACTGGATCTGCTCGAGCACCGCGCTGCGGTTCTTGAGGCCCTCTTCGCTGTTCAGAGACAGGGTCCGGGCGCCCTTGGTCAGTTCCTCGTTGAGGTCGCGGATGCCTTGCCGATAGCGGATCGTGGCTTCGTCGATCGACATCTGCGCGCCGAACAGCTCGTCGAACGCAGTCTTCAACTCGGCGAGCCGCTCCTCCAGCGTCAACGCCTCGGTACCGAGATTCTGCAGGTCACCGGCGGCATCCTCGGCGGCGTTCCCGACGTCCATCTCACCGGCGACCAGCGACGTCAGGCGACCCCAGTCACCGGAGGTCGCGGAGGAGAACATGGCGCTCCACTGCCACAGCTCGGCGAGCCCGTTGACCACGGCGCCGACAACCCGGATGCCACCCTCGATGATCGCGAACAGATACCGGAGCGCGTCCGCGCCGCTCGTGGCGTTGTCGGAAAGGTCCATGAACACGTCCCCGACCGCGCGACCGATCTGAGCCAACCCGTCGCTGATCGCGTTCGTCACCCACCCCGGCTGCGGCGTCGCGTACCCGGCCGTCCCGGGCCGCCAGCACCAGCCCGCCGGCCACCCCGCCGATACCGGCGCCGCCGACGACCGCGCCCGCGATCGCCCCACCGACCAGGGTCGCGGCACCAAGGGCGAGCGGCCCGGCGATCGCCGCCACGGCCGGGTTCATGCCTGCCATCGGCGCCCGGGCAATCAGCGGCCCCAGCTTGGCACCGAACGAGACCGCGACCTGCCCGGCCATCTCCGTACCGGCCTTGGTCGCCTCGGCCGGGTTGAAGAGGTCCCTAGCCTTGAGCTGGCGCTTGAGCAGGCCCATCTGCCGGTTCAGCGACGACACCAGCTTGAAGTCGCCGGTCTTCGCGAACTCGGCCTCCAGCGCCTGGATGCTGCGGGCGGTCTCTTCGATCTGATCGTCGAGCCGGCGTGCAGCGTCCTCGGACAGCTTGAAGCCAGTCACCCCAGCGCGGCCGCTGGCCTTCATCTGCTCGGCGAGCTGGGCCACCGTACGGGCAGCATCGGCGGTCGCCGCAGCGGTCTTGTCGCCGGACTTGGCCGCCTCGGTCAGCTTGTCGCCGAGAGTCTTCGTGTCCTTGCCGGCCTTGGTGATGCTGGCGCTGTACTCGCGGACGTCCGCCTGCAAGCGAACCCCGACGGTGCGAAGTGCCACCACTCACCTCCGTTCGGCATGCCAGAGCAGGGCCCCCGACTGACGTACATCTCGGTAACCCTCTTGGGCGATCAGCAGCGCCGTCGTCGCGTGGCAGCGGGTCGGATCTGGTACCACGTACCGGCCATCCGCCTCCGGCGCCGCGCACTCCCGCAGCGGCCGCCGGCACGACGGACACAGACCAGCCCGGTACTCGGCCAGCGCGAGCATCCACGCCTGGTCCTGCTCCGACCACTCCGGTTCCGGCATCGACCGAACCAGCCGGCCAGCGTCGTCGTACTCGTAGATGGTGGTCGGCTCCCAACCGTCGAACCGGCGCGGCGAGATGCCCAGCCGCTCCGCCGCCTCTACGCGGGCGCGGAGACCCGGAGAATCCGCGAGGCGTCTGGCGAGAAAGGGATATCGAGGTCCTCGCGGTTCAGACCCCACGCGGCGTCGGCAAGCCGGTCGTACTGGCGGTCGGTGAGCTTCCCTTCTTCGATCTCGTCTTCCCTACCCTCGGCTGTCAGGCGGGCGCGCTCCGCCTCACTGTCGCCGAGCAGAACGCGCCAGTCGTCATCGTCCAGGCCCACCGCACTGGCCCTGATCAGGGCGTCGAAGAACGTGGTGACGTTGACGCCGAGGTACTTGTCCTGTTCGACCAGCCCGCCGGACTCCGGATCCCTGCGCGGCGGATGCTCGGCCACAAACGCACGCCACCCCCAGCGGGGCATCGCCCGCAGCCGAAAGTCGACGGTGCTGGTCAGCATCCGCTCCCGCAGCGCCTCGATCCGCTCGGCGATTTCCCGGACTCGACCACCATCACCCAGACTGGCCCGAGGAGCGTTCTGCGCCTCGGCCAGCTCCCGCTCGGCCTGCTCGAACTCGGCGACCAGGTCCGCCTGCAGACACAGCGGCACCGTGGCCTCCGGCAGCTTCGCGGCCCTGATCAGCGCCTTGACATCCTGGCTCACGCCGCGACCGTCGCGTTCAGCTCCGGATCCTCGTGGATCTTCGTCGGGACCTCGTACTTCCGCACCGAGTTCGACTCCGGCGGCAGGTTCCGCCGCTGGCCGCAGATGACCGGGTACACCTCGACGTCCTGGCCGGCGGCCCACGCGGTATCCGCGTCCATGTCCCGCCGGACAGCCACGAAGCCCTCCGTACCACGGACCAGAGTGGTGAACACGGTGTCGGCGGTCGTCTGCTTCTTCAACCGCAGCATCGTGCCGGAGAACGAGTCCCGACCGATCGTCGCCGTATCGAACGTGGAGGCCAGCGCCGACGTATCGACGTCCGCGGTACTGGCCTCGTAACCGACGAGACCGTCGGGGGTCATCACCCAGTGGAGCACGATCCCGGCGGTCAGCTCGGCAACAGTGGGCCCGGCGATGTTGGCGACCGACGGCGCGAAAACGACGCGGGTCCTGCCATCTGCGAGGCTGTCAGCCATCACTCTCTCCCTTGTCCGTGGCGGCTGACCGCCGGGTCTTCGGCTTCTGCTGCTCAGCGGACTGACGCCGCTGGTTCTCCCACTCGATCCGCTCCGCCACCACCGGCGACACCGGAGCCGGCGGCGGATCCGACCGCACCCATCCGGCCTTCTCCCAGTCCTCCGCCGCCCGCTCGGGGCAGCGAAAGAACCCGCCGGTCGCCGGATGTTTGAGCCACACACGTTCCACGCTGGTCACCCGCCCACGGGGATCAGCACGTAGGTGACGCTGGTCGTGAAGCTGTGCGCCACCGTCACCAGCCCGGTCGACGGGTTGACCCGCTTCGGACTGATGAACATCACCTCGGTGGTCCCGTTCGCCACCGCGTTTGCCGAAGTTGACGCCGCGTTGCCGGCCGGGGTGAAACCCGAGTCGGAGATCGTGACGTTGTCCGGTGACCCGCCACCGTTGATGACGACCAGGTACGCGCCCCGAGAGCCGAGGATCGACGCGGAGATGGTGTCGGACGACGACACCGCCGCTGGTGACCACGCCACCCCGGCGGCCGTGGGCACAGTGGGACTCATGGCCGCCATCGGCGTGCCTCCTCAGATCAGGTAGATGGGGGTTGCCGGGCTCAGGCCGGCACGCTCTCGAGGCGGTACACCTCGACCAGGTCGATCGCAGTCGCGCCGACGGTCTCGTCGCGCTCGGCCTGGACGCCGTCCTCACGGCGGATCGGCCAGCACTGCCGGCCCGCCACCGCGGGAATCACGTCCAGCCAGGCGGTACGGACCCGGTCGGCGACCATCCGGGCCGCCACACCGTTGCCACCGACGCAGTGCGCATACACGCGGAGCAGGTGCCGCTGGCTGGCACCGGTGAACGGCCTGCTCTCGGCGTCCTCCGGGTCGCTGCTCGCGAAGTAGACCAGCACGTACGGTGGGGCGCCGGTGCTCGGTACGCGGCCGTCGTGGACCACCAGCGGTGGCGGGCCGTCGTCGGCGTTCAGCAGGGCCAGCATCGCCGCCGCGTGCTGCGCGATCACGACCCCTCCAGCATCCTGGCGCCGAGGTCGCCCATGGCTTTCTCAAAGCGCGGCAGCTCCGCGTCGGCGGCCGGCGCCATGTGCGGGTTCGGCGGGTTGTGCACCGACCCGAACTCGATCAGGTTGCCCAAAGCTCCCTGACGGCGAAGCTTGTCCGGACCGACCTCGGCCTCGGCGCCGGTTGCCGTCAGCGTCGTGTCGTAGCTGATCGACCGGGAATACGCCGGGGCGTGCTTGAGGCCCTGCACGCGCTGCTGGGCATCCCGCTTGATGTTCAGGGCGCCCTTCGACACGACCTTCCGCGCCTCGGCCGGGGCATCCACCGCCACCTGGTCCAGGTCGGCGGCCAGCGCGTCCACCCCGTCAGCGTCGATCCGGATCGTCATGTCCGCTCCACCACCCCGACCCGGCGGGCCGTCGCGTGCGACTTGTGCGCCAGGTCCTTGACCACGAAGACCCGGCCCGGCAGATCCGGGTCATGCGCCGACGTGTCGACCGTGACCTCGTCCTCCACCCGCAGGCCGGTCACCGACATCGGGAGCTGCACCTCCAGACGCAGCATCAGCAGCATGTCCTCACCGACATCCGACGACGAGGCGGTCGCCGCCGCCTGCTGCACCCGACATTTGCCCTGGTAGAGCACCTCGTGAGTCGGGGTCACCACACCGCCCGGGCCGGTCGCCTCCCCGGTCCGACGCCGGATCGTGCACTCGTCGACCAGCAGCTCGGCGGCGAACGCCCGGCCGCGGGCCAGCACCTCGGCGGCCGACATCAGCACCACCTCCGCGCCGGCACCGGGCACGGCACCCTCGGCGCGGCCGGGCGGATCGTGAACGCCCCGGCAGGGTCCAGCCCAACGGCACGGCGGATCCGCTCCACCTCGCCATCGGTCAACTCGGCCGGCGCCAACGACTCGACCGCGAACGTGTCCGTCTCCTGGTAGTCGTCAATCTGCCGCGACGTCGACCGACGCCCGCCCGGATGATCAATCATCCGACGTCCCAGCGCCAACGCAATGCCCTTGAGCGCCGACACATCGGTCAGCGCGTCGTACCGTTCGCCGCCGACCACCGACCGAATCTCGGCAGTAACCAGCGACAACACCAGATCAGCGGTCGCCGTCTCCACGACCACGGGCGGCGGGTACGCCTCCAACTCGGCTTTCGTAAACAGCGGCGGCGCCACCCGTGCCTCCCTCACCTCGAGGTGGGCCCGGCCAGGTATCCGGGGAGGGACACCCGGCCGGGGTTGCTGCTACTCGGTCGGCACGTCCGCCGCGGTCAGCGCCGCGATGACCTGGTCCCGGTTCGCGTCCTCCGGGACATCGACACCCTGGCGGGCTGCGTACGCTCGCCACTCCGGCGCCCCCGACCCGGCCCCACCCTTCGGCGGCGGACCGTCACCGGACGGCTCCCGGGGCTCGGCGGTACTGACCGACTGCGTGCCGGCCTCGAGTTCGGCGAGCCGGGCACGCAGCCGAGCCGCCTCCTCGAGCCGCTCCCGAGACTCGTCGTACGGAAACGGCGGCTTGCCGCCCTCCCACGCCTTCGGGTTGACGATCCGGCGAGCCGCCCACTCCGGCACCTCATCACCGGGGCCGAAAACGTGCGTCGCCTCGTGCTCGTCTGCCACGTGCACGAACGTGGCCAGCTTCGGGGCCGTCACGGCGCCACGTCCGCGACGAAGCTGAGGTCCGGGTTCGCCAGGACCGGCAGACCAATACCGGCCGCCTTCGTCCAGATGGCGATCGGATCCTCGGTCGAGTAGGCGCCGGCCACGATCCCCGGCCGCTCGCCCTCTTCCAGCCCGTAGCGGGGATCCAGCGACTCGGCGGTGGTGCCCCACAGCGCCGCCCCCAGGTCGGTGCCGTCGAAGCTGTCCGGGTCGACCGGCGCCGGCAGGTACAGGAACTTGTCGACCGGGATCGGCCGGGTCGCCGACCCGTTGACGTTGATCTGCTCGTCGACGATGTACCACGGCGGCAGGCCGTGGTCGTCGAGGATGCCCCGGAGCTGCGCCTGCGACACCCGCGACGGGGCGCCGAGCGTCGACCCGACCAGGTTGCGGATCTCGGCGTTGCGGAGCAGGTACGTCAGCACCGTGTCCGAGAACACCATCGCTCCCGGCGGGACACCGTTCGTGGTCCGGTACGTCGACCGCCACGACAGCATGTCCGCCAGCGGAGTCGCGGTCGCGATCGTCGACCAGGGGGTGGCCGCCGACACCGAGTGCGAGCCGGACCGGCCGAACGACACGGTCGCGATGACACCGTTCTCGTTGATGGTGACGGACCCGTTGACCAGGGCGTCACCCCGAGCCAGCTCCATCCGGGCCGACACGGCGCGGGTCATCCGCTCCGCGTCGGTGAGGATGTTGCTGCGGATCGCGTCGGCACCCGCCGACCGCAGCCGCAGCCGGTCGTACTCGCCGAGCCTGATCTTCCGCGAGATCGGCGGCAGTTCGCCGGACACGCGGACCAGACCCGGCCGGTGCCCGATCGGGGACTCGGCGTCGTAGGCCCGGAACGTCGCGGCCTCGATCAGACCCTCACCGCCGCGAGTGAACCGGTACTCCAGGTCGTCGATCGGCCGGTTCGGCAGCCAAGCCGAGAGCTGGAACTGGTTCTCGGGCAGGTTGGCCTGAGCTTCCCGGACGTAGCCGGTCAGCTCGACGGGCTCGATGTAGTCAGCGTTGAGCAGCATCGTCGACTACCTCCTCTCACACGAACCGGATGCGGCCGGCCACGTCGGCCTTGCCGTTGGCGTCCACCGCGACCGGCAGGCGGGCCTCGACGACCTTGCCGTGCCAGAGCAGGGCGCCCTGGGGGTCCTGCGTGTTGACGGTCGGTGCGTCGACGGTGCACAACAGGAACCCGACCAGGGTCTGCCGACCGTCGACCGCCGCGTCGTCGTACGGCCCGTACAGGCCGGTCGCGGTGATCCGGCCGAGGGGCAGGCCGGACGAGAAGTAGCCGTTGGGGTAGTGGGTTCCCGCGGTGAACACGCTGGTGTCCAGCGTGATCGACTCGCCCGCACTGGTGCCGTGGGCGGACCCCAGCCACCGCTGGTCCTCGTTCTGGAAGGTTTCGGTTACGGGGTTGAGGTTCATGCCCTCGCACTCCTACGTCGTGGTTGATGTCTTCTTCGCGTGCCGCTCTGCCCACAGCGACCGTCCGGCGTCCAGCGATGACGTCCGCTCGCCGGGCCGTGGACCCTGCGCCGGATCGGGCCGTAGCCCAGTCCGCGGCGGGTCGGCGGGCTGCGTGGGGAACGTCGCCAGCAGGTCGTCGGCGTCGCTGAGCAGCTCCTCGCGGGTGTCGCCGCGAAGCCGGGCCGCCTGCGCCGGGTTGAGGCCCTTCTCGTGGGCCACTTCGGCACGCCATCGGGCCGTACGCTCGGCCGCCAGGTCGCTCTCGTGCCGGGCCAGACGCTCGTTCAGCCGCTCCAGGTCGGTCCTGCCGTCCCCGTCCGACTGCCCACCGAGGGCGGCCAGCAGGGGCCGCAGCGGAGCCAGTTCCCGTTCCAGGCGCTCGCGGGCCTCACGTTCGGCCTGCAGCGCCCGGAGCCCGGGTGGGCCCAACGGCTGGTCCTGCGGATCGGCCGGCGGGTGGCCGGTGGGTGCCGGCGCCGGGTCGCCCGGCGGGGTCGGCTGCGGTGCGGTTGGCGCCGGGTCGCCCGGCGTCGGAACAGGCTGGGTCATCGCGACCTCTCAGATGGGACCGGCGTCGCGCCAGGTCAGATGATGTATCCGTGCTCCCGCAGTAGGCTGACCGCTTCTTCTCGGTCACCGTCTGCCTCGCGGAAAATCTGTTCCGGCATCAGTCGAACGGCGCGGCCACCGCCCGGGGCGCCGAGCCGCTTCCCGGCGAACCCTCGGCGGGTGGCACCCTCCCGGGTCAGCCTCCGACCGTCGGCGGCGGTGTAGACGCTGCGGCGGGCGTTGACGACCTGGCCGATGTCGGCGCCCTCCCGGATCGCCTCTGCGCCGGCTTTGCCGAACACGCGGTCCTGCTCGGCGGCGGGCATCGCCTTGAACGCGGCCTTCGGGTCGGTCCGAATGTCGTCGGCGGAGTCTTCGGCGGCCGGGACGTGGATGCAGTCGCATTGCGGGTGGCGAAGGAACCCGCGGTTCCACTCGTACCGCTGGCCGGCGAGGATCAGGCACCGGGCGCATGACTCGCCAACGACCATCCGCACGTAGCCGGTCACCGCCGGCCGGACCACCAGCGCCACCTGGTCGGCAGCGCGGCCCGCGTCCGCCACCTGGGTCCGAACGATCGTGTCGAGGCCGTCGTACCCGCGGTCCAGTGCGTCGTCGACAGCCAGGCCCTCGCCAAGCGCAGTCAGTGCCGCGATCGCCGGCTGATACAGCAGGGACCCCAGCGGTCGGCCGTCGGATGCCACCCCGGCCAGCGCAGATGGCACCACCCGGCCCCGGCGGGCCACGTCCACACCCTGTGCGGTCAGCGCCGCGTTCAGGTAGCTGTCGGCTGCCTGCGCGACGCCCACCTGTGTCGCCGAAGTCAGCGTCACCAGTGCCGGTAGCTGAGCCGTCCACGACTCCGCGATCCGGGCCGGGTCGACCGCCCGCCACAGCCTCAGTGCGACTGCGGCCAGCGCGTCGACCAGCGAGCGGCGGGCCGCGTAGTGCCGGCGGGCCACCTGCTCAGCCGACACCGGCCGGCTCCGGCTCAGCCGGCGGCGGTCCGCCGGACAGCGCGTTCGCGATCGCCACGGACGGGTTCCGGGCCGCCTCGACGGCGTCTTCCTCCTCCATCCGCTGGATCTCCTCCGGCGAATAGCCGAGGTCGATCCGCGCCTGCCGCAGCGTGGTGATGCCCTGCTGCCGCTTCTTCACCGCCGCGTCCGCCGCCTGGGCGACCGTCGGCGTCGACGCGTCCCGCCACACGACTTTCATCCGGCGGGCCCTGCTGTCCCACTCCTCGCCGTCCCGGATCCGCAGCGCGATCGCCATCACCCGCCGCCAGTCCGACCCGAGCCCGACCTGCTTGCGCTCCACCCGCTTCACCATCTGCGCCTCGGACGACCGGATCGCGTCCGCGCTGGCCGGGTTGTCGGTGGTGAAGCTCATGTAGTGCGGCGGCAGCGCGGCGAGCTGCGCGGCAAGCTGGGCCAACACCCGGATCGTGTTGTGGAACACCGCCAGGTCCGACTCCGGGAACTGGCCTACCTGCACCTCGCCCGGCTTCTTCTGGTGGGCCCAGATCCGGCCGGCGATCTGCTCAAACGGCGAAATCGGGTTGCCGTTCTCGTCCTCGAAATCCGAGGCGCTCATACCCAGCGCCCACCGGCGAGGCATGGCGTGGAACTCGCCCGACACCATCATGTCGGTCGCCATCTTGTTCGCCGCGTCCGCCAGCGGAATCACCGACGCGAACTCGCTGCGGCCGTCGTGCTTGAGCATCCGGGCCCGGTTCACCAGCGGCACCACCGGCACCACGCCGAGCCGGTGCTCATCAACGTCCTGCAGCACCCAGCGCCGAGCCTTCGCGTAGTGCCGGGTCGCGTCCGGTAGGTACAGGGTCGCCCGCTGCACCCTGTCGGCGTCCTTCCACCGCTTCAACGCGGCCACCGGGCGTCGGGTCCGGGGGTCCTGCTCGGTGATGCACTGCGTCGGATGCTCCACCGTGATCAGCGGAGAATCGGTGTCCTCGTCGAACGGGTCCGGCACGTCAACGGCCGGGCCTTCCTCGAGCACGCCGCGGGCGCCGACAATCGCGTACGACCGGCCCAGGATGATGGACTCGAGGTGCGCCTGCGGGGCCTGGCTGTCCATGTCGTTGTCCTGCCAGATCCGCCACACGCCGGCATCAGCGTCGTCGACCACGACCCCGTCGCTGACCGAGTTCGGGAACCGAAACCCGGTCAGGTCCAGACGGGCCTCGTAGGCGTCAGCAACCATCTCCGGCCAGTTGATGACCAGCTCCGACAGCCGCTCCCCGAACTCCTCCTTCAACTCCAGAGCCAGGAACCGCAGCGGCTGCTCGCCCTCGTAGTAGGCGTCCAGGTGCCGCAGATGACGCTGCTGACCGAGCAGTTTCGCGTCGAGGTACGAGAGGGTCTCCTCCGGCGTCATCGGCACCGCTACGACCTCCTCCCACCTCGGTTCCGCCCCCGGAAAACGACCATCTTCGAGCTGACCTCAGGCTGCGGCCACAGCCCGGCGGCGGTGACGTCGCCAGCGGCCTCGTGGCAGATCACCGACGTGACTGAACAGTCGATCTTCTGGGTCGGGCTGGCCTTCTTCATCACGTACCGCCGGCCTGGCCGGGCCGCCTTCCGGGTGTTCCGGATGTGCACGGCCGTGATGCGGCACCCGTCGTGGGTGAAACCGGAGTCGGTCTTCACGACGTCGGTAACGAGCCGTTCAGCGGCGGCGTGCATCTGCGTCGCCCGGTAGGTCTCCCAGCGGATGACCCGCTTCTCCCCGTACTGCGCCGAGAACTCGTCGGCCTCGGTCTCCCAGTACGGCGGATCGAGGTACGCCCGGATCACCGTGAACCGGGTCATGACCTCGTCGAACGCTGCCCGGACCTCCAGCCTTGGCACTTGGCCGTCGTGGTCGGCCGGGTTCCACACGCACGGCAGCTTGTCGTCTCCGTACGTGGGGGTGAACTGGTAGCCGTCCTCGGTCTCGCAGCGGATCGCCGTCCAGTCATCGACGTCGGACCCGTCGAGCGCCATCACAATGGCGGTCCCGTCGGGTACCTCCCGAGGCCTGGCTCGGGCGTCCCACTTCTCCCCGTCCAGCCAGGATCCAGATCCGGCGTCGGGGATGTTCCAGTAGTAGCGGATCGCCTGGCCGGGGTCCTTCTCGGCGATCTCGACAGCCTCGCCGTCGATCCGGTCCAGGTCGACCCACTTGCCGCGACCCATCGAGTCGCCGTAGGCGATGCGGAGCGCCTTGCGTCGTTCGGCCTTGTTCGCCAGCGACGGGCGGGGTGGGATGCGGTGGTCACGGTAGATGTCTCGGGCCTGAGCCTCAGAGGTCCGCTGTGCCACCGACTGCTCCGACGGATCCCACGCGTTCGTCGTCTCCACCGGCCGGCCGCCAGTGCCCGAGAGGTTTCGTCGCTGGTTGCTGGCCAGGGTCCAGCCGCCGTTGGCTTCCAACCAGCAGTGCGTCTCATCTTGAACGGAGAAGGTGATCCGCTGACCAAGCCGCGCCCGACCGGACGATGTCACCGGCTCGATGACCCCGTTGCGGCCGACGTTGATCCGCGTGTCGCCGGTATCCGGGATCAAATCAGCGAGCGGACCTTCTTCGATCATCGGTTTGAGTACGCGC
This sequence comes from Microtetraspora glauca, assembly GCA_000721275.1. Lineage (GTDB taxonomy): Bacteria > Actinomycetota > Actinomycetes > Streptomycetales > Streptomycetaceae > Streptomyces. The sequence continues at coordinate 3,686 of JOFO01000078.1, read as the reverse complement.
CACACGTTGTCCGTTTGATCCTCTGACGTCGCGGTGACCTGGATCCACGGCGTTGCCCACTCGCGACCGACGGGCTCCCCGGCAGCGTCCCAACCGGCGAACCGGGTCGGACCGACAGCCTCGGCGCAGATCATCGCGGCGGACAGTGGGCCCTTACCCCACTTCTGCGGCCTGACGAGCTGTGACCGACGGAACGCCCACGCGGACTGCCACCGGTCCTTGCTGGCGTCCGGCTTGAGTCGGTAGTGCCAGACCAGGAAGGTCCACATCTCATCCGTAAGCAGGTACGGCTCGCCGACGTGGTCGTTGTCGGGAATGACACAGTGCTCTTCGATCCACTCGCCGACCAACCAACCGAGAGACGGGAACTCGCCGGGGTAGTCAGGCGCCCGCCACGGCACCTGGGTCAACCACCCTCAGCCGGCGTCGCGGTGCAGTCGCGGCCGTCTTCTCTTCCCGCTTTTCCGCCACCTCGTTCGCGACGACCTCCCACCGGAGCCGGAGCATCGCCATCGGCGACAGACCGAGCCGGTCAGACCACTGCCGGGCTTCCTTCGCCGAGTCGAGGTCTCCCAGCTCGGCGAGCACCTTGTGCCGCACATACTGGGCGACATCCCTGGTCCAGCCAAGCCGCTCCCACTGGGCGGCCTGCGGCAGCAGCCAGAGGTCTCGCCACAGTGAGGCTTCCAACGCCTTCTGCTCCGCGAGCTGCCGGTTCAAAATCTCCAGGCGCTCCCGCATCGTGTCGAGCCGCCGCTCGACCGGCTTCCCCTCGGACAGCTCGTACTCAAGTTGCTCCACCTTGGCTGCGGCCAAGTCCCTGCGGGCGGCCATCACCACGTCGGGGATCAACGGCCACTTCGGCGGCGGACCCTGACGTCCCTCGGCGGGCAGCTTGGTCGTCGCGACCGTAGCGTTCCGCCGACGACGCTGGTCGTCTGGCTTCGGCGGTGGGCCCATTCCGGGCATGGTCATCACACCTCTCGCGGCGTCGCACCGCGGTCCGGTCCGTCGTCACATCGCGTGACGATTCGCATGATCAGGTCTTCCCAGACCCGTACAGGTGGCGAGCGCCCTCCCCAGCGGTCCTGGCCGGAGGGGGTAGGAGGGGCTCCCTCCCCACCCCTCATCACTCTTAGTGAGGGTGGGTGGGTTGGTGCCGTCGCCATCCTCGGTTGCAGCGTTCGTGTTCGGGTCCGGTCCAGCCTCGTCGGTCGTCGGTGTGGCCGAGGTCCCACCGTTGGTCGGGCTTGATGGTCCGGCTGGCCTCGACGCAGGTCCGGGCGTGGCATTCAACCTCGCCCCGCTGGACTCTGGACACCCAGTCGCGGCGGAGCCGGTCGTGTTCGGCGTCGTACCCGCGAGCCTGCCGTGTGCCGCGCGCGGCGTCGGCGGCGCGACGGTGTTCGTCGCATCGTCCGCCGGTGGTGAGCGTCGGACATCCGGGTTGCGGGCAGACGCGTAATGCTCTTGGCATGTGGTCTCCGCTGCGGGCCGAACTACCGTAGGTCCATACCCGAGTAACCCTCGCCCTAAGATCTTGGCTCAGATTTGCCGCTAGGCGAGTAACCGCAGGTCACGGCTTGGTCATCTCGGGTTTGTGCTGGTGGGGCGGCCGGACCTCGCCCAGATCCGGCCACCCTGACCACCCGCGCACCGCCTCCGGGTCCCGCAACCGTGGAGACGACGACAGCCCGGGAGCGTTGGCTCAACCGGGCTGTGCAGACACCTCGCCTACTGGGTTGGTGTGATCAAAGCGTATCAGACGGTGGCGTCAACTCTGGGTCGGCCGCGTCCCGAGCGTCGCTTGGCCCGCTCGATCGTCTGGGCCTGGTCGAGCGGGTACCGAACCTCGGGCCGGCCGGCGTCGTCGTACATCCGCACGGATTCGAGGCCGTCGCGGCGGGCGTAGTTGCGGATGACGGCGGGCGCAACGCCGAGGGCTTGGCCGAGTTCGGTGGCGGTGCCCCAACGTCGCCCCCCGTGGACGATCACCGGTCGTCCCAGTTGCGCAGCATCCGGTCCCGGGCCGCATCGGCGGCGGCAAGCAGGGCGGTCGGGGTGGGTGGCACGGTGGCGTGCTCGTGGCCGGTAGGCGGCGGCCACTGCGGGAGGTAGACCGGTTCGGGGTCGCTGAACGTCGTGATGTCGTACATCTCGACCGGCTCGACACCGCACTGCCAACAGGTGGGGGTACTCACGCTGCCCTCCGTACGTCCAACCGGGCCAGCCACCGCGCCACGGCCGGTGTTGCCTGGTCCCAGATGTGGGTCACGCCCTCCACCCGGATCGGCATCCCGCAGCCACAGCCGTCGCCCGAGCAGAGGCAGGACTGGCAGACGACGGTCCAGTCGGCCGGGTCGGGGGCGGCGGTGCGGGCGGCGAGGGGGCGGATGCCGCACGCGGGGCATTCGACGCCGGGCAGGAGCTGCTCGTCGGCCGATAGGCGAACGGTCTCCCGAATCCAGCGGTCTTCGTCGGCGAGATGCTGGGTGAGTACCCGGGCGGTGCCGGGCTGCAGGGCGGGGATGCGGTCGACGAGCCGGCGGAGCGGGTCACCGGCGCCGGGGGCGAGCTGGTCGGCGAGCCAGGTGATGCGCTTCTCGGCCTGCGCCTGCCGGTCGGTCCACCAGGTGGCTCGGGTCGGCCCGGGCTCGTAGCTGTCGTAGCTGCCGACGGTACCGGTCGGGTCGCCGTGCCCTCCGACAGTTCGCAGGCTGCCCCAGACCGGGGAGCGGAGGACGTTGGCGGCGGGGAGCTGCTCGGCGACGTTCTTGGCGGTCTCGCGGGCGGCGAGGACGGCGAGGGCGGCTCGGGCCTGCTGGTAGGACCAGGCGGTGGAGAGCGCGTGCAGGACGGATGGGTGGCGGGGTGTGGCGGTGTGGCCGGTCATGGTGGCGGGTCCCCCTCGGTAGGCTGGCCGGTGTGAGCGCGGCGCCTACGGGTGCTGTTGGTGGCCTCCCGGTTTCGCGGTCGGGAGGCCATCGGCGTTTCAGGGGGTACGCCGCTCGGTCCGGCCGCTCTTCCGCCACCGGGCCAACCGGTCAATCACGTCGTCGAGCGCGGCCCGCATCTCGGCGGCGTCCGGGTCCTCGTACTTGGGCTTGTCGAAGTCGATGTCCCGGCCGCTGAGCGGCGGGTCGAGGCGGTGGTATTCGGTCGGCTGGTCCAGCGTGATGCGGGCGGTTTCGGCGCGAGACAGAACGGTGCGGATCTGGGTGAGGGCGCGGGTGACGTCCCGGCCGCGGGGTGCGTCGGTGGCCATGGTGGGGTCCTTCCGGGTTGGGCCGCTCAGCGCGGCGCGGGGTCGTCGGTGCGGTCCAGGTGGCGGGCGGTCGCCGTCCGGGCCCTGGCCGCCGCCAGGACGCCCATGAGGGCGTAGGCGGGGTGCTGGTCGGGGCTGAGGTGGGATCGGTCGTATCCCTCGGTGGTGGTCGGGTTGGCGTGGCCGACGGCGTACTGGACGACGCGGAGGTCTTTGCCGGCGGCGAGGTTGAGGGTGACGAAGGTGGCGCGGAGAACGTGCGGCCCGAACCGCTTGACGGTCGTTTCGGGGATGCCGGCGGTGCGGGCGAGGCGCTGGAGGACGTCGCGGAGGTTGCGGGCGTGGACCCGGTTGCCGGTGTCGGTAACGAACAGGGGCCGGCGGGGGCGGGCTCCGACGGTGAGGGCGGGCAGGTTGGTGG
>JOFO01000077.1 GCA_000721275.1 Microtetraspora glauca | reverse complement strand
GGTGCGGGAGTACCGGGCGCCGTCCACGGAGCGCGAGCGGGTCCTGCACGAGGTGTTCGCGGAGGTGCTGGGCCGGGACCGGGTCGGTGTCGACGACAGTTTCTTCGACCTCGGGGGCGACTCCATCGTCTCGATGCGCCTCGCCGCCCGTGCTCACCGCGCGGGTCTGGTCCTGAGCGCGAAGGACGTCTTCGTCCACAAGACCATCGCCGCCCTGGCCGAGGTCGCCCGCGACGTGCCGCAGGACGCGGGCGCCGACCTCACGGCCGCCGGCCCGCTGGTCGACCTGGACGACGCCGAGCGCGCCGAACTCGACGCCCTCGCCGGCCCCGTCGCCGACGTCTGGACGCTCACCCCGCTCCAGCAGGGCATGCACTTCCACGCCCTGCTCGCCACGGACGCCCTCGACGTCTACGTCACCCAGCGGCCCCTGCGGCTCACCGGCACCCTCGCGCCGGCCGTGCTCCGCGACGCCTTCGACGCGCTCCTCGCCCGCCACCCGGCGCTGCGCACCTCGTTCGTCACGCTCGGCTCCGGCCGCTCCGTGCAGGTCGTCCACGACGACGTGCGGGTGCCGTGGGAGGAGCGGGACCTGTCCGGCCTGGCGCCGGCCGAGCGGGAGGCGCGGCTCGCCGAACTCCTCGACGAGGACCGGGTACGGCGCTTCGCGACCGACCGGCCGCCGCTGCTGCGGGTCGCGCTCGTCAAGCTCGCCGCCGACGAGCACCTGCTGCTGGTGACCCACCACCACCTGCTGCTCGACGGCTGGTCGCTGCCGCTCGTCTTCCGCGACCTGTTCGCCTCGTACGCCCGCGGCGGCACCGGCACCGGCACCCCGCCCGTCCCGTTCGACCGCTTCCTGCGCTGGCTCGCCGCCCAGGACGAGCAGGCCGCCGTCGCGGCGTGGCGCGCCGAACTGGCCGGCCTGGACGAGCCCGCCCTGGTCGCGCCCGGCTCCGACGCCGCCACGGCCACCGTGCCCGAGCTCGTCGCGACCGCCCTCGACGCGGAGGCCACCGAGCGGCTGACCGACACCGCCCGCCAGGCCGGACTGACCCTGAACACGCTGGTCCAGGGCGCCTGGGCGATCGCCCTCGGGCAGTTCCTCGGCCGCGACGACGTCGTCTTCGGCGCCACCACGGCGGGCCGCCCGCCCGAGCTGCCCGGCGCCGAGGACATGGTCGGCCTGCTCATGAACACCGTCGCCGTCCGCGTCCGGCTCGACCCGGGCCGCCCGCTCCGCGACGCCCTGGCCGCCCTCCAGGAGACCCAGGCCGGGCTGCGGCCCTTCCACCACCTGGGTCTCGCCGAGGTGCAGCGCGCCGCCGGCATCGGCGAACTCTTCGACACCGTCGTCGGCTTCGAGAACACGCCCGTCGACGGCGACGCCGTCCAGGCCCAGGTGCCCGGCCTGCGGATCGGCGTGGACGACACCCCCGCGCCCGGCGCCTCGCACTACCCGTTCAGCCTGGTCGTGGTCCCGTCCGGGCGGCTCAGCCTCGAACTGACCTACCGCGCCGACCTGTTCACCGCCGCCGAGGCGGCGGCCGTGCTGCACCGGGTCCGCGCCGTCCTGGACGCCTTCGCCCAGGACCCGGCGGTCCCCGTCGGCCGGATCGACCTGCGGACCGACGCCGAGCGCGCCGAGCCGGTCCGTGCCGGCGCCGCCACCCCGCCCCGGGCCACCTTCCCGGCGCTCTTCGAGGCCCACGCCGCCGCCCGCCCCGACGCCGTCGCCGTGTACGACGGCCCGCACGAGGTCACCTACGGCACCCTGGACGCCGAGGCCAACCGGCTCGCCCGCGTCCTCGCCGCCCGCGGCGTCGGACCCGGCAACGTCGTCGCGGTCGCCCTGCCCCGGTCCGCCCGCTCGGTCCTCGCCGTCCTGGCGGTCCTCAAGAGCGGAGCCGCGTACCTGCCGCTCGACCTCGGCTACCCGCCGGAGCGGTTGCGGTACATCATCGACGACGCCCGGCCCGACCTGGTGCTCACCACCGCCGAGGGCAGCGCCGTCACCGCCGCGGCCGGCGCCGGCGCGGGACGCACCCTCAGCCTCGACGGCGACGGCGGCGCGCTCACCGGCCCCGACGACCCGTTCGGCCTGGCGCTGGAGCTCACCACCGGCCTGTCCGGCGAGCCGCTGCGCGACGACGAGCGGTCCGCGCCGCTGACCGCCGGCTCCGCCGCGTACCTCATCTACACCTCCGGTTCGACCGGCCGCCCCAAGGGCGTCCTCGTCCCGCACACCGGCATCGCCGCGCTCGCCGCCCAGCAGCGCACCGGCCTCGCCCTGCGCGACGACGAGCGGGTGCTGATGTTCGCCTCGCCGAGCTTCGACGCCTCCGTGTGGGAGCTGGCGACCGCGCTGCTCAACGGCGCGAGCGTGGTCGCCGCCCCCGCCGACGACCTGCTGCCCGGGCCGTCGCTGGCCGCCACCGTCGCCCGGCACGGCGTCACCACGCTGCTGCTGCCGCCGTCGTCCCTCGCGGTGCTGCCCGAGGGCGCATTGCCGCCCGGCGTCACCCTCGTCGTCGGCGGCGAGGCGTGCACGCCCGACCTCGTCGAGCGCTGGTCCGCGGGGCGGCGGATGGTCAACGCGTACGGCCCGACCGAGGCGACCGTCATGGCCACCATGAGCGGCCCGCTCGCCGGCCGGACCCACCCGCCGCTCGGCGAGGCCGTCGCCGGCGCCCGCGTCCACCTCCTCGACAGCGCGCTGCGGCCGGTGCCGGTCGGCGCTCCCGGCGAGCTGTACCTGGCCGGCGAAGGACTCGCCCTCGGCTATCTGCGCCGGCCCGGGCAGACCGGCGAGCGCTTCGTCGCCGACCCGTACGGCCCGCCCGGGACGCGCATGTACCGCTCCGGCGACCTGGCGCGCCGCCGCCCCGACGGCACCCTCGAATACCTCGGCCGGGCCGACCGCCAGGTCAAGGTGCGCGGCTTCCGCATCGAGCCCGGCGAGATCGAGGCCGTGCTCGCCGAGGACGCCGCCGTCGCCGGCGCGGCCGTCGTCGTCCGCGAGGACCAGCCGGGCGTGCGCCGCCTCGTCGGGTACGTGTCCCCGGCCGGCGACCTGCGGCCCGAGCCGGCCGCCCTGCGCGACCGGGTCGCCGCCGCCTTGCCGCCGTACATGGTGCCCGCCGCCGTCGTCGTCCTCGACCGGCTGCCCGTCACCCCCGGCGGCAAGCTCGACCGGGACGCGCTGCCCGCGCCGGACTTCGCCGCCGCCGCGGACAGCCGGGCGCCGCGCAACGCCCGCGAGGAGCAGCTGTGCGCGCTGTTCGCCAAGGCGCTCGGCACCGGGAGCGTCGGCATCGACGACGGCTTCTTCGACCTCGGCGGCGACTCCATCGTCTCGATCAAGCTGGTCACCCTGGCGCGCGCCGAGGGCCTGGACATGACCCCGAAGGACGTCTTCACGCACAAGACGGTCGCCGCGCTGGCCACCGCCGTGAAGGAGATCGACCCGGCGGGCGGCGCGTCCGCCGGAGGCGACGGCGACGGCTCCGACGAGCCGCTCGTCACCCTCGACCAGGACGAGCTGGCCGAGTTCGCCGAGGAGTGGAGCGACCCGGTGTGATCCGCCGCCGGGGCGGGAGCCGTACGCGCTCCCGCCCCGGCGGCGGCCACCACCGGCGGCACCCGCACCACCCGTACGACCGCACCACCCGTACGACCGCACGACCCCGTACGACCGCACCACCCCGCACCACCGCTGGACCGTTCACGGCCGGGACCCTGCTCGGCCGGTCCGGCGGGCACCACCCCGCGCCGCCGCCCACGCCCGTGGGCCGGCGGCGCACAGGACCGAACGACCGCACCGACCCCCGAGGTCCCGACCAGGAGGACACCGACCATGACCACCACGACGCAGCACGCCGCCCCGCTTCCCCTGGACGGGACCGGCGACGGCGGGCTCGACACCCCGGTGGAGCTCCGGCTCGACGCCGACGAGGCCGCCGAGCTGGAGGCCGTCGCCGAGAAGCTCGGCGACCTCCACGGCGCGCCGTCGCTGCCGGAGTTCTACGACCGCGCGGCCGGCGCCGAGGACCTGCTGCCCGCCCGGCTCCGCTCCTTCCTCGCCGACTTCCGCCGCTCCGAGCGCTCCGCCGCCGCCCTCGTGCACGGCTTCCCGGTGGACGGGGACGCGCTCGGCGCCACGCCCGGGCACTGGCGGGAGGCCGTGCGCGGCGAGACGGCCCGCGCGCAGGAGCTGTGGCTGGCGCTCTGCGGCCTGGTCCTCGGCGACCCGTTCGGCTGGGTGACGCTCCAGGAGGGCCGGATCATCCAGAACATCCTGCCCATCCGCGGCGACGAGGAGCGGCAGAGCGGCTACGGCAGCGAGGCGCTGCTGGAGTTCCACACCGAGGACGGCTTCCACCCCAACCGCTGCGACTACCTGCTGCTGTTCGGGCTGCGGAACCCGGACCGGGTGCCGACCATCGTGGCCTCCGTGCGGGACGTGCGGCTCGACGACCACGACCGCACGGTCCTCGCGGAGAACCGCTTCCACATCCGGCCGGACACCGAGCACATCCGGCAGCTGGAGACCCACGACCCCGGCCACCCCGCGCTGCCCGGCCTGCGGGCCATGCGGGACCGGCCGGAGCCCACCGCCGTCCTGTCCGGCGACCGGCTCCACCCGTACCTGCGGATCGACCGCCCGTTCATGGACGTCCGGCCCGGCGACACCGAGGCGGAGGGCGCGCTCGACCGGCTGATGGCCGAGCTCCAGCGCGTCCAGCAGGACGTCGCCGTCGGCCCCGGCTCGCTGCTGCTCGTCGACAACTACCGCGCCGTGCACGGCCGCCGCCCCTTCACCGCCCGCTACGACGGCACCGACCGCTGGCTGAAGAAGCTCACCGTCAGCCGCAATCTCCGCCAGAACCTCAACGGCTACGCGCTCCGGCACCCGCGCGTCATCGTCTGAGCCCGGCCGGCAGAGCAGAGAGAGGGAGGCAGCCCACCCATGCGCACCGTCATCGTCTCCGGCGCGTCGAGCGGCATAGGCCACGCGACCGCCGAGCGCTTCGTCCGCTCCGGCGACCACGTCGTCAACCTCGACGTCCAGGCCCCGCCCGCCGACACCCTGCAGGGCCCCCGCGAGGGCGGCGGGCACCTGCGCTGGATCAAGACCGACGTCGCCGACTGGGAGGCGGTCCGGGCCGCCGTCGACGAGACGCAGGCCGAGCACGGCCGGCTCGACGTGGTGATCGCCAACGCCGGCATCAGCGTCCGGCACGGCATCCTCGACCTCACCGAGGCCGAGGCCCGCCGCACCCTGGACGTCAACCTGATGGGCGTCCTCGCCCTGTGGCGCCACGCGACCGGGCACATGCTGCGCCAGGGCGGCGGGGTGCTGCTCGCCACGGCGTCCGTCAACGGCACCCGCGGCTACCCGCTGTACGCCGACTACAACGCCTCCAAGGCGGGCGTGACCTCGCTGTGCCAGACGTTCGCGATCGAGCTGGCCCCGCTGATCCGCACCGCGTGCGTCGCGCCCGGCGCGGTCCTCACCCCGATGCAGCGCGCCGAGTACACCGACGCGATGCTCGACGAGACCAACGCCCGCATCCCGCTGCGGCGCCACGCGGCGCCCGAGGAGATCGCCGACGTCTTCCACTTCCTCGCGTCGGACCGGGCGTCGTTCGTCTCCGGCCAGGAGTTCGTGGTCGACGGCGCCGAGACGGCGGGCGCCACCACCGCCTTCTTCCCGGGCCCCACGGAACCCCTCCGCTGACCCGCCCGCCGACCCGGCCGCCGGGCGGGGCCCGCCGCCCCGCCCGGCGCCGTCACCTCCAGGAACACCCCGCCCCGCCCGCCCGCCCGCACCACCGCCGGAGAGTCCAGATGACCGCCATGACCAGCCGCCCCGCGCTCGCCACGAGCGCCCTGGAGGACGTCGACCTCGCCGACCCGCTGCTGCACGCCCGGCACGACCTGGGGGCGCACTGGAAGCGGCTGCGGGACGAGGAGCCGGTGCACTGGCAGCCGCCGCGCGCCGGGCGCCCCGGGTTCTGGGTGATCAGCCGCTACGACGACGTGGTGTCCGTCCTCGCCGACGGCGCCGCCTTCACCTCGGAGCACGGCAACGTCCTCGACACCCTCCTCGCCGGCGGCGACTCCGCCGCCGGCAAGATGCTCGCCGTCACCGACGGCCGCCCGCACAAGGCGCTCCGCAGCGCCCTGCTCAAGCCGTTCTCGCCGCGCGCCCTGGACGTCGTCGTCGACAGCGTGCGGCGCGGCACCCGCGCCCTGGTCGCGGAGGCCGTCGAGCGCGGCACCGTCGACTTCGCCACCGAGGTCGCCGCGCACATCCCGCTGGCCGCCATCTGCGACCTGCTCGGCGTCCCGGTCTCCGACCGTCAGCACATCATCGACCTGACCTCCTCGGCCCTGTCGTCGCCGGACGGCGTGCCGACCGAGGAGGCGACCTGGGCCTCGCGCAACGGCCTGCTGCTGTACTTCTCCGAACTGGCCGCCTCCCGCAAGGAGAAGCCGCTCGACGACGTCGTCAGCCTGCTGGTCACCAAGGAGATCGACGGACGGCCCCTCACCCACGAGGAGATCGTCTTCAACTGCTACAGCATCATCATGGGCGGCCACGAGACCACCCGCTTCGCGATGATCGGCGGCCTGCGCGCGCTCATGGAGCGGCCCGGGCAGTGGGACGCGCTCGTGTCGGGCCGGGCCGCGCTCGCCCCCGCCGTCGAGGAGGTGCTGCGCTGGACGACGCCGGCCCTGCACGCCGGCCGCACCGCCACCCAGGACGTGGTCCTGGGCGGGCAGTTCGTCGAGGAGGGTGACGTCGTCACCACCTGGATGGCGTCGGCCAACCGCGACGAGCGGATCTTCGACCGGCCCGAAGAGTTCGACCTCGCCCGCACCCCCAACAAGCACGTGTCGTTCGCCTACGGCCCGCACTTCTGCCTCGGCGCCTTCCTGGCCCGCCAGGAGCTGACCGCGCTCCTGGAGAGCCTGCGCGAGCTGGTCGGGCACGTCGCGCCGGCGGGGGAGGAGACGTACGTGTACTCCAGCTTCCTCAGCGGCCTGTCGTCCCTCCCGGTCGCCCTGGAGCCGCGCCGCTGACCCCGCCGGCCGCCGCGGCGGTGCCGGCTCACACCGCCGACACCGCCGCCAGCTCCGCGACCACCGCGGCGACCGTCTCCGCCGGGTGGCTCTGCGGGAAGTAGTGCCCGCCGGGCAGCACCCGCAGCCCGTGCCGGCCCGTCGTGTACCGCTCCCACGGCTCGACCTGCGCCACCGTGGACACCGTGTCGCCGGCCCCCGCGAACGCCGACAGCGGGCAGCCGACCGGCTCCGGCCCCGCCGCCAGGTACGCCTCGGCGAACGCCATGTCGCCGCGCACCGCCCGCAGCAGGTCCCGCAGGAACTCCGGGAACTCCAGCAGCTCCGGCGGCAGCCCCCCGGTGCCGCTCAGCCAGTCGATCAGCCCGGCGTCGTCGCCGGACGCCACCGAGCCGCGGCCCAGCGGCACGTGCGGCGCCCGCGACCCCGACACCAGCAGCGCGCCCGGCGTGCGCGGCCCGCCGGCGCGCGCCGCCTCCCGCTCGATCCTGCGGGTCAGCTCGTACCCGAGGATCGCCCCGAAGCTGTGCCCGAACAGCGCGTACGGCACGTCGAGCTCCCCGCGCACGCCGTCGAACAGCGCGTCCACCAGCGCGTCCATCGTCGCCGGCATCGGCTCGTCGATCCGCGAGCCGCGGCCCGGCAGCTCCACCGGCGCCAGCTCGATGCCGTCCGGCAGATGGGCCCGCCACGCGTGGAAGACGCCGACGCCGCCGCCCGCGTGCGGCAGGCACAGCAGCCGCAGCCGCGGCACCCCGCGGGCGTACCGGGCGCTGATCCAGGAGGACGCGGCGAGGGGACCCGCCGCCGTGTGGTGAGTGGTCGTCATGGGCGCAAGACTGGGCGCCGGGGCGCCCGTCGGCCAGGCAGCTCGGGGGCAACTTCGCCGCATGTCCCGCGCGGGCGCGCGAAGTTGCCGCGTGGCTGCCGGGCGGGATGCCTGGGGGCGGCGGACCGCCGTGCCTAGCGTGAGCCGCATGACGAACACTCCTGCCGCCGTCGGCACCGACACCGTCTCCGCCATCGTGAGCGGGATGGTCCAACTGATCGCCCCCCGCAAGGTCGACACGGTCGGCCCCGAACTGCGGCTGATCGGCGACCTCGGCTTCCACTCCCTCGTGCTCGCCGAGCTCGGCTACAACCTGGAGGAGCTGTACGGCCTCCGGTCGCTCAACCCCGAGGAGGCCATGCGGCTCCAGAACGTCGGGGACGTGATCGAGCTGGTCCGCTCCGAGGTGGCCGCCGGGCAGGCCGAGCTGGCCGAGGCCGAGGTCGTCGAGGACGTCTTCGCCCGCTACGGCGTCGAAAGCCCCCTCGCGTGACCGGGCGCGCCTTCGACCGCCCGGCCTACGCGCTCGCCGAGGACCTGGACCGGGCGCTCGGCGACCCGGAGGCCCCGAGCGGGCCGTTCAGCTACGCCGAGACCGTCGCGCACGAGGAGGAGGGCGCGGTGCCGCCCGGCGCCGTCGACCTGGTCCGCGCGTGGGGCTTCGCCGACCACCTGGTGCCCGAGCCGTTCGGCGGCAAGCTCCGCAACCTGGAGCAGCTGTTCCTGCTGACCCGCTCGCTGTCCCGCCGCAACGTCACCGTCGCCGTGATGTTCGGCTCGGCGGTCCTCGGCATCAACCCGGTGTGGCTGTGGGGCACCGACGAGCAGCGCCGCCGCGTCGCCGAGGGCTTCCTCTCCGGCGACCTCGCCTGCTTCGCGGTCTCCGAGCCCGACCACGGCAGCGACCTCGGCACCAACGAGACCGTCGCCGCCGTCGACGGCGACGACTACGTGCTGACCGGCGAGAAGTGGCCCGTCGGCAACGCCACCCGGGGCCGCTTCGTCACCGTCTACGCCAAGGTCGAGGGCGCCGGCTCCTCCCTGCTGCTGCTCGACAAGAAGCAGCAGGAGGAGGTCACCTGGGACAACCACCCGTTCGTCCGCACGGTCGGCCTGCGCGGCCACGACCTCAGCGGCCTCACCTTCCGCGGCACCCGGGTGCCGTCCTCGGCGCTGCTCGGCCGGGCCGGCGCGGGCCTGCCGGAGGTCCTGCAGGTCCTCCAGATCACCCGGACCGCCATCGGCGCCCTGTCGATCGGCACCATGGACTCGGTGCTCCGGATCGGTCTGCGGCACTCCCGGGACCGGATCCTGTACGGCGAGCCGATCTACGCGATCCCCGTCATCCGGCGGCACCTGCTGGGCGGCTTCCTCGACCTGCTGATCGCCGAGTGCACCGCGCTGCCGGTGGCCCGGTCGCTCACGGTCGCGCCGTCCCGGCTCAGCCTCTGGTCGTCGGTGGTCAAGTACCTGGTGCCGACCCTCGGCGAGGAGGTCGTCCAGGAGATGGCCCGGGTGCTGGGCGCCCGCAGCTACCTGCGCGAGGGCGTGGCGCACGGCGCGTTCCAGAAGCTCCAGCGCGACCACGCGATCGCGAGCATCTTCGAGGGCACCACCCACGTCAACCTGCACGGCATCGCGGCGCAGCTGCGGGCCGTGGCCCGGGTGGCGGAGACGCCCGCCCGGAAGGGCGAGGAGGTGCTGCGCGGCCTGTTCGACTGGTCGGAGGAGGCGCCGCGCTGGGAGCCGTCGGGCCGGGCGCTGCGGCTCACCAACGCCGCCGAGGACGAGATCACCCGCGGCTGGGGTCCGGCGGTCGCCGAGGCGCGCCGGATCGCGGACGGCGAGCTGCCGGCGGCCGAGGCCGCGGCGCTGGTGAAGGTGCTGGACGCCTTCGACGAGCGCCGCCGGGCCTTCTACGCCCGGGTGGACACGGACGCGTTCGACGCGGTGTCCACCGAGGGGCAGGACCTGGCGGCGGAGCACTGCGTGCACCACGCGGCGGCGTCCTGCCTGTACACGTGGCTGTACTCGTTCGGTGCCGAGCGGTCCGCCGAGGGCGGTACCGGCTGGCTGGTGCTGGTGCTCCAGCGGCTGCTCCAGCGGCTCGACCCGTCGGCCGGGCTCGACGAGACGTTCCTGCCGTGGCTGGAGGAGCGGATCCTGGCCTCGCTCGACGGCCCGGAGCACTTCTCGCTCCGGACCGTCAAGGAGGCGGTCGGCGCCTGACCCCCGCGATCATGCGCCCTTCACGCCTGGTGCTCCGTCAGCCGACGGCGCACCAGGCGCTGTCGTCCGCGGGCCGCGCTCGGGCGGCTCCGGCGACCTCGGTGACGAAGTGCCGGACCAGCGAGTGGACCCGGTAGTGGTACTGGCGTTCCCGGTGGATCTGCACCAGGGAGGCGTCGGCCAGCTCGGCGAGCAGATGGGCGACGTGCGGGGCGCCGGCCGCGTCGCCGGGCCCGGGGATCGTCAGCGCGTCGTCCAGGGAGAACGTCCGGGGCAGCGCTGCCAGCCGGTGCAGCAGGTCCCGGTGGGGGGCGGGCAGCAGCTCGTAGCTCCAGCGGACGCTGCTCGACAGGGTGCGGTGGCGGGACAGGTCGCCCGCGTCGACCCGGGTCAGCAGGTGGAACAGCGTGTCGTCGTCCAGGAGCGAGGTGAGCGGCAGCGACCGCAGCCGGCCCGCCGCTAATTCGATGGCCAGCGGGAGCCCGTCGAGCAGCCCGCACAGCTCCCGGACGAGCGGCAGCCGGCTGCTCAGGTCGAGCGTCGGCAGGCTGGCCTGCACCCGCCGCAGGAAGAGCTCGACCGCGCTGGGCACGGCGGCCTCGCCGCGCGCCCGCGGTCCGGTGTCCAGCGGCTCGACCTCCCAGGTCTCCGCGGCGCTCACCGCCATGGTGCGGCGCGAGGTGACCAGCACGTGCAGCCCCGGGTGGGCGTCGAGCAGGCCGCGGACCACCCGGGCGGTCTGCTGGACGACGTGCTCGGCGCTGTCGAGGACCAGCAACTGCCTGCGCATTCCGGCGTCTTCGCGCGTAGAGATGTCGGAACGGACGAGGTCGCCCGTGATGCGGTGGAGTTCGCTGGCGGCCCGGACCGGGTCGATGTGCTCGGGCGGGCAGTCGTGCAGTTCGGCGACGGCCACCCCGTCCTGGAAGAGCGGCAGCAGCCGGGCCGCCGCCGCGAGCGCCAGCCGGGTCTTGCCGACGCCGCCGGGCCCGGTCAGCACGACGAGCCGGCCGCGCTGCACGGCGCCGAGGAGGTGCCGCAGGTCGGCCTGGCGGCCCACCAGCGGGGCCGGCAGCGGGCGGGGCCCGTACCACGGCGGGGGGCCGGAGTCGGCCGCCGGCCGCTCGGCCTCGGGGTGCGGGGCGGGCGCCGGCCAGCCGCCGCTCTCCGCCGGGGCGCCCTTGTCGAGCGCGGAGGCGGTCGCTCCGAACGCGCTGAGCAGCAGCGACACGGAGCTGCGGCGCGGATTGACGTTGCTGCCGGTCTCCAGATTGCGGATGGTCCGGACGCTGACGCCGGACCGCTCGGAGAGTTCTTCCTGGGTCCAGCCCGACATTCTGCGTTGGTGGAGCAGAAAGTCTCTCAGGCTGTGGATGTCCGTGGGTCGGAACGGGATCGTTTCGTTCGGGGTCTGCATGGGGAAGAACACCCTCCGGATCGTGTGCGGAATGCGTTGCAACGCGCAGGTGGATCGGCGGTGTTGTTCCGGCGACGACATGTCGGTGTCGCGGCCGCCTGTGCCGGGCCGATCCTCGGGAACGGGGACGTGGATGGTCCCGAATTCCCGTTGGTATATGCCTTTTCCCGAAGGTTTAATCCGTGGGGACGGTGAAAGACGACGGTTGCAAGCGGGAGGCGGCCGATCGGGATCAGCGTAACCGGGAAGTGCGGACGGGGCTGTGGCAGGAAGTGCTGGCTGGCAGCTTGGTGCCACTGATTCATAAACCCTTGAGGGGACGCCCGGATGAGGACCAGGTGAACTGACGTGGAGTCAGACTTCACTTTGTGGAACGAGTAAACCGGTCAGCACGATCCCCGCCCCCGCCGACCAGCGCCCCCTCACCCCGCCCCGGGGAAGCGCGGGCAGCGGGACATCCGTTTCCGGCGGTATCACGAGGAAAGTACCGTCCGGGTACGGTCGCACCGTGAAGTCCCGGAATCCGAACCGGGCCCCCAGCCACGGCGAGAACGCCTTGTACGCCGCCTCCTTGGCGCTGAACACCAGCCGGTCGCAGGGCAGCCCGCCCGGCGGGAAGTCCTCCCGCAGCCACGCCCGCTCCACCGCCCCCACCACCCGCGCCGCCACCACCGCCGGCAGCGGCTCCAGCGGCTCCGCGTCGATCCCCACCGACGCGTACGCCGCACCCCGCGCCACCACGGCCGCCCGGTAGCCCGCGCAGTGCGTCATGCTGCCCACCACCCCCGCCGGCCACTCCGGCGCCCCCAGCGGCCCCGGGACCAGCGGCGCCGGCCCCACGTCCAGGGCGGCCAGCGCCGCCCGCGCGCAGCCCCGCACCGTCGTGAACTCCCGCAGCCGCTCCGGCGACACTCCCGCCACCGCCGCCCGCTCGGCCGGGAACAGCGCCACCCGCCCGGCCGGCCCGTCGTCCCCGAACGCCTCCGCCGACGCCACCCCGGCGGGCAGCAGACCGGCGATCACCGGCGGCCCGCCCCGCCGTCCGGCACGCGCTGTTCGCCCGGCGGAACCGGATTCCCCCCTTCGGGACTCTTGATCGCACAAGCGGGGGATCGGGTAGAAAGTGGAAGAGCCGGGAGCGCACGCGTTCGACCGACCGACCGACCGCGGGCGCTTCGAAGGTAACGGGGAACAGGGGGACGCGAGCACATGCTCGGAAGACTAGGACGGTTAGGGTTCGACCACCTGGCCGCGGCCGTGTACCGGGGCCTGATAGCGGGGAGTTCGAAGAGCGTCGACGACCTCGCGGAGGAGCTCGCCCTGCCGCCCGGCGAGGTGCGCTCCGCCATCGAGCGGCTGGAGAAGATGGACCTCCTGCTGCCCCAGCGCGAGGGCCGCAGCCGGCTCGTCGACCCCAACCTCGGCCTGAAGTCGCTGCTGCTCCGGCAGATCTCCGGGATCGAGGACCGGATCAGGGAGTTCGAGGAGGACCGGGCCACCGTCCTCGACCTGCTGGCGCAGTTCGCCGAGCAGCACCCCGGCGGCATCGAGGCGGGCGGCGTCTACGTGTCCGGCCGCGAGGCCGTCACCGACCGGCTCTGGCAGCTCGCCGGCGACGTGGAGGCCGAATGGCTCGCCTTCGTCCCCGGCGGCGTCCGCAACACCGCGTGGCTGGAACTCGCCGCGGCACTCACCCTGCAGGTCCACCACCGGGAGGTCGCCAACCGCATCGTCTACACCGACGGCATCCGCACCGACGCCGCCGCACTCCGCCGCGCCACCCGCTGCGCGGAACTCGGCTGCCCGGTGCGCACCGTCCCCTCGCTGCCGGTGCACATGCTGGTCGTCGACCGCAGCCGGGTGCTGCTGCCGGTGGACCCCGGCGACCCGTGGTACGCGGTCATGGAGATCACCTCGCCGGGGGTGCTGGCCGCGCTCCAGGCGCTGTTCGAGCACGTGTGGGAGGGCGGCGTCCCGCTCGGCACCGACACCGGCACCGACGAGCACGGGCTCAGCCCGCAGGAGCGCGAGCTGGTACGGCTCCTCTCCCGCGGACTCACCGACGGCGCGGTCAGCCGCCGCCTGGGCGTCTCCCTCCGCACCGTCCGCCGCGTCGTGGCCGACCTCTCCGCCCGCCTGGGCGCGGAGAGCCGCTTCGAGATGGGCTACAAGGCGGCGGAACGCGGCTGGCTCTGACCACCCCGGGCGGGCGGCCCGGCCGGCCCGGCCTCCCGGCCCGGCCGGCCCCGCCCGCCCGGGCCGGGCCAGCCCCACCCGCGCCGCACCACCGGCCCGCCCCGCGCCGCGGCGGCAATTCCGGCCGGAAGTTGCCGGTGCGCTGCCTGGTCCGCCCGTCCCCGGGTGGACCAGCATCGGCGGGGAACGGGGAGCCGGCATCGGCCCCGCACCGCTGGGAGGAAGAGGGCGAATGGCCACGGCGCAGCCGCGCTCCGAGGGCGAGGAGCGGACCGACGAGGTCGACGCCCGCCCGCCGTCGCTGTGGCGCAATCTCGACTACATGTACTGGTGGACCGGCAACGGCGTGTCCACCCTCGGCACCAGCGTCTCCACCCTCGCCTTCCCGCTCCTCATGCTCGCCCACACCGGCTCCGTCGCCCAGGCCGGAGCCATCACCGCCTGCCACATGATCGGCACCCTGGTGATGCTGCCGGTCGGCGGCGTCCTCGCCGACCGGGTCTCCCGCCGCGCGCTGATGATCTCCGCCTCGCTCGGCCAGGCCCTCGCCATGGGCGCGGTCGCCCTGCTCGTGTACGGCGGCGACCCGGCGGTCCTCCTGCTCGACCTGCTCGCCCTGGCCGGCGGCCTCGCGGCCGGCCTGCGCAGCGGCGTGTCGATGTCCGCGCTGCGCCGCATCGTCCCCAAGGAGCAGGTGCCCACGGCCACCGCGCAGGGCATGGGCCGCGACATGGTCGCCCATCTGCTGGGCGCCCCGCTCGGCGGCCTGCTCTACTCGCTGTCCCGCTGGATGCCGTTCCTCTTCGACGCGCTGTCCTTCCTCTTCGTCACGCTCGCCTCGGCGCTGATCCGCCGCCCGCTGGGCCCCGACCGGCAGCCGGACGACGGCCCGCGGCCGGGCCTGTTCACCGAGATGGCCGATGGCCTGCGGATGGTCCGCGGCAGCCGGTACCTGGTGTTCACCATCGTCTGGGGCGCCCTGCTCAACGTCGTCGCCGAGGGCTTCACCCTGCTCTTCGTGGTCCTCGTGCAGCACCGCGGCGGCAGCCCCACCGACGTCGGCACCGCCACCTCGCTCGCGCTCGTCGGCGGTCTGCTCGGCGCCACCGCCGGCCCCGCCCTGATGCGGCGCCTGGGCGCCCGCCGGGTCATGCACGTGGCCGCCTGGCTGTTCGTCGCCTGCTTCGCCGCCGTCGTCTGGGTGCCGCGCCCCTGGCAGATCGGTCTCGTCCTGCTCGTGGCCATGACCAGCATGGTTCCGCTGAACGTGGTCATCGAGTCGTACCAGGTGCGGCTCGTCCCCGACGCGTACCTGGGCCGGCTGTCCGCCGTCGTCCGGTTCAGCATCCAGGCCGTGCAGTGGACCGGCCCGCTCGGCGCCGGCTTCCTCGCCGACGCGCTCGGCGTGCGCGCCGCCGTCCTGGTCCTGGCGGTGTGCATGGCCGCCCTCGCGCTCGCCCTGCACGTCGCCCGCGGCCGGCTGAGCGTCCTCGACGTTCCCCTGGCCGACGTCCGGGAGATCGCTGCCCCCGGCACGCCGGACCCGGCGCGGAAGGTTGACACCGCCGCCAACGACCGCTCGAAAGAGGACAGTTCAGAAGCGGAAGATCGCCGTGCGGAAGCAGGTGTGGAAGGGTTGACGACATGACTGAACACTCCGGACATCACGACCAGAACAAGCAGATCGACACCACGAAGCCGCAGGCGGGCGACCTGCTGGCGTCCGACGACGACCGCAACCGCGTCGCCGAGAAGGTACGGGCGGCGGTCGCCGCCGGCCGGCTGGAGATCGGCGACCTCGACGCCCGGCTCGCCCAGGTCTACCAGGCCAGGACCCACGCCGAACTGGAGGTCGCAGGCCGCGGCCTGCCCGACATCGGCCCCCGCGACGCCCTCGTGGTGGACCGCGCGCCCACCTCGCGCTTCGCCCTCGGCATGTTCGGCGGCTTCGAGCGCCAGGGCGAGTGGGTGGTCCCGCCGCGCTTCACCGCCTGGTCGATGTGGGGCGGCGGCCGGCTCGACCTCAGCGAGGCGCGGTACGCCGAGCAGGAGACGGTCATCCGGGCCGTCGCCCTCTTCGGCGGCACCGAGATCATCCTCCCCGACGACATCGAGGTCGAGGTCCGCGGCTTCGGGCTCTTCGGCGTCTTCGGCAAGCGCGGCGCCCGCAAGCACAACAAGCCCGGCACCCCGCGCGTGCTCATCAAGGGCCTCGCGATGTTCGGCGGCGTCACCACCCGCACCAGGGAGATGAAGCGCTCCCGCGACTAGCCGCCCGGCCGTGACCCCGCGGCCCGCCCCGACCCGCCGTACCGGACCCCGCCCACCCCTCCGGGCGAGACACGAAGGACACCATGGAAGATCCCGTGCGGACCACGTCCCTGCTCCCCGTGGCCGAGAGCCTGCGCACCGGTGCCACCGGCGTGCGGGAGCACACCGACGGCACCCTCCGGCGCATCGCCGACGTGGACCGCGCGGTGCGCTCCTTCGTGGACGAGCCGGACCGGACGGAGCGGTTACGAGCGGCCGCACGGGACCTCGCGGACCGGCACCCGGCACCGGACGCCCGTCCGGCGCTGTACGGCGTGCCCGTCGGCGTGAAGGACATCCTGCACGTCGACGGGCTGCCCACCCGGGCCGGCTCCACCGTGCCCCCCGGGGAACTGGCGGGCCCGCAGGCCGCCGCCGTCACCCGGCTCCTCGACGCGGGCGCGCTCGTCGCCGGCAAGACGGTGACCGCCGAGTTCGCCGTCGCCGCCCCCGGCCCCACCCGCAACCCCCACGACCTCGACCACACCCCGGGCGGCTCCAGCAGCGGCTCGGCCGCCGCCGTCGCCGCCGGGCTCGTCCCGCTCGCCCTCGGCACCCAGACCATCGCCTCGCTCATCCGCCCCGCCGCCTACTGCGGCGTCGTCGGCTACAAGCCCACCCACGGTCGCGTCCCGCTCGACGGCGTCCTCCCGACCTCCCCGTCGTACGACACCGTCGGCACCTTCACCGCCACCGCCGCCGACGCCGCCCTCGCCGCCTCCGTCCTCTGCGACGACTGGCGCCCCGAGCGCGCCGCCGCCCGCCGCCCCGTCCTCGCCGTCCCGCGCGGCCCGTACCTCGCCCTCGCCGAACCGGAGGCGCTCACCGCCTTCGAGCGGCAGCTCACCGCCCTCCGCGCGGCCGGGTACGAGATCCGCGAGGTCCCGCTCTTCGACGACTTCGAGCAGGACGCCTTCTCCCTCTTCGTCATCAACCTCTACGAACTCGCCCGCGCCCACGCCGGCCTGTTCGACCGCCACGCCGACCGCTACGACCCCCGCACCGCCGAGGCGATCCTCCAGGGCCGCACCGCCCAGGACTCCGACTACGCCGACGCCCGCAAGGCCCGCGACGCCTTCCGCGACCGCCTCGCGGACACGACCCACGAGCACGGCGTCGACCTGTGGATCAGCCCCGCCGCCACCGGCCCGGCCCCCCGCGGACTCGACCACGCCGGCGACTCGGTCATGTCCCTGCCCTGGAGCGGCGCCGGCCTGCCGATCGTCTCGGTCCCGGCCGGACGCTCCGCGGCGGGCCTCCCGCTCGGCCTCCAGTGCGCCGGCCGGACCGGCGAGGACGAACGACTGCTCCACTGGGCCCAGGGCCTGGAGAGCGCGCTGACGGTGTGACACCGCGCCGGCGGATCCGGCGCCCTTGGCAGAGAAACACGACGGAGAATCGGGGGACCGACCGTGGAGATGGGCATCGTCGCCGTCGGAACGGCGTTCGGCGAACTGTGCGACGTACGGGAGACCGCGGCCGACTACCTGGCCGACCCCGGCGTCGCCGAGAAGATGGGCTACGACACCTACTACCGGCTGCGCGACGGCGACACGCCCACCGCGCTCGCCGCCCGCGCCGCCCGCGAGGCCCTGGAGGACGCGGACCTCGACGTGGACGACCTCGACCTGCTGATCGTCGGCGTCTCCGACATCCCCGAGTACCTCGGCTGGGACACCTCCGCCGCCGTCGCCCGCGCCCTCGGCGCCCGGGCCGTCCCCACCGTCCAGTTCACCCAGTCCTGCGCCGCCTGGTCGCCCGCCCTCGACCACGCCGCCGGCGCCATGGCCCTGTCGCCCGACACCGACACCGTGCTGCTGGTCCTCGTCAACGCGCTCAGCGAGGCGCACGCCAACCGCATGGACTTCAACGCCACCATCGCCAGCGACGGAGCCGTCGCCGCCGTCCTCCGCCGCGACCACCCGCGGCTGCGCCGGCTCTCCTCCGCCCACCTCACCAACGCCGACTACGCCGACCTGTTCCGCATCGAGTACGGCGGCGCCGCCGCGCCCGTCGCCCCCGAAGGCGCCGGCAACCTCGACATCGACCCCAAGATCGCGGTCTTCCGCCACTTCGACCGCGACCCGGCCCGCTTCGAGGAGTTCGAGCAGGAGATCCGCGCCCGCCTGGCCGGCGTCGTCGACACCGCCCTGGTCCGCGCCGGACGCGAGCGCCACGAGATCGCCCGGCTCGTCTTCATCAACGACAACCAGCGGGCGATCCAGGAGGCCGGCGAGGCCGTCGGCCTCCCCGTCGAACGCACCAACGCCGCCCTGGCCCGCGAACTGGGCCACATGGGCGCCGCCGACCAGCTCGTCTGCCTCTGGCGCCACGTCGAGGCCGGCGAACTGGCCAAGGGCGACCTGGTCGCCCTGGCCGGCATCTCGGCACCCGGAATGCACTGGTTCTGCACCCTCATCGAGGTGTGAGGACGCCACCCCGGCCGGCCGCCGAGCCCCGGCCGGCCGGGGACCCGCGAGAGGAGAGACCCCATGACCACCGAGCCCCGGACGCTCCTGGCCCCGGCCCGCGCCGTCACGGAGGAGGAGATAGCCCGCTTCGTCGTCGACCGCTTCCTCCCCTCTGTCGACGTCGCCGAACTCGACCCCGAGTACGACCTCCTGGCCACCGCCGTCCTCGACAGCCTCGGCCTCCTCCAGGTCGCCGCCTGGCTGGAGAAGACCCACGGCGTCGTCGTGCCCGACCGCGACCTCACCGGCCCCCGCTTCCGCAGCGTCCGCGCGATCCGCGAGACCGCCGAGCGGGCCGCCGCCGCCCCGGGCGGCCGGTCATGAGCCGCACCCTGGCCCAGGCGTTCACCGCGCACGCCGCCGCCCGCCCCGACGCACCTGCCCTCGTCTGGGAGGACCGCCCCGTCTCCTACGGCGAGCTGTACGCCATGGCGGCCCGCGCCCGCGCCCTCGTCGAGACCGCCGCCCCCGACCCCGCCCACCCGGTGGGACTCCTCGTCCGCAAGTCGCCCCAGGCCGTCGCCCTCGTCCTGGGCTGCCTCCTGGCCGGCCGCGGCTTCCTGCTGCCCTCCCGCGAACTGCCCGAGGAACCCCTCCGCTCCCTGTACGCCGAGGCCGGCTGCCGCACCGTCCTCGGCACCGAACCCCACCCGCTCGCCGACCACGTGACGGACCTCGCCGACGGCCCGGCGGACGGCCCCGCCACCGCCCCGCCGCCCGCGCCCGTCGCCGACGACGCCCCCGGCTTCCTGCTCACGACCTCCGGCTCCACCGGACTGCCGAAGATCGTCCCCGTCCCCACCGGCGCCGTCACCCGCTTCACCGCCTGGGCCGGCGCCGCCTTCCCCCTCGGCCCCGGCGCCCGGGTGCTGAACTACGCCCCGCTCAACTTCGACCTCTGTCTGCTGGACGTCTGGAGCACCCTCGCCCACGGCGGCACCGTCGTCCTCGCCGACCCCGACCGCGGCGCCTCCCCCTCGTACCTCCGCGACCTCGTCGCCGACCACCGCGTCACCCTGATCCAGGGCGTCCCGCTCCTCTTCCAGCTGCTCATCGAGGCCACCGAGGGCACCGGCCCGCTCACCACCCCCGAGCACATCGTCTTCGCCGGCGAGAGCACCCCCGGCCGCGTCCTCGACGCACTCGCCCGGGTCTTCCCCGACGCCCGCTGGTACAACAACTACGGCTGCACCGAGACCAACAACAGCTTCCTCCACGCCATCGACCGCACCGCCCCGGTCCGCGCGCCGCTGCCCATCGGCCGCCCGCTCCCCGGCGTCGAGTGGCTGGTCACCGACGAGGACGGCAAGCCCGTCACCGGCGAGGGCCGCGGCGAACTCCTCGTCAGCACCCCCTTCCAGACCGCCGGCTACCTCAACGCCCCGAACGACCGCTTCGGCCCCCACCCGGACGGCGTGCCCGGCCGCGTCTACTACCGCACCGGCGACATCGTCACCCGCCACGAGGACGGCACCCTCAGCGTCCTCGGCCGCACCGACTTCATGGTGAAGGTCCGCGGCTTCCAGATCAGCACCCAGGCCGTCGAGCAGATCCTGCTCGACCACCCGGACGTCACCGAGGCCGCCGTGATCGCCCTGCCCGACCCGGTCGCCGGCAAGCGCCTCCACGCCGTCCTGCGCGTCACCGCCCCGGGCGCCGTCTCCACCCTGGCCCTGCGCAGCCACTGCGCCCGCCACACCGTCCGCGCCGCCGTCCCCACCGCCTTCGACCTCACCACCGACCCCCTGCCCAAGACCTCCACCGGCAAGGTCGACCGCACCCTCGTCCGCCGCACCCTCGAAACCCCCGCCACCGCCCCCTGAC
>JOFO01000076.1 GCA_000721275.1 Microtetraspora glauca | reverse complement strand
GGAGTGGTGCGCGGTCGGCGTTTCCGACATGAGAAAAGCTACGTTGCTTTCCAAGGTGCGGCAAGAGTGTTGTTGCACTGGATCGGCATCTCTGCAGGTAGCTGCCGCTATTTCATTGCAATGAACAGTGGGGTGATGCAACGGCATATGCCTGAGCGTTGCAATGGTGGCGCGGTGAACGCTATGCTGGCCCGGTATCGGACCCGTACGGAGGGAGAGGGCGATGCCGGGAGGCAGGCTCACCCAGCAGGAACGTCAGCAGATCGCGCTGGGACTCGGTGACGGGCTCGCGTACGCGGAGATCGCCCGGCGGCTCGACCGGCCCACCTCCACCGTCACCCGCGAGGTCATGCGCAACGGCGGCCCCACCGCGTACCGCCCCGACCTCGCCCACCGCGCCACCGAGACCCGCGCCCGCCGGCGCAAGCCCGCCGCGGGCGGCGCCCGGCCCGTCGCGTCGCGCGGCGACGGGCGGGACGCGACGGCCGTGCGCGACTACGAGGAGGAGTTCGCCACCGTCTTCATGCAGAGCGGACTGCCCCGCATGACCGCCCGCGTCCTCGCCGCGCTGTACGCCACCGACGCGGGCAGCCTCACCGCCGGCGAACTCGCCGACCGGCTCCAGGTCAGCGCCGGGTCCATCTCCAAGGCCGTCGCCTTCCTGGAGGGCCAGAGCCTCATCCGCCGCGAGCGCGACGACCGGCGCCGCGAGCGGTACCTCGTCGACGACGAGCTCTGGTACCAGTCGATGATCGCCGCCGCCCGGGCGAACGAGCAGCTGGTCGAGATAGCGCGCCGGGGCGTCTCCGTCCTCGGCTCCGGCACCCCCGCCGCCGCCCGCCTGGAGAACGTCGCCCGCTTCATGGACTTCGTCAGCGAGGCCATCGTCCGCGCCGCCGAACAGGCCCGGGAGGTCCTGCTGACGAAGCCGGAGGGCGCGGCCGGAGCGGAGGAGCGGGACTGAGGGGGCCTGCGGGGTGCGAGCCCGACGGCTGTGATCCGCCACGTATCTGACCTTCCGTCAGAATGGAACGTGTTCTAATCTGCGCGCCATGGGTATCGCCGTCACGCACGAACAGCGGGACCTCGCCCGGTCCGTCCGCGCCTGGCTCACCCGCGCCGCACCCCCCGGTGAACTCCGCCGGTGGCTCGACGCGCCCGAGCCACCGCCCGGCCGGCCCGCGTACTGGGACGCCGCCGCCGCGCAGGGCCTCCTCGGGCTCCACGTACCCGAGGAGCACGGCGGCGGGGGCGGCGGCCTCGACGACCTCGCCGTCGTCGTCGAGGAGACCGCCCGCGCCCTCCTCCCCGGCCCCTACCTGCCGACCGTCCTCGCCGCCGAACTCCTCCACCGGGCAGGGGCGTCCGCGCTCCTCGCCGACCTCGCCGAAGGCCGCCGCACCGGCGCCGTCGCCCTCGGCGGCACCGGCACCCTCACCGCCGTCCGCACCGGCACCGGGTACGTCCTCCACGGCACCGCCCCGCCCGTCCTCGGCGCCCCCCACGCCGACCTGCTCCTCCTCCCGGCCGCCACCGCCGACGGCCCCCTCTGGCTCGCCGTCGACGCCCCCGCCCCCGGCCTCACCGTCCGGGCGCACGCCTCCGCCGACCCCACCCGGCCCACCGGCGAGGTCACCGCCGCCGCCCTCCCCGTCCCCGACGCCCGCGTGCTCGCCCTCGACACCGGGCTCGTCCACGACCTCGCCGCCGTGCTCTTCGCCGCCGACGCCTGCGGCACCGCCGCCCGCGCCGTCGAGACCGCCGCCGCACACGCCCGCACCCGCGAGCAGTTCGGCCGCCCCATCGGACGGTTCCAGGGCGTCAAACACCTCTGCGCCGACATGCTGCTCCGGCTCGAACAGGCCCGCGCCCTCACCTGGGACGCCGCCCGCGCCACCGACGACCCCGCCCGGCCGCTCGTCGCCGCCCTCGCCGCCGCGACCGCCCTCGACGCCGCCCACAGCTGCGCCAAGGACTGCGTCCAGATCCTCGGCGGCATCGGCTTCACCTGGGAACACGACGCCCACGTCCTGCTCCGCCGCGCCCTCGTCGCCCGCCAGCTCCTCGGCACCGGCGACCGGTTCCGCCTCGACGCGCTCCGGCACGCCGCCACCGGCCTGCGCCGCACCCTCCGCCTCGACCTGCCGCCCGCCGCCGAGCCGTACCGCGCCGCCGCCCGCGCCGCCCTCGCCCCCGCCGCCGGACTCGACCCCGCCGCCGCCCGCCGCGCCCTCGCCCCCACCGGCTACGCCGCCCCGCACCTCCCGGAGCCGTACGGCCTCGGCGCCGGCCCCCTCCAGCAGCTCGCCGTCCAGCGGGCGCTCGACGAGGCCGGCATCACCCTCCCCGGACTCGGCATCGCCACCTGGGTCGTCCCCTCCCTCCTCGCCCACGGCAGCCCCGCCCAGCAGGAACGCCACCTCGGCCCCACCCTCCGCGGCGAACAGCGCTGGTGCCAGCTCTTCTCCGAACCCGGCGCCGGCTCCGACCTCGCCTCCCTGCGCACCCGCGCCGAACGCACCGGGGACGGCCGCTGGCGGATCACCGGCCAGAAGGTGTGGACGAGCGCCGCCCGCACGGCCGACTTCGGCATCCTGCTCGCCCGCACCGATCCCGCCGCCCCCAAGCACCGGGGGCTCACGTACTTCCTCGTCGACATGCGGAACACGCCCGGCATCGACATCCGGCCGCTCAAGGAGATCACCGGCGACTCCCTCTTCAACGAGGTCTGGTTCGACGGCGCCCTCCTCCCCGCCGACGCCGTCGTCGGCGACGTGGACGACGGCTGGCGGGTCGCCCGCACCACCCTCGGCAACGAACGCGTCCACATGGCCGACCAGGTCGTCTTCGACACCGGCCTCGAAGCGCTCATCAAGGCCGCCGCCGACGCCGACGGCTCCGTACGCGCCCGCACCGGCGCCCTCCTCGCCGAGGCCCACGCCCTCGCCTGCATCGGCATGCGCACCACCCTCCGCCAGGTCTCCGGACTCGAACCCGGCGCCGGCGCCAGCGTCCGCAAACTCGTCCAGACCCTCCACCAGCAGAAGACCGCCGAACTCGCCCTCGAACTCCTCGGCCCCGACGGCGCCGTGCGCGAGGGCCCCGGCGCGGCGGCCGTCCACGGGTACCTCATGTCCCGCTGCCTCACCATCGCCGGGGGCACCACCCAGGTCCAGCTCAACGTCGTCGCCGAGCGGCTGCTCGGCCTCCCCAGGGACTGAGAGGGCACGCCATGCAGCACACTGCGACGTCGTACATCGCCGGGGTCGGCATGACGCGGTTCGAGAAGCCCGAGACCCGCGACTGGCAGTACTGGGACATGGCCCGCGAGGCCGGCACCGCCGCCCTCGCCGACGCCGGCGTCCCGTACGGGAAGGTCGACCAGGTCGTCGTCGGCTACTGCTTCCAGGCGTCCACCGCCGGCCAGCGGGCCGTCTACGAACTCGGCCTCACCGGCCTGCCCGTCTACAACCTCAACAACAACTGCGCCACCGGCGCCACCGCCCTCATGACCGCCCGCCAGCTCGTCGAGGGCGGCATCGCCGACTGCGTCCTCGCCCTCGGCTTCGAGAAGATGAACAAGGGCTCCCTGGGCGGCGGTTCCGGCGCGGGGGACTTCGCGACCTCGCCCGTCGCCCGGCACTACGGCATCATGGCCGCCGCCCACGGCTTCGCCGCCTCCCCGCCCACCGCGCAGATCTTCGGGAACGCCGCCCGCGAGCACATGGAGCGGTACGGCACCACCGAGGCCCAGCTCGCCGCCGTCGCCGCCAAGAACCACCTCCACTCCTCCCGCAACCCGGACGCCCAGTTCCAGGACGTGTACACCGTCGACGAGATCCTCGCCGCGAAGACCGTCCACCACCCCCTCACGAAGCTCCAGTGCTCGCCCACCTCCGACGGCGCCGCCGCCGCCCTCGTCGTCTCCGCCCGCTTCGCCGCCGCCCACGGCCTGGCGGAACGGGCCGTCGAGATCGCCGGCCAGGCCATGACCACCGACACCCCGGACTCCTTCGCCTCCGGCTCCTGCATCGACGCCGTCGGCCGCCCCCTGTCGCGCGAGGCCGCCCGGCAGGCGTACGAAGCCTCCGGACTCGGCATCGAGGACGTCGACGTCGTCGAACTCCACGACTGCTTCTCCGTCAACGAACTCCTCACCTACGAAGCCCTCGGCATGTGCGGGGAAGGCGCCTCCGGCGCACTCGTCGAGTCCGGCGCCACCACCTACGGCGGACGCTGGGTCGTCAACCCCTCCGGCGGCCTCATCTCCAAGGGCCACCCCCTCGGCGCCACCGGCCTCGCCCAGGCCACCGAACTCGTCCGGCAGCTCCGCGGCGAGGCCGCCGACCGTCAGGTCCCCGGCGCCCGCGTCGGCCTCGCCCACAACATCGGCCTCGGCGGCGCGGCCGTCGTCACCCTCCTCCGCAAGCCCTAGGACCCCGTGCGCGGGGACGGACCCTCCGCCCGATGTACGGGGCGGAGCCGGTCTGCGACCATGACACGCATGCCGCAGACCGACTCCGCCACCGGAACCGCCACGACCCGACCCCCCATACCCGCCGCCCGCCCCTGGCTCGTCGTCCTCGTCGCCTGCGCCGGGCAGTTCCTCGTCGTCCTCGACGTGTCGGTCATGAACGTCGCCCTCCCCTCCATGAAGGCCGACCTCGGCCTCGGCACCCTCGGCCTCCAGTGGGTCCTCAACGCCTACTCGATCGCCTTCGCCGGCTTCATGCTCCTCGGCGGCCGGGCCGCCGACCTGTACGGGCGCAAGACCATGTTCCTGGCCGGTCTCGGGCTCTTCACCGCCGCGTCGGTCGTCGGCGGCCTCGCCCCCGAGGGCGGCTGGCTCATCGCCGCCCGCGCCGCCCAGGGACTCGGCGCCGCCGCGCTCTCCCCGGCGACCCTCACCCTCGTCACCGCCGCCGTCCCCGCCGGAGCCGCCCGCACCCGGGCCATCGGCACCTGGACCGCCGTCGGCGCGGCCGGCGGCGCCGCGGGCGGGTTCGTCGGCGGCCTCCTCGTCGACCTGCTGAACTGGCGCTGGGTCCTCCTCGTCAACGCCCCCCTCGGCGTGCTCCTCCTCGCCGCCGCCGTGCTCGGGCTCCGCGAGGGCCGCACCACCACCGGCCGCCGCCTCGACCTGCCCGGCGCCGTCCTCGTCACCGCCGGACTCGCCACCCTCGCCTACGGCATCGTGCAGACCGAGCTGTCCGGCTGGACCTCCGCCGCCACCCTCCTCCCGCTCCTCGGCGGCCTCGCCCTCCTCGCCGTCTTCACCGCCGTCGAACGCCGCACCCGCGAACCCCTCGTCCCGCTCGGCATCTTCCGCAACCGCGCCGTGTCCGCCGCCAACACCGGCATCATGCTCGCCGGGGCGAGCTCCTTCGCCATGTGGTTCTTCATGACGGTGTATGCCCAGAACGTCCTCGGCTACCCGCCCCTCCAGGCCGGCCTCGCCCTCGTCCCCAGCTCCCTCGCCGTCCTCGTCGGCTCCAAGGCCGCACCCCGCCTCATGGGCGTCACCGGCGCCCGGAACCTCGCCGTCCTCGGCCTCCTCACCGCCGCCGCCGGCTTCGCCTGGCAGTCCGCCCTGACCGCCGACGGCACCTTCCTCACCACCATCCTCGGCCCCGGCCTCCTCATGATGGGCGGCATCGGCCTCGCCACCACCCCCCTCGCCACCCTCGCCACCTCCGGTGCCGCCCCCGGCGACGCCGGCCTCGTCTCCGGGCTCGTCAACACCTCCCGCACCATGGGCGGCGCCCTCGGCCTCGCCGTCCTCACCACCGTCGCCGCCTCCGCCGCCGGCCACGCCGCCACCTCCGACGGCGCCCACCTGGTGCCCGGCTACGCCCTGGCCTTCCGCGTCTCCGCCGGCGTCCTGCTCACCGCCGCCGTCCTCATGGCGGTGTGGCTGCCCCGCTCCGTACACCGAACGGTGCAGCAGGACTGACCACTTCCACCGTCCGGTGCAGGACCGGGTGACCGCGCCCGGAGGACGCGGCCGGCCCCGTCCCCTCCGTAACTTCCTGAACACCAACGGAAGTTACGACGACGAGGAGGACGGCATGACGACGACGATGACGCGAGCGGCCGGGAGGACGACGACCGCGGGGGTACGGGCCGGGCTCGCCCTGATCGGCGCCGGCACCCTGGCCCTGACGACGCTGGAGCTGGTGAACCCCGGCCATGCCCTGCTGAGCGAAGCCCTGAGCCGGTACGTGCACGGCACCGCCGGCCTGCTCCTCCCCGCCGGCCTCCTTGCGGTCGCCGCCGCCTCCGCCCTCCTCGCGGCACGGCTCACGGGCCACGGGGCCGGCCGGATCGCCGTAGCGGCGTGGACCGCGGGGATCCTGGTCGCCGGGCTCTTCCCCGCCGACCCTCCCGGCCACCACCACCGCCCCTCGCTCTCCGAACTCGTCCACGGCAACGCCGCGTTCCTCGCCTTCGCCGCCCTCCCCGCGGCCGCGCTCCTGCTCCGCCGCAGGCTCGTCGCGGCCCGGCCCCGGCTGCGGACCGCGCTCGACGCCCTCACCGCCGTCTCCCTCCTCGGCACGTCCGCCCTCGCCGTCCTCCTCGCCGACGTCATGGACGGCGGCCCCTCCCTCGGCCTGCTCGGCGCCCCCACCCTCCTCGGGCTCG
Source organism: Microtetraspora glauca (assembly GCA_000721275.1). Taxonomy (GTDB): domain Bacteria; phylum Actinomycetota; class Actinomycetes; order Streptomycetales; family Streptomycetaceae; genus Streptomyces. Next base: position 13,797 of record JOFO01000076.1, on the reverse strand, counting down.
CCGAACGGATCGTGCTCGCCGCCGACTTCGGCTGGGTCGCCGTCGCGCTCCTCGCGACCGCCGCCGGGGAGCGGGGCCGTCGTGCATGATCGGCACATGGACCGAGCGCTCGCCCGTACGACCGCGGCAGCCCTGCGCGCGATACGCCTCGACGGGCTGCTCGCCGCCGCCACCCTGGTCGCCGTGCCGGCCGCCACCGCCCGCTTCGGCGGCCGGCTGGACGCGGCCGGCGCCCTGCCGCTCGCCGTCTGGCTGGCCCTGCTCCTCCTGGTCCGGCGCCGGTGGCCGCTCGCCGTGCTCCTCCTGTCCGTCCAGGCCGTCCTCGTCCTCCGCACCTCCGGACTCACCGACGCGGGCTGGGTCTGGCCGGTGTCCGCCGCGTACGCCGGGCTGGCCGCCGACGACCGCCCCGGCCGCCCCGGCCTGCCCCGGGCCGCCGCCGTCGGCGCCGCCACCCTCGCGTTCGCCGCCGCCTGGGAGCTGTCCACCGCCGGCACCGGCCCCCGCGAGGCCCTCGCCTCCCTGGGCGCCGAGGCCCTGTGGCTGGCCCTGCTGCTGGCCGCCGCCACCGCCTACCGCAACCGCCTCCGCTGGCGCGCCGCCCTCGACGACCGGCTGCTGCGCGAGGCCCGCGAGCGGGACCTGGAGGCCGGCCGGCGGATCGCCGAGGCCCGCCTGGAGATCGCCCGCGAACTCCACGACGTCGTCGGCCACACCCTCACCGTCGTGGGCCTCCAGCTCCGCGTCGCCGCCGAGGCCCTGGACGACTCCCCGGCCGAGGCACGCGCCGCCCTCGCCACCGCGCAGGAGGTCCGCACCGCCGCCGTACGCGACCTCCGCTCCCTCGTCCACGTCCTGCGCGCGCCGGGAGACGCCCCGGCGGAACCCGCCGGCGGCGTCCCCGAACTCGCCGCCCTCGTCGCCCGCCTGCGCACCCCCTCCCTCGCCATCCGGCTGGAGACCACCGGCGACCCCGCCGTCGTCCCCGCCCCGGTCTCCCTCGCCGTCCACCGGCTCGTCCAGGAAGCCCTCACCAACACCGCCCGCCACTCCGGCGCCTCGCACGCCGAGGTCACCGTCCACTGCGCCCCGGACCGGGTGGAGGTCACCGTCGCCGACGACGGCCCGGCCCCGCCGGGCCCCGCGCCGGCCCCCGGGCACGGCATCCGGGGCATGACCGAACGCGTCCACGCCCTCGGCGGCGAACTCACCGCCGGCAGGCCCGCCGACGGCGACGGATGGCTGGTCCGGGCCGTCCTCCCCGTGCCAGGCTTCCGCCCATGACGATCAAGGTGCTCCTCGCCGACGACCAGGCCCTCGTGCGCGCCGGCTTCCGCAGCCTCCTCGGCCGGGCCCGGGACATCGTCGTCGCCGGCGAGGCCGGCACCGGCGACGAGGCCGTCCGCACCGCCCGCGCCGTCCGCCCGGACGTCGTCCTCATGGACATCCGGATGCCCGGCACCGACGGCCTCACCGCGACCCGCACCCTCGTCGGCGACCCCCACTTGAGCGGCTGCCGGGTCATCGTCCTCACCACCTTCGAGACCGACGAGTACGTCTTCGCGGCCCTCCGCGCCGGCGCCAGCGGCTTCCTCACCAAGGAGACCGAACCCGACGACCTGCGCCAGGCCGTCCGCGCCGTCGCCGCCGGCGACGCGCTGCTCTCGCCGAGCGCCACCCGCCGGGTCGTCGAGCAGTTCGCCCACCGCCCGGCCGCCCCCACCGGCACCGCCGAACGCCTCGCCGTCCTGACCGCCCGCGAGCGGGAGGTCACCCGCCTCATCGCCACCGGCCTCTCCAACGACGAGATCGCCGCACGCCTCGTCATCAGCCCCCTCACCGCGAAGACCCACGTCACCCGCGCCCTCGCCAAACTGGGCGTCCGCGACCGCGCCCAGCTGGTGATCCTCGCCTACGAGACGGGCCTGGTCGTCCCCGGCGGCCCCACCGGCGTGAGCTGAGGACCGGCCCGGCGGACAGGCCCCGCGGCCCTAGGCCGGGCCCGGCCGGTCCGCTGCCGCGAGGGCCGGGTCGATGACGGTCTCGCCGCGCAGCACCGCCCGGATGGCCTCCGCCAGCTCCCGCACCGGACCGTCCTTCACCAGGAGCCCGGCCGCCCCGGCCTCCGCCGCCCGCCGCAGGTACCCGGGCCGGCCGGAGGTGGCGAGGATCAGCACCCGGCAGTCCGGCACCTCGTCCCGCAGGTCCGCCGCCGCGTCGAGGCCCGGCCGGCCCGGCAGTTCGGCGTCCAGCAGCGCCACGTCGGGCCGCGCCGACAGCGCCCGCGCCACGACCTCGTCCCCCCGCTCCACCCGGGCGACGACCGCGATGTCCGGCTCCATGCCCAGCAGCAGCGCGAGCCCGCCGCGTACCGCCCCCGGGTCCTCGGCGAGGAGCACCCGGACGGACTTCGACGGCCGGTGGTCCCGCGGCATCTCGTTCACCCTCCGAAGCCTAGGCGTGCCGCCGCGTCCGCGCCGGACGCCACGAGGGCCGGACGGTGGCGTGTCCGGGGCCTCGTCCGGACGGAGGTTCTGACGTACCGTCAGAACAGTGGGGTACGAGGGTTCCCAACCCCCGGGGCCTCCGCTATACATGGGGGACACCGAACTGGAACGCGTTCTAGTGAGTCGCGTACGGGACGGTTCCCGCACGGCCTCGGCGTGACCGACGGTGCGGACGGTCGCGCCGAGGTCTTCCACCCCCGAGGCATCCAAGGAGCAGCAGGCCGATGCCCATTGACGCCGCCAAGGCCCTCGCCGCCGAGCCCCGCAGCGCCGAGATCTCCTGGGACCACAAGGACGTCCAGCTCTACCACCTCGGCATCGGCGCGGGCCGCCCCGCCACCGACCCCGCCGAGCTGCGCTACACCCTCGAATCCCGGCTCCACGTGCTGCCCAGCTTCGCCACCGTCGCCGGCGCCGGCATGGGGGTCGTCGGCGGACTGTCCGCCCCCGGCATCGACATCGACCTCGCCGCCGTCCTCCACGGCGGCCAGTCGCTCACCCTGCACCGCCCGCTGCCCGCCGGCGGCCGGGCCGTCTCCACCTCCCGCGTCGCCGCCGTGTACGACAAGGGCAAGGCCGCCGTCCTGGTGCTGCGCTCCGAGGCCGCCGACGCCGACGGCCCGCTGTGGACCTCCGACGCCCAGATCTTCGTCCGCGGCGAGGGCGGCTGGGGCGGCGACCGCGGCCCCTCCGAGCGCCTGGAGGTCCCCGGCCGCGAGCCCGACAAGACCGTCGAGCGCCCGATCCGCGAGGAACAGGCCCTCCTCTACCGCCTCTCCGGCGACTGGAACCCCCTCCACGCCGACCCCGACTTCGCCGCCCTGGCCGGCTTCGACCGGCCGATCCTGCACGGCCTCTGCTCGTACGGCATGACCCTCAAGGCCGTCGTGGACACGGTGCTGGGCGGTGACGTCACCCGCGTCCGCGCCTACCGCACCCGCTTCGCCGGGGTTGTCTTTCCCGGCGAGACCCTGCGCATCCGGATGTGGGCCGGCGACGGCCGCGTCCAGGTGACGGCGACGGCCGCGGAGCGCGACGACGCGCCCGTCCTCGCCGACACCCTCGTCGAACACGCCTGATCTGCTGATGGGAGCCGCACCATGCGCGCAGCCGTACTGCACGAGATCGGCCAGGACAAACTGGAGGTCCTCGACGACGTCGAGGCGGTGGGCTTCGGCCCGGGCAAGGTGCGGATCCGGGTGCGGGCCACCGGCCTGTGCCACTCCGACGTCTCCGCCATGAGCGGCGTCCTGCCGCAGCCCGCGCCGTTCGTCCCCGGCCACGAGGGTGCCGGCGAGATCCTCGACGTCGGCGACGGCGTCACCGGACTGACCCCGGGGCAGCGGGTCCTGCTCTGCTGGCTGCCCGCCTGCGGGAGCTGCGCCGCCTGCCGGCGCGGCCAGACCCAGCTCTGCCTCGCCGGCTTCATGAACGCCGGCACCCCGAACTTCCGGCGCCCCGGCGGCGACGTCTTCGGCTTCGCCGGCACCGGCACCTTCACCGAGGAGGTCGTCGTCGACGCCGGCTGCGCCGTCCCCATCCCCGACGACGTGCCCTTCGACATCGCCGCCCTCATCGGCTGCGGCGTCACCACCGGCCTCGGGGCCGCCCTCAACACCGCCAAGGTGGAGGCCGGCGCGTCGGTCGCCGTGATCGGCTGCGGCGGCGTCGGCATCTCCGCCGTCCAGGGCGCCCGGCTCCAGGGCGCCGCCCAGATCGTCGCCGTCGACCCCGTCGCGTCCCGCCGCGAGGCCGCGCTCCGCTTCGGCGCCACCGAGGCCGTCGCCCCCGAGGCCCTGGCCGACGCCAAGCAGCGGATCACCGCCGGCGAGGGCTTCGACTACGTCTTCGAGGTCGTCGGCAGGTCCGCCACCGCGCGAACCGCGTACGAGACCACCCGGCGCGGCGGCACGCTGTGCGTGGTCGGCGCCGGCGCCATGGACGACCACCTCCAGCTCAACATGTTCGAGCTGTTCTTCGACGAGAAGCGGATCCTGCCCTCCCTGTACGGCGGCGGCGACGTGCTCCGGTCGTACGAGCGGGCCATCGCGCTCTGGCGGGCCGGCCGCATCGACCTGGAGTCGCTGATCACCCACCGGGTCCCGCTGTCGGGCGTCAACGACGCCCTGGAGCAGATGCGGACCGGCACGTCGCTCCGCACCTGCATCGAGATCTGAACCGTGATCCGGGAGGACCCCGCCATGTCACTGCCGCTCCAGGGGCTGAGCGCGATCGTCACCGGCGCCGGACGCGGGCTCGGCCGCGCCGAGGCGCTCGAACTGGCCCGCCTCGGCGCCGCCGTGGTCGTCAACGACTACGGGCAGCCCGGCCGGGACGGTTCCGGCGAGGCGTCGGCCGCCCCCGCCGAGGAGGTGGCCGCCGAGATCACCGCCGCCGGCGGCCGTGCCGTCGCCCACCTCGGCGACGTCTCCGACTTCGCGACCGCGCGCGGCCTGGTCGACCTGGCCGTCGCCGCCTTCGGCAAGCTGGACGTCCTCGTCAACAACGCGGGCATCCTGCGCGACCGGATGATCTTCTCGATGAGCGAGGACGAATGGGACTCGGTCATCCGCGTCCACCTCAAGGGCCACTTCAACACCACCCACTTCGCGGCCGCCCACTGGCGCGGACGCGCCAAGGCGGGGGAGACCGGCGTCTACGGCCGGATCGTCAACACCTCCTCCGAGGCGTTCCTCGCCGGCTCCGCCGGGCAGCCCAACTACGCGGCGGCCAAGGGCGGCATCGTCGGCCTGACCACCTCGACCGCCCTCGCCCTCGCCAAGTACGGCGTCACCGCCAACGCGATCTGCCCGCGCGCGCGGACCCGCATGACGGAGGACGTCTTCGCCGGCTTCGCCGAACCGTCCGGCGAGGACGCGCTCGACCCGCTGTCGCCGGAGCACGTGGCGCCGCTCGTCGGCTACCTCGCCTCCCCGGCCGCGGCCCGGGTCAACGGACAGCTGCTCGTCGTCCACGGCGGAATGGTCGCCGTCGTCGAACGGCCCCGGGTGGCCGCCCAGTTCGACACCGCCAAGGAGGTCTTCGGCTTCGGGGAACTGGACGGGCTGCTCACCCCGTACTTCGCGGAGCGCCCGCCGAACGAGACCTTCGCGGCGGCCGAGGTCCTGGGCCTGAAGAAGCGCTGACCGCCACCGGCACGGGGGCGGTGGGGACGGGGGGACGGCGAAGGGCCCCGGGGGAGCGCATCCCCCGGGGCCCTTCGCCACGCGCGCGTGGCGGAAGCTAGCGCTCGTCCGCCTCGCGCCGGTGCCGGCCGTGCGGGGCGGAGGGGGACTCCTCCGCCGCCGCCGCGCCGCGGTGCCGTCCGGCACCCGACTCCTGCGGCTCCTGCGTCGTCTCCGTGCTGTTCTGCGTCATGGTCGTACTCACCCCGTGGGACGTGCTGATGCTGTGCCGGCGCTGCGGCGGGGAGAGTTTAACCGCCGGGCTGAGCAGCGGGTTTACGGTCCGCCAGGGGCGCCTGCTGGAGCGGCACCGGCCGGTACGCGCGCGCGTGCCCGCCCTTCGCGCCGGGGCCGGCCGCCGCCTCCCCGCCGGGCCCCGACGCGGACGCGGACGCGGACTCCGGACCGGGCTCCGGCTCCGGCGGCACCGTGAGACCCGCCAGCGCGCACGGCAGCTCCTCCGTCGAACACGGCAGCCGCAGCACGCCCTCCGGCGTCCACGTCCCGGCGCCCGCCACCCACCCGGGCGGCGCCGCCACCTGGTGCATCCGCCGGCCCGCCGGCCGCCACAGGCCGACCCAGCTGCCGGCCGCCGCGTCGATCCGCAGCGCCACACCGCAGCTCTCCGGCATCAGCACCTGCCCCGGCTGGACCGCGAACGGCGTCACCGCCGCGTCGTCCAGCCGCAGGCACTCCGGGAACCGCACCGGCAGCAGACTGCCGAAGACCCCCCAGCCCAGCCGCTCGTGCCCCGGCGACGGCGCGTCCGACCGGATCAGCAGCAGCCCGCTGTCCGGGTCCGCGAGCAGCAGCCGGTCCTGGCTCTCCTCGGTGATCTGGAGCAGCGGGGACACCTCGCCGCCCCGCTCCAGGTCCACCGTCACCGTCTTCACCGGCCCGTCGCCGAGCCGCCGGTCGAGCGCCAGGATCCGCCCCGTACGGTCCAGCCAGACGCCGCCCGCGCAGTGGCCGGGCAGCTCCGCGACCCGCTCCGGGCCGAAGGCCCCGCCCGCCACCAGCCAGAGCGTGGTGGTCTCCGGGCCGGCGTGCATCGCGTAGGCGCAGATGCCGTCCGGGGACGGAGGCAGCAGCTCCACCAGGCCCGGGCCCGGGGCCTCCACCGAGCCGAGCCGCAGCTCGCCGGTGCCGGGACCGGTCGGGTACAGGAGCGAGAAGGTGTGGCGCCGCCCGTCGACCCGGCGGCACACCAGGACCCGTCCGTCGGCCAGCGGCAGCAGCCGGGTGTCCGGCTCCTCCGGCTGGTCCAGCGGGAGCGGGACGGCGTACGGCTCCGGGCCGTCGAGCGTCCACCGTTCCGCGTACAGGGCGTCCCCGGAACCGGCGAGCCGGGCCCCGTACGCGCCGTTCGCCGTGATCGCGAACCCCGCCGGGGGGTGGACGGCCGTCCCCTCGTGGTCGCCGTCCTCGGCCGTGGTCTCGATGGCACACGCTGTCATCGACTCGTCACCTCCGGCCACGAAGCTAGTTTTCGCACTTCCAGCCGAACAACACGAGCCCCCGCACTTCACACATAAGGGTGGCGGTCGGTGCGTTCGATTGAGGGGGAGGGGCCGGTTGTGCTGACGGGGCCGGCGGTACGTAAGGTAAGGCGAGCCTAAGCGGAGCCTGTGGGTCCGCCGCGGGTCCGTCCCCTCGTCGTCCCCCACGCGACGTCCGCCATCGAAGAGGAGCCCTCCCGATGTCCCTCCGCCGCCGCGGCACCGCCGCCGCCGTCGCCCTCACCGCCGCGCTCTCCCTCGCGGCCTGCGGAGGAGGCGACGGCTCGTCCGACACCTCCGCCGCGAAGGAGGACACGGCGAAGAAGAAGGACGTCGCCACCGGCGGCAAGGACTTCGGCGACGCCGCCGCCAAGACCGCCGCCATGGGCACCGACGCCAAGCCCGGCCAGTTCCCGCGCACCCTCACCCACGCCATGGGCACCACCGAGGTCAAGGCCGCCCCCAAGCGCGTCGTCGTCCTCGACGTCGGCGAGCTCGACAACGTCGTCTCCCTCGGCGTCAAGCCCGTCGGCTACGCCCCCTCCGAGGGCGACGACGGCATCCCCGGCTACCTCGCCAAGGACGCCGGCGCCCCCAAGTCGGTCGGCACCATCAACAACCTGAACCTGGAGGCCATCGCCAACCTCCAGCCCGACCTCATCCTCGGCAGCCAGCTCCGCGCCGCCGACAAGTACGACGAGCTGGCGAAGATCGCCCCGACCGTGTTCTCCATCCGCCCGGGCTTCACCTGGAAGGAGAACTACCTCCTCAACGCCGCCGCGCTCGACAAGACCGCCGAGGCGAAGGAGAAGCTGGCCGCCTACGAGACCAAGGCGAAGAAGCTGGGCGAGGACGTCGGCCCGAACAAGCCGACCATCTCCATGGTCCGCTACCTCCCCGGCAAGATCCGCCTCTACGCCAAGGCGTCCTTCATCGGCACCATCCTGGAAGACGCCGGCCTGCCCCGCCCGAAGAACCAGCAGATCGACGAGCTGGCCGCCGAGATCAGCCCCGAGAAGATCGACCAGGCCGACGCCGACTGGATCTTCACCGGCGTCTACGGCGACGCCAAGGCGACCAAGAAGGACGCCGCCCAGGGCAACCCGCTGTGGAAGAACCTGAAGGCCGTCAAGAACGGCCAGGCCAAGGACGTCCCGGACGAGACCTGGTACCTCGGCCTCGGCGTCACCGCCGCGAACAGCGTCCTCGACGACCTGCGCGCCGACCTGGTCAAGTAGGACGGACGGGACCGGGCCGGGTGACGCGAAACGCGGCCGGAGCCCGGTTGTCCACAGGCCAGAACGGCGGGGCACGGAGGGCAGGTAGCCTTTCCTCCGTGCCCCGTCTGTCTGAAGTCATCGCCGAGCTCGACGCCCTCTGGCCACCGGAGCGCGCCGAAGCGTGGGACGCCGTCGGCACCGTCTGCGGCGACCCCGACGCCGAGGTGCGCCGCGTCCTCTTCGCCGTCGATCCCGTCCAGGAGATCGCCGACGAGGCCGTCGACCTCGGCGCCGACCTGATCGTCACCCACCACCCGCTCTACCTGCGCGGGACGACGACGGTCGCCGCGGACCACTTCAAGGGCCGCGTCGTGCACACGCTGATCAAGCACGACATCGCCCTGCACGTCGCGCACACCAACGCCGACACCGCCGACCCCGGCGTCTCCGACGCCCTCGCCGGCGCCCTCGGCCTGCGCGTCACCGGCCCGCTCGTCCCCGAGAACAACCTCGGCCGGATCTGCGAGCTCGACCACCCCGAGACCCTCGCGGAGTTCGCCGCCCGCGCCGCGCGGCGGCTGCCGGCCACCGCGCAGGGCATCCGGGTCGCCGGCGACCCGGAGCTGACCGTCCGGCGCGTCGCCGTCAGCGGCGGCTCCGGGGACAGCCTCTTCGGCGCCGTGCGGGCCGCCGGGGTGGACGCCTTCCTCACCGCGGACCTGCGCCACCACCCCGCGTCCGAGGCCACCCAGCACTCCCCGCTCGGCCTCGTCGACGCCGCCCACTGGGCCACCGAATGGCCCTGGTGCGAGCAGGCCGCCGCCCAGCTCGACGCGATCTCCGACCGTCACGGCTGGGACCTCCGCGTCCACGTCTCGACGACGGTCACCGACCCCTGGTCCTCCCACCACACTTCCTCTGGAGCCCCCAACTGAACGCCGCGCCCGCCGACCAGATCCGCCTCCTCGACGTCCAGGCCCTGGACGTCCGCCTCCAGCAGCTCGCCCACAAGCGCAGGGCGCTGCCCGAGCACGCGGAGATCGAGGCGCTGACCAAGGACCTCACCCAGCTGCGCGACCTGCTCGTCGCCGCGCAGACCGAGGAGAGCGACTGCGCCCGCGAGCAGACCAAGGCCGAGCAGGACGTCGACCAGGTCCGCCAGCGCGCCGCCCGCGACCAGCAGCGGCTCGACTCCGGCGCCGTCTCCTCCCCGAAGGACCTGGAGAGCCTCCAGCGCGAGATCACCTCGCTCGCCAAGCGCCAGGGCGACCTGGAGGAGATCGTCCTGGAGGTGATGGAGCGCCGCGAGTCCGCGCAGGAGCGCGTCGCCGAGCTCACCGACCGCGTCGCCGCCGTCCAGGCCAAGGTCGACGACGCCACCACCCGCCGGGACACCGCCCAGGCCGGCCTCGACGAGGAGGCCGCCGGCGTCGCCAAGGAGCGCGAGGTCGTCGCCGGCACCGTCCCCGCCGACCTGCTGAAGCTGTACGACAAGCTCCGCGAGCAGCAGGGCGGCGTCGGCGCGGCCCGCCTCTACCAGCGCAAGTGCGAGGGCTGCCACATCGAGCTCAACATCACCGAGCTGAACGAGGTGCGGGCCGCCGCCAAGGACGCGGTCGTGCGCTGCGAGAACTGCCGCCGCATCCTCGTCCGCACGGCGGAGTCCGGCCTGTAATGCGCGAGCTCGTGGTCGAGGCGGACGGCGGCTCCCGGGGCAATCCGGGACCCGCCGGGTACGGTGCCGTCGTCCTCGACCCGGCCACGGGCGAGACGCTCGCGGAGGCCGCCGAGTACATCGGCGTCGCCACCAACAACGTCGCCGAGTACAAGGGCCTCATCGCGGGCCTCCGCGCGGCCCTGGACCTGGCGCCCGACGCCGTGGTCCGGGTCAGGATGGACTCCAAGCTCGTCGTCGAGCAGATGTCGGGCCGCTGGAGGATCAAGCACCCCGACATGAAGCCGCTGGCGGCGGAGGCGGCCCGCGTCTTCCCCGCCGACCGGGTCCGCTACGAGTGGATCCCGCGCGAGCGCAACAAGCACGCCGACCGGCTGGCCAACGAGGCGATGGACGCGGGCGGGCGCGGCGAGCAGTGGTCGCCCCGCGACACCTCCGCGGCCCGTGTCGCGGCCACCCTGCCGCCCTCGGGCCCGCCCGGCGACGCGAAGGCGGGCGCGGCCCGCGCCCGCGCGGCCCTGTCAGCCGCCGGCATCACCCCCGCCGCCGGCACAGCCCCTGTCACCGGCACCGCCCCTGCCGCCGGCATCGCACACGCTGCCGCGCCCGCACCCGCCGCCACGCCCGCACCCACCGTCGGCACCGCACCCACCGTCGGCACCGCCGGCACCGCACCCGCCGCCGCCCCGCCCGATCTGGGCGCTCCCGCCACCTTCGTCCTGCTCCGGCACGGCGAGACCGCGCTCACGCCCGAGAAGCGGTTCTCCGGGAGCGGGGGTTCCGACCCCGAGCTGTCCGAGGCCGGCCGGCGGCAGGCCGCCGCCGTCGCCGACGCGCTCGCCGCGCGCGGCACCGTCCAGCACATCGTCACCTCGCCGCTGCTCCGCTGCCGGCAGACCGCCGAGACCGTCGCCGCCCGCCTCGGCCTCGACGTCGTCGTCGACCAGGGACTGCGCGAGACCGACTTCGGCGCCTGGGAGGGGCTGACCTTCGCCGAGGTCCGCGAGCGGCACTCCGAGGACCTCGACGCCTGGCTGGCGTCCCCGAAGGCCGCCCCCACCGGCGGCGGCGAGAGCTTCGCCGCCGTCACCCGCCGCGTCGCCGCCGCCCGCGACCGGCTGGCCGCCGCCCACGCGGGCCGCACCGTCCTCCTCGTCAGCCACGTCACCCCCATCAAGACCCTGGTCAGACTGGCGCTCGGCGCCCCGCCGGAGTCCCTGTTCAAGATGGAGCTGTCCGCCGCCTCCCTCTCCGCCGTCGCCTACTACGCCGACGGCAACGCCTCCGTGCGGCTCCTCAACGACACCTCGCACCTCAGGCGGTGACGTGGCACGCACCGCCCGCTGGCACTTCACCGCCGATCCCGCCGTCTTCCGCGCCGCCGCCGGCGCGCACCTCGCCGCCGACCCGGCCCGCAACACCTCGGTGCTCACGCTCATGGCGACGGCGGACCGGCTCGGCTGGTGGACGGAGCCGGACGGCCGGGTCACCGGCGTCGTCGCGATCCCGCGCCCCGGCTTGCCGTCCCTCGGCGCGACCACCCCGGAGGCGGCCCGGGCGCTGACGCTGCCCGACGGCGCCGAGCCGGCCGAGCTGCGCGGCGAGACGGCGGCGGTGGAGGCGTACCTCGACGCCACCGGACGCCCCTGGACCCCGCTCACGCGCCTGCGGCTCTTCCGGCTCGGGCAGCTCACCCCGCCCGACCCGGCGCCGGCCGGCCGCGCCCGGTGCGCGACCGAGGCCGACCTGCCGCTGCTCGCCGGCTGGACGGCGGACTTCGCCCGGGCCATCGGCGAGGAACCCGTCGCCGACTACACCGGCTTCCTCACCGAACGCGTCACCGAGCGCCGCCTCCACCTCTGGGAGGACGCCGGCGGGCGCCCGGTGTCGATGGCCGCCGTCTCCCGCACCGTCGAGGGCCAGGCCCGGGTCCACCTCGTCCACACCCCGCCCGCAGAGCGCCGCCGGGGGTACGCGGCGGGCGCCACCACCGCCGTCAGCCGGGCCGCCCTCGCCTCCGGCGCCACCCAGGTCCTGCTCTTCACCGACCTCGCCAACCCCACCAGCAACGCGTTGTACCGGCGCCTGGGCTACCGCCCGGTGACCGACCACCTCGCGGTGCGGCTCACCGGCGGCTGAGCCCCGCCGCCTCGCGCGCCAGCGCCTCCACCCGCCGCCAGTCGCGGGCGGCGAGCGCGTCCGGCGGCAGCATCCAGGTGCCGCCCACGCAGGCGACGTTCGGGAGCGCGAGGTAGCCGGGGGCGGAGGCGGCCGAGATGCCGCCCGTCGGGCAGAACCGGGCCTGCGGCAGCGGCCCCGCCAGCGACTTCAGATACGGGACGCCGCCCGCCGCCTCCGCCGGGAAGAACTTGAGCTCCGTCACGCCCTCCTCCAGGAGGGCCAGCACCTCGGACGCGGTCGAGACGCCCGGCAGGAACGGCACGCCCGACTCCCGCAGCGCCCCCAGCAGCCGCCCCGAGCACCCGGGGCTCACCAGGAACCGCGCCCCGGCCCGTACCGCGTCCGCCGCGCCGGCCGCCGACACCACCGTCCCCGCGCCGACCACCGCCTCCGGCACCTCGACCGCGACCGCCCGCACCGCGTCGAGCGCGGCCGGGGTCCGGAGGGTGAACTCGATCAGCGGCAGCCCGCCGGCCACCAGGGCGCGGGCCAGCGGCACGGCGTCGGCGGCGTCCTCGATGACGACGACCGGGACGACGGGGGCGTGCGGGGCGAGCGCGAAGAGACCGGGGGTGCGGGACATGACCTCATCCTGCCCAGCACCTCCAGCCCACGCAACGCCCGTTGCGCAGAGCGCAACAGCGCTCAGTGGATCTCGTCCACCAGCACGTCCAGCGCCCCCGCCTTCGCGCCCGTCTCCACCACGTAGCCGAGGTCGCCCAGCGCCTCCGCCAGCTCCGCCGGGGTGGCCGGGGCCGCGCCCGCCTGCAGCAGGCTGCGGACGATCCGGCCCTTGGTCGCCTTGTTGAAGTGGCTGACGACCTTCCGGGTCGGCGCGTGCAGCACCCGTACCGTCGCCGTCCGCGCCGCCACCTCGCCCTTCGGCTTCCACGCCGCCGCGTACGCCGACGAGCGCAGGTCCAGCACCAGCCCGTCCCCGGCCGCCTCCGGCAGCACCGACGCCATCGCCCCCCGCCAGTGCGCGCCCAGCGCGCCGAGCCCCGGCAGTTTGACCCCCATCGAGCAGCGGTACGACGGGATCCGGTCGGTCACCCGCACCGCGCCCCACAGCCCGGAGAAGACCAGCAGCGAGGCGCCCGCGCGCTTCCGGGCCGCCGCGTCCAGCGTCGCCAGCCCCAGCGCGTCGTACAGCACGCCCGTGTAGACCTCCCCGGCCGGCCGCGCGCCCGCCGTCCGCAGCCCGGCGTTCTTCGCGACCTCGCCGCGCAGCCCCTCGCTCAGGCCCAGCACCTCGCGCGCCTTCTCCTCGTCGGCCAGGCACAGCTCGACCAGCTCGTCCAGCACCGCCGCGCGCGCCTCCGCGAGCCCCGGCAGCGACAGCGACTCCGGCTTGAGCGGCGCCCCGGACCCGGAGGGTGCCTTGCCTTCGGACGGCGGCAGCAGCACGAGCACGGTGGTTCTCCTTCATACGTACGGGAACGGGGATGCGGCCCCGGCATGCCAGCGTACGAGGTCCGGCCCCCACCCCCACCGCCCGCTCCGCCGCCCCCCCACACCCCCGCCCTGCCT
>JOFO01000075.1 GCA_000721275.1 Microtetraspora glauca | reverse complement strand
GTCCCGAACACCCCTATCGCCCCACCCGCCCCAGGAGGCCCCCATGTCCACCCCCGCCGCCGCCCCGCACGTCGTCAAGCCCGGCTGGTTCACCGTCAACGTCGTCAACCGGTCCGTCGCCTGGCTGACCCGGCGGGGCATCAGCGTCTGGGGCTCCCGGATCCTCGCGGTGAAGGGCCGCACGAGCGGCGTCTGGCGGACCACGCCCGTCAACGTCCTCACCCTCGACGGCGAGCGATACCTCGTCGCCCCCCGCGGCCACGTCCAGTGGACCCGCAACATGCGGGCGGTCGGCGGCGGCGAACTGCGCCTCGGCACGCACGTCGAGCCGTTCACCGCGACCGAGGTCGGCGACGACGCCAAGGCCGAGGTGCTGCGCGCCTACCTGAAGCGCTGGAAGGCCGAGGTCGGCGTCTTCTTCGCCGGCGTCGGCCCGGACTCCACCGACGCCGAGCTGCGCGCGATCGCCCCCAAGCACCCCGTCTTCCGCATCACCGCGGCCCCGGACGCGTGAGGGTGGGCACGGACCCCCGGCCCGTACCCACCCTCAGACACTCACGCACGCGCGCACCCACGGGCGCACGCCTCCCGGAACCGGCCCGGGCCCGCTCAGGACTCCTCGGCCGGCGCGGTCGCCGCGGGCGCCGCGTTCTCGTCGTCGCCGTCCCTGCGGCCCACGCCGCGGCCCGCCGGGCCGACGCCCGACTCCGTGTCCATGCGCTTGTCGAGCACTTCGAGCGCCCGCCGCGCCAGACCGTTCGACCGCACCATGGAGGCCAGGGTCGCCGAGCCGCGGGTGATGTCCGCGAACGCCTTCCAGGCCGGACGCACCCCGGTGATCACCGCGTGCAGCAGCCCCGGCCGGCGCTCGAAGACGGCGAGCATCCGCCGCCCGACCGCCATCTCCACACCCAGCCCCGCCTTGATCGCGAAGGCGTAGTTCAGCGCCTGGCGCCGGGCGTCCACCGCGTCGGCGGCCTCCGCCACCCGCACCGCCCACTCGCCGGCGAGCCGGCCGGAGCGGAGCGCGTACGAGATGCCCTCCCGGGTCCACGGCTCCAGCAGGCCCGCCGCGTCGCCGCAGACCAGGACCCGGCCGCGGGAGAGCGGCGAGTCGTCGCTGCGGCAGCGGGTCAGATGGCCCGAGGAGATCGCCGGCTCGAAGCCGGAGAGGCCCAGGCGGGCGACGAAGTCCTCCAGGTACCGCTTGGTCGCCGCGCCCTCGCCGCGCGCCGAGATGACGCCGACCGTGAGCGTGTCGCCCTTCGGGAACACCCAGCCGTAACTGCCGGGCATGGGGCCCCAGTCGATGAGGATCCGGCCCTTCCAGTCCTCCGCCACCGACGGCGGCACCGGGATCTCCGCCTCCAGGCCCAGGTCCACCTGCCCGAGCTTGACGCCGACGTGCGCCCCTATCCGGCTGGCGCTGCCGTCCGCGCCGACCACGGCCCGCGCGAGCACCGTCTCGCCGTCGGCGAGGACCACCGCGACCGTCCGCCGGTCCGGCACGGCCGGCCCGTGCTGCTCCACCCGGGTCACGGTCGCGCCGGTGCGCAGCTCCGCGCCGGCCTTCTGCGCGTGCTCCACCAGCTGGGCGTCGAACTCGGGCCGGTTGACGAGCCCGAAGAGCATCCGGCGGGAGCGGCGGGTGCGGGCGAAGCGGCCCTCCAGCGAGAAGGTGACCGCGTGGACCCGGTCCTGGAAGGGCAGTTCGAAGCCCGGGGGCAGCGCGTCGCGGGAGGGGCCGATGATGCCGCCGCCGCACGTCTTGTACCGGGGCAGCTCGGACTTCTCCAGGAGCAGCACCCGGCGGCCGGCGACCGCAGCCGCGTACGCCGCCGAGGCGCCCGCCGGGCCGGCGCCGACGACCACCACGTCCCAGACGTCGGGCCCGTCCGGGCCGGTGTCGGGGCCGGGCTCCGTGCCGGTCGCGCCCGCGGGGCCGGGCGCCGCGTCCGGCTCCGCGCCGGACGGGCCTGCCGCCGGGGCCGGCGCGCCGGGCACGAGCGGCTCGCTGTGCTCCGGACCGGCGTTCTCTGCGTGCTCGCTGCTCACGTGTGCTTCTGCTCCTGATCCGACCGGCGTCTGCTTCCCGCATCCTACGGCTCGGTAGGTCACGGCCCGGTCGTAGGATCGACGGTGCGATCGCCGTACCACCCGATACGCCGTTCGCTCCCTCTCGCACTCAACGTCGCACCCACGAGGAGCGTGCCCATGACGCCGAATCCGATCGCCGAGACCGTCCGGTCCCTGATGCCGCGGGCCAAGGCCGAGCTGGCGGAACTGGTCGCCTTCGAGTCGGTCGCGGACGAGGCCGTGGCGCCCCGCAGCGAGTGCGAGGCCGCGGCGAACTGGGTGGCCGGCGCGCTGCGCGCCGAGGACTTCCGCGACGTGGCGCTGCTCGACACGCCGGACGGTTCGCAGGCGGTGTACGGCGTGCTGCCGGGCCCGGCCGGCGCGCCGACGGTGCTGCTGTACGCCCACTACGACGTGCAGCCGAAGCTGGACGAGTCGGCGTGGGTGACCCCGCCGTTCCAGCTGACCGAGCGCGAGGACGGGCGCTGGTACGGGCGCGGCGCCGCCGACTGCAAGGGCGGCTTCATCCTGCACCTGCTGGCGCTGCGGGCCCTCAAGGCCAACGGCGGCGTGCCGGTGACCGTCAAGATGATCGTCGAGGGCTCGGAGGAGCAGGGCACCGGCGGTCTGGAGCGGTACGCCGAGGAGCACCCGGAGCTGCTCGCGGCCGACACCATCGTGATCGGCGACGCGGGCAACTTCCGGGTCGGCCTGCCGACGGTCACCGCGACCCTGCGCGGCATGACGATGATCCGGGTGCAGGTCGACACCCTGGAGGGCAACCTCCACTCGGGCCAGTTCGGCGGTGCCGCGCCCGACGCGCTCGCCGCGCTGATCCGGGTCCTCGACTCGCTGCGGGCCGAGGACGGCTCGACGGCGATCGACGGGCTGCCGGCCGACGCCGTGTGGGAGGGCCTGCAGTACCCGGAGGAGCAGTTCCGCGCCGACGCCAAGGTGCTGCCGGGCGTGGACCTGCCGGGCGCCGGGACGGTCGCCGACCGCATCTGGGCGCGTCCGGCCGTCACGGTCATCGGCATCGACTGCCACCCGGTGGCGGGCGCGACCCCGTCGATCCCGCGGACCGCCCGCGCGCAGATCAGCCTGCGGGTGCCGCCCGGCCAGGACGCGGCCGAGGCGACCAAGCTGCTCTTCGCCCACATCGAGAAGCACACGCCGTGGAACGCGCGGGTGACGCTGGAGCAGGTCGGCCAGGGCCAGCCGTTCCAGGCGGACACCGCCAGCCCGGCGTACGCGTCGATGGCGGAGGCGATGCGGGTGGCGTACCCGGGCCAGGAGATGCAGACGGCCGGCATGGGCGGCTCGATCCCGCTGTGCAACACGCTCGCCTCGCTCTACCCGCAGGCCGAGATCCTGCTCATCGGCCTGAGCGAGCCGGAGGCGCAGATCCACGCGGTCAACGAGTCGGTGTCGCCGGAGGAGCTGGAGCGGCTGTCGGTCGCCGAGGCGCTGTTCCTGGTGAACTACGCCGCGAGCCGCGGCGCCTGACGGTCCGCCGGCCACCGGGCCGGGGCGTGGTGCCCCGCCCGGCGGTTCAGCGTCGGGCGAACCTCGCGGAGAGCGTAGAAACGCCCGGCGGGCGGTTCCGGCGCCTACGTTCGGCGTATGGAAGCGCTCAGGATCACGCCCCGGCTGCACCTGCTCGACTACGGGATCGGGCAGGCGTACCTGTGGCGGGACGACACGGAACTGACCCTGGTGGACGCCGGCTGGGCCGGATCGGCGGACCGCACGACGGCGGCGATACAAGCGGCCGGCCTGGACCCGGCCCTGCTGGCCCGGATCGTCCTCACCCACGGCCACCGCGACCACGTCGGCGGGGCGCAGGAGCTGGCCGACCGGCACGGCGCCGAGATCGTCGCGCACCGGCTGGACGCGCCGTACGTCCGCGGCGACCTGCCGGTGCCGGAGCCGGACCTCCTGGAGTGGGAGCGCCCGCTCTGGGAGCACGGCCTCACCTGCCCGGAGGCGCCGCCGACCCGGGTGGACCGGGAGGTCGGGGACGGCGACGGCCTCGGGTTCGGGGACGGCGCGGTGGCGGTGCACGTGCCCGGGCACACCCCGGGGTCGATGGCCGTCCACCTCCCCCGGCACGGGGTGCTGTTCGCGGGCGACGTCGTGGCCTCGGTCCAGGGGGTGACCTTCGGCGTGTTCCACGTGGACCGGGCACGGGCCCTGGAGTCGATGCGGCGGCTGGCGGAGCTGCGGCCCTCGGTGCTGTGCTGCGGGCACGGGCCCGCGGTCACCGAGAACACGGCGGAGCGGCTGGCGGCAGCGGCGGCGGCCGGGCCCGTGGCGCTCTGACGCCGGGCGGTCAGCCGACCGGGACGCCCGCCTCCAGGTTGAGCACCGTGCCGCGCTCCCGCGCGCGCAGGGCCCAGCGGAGGCGGTCGTACCGGACCGGCGGGAGGAGGCCGGCGGCCTCCTCCTCGGTGACGAAGCGCCAGGCGCGCAGTTCGGCGCCGGGGAGCCGGAGCCGGGCGGTGTCGGCGGGGGCGATCCGGCCGCCGTCGAAGAGCAGCCGGAGGCCGCCGAAGCCGGGTGGCTGGGGCCGTTCCCAGTCCACGAGGAGCAGCCGGGGGACGGCGTCGAGTTCCAGGCCGATCTCCTCGGCGACCTCGCGCATGCCGGCGCGGGCGGGCGGTTCGCCGGACTCGACGACGCCGCCGGGGAACTCCCAGCCGGGTTTGTAGGTGGGGTCGACGAGCAGGAAGCGGTCCTGGTCGTCGAAGAGGAGGACGCCGGCGGCCAGCGTCTCGCGGGTCGGTTCCGGGGTCTGGACGATGCCGCAGGGCGTGGCGAGGCCGTCCCGGACCGCGTCGGCGACGGCCCGGGCGGTCTCGGCGGCGGTGAGCGCCGAGTTGTCGACGGCGTGGGCGTCGGTGCCGAGCCAGCCGGCGGCGGCGTCACGGTAGGCGGGGACGTGGGCGTGGCACCAGCGGCGGACGGCGGCGTCGACGTCCGGGTCGCCGTACTCGGCGCGCTGGTCGATCCGCGTCCGCAGGATCGTTTCCTCCGGTGCCAGGAGCACATGCCGGACGTCGATGCGGCGGGCGGCGAGGCCGCCGAAGATCTCGTCCCGGTACTCCTGCCGCAGCAGCGTCATCGGGACGACGAGCACCCCGCCGACCTCGGCGTGCAGGGCGGCGGCGGTGTCCACGACGAGCCGGCGCCACAGCGGCAGGTCCTGGTAGTCGTCCACCTCGGCGAGGCGCTTGGCGGGGAGGAGCCGGCGCACCTCGGCGCCGGTCGCCTCGGGGTCGTACAGCGTGCTGTGCGGGATCAGTCCGACCAGTTCGCGCGCCGTGCTCGACTTCCCCGCGCCGAACGCACCGTTGATCCAGACGATCACGATTCCCCCTCATCGACGGCCCCCTGTGGCTTGCCCGCAACACCCTGCCACGAAAACCACGAACACACGTCCGGGCCGAGCCGTAACGCTTCGGGCCTTCCGGTCGTTGGGCACCACAGCACGAGGGGGTGCGGAGATGGATCGTACGGTTCTGGAGCGGTTTCCGGCGGGCGGGCCCCGGGGGCACTGGCCCGCCGAGGAGTTCGCGGGCGCGTGCCGCGAGGAGGGCGTGCCGGCGCGGGTGGTGATGGACCTGGCGTCCGACGCCTTCCTGGTCGTGGTGGAGCAGCGCAGACCGGAGCCCGCCCCGCCGGTACGCGGGTGAGCGCGCCGCCCGGGGCGGCTCAGCGCCCGGCGGCGCGGGCCGCGGCGGCGGCGCCGAGGAGGCCCGCGTCCGTGCCGGTGGCGGCGGGGACGACGGTCAGCCCGCGGGCGAAGGAGAGCGTGGCGTAGTCGGCGAGGGCGCGCCGGAGCGGGACGAAGAGGACGTCGCCGGCCGCGGCCACTCCCCCGCCGACGACCGCGACGTCGACCTCGACCAGGTGCGCGGTGGCGGCGATGCCGGCCGCGAGGGCCCGGGCGGCCCGTTCGAAGGCGGCGACGGCGACCGGATGCCCGGCGCGGGCGGCGGCGGCCACCGCGGCGGCGGAGGCGTCGCCGTCGGGCCCGGGTCGCCAGCCCTGGTCGAGGGCGTGGCGGGCCAGGTGCGGGCCGGCGGCGATGCGTTCGACGCAGCCCCGGCCGCCGCAGGCGCAGGGGTCGCCGTCGAGTTCCACGCTGAGGTGGCCGATGTGGCCGGCGTTGCCGGTGGGGCCGGGGTGGAGGCGGCCGCCGAGGACGAGGCCGCCGCCGACACCGGTGGAGACGACCAGGCCGAGGGCGTCGCTGTGGCCGCGGGCGGCGCCGAGCCAGTGTTCGGCGGCGGTCATGGCGACGCCGTCGCCGACGAGGGTGACCGGCCGGCCGCCGGTGAGCCCCCGGACCCGCTCGACCAGCGGGAAGTCGCGCCAGCCGGGCACGTTCACCGGGCTGACCGTGCCGCGGGCGGCGTCGACCGGTCCCGCGCTGCCGATGCCGACGGCCTCCGCGGCGTCCCAGGACGGGGAGGTCGCGAGGGCGTCGAGCACCTCCGCGACCGCGCCCAGCACCGTCTCGGCGTCCTCCCGCGCGGGGGTGGCCCGCCGGGTGCGGGCCAGGATCCGGCCCCCGGCGTCCACCAGCGCCCCGGCGATCTTGGTGCCGCCGATGTCGAGCGCGACGACCGGGCCGGAGCCGGGGGCCCCGGCGGGGGCGGACGCGGTGGCGTGGGCGGGGGTGGAGACGGCTGCGGAGGGCATGGACGTAGGTTCTCACGGGGCCGCGCGGCGGCCCCCGTGGCCCGTACCGCCGACCGCCGCTCCCCCTGCGCCCGCGCCCGCTTCGACAACGTTATCCACGCTCTATGCTCGGTCCGAGGCGCATGATCCGCCGGCCTTCGCCCGCCGGCACCCCAGTACGGAGGAACCCCGCACCGTGGCCGAGACCCCCCGCCCCGAGCCCCGCTACGGCAACCGGCCCACGATGAAGGATGTCGCCGCGCGGGCGGGCGTCGGCCTCAAGACCGTGTCGCGGGTGGTGAACGGCGAGCCGGGCGTCACGCCGGAGACGGAGCGGCGGGTGCGCGACGCCGTCGACGCGCTCGGCTTCCGCCGCAACGACAGCGCGCGGGTGCTGCGCAAGGGCCGCACGGCGACGATCGGGCTCGTCCTGGAGGACCTGGCCGACCCGTTCTACGGGCAGCTCGGCCGGGCCGTCGAGGAGGTCGCGCGGGAGCACAGCACGCTGCTGATCAACGGTTCCAGCGCGGAGGACCCGGCGCGTGAGCAGGAACTGGCGCTGGCGCTGTGCGCGCGCCGGGTGGACGGCCTGATAGTGATCCCGGCCGGGGACGACCACCGTTATCTGGAGCCGGAGATCCGGGCGGGCGTGGCCACGGTCTTCGCCGACCGGCCGGCCGGTCTCCTCGACGCGGACGCGGTCCTCTCCGACAGCTTCGGCGGGGCCCGGGACGGGGTGGCGCACCTGATCGCGCACGGGCACCGGCGGATCGGCTTCGTCGGTGACCGGCCGCGGATCCACACCGCGGCCGAGCGGCTGCGCGGCTACCGGGCGGCGATGGCGGACGCGGGGCTGCCGGTCGACGAGCGATGGGTGGCACCCGGTCCCACGGACCCGGAGCGGGTGACGGCGGCGCTCGCGGGGATGCTCGGCGGGCCGGAGCCGGTGACGGCGGTCTTCGCGGGGAACAACCGGGTCACCGTCACCGCCGTGCGGGCGCTCGCCGCGCGCACCGCCCGGGACGGCGGCCCGCCGGTCGCGCTGGTCGGCTTCGACGACGTGGAGCTGGGCGACGTCCTGGGCGTCACGGTGGTCGCGCAGGATCCGGCGGCGCTGGGCAGGACCGCCGCGCAGCAGTTGTTCCGGCGCCTGGGCGGGGCGGCCGAGGCGCCCCGCCGGGTGGTCATCGGGACACGGCTCCTCGCCCGGGGGTCGGGCGAGGTGCCGCCGCCGCCCGTGTGAGCGGGCGGCCCGGTGGTCAGCGGCCGGCGCCGGCCGTGAGGTCGCCGCGGCGCGGAGCGGCGAACCGCTCCAGGTCGGCGCGGGTCATCCCGGTGAGGGCGTCGACCTCGGCGGTGTCGAGGGCGCCGCACTGGAGGCCGCGCAGCAGGTAGGAGGAGAGCGCCTTGGCGGTGGCGGGCTCGTCCATGACGTCGCCGCCCGCGTGGTTGGCGTAGGCGGAGAGGCGCTGGGCGGCGGTCTCGAAGCCCTCGCGGTAGAAGGCGAAGACGGCGGCGTAACGGGTGGGGATGTGGCCCGGGTGCATGTCCCAGCCCTGGTAGTAGGCGCGGGCCAGGGCGCGGCGGGTGAGGCCGTAGTGCAGCTTCCAGGCCTCGTGGACGTGGGCGGTGGAGCCGACCGGCAGCACGTTGGTGGAGCCGTCGGAGACGCGTACGCCGGTGCCGGCCGCGGCGACCTGCATGATCGCCTTGGCGTGGTCGGCGGCCGGGTGGTCGCTGGCCTGGTAGGCGGCGGAGACGCCGAGGCAGGCGCTGTAGTCGAAGGTGCCGTAGTGGAGGCCGGTGGCGCGGCCCTCGGCGGCGTCGATCATGCGGGCGACGGCGGCGGTGCCGTCGGCGGCGAGGATGGACTGGCTGGTCTCGATCTGGATCTCGAAGCCGAGCC
The DNA here is from genome assembly GCA_000721275.1 of Microtetraspora glauca. Classification (GTDB taxonomy): domain Bacteria; phylum Actinomycetota; class Actinomycetes; order Streptomycetales; family Streptomycetaceae; genus Streptomyces. The sequence continues at coordinate 12,200 of JOFO01000075.1, read as the reverse complement.
GGCCGGCGTCGAGGCCGTGGGCCTTCTCGAACGCTTCCAGGAGCCGGACGAAGGCGGTGACCTGCTCGGGGTAGGTGACCTTGGGGAGGGTGAGGACGAGGCCGTCGGGGAGGCCGCCGTTCTCCAGCAGGCCGGTGAGGAAGACGTCGGTGGTGCGGATGCCGCGGTCGCGGACGGCGGCCTCCATGCACTTCATCCGGATGCCCATGTAGGGGGCGGCGGTGCCTCCCGCGTACGCCTCCGCGATCAGCCGCGCGGCCTTGGCGGCGTCCTGGTCCTCGTCGGCCCCGGCGTAACCGTCCTCGAAGTCGACCCGCAGGTCCTCGATCGGCTCCCGCTCCAGCTTGGTGCGCACGCGGGCGTACACGTCCTCGGCGAGGTCGTCGGAGAGGCCGAGGACGGCGGCGAAGGAGGCCGCGTCCGGGGCGTGCTCGTCGAGGGCGGCGAGGGCCTGGTCACCCCAGGAGCGGAGGGTGCCGGCGTCGAAGACGTTGCCGGGGACGTAGACGGTGTGGACGGGCTGGCGGGTGCCGGGGTCGCCCGGGTAGCGGCGGTCGAGCTCGGCGTCCACCGCGGCGAGGGAGGCGCTGATGTCCTCGCTGACCGCGCCCGCGAGACTCGTCGACACCTTCTCCTGCTGACCCATCCCTGATCCTCCTGTTTTCCGCTTCACGGAATCAACAATCCGTATAGCGAAGTTAGTAGGCCGCCGCATCTGCGTCAATGGTTGACCGAAACGGCCGGGGGCCGCACGGCGAAACTCGCCGTGCGGCCCCCGGACCTGCGGAAGCGCTGGTCGTCAGCCCTTGCGGGCCTGGACCTCCTGGGTGAGGACCGGGACGACGTCGAAGAGGTCGCCCACCACGCCGTAGTCGACGAGGTCGAAGATCGGGGCCTCGGCGTCCTTGTTGATGGCGACGATGGTCTTCGAGGTCTGCATGCCGGCCCGGTGCTGGATCGCGCCGGAGATGCCGGCCGCGATGTACAGCTGCGGGGAGACTGACTTGCCGGTCTGGCCGACCTGGTTGGAGTGCGGGTACCAGCCGGCGTCCACCGCGGCGCGGGAGGCGCCGACGGCCGCGCCGAGCGAGTCGGCGAGGGCCTCGATGACGGCGAAGTTCTCGGCGCCGTTGACGCCGCGGCCGCCGGAGACCACGATCGCGGCCTCGGTCAGCTCCGGGCGGCCGGTGGACTCGCGCGGGGTGCGGGCGGTCACCTTGGTGCCGGTGGCCAGCTCGCCGAAGGAGACCTCCAGGGCCTCGACCGCGCCGGCGGCCGGGGCGGCCTCGACCGGGGCCGAGTTCGGCTTGACGGTGATGACCGGGGTGCCCTTGGAGACGCGGGACTTGGTCGTGTACGAGGCGGCGAACGCCGACTGCGTGGCGACCGGGCCCTCGGCGCCGGCCTCCAGGTCCACGGCGTCGGTGATGATGCCGGAGCCGATGCGGACGGCGAGGCGGGCGGCGATCTCCTTGCCCTCGGCGGAGGACGGGACGAGCACCGCGGCCGGGGACACAGCCTGGTAGGCGGCCTGGAGGGCGTCGACCTTCGGGACGACCAGGTAGTCGGCGAACTCCGGGGCGTCGGCGGTGAGGACCTTCACGGCACCGTGCTCGCCGAGGACGGCGGCGGTGTCGGCGGCGCCGTTGCCGAGGGCGACGGCGACCGGCTCGCCGAGGCGGCGGGCGAGGGTCAGCAGCTCCAGGGTGGGCTTGCGGACGGCTCCGTCGACGTGGTCGACGTAGACGAGAATCTCAGCCATGGGACTTCAATCTCCTGCGAACGGAAAGAGCGGGGCGGTCTGGGGGGCTCGCGCGAGCCTCAGATGAACTTCTGGCTCGCGAGGAACTCGGCCAGCTGCTTGCCGCCCTCGCCCTCGTCCTTGACGATCGTGCCCGCGGTGCGCGCCGGACGCTCGTCGGCGGAGTCCACCGCGGTCCAGGAGCCCGCCAGGCCGACCTCGTCCGCGTCGATGTCCAGGTCGTCGAGCTCCAGCTCCTCGACCGGCTTCTTCTTCGCGGCCATGATGCCCTTGAAGGACGGGTAGCGGGCCTCGCCCGACTGGTCCGTCACCGAGACGACGGCCGGGAGGGACGCCTCCAGCGTCTCGGAGGCGGTGTCGCCGTCGCGGCGGCCGGTGACCTTGCCGTCCTCGACCTTGACCTCGGAGAGCAGGGTGACCTGCGGGACGCCCAGGCGCTCGGCCAGGATCGCCGGGAGGACGCCCATGGTGCCGTCGGTGGAGGCCATGCCGGCGATGACCAGGTCGTAGCCGGTCTTCTCGATCGCCTTGGCGAGCACCAGCGAGGTGGCCATGACGTCGGAGCCGTGGATGTCCTCGTCGTCGACGTGGACGGCCTTGTCCGCGCCCATCGACAGCGCCTTGCGGAGCGCGTCCCGCGCGTCCTCGGGGCCGACGGTGAGGACCGTGACCTCGGCATCGTCCGCCTCCTCGGCGATCTGCAGCGCCTGCTCGACCGCGTACTCGTCGAGCTCCGACAGCAGACCGTCGACGTCCTCGCGGTCGACCGTCAGGTCGTCGGCGAACTTCCGGTCGCCAGTGGCGTCCGGCACGTACTTCACACAGACAACGATCCTCAAGCTCACGCCGGCTCTCCTACTGCATCGTCATAACTGGGCTGCCTTGTTGCTCGCAGCATAGGCGCCTGAAGGGCGGGTTTCCGGTCGGGGCGCCGGACGCCCCGACCAGATATTACTCGTCAGTACACCCAGTTCGTGACCATTAAGCAAGCGCTCAGCTATGTGATCTGGCCAACGCTCGCGGGAGGGCCGTCACGGGAACTCTCAGTCGCGCAGCGCCTGGAAACGCCCCTGGTGGTAGAGGAGCGGACGGCCGGCGCCGTCGGGCGACCCGGCGACCGCCTCGGCGATCACGATCCGGTGGTCCCCCGCGGGCACCCGGGCCACCACCCGGCAGACCAGCCAGGCCAGCACGCCGTCCAGCACCGGGACGCCCTCGGGGCCCCGGCTCCAGCGGGTCGGCGCGGCGAACCGGTCGGCGCCGCTGCGCGCGAAGGTGGCCGCCAGCTGCTCCTGGTGGTCGCCGAGTATGTGGACGCCGATGTGCTCGGCCTCCGCGACGACGGGCCAGCTGGAGGAGCCGGTGCCGACGCCGAAGGAGATCAGCGGCGGCTCCGCGGCGACAGAGGTGAGCGAGGTGGCGGTGAAGCCGACGGGGCGCTCGCCGTGGGCGGTGATCACGGCGACGCCGGCGGCGTGACGGCGGAAGACGGAGCGGAGCAGGTCGGACGAGGCGGCCCTGGGGGCGCCGATCGCGGGAACGGTACGGAGCTCGGGCGAAACCGTCATGGAGTTGTCCTTCGTGCGGGGCGGCATGGAGCGGGGTCCGGGGGCGTCAGAAGCCCGGACAGCGCGCGCTCGCATGACGGCCCAGGTCCACATGGGCCCGGCCGTAGAGAAGGAGTTCACCGGTCACTCCGTCAGGGTGACGACGAGTGACGGCCCGGGTCAAGTGCGTACCGGGATGTGGGAGATGTGTCACCGCGTCAGGGGCGCGCGGACGGGCGGCTCACAGGGCGTGCCCGAGGGCGGCGATGACGTCGGCCCGGCGCGGCTGTCCGGCGGCCCGGCGGACGATCCGGCCGGCGGCGTCGAGCACGAGGACGGTGGGGGTACGGGTGACCCCGAGGGCGCGCACCAGGCCGAGGTGCTCCTCGGCGTCGATCTCCACGTGGGCGACGCCCGGCACCATGGCGGCGACCTCGGCGAGGGTGCGGCGGGTGGCGCGGCAGGGCTGGCAGAAGGCGCTGGAGAACTGGACGAGGGTGGCCCGTTCGCCGAGCCCGGCGCCGCCGAGCTCGGCCGTTCCGAGCCGCCGCGTTCCGTCCGCCGTCACGTCCGCCGTCATGTCCGTCCCCTCTCGTTCCCGCGCTGTTCTCCCCCGGTGCAGCGTCGCACGGCGGCGTCGGATTCCCGCCACGACCACCGCGAGTGACGAGAATCTCCCCGTACGAAGCCCCCTGGACTGGTCACAGCGGCCCACATGCGGCACGATCTGCCCAAAGCCGAAAACCTACGGCCGCGTAACTTCGCCGGGAGACCCTCCCACAGGCATAGACGAAAAGGTTTCTCTCCTATGGCAGAACTCGTGTACCGACCGGTGATCGGCGCCGCGCTGACCATGTTCAAGGCGCTCGACCTCAAGATCGACACACAGGGTTCGGAGCACATCCCGCGGACCGGCGGCGCCGTGCTGGTCAGCAATCACATCAGCTACCTCGACTTCATCTTCAACGGTCTGGCCGCGCTGCCCCAGAAGCGCCTGGTGCGCTTCATGGCGAAGGAGTCGGTCTTCCGGCACAAGGTGTCGGGGCCGCTGATGCGCGCCATGAAGCACATCCCGGTGGACCGGTCGCAGGGCGAGCACGCGTACCAGCACGCCCTGGAGGCGCTGCGGGCCGGCGAGATCGTGGGCGTCTTCCCCGAGGCGACCATCTCGGAGTCCTTCACGCTGAAGAGCTTCAAGTCGGGCGCGGCCCGGCTCGCGCAGGAGGCCGGGGTGCCGCTGGTGCCGATGGCGCTGTGGGGGACGCAGCGGATCTGGACGAAGGGCCGCCCGCGGAACTTCAAGCGCGCCCACATCCCGGTGACGATCCGGGTCGGCGAGCCGGTCGAGGCCCCCGCCGACCAGTACGCGGGGGCCATCACCCGGCGGCTGCGCGACCGGGTGCAGGAGCTCCTGGAGGCCGCGCAGCGCGCCTATCCGGTGCGTCCGAAGGACGCGGCGGACACGTGGTGGATCCCGGCGCACCTGGGCGGCACCGCGCCGACGCCCGAGCAGCTGAAGGCGGCCGGGCAGTAGTCCCGGGCCCGGGTCACTCCGGGTCGCGGACGGTGATCAGGGCGCCGGGGCTGACCTTCTGGAGGGCCTCGGCGAGCTCCTGGCCGGCCGTGAGCAGTTCCCCGCGGGTCATGGGGGCGAGGGACTCCAGCAGGAAGAGCGCGTCGGTGGTGGTGTCGTCGATGCGGGTGCGCGGTCCCTGGCGCCAGTTCCAGCGGCGGCAGGTGACGCCGCGCTCGTCGCACCAGACGACCTCGCCCGGTTCGGGGTGCTCGACGGTCTCCTCGCCTCCGGCGACGGTGACGAACTCCTCGTCGCCGGTCGCGCGGACGAGCCGCATGCCGCCCTCGATGCGGTGCAGGTCCTCGCCGCCGACCGGGACGAGGTGGGCGACGCTGACGGCGTTGTAGGCGTCGACGAGCCGGTTGATGCGGGGCAGTCCGCCGTCGGCGAGCGCCCGGCGCGCCAGCGCCTCCGCGGAGTTGCGCGTACGGGAGGGCTTGGCGCCGAAGGCGGTGTACGCGGCGCGCCAGGCGGCGACGTGCGGGTCCTGGTCCGGGGTGCGGCCGTCGAGCCGCGCGGCGAGCCGGGCGGCGGCCTCGTCGAGGAGGGCGGAACTGGTCGCGTCGCTGGGTCCGTTGACGAGCCCGCGGGCCTCCAGGGCGAGGTGGGTGAAGCCGGGGACGAGGGCGCGCACCTCGTCGGAGACGGTGAGCGTCAGGGGCATGGTCGCCGTTCCTTGCTGCCGGGGGTCACAGGTCCGTGGGGAGGGTCCGCCACAGGTGGGGCCGGTCGGTCGCGGTCCGGAGCGCGTGGAGGACGACCGGGTGCGGTTCAGTGTAGAGCACCGGGTAATCCACTTCATTGCACTCGGGGCGGACGGTCCAGGCCAGCCGTTCCTCGTCGAGGGAGAACTGGGCGTCGACGCCGGGGATGTTGCCGCGCACGTCCTGGCGGGCCCACCGCTCGCGGCCGGGCAGCAGGACGGCGGCCAGTCCGTGGACGACCGGGTTCGAGCCGTCGTCCTCGGCGAGCCGCTGGTAGCAGAGGGCGGCGGGGATGCCGCGGGCCCGCAGCAGCGCGGCGTACGCGATCGACTTCGCGTAGCAGATGCCGGTGCCGAGCTCCAGCACGTCGGAGGCGCGCCAGGTGACGCGGAGGTCTCCGGAGTCGGCGGAGTGCGGGATGGTGTCGCGGACGTGCACGAAGGCCGCTTCGGCGTATGCGTATGCGTCGGGGTGATCGGCCGCGATGCGGTCGGCCGTGGCGCGGACGAGCGGGTGGTCGTGGTCGACCGCCTCGCCGACGGCGAGGTACGCGGCGATGTCGGGGTCCTGCTGCACGAGTTCCATGCGGCAGGAGCATAGGAAGGCGGCCGAGCGGAGTCAATCTTTTTCCACTCGACCGCATACCTATGCAGTTGAACTCAGCGGGCCAGTTCTTCCTTCAGCGCCTGGAGGAAGGCGTCGACGTCGTCCTCCGTGGTGTCGAAGGAGCACATCCAGCGCACGTCGCCGGCCTGCTCGTCCCAGAAGTAGAACCGGAAGCGCTTCTGGAGCCGGCGGCTGACCTCGTGCGGGAGCCGCGCGAAGACCGCGTTGGCCTGCACCGGGTAGAGGATCTCCACCCCGTCCAGGGCGCGCACGCCGTCCGCGAGGCGCCGCGCCATCGCGTTGGCGTGCCGGGCGTTGCGCAGCCACAGGTCCTTGGCGAGCAGCGCCTCCAGCTGCACCGACAGGAAGCGCATCTTCGACGCGAGCTGCATGGACAGCTTGCGCAGGTGCTTCATGTGGCTGACCGCGTCCGGGTTCAGGACGATCACGGCCTCGCCGAAGAGCATGCCGTTCTTGGTGCCGCCGTACGAGATGACGTCGACGCCCACCGCGTTGGTGAAGGCGCGCATCGGCACGTCGAGGGAGGCGGCGGCGTTGGCTATCCGGGCGCCGTCGAGGTGCACCTTCATGCCCTTGGCGTGGGCGTGCTCCACGATGGCGCGGATCTCGTCCACGGTGTAGACGGTGCCCAGCTCGGTGTTCTGGGTGATCGAGACGACCTGGGGCATGGCCCGGTGCTCGTCCTCCCAGCCCCACGCCTGCCGGTCGATCAGCTCGGGGGTGAGCTTGCCGTCCGGGGTGGGCACCGTGAGCAGCTTGAGGCCGCCCATCCGCTCCGGTGCGCCGCCCTCGTCCACGTTGATGTGGGCGCTCTCGGCGCAGATCACGGCGCCCCAGCGGTCGGTGAGCGCCTGGAGGGCGGTCACGTTCGCGCCGGTGCCGTTGAAGACCGGGAACGCCTCCGCGAGCGGGCCGAAGTGGCTGTGCACGATCCGCTGGAGGTGGTCGGTGTACTCGTCCTCGCCGTAGGCGACCTGGTGGCCGTCGTTGGCGAGGGCGATGGCCGCGAGAACCTCGGGGTGGACGCCGGCGTAGTTGTCGCTCGCGAACCCCCGGACCGACGGGTCGTGGTGCCGACGGGCGTCGGTCCGGGGTCCGAGGGCCGCGGTCACGGCGCGGGGGTCAGCCACAGGCGCTGTCCATTCACTTCCTGGGCGGGCCGCTCCCACAGGCCGGCGATCTCGTCGGCCAGGTCCTTCACGTCGGTGAAGCCCGCGAACTTCGCGTTGGGGCGTTCGGCGCGCATGGCGTCGTGCACCAATGCCTTGATCACCAGGATCGTAGCCGCGGCCTGCGGGCCGTCGTCGCCGCCCAGCTTGCGGAAGGAGTCGGCCATGGCGAGGGTCCAGGCCTCGGCGGCGGCCTTGCCCGCGTTGTACACGGCGTTCCCGGCCTGCGGCTTGTGCGCGCCGACCTGGCTGACCAGCGCGTAGCGGCCCCGGCCGCCGCTGCGGAGCAGGGCGTCGTGGAAGGCGAGCGAGGTGTGCTGGACCGTGCGGACCAGGAGCTTCTCCAGGAAGTCCCAGTCCTTGAGGTCGGTCTCGGCGAAGGAGGGGCTGCCGCGCCAGCCGCCCACCAGGTGGACGAGCCCGTCGACGCGCCCGAACTCCTTCTCCGTCTTCTCGACCCACGCGCGCGTGGCGTCGAGGTCGAGGAGGTCGACGGTCTCGCCGACGACCTTGGCGCCCTGGGACTCGCGGGCGGCCTCGACCGCCTCGGCGAGCCGCCCGGGGTCAGCGTCGGCGGCGACCACGGTCGCGCCGGCGCCGGCAAGGCGGACCAGCGCCGCCCGGCCCGCGGGGCCGGCCGCGCCGGCCACCGCGATGACGGTCCCGTCGAGGGGTCCGCCGTTCGAATCGGCGTTCATGGGTGCCGCCTCCTCCGTCTCCTGGCGGTCGTCGCTCACGCGGCGGCCCGCTCGGTGCCCGCCATGTCCGCGGCGGTGATGCCCTTGGTCCCGGCGATCACGCCCTTCATCTTCTTGGCGAGGGCCTCGAAGAACATGCTGAGCGGAAACTCGTCGGGAAGCACGTCGTCGACGAGCTTGCGCGGCGGGAGGGAGAGGTCCAGGGCGTCGGGGCCCTTGGCCCACTTCGAGCCCGGGTGCGGGGCGAGGTAGCCGGAGACGAACTCGTACGCCTTGAACCAGTGGACCAGCTTCGGGCGGTCGATGCCGTCGCGGTAGAGGGTCTCGATGTCGGAGCAGAGGCGGTTGGTGACCTCGGGGGCGCGCTCCCAGTCGATGGTGAGGACGTTGTCCGTCCAGCGCACCACGTCGTTCTTGTGGAGGTACGCGAAGAGGAGCTGGCCGCCCAGGCCGTCGTAGTTGCGGTTGCGGTCGCCGGTGAGCGGGAAGCGGAACATCCGGTCGAAGAGGACGGCGTACTGCACGTCGCGGCCGTGCTCGTTGCCCTCGGCCTCCAGCTTCACGGCCTCCTTGAAGGCGGTGAGGTCGCAGCGGAGCTCCTCCAGGCCGTACATCCAGAACGGCTGGCGCTGCTTGATCATGAACGGGTCGAAGGGCAGGTCGCCGCGGCTGTGGGCGCGGTCGTGGACCAGGTCCCAGAGGACGAACGCCTGCTCGCAGCGGGTCTGGTCGTCCAGCATCGCGGCGATGTCCGCGGGCAGCTTCAGGCCCAGGGTGTCGACGGCGGCGGCGGTCACCTTGCGGAAGCGGGCGGCCTCGCGGTCGCAGAAGATGCCGCCCCAGGTGAAGCGCTCGGGGACCTCGCGGACGGCGACGGTCTCCGGGAAGAGGACGGCCGAGTTGGTGTCGTACCCGGCGGTGAAGTCCTCGAAGGTGATGCCGCAGAAGCCCGGGTTGTCGTAGCGGGTGGCCTCCAGCTCGGCCAGCCAGTCGGGCCAGACCATGCGGAGCACGACGGCCTCGAAGTTGCGGTCCGGGTTGCCGTTCTGCGTGTACATGGGGAAGAGCACGAGGTGCTGGAGCCCGTCCGCGCGGCCGGCGGCCGGGTGGAAGACCATCAGCGAGTCCAGGAAGTCCGGCACGCCGAAGCCGCCGTCGGACCACTTGCGCAGGTCGGCGACGAGCGCGCGGTGGTACTCGGCGTCGTGCGGCACGAGCGGGGAGAGCTGCTCGACGGCGGACACCATGCGGTCCACGGTCAGCTCGACGACGCCCCGGGCGGGCGCGCCCTCGGCGTCCAGGTCCACGGAGCCGTCGGCGCTCTGCCAGACGCGGAGCTCCTCCACGGCGTTCTTGAGCTCGGCCCACGCCGGGTGGTCGATCACCCGGCTGTCGGCGGCTATCGCCCCACCGGTCACGTCCTGCACAAGAATTTCCGTCATGCCTCTTCCTCCACAGGAGAACCTTGCGTCAAGAAACCGTATCCACGCAGGGCTGATCACCGCAAGAGGAGGAAGAGAAATTCTCCCGTGAGACACCCGCACGACCGCATTTTTTCCTGTCAGCCGGGGGGTGGTGACGTGCTTCCGCCGGAAGGATCAGACCAGGGGCTTCACCAGAAGCTCGAAGCGGAGGTCGTCGCGCCGGGGCACGCCGAAGCGCTCGTCGCCGTACGGGAAGGGGCTCGTCTCGCCCGTGCGCCGGTAGCCGCGCCGCTCGTACCAGGCGATCAGCTCCTCCCGGGCGGTGATCACCGTCATGTGCATCTCGCGGACGTCCCACAGCTCACGGACCCGCCGCTCGGCCTCCGCGATGATCCGCTTGCCGAGACCGGCGCCCTGGAGCGCGGGCCGGACCGCGAACATGCCGAAGTAGGCGGCCTCGCCGCGGTGCTCCAGCTGGCAGCAGGCGACCGTCTCGCCGTCCCGCTCCACCAGCAGCAGCACGCTGCCCGGGGCGGAGATCACGGCGGCCACGCCCTCCGGGTCGGTGCGCTGCCCGTCCAGCAGGTCCGCCTCCGTCGTCCAGCCCGCGCGGCTCGCGTCGCCCCGGTAGGCCGACTCGACCAGGGACACCACGACGGGCACGTCGTCGAGCACCGCCTGCCGGTACGTGACGGTGCCGGGCTCCTGGCTCGCGGCGGTGTCGGAAACGGGCGTGGCGGTGTCCATCGTGCGGGGCTCCCCTCGGGCGCTGTGGATCGGCGTGCGCGATCGTTCCGAGCCTAACGCGCGCCTCCGCACCCCCTTTCGTACGCCTGTGCGCGCCCGTGCGCCCGCGTGCGCGCTCGCCGCCCCGGGCACCCTCCCGACGGGGTACGAGTCGAGGGGGAGGTGTGCCGTGCACGGACCGGCCCTGTCCGGGTGGCTTCTCGTCGCGCTGTGCGCCGCCAGCGGCGCCTACTGCCTGCTGCGGATGCGGGCCTGCGCCGGCGCGGAGCGCCGGGCCGCGCGCGCCGAGGCGGTGATGGGCTTCGGGATGGCCGCCATGGCGCTGCCCGCCGCCGTCGTCGGCCCGCCGTCCTGGAGCTGGGCGGTGTACGCGGCGCTTTTCGGCGCCGTGGCCCTGGGCGACCTGCTCGCCGCCCGCCGCGACGGACACCGGCTGCACCACGCGGTGGGCTCCCTCGCCATGCTCTACATGGCGCTGGCGATGGCCCCGGCGGCCACCGGCGGCGCGCAGGGGGTGCACGGGGCGCACGGCGCGGGCACGGCGGGCGGCATCCCCCTGCTCACCGGCGGCCTGCTCCTCTACTACGGGGTGTACGTGCTCCGCACCGGCGCCCGGCTCGTCCCGGCCGCGCCGCACGGACCCGCGCCCGTGGCGGCCGGGACGGTGGCGGCGGCGGGAGGCGGCGCGTGGGCGAACCGGCCGGAGCTGACCGTGGTGTGCCGGCTGTCCATGGGGCTCGCCATGCTGGCGATGCTCTGCACGCTCTGAGTCCCTCTGCGTCCCTCTGCGTCCCTCTGAGTCCGTTGTCCCGCCCGGACGTTCGGACCGGGACCGGCCGAAACCGTGGCGTGCGTCACTTGCCCGGCGGGGCCATACCCCCGGGGAGCACCCCCCTCATAGGCTGACGCCATGTCGGTCTCCCTCGCACTGCTCCTGCTCGGCGTCCTGACCGCTCTCACCGCGCCCCGGCTGCTGGCCCGGGCCCTCTGGGTGGAGCGAGAACCGGTCGTCGCGCTCTGGGTCTGGCAGTGCGTGGTGGCCGCGGTGCTGGTCAGCTTCGCGCTCTCGATGACGTTCAGCGCGGCGGCGGCCTGGCAGGCCGTGCGCGGGCAGGTCTTCGCGCCCGCGCCGCGCGCCGTGCTCGACGCGTACGAACTCTCCACCGGCGGCGGCCCCTGGTCGGCGGTGATCGCCGTGGTCCTCGCGGCCGGCGGCCTGTGGTCGGGCGCCATGCTCGGGCGGGAGATCGGGCTGGCCCGGGCCCGCCGCCGGCAGCGCCGCGCCGAACTGCTGGTCCGCGCGCCGCAGCTGCCCGGCGAGGAACCGGCCGCGGGCCGGCTCGTCGTCCTGGAGGGCGAGCGGCCCGACGCCTGGTGGCTGCCCGGGACCACGCCCCGGCTGGTCGTCACCACCGCCGCCCTGCGCCGGCTGAAGGGCCGCCAGCTCGACGCGCTGCTCGCCCACGAACAGGGCCACGCCCGGGCCCGGCACGACTGGCTGCTGCACTGCTCCGGCGCGCTCGCCGCGGGCTTCCCCGGCATCCCCGTCTTCACCGCCTTCCGCGAGGAGATGCACCGGCTGGTCGAGCTGGCCGCCGACGACGTGGCCTCCCGGCGCTTCGGCCGGCTCACCATCGCGCTCGCGCTGGTCGAACTGAACGAGGAGCGGGGCGTGTTCGCCGCCGCACCCGGCACCGGACCGCTCGCCGGACTCCCCCGGCGGGTCGACCGGCTGCTCACCGCCGCGCCACGGCTGCCCGCCACCCACCGCCTGGGGCTCACCGCGACCGCCGCACTGGTCCCGGTCGTCCCGCTGCTCGTCGCCTTCTACCCGGGCCTGGCCGCGCTCGGCTAGTGATCTGAGTCAGAGATTCGTCGGCAGTAGGCGGCGACTTTGTCGAGGATCTCGTCGGCGGTCTTCGTCCAGACGAACGGTCTGGGGTGCT
>JOFO01000074.1 GCA_000721275.1 Microtetraspora glauca | reverse complement strand
GCTCGCCGACCGCTACCGTGCCGGAGTCGTTCTTGCCTCGCTGATCCTCTGGCTCCGCGAAACCAGCTCGTGATCATTTGTCAGACACGGCCTAGGCGCTGGCCTTCGCGGTGACGCGCGGGGCGGCCGGTACGCAGAGGGTCAGAGCCTGGTTGAGACCGTCCGCCGAGCCGGTCCACCAGGCGTGCGCGCCGGAGGTCGGGGTGGCGTAGGTGGTGCTGGCGGTCTTGCCGGGAAGCGTGACGCGGACGGCCTGTGCCTTGCCCGCCTGCTGGAGGGGCGGGGCTGAGCGTGTAGCTGTAGCTGTCGTTCGAGCCGAGCGGGGCGTCGACGTGGTGTGTACGGATCGCCTGGGGGAACGATTTCCGCGAGTGTGACACGGGGAAGACCCCCCGCGAGGAGGGGTCGTCACCGATTAACGGAAGCGGATCACCGTAGCAGCAGGTCCACCACGCCCGTCAGGTCCTCCGACGGGTCGCCCTCGGCGAGGCGGCGGCGCATCAGGGCGAAGTAGGGGGTGAGGAGTTCGGGGCTGACGCCCTGGTCGGCGGCGGTGGTGAGGAAGGTGGGGGTGCCCGCGGTCTGCATGCCGAGGTTGCTCACCACGTTGGTCGTGTAGTCGCCGCTCGCCAGCTGGTCGGCGGTCTGGGTGATGTGCGGGCCGGCCATGGCCGTGAGCCATTCGGTGAGCAGCGGGGCGAGGGAGGCCGGGGCGACGTCCTCCTTGCGGATCAGCGCGAAGGCGTGGGCGACGCCGGAGAACATGCCGTACATGGCGCTGAGCAGGGCCACGTCGTGGAGGGCCGCGTGGCCCGGGTCGGTGCCGACGAACCGGGTGCCGAGGGGGACGGCGAGGGTGGCCTCGTGGGTCTCGAAGAGGTCCCGGGCGCCGCTGTAGAAGGCGTAGCCGCCGGCCTGCGGGACGCCGACCATCGGCGGGACGGCCATGATGCCGCCGTCCACATAGCGGGCGCCGCGGGCGGTGGCCCAGGTGGCGCGGGCGCGGGCCTCGGCGGGGGTCGTGGTCGTGAGGTTGACGACGTCCTTGCCGGTGAGGTCGGCGGACTCGAGGGCGGCCCCGACCGAGGCGTCGTCCAGCAGGCAGACGATCACCAGGCCGTTCGCCGCGATCGCGTCGGCGGCGGTGGCGGCGACCGTCGCGCCCTCCGCGGCGAGCGGTTCGGCGCGGGCGGCGGTGCGGTTCCAGACGGTGAGGGGGTGGCCGGCGGCGAGCCAGGCGTGGGCGAGGGCGGTGCCCATGGCACCGAGGCCGAGGAGGGTGACGGGGGTCTTGGCGTGCGCGGTCGCTGTCATGTCCCCAAGGCTCTGCCAGGGCCGCGGACCGCTCAAGTACGCACTTGGGAGTGGGTGGTTACCCTGAGGTGAGCGAGCAGGTCAGGAGGGTGGACGGATGGCGACGGTGAACCGGCCCGAGGACGACGACGGGCACGTCTGCGGCATCGACACCGCCATGGAGGTCATCGGCGGCAAGTGGAAGGTGCTCATCCTGTGGGCGCTGCACGAGGGTCCCGAGCGGCGCTTCGGCGAGCTGCGGCGGATGGTGCCGGGCATCACGGAGAAGGTCCTGGCCTCGCACCTGCGGGAGATGGAGGCGGACGGGATCGTCCGCCGCGTCTCGTACGACGAGGTGCCGCCGCGCGTCGAGTACGGCCTCACCAAGGACGGCCTCCGCCTCAACGACGCCCTGGAACCGCTCGCGGCCTGGGGCCGGGAGCGGCGGGAGGCGTCCGGCGGGCAGGGGCAGGACTCCGGGCAGGGCGGTTAGGGCGGTCAGGACGGTTTGCGGAGGGCGTCCAGCTGGTCGAGGAACCAGCGCCGCGGCGGCAGGGCCGTGGCCGCCTCCGCGAGCCGGGCGGTGCGCGCGGCCCGCTCGTCCGGCGGCATCGTCAGCGCCCGGTGCAGCGCCTCGGCGGTGCCGGAGACGTCGTACGGGTTCACCGTGAGCGCGTGCTCGCGCAGCTCCCGGTAGGCGCCGGCGCCCCGCGACAGGACCAGGGCGCAGCCGGCGTCGGAGACCACCGGTATCTCCTTCGCGACCAGGTTCATGCCGTCGCGGACCGGGTTCACCAGGGCCACGTCGGCGAGGCGGTACGCGGCGAGGGAGCGGGTGAAGTCGTCCTCGACGGAGACCAGGACCGGCTGCCAGTCGGCGGTGCCGAACTCGGCGTTGATCTCCTCGGCCAGCTCCACGACGGACGCGGTGTACGCGCGGTACGACTCCAGGTCCTGCCGGGAGGGGTACGCGGACGCCAGGTGGACGACCTCGCCGCGCCACTCGGGGTGCGCGGTGAGCAGTTCGCGGTACGCGAGCAGGCCGCGCAGGATGTTCTTGGACAGTTCGGTGCGGTCGACGCGGACGATCGTCTTCCGGCCGCCGGTCTCCTCGCGGAGGCGGGCCAGCCGCTCGTCGACCTGGGGGCGGTGGGCGAGGGCCCGCAGGTCGTCGCCGTCGACGCCGAGCGCGTACACCCGGATCCGGGTGCCGTCCGCGCCGGACCCGCCCAGCCGGGCGCAGCAGGCGCGGAAGTGCTCCGCCCACTCCTCCGTGTGGAAGCCGAGCTCGTCGGCGCCCAGCATGCCCCGCAGCAGCTCCTCGACGATGTCGTCCGGCACCATCGCCAGGTACTCCGCCGACGCCCACGGGGTGTGCGTGAAGTGGCCGATCCTGAGGTCGGGGCGGAGCGCGCGGAGCATCCCGGGGACCAGCGCCAGGTGGTAGTCCTGCACCAGGACCGCCGCGCCGTCGCCGGCCTCGGCGGCCAGCGCCTCCGCGAACGCGCGGTTGTAGGCGCGGTACGCCTCCCAGCGGCGGCGGAACTCCGCGTCGAAGACGGGCTCGCGCGGGATGTCGTACAGGTGGTGGTGGAGGAACCAGAGCGTCGCGTTCGCCACGCCGTTGTACGCGTCGGCGTACACCTCCGGGTCGATGTCCAGCATCCGCACCCCGGGCTCCGCGACGCCGCGCCGGACGGCCTCGCGGTCGCCGTCGCCGAGCGCCGCGCACACCCAGAGGCTGTCCTCGGAGTCCACGGCGCTGAGCCCGGAGACGAGGCCGCCCCCGCCCCGGCGGGAAGAGAGCGTGCCGTCGTCTCCGAGCGTGTACGAGACGGGCCCCCGGTTGGATGCGACGAGTACGGAAACCATGTGGCGAACCTAGCCCGTCCCGGAAACGCTCAAACGTACGTATACGAGACGCGCCGATCCGGCCACGGAGCGTCGCGCCGCAGGTCAGTCGCCCCGGCCGCGCGTCGCCGCCCTGGCGACCAGGCCCGTGCCCGCGAGGACGACCGCCAGCGCGCCGAGCAGCCACAGCCGCTCCCCGCCGCGGCCGGTCGCGGCCATCGGCGCGGGGGTCTGCGGGGTGGGCGCGGACGGTGTCGGGGCCGCCCGTTCCGTGCGCGGGCTCGCCGTCCCGGTGACCTCCCGGTCCGGCACCGGCACCGGGAACGCGAGCCCGGCGGGGGCGTCGGACTCCTTCTGGTACCGCTGCCCGAAGGGTTCGGCGACGACGTCGGCGGCGGCCGGTCCGGCCGCCGCGAGCGGGAGGGCGGTCGCGGCGAGGAGGCCGGCCGCGAGCACCCGGACGGCGTGAGATCGTACGAAGCGCATAAAAGGGCAATGTAGGCAAAACCGACGATCTGCGGACGTTACGCCACGCGGCGGTGCGCGTACTCCGCGATCTCGGCCATCGGCGGGCGCTCCTCCGTGTCCACCGCGTACGTCCGCGGCTCGAAACCGTGCGCGCCGCGCTCGAACTGGGTGAGCACCGGGCGGACGAGGTGGCCGCGCGAGAGCCGCAGCTGCGCCGTGCGGTAGATCGCCGCCGCCATCCGGCCGAGCGCCTGCCCGTCCTGGTGCCGGTGCTTGCGCACGCCCACGTCGACCTGCGCGAGCGCGTCGAGGCCCACCGTGTGCAGCGCGTCCACCAGCAGGCCCAGCTCCACTCCGTAACCGACGGGGAAGGGGAGCCGTTCCAGCAGCGAGCGGCGCGCCGCGTACTCGCCGCCCAGCGGCTGGACGAAGCCGGCCAGCCGCGGCCAGTGCAGATTCAGCAGCGGGCGCGCCACCAGCTCCGTCACCCGGCCGCCCTGACCAGGGGTGTCGCCGAACGGGCGGTCGTACATGGCCTTCACGAAGTCCACGTCGGGGTCGGTGAGCAGCGGTCCGACGATCCCCGTGACGAAGTCCGCCGAGAAGTCCCGCAGGTCCGCGTCCACGAAGCAGACCACGTCCCCGCTCGTCACCATCAGTGACCGCCACAGGACCTCGCCCTTGCCGGGGACGGCCGGTATCCCGGGGAGGATCGCGTCCCGCGCGACGACCCGCGCCCCGGCCGCCGCCGCGACCTCGGCCGTGCGGTCGGTGGAGCCCGAGTCGACCACCACCAGCTCATCGACCAGCGGCACCGCCTCGGTCATCAGCTCGCGCCGGATCACGCGGACGATGTCCCCGACGGTCGCCTCCTCGTTCAGCGCGGGCAGCACCACACTGACCGTCGTCCCGCGCTTGGCGGCGAGCACCCGTTCCAGGGGGCGGTCGGACACGGACCAGGACCGCCGGGTCAGCCAGCGCTCCACTTCTTCCAGCAACGTGATCTCCATCTCGCGGATCGGACGACCGTCTCCACCTTCGAAGCCTTCGGTTACAGTCTTGAACAACGCGGAGGCCCGGTGCATGTCGGGGTCCCGCCCGCGTCTCACAATCGAATACCGCTCATCCAGAGGGGCAGAGGGATACGGCCCGTTGAAGCCCCGGCAACCCTCCAGTCGGTTTGTCTTGCGTCCGCGAGGCCCCCGGCTAGGGAAGGTGCCAAATCCGTCTCATGGCGAAATGCGCCATGAGGAAGATGAGGAGAAAGGGCCTCGCCTCCATGGCTGTACAGACCGTCGCACCCGCCAACGCCGCTGCCGACAACGCCGCCCCCGCCGTCGACCTCGGTCCCGCGTCCGGACTTTCCTGCCGCGAGTGCGGCGAGGTCTTCCCCCTCGGCCCGATCTTCGCCTGCGAGCTGTGTTTCGGCCCCCTCGAAGTGGCCTACGACCTGCCCACCGGAGACCCCGAGGAGCTGCGGAAGCGGATCGAGGCCGGACCCGCGAACATCTGGCGGTACGCGCCCCTGCTGCCCGTCCCCGCCGACGTCGCCGAGAAGCCGAACCTGAACCCCGGCTGGACCCCGCTCGTCAAGGCCGACAACCTCGCCCGCGAACTCGGCGTCGCCCCCGGCAAGCTGTTCGTCAAGGACGACTCCGGCAACCCGACCCACTCCTTCAAGGACCGGGTCGTCGCCCAGGCCCTGGAGGCCGCCCGCGCCTTCGGCTTCACCACCCTCTCCTGCTCCTCCACCGGCAACCTGGCCGGCGCCGTCGGCGCCGCCGCCGCCCGCGCCGGCTTCCGCTCCTGCGTCTTCATCCCGCACGACCTGGAGCAGGGCAAGGTCGTCATGGCCGGCGTCTACGGCGGTGACCTCGTCGCCATCGAGGGCAACTACGACGACGTCAACCGCTTCTGCTCGGAGCTCATCGGCGACCCGCTCGGCGAGGGCTGGGGCTTCGTCAACGTCAACCTCCGCCCGTACTACGGCGAGGGCTCCAAGACGCTCGCGTACGAGATCTGCGAGCAGCTCGGCTGGGTCATCCCCGACCAGCTCGTCATCCCGATCGCGTCCGGCTCCCAGCTGACGAAGATCGACAAGGGGCTCCAGGAGCTCATCAAGCTGGGCCTGGTCGAGGACAAGCCGTACAAGATCTTCGGCGCCCAGGCCGAGGGCTGCTCCCCGGTGTCCGCCGCCTTCAAGGCCGGCCACGACGTGGTCCGCCCGCAGAAGCCGAACACCATCGCCAAGTCCCTCGCCATCGGCAACCCGGCGGACGGCCCGTACGTCCTCGACATCGCCCGCCGCACCGGCGGCGCCGTGGAGGACGTCACCGACGAGCAGGTCGTGGACGCCATCAAGCTGCTCGCCCGGACCGAGGGCGTCTTCGCGGAGACGGCGGGCGGCGTGACCGTCGGCGTGACCCGCAAGCTCGTCGAGGCCGGCGTGATCGACCCGAACCTCACCACCGTCGTCCTCAACACCGGCGACGGGCTCAAGACCCTGGACGCCGTGGCCGACAGTTCTCAGGCGACCGCCACCATCCGCCCGAGCCTGGACACGTTCCGCGACGCGGGCCTGGCCCACTGACTCAGAGAGGTACGACGACCGCCATGGCCGTGAACGTCCGCATCCCCACCATCCTCCGCACCTACACCGGCGGGCGGTCCGAGGTCCCCGCCGAGGGCGCGACCCTCGCCGAGGTCATCGCCGACCTGGAGAAGAACCACACCGGCATCGCCGCCCGCGTCCTGGACGACCAGGGCAAGCTGCGCCGCTTCGTGAACGTCTACGTGAACGACGACGACGTGCGCTTCGAGCAGGGCCTGGAGACCGCCACGCCGGACGGCGCGGGCGTCTCGATCATCCCGGCCGTCGCCGGCGGCTGCTGACCCCCGCCGCGGGCCGTTCGGCCGACCCCTTCGCCGTTACCCGGCGGTACTGAATTGCCCCCTCCGCGAGAGAAAGCGGAGGGGGCAATTCTGCATGGTTGAGCGCGGTAGAGTTGGGGAAGTCCCCTCCGCCGCTCATGCCGGACGCATATGAGTGCGGACCAGGACCTGACAAGAATGCGACAACAAGCGGCCGAAAAGCGCGCGCACTCTGCCCCTTATGTGCCCTTTGCCCGGCCCGACTTGCCCCGCAATTCGAGGATTTCTTCCCGATCCCCCTTTCCGCGCCCTTCAGAATTCCCGGTCGATTGCCCTGTTGCAGAGGGCAGTTGGACAGATACATTCAGCGGCGGTCGACGCGTTCCGGCGCAGGTTCTGACCCGGGTCCGCGAAGTGCGGGTCCGCTCAAGGGCCAGTACGTAATAGGGGAGTTAGGCATGGCTCAGGGCACCGTCAAGTGGTTCAACGCGGAGAAGGGCTACGGCTTCATCGCGGTCGACGGTGGTGCGGATGTTTTCGTCCACTACAGCGCCATCCAGATGGATGGGTACCGCAGCCTCGAAGAGGGCCAGCGAGTCGAGTTCGAGATCTCGCAGGGCCAGAAGGGTCCGCAGGCGGACATGGTCAAGGTCACCGCCTGAGGAACGGCGCGATCGGCCACCGGCGTCTCGTCGTCGAGGGGCCCGCATCCACCACGGATGCGGGCCCCTCGCGCGTTCCCGGACCGGTGCGGCGGGGCGGTCCGGGGGCGCGGCGGGCCCGCGCGGCGGGAGGGGGCGGCGTGGACCTGCCCGATCCACGAGAGTCGCTTGCACTCTCCTAGGGCGAGTGCTAATCATTGGCGTTAGCACTCGGAAGGTGAGAGTGCTACGAGGATCGAGCAGGCGAGGCCGCCGACCCGGGTGGGGCAAGGAACCACGCGGAGCGCGGAGGCCGTCCGTCGCGGGCGTCGGCGCGTTCCTGGAGCGTTATCCACCCCATGTCCGGGAGGACCACTTCACATGGCCAAGATCATCGCGTTCGACGAGGAGGCCCGGCGCGGTCTCGAGCGCGGCATGAACCAGCTCGCTGACGCCGTCAAGGTCACCCTCGGCCCCAAGGGCCGCAACGTCGTCCTCGAGAAGAAGTGGGGCGCCCCCACGATCACCAACGATGGTGTCTCCATCGCCAAGGAGATCGAGCTCGAGGACCCGTACGAGAAGATCGGCGCCGAGCTGGTCAAGGAAGTCGCCAAGAAGACGGACGACGTCGCCGGCGACGGCACGACCACCGCCACCGTCCTCGCCCAGGCGCTCGTCCGCGAGGGCCTCCGCAACGTCGCCGCCGGCGCCAACCCGATGGCCCTCAAGCGCGGCATCGAGAAGGCCGTCGAGGCCGTCTCCGGCGCCCTGCTCGACCAGGCGAAGGAGGTCGAGACGAAGGAGCAGATCGCCTCCACCGCCTCCATCTCCGCCGCCGACACCCAGATCGGCGAGCTCATCGCCGAGGCCATGGACAAGGTCGGCAAGGAAGGCGTCATCACCGTCGAGGAGTCGCAGACCTTCGGTCTGGAGCTCGAGCTCACCGAGGGCATGCGCTTCGACAAGGGCTACATCTCGGCGTACTTCGCGACCGACATGGAGCGCATGGAGGCCGCGCTCGAGGACCCGTACATCCTCATCGTCAACTCCAAGATCTCCTCCGTGAAGGACCTCCTCCCGCTCCTGGAGAAGGTCATGCAGTCGGGCAAGCCGCTGCTGATCATCGCCGAGGACGTCGAGGGCGAGGCCCTGTCGACCCTGGTCGTCAACAAGATCCGCGGCACCTTCAAGTCCGTCGCCGTCAAGGCCCCGGGCTTCGGCGACCGCCGCAAGGCCATGCTCCAGGACATCGCCATCCTCACCGGCGGCACGGTCATCTCCGAGGAGGTCGGCCTCAAGCTCGAGTCGGCCGGTCTCGACCTGCTGGGCCGCGCCCGCAAGGTCGTCATCACCAAGGACGAGACCACCATCGTCGACGGTGCCGGTGACAGCGAGCAGGTCGCGGGCCGCGTGAACCAGATCCGCGCCGAGATCGAGAACAGCGACTCCGACTACGACCGCGAGAAGCTCCAGGAGCGCCTTGCGAAGCTCGCCGGCGGCGTGGCGGTCATCAAGGCCGGTGCCGCGACCGAGGTCGAGCTCAAGGAGCGCAAGCACCGCATCGAGGACGCCGTGCGCAACGCCAAGGCGGCCGTCGAGGAGGGCATCGTCGCCGGCGGTGGCGTGGCCCTGCTCCAGGCCTCCAGCGTCTTCGAGAAGCTGGAGCTGGACGGCGACGAGGCCACCGGTGCCGCGATCGTCAAGCTCGCCCTGGAGGCCCCGATCAAGCAGATCGCGGTCAACGCCGGCCTCGAGGGCGGCGTCGTGGTCGAGAAGGTGCGCAACCTGACCCCGGGCCACGGCCTCAACGCCGCGACCGGCGAGTACGTCGACCTGGTCGCCGAGGGCATCATCGACCCGGCCAAGGTGACGCGCTCCGCGCTGCAGAACGCCGCGTCGATCGCCGCGCTGTTCCTCACCACCGAGGCCGTCATCGCCGACAAGCCGGAGAAGGCCGCGGCCCCGGCCGGCGGCGGCATGCCGGGCGGTGACATGGACTTCTGATCCTGACGGATCGGTGGTTCATCGCTGAAACGCGAACCGAGGGCGGCACTCCCCAGCAGGGGGTGCCGCCCTCGGCGCGTTCCCGGCCCGCTCAGACGACGGGCCGGACGAGGGCCTCGGCGAGCGGTTCGCCGGTCCGGCGGGCGTACGCGACGCGCGCCTTCACCTCGGCGAGGGTGCGGGGCCGGTAGCCGGGGCCGCAGCAGTTCTGGCAGCAGGAGAAGTCGAAGCGCACCCCGGCTCGCAGCAGCACTGCCAGCACCCGCCACCCCTCGTCGTCCCGCCGCCGCGGCGGCTGGAACGCCGCCCCGACCCCGGTCATCGGCTCCCCGCAGCGGGGACACCGGTGCTCCTGCCCGTGCTCGCGCCCCTGCTTGTACGAGCCCCGGCACGGCAGGCACACGTACGACGTCCTGTGGATACGCATGGCGGCAGGGTAGGACGGCCCGGCCCCACGGGGCCCGCCCATTTCGGGGTGCCGCCGGACGGGGACCCTCCACTTCCCGTCGGGTTTCGGCCAGTTGTACGATCACGCCAGCCGGCAGGTGGGGGGCATCGGGCCGGCGCCCGCGTGAACGTCCCCGGCCGTCGTGCCGCCGTTCCGCGTCCCCCGCGCGCCTGTCGCCATCGACGTTCCGCACGAGGGGACCCCTTACTTGTCCGTCCGAAGAACCGTCGCGCTCGCCCTGAGCGCGACCCTGGCCCTCACCGGCCTCGCGGCCACCACGGGCCCGGCCGCGATGGCGGCCGACACCGCGCCGTACAGCGTGACGATCGACCCGTCGACCGCGCCGCACCTCACACCGTCCACCTCCGTCCTGGGCGTCGGCACCGGTGTGCAGCTCAGCAACAGCCTGCAGTCCCGCTGGAAGCGGCTCTCCGACGGCCGCGTCGCACACTCCCCGACGTGCGAGGCGGAATTCCCGTCCCCGTACGGATACGGCGACGTGTTCGTCTGCCCCGGCTCGTACGGCGGCGACGCCGTCGTCCACGACTTCGCGACCGGGCGCACCACGACGGTCAGCAACGACAGCGGCGACGAATGGTTTCCGCTCGTGGGCCGGCAGCAGCTGGTCCAGGCCGTGCGGGGGACCGGTGGCGTCACCCTCCGCTTCCTGGGGTACGGCGACAACGCGCCCGCCGACCGCGAGGTCTTCCTGCCGGGAGCCGACGCGGAGCCCCGGGTCCTCGCCCAGGACGGTACGAGCGCGATCCTCGCGTACGACGCCGGCGAGGAACGGACCGTCGGCCTGCTCGGGCTCGCGGAGGGCACGATCAGCCCGCTGCCGAAGCCGTCGTTCGCGGGCGGCGTCGTGTCCGCCGCGCTCGGCAAGGACCGGATCGTCCTCGCCGGACCGGCCGGCACGCCCGAGGTGTCCGTCGTCTCCCGCACGGACCCCGCCGCCCCTGGCCGGAGCCTCGCGCTCCCCCGGGACATCGCGGACAGCGGCGGAGCGCCGCGGCTCGTGGGCGAGTGGATCGTCGACCGGGTCGACCTGCCCATGACGGAGTACGGCAAGATCCCGGCAGACCTCTGGGCGGTTCCCCTCGACGGCGGCGCGCCCCGCGACCTCGGCATCACCGTCGACGACCAGTTGTCCTCGGTCATGCCCGGCACGGACGGGCACCTGTACACCGTGGGCAGCACGCCCGCCGGCCTGGCCGGCGCGTACCGCATCGCCCCGGCCACGGACGGCACCCCGGCCGTGACGCGGGTCTTCGCGCTCGGCGCGCCGTACCCGGGCGAGAACGTGACCCTGTCCCACGGGCGGCTCGTCGCACAGGGCTCCGACGCGGCCACGGAGCTGCGGCTCCGGGGCTACGACCTCGCCCTCACCGGGACGCACGCGGCGACCGCCCGGTGGAACTGCGACGCCACAGTCTCCGCCGCCAACTGCCCGGACCTCCTGGCCGGCGCCACCTATCCGGACGCGTGGACGGACACCGGCGACGGGCGCCTGGTCACTCTGGAGCAGGTCGGCCGACCGGGCTGCAGCGACTGCGCTGTCGCGGTGCACGTGACGACCCCGGGCAGTGGCGGCGCCACGCGCAGCGTGCTGGTCAAGCACGCGAGCGGGCTGCAGGTGTTCCAGATGGTGCGGGCCTCCGGCCGGTACGTGCACTTCTACGCCACCGCGGGGTCCACCGACCGCTCGATCGTCGCGGACATCGAGACCGGTACTGTGCTGCGCGACTCCGCCAACCTGAACCAGTCCCTGTGGGGCGGCCAGCTGTGGACGGGATCCGGCACGAACGGCACGGTCTCCGCCGTCGACGTGCGGACGGGTGCGACAGTCGCCACCGCCGACCTCGGCACGAGCTGTGTCTTCGGCCCGCTGCAGGTCGTCGGCAAGTGGATCATGCGCTCGTGCGCCTCGAACAGCCGAAAGGTGGTCGTCCACGATCGCGAGAAGCGCCAGTCGGTGTGGGCCGATCTGCCGTCCTCCAGTGAGCCGCAGCTCGGCGACGGGTTCCTCGCCTACGACGTGACGGGCAGCTTCACCAGCCTGTACACGGAGGACGTGCGCTCCGGGACGTCGCAGTGGCGGCAGCTGGGCGAACTCTCCCCCCAGTACGACGACGTCGAGGGCCGGAGGTGGACCGTCGACCGCTTCGGCGGAGGCGTCGCCTTCCTCGACCCCTGGCAGTCGTTCCGCGTGGAGGGTCTCGGCGGCGTCACCAGCCGGCTCGCCGCCATCGACGCCGACACCCCCGCGGCGAACATCAAGGCCGGTGCCTGGAAGCCGCGTTGGTGGCTGTCGAAGCCCGGTGCCTCGTGGAGCCTCTCGCTGAAGCACAAGATCAGCGGCAAGGTCGTGCGGACCCTGGCCGGCGGTGAGGCGCGCGGCATCGTGGCGCCGTCGTGGGACGGGAAGGACGCGTCCGGGAAGTACGTGGCCAACGGTGCCTACGTCTGGACGCTGACGGTGAAGCCGGCCGACGGGCACGGGGCCGACCTGGTCGTCTCCGGGGCCGTGGGCGTCACCGGTGCCGCCGCGGTCCGGCGGGACATGGTGGGTGACGACGGGTTCGGTGACCTGCTGGTGATGGACACTGCCGGGGCGATGTCGCTGTACCGGGGTACGGGGACGGGTGGCGTTTCGGCGCGGATCGCCGGGGTCGGGAACAAGTTCGCGACCACTACCCTCTTCGCTCCGGTCGGGGACCTGAACGGTGACCGGTGTGCGGATGTGTACGCGCGGGTGGGTGACCAGTTGCGGGCGTACCGGCCCGGGTGCGGGAAGGTGCTGACGGCGTCGTCGCCGTACACGCTCGTGGGTTCGGGCTGGGGTGGGTACGACGTGCTGACCTCGTCCGGTGACGTGAACGGGGACGGGTACGCCGATCTCGTCGCGCGGCAGGCGTCCACGGGTGACGTGTACTTCTACGGCGGGACCGCGACGCACGCGCTCAAGGCGCGGGTGCGGATCGGGACCAACTGGAAGCTGTACAAGAGGATCGCCGGTGCCGGTGACCTGAACGGGGACGGGCGCGGGGATCTGCTCGGGCTCGACTCCGCCGGTGTGCTGTGGCGGTACCACGGGACCTCCACCGGCGGCGTGACCGCCCGGGTGAAGGTCGGTGGTGGCTGGGGCGGGTACTCCGCGCTCGTCGGGGTCGGGGACCTGTCCGGGGACGGCAGGGCCGATCTGCTGGCGCGGGACACGGCCGGGAAGCTGTGGCGGTACGCCTCCACCGGGGCCGGTACGTACGGCACCCGGGTGCTGGTCGGCAGCAGCGGCTGGAACGGGTTCAAGGGCCTGTTCTAGCGGTCTGTCCGCCCTCTCGTTCGCCGTCGGCGCACTCGGTGCGCCGACGGCGAACTGTTGCGGCGCGGCGCGGAGTTCGGTGGTCGACTGGGGCCATGGAGATTCTGGTTCTGGGCGGGACGGCATGGGTGGGCCGCGAAGTGGCGCGGCGGGCGCTGGCGCGGGGGCACGCGGTGACGTGTCTGGCGCGCGGGGAGAGCGGGGAGGTGGCGGAGGGGGCCGTGCTCGTGGCGGCGGACCGGCGGAAGCCGGGGGCGTACGACGCGCTGCTCGGCCGGGAGTGGGACGCCGTGGTCGAGGTGTCGTGGCAGCCGGGGTTCGTCCGGGGGGCGCTCGACGCGCTCGGCGGGCGGGCCCGGCACTGGACGTACGTGTCGTCCGGGAACGTGTACGCCTCGCAGGCCGAGGTCGGGGCCGACGAGTCGGCGGAGCTCCTGGCGCCGACCGACCGGGACGAGGTCGGGCGGGAGCTGTACGGCGAGGCCAAGGCGGCCTGCGAGCTGGCGTCCGCCGCCGCCGTCGGGGACCGGCTGCTGGTCGCCCGGGCGGGGCTCATCGGCGGGCCCGGCGACATCAGCGGCCGGACCGGCTACTGGGCGGCGCGGGCCGCGCGGGACCCCGAGGGGCCGATGCTGGTGCCGGACGAGCCGCTGCTGCCGACGCGGGTGATCGACGTGCGGGACCTCGTCGACTGGATCCTCGACTCGGCGGAGAAGGGGCGGACGGGCACCTTCGACACGGTCGGCCCGAACATGCCGCTGGGCGAGTGGATCGCGCTCTCGCGGGAGCTGGCCGGGCACACCGGGCCGGTCGTGCCGGCGCCGTCGGCGTGGCTGCTGGAGCAGGGCGTCGCGGAGTTCATGGGACCCGAGTCGCTGCCGCTGTGGATCGTGGCCGAGGACTGGGGCGGCTTCCAGGCGCGTACGGGCGCCGCCGCTGCCGCCGCCGGGCTGCGGCAGCGGCCCTCCGCCGAGACGGTCGCCGACACGCTGGCGTGGGAGCGGGAGGAGGGCCTCGGCCGGGAGCGCCGGGCCGGCCTGAGCCCGGCGCGGGAGGCCGAGCTGCTGGCCCTGCTCGCGTCCTGACGGGCTCCTGACGGGCTCCTGACGGGCTCCTGACGGGCTCCTGATGGGCTTCTGATGGGCTTCTGATGGGCTCCTGAGAGGGGCCTGGCGGGGCCTGACGGGGTCCGGCGCCGGCCTCCCCGCCGGTGTCAGGGGGCGACCAGGGCCGGGTCCTGGTCCGAGCGGCGCAGGGCGTCGGTGACGAAGCCGTTCCTCTTCAGCTCCTCGACGAGCGAGCGGAGGTACGCGACCGTCTCCGGCGCCCGGCCGGCCGTGGTGCCGACCGCCTGCCGGATCTCCATGAACCGGCCGTCGATCAGGCGCACTTCGGGGTGCGCGGCGACATAGGCGGCCATCGGCTGGCGGATGCCCGCGCCGGCCTCCAGGTCGAGCGAGCGGAAGGTGTCGACGCCCTCCGCGCCGCGGACGACGGTGGCGTGGGCGAGGGTGCGGGTGAGGTGGAGGTCGTACGCCGAGCCCTGCTTGACGCCGATCCGGACGCCGGGGGCGTCGACCTCCTCGACGGTGGTGAGCGGCGAGTCCCGGGGGACCGCGTACACGCCCTCGATGACGACGTACGGGGCGGTGAAGGCGACCTCCTTCTCGCGGGTCGGGTCCACGGCGAGGAAGCAGAGGTCGGCGCGGCCGTCCGCCATCGCCTCGAACGACTTGCGGGCCGCGTCGAAGCAGAGCGTCTCCACGGGGAGTCCGAGCCGCCGGCCGATCTCGCGGGCGAGGTCGACCGTGATGCCGGCGGGCTCCTCCGGCGTGCCCTGGGCGAGCACCGGGTTCCCCAGGTTGATGGAGGCGCGCAGCACTCCGGTGGGGGCGAGGTCGGCGGCGATCGCGGCGATGTCGTGTCGGTCGTGGCGCTTGGTCGTCATGAGTGCGGAGCCTACGGCGGGAAGGGCCGGGCGGGGCCGATTCCGCGGGGCGACGAGCGTACGGTTCCGGCCATCTGCACGTGCTTCCGGAGGTGATCCGTCCATATGGGGGCGGGGGTTCCGGAGGGGTGACGGGCGGTTCCCGGTCGGCGGGGGAGGGGCGATTTTTCGCCTCTGACCTCGGGGTTCTCACATGCAGGACACGAAGATCGAAGCTGGTCTAGACATTTATTCCGAGCGGCGGGTAGGTTGCGGACCGCGAGTTCTCGTGAACGTTTGCACGACCCCGGAAAATCCGTCTCCACTTTGTGAGGGAATCCCATGGTCAAGGCAATTGTCGGCATGGCGGACCGCGTGCTCGGCCGCGTTCTCCGCGAGGAGAGCGCCGAGGCGTACTGCGCCTGCCCCGCGGGCGGCAGCAGCTGGTGCTCCGGCTCCACGCTCTACGTGAAGGTCTGCTGTTCCTGGAACTGCGCGGCGGCGCCCACCTGCGTCACCAAGTCCTACCCGGGCGACTGCTGACGGCCCTTCCGGCAGCAGCGCGCAGTCCCCGCCGGTGAACCCCGCCCCGGTGCCGCCCCGCGCGGCCCGGGGCGGGGCCCCGGCCGGACCCGTCCGACGGAGGAACCGCCCATGACCGACTCCCTGCTCCTCGCCGTCCGGTGCCTCGTGGCCGTCGTCTTCGCCGCCTCCGCGCTGGGCAAGGCGCGCGCACCCGGGGAGTTCCGCGCGACCGTGCGGGACATGCGCGTGGTGCCCCGCCGGCTGACCGGACCGGTCGCCGCGGCGGTGCCCGTCCTGGAGGCGGCCCTCGCCGCCGCCGTCTGGGTGCCCGCCCTCACCACCTGGGCGTTCGCCCTCTCCTTCGGCCTGATCGCGGCCTTCACCGCGGCCCTGGCCGCGGTCCTCCGCCGGGGGATCGACACCTCCTGCTCCTGCTTCGGCGCCTCCCGCACCCGGGTCGGCCCCGCGCACCTCGTCCGCAACGCCGTCCTGCTCGCGGCCACCGCCGCCGGGCTCCTCGCCGCCTTCGCCGCGGGCGGCCCGGGACCCGTCCCGGCGGCCGGCGCCCTCGACGCCACCGGGGTGTTCGTCAGCCTGCTCGGCGCGGTCTGCGTGAGCGCGCTCGTCCTCTCCACGGACCTGCTCGCCGACGTCTTCGGCGCCACCCGTGGCCCCCGTGCAACCCGTGGCACCCGTTGATCACGGCACCCGTGGAACCCGCCGGCGGGCCCCCTGAACCCGCCGAGAACCCAAGCGAGGCCCTTTCATGCTCATCGCCGCCGTCGTGCTGATCGGCTGTCTCTCCGTCTTCAATCTCTTCCTGCTGCTCGCGCTCGCCCGCCGCGTCTCCGCCGCCGGGCATTCCGGTGACGGGGAATACGTCTCCGACGCGCCGGAGAACAAGCTCCCGGACGGTTCTCCCGTCCCCGAATTCCACACCCGTACGCATTCCGGCGAGGAGATCGACCGGAATTCCGTCGCGAACGGATCCGTCATCGGATTCCTCTCCACGACCTGCGGGCCCTGCGTCGAGCAGGCGCCGGAATTCGCCCGCATGGCGAAGGACTTCCCGGGTGGCCGGAACCATGTGCTCGTCTTCCTCAAGGGCGGCGGCCCCGAACGGCAGCGGATGATCGACCTGCTCGACCCGGTGGCCCGCGTCGTCACCGAGGCCGCCGGCTCCGGGGGCGCCTCCGCCTCCTTCGGCATCGTCCGCTGGCCCAGCTACCTCGACGTCGACGCCGAGGGCCGGATCAGCGACCGCGGCCAGGTCGCCCCCGCCGCCCCGGTCTCCGCAGCCCCGGCCTCCGTCGCCCCGGCCCCCGCCGCCCCGGCCCCGGCCTCCCGGTGAAGCAGCCGAGGGCGGAGGTGGCGGCGGCCGGGCGGACCGCCGCCGGGCTCGCCTGGCGGGCCGGGCGCGGCGCGCTCCTCCTCTACCTCGCGGGCAGCGTCGTCGCGGGCCTGCTGCCCGCCGCCGCCGCGCTCCTCGTCCGCGAGCTGTTCGACGCCATCACCCAGCACCGGCCCGCCGACGCCCTCGTGCGCGTCGCCGTCCTCCTCGTGGCGGTCAGCCTCGGCATCGCGCTCGTCCCGGCCGTCACCGACTTCCTGCGCGAACAGCACGCCCGCCGGGTCCAGCTCCGCGTCCAGGACGAGCTGTTCGAGGGCGTCAACCGGCTCCCCGGACTGCGGTACTTCGAGAACCCGGCCTTCCAGGACGAGCTCCGGCTCGCCCAGGAGGCCGGCTCCTCCGCCCCCGGCATGCTCATCGGCTCGGTCGTCGGCGGCGTGCAGGCGCTCGTGACCTTCCTCGGCTTCCTCGTCACCGTCTGCCTCCTCAACCCGCTGCTCGGCGCGCTCACCGTCGTCATGGCGCTGCCGACCTTCCGGACCCAGCTCACCGCGGGCCGCCGCCGGGCCGCCGTCATCCGGGACATCGTCGCCCGCAGCCGCCGCCAGATGTTCTACGCGAGCCTGCTCACCGACACCGACGCGGTGAAGGAGATCCGCCTCTTCGGCCTCCAGGACCACTTCAAGGACCGGGCGCGGGCCGAGCTGCTGGCCGCGTCGGAAGCCGAGCGCCGCACCGAACTCCGTAACCTCGTCAGGGGAGTCGGGCCGGCCGTGCTCGGCGTCGCCGTCTACGGCGCCGGACTCGTCTGGGTCGTCCGGGCCGTCGGCGCGGGCACCCTCTCCGTCGGCGACGTCTCCGTCTTCCTCGCCGCCACCGCCGCCATCCAGACCGGTGTCGGCCAGCTCGCGAGCACCGGCAGCAACGCCTACCAGGCGCTGCTCACCTTCGTCTCGTACCGGGCCCTGCGCGACCTCCCGCCCGACCTGGCCGCGCCCGAAGGCCCCGCGGCGGAACCCGGCCCGCTGCGCTCCGCGATCACCTTCGAGAACGTCTGGTTCCGCTACGCCGACGACGGCCCGTGGGTGCTGCGCGGCGTCGACCTGACGCTCACCGCCGGCCAGGCCACCGCGCTCGTCGGCCTCAACGGCGCCGGCAAGAGCACCCTGGTGAAGCTGCTCTGCCGGCTGTACGACCCCACCGAGGGCCGCGTCCTGTGGGACGGCACCGACATCCGCCGCTTCCCGCCCGACGCGTACCGCCGCCGGCTCGGCGTCGTCTTCCAGGACTACGGCCGCTACGACCTCACCGCCGGCGAGAACGTCGGCCTCGGGCGGCTCGACCGGGCCGGCGACCCCGCCGCCGTCGCCGGAGCGGCGCGCGCCGCCGGCGTCCACGACCGGCTCGCCCGGCTGCCCGCCGGATACGCCACCCTGCTCAGCCGGATCTTCGTCCCCGACAGCGACCAGGGCGGCCCCGGCGCCGGCGGCCAGTCGCTGTCCGGCGGCGAGTGGCAGCGGGTCGCCGTGGCCCGCGCGTTCATGCGCGCCGACGCCGACCTGATGATCCTCGACGAGCCCAGCGCCGGGCTCGACGCGGAGGCGGAGAAGGAGATCCACGACAGCCTGCGCACCCTGCGCGGCGGCGCGACTGGCGTGCTCGTCTCGCACCGGCTGAGCGCCGTCCGCGACGCCGGCCGGATCGTCGTCCTCGGCGAGGGCCGGGTCGTCGAGGAGGGGACGCACACGGCGCTGATGGAACGCGGCGGCCGGTACGCGGAGCTGTTCACGCTCCAGGCGGACGGCTACCGCGCGGACGCCCCGGTCCCCGACCCGGTGGCCTGAGGAGGAGCGAGGCGGACGTGGAGGCGGACATGGGCGGGTACGGGTACGCGGTCCTGGGCGGCGCGGCCGGCGTGCTGCTGCTCCTGGCGGTGCTGCGCCGCTTCCTCTCCCGGCTGCGGATCAACGGGCCCAGCATGATGCCGGCCCTGCGGGACGGCCAGCGGGTCCTCGTCCTGCGCGGCGGCGCGGCCCGGCTGCGTACCGGCCGGATCGTCGTCGTCGCCCCGCCCGAGGGGCTGGTCCGGGCGCGCGGCGGCGGGGACCCGGCGGCCCGGCCGCCGCTGGTGGTGAAGCGGGTGGCCGCGCTGCCCGGGGAGCCGGTCCCGCCGGAGGTGTGCGCGGCGGCCGGGGTCGCTCAGGGGGCGCTGGTGCCGCCGGGCCGGATCGCCCTGCTCGGCGACAACCCGGCCTTCAGCACGGACTCCCGCTTCTGGGGCCTGCTGCCGGTGTCGAGCGTCGTCGGGGTGGTGCTCGACCCGGCCGCGTAGCCGACGGAGGTCCGGACGCCCCCCACGCGGATGCGCGGGGGGCGTCCGGACCTCCGGGGCGGGTGGGCCGGGCGTACGTCAGACCTGCACGGGCCGCGGTTCGGCCTCCGGGGTGCCGGCGCCGGGCTGCGGCCCGCCGGCCGCCACCGGGGCGGGTGCCCCGGCCGCCGCCGCCTCCGGGTCCACGTCGAACTCCTCGATCATCGCGCGGCTGAAGCCCCAGAAGTAGGTGGCGACGAAGCCGACGGCGTACCCGACGAGCAGACCGCCCGCGTAGATCGCGATCGTCGTCCCGAGGCCCTTGTCGCCGTCGAGCAGCGGGAACAGCGCCCAGCCGGACGGGCCGATGGCGGTGGAGCCGACCTTGTCGCCCAGCATGCTGAAGAGGCCGATGAAGCCGCCGCCGAACGCGCCGCCGACGCAGGCCGTGACGAACGGGCGGCCCAGCGGCAGGGAGACGCCGTAGATCAGCGGCTCGCCGACGCCGAGGAAGCCGGCCGGGAGGGCGGACTTGATGGTGCGGCGGAGGGAGCCGTTGCGCGGCAGCTTCAGGTAGACCGCCATGGCCGCGCCGACCTGGCCGGCGCCCGCCATCGCCAGGATCGGCAGGAGGACGGTGTAGCCCTGCTGCTCGATCAGGGTGGTGTGGATCGGGATGAGGGCCTGGTGCAGGCCGAGCATCACCAGCGGCAGGAACAGGCCGCCGAGGAGGAAGCCGGCCCCGGCGCCCGCGTGCTCCAGCAGCCAGTTGGCGAAGTCGCCGATGGCCTGCGACACCTCGCCGGCGACGAACATCAGGCCGAAGATCGTGACCAGTCCGGAGACGAGCACGGTGAGCGTCGGGGTGACGAGGACGTCCAGCGACTCCGGCACCCAGCGGCGGCACCACTTCTCCACGTACACGGCGAGGACGGCCGCGCCGAGGGCGCCGAGGACGCCGCCCTGGCCGGGGGAGAGCGCCTGGCCGAAGACCTCGATCTTGGCGACGCCCGCGTAGACGATGATGGCGGCGACCGCGCCGCCGAGGATCGGCGTGCCGCCGAACTCCTTGGCGGTGTTGTAGCCGACGAAGACCGCGATGAGGGCCATGAAGCCGCTCGCGATGGCGGCGAGCGCCGGGGTGACGGCGGGCAGCCAGCCGAGGTTGACGAGGAGGCCGTTGAGGCCGGCGATGATGCCGCAGCCGATGAGGGCGGGGATCAGCGGGACGAAGATGTTCGCGATCTTCCGCAGGAAGAGCTTGAACGGGGTGGCGTTCTTCGCCTTCCGCGCCGCCTTGATCGCGGCGCCCTTGCCGGCCAGCTCCTCGGCGGAGGGCGCGGGCGCCGGGGCCGCCGCGGGCGCCTCGGCCTCCTCGGCGACCAGGGCCTCGAACTCCGGGGTCACGCGGGCGACCGTGCCGGGGCCGAGGACGATCTGGTACGTGTCGTCCTCCACCACCCCCATCACGGACGGCAGGGCCTTCAGGGCCTCGTCCCGGACGAGCGAGCGGTCGCGCAGACCCAGCCGGAGGCGGGTCATGCAGTGGGCCACGGAGGTGATGTTCCCGGCGCCGCCGACGAGGGGCAGGATCGCGGCGGCGGTGGCGCGGTTCTTGTCGTCTGTGCTCATGGTGCGGTGGTGCCTTGCTGTGAGGGGAGGGGCGGGGGCGGGCCTCAGGGGGTGGTCGCGTGCAGCGCCGCACGCAGGTGCCCGTGGGACTCCTCCAGCCGGCGGGCGGCGGTGGCGGCGTCGACGTCGGCGAGGAGGATCAGGATGGCGTTCTTCACCTCCCCCCGGGCGGCGGCGAGGGCGCCCTCGATCTGCTCGTCGGGGGCGCCGGTCGCGAGCGCGACGATGCGGCGCGAGCGGGCCTGCAGCTTCTCGTTGGAGGCGCGGACGTCGACCATGAGGTTCCCGTAGGTCTTGCCGAGCCGGATCATGGTGATCGTCGAGATCATGTTGAGGACGAGCTTCTGGGCCGTACCGGCCTTCAGCCGGGTGGAGCCGGTGAGGAGTTCGGGGCCGGTGACGACCTCGATGCCGTGCTCGGCGGCGGCGGCGAGCGCGCTGTCCGCGTTGCAGGACAGGCCGATGGTGAGCGCCCCGGCGGCGCGGGCGTGCTCGACGGCGCCGATGGCGTACGGGGTGCGGCCGGAGGCGGAGACGCCGACGACGGTGTCGTCGGGGCCGACGCCGAGGGCGTCGAGGTCGGCGGCGGCGAGCTCCTTGGAGTCCTCGGCGCCCTCGACGGCCTTGACCATGGCGGACGGGCCGCCCGCGATCAGGCCGACGACCCGGGAGGGGTCGGTGTTGAAGGTGGGCGGGCACTCGCTGGCGT
Source organism: Microtetraspora glauca (assembly GCA_000721275.1). Lineage (GTDB taxonomy): Bacteria > Actinomycetota > Actinomycetes > Streptomycetales > Streptomycetaceae > Streptomyces. The sequence goes on along the minus strand of JOFO01000074.1, from coordinate 1,301 downwards.
CGAGGACGCCGAGCCGGCCGGCGGTGCCGGCGCCGAGGTAGAGCAGCCGGCCGCCGCGGGCCATCCGCTCGGCGGTGGCGTCGACGGCGGCGGCGATCGCGGGGAGCGCGCGGGCCACGGCGGCGGGGACGGTGCGGTCCTCGCCGTTCATGAGCTCGGCGATCTCCAGGGTGGACAGCCGGTCGATCTCGGCCAGTTCGGGGCGGAACGCCTCGGTGGTGAGGGTGGCCAGCTGGGCGCGGAGTTCGGAGTACGTGGAGGACACGGGCGGCTGCTTTCTCTCCTGGTTCAGCGGGTGGTGGTGCGGGGCGAGTGGCGGTGGGCGAGGGCTTCGTACGAGGCCGCGAGGGCAGGGGCCGCGGTCTCGTACGTGCGCTGGGTGATGACGGTGAACAGGCAGTCCACGACGAGCAGTTGGCTGGTGCGGGACGACATGGCGGCCGGCCGCAGCTCGCTCTCGCGGGCGGTGGAGGTGGTCAGCACGTGGTCGGCGTACTGGCTGACCGGGCCGTCCGGGCGGCCGGTGACCGCGACGGTGGTGGCGCCGTGCTCGAAGGCGACCCGGAGCGGTTCTATGACGTCGCCGGTGGAGCCGGAGTGGGTGATGGCGAGCGCCACGTCGCCGGAGCGGAGCTGGACGGCGTTGGTGACGGCGAGGTGCGGGTCGGAGTGGGCGTGCGCGATCAGCCCGATCCGGAGCAGCTTCTGCACCAGGTCCTGGGCGACGAGACCGGAGGCGCCGACGCCGTACACGTCGATGCGGCGGGCGGCGGCGCAGGCGGCGGCGACCGCGCCGAGCTGGACGGTGTCGAGGGCGGCGGCGGTGTCGGCGAGCGTCTGCCGCTCGTCGTGGGCGAGCTTGGCGACGACGTCGGCGACCGGGTCGTCGACGACGATGTCGGCGGTGACGGACGGCGCCCGCCCGGACTGCTGCTGGGCGGCGAGCCCGGCGAGCGCGAGCCGCAGGTCGCGGTAGCCGGGGTAGCCGAGGAGACGGGCGGTGCGGACGACGGTGGCCTCACTGGTGCCGGTCAGCTCGGCGAGCCCGGTGACCGTGAGCGCGGCGCAGCCGGCCGGATCCCCGGCGACGGCCTCGGCGACCCGCTGCATGGAGCGGGTCATGGAAGGGGAGAGGGTCCGTACCTTGGCGGCGAGGGCGGCGGGTGCGGGGGGCGCCTCGCTGCTGAAAGTTTCCTTCACGTCATGGGTCACGCCTGAAAGATACTTTCATGGTGGGGGGTGGGACAAGGGGCTGGAGGGCTGGGGTGGAGGGGGACCTTGGTCCTGGGGGTCTGTCTCTT
>JOFO01000073.1 GCA_000721275.1 Microtetraspora glauca | reverse complement strand
GGTGTCGGCCTTCACCTTGTCCATGCTCTTGGTGTCGGCCGTGACCAGCACATCGGCCGGCGAGCCCTGCGACACCTGGGCCACCAGTTCCTGCGAACCGGCGAAGGAGAAGGTGATCTTCGTGCCCGGGTGGGACTTCTCGTACGCCGCACCGGCGGTCTTGAACACGTCGGTGAGCGAGGCCGCGGCGAGGACGGTGAGCCGGACACCGGAGGAACCGCCGGCGCCGTCCTTCGTGCCGTCGCCGGAGCCGCAGGCCGCGAGCGGGGCGAGCAGGGCGGCGGTGAGGAAGGCGGCGCCCGCGCGGCGTGCGGTGACGGCGCGGGCGGGGGTGCGGGTCATGGGGGTCTGGGCTCCGGGTGTCAGGTGCGGTCGATGTGCACGCTGGTGGACTTCACGCGGGCGGTGGCCCGCATGCCGACCTCCAGCCCCAACTCCTCCACGGCCTCCCTGGTCAGCAGGGAGACGAGCCGGTGGGGACCGGCCTGGACGGTGACCTGGGCGGCGACGTCCCCGAGCTTGACCGCCGTGACGATCCCCGGGAACGCGTTGCGGGCCGTCGTGTACGACGGGTCGTCGTCCTCGCCGTCGGCCTGCGCGATCTCCACGGCGAACGCGGCGAGCGACTTCCCGTCGATCACGCGTCGCCCGCTCTCGTCGCGGTGGGTGGCGACCCGGCCCGCGTCGGCCCAGCGCCGTGCCGTGTCGGGGCTGACCCCGAGGAGACGTGCGGCCTGGCCGATGGTGTAGGACTGCATGGGCGTCACCGTAGGCCGTCGGGGGTCGCACCTGCAACAAGATCATGCGACCCTCCATCGCGGATGCGAGGGTGCCGTAGGAACCGACGAACGGCTCCGCCGCAGGGGGCGGCCCGGGGACGGCTCAGGCGGCCGGGGCGACGGTCACCTTCAGGTGCTTCATGATCGGCTGGTCGCTCTGGGTGCTGTAGTCGCCGAGGGCGCACAGCACGTTCATCTCCGGCATGTAGCCGGCCGCGCAGCCGCGCGGGATGTCGTACGGGACCGCCACATAGCCCTTCAGGCAGCGGCGGCTGCCGTCCCTGGCCGTGCTCGTGATGTCGACCCGGGCCATGTCCGCGATGCCGCGCTCGCGCATGTCGGCGCGGTTCATGAAGATCAGGGTGCGCAGGTTCCTCACGCCCCGGTAGCGGTCGTCGGCGGAGTAGACGGTGGTGTTCCACTGGTCGTGGGACCGCATGGTGCCGAGGGCCAGCGTGCCGGGCTCGGGCACCACGTCGGGCAGGGGGGCGGCGGAGAACTCGGCCTTGCCGGACGGGGTGAGGAACACGAGCTCGCGGGCCGGCTGCTTGATCCGGAAGCCCAGCGGGAGCCGCACCCGGCGGTTGAAGTCCTCGAAGCCGTCGAGGACCTTGGCCATGGTGTCGCGGACGCGGTCGTAGTCCTCGACGTACCACTCCCACGGTGTCGCGCTGTCCGGCAGCGCGGCGCGTGCCATGCCGGCGACGATGGCCGCCTCGGACAGCAGGTGCGGCGAGGCGGGGCGCTTCATCCCGGTCGACAGGTGCACCATGCTCATCGAGTCCTCGACGGACGTGCTCTGGACGCCCTTGCGCTGGTGGTCCTTCTCCGTCCTGCCGAGGCACGGCAGGATCAGCGCCCGCCGTCCGTGCACGACGTGGCTGCGGTTGAGTTTCGTGCTCACCTGCACGGTCAGCTCGCACCGCCGCAGCGCCTCGAACGTCAGCGGGGTGTCCGGGGCGGCGAGCGCGAAGTTGCCGCCCATGCCGACGAACACGGTCACGTCGCCGTCGAGCATCGCCTTGATGGTGCCGACGGTGTCCAGGCCGGGCGCGCGCGGCGGGTCGATCGCGCAGACCTCGGCGAGCCGGTCCAGGAACGCCGGGGCGGGCCGGTGGTCGATCCCGCAGGTGCGGTTGCCCTGGACGTTGCTGTGGCCGCGTACGGGAGAGGGGCCCGCGCCCTCGCGGCCCAGGTTGCCGCGGAGCAGCAGCAGGTTGACGATCTCGCGGACGGTGTCGACGCCGTGCTCGTGCTGGGTGACGCCCAGGCACCAGCTGACGATGCTGCGGTCGGCCTCCTCGTACACCCGGGCGGCCCTGAGGACGTCGTCGCGGCTCAGGCCCGACTGGCGCTCGATCTCCTCCCAGGGCGTGGCCTCGCACAGCGCGCGGTACTCCTCGAAGCCGTGCGTGTGCCGGTCGATGAACTCGCGGTCCAGCGCCTTCGGGTCGGTGGCCGCACGCTCCAGGACGGCCTTCGCCATGCCGCGGAGCAGCGCCATGTCGCCGCCGATCCGGGGCTGGAGGTTGAGGGTGCTGGTCGGGGTGGCGCGGAAGGTGGCCATGTCCCGGAAGTCGTGCGGGATGATCGTGCGGGTGGCGGCCGCCTCGACCAGCGGGTTCACGTGCACGATCTGGGCGCCGCGGCGGTACGCCTCCGCCAGCGCGGTGAGCATCCGGGGCGCGTTCGACGCGGCGTTCACCCCGAGGATGAAGAGCGCGTCCGTGGTCTCCCAGTCCTGGAGGTCGACCGTGCCCTTGCCGGTGCCCAAGGACGCCCGGAGGGCCCGGCCGCTGGCCTCGTGGCACATGTTGGAGCAGTCGGGCAGGTTGTTGGTGCCCAGTTCGCGGGCCATCAGCTGGTAGAGGAAGGTGGCTTCGTTGCCGAGCCGGCCGGAGGTGTAGAAGGACGCCCGGTTCGGGTCGCCGAGGCCGCGGAGCGTCCGGCCGACCAGCTCGAAGGCGTCCTTCCAGCTGATCGGCACGTAGTGGTCGGTGGCGGGGTCGTAGACCATCGGCTCGGTCAGCCGGCCCTGGTCCTCCAGGTCGTGGTCGGTCCACCCGGCCAGCTCCGACACCGTGTGCGCGGCGAAGAACTCCCGGCCGACCCGCTTGGCGGTCATCTCCCACGTGACGTGCTTGATGCCGTTCTCGCAGATGTCCAGGTGGAGGCCCTTGGTGTCGTCGGGCCACGCGCATCCGGGGCAGTCGAAGCCGGTGTTCTCGTGGTTCATCTTCATGATCGCCCGGGGCCCGTCCAGCGGGAGGGCGCGCTCGCGCACCATGAACCGCGTCACGCTCTTCGCCGCGCCCCAGCCGGCGGCCGGGTGGTGGTACGGGTGGAACTCGGGCTTCCCCTGGGGTTCGGGGCCGACGCGCGACTCCGCCCCGTCTTCCGGCGCGTCCTTCTCGACGGTCACGATCGTCAGCCCTTCCGGCGGAGGTACACCTCCGAGCAGGCTAAGTCCGCCCCCGGGGCCCTGCCATTCGTGCGGCGGGGCCCCGCCCTCGCGGGTCGCGGGGGCGGGGGTCCGGCCTTCCGTGGCGCGGCCGGCGGAGGGCCGGGGCCCGCCGGGCCGGTGTCGTCAGCGCCGCAGGGTGAGCAGGCCGGGACGGTAGGGCAGCAGGCCGTAGTCGACGCCGTCGGAGGCGGGGCTGCGGCCCTGGTACAGCAGCTGGAGGTTGCAGGGGTCGACGGTCATCGTCTGGTCGGCGCTGGTGCGCAGCAGCTCGCCGTGGCTGATGTCGTCGGTCCAGGTGGCGCCGCTGTTGGCCTTGCCGGCGAAGGGGTTGCTCTCCGTCGCGGCCTGCGGCGTCCACGTGCCGTTCAGGCTGGTCGCCGTGAACGAGCGGAAGTAGCGGTCCTCGTTCGCCCCGCGCGCCTCGACGATCATGAGGTAGCGGTTCTGGCCCTGGAGCTTGTAGACCTGCGGGGCCTCGAACAGGTTCTTCACCGTGTCGCTCATGATCGTCGTGTACGAGGAGCCGAAGCTGCCGGGGAAGTTCCCGAGGGGCATGCTCGCCCGGTAGATCTTGCCGTTGTCACCGGCGAAGAACAGGTACATGTTCGACCCGTCGGCGATCAGGGCGTGGTCGATGGGACCGGTGCCCGAGTCCGCGAGGGTGCCGGTGAAGAGCACCTGCTCCGCCGACCAGCCGTTCGGGTTCGCGGGATCGCTCGACGTCCGGTACGAGAAGGAGGAGCCGCCCCACTGGTAGGCGAGCACCCAGACGTTCTTCGGCGCGAAGTAGAAGAGCGAGGGCGCGACGGCGGTGAACGGAAGGGCGCTCTGGCCGGCCGCGGCCATCTCCGGCCAGGTGGTGAACGGGGTGAAGCTCATCCCGCCCCAGCCCCTGCCCGTCCCGGCGGCTCCGTGGGTCGTCCCGTAGACGACCTGCTTGCCGTTGTGGGGGGCGACGGTGAAGTCCTTGAGCGCCGCCCATTCGGGGCGGGGCTGCGCCAGCGCGCCCGTCGAGGACCAGCGGTACGCCGACGGGAGCTCGCAGGTGCCCGGGGTGCCGGAGCCGACCTTGACGAGCCGCCACTGCTGGTTGGCGCCGCCCCAGTCGTCGTACTGGACGACGTTCGCGCCGTCGGCGGTGGAGGCGCCCTGGACTTCGAGGGCCTTGCCGCTGTGGCGGGCGACGAGCCGGACGTGGCCGTCGGCGCTGTCGGCGAGCCGCCACTGCTGGTTGGTGCCGTTCGCGTCGGACCACTGGACGATCGCGGCGCCGTTGGCGGTGGAGCCGTTCTGGACGTCCAGGACCTTGCCGGAGTGGCGGGACTTGACGCGGTAGTAGCCGTCGCCGGAGGCGACGAACTGCCACTGCTGCTGGTTCTGGTCGTTCCGGGTCCACTGGGTGATGCGGGCGCCGTCGCTCGTCGACAGGTTGTACACGTCGAGGGCCTTGCCGCTGGTGCGGTTGACCAGCACGTACCAGGCGTTGGTGTCGACGGTCGCCGCGGCGGCGGGCGGGGCCGTGAGGAGGGAGGCCCCGAGCAGCAGGGACGACAGGACCGCGAGGACGAGGCCGAGGATCAGGGGCGGGTGGTGCGTTCTCATCAGGGGTGCTCCTCAAGGGGGTGGGGAGGGGAATGCCGGGGCGGACTGCGCCCGAAAACTTTTCGAAATACTCTCGAATTCCGCGCTGCCACAAACTAGGAACGCAGGGCTTATGGGTCAACCCCCCGCGTCCATTAATCTGCGTCCGGCGACTGTTCGCGGGGTTGACAAGCGCGTCCGAGCGCCCGGAAACTCATCGAAAGTTTGCGATACCTGTCGGCGCCGACGGAATCTGCCCGGAGGAGAGAAGTTGAGCGAGCAGCGCCCGACCCTGGCCGTCATCGCCGCGGCGGCGGGAGTCTCCCAGGCCACCGTCTCCAAGGTGATCAACGGCCGCTCCGACGTCGCACCCTCGACGCGCGAACGGATCGAGGGCCTGTTACGCAGCCACCACTACCTGCCGCCCGGCCGGCAGGGCAGCGCCGGCAGATCGGGGCTCGTCGACCTGATCATCGGCGGCCTGGACAGCGCGTGGGCGGTCGAGATCCTGCGCGGCGTCGAGGCCGAGTGCGCGCACCGGACCGCGCGCACCGTGGTGTCGCTCGTCCCGCCGGGCGAGGCCGCCCCGGCCGGCCGGACCGCGCTCCCCGCACCGCACCGCAGCGACGGCGTCATCCTCGTCACCGCCTCGGTCACCCAGGCCCAGCGCACCCGGGTCGAACGGGCCGGGGCGGCGCTGGTCGTCATCGACCCGGTCGACATGCCCGGCAACGACGTGCCGAGCGTCGGCGCGACCAACTGGGCCGGCGGCCTCGCCGCCACCGAACACCTGCTGGACCTCGGGCACCGGCGGATCGCCGCGATCGGCGGACGCCGGGAGATGCTGTGCAGCCGGGCCCGCGTCGACGGCTACCGGACCGCCCTGGAACGGGCCGGGATCGAGGTCGACCGCGACCTGATCCGCTACGGCGACTTCCAGCACGAGGGCGGTTTCCGGTGCGCCCAGGAGCTGCTCGCCCTCCCCGAGCCGCCGACCGCCGTGTTCGCCGGCAGCGACCAGCAGGCGATGGGCGTCTACGAGGCCGCCCGGCGGAGCGGGCTGAGGATCCCGCAGGACCTCAGCGTGGTCGGCTTCGACGACCTGCCGGTGTGCGACTGGCTGTCGCCGCCGCTGACGACGGTGCGCCAGCCGCTGGAGGAGATGGGCCGGGTCGCCGCCCGCACCCTGTTCCAGCTGCGCGACGGCCAGCCGCTGGTCAGCCCCCGGATGGAGCTCTCGACCGAACTCAGGGTCCGGCTCTCCACCGCCCCGCCGGGGCGGACCGGGTGACCGGGCCGTACGCGGGAGGCCCCGGCGACCTTGTGTTGCTGAGCGTCCACCCCCGGAGGGGTCGTCCTCCGCCGCGGGCCGCAGGTCCTGGCCCGCGCCCCCGCCCGCGGGTCGCGCGCCTCGCCTGTCGACGGGCGGCCGTGGGACCGTATCCGGGCCGCATCTCGGATTTCCCCCGTTCGCCCGATGTCCGAAATCGGGTCACGTCACAGAGAAGACGCCGTTCACTGGGCATTTTCCGTCGAAACTTTTCGACGAAAAATGCCCTTCGCTATTTCTTCACCCTCACCCCGGCATCTCCTTTTCCGAAAAGTCTTCGAAACTCTTGACACGTTTCCGCGGGGTTTCCACACTGATTCCCGAGGCCGCTCGCTCACCTTTCTCGCGCGCCACTGCGCCGGCCTCGCATCTCCGCGCCCCGGCAGCACGCGCACTCTTTTCGCCGGCGGACGCCGACGCCGCAGACACCGATTCCCTCTGCCGCGCTCAGACCCCACCGTCCGTGATGTCCTCTGGAGGTCCCTCGATGCGTTCCCCCACCCTTTCCCTGTCCACCGCACGCCGCAGAATCGGCGGGCTGTGCGCGGCGCTGATCGTCGGCGTCCTCGGCTCCGCGACCGTGCTCGTGGCGCCGCCGGCGTCGCACGCCGCCGAGAGCACGCTCGGACGCGCGGCGGCGCAGAGCGGCCGCTACTTCGGCACCGCCATCGCCTCGGGGCGGCTCGGCGACGCGACGTACACGACGATCGCGAACCGCGAGTTCACCTCGGTGACGGCCGAGAACGAGATGAAGATCGACGCCACCGAGCCGCAGCAGGGCCGGTTCGACTTCACCGCCGGCGACCGCGTCTACAACTGGGCGGTGCAGAACGGCAAGCAGGTCCGCGGCCACACCCTGGCCTGGCACTCGCAGCAGCCCGGCTGGATGCAGGCGCTCGAGGGCAGCGCGCTGCGCCAGGCGATGATCAACCACATCAACGGCGTGATGGGCCACTACAAGGGCAAGATCGCCCAGTGGGACGTCGTGAACGAGGCCTTCGAGGACGGCACTTCGGGCGCCCGGCGCAACTCCAACCTGCAGCGCAGCGGCAACGACTGGATCGAGGTCGCCTTCCGCACCGCGCGCGCCGCCGACCCGGCCGCCAAGCTCTGCTACAACGACTACAACACCGACAACTGGACCTGGGCCAAGACCCAGGCCGTGTACGCCATGGTCAAGGACTTCAAGCAGCGTGGCGTGCCGATCGACTGCGTCGGGTTCCAGTCGCACTTCAACAACGACAGCCCGTACCCCAGCAACTACCGCACCACGCTGCAGAGTTTCGCCGCCCTCGGCGTGGACGTGGCCATCACCGAGCTCGACATCCAGGGTGCCTCGCCCACGACCTACGCCAACGTGACCAACGACTGCCTGGCCGTCCCGCGCTGCCTCGGCATCACGGTCTGGGGCGTGCGCGACACCGACTCCTGGCGGGCCGAGCAGACGCCGCTGCTCTTCCACGGCGACGGCAGCAAGAAGCCGGCGTACACCTCCGTCCTGAACGCGCTCAACGCCGTCTCGCCCAACCCGAACCCCACCCCCACGCCGACCCCCGCCCCCGGCTCCGGTCCGCTCAAGGGCGTCGGCTCCGGCCGCTGTGTGGACGTACCCAACGCCGCCACGACCGACGGCACCCAGGTCCAGCTGTGGGACTGCAACGGCCGCACCAACCAGCAGTGGACCCACACCGCCGCCGGTGAGCTCCGGGTCTACGGCGACAAGTGCCTGGACGCCGCCGGCACCGGCAACGGCGCCGCGGTGCAGATCTACAGCTGCTGGGGCGGCGACAACCAGAAGTGGCGCCTCGCCGGCGACGGTTCCGTCGTCGGCGTCCAGTCGGGCCTCTGCCTCGACGCCGTCGGCGCCGGCACCGCCAACGGCACGCGGCTCCAGCTGTACGCGTGCTGGAACAGCGCCAACCAGCGCTGGACCCGGGCCTGATCCGGTCCGCTGACCCCCGCACCAGGGAGGGGAGCCGGGACGATCCCGGCTCCCCTCGGCGGGGTCAGGCGGAGGCGGGGTTGCCGTAGTACGCATCCGGGCCGTGCTTGCGGGTGAAGTGGCGGTCCAGGAGGTGCTGCGGCGGTGCGACCGGGCCCAGGGCGAGGGTGTGGAGGGCCATCTCGGCCACCGCCTCGCAGACGATGGCGTGCTCCAGGGAGGCGGTGGCGGTGGCACCCCAGGTGAACGGACCGTGGTGGGCGACCAGGGCGCCGGGCACCTCCCGGGCCCGGGTGTCGTCCCGTTCGAGCAGGTCCACGATGACCTGGCCGGTGTGGAACTCGTAGTCCGCGGCGCACTGCTCGGCGGTGAGGGGCGCGGTGACGGGCACGGGACCGTTGAAGGTGTCCGCGTGGGTCGTGCCGAGCACCGGGATCGCCCGCCGGGCCTGCGCGAAGGCGACGGCGTGGGTGGAGTGGGTGTGGGTCACCCCGCCGATCGACGGGAAGGCCAGGTAGAGGCTGCGGTGCGTCTCCGTGTCGGTGGACGGGCGCAAGTGCCCCTCCACCACAAGGCCGTCGGCCAGGGAGACGACGACCAGGTCGTCCTCGGTCAGGCGGTCGTAGGTCACGCCGGAGGGCTTGATGACGAAGACGCCGGCCTCCCGGTCGACTCCGCTCACGTTGCCCCAGGTGAGGGTGGCGAGACCGGCCCGCGGGATGCGGAGGTTGGCCTCCAGCACCTCCCGGCGCAGCTCCCTGGAGACGGTGGTGTTCACGGCGGGCTCCCTCCTCGTGGGGGCGGCGGGCGCGGTCACAGGCTCTGCGCCAGACGGTGGTACGCCTGGTTCCAGCGCAGCTCGCGCGTGAAGCGCCGGACCGTGGTGTCCTCGTCGATGACGGCGAGTTCGGTCCGCAGCATCTCGGCGAGGTCGTCGAGCTCCTCGCCGACGAGAGCGGTGGTCAGCACGGTGTGGTGGGGCGCTCCGGCCGTCAGCCACGCCTCGGTGGAGGTACGCAGGTCGGGGCGGGGCCGCCAGACGGCCCGGGCGACGGGGAGCGCGGGCAGCGGCTCGGGCGGGGCGACGACGTCGATGCGGTTGGCGACGAGCCGGAACCGGTCGCCCATGTCCGCGAGGCCGACGACGACCGCGGGACCGGGGTCCGCGTCGAAGACGAGGCGGACCGGGTCCTCCCGTCCGCCGATGCCGAGCGGATGGATCTCGCACGACGGCCGGGCCGTGGTGAGCGACGGACAGACCTCCAGCATGTGAGCGCCGAGGATGAGTTCCCGGCCGGGCGTGAGGTCGTAGGTGTAGTCCTCCATGAAGGAGGTGCCGCCGGGCAGGCCGTGCGCCATCGCCTTGAGGGTGCGCAGCAGGGTGGCCGTCTTCCAGTCGCCCTCGCCGCCGAAGCCGTACCCGTCGGCCATCAGGCGCTGCACGGCGAGCCCGGGCAGTTGCCGCAGGCCGCCGAGGTCCTCGAAGTTGGTGGTGAAGGCGCGGAAGCCGCCCTCCGTGAGGAAGGCGCGCAGGCCTGCCTCGATGCGGGCGGCGTAGCGCAGGGAGTCGTGGCGCTCACCGCCGGGCCGCAGCTCGGGGGCGAGCGCGTAGAGGTCCTGGTACTCCTTCACGAGGGCGGTGACGGCGGCCTCGTCGGCGGCGTCGACCGCGGCGACCAGGTCGTTGACGCCGTACGTGTTGACCGAGACCCCGAACCGCAGCTGCGCCTCGACCTTGTCGCCCTCGGTGACGGCGACGTCGCGCATGTTGTCGCCGAACCGGGCGAGTTTGAGGGTGGTGAGTTCGGCGCGGCCGGCGGCGGCGCGGGCCCATCCGGCGACGCGGTCGACGACGCCGGGGTCGGAGACGTGGCCGGCGACGGTCTTGCGGGGCACGCCGAGGCGGGTCTGGACGAAGCCGAACTCGCGGTCGCCGTGGGCGGCCTGGTTCAGGTTCATGAAGTCCATGTCGATGGTGGCCCAGGGCAGTTCGCGGTTGGCCTGGGTGTGCAGGTGGAGCAGCGGCTTGCGCAGGGCGTCGAGGCCGGCGATCCACATCTTGGCCGGGGAGAAGGTGTGCATCCAGGCGATCAGGCCGACGCAGCGGTCGTCGGCGTTGGCCTCCAGGCAGACGGCGCGGATGGCGGCGGCGTCGGTGAGGACCGGCTTCCACACCAGCCGGACCGTCAGTCCGGGCTGGTCCGCGAGGGTGTCGTGGAGGACGCGGGACTGGTCGGCGACCTGGGCGAGGGTGTCCTCGCCGTAGAGGGCCTGGCTGCCGGTGAGAAACCAGATCTCGCGGTCGGGCGGGGCGAGCGTCATGTCGGGTGTGCTCCTCGGAGGTACCGGGCGGGAAGGTGCGGGGGCGGGGAGGTGTGCGGCGGGGAGGTACGGAGGCGGGCAGGCGGTCGGTCAGCCGGTGGCGCGCGCGGTGTTGCGGATGCGCCGGAGGCGGTGCAGGAGGAGGTCCGCGCCGGTGCCGAAGTGCTCGTGCAGGGCCCGGTATTCGGCGAACAGCGCGTCGTAGGCGTCTGCGCGTGCCGGATCGGGGAGGTACGCGTGGCGCTGGACGCTTCCCATGACGGCGGCGGCGGTGCGGACGTCGGGATGGGCGCCCGCGGCGACGGCGGCGTGGATGGCCGAGCCGAGGGCCGGGCCCTGTTCGGAGGTGCCGACGGAGACGGGGCGGCGCAGCACGTCGGCGTGGATCTGCATGAGCAGCGCGTTCTTCTTGAGTCCTCCGGTGACGATGAACTCCTCGACGGGGACCCCGCCCGCCTCGAAGCCCTCGACGATCAACCGGGTTCCGTAGGCGGTGGATTCGAGCAGGGCGCGGTAGACGTCCTCGGGCCGGGTGTCGAGGGTGAGGCCCGCGACGACGCCGGAGAGGTGGTGGTCGACCAGGGGGGAACGGTTGCCGTTCATCCAGTCCAGGGCGACCAGGCCGTGCGCGCCGACCGGCTGCCCGGCGGCCTTCCGGGTGAGGAGCTGGTGCAGGTCCTCGCCCGCCGCCTCGGCCTCGGCGCGGTAGTCGTCCGGGACGCCCTGCCGGAGCCACCAGGCGAAGATGTCGCCGACGGCGCTCTGGCCCGCCTCGTAGCCGTAGGCGCCGTCGACGATGCCGCCGTCGACGACGCCGCAGATGCCGGGGACCTCGGCGAGCGTGGCGCCGTTGAGGACGTGGCAGGTGGAGGTGCCCATGATGGCGAGCATCCGCCCGTTCTCGACGGCGCCCGCGGCGGGCGCGGCCACGTGGGCGTCGACGTTGCCGGCGGCGACGGCGATGCCCTCGGGCAGGCCCGTCCAGCGCGCGGCCTCGGCGCTCAGTCCGCCGACGCGGGAGCCCAGGGGCGAGAGCGGGTGCTCCAGGCGGGTGGCGGGGAAGTCGGCGAAGTCCGGGTGGAGGCGGGCGAGGAAGTCCGGCGACGGGTACGCCCCGTCCTGGTGGATGCCCTTGTAGCCGGCGGTGCAGGTGTTCCGGGACTCGGCGCCGGTGAGCTGCCAGACGATCCAGTCGGCCGCCTCGATCCAGCGGGCGCAGGCGGCATAGACGGCGGGGTCCTCCTCCAGGACCTGCAGGGCCTTCGCGTACTGCCACTCGGCGGAGATCCGGCCGCCGTACCGCGCGATCCACTTCTCGCCGCGGGCGTGCGCGAGGGCGTTGATCCGGTCGGCCTGGTCCTGGGCCGCGTGGTGCTTCCACAGCTTGGGCCAGGCGTGCGGGCGGCCGGCCCACGCGGGCGTCAGGGCGAGCGGGGTGCCGTCCGGGGCGGTCGGCAGGACCGTGCAGGCGGTGAAGTCGGTGGCGATGCCGATGATCCGGTCCGGATCGACGCCCGCGTCGGCGACCGCCGCGGGCACGGCGACGCGCAGCACGTCGCGCCAGTCCTCGGGGTGCTGCAGGGCCCAGTCCGGGGGCAGGGCGGCTCCGGTGGAGGGGAGGCGGTCCTCGATGACGGCGTGCCGGTACGCGTGGACCGCCGCCCCGAGCTCGGCACCGTCCCGGACCCTGACCACGACGGCCCGCCCGGAGAGGGTGCCGAAGTCGACTCCGATGGTGCATGCCTCGGGGTGGAGGGGGCCGGCGGGACCGGGAGGGACGGAGGGGGTCACGATGCGGTCTCTCTCGTCGGGAGCGGGGAGGTGGCGGAACCCTCTGATTGTTAACGCTCACATTTCCTGGCGACAAGAGTTGGGTGCGATTTCGTCGAACTTCCGGGCGGGGTGGGGTCGCATCGAAGTGAGCGCTCACTCGGTGGCGGGGCGCGGGCGGGCGCGGTGGCCGGCCGGGGCCGGGCGGCCCAATGGCCGACGCCCGCACCAGAGGCGCCTCCGGCCGACCCGTAGGAGGGCAACGCGCGACCGGTCAGCCGCCGAAAAAACGTCGCCGACGGATGGGCGGGGGGCAACGGGGCGAACCCACGGGCCGGTGGCGCGGGTCGGCGGACGCGACGGATGGCACCGGCGAACACGCGGGCGAGCCCGGGCAGGCCGGGCCGATGCGCGGACCGGCGGGGCAGGTTCGCGGGCGAACCGACGCGGACGGACCAACGAACCGGGCCCACGCCGCTGGTCCGGCCCGAGCGGGCCGGCGCCGGTGAGCCGGCACGGCCAGGCCGGCACGGCAGGCCAGGGCGAGCAGCCCGCCGCAGACGCGCCGAAGCCGGCTACCGGGCGGCACCCGGAGGCGGGCGCCGGCGGGAGCCTCGTACCCCACGGCGGGCGTCGACAGGAGCCACGTACCGGTCCACGAAGGCCGCGACAGCCGCGTACCGGACGGCGGACGCCGCCGGCAGGCGCCGGACGGGAGCGCGCTCCGGGCGCGAGCACCACGTGCCACGCGCCACGTACCGCCCGCCGCGCCCCCCAGCCCCCGCCCCCGCCTCCCTCAGCCGTCGCCCGCAGGGCGGGTGCTCGCGCGCATGATGAGCTGGGGTTCGACCAGGAGGTGTTCCGCCTTCGTGGCGCGGCCCTCGATGTGGTCCACCAGGAGGCGGATGCTCCGGCGTCCGATCGTGGCGAAGTCCTGCCGGACCGTCGTCAGCGGCGGCGGGAAGTACTCGGCCTCCGGGATGTCGTCGAAGCCGGCGACGGCCACCTGCGCGGGCGTGCGGATGCCGCCCTCGCGCAGCGCCCGCAGGACGCCGAGCGCCATCTGGTCGTTGGCGACGAAGACGGCCGTGACCGGGGCCGTACCGCGGCGGGCGAGCGCGAGGCCCGCGAGTTCCTGCCCGGCCCGGTAGCCGGAGAGCGGGCTCCAGTCGCCCGTCAGCACGCGCGGCGGGCGGATGCCGTTCTCCTCCAGGACGGCGCGCCAGCCCGCGGTGCGCGCCTCGCTCTCCAGCCAGTCGCCGGGGCCCGCGACGTGCCAGACGTCGGCGTGCCCGGCGGCGAGCAGGTGCTCGGTGACCAGGCGGGCGCCGCGCTCCTGGTCGAGGGAGACGCCGGGCAGGTCGAGCTGGTGGCCGCCCTCGACGGTGACCACCGGGAAGGGCGCGTCGAGTTCGGCGAGCGCCTGGACGAGGGAGCGCTGCGGGGTGATGGCGACGACGCCCTCGACGCCCCACGCCGCGAGGTGGTCGATGGCGTCCTTGAGTCCCTGTCCCCCGCCGCTGCGGAGGCTGACGGTGGAGACGAGGTAGCCCTCCTCCCGCGCCGCCTCCTCCAGGCCGGTGAGGGTGCTGGCGGGGCCGTACAGGGCGGTGTTGACGGCGATGACGCCCAAGGTCCTGGTGCGGCGCGTGACGAGGGCGCGGGCGGCGGAGTTGCGGCGGTAGCCGAGCCGTTCGATGGCCAGGGTGACCTGTTCGCGGGTGGCCGCGCGCACGTTGGGATGGCCGCTCAGCACGCGGGAGACGGTCTGGTGGGAGACCCCCGCCTCCCGGGCGACGTCGGCCATCGTCGGCGGGCGGACGTCTTCCGCGGGTTGCGCCACGTTCGCCTCCCTTCTCCGTGCTCACGGCTGGGTATCGATACGGGAAAAACCTTAGCGCCTCTTGTATCACGCCGTTGTGAGCGCTAACAATCTGTCTCGACCGGGGCGCCGACGTCCCGGCCACCCAACCGGAACGGCGTCGTCCCGGTGGTGCGAGGACCCGCGCTGCCGCCGAGCCTGTCCCGGTCGGAGCCGCCCTCGACGACGGGATGGGTATCGCTCATGAAGAAGTTCCGGTCCGCCTCCGCTCTCCTGGCCGCGACCACCGGATGCGCCCTGCTGCTGACGGCCTGCGGGCAGACGGCCGAGGGCGGCAGCCAGGAGGCGAAGGACGGGAAGGTCCGCACCATCGGCATCGCCATGCCCACCAAGTCCTCCGAGCGGTGGATCGCCGACGGGCGCAACATGACGGAGAGCCTGAAGAAGGCCGGCTTCGCCACGACCCTGCAGTACGGGGAGGACGACCCCGACCAGCAGGTCGCCCAGATCGAGAACATGATCACCCAGGGCGTCGACGCCCTCGTCGTGGCCGCCATCAACGGCGAGGCACTGTCGAACGTCCTGCAGCAGGCGGCGGACGCCGACATCCCGGTGATCTCCTACGACCGCCTCATCCTGGGCTCCCCCCACGTCGACTACTACGCCTCCTTCGACAACGAGAAGGTCGGCGAGCTCCAGGCCACCTACATCACCGAGAAGCTGGGGCTGAAGTCGGGCGCGAAGAAGGGCCCGTTCAACATCGAGCTGTTCGCCGGCTCCAACGACGACAACAACACCAAGTACTTCTTCGACGGCGCCATGAAGGTGCTGAAGCCCTACCTGGACAAGAAGCAGCTGGTCGTGCGCTCCGGCCAGACCCGTCTCAACCAGGTCACCACCCTGCGCTGGGACGGCGGGACGGCGCAGAAGCGCATGGACGACCTGCTGACGTCCACGTACGCCACGGCCCGCGTCGACGCCGTCCTCTCCCCGTACGACGGCATCTCCATCGGCATCCTGTCCGCCCTGAAGTCCGACGACTACGGCAGCGCCGCCAAGCCGCTGCCGGTCGTGACCGGCCAGGACGCGGAGGTCGCCTCCGTGAAGTCCATCATCGCGGGCGAGCAGACGCAGACCGTGTACAAGGACACCCGCGCCCTCGCGGAGGTGGCCGCCGGCATGGTGGCCGCCGTCCTCGACGGGAAGAAGCCGGAGATCAACGACGAGACCACCTACCACAACGGGAAGAAGGTGGTCCCGGCCTATCTGCTCGACCCGGTCAGCGTCGACCGGTCGAACTACCGGAAGGTCCTGGTCGACTCCGGCTACCTCGACGCCGGGGCGCTGAAGTGACCGCCCTCCTCCAGATGCGGTCCATCGGCAAGACCTTCCCCGGGGTCAGGGCCCTCTCCGACGTGACGCTGACCGTGGAGCGCGGCGAGGTGCACGCCCTGTGCGGGGAGAACGGCGCCGGGAAGTCGACCCTCATGAAGGTTTTGTCCGGCGTCCACCCGCACGGGTCCTACGAGGGCGAGATCGTCTTCGACGGCGAGCCGTGCCGCTTCAAGGACATCCGGGCCAGCGAACGGCGCGGCATCGTCATCATCCACCAGGAACTCGCGCTGGTCCCCCACCTGTCGATCGCGGAGAACGTCTTCCTGGGCAACGAACCGTCCCGGCGCGGGATCGTCGACTGGCGCGAGGTGCTGCGCCGCGCGTCCGGACTGCTCCGCCGGGTCGGGCTCGACGAGCACCCCGAGACCCGCGTCGCCGACATCGGGGTCGGCAAGCAGCAGCTGGTCGAGATCGCGAAGGCGCTGGCGAAGGACGTCCGCCTGCTGATCCTCGACGAACCCACCGCGGCCCTCAACGACGAGGACAGCGCCCAACTGCTGCGGCTCATGGGGGAGCTGAAGGACCAGGGCATCACCTCGATCCTCATCTCGCACAAGCTGAACGAGATCGCCCGGATCGCCGACTCCGTCACCGTCCTGCGGGACGGCCGCTCCATCGAGACCCTCGACGTCAGGGACCCGGCCACCACGGAGGAACGGATCATCCGCGGCATGGTGGGCCGGGACCTGGACAGCCGGTTCCCCGACCGCACGCCGTACGGGGGCCCGGCCGGCGCCGAGCCGGTCCTGGAGGTCCGCGACTGGACCGTGCGCCACCCGCTCGACCCCGGCCGCAGGGTCGTCGACGGCGTGTCCCTCCAGGTCCGCCGCGGCGAGATCGTCGGCGTGGCGGGGCTCATGGGGGCCGGCCGGACCGAACTCGCCATGAGCGTCTTCGGGCGCTCCTACGGCCGCTACGAGCGGGGCACGGTCCTCAGGGACGGCCGGGAGGTGCGGACGCGGACGGTCCCCGAGGCGGTCGCCCACGGCATCGCGTACGTCACCGAGGACCGCAAGCACTACGGTCTCGACCTCGGGGACTCCGTGAGCCGGAACATCTCGCTCGCCTCCCTCGGCTCCCTCGCCCGCCGCGGCGTCGTGGACGGGCACGAGGAGCGCCGGGTGGCCGAACGGTTCCGGCGCACCATGAACATCAAGGCGCCGAGCGTCCTCGAACCGGTGGGCCGCCTGTCCGGCGGCAACCAGCAGAAGGTCGTCCTCAGCAGGTGGATCCTCGCCGGACCGGACGTGCTCGTCCTCGACGAGCCCACGCGCGGCGTCGACGTGGGCGCCAAGTACGAGATCTACACCGTGATCGACCGCCTCGCCGCCGAGGGCAAGGCGATCCTCCTCATCTCCTCCGAACTGCCCGAACTGCTCGGCATGTGCGACCGGATCTACACCATGGCCGCCGGGCGGCTGACCGGTGAGGTCGCCCGTGCCGACGCCACCCAGGAAGTGCTGATGCGCCACATGACGCAGGGCTCCCCCGCACCGCCGGCGGTCACCGCGGGCACCGCCTCCAGCGAAGGACACCAGGCATGAGCGTCGACACCGGCAAGGAAGCGACCACCCCGGCGGTCCCGGGCGGCGGGTCCCCGTCCCCGGGGGCGCCGGTGACCCGCGTGCTGCTCGACGGGGTCCGTAGGAACATGCGCCAGTACGGGATGCTCGTCGCGCTGGGCCTGATCGTGCTGCTGTTCCAGGTCTGGACGGGCGGCGACCTCCTGCTGCCGCGCAACGTCTCCAACCTGGTCCTGCAGAACAGCTACATCCTCATCCTGGCCATCGGCATGATGATCGTCATCATCTCGGGGCACATCGACCTGTCGGTCGGCTCGCTGATGGCGCTGGTGGGCGGCGTCGGGGCGGTGCTCATGGTCGAGCACCAGGTCTCCTGGCCGGTCGCGGTGCTCCTCACCCTGCTCCTGGGCGCGGTCGCGGGTGCGGTCCAGGGCTTCTTCATCGCGTACGTCGGCATCCCGTCGTTCATCGTGACCCTCGCCGGGATGCTGCTGTTCCGCGGGCTCACCGAGATCTTCCTCAAGGGGCAGACGCTCGGCCCGTTCCCGGACGGACTGCAGAAGGTCGCCAACGGCTTCCTGCCGGAGGCGGGTCCGCGCACGAACTACCACAACCTGACCCTGCTCCTCGGTCTGGGACTGATCGTGTACGTGGTCGTCCAGGAGGTCCGGGACCGGCGCCGGCAGCGGGAGTTCGCGCTGGAGACGCTTCCGGCCGGCCTGTTCGCGCTGAAGGTGACGGCGCTGGTCGCGGCGGTCCTGGTCACGACCCTGCTGCTGGCCAGCTACAAGGGCGCCCCCGTGGTCCTGCTGATCCTGGCCGTCCTGCTCGTCGGCTTCGGCTACGTGATGCGCAACGCGGTGATCGGCCGCCACGTGTACGCGATCGGGGGCAACCTGCCGGCCGCGAAGCTGTCCGGGGTCAAGGACCGGAAGGTCACCTTCGCGGTCTTCCTCAACATGGGGATGCTCGCGGCGCTCGCCGGCCTCGTCTTCGCGGCGCGCTTCAACGCGGCCTCGCCGAAGGCGGGCGTGAACTTCGAACTGGAGGCGATCGCGGCGGCGTTCATCGGCGGCGCGTCGATGAGCGGCGGCGTCGGGACCGTCCTGGGGGCCATCATCGGCGGCCTGGTCCTCGGCGTGCTCAACAACGGCATGAACCTCGTCGGGGTGGGCACCGACTGGCAGCAGGTCATCAAGGGCCTCGTGCTGCTCGCCGCGGTCGGCTTCGACGTGTGGAACAAGCGGCGGGCGGGCGCCTGACGCCCCTCCGGACACCGCTGTGCCCGCCGGCCCGGAAGCCGGCGGGCACAGCCGTGCCGGTACGCGGTCAGCCGCGCGTGCCGAACCGCAGGACCGTCCTCGACGCGTACCGCTCCCCCGGCCGCAGCACCGTGGACGGGTCGCCGGGGCGGTTCGGGGCGTCGGGGAAGTGCTGGGTCTCCAGCGCGATGCCGGCGCCCGCCCGGTAGGGCGTGCCGCTCTTGCCCAGGACCGTGCCGTCGAACTGCCCCGCGGTGTAGACCTGGAGGCCCGGTTCGGTGGTCAGCACCTCCATCCGGCGGCCGGTGGCGGGCGCGTACAGGACGGCGGCCCGGCGCAGCCGCCCGGTGCCGCGCGGCTCCAGGACGAAGTTGTGGTCGTACCCGCCGTCCGCGCCGGGGCGGGCCAGGGCGGCGGCGAGCGGGAGCGGCCGGCGGAGGTCGAAGGCGGTGCCGGCGACCGGACGGTGGTCCCCGCGGGGGATGAGGTCCGCGTCGACCGGGGTGTAGTGGGAGGCCTCGACGGACAGTTCGTGGCCGAGGACGTCTCCGGCACTCTCGCCGTCGAGGTTGAAGTAGGCGTGGTTCGCGAGGTTCACGTGGGTGGGGGCGTCCGTGACCGCCGTGTAGGAGAAGGCGAGTTCGCGGTCGCGGCCGACGAGGCAGCTGACGGTGACGTCCAGATTGCCGGGGAAGCCCTGGTCGCCGTCGGGGCTGCGCAGGCGCAGGCGTACCCCGGTCCACTCGGGGGTGTGCACGCCCTCGGCCTCCCAGAGCCGGGTGTCGAAGCCGTCGGTGCCGCCGTGCAGGCTGTGGCCGTTGTCCTGCGTGCTGAGCCGGTACGGGGTCCCGTCCAGGGTGAACCGGCCGCGGGCGACGCGGTTGGCGTAGCGGCCGACGGTGGCGCCGAAGTAGCGGGCGCCGGTGGCGGTCTCGGCGGGGTCCCGGGGCGCGAGGACGACGTCGGCCGGGGTGCCGTGGCGGTCGGGCACCCACAGGCCGTGGAGGCGGGCGCCGCGGGTGTGCACCTCCGCGGTGAGCCCGCCGGGGAAGCCGAAGGTCCAGCGTTCTCCGGCGTACGGGTCGGGGCGGCGGACCGGGGGGACGCCGGTGAGCGGGGGCGGGGCTGGGTTCATGGGGTTCCTTGGTCACGAGGGGGCGCGGCGGAAGAGGGGGCGGGGAGGTCCCCGCCCCCTCGTGGCCCGGGGTGCCCGGGGTCTATTCCGCCCGGCGGGCTCCGCCGAAGAGGCGCTGGAGGAGGATGAAGACGAACAGCAGACCGCCGATGACGATGCGGGTCCACCACGAGCTGAGCGTGCCCTGGAAGCTGATGACGGTCTGGATCAGGCCGAGGACCGCCACGCCCAGCGCGGTGCCCAGGACGAATCCGGAGCCGCCGGTCAGCAGGGTCCCGCCGATCACGGCGGCGGCGATGGCGTCGAGTTCCATGCCGACGGCGTGCAGGGCGTAGCCGGACAGCATGTAGAAGGTCAGCAGCAGGCCGCCGAGGGCGGAGCAGAGGCCGCTGATCGCGTACACCGCGACCTTGGTGCGTCCCACCGGCAGGCCCATGAGGCGGGCGGAGGACTCGCTGCCGCCGACGGCGTAGACGGTGCGGCCGAAGCGGGTGTGGTGGAGGACGACGAAGGCGAGCGCCAGCACGACGAGCGCGATGACGACGGCGGGCGAGACGAACAGGCCGCCGGGCAGCAGCACCCGGGTCTGGGCGATCGTCGTCGTCGTCGGGTCGGTGACGGAGATCGACTCGGTGCTGATCATGTAGCAGAGGCCGCGGGCGAGGAACATGCCCGCGAGGGTGACGATGAACGGCTGGATCTCGAAGGCGTGGATCACCCAGCCCATGAGGGCGCCGCCGCCGGCCCCCACCAGCAGGACCACCGGGACCGCGAGGGCGAGCGGCAGGCCGTTCTGCTCGACGAGCCAGGCCGTCAGCATGGTCGACAGGGCCACCATGGAGCCGACGGACAGGTCGATCCCGCCGGTGAGGACGACGAACGTCATGCCGATGGCCACGACGAGCAGGAAGCCGTTGTCGATCAGGACGTTGAGCAGGACCTGCGCGGAGAAGAAGCCTTCGTAGCGCACGGAGCCGACGGAGAACATCGCCACGAGCAGGGTGGCCGTCACCACCAGGGGCAGGCGCGCGGCGTGACGGGCCGGGAAGCGGCGGAGCGGCTTGGCGAGGGTGGTGCTCACGGGGTGACCTCCTGCCGGCGGGCCGTCAGGTCGCCGGCCGCGGGGGCCGGGTCGGGGGTGGTGGTGCGGCGACGGCGGGAGAGCCGCGCGCGGAACGCGGGCGACTGGACGAGACACACGACGATGACGACGAGGGCCTTGAAGACGAGGGTGGTCTCCGGCGGTACGCCGAGGGTGTAGATGGTGGTGGAGAGGGTCTGGATGATCAGCGCGCCGAGGACCGTGCCGCCGAGGGAGAACCGTCCGCCGGTCAGCGCGGTGCCGCCGATCACCACGGCGAGGATCGCGTCCAGTTCGATCCACAGGCCGGCGTTGTTGCCGTCGGCGCTGGACACGTTGGAGCTGATCATCAGGCCGGCGACCGCGGCGCACACGGCGCTGACGACGTAGACGGTGACGAGGAGCCCGGCGGCCCGGATGCCGACGAGCCGGCTGGCGACCGGGTTGCCGCCCACCGACTCGATGAGCATGCCGAGCGCGGTCCGCCGGGTGACGAGGGCGGCGACGGCGACGAGGGCGGCGGCGAGCAGGACGGCGAAGGGGAGGGTGAGCCAGTAGCCGCCGCCGATCATCTTGTAGGCGGCGCTGGAGACGCTGATGATCTGGCCGTCGGTGATCAGCTGCGCCACGCCGCGCCCGGCGACCATGAGGACCAGGGTGGCGACGATGGGCTGGACGCCGAGCCGGGCGACGAGGAAGCCGTTGAGGACGCCGATGGCGGCGGCCACGCCGACCGCCAGCGCGATCGCCGTCGTCACCGTGGACAGGCTTCCGGGGTCCTGCGCGGTGGCGATGTGCTCGCACGCGAGGGCGCCGGCGATGGCGACCGTGGAGCCGACCGACAGGTCGATGCCCCGGGTGGCGATGACGAGCGTCATGCCGGCGGAGACCAGGATCAGCGGGGCGCCGAACTGGAGGATGTCGATCAGGCTGCCGTACAGGTGTCCGTTCTGGACGCGGACGGCGAGGAAGCCGGGGGTGAGCGCGACGTTCCCGAGCAGCAGCGCGGCCAGCACGGCGGCGGGCCAGAAGAGCCGGTGCCCGGTCAGTCGCCGTGCTCCGGGCGCCCGGGCCGGGCGCCGTCCGGCGCCGGTGTCGTCAGGTGGTGTCATGAGGTGGCTCCGGTGGCGATGGCGCCCAGGATCCGGTCGGGCGTCAGGGTGGTGTCGTTGGGGAGGACGGCGACGAGCCGGTGGTCGCGCAGGACGCCGACCCGGTGGCTCAGCCGCAGCACCTCCTCCAGTTCGGCGGAGATGAAGAGGACCGCGGTGCCGTCGGCGGCCAGGCGGCTGACGAGTCCCTGGATCTCCGTCTTGGCGCCGATGTCGATGCCGCGGGTGGGTTCGTCCAGGATCAGCAGGTCGGGGTCGGTGAGCAGCCACCGGGCGAGCAGGACCTTCTGCTGGTTGCCGCCGCTGAGGTTGCGGACCTGTGCTTCGGGGTCGGCCGGGCGGATGTCGAGGGCCTCGGTCCACCGGGCGGCGATCTCGTCCTGCCGGGCGCGGGAGAGGGGCCTGGTCCAGCCGCGGGCGGCCTGGAGGGCGAGCACGATGTTCTCGCGGACGGTGAGTTCGCCGATGAGGCCCTCCGCCTTGCGGTTCTCCGAGCAGAAGGCGATCTTGCGGGCGATCGCGGAGCGCGGCGAGCGCAGCGCGGCGCGTCGGCCGTGGATCCGCAGCTCGCCGCCGTCGGCGTGGTCGGCGCCGAAGAGCAGCCGGGCGGCCTCGGTCCGGCCGGATCCGAGGAGTCCGGCGAGGCCGATGACCTCGCCGCGGTGGATGTCCAGGTCGTACGGCTGGATGGCGCCGGTCCGGGTGAGTCCGCGGGCGCTGAGCAGCGGCGTCCCGGCGGACGCGGGGCCGGCCGCGGTGCCGGTGTGGGAGGTCTCGGCCAGCTGGTCGAGGGTGCTCAGTTCGCTGCCGACCATGCGGTGGACGAGGGTGACGGGCGTCAGTTCGCCGATGCGGTACTCGCCTTCGAGGCGGCCGTTGCGCAGGACGGTGACCCGGTCGCACAGGTCGAAGACCTGGTCGAGGAAGTGGGTGACGAAGAGGATCGCGACGCCCCGGTCGCGCAGCCGGCGCACCAGGGCGAACAGCTGGGCGACCTCGTCGCGGTCGAGGCTGGAGGTGGGTTCGTCGAGGACGAGGACCTTGGCCCGGACGTCCACGGCGCGGACGATCGCGACGAGTTGCTGGACGGCGAGGGAGTGGGCGCTGAGCGGCATCCGGACGTCGAGGTCGAGTTCCAGCTCGGTGATGAGCTCGGCCGCGCGCCGGTGGAGGGCCTTCCAGTGGACGAGGCCGAGGCGCCGGGGTTCCCGGCCGACGAGGATGTTCTCGGCGACGGAGAGGTTGGGGCAGAGGTTCACCTCCTGGTAGACGGTGCTGATCCCGGCGTGCTGGGCGTCCAGCGGTTCGGCGAACCGCCGGGGGGCGCCGTCGACGGAGACCGTTCCCGCGTCGGGCGCGTGGACGCCGGTGAGCACCTTGATGAGGGTCGACTTGCCGGCGCCGTTCTCGCCCATCAGGGCGTGGACCTCGCCCGGGAAGAGCCGCAGGTCGACGCCGTCGAGGGCGAGGACGCCGGGGAAGGTCTTGCGGACGCCGCGGGCCTCCAGGACCGGCCGGCCGGCGGGGGTGCGGGGAGTGGGGGTGGCTGGGGTG
>JOFO01000072.1 GCA_000721275.1 Microtetraspora glauca | reverse complement strand
ACGAGCACCCCAGACCGTTCGTCTGGACGAAGACCGCCGACGAGATCCTCGACAAAGTCGCCGCCTACTGCCGACGAATCTCTGACTCAGATCACTAGGTCACCATTTGCCCTATTTGAGCTTTAGGGTCGTCACCACGCGATGGACCACACGAGGGGACGGCACCGATGAAGCACACTGCACCCGAGGGTTACACCAGCGTCGCGCCGTGGGTGGTCACGGACGACACCGGCGCGCTGCTCGACTTCATCACCGCCGCGTTCGGCGGCGAGGAGATCGCACGGGTGCCGGTCGAGGACGGCACCATCGGTCACGGTGAGATCCGTGTCGGCGACACGGTGGTGCTGGCCTTCGACAGGCGGCCCGACTGGCCGGCGATGCCGTCGCTGCTGCGGATCTACGTTCCGGACACGGACGCCGCCATGGCCGCGGCCGTCGCGCACGGGGCGCAGGTGATCACCGAGATCTCCGACAGCGCGTGGGGGGACCGTGGCGGCCGGGTGCGGGATCCGTTCGGCAACATCTGGTGGGTCGTGAGCCGCGTCGAGGACGTCGCACCGGACACGGCGTGGGAGCGCATGCTCGAGCCGAAGTACGCGGAGTCGATGCGCACGGCCCAGGAGACGCTGGACGTCGCGCTGAGCGGCCGGGACGCGGGTGTGGCGAGCGCTCCACGGCGCCCGACGCACTGAGCCCATCCCTGCTCGGAGAACTCGCTGCGAGCTCCTGACGGACAGGTTCCGGGCCGAGGTCGTCCCTGGCCGCCAGGAGCTGCACGTGGTCCCCCGCCCGTCGACGCGGCTCATTCCGAGTCGACGCCCTGCTGGTCGCCGCGGGCGACGGTACCCATGACCGGCGGGCGCTCCTGTCGGCGGACGGTCGTGCGAACTCCGGACCGGCCCCTCAGAGTTTGCCGCCCATGAGGAGCGTGCGATGCCCCCCGAGTGCGCGGGAGAGACCTTCGAGGAACGCGGGGCTGAAGTCGGGCCAGTCCCAGAAGGTGAAGCCGAGATGTCCGAAGGCGAAGTAGTCGTCCGACCAGGTCCACGCCGCCAGGTCACCAGGGCGCCGGCACTGCGGGCAGACGACTGCCGCGCTGCCCGTGTCGCTCCAGTCGCTGATGGCCTCGCCGAAGGGCTCCCACGTACCCTCGATCTCCTCCAGCCGGTCGGTGTAGAAGTCCGTCCGCCCGGCGCAATGAGGGCACACCGCGAACATGGGATCGCCCTGACCGCAGTTGAACACGGTGCGGCCGGTCTCGATCCTGAGGCCGCCGTCAGGCTCCCAGTCCTCCGGCCCCACTGCCTTGACCCACGCGGGACCGGGCGGATGCCCCGTCGGCGCCCCGAGCACGCAGTCGGTGAGCTCGGCCCGGACGATCCCCTCGCCGACCAGCCAGTCGAGTCCCCTCTCGGCCAGCGTGCGGGCGTCCGCGGGCGTGGCATCGAGGTCGACGACGGTCTGAAAGTAGTTCCCCATGAGGCCACAGTAGAAGCCGCCACTGACAGCACGTCATCGAGTCCGCTGCCGGTTCGGGTAGCCGGCCCGGTGGAGGCACGGTGGGCTCGGGTCAGGGCAACGGTGAGGCCCACAAGCGGCCCGGCATCCGTCGCAGGGCGCGCGCTCATCCGGCGTTCTCGCCGCCACCATGGAGGAGCGGGGACGTGGCGGCCCACAGGTGCGTGGCGCCCGCCCCTGGGAGGCGCTTGAGAGACGGCCTTGAAGTCTGCACCGACCAGGTGGCCGTGCTCGTCCGCCCCTGCGTGGTCGATCTGCTCCTGGAGTGTCATCCCCCGATGGAGAGTGGTGATGACCTTGCCGCGGCGGGGACCGTACGCCCAGACACCCTCGCCGCGCCCGCTGGCGTCGAGGTGGACTGCGAAAACTGTTCACCACGACGCGCTGCACCGGCGTGCCATCACGCCGGCGTCGGGCGAGAGTCGGGATGACGGGTGGCCTCTGGGACCCGCCGGTCCGAGCCGCGGTGCACGGCTCACGCCAACGCTGCCGTCCGCGGGTCCCCCTGCGCGACCTCCCGCGCCGCGGCACGGGCCGCGCCCGCGAAGGCCCTCAGCGCGCCGGTGGTGTCCCCGGCCCGCCAGACCAGGCCGTACCCGACCGGCTCCGCGTCCGCGACGGGGACGTACGCGACACCGGGTCGTGCGAAGTACGTCGCCGTGTGCGCGGCGGTGAGGAGGGCGCCCCGGCCTCCCGCGACCAGCATCAGGGCCTCCTGCATCTGGGTCACGGAGGGGCCGGGGGTGATGGGCCTTCCGCTCGGGGTGCGGGTGGGGGTGTGGTGCTCCTGCCAGTAGTCGGGCAGCTCGCCCTCGACGGTGAGCAGGGGCACGTCGGCGAGATCCTCCAGGGAGAGGACGTCGCGGGAGGCGAGCGGGTGCGCGGACGGTACCGCCAGCACGCGCTCCTCGGTGAGGAGGGGCGCGCCGCCGCCCAGGTCGTCCTCCCGCACCGGGAGCTCCTGGAGCTGGATGTCGAAGGCGCCGTCGCGCAGGCGCCCGTACGGATCGCTCATCGGCACCTCGCAGATCTCCACGGCGAGGCCGGGGTGACTGCCGCGCAGCGCCTCCGTCACCTTCATCACGATCTCGCCGGTGAGCGGGTTGGAGAATCCGACGTGCAGGACCGTGTCGATGCCGCGCGCGGTGGCGACGGCGCGTGCCAGCGCGGCGTCCATCGCGCGGTGGTGCGGTTCGAGGTCGTCACGCAGCCGGCGGCCGATCTCCGACAGGGTGACGCGGCGGCTGGTGCGGATGAACAGCGGTGCGCCGACGCGCCGTTCGAGGCGCTGGATGAGCTGGCTGACGCGGGCGCGGGAGAGGCCCATGCGGTCGGCGGTGCGGCCGAAATGCAGCTCGTCGGCGAGCAGCAGGAAGCACTCGACTTCGTCGCGTTCCATCGGACGGATCCCCTCGGGTGAACCGGATCGGCAGGGCAGGCCGGTCGCGTCAACGCCGGTGACGGGGCTGTTGTTCCGGGGAGCGGCGCGGGGAAGGCGACACGCACGGGGAGCACTGGTTACCCCGGACGACCCGGATCGGTAAGCCAGGCTGAATGACCGTCCACGTCTTCGCCGTTGTTCCGGCCCCGTGACCTGGCCGAAGGTGAACGAGCCGCCACCGCCCAGCGGACGGCACACCTCCCTCCCTCCTTCCCCCAGCCAGGAGTTGACCTGTCATGAGTACGGTGAGTACGACCAAGAAGGCGGCAGCCGCCGCACTCAGTGCCCGGGAATGGGGCGTGCTGCTCGTCCTGTGCGGCGCGATCTTCCTGGAAGGCATCGACGTCGCGATGCTGAACGTGGCGATGCCCGCCATCCGCGCGGACCTCGGTCTGTCCACCGGCACGCTGCAGTGGGTGATGAGCGCGTACGTGCTCGGATACGGCGGTTTCATGCTGGTCGGCGGCCGGGCGGCGGACCTCTTCGGGCGGCGCCGGATGTTCGTGTTCTGGCTCGCGGTGTTCCTGGTGTTCTCGGGGCTCGGCGGACTGGCCTCCGAGGGATGGCAGTTGATCACCGCCCGGTTCGTCACCGGTGTCGCGGCGGCCTTCATGACCCCGGCCGGGCTCTCCGTCATCACCACCGGCTTCGCGGAGGGCCCGCGCCGCAACAAGGCCCTGCTCATCTACTCCGGGACGGCAGCCGGCGGGTTCTCGATCGGCCTGGTCGTGGGCGGGCTGCTCGCGTCGGTCGACTGGCGGTGGGTGTTCTTCGCGCCGGTGGTCCTGTCGGCGCTCATCCTGATCGGCGCGCTGGTCTTCGTACCGAAGTCGCCGCGGCCCGACCGGACCGGGCAGAGCCTGGACCTGGTCGGCGGCCTGACCGTCACCGCGGCCATCCTGCTGCTGGTCCTGGGTGTGGAGCGGGTGAGCCACGCGTCTCTCGTCTCGACCGTCGTCACGCTGGGCGCGGGCCTGGCCTCCCTCGCCGCCTTCGTCGTCGTCGAACGCCGCGCGGCCACGCCCCTGGTCCGGCTCGGCATCTTCCGCAGCGCGACCCTGCTGCGGACCAACGTCGCCGGTCTGCTCTTCGCCGCCGGGTTCTTCGGCTTCCAGTTCCTGGTCGTGCTCTACCTCCAGGAGTTGCGCGGCTGGTCCACGCTGGAGACCAGCTTCGCGATGATCGTGATCGGTGTCGACGCGATCCTCTCGCCGACCGTCGTACCCAAGCTGGTGGACCGCTTCGGCAACGCCCGCCTGATCTTCGCCGGTCTGGTCCTCGCCTCCCTCGCGTACGCGCTCTTCCTGCCGCTCGGCGCCGACTGGACGTACCTCGCGATGCTGCCGAGCCTGCTGCTGCTCGGCCTGTCCTTCGCGCTGACGTACGGGCCGCTGACGATCGTCGCGGCGGAGGACGTCAAGGAGGAGGAGCAGGGGCTGGCCGGCGGGCTCCTGTACACCGCGTTCCAGTTCGGCGCGGCTCTCGGTCTCTCGGCGGCGGCCGCGGTCAACGTCGCCGCCACGGCGTCGGACACGGCAGCCGCGCGCCTGGACGGCTACCAGG
The DNA here is from genome assembly GCA_000721275.1 of Microtetraspora glauca. GTDB lineage: Bacteria > Actinomycetota > Actinomycetes > Streptomycetales > Streptomycetaceae > Streptomyces. Next base: position 19,438 of record JOFO01000072.1, on the reverse strand, counting down.
CCGCGCTGTGGGTGCCGCTCGCCGCGGCTCTGGGCGCGATGCTGGTCAGCGCCTTCGGAGTGCGGCGGGGCCGGGGCGATGCCGCCGCCGCGGAGCACGACCCGTCGCCCGAACTCACCGCAGCGAAGTAGCCCGGCCGCCGCCGACCCGTGAAGGAGCACCCGCTGTGCCCACGACCAAGACCGACGCGTTCACCGACATCCAGGACACCTTCCTCGCGTACATCCGCGACATCAAGTACGCCACGATGATCACGGTCGACCGCGCGAACCGCCCGCGTGCCAGAGTGCTCCTCCCCGTCTGGGAGGTCGTCGACGGGCGCCCGGTCGGCTGGCTGGCCGCGTACAAGACCCCGGTCAAGGCGGCGCACCTGGCCCACAGCCTGTACACGACGTACTCGTACTGGAACCCCCGCCAGAACGCCGTCCACGTCGACGCCCTCTCCACCTGGGCCGAGACCGACACCGACCGCCGGCACGCGTGGGACCTCTACCTCAAGGGCGGCCCTCCGGGCGTGGGTTACGACCCGGCCCACTACTGGCGGGGCGGCCCGGACGACCCGGCGTACCACGTGATCCAAATCGAACCGTGGCGGATCCAGCTGGTGAGGGGCTCGGACCTGCGCAGCACGATCTGGCAGCCGCAGCTGTAACCGACCGCAGGCTGACCCGTCGACTCGCCGGCGCGGCGGCGCCGGTTGTCGCGGTGGGCACGTTCACCTTGAGCAGCCGCTCAATCGCTTCGCTAAGGGCTGTCCCGTAAAGATCTTCGAGTCAGTAGGGCCGTGATTGGCTGCTGTCCGCTCGGCTCGCCTATCGGTCGAGTGCGAGGTTGTGCAGGCGGGCGATGCCGCTCATCGCGTGATGGACGCCGTCGCCCTTCAACCGGCAGTCGCGGAGGATCTTCCAGGTCTTCATGCGGGCGAATGCGTGCTCGACACGGGCGCGGACCTGACGGTGAGAAGTGTTGTGTTCTTCCTTCCAGGCCGGCAGTTCGCTCTGCCCGCGCTCGCGACGGTGCGGAATCACCAGGCCGGTGCCCCGGTAGCCGCCGGCGGCGATGACGGTGGTGCGGCCGACGGCCTCCTCGGCTCCGGACAGTGCCCACGCCTTGCAGTCGTTGTGGTTGCCGGGCAACGGCCGGCCGACCACGACGACGCGCCGGGTATCGGCGTCGATGACGACCTGGTGATTGGTGGAGTACCGGTAGTTCTTAGATCGCTCGGCCACCGTGTGATCGCGGGTGGGGACCAGAGTTCCGTCCACGATGAGCACGGTGTCCTTGCGGAACCGTGTGCGACGCTTGAGCGCGAGCCGAGGGCCGAGGTGACCGACGATGCGGCCGGCCGCGGACTTCGAGACGCCAAAAAGCGGTGCGAGCTGGCGCAGTGTCAGGTTGGTGCGCCAGTACGCGGCCACCAGGAGCAACCGGTCTCCCAGTGGAATCCCCCACGGCCGGCCGCGCCGAGCGATGTCGGCGCCTTCGCGCCGCAGCGGACGCACCACCTGGTTGAACTGGCGCGGAGCCACACCGGTGAACGGGACTATCCAAGACGGCTCCGAGGCCGTGATCACACCAGGCACGACAGAGATCATTTACATCGGCATCAGCCGGGGCAATCTCACCCGAGAAAGTCTTTCCAGAGCGGGACGGATGCCTGCGGATTCCAGGGCGCTTCCTCGTCGACCTCGCCGAACTCGCGGTCGATGTAGTCGGCCAGATCGTGGCCGTAGCAGATGATGTCGGTCCCCCACACCGATAGGACCGGATGTCCCGGAGTGTCACGACCTGCGGGTATGAAGCGGTGCGCGTAGACGGGAACGAGTCGTGGCGCTCGTGCAAGTACCGCTCGGGCTACCTCCAGAGCCTCTTCCTTGGAGGTGGGACGCGCTCCCAGGGCCGGATGCCAGCTGCCATGAGCGACGTCGCCCAGCACTTCTCGTCTCGGCCACTCCAGCCGATGGCGCAGGTCGTCTTCATCAGCGTGACGCCAGTCGGGCCAGGGCTGCTGCCAGGTCGCGCCTTCCTCGGGAGGTGAAGCGATCGGCAGCCCTGCTGCTAGAAAAGCACGATGCTCCGGGGAGAACTCGAGCTCATAGGTCGCCTCGATCCGGCTGAACTCTTCCTCCGTGAGCCCTGGAGCTATCTCGCAGCAGTCTGCCTCCGCCAACCGCCGCGCGGCCTCCGCACCCAACCAAGCGCCATCAAAGTCGATCACTCCGGCACCGTACACACGCTGCGTGCACGGCATCACATCCTTTCGAGCCTCGACCCGGGTCTCCAGGTCATTGCGGGACAGCCCTTAGGGTGCGGCCATGGTGAACTACGTGTTGGTTGCAGGTGCGCGGCTCGGCTCATGGGCATGGGATGAGGTCGTGCCACATCTGCGGGCGGCCGGCCACGGCGTCCACCCGCTGACGCTGTCCGGTCTCGCCGAGAAGCGAGGCGTGCCGGCCGGGCAGCAGACCCACGTTCAGGACATCGTCGATGAGGTCGAGCGCCAGGACCTGCGTGAGGTTGTCCTGGTGGGCCACAGCTACTCGGGCATCCCCGTCGGGCAGGCGGCCGAGCGGATCGGCGACCGGCTGGCAGGCGTGGTCTTCGTCGACTCCAGCGTCCCGGCCGATGGCGAATCGTTCCTCTCCTCCTGGCCGGACGGCGGGGCGACGGTGACGGCATCGATCGCCGAGAACGAGGGCTTCTGGCCGGTCGCGCCTGCGGCCCACTTCGAGGGCCACGGTCTCTCCGACCAGCAGATCGCGCGGATCGTTCGCGGCGCGACGCCGCACCCGGGCGCCACGCTGACCGAACCCGCCGTGCTGGAACGGCCGCTCAGCGACCTGCCGGCAACGTACGTCAAGTGCACGCTCGGCGACCCCGAGCCGAGCGAGGACGTGGCGAAGCTCCTGCTCAGCGAGCACTGGCGGCTGGTCGAGATGGACACCGGCCACTGGCCGATGTTCTCCCAGCCGCGCGAACTGGCACAGGTCCTCCTCGACACGGTCGGGGAGTGACCGCGGCCCCCGTTCGCGTCTGGCGCCACGTGGGGGGAGAGGCGACGAGGACGATCGCCTCGTTGCGGACCGCCCACTCGTCGTCTCGCCCGCGTGGCGGGCTGGGTATCCCACGAGGGGGCTGCGGGCGCGGCGAGCGACACGGACCACCTCACACGCCCCGCCCTCGACCGCGCCCACTCGCCTCGCGCCCGTCCCACAACGACCCATGCGCCCCCTCTCACTCAAGCCGTAGGCTCCGCACATGCCGACCGAGAACCACCCGCATGACGCCGCTCAGCACTGGCAGGACTGCGCGGTTGACGTGTACGACTTCCTGGACCAGGTCCGTCTGCGGCCCGGCATGTGGCTGCGCGCCGGCTCACTCCACGATCTGCAGACCATGCTGATCGGCTACCAGGTCGCCCTCGGCGTGCACTCCATCGACGACCCCTGCGACTTCTGGCCCGGGGGAGCCTTCAGCCAGTGGGTCGGGGCACGCCGGGACGGCACCGGCTCGCTCGGCTGGGCAGCCGACATCGAACGCAGTACACCCGACGGCTCCACCCCCGTCGAAGAGTTCTTCCGCCTCCTCGACGCCTACCGGAACGAAACGGGTCGGGCATCCGCGACGAACCGCCTCCCCGGCATCGAGTACATGATCAACACCTTCGTCACCCTCTTCTGGCGAAAGCGTCTCCTCAGACAGGCGACTGATCGGCTCGAAGACCGAGGCTTCCGCGTGATCCGCCTGGAAGCCGGCCGTTGGAACACGGAGCGCGACATGCACCGCGCCATCGCCGCGGCCCTGCACTTCCCCGACTACTACGGACACAACCTGGACGCCCTCAACGACTGCCTCGGCGACGTGGCCTGCTACGGCGCGTACGACGACGCACCCGAGGGCGCCGGGCTGGTTCTCGCCTTCACCGACTACGACCGGTTCACCGCAGCCTGCCCCAAGGCCGCGCAGGACGTCCTGGACATCGTCGCCGACCAGGCCCGCCAGGCCACCGCCCTTCGCCGCCGCCTGATCGCCCTGGTCCAGAGCAACGACCCACGAATCCGCTTCGAACCCGTGGGCGCCATGCCCGTCATGTGGAACCCGGACGAGTCGTTGGACGCCAGTCGTGGCGCGTAGGGCGGGGCGGGCCATGGCGGCAGACTGCGGGCTGCCCCTGGTCGACATAGCCGAGCCCGCGGACCTGCGCAGCCACTGCTGCGAAACCGGGCCGTGAGCTCAACGAGGTCACCGTCCTGTGTCTCAGCGGCTCCCGGGCCAGGATCGCTCCTACTACGGCGTCACAGTCGATGGCCAGCTCAAGGTAGTTCTCGGCACAGCTGACGTACGCGTCCGAGGCGCCGTCTGTGAGGCGACAGCCAGGCGCTCCAGCCTGACTCCCCGTCGCCGAACGTGACCTGACCGCAGCGCCATGCCGGCCTCAGCATCCTTCTCGCGCCACACGCACACCGCCGCGTCGAAGAACCCGTCGAAATGGAACTCCCGGCTCCGCCGGATAGGGCGCGAGCGACGGGGCGGCCCGTCGAGAAGGCCGGGCCACTGCACGCGGGGCCGCTCGCGCCATGGTGTGGCGTCACGCTCGTGATCGGACCATAGAGGAGCACCCCACCCGGGTCGAACGCGACGGCGTACTGGTCATCAGAGCTGTCGTCCACATGGGACAGATCGAGGCCTCCGCGCGAGTCCGAGACGAAGGAGTGGGTGGGAGCGTCCGCGTCGGGATGGCGTCGAGCAGTACCAGCGCCCGACAGACACCGTGCGAGCAGAACATTGGTCAGCCCGGCGGCCGTTTAGGCTTGACCGGGCACAGTGTGCTCATGCATCGATTCATGGGTCAGGGCCGCCTCGAATGGTGGGCAAATCAGCAGATCTGTCTTGAGACGTACGACATCGACATCACCGTCGCTGTCGACGCGGTCGGCCAATGGCGGGCAACCGGTCGGCATGTCAACGCCCTTGACGCGCCCCATCGCGAGGAGTGGGACTTCCTCATGGAGATGGATCCCCATTTCTCCCTAGCGTTTCCCGGTGAGGACCGCGGAAGGATCACGGTGCGCGTCGTCGAGGCAGAGGATGGAGCCCTCACGCTCACGGAGGCGCCGGACTGGGACGGCTTCGGAAGCATCACCTTCGACCTCACCTGAGGACGGCTCGCAAGGTGATCTTTCGCAATCGGTTCGGAGGCGGCGCAGGCGTACGAGACCGCAGGCCGGTTCGAGCAGGTCCTGATGGATACCTGCGCGTCGTTCGTAGCGGATGCGGCGGATCCGCTTGAACTGGTGCAGCCAGACGAAGGCCGCGCTCGACCATCCAGTCGCAGCCGTAGCAGCGCCGATCGGCCTGCACCCGCGCCAGGGGTTGCGGCGGGGACGGCCTCGTAGACTCCGAATCGCTGGGACGCCGCCTCAGCGGCAGGAGCTGGGTGACGTCGTGGCGGTTGCCGCCGGAGTGTGACGGCGAGCCGGGTGCTTTGATCGACGATCAGATGGTGCGTGAAGCCGGGACGGGCACGGTCGGCAGGCGGGGATCCGACGTGATCCACCCCCCGCTGTTGCATAGCTCGGTCAGTAGGGCGGCGTGCAAACGCGGCCAGACACCAGCCTCCGTCCACTCCCGCGGCCGGCGCCAGGCCGTCACGCCGGAGCAGCCCACGGTCTCGGCCGGAACATCGCGCCAAGCGACACCGGTCCGCAAACGTACATGGCGCTCGCCACGGCCGAGCGAACCGTGATCACTCACCGCTCGAGACCGACCACCGACGCACGGCCTGGAGCGTCTCTTCCGGAACAGTTCGAGGGCGCTGGGGCTGAGCTGGTGTCAGTGCGACGTGGGAACGTCCTGGGCATGACGATGCCGGAGGGCCCTGTGCGAGAACTGCCTGAGATCGTCGGCCGCGACATGTCCGACGCTCTCGTCATCAGGACCGACTTCAGCGATGACGAGTCCTGGGATGCGGTGGTCGGGGAGTTGAGCTGGTCCGTGGGGGCCGGCCGCGAGTTTCCCGGGAGCATGCGGGTGGTTGATGCGCCTGTTTGGTCGGGGGCGATAGCTGATGAGGTTCTCGCCGCGGTAGACAAGGACCTGAGTGGGCGAGGGCGCCGGTCGGCGAACGTGGCGATCAGGCGCCTGGGCGCTCTCGTGGCGGGCTGACGACGCAGGCGCAGGCAACCTCATTCGGTCCGCGCGGTGTTCTCAGGACGCGGCCGAGCACAGGAGGAAGGCAGCCGTGCCGCCGGACGGACATCGCAGCGCACCACCTGCGGTGGCGGCCGGCTCGGCACGGGCCCCGGCGATCGCCGCTCGCGCTGTCGTTCGAAATGAGAGGGAGGACACGTTTCTCCGTGCATCCCTCCGGGTCGCTCGCGCATCTTCTCTGCGCGAGGGCCGTACGAACGCCTCCTCGGCGACGTCAACTCCTATCGAGGGCAGAGCACTTTGATATCCACTCCACTGCGGGTACGCCGGGCCGTGACGGTCGTGGTCACGACCTCGGCTCTTCTGGCCGGAGGCTTCTCCGCGAGCCAGGCGCAGGCCGCGGCGCCGCCGGCGCCGTCCATCACCGCTCCGGGCGGGTTCGTCATGAACAACGGCACGGGTGCCGCGTTGTTCGGGAAGGGCGCGGACACCCGCCGGGCCACCGGCTCCACCACCAAGATCATGACGGCGAAGGTGGTACTCGCCCAGAAAGGCCTGAACCTCGACGCGAAGGTCACGATCCAGAAGGCGTACAGCGACTACATCGTCTCCAAGAACGCCTCCTCGGCCCGGCTCATCGTCGGCGACAAGGTGACGGTCCGGCAGCTGCTCTACGGCCTGATGCTGCCGTCGGGTTGCGACGCCGCCTATGCGCTGGCCGACAAGTTCGGCACCGGTTCGACCAGGGCGGCCCGGGTGAAGTCGTTCATCGGGAAGATGAACGACGAGGCGCGGCGCATGGGGCTGCGCAACACGCACTTCGACTCGTTCGACGGGATCAGCAACGGGACCAACTACTCGACGCCTCGCGACCTGACGAAGATCGCGAGCAGCGCGATGAAGAACAGCACGTTCCGCACCATCGTCAAGACCAAGTCCACGACGCAGAAGGTCACCACCAAGACCGGCGGTTACCGGAACATGTCCTGGACCAACACGAACAAGCTGCTGAGCACCTACAGCGGCGCGATCGGCGTGAAGACCGGCTCGGGCCAGCAGGCCAAGTACTGCCTCGTCTTCGCGGCGACCCGTGGCAGCAAGACGGTCATCGGTACGGTCCTCGCCGCACCGAGCGAGGCGAACCGCGCGTCGGACGTCAAGAAGCTGCTGGACTACGGCTTCGCGCGCTGAGTCCTCCCCTCCCCCCTCGTCCAGGGGCATCCCCCTGCTCGGGAGGTCCTTGTTCGGGGGGGCGGGCGGGGGCATGTCGCAGAGTGCCGGGCAGCGGGCAGCGACCGTCAGGCCGGCACGGCAGCGGCGCCCTCACCATCCCGAGGAACCGCGTATCCCGGCACGGAAGGCCAGCGGACCGTCACGACCACGGACTCCTCCTCGGCGAACCAGGAGTGGTCGACGCCCCTCCCCCACACCACGTAGTCGCCCTCGCGCTCCAAACGGACGGTGCGCCCGGGCAACTCGACCCGGAAGCACCCCCGGATGAGCACCAGCAGGGCCGTACGCTCCTCGCCCTTCACCCATCCGGCCCGCTCGTCGCCCGCAGGATGGACGCCCCACTTGATCTCCACGGCCTCGCTGTGCCGGGGATCGGAGGCGTCCTTGAAGTGGCCCAGCAGCCATCCCCGGTCGAGAGCCGCGTCCGCGCCTGCGTTGCCCACGTACACGCTGTCGGTCATGGCTCGGGAACGTACCACTGGGTCGGACCTGTGCCGGGATGAGGCGCGAGGCCCTCAGTCTGGCGGAGCGGGTGCAGGACGGCTGTTGGCGCCGGGGCAACCCCCTTTCGCTTGCGGTCTCCTCTCGGTTCGGACGAGCGAGGAGTACGAGAAGCCGCGCCGCTGCGACGCCGGCAGCGGCGCCCCTGACCGGCCCGCGAGCACGCTTTCGTCTGTCGTACCAGCGCCGGCCGCAGCGCTCGCGCACGATGGGTTCGTCCTGGGCGTGCCGGGCGCAGGGGGCGCGAGGCTCCCCCTCGTCCTGCCCCCGGCCCTGGGTGGAGCCGCCGCGAGCGGACCGAACCCGTCGACCGCCGGCGGCAGGCCGGCTCTTGAGTGCCCCGCTCCGCCCGTGGCCTCCAGAGGGCCAGAAGAAGCGATGCCGACCGAGTCATCGGCGGGTTCGTGTAGGCCACGGTCGTGCCGGCTCCTGAGACCAGCGTGCTCTGCGCCTTCCCCGAGGGAGAACGGAAAGCTCGCCCCATGCGCGCCGACGTCTCGTCCCCCTCCACGCGCTTATGCCGCTGGAACCAGGCAAGTCGGGTTACCGGGTAAGCGGCCGTGACGAGAACGCGGCACGCGCTACCGTCGTCACCCGCATGCATCGGAAGATCACTGCTAGCGACCCCGCCCCGTTCGCCGACGAGGAGCGGAGACGCCCAAGACTTTTCGAGGAGATCAGTGATGGCACGTGCGGATGAGCGCGAACCGACGCCAGCGGAAGGTCCACCGCTGGACATCTTCGCTTTTTCCTGTCGAATGGCCGCAGCCTACGGCCTGGAGAACATCACCTACGTTCCCCAGGTTCTCGCGAGATGTCTCGAGCCGCGCTCGGCCGTCCTGTTGAGCGTGGTAGGACTTCCGCACTCAGAGGTCTTCACTTCCCGGGAGTCGGTGCCGTACCCGTATCCGATGGATAGGGATTCCGTCGCCCTGGAAAGGCTGTTCGACCATCATGGCGTTCCCTGCCCGCCAGAGAGCCGGAGGTGGTGGGCGATCGGCTACCTTTTCGAGTCACTTGTGGCGTTGGATCCTGCATCCGGAAAAATCTACGCATTCCCTGGAGGACAGGTCGGGTATGCCGAACTCCATCGGAATATGGATTCTCTGCTGTTTACGCTCATCGAGTTCCGCAAGCTTGAGAGGGATTACGACGAGGGAATGGCCCCGGGGGAAGTCTCAGCACGTTTCACACAGGTGGTGGGGGCCTTCGATCCCACGCCCTTCACCGATGAGGATTCGCCGTGGAACATCGCGCTTGAGGAACTGGAGCACGGGATCTGGTGAACACAGCACCCGGTGACCCGTGAAACGCAGATATGGCATGTCGCTCAACCTGGGGGCCGGGGGACCCAAAGCGCATTCGGCGCGCTGGGTGCAGAGTTGGAGGGCGTGTCCGTCACGGCGGACCCACGCCGTTCCCGCTCAGGAACTCGTGGGCGCCGCGGAGGCGGGTGTGCAGCCTCTGCTGGGTGGCGCTGCTGTCGAGTCGTACGTCGAGCCCGCCGGGCAGGTCCGTGTCGGAGCGGCGGGCGGAGGGCAGCCGGGCCGGGTCGAGGCCGTCCCGGCGGGCAATGAGCTCGCCGAGCTCGTGACGGCTCACGGCGTCGGGACCGGCGAGGTGGAAGACGCCGGCGGCGCCGGAGCGGGTGATCTCCCACAGGGCGGCGGCCAGGTCCCTCACGTGAACGGGGCAGCGTACGTCGTCCGTGAACAGGGCTCCCTGTCGCGCGCCGGCGGCCAGCGCGTGCACCAGCCGCTCGTGCTCGGACCCGCCCTCGCCGATGATCAGCGAGGTGCGGGCGACGGCCGCCCCGGGGCACAGGAGGCGTACGGCCGTCTCGGCGGTCGCCTTCGCGGCACCGTACGGGGTGAGCGGATCCGGGAGGCAGGACTCGTCGTACCAGTGGCGGCCCCTACCGGAGAAGATCGCGTCGCTGGAGACGTGCACCAGGCGGATGCCGCGTTCGGCCGTGGCCTGGGCGAGGCGGATGGCGCCCTCGGCGGTGACCTCCCAGTCCGCTCCGCCACTCGTCGCGTTGATCACCGTGCTTGGGGCCACCGTGTCCAGGACCTGCTCCAGGCGGGAGGGGGCTCGGAGGTCGAGGCGGTGCCATGCCGCGCCCTCGTGGTCGCCGGTGCGGGAGTGGAACGTGGCGGCCGGGCGGCAGCCCGCGGAGACCGCCTGGCGTACCAGCTCGGTGCCCAGGAAGCCGCTGCCACCGATGATCAGCGCAGTCATGCGACCTCACGTTACGGGCGACTGGTGCCGCCGCACGGTGCTTCGGCGGAGCTGATGTCGTGACGGCGCCCGTCACGTCATCAGTGCCGGGGACGGACGGATGGGCTGGGGCTGTGGAAGCGGGCGAGAGCGCGCAAGCCCCGCTGACGCCGCTGGGCCCCACACCGGATTCATCTGCGGGAACGGAACGGATATCCGAGCCGGAATCGGACAGCGTCCGGCACGGTTCCGCCAACGTCCGCCGACCTGCTGCGCTCCGGTCGCCTGATCGGCTGCACTGTTCCCCGGCCCCCTCAGATGGCGGCCGAGAACACCGCAGAAAGCGCGGTCGGGGTGGGGGCGGATATCGCATGATGACGATCAACGTGGCAGTGCTGCTCGTGGTCATCGTGGTGATGCGGTTGCGTCGCAGGACGCAGGCCAGAAGCCGCGTCGAGGAACGCAACACCGCGCTCTTCGTCCTCGCTCTGGGCATCGTCATCGCGCCGACCCCGCTGGGGCAGGGCCTCTTCGACGTGATCAAGCAGCTGGTGAGCGGCGTCTCGCAGGTCGGCGTATGAGCCGCCGGCCTCGGGCGGGCACGCGCCGCTCCCCCGCCCCGCGCCGACGGCGTACGACTCACGCTGCCCGACGCCGGCCCGCACCGCGCCGCCGCCCGGCTTCCTACCGCCGCATGCCTCGCCGCAGGAAGGCTGCGGGTGGGGAGCAGGTCGGTCTGCTCCTCCTGGCGCTCGCCGTGGTGTGGAGCCTGGCCGTCGGAGCGCTGCGGTGGCTGGCCGCGCATCCCTGGGTGCCGTGCGTGCTGCTGGCGCTCGCGGCGGTGGCGGGCGGGGTGTGGGTTCACCGGCGCCGGGAGGCCGCCCGCTGGAACCGGGTCCGGGAGCGGGGGCTGCGCTACGCGATGCCGCAGATCGACGCCCTGCACCATCGGCAGTTCGAGGAAGCGGTACGGGACCTGATGCGCCGCGACGGCTGCCCCGAGGCGGTCCGGGTCGGCGGGGCCGGCGACAACGGCGCCGACGTGAAGGCCACGGACCCCTTCGGCCGGCTGTGGGTGATCCAGTGCAAACACCGGCGGGCCGGATGGGCCGGCTCCGCGGTCGGCACCCCGGACCTGCACGTCCTCAACGGCACCGGCCGCCCCGTCCACAACGGCGATGTCGTCGTGCTGGTCACCAACGGTCGCTTCACGGACAAAGCCACCGCCTTCGCCCGCTCCCAACGACTGCACCTCGTCGATCGCCACCTGCTCGCCCAGTGGGCCGCCGGCTCCACCCCTCTGTGGGACCTCCTGGGCACCGTCCCCTCCCCACGCCGTCCCGCCTCCGGCTCCTGATCGCCGCCGGGCCAGGATGTAGCGCCGGGGCCGCCTCTTCTTCCCTCCTCCTGACCAGCGACGACCACGGGCGTGGCAGATCATGCTCGAATCCGATGCTTGAATGGACCGAACGATGTTTCTGTCCGGCGAGGAGATGTGCTGTGCCCCTGGTGTCCGTCGTGATGCCCGTGTACAACTCGGCGGCCACGCTCGGCGCGGCTGTCCGGTCCGTACTCACCCAGACCCACACCGACCTGGAGCTGCTGGTCACCGACGACCAGTCGACCGACGGCTCCATGGACCTGCTGCGCCAGTTCGCCGAGCAGGACGAGCGCGTTCTGCCGCAGCGGGCGCCCGAGCAGGGCGGCGCGGGCCGGGCCCGCAACCTGGCGATCGAACGGGCCCGCGGCGACTACATCGCCTTCCTCGACAGCGACGACATGTGGCTCCCGGAGAAGACCGAGAAGCAGCTCGCGTTCGCGGCCGAGGGCACCGCCCCCCTGACGTTCACCTCGTACTACAAGATGGACGCCGACCACGCCGGCGAGAGCGTCGACTGGGTCCCGAACGGGCGCGTGATCCGCGCGCGCGGGCACGTGGACTACCGCGCGATGCTGGTGCGGGACTACATCGGCGCCCTCACCGCCATGTACGACCGCAGGGTGCTGGGCACGCGGCTGATGCCGGAGATGCGCAAGCGCCAGGACTACGCCCTGTGGCTGTCGATCATGCGGGACGGCGCGGACGCCCGCGGCCTGGCCGAGCCGCTCGCCGTGTACCGGGCGCAGCAGGCGAACTCCCTGTCCTCCAACAAGGCGTCCTTGATCAAGTACAACTGGGAGCTGTACCGCAAGCACGAGCACCTGTCGGTCCCCCGGTCGACGCGGGCGCTCGCCGGCGCGGCGTGGCAGTCGCTGCGCAATTCCCGCATCTAGCTCCGCTCCCTCCGGGGGCGGGTACCGGCGTCCGGCGCGGGTGCCGGCGTCCGGGGTGGGTGCGGGCGTCCGGGTTGGGTGCGGGCGTCCGGGTTGGGTGCGGGCTCCTGGCCGCAATGCGATGCGATGCGGTGCCTCCGGAGCGTGGGGAAGCGGTCCGGAGGCGGTTTCGGCTGGGGCGACGGTGTCCGCCGGTAACCGTCGCGGACGCCGGAGGGGATGCGTACCCGTCTCGCGTTCCCAGCCGTGGGGAGGGGCAGGCAGGCAGAGGCGTCAGCCACGCACCGAATCCAGGTCCACGAGTGCCGCGGCGGCCCTCTCGTGGGGCGACGCCGCGGCGTGCGCGGGATGCGTAGCCTCGGGCGTATGCACATCGTTGCGGTTCTCGCGCTCGACGGGGTGTCGGCCTTCGATCTCGCCATCCCCTGCCAGGTGTTCGCGCTCGTCTCCGGTCCCGGCGGCTTGCCTGCCTACGAACTCCGCGTCTGTGTCGATCGGGACACGGCGGCGACGGCCGGGCCCACGGCGCCATTCCGGGTCTCCTCGTCGTACGGCTGGGAGGACGTTCTCGGCGCGGACACGGTCATCGTGCCCGGCGTTCCGGCAGAACTCGCCCCGGATCCCCGTGCGTTACGGCTCCTGAGGGCGGCGGCGGAGGGCGGAGCGCGTATCGCGTCGATCTGCACCGGCGCATTCGCGCTCGCGCACGCCGGGCTGCTCGAAGGGCGTCGGGCGACGACGCACTGGCGGTTCGCCGACGCACTGGCCGAACGGTTCCCTGGCGTCGACGTCGATCCTTCCGTGCTGTACGTGGACGAGGGGCAGGTGCTCACGTCGGCCGGGATCGCCGCGGGGCTGGACCTGTGTCTGCACCTGGTACGCCGCGACCACGGTGCGGCAGTCGCGGCGAGCGCGGCGCGGATGCTGGTGATGCCACCTCAACGCACCGGCGGACAAGCCCAGTTCATCGAGTACCGCACGCCCGAGGTTGACTCCGCCGATCTGGGCGAGACGCTGCAGTGGATGCGCCGGAAGCTGGGCGAACCGTTGTCCATCGCCGACATCGCGGCGCACGCGATGATGAGCCGGCGCAGCCTGGCGCGGCACTTCCGCGCCCAGACGGGCACCACGCCGCTGCGCTGGCTGCTCGCGCAGCGCGTCCAGCGGGCCCGAGAGCTCCTGGAGACCACGCAGTTGCCCCTCGCGCGGATCGCGGAGGCCACAGGATTCGGGGCGGTCGAAACCCTCCGTCATCACTTCGTCCGGCAGGTCGGGACGACTCCGTCGGCGTACAGGTCGACCTTCCGACGCTGACGAAGTCCCGGGACTGGAGGTCTGGTTGGCCGCATCTTGCGCGTCAGGGGCACTCGTGCCGGTGTCGTCGGCAGGTGACCGTCGGAAGACTGATCGCGTCCCCGCCTCAGGGCAAGCCCGGCCCGCGAGGCACACATACCCAGGTCCCTCTGGAGGCCCCTTGTCTTCCCCGACCGCACCCCCGCGCCCGCGCCCTGAGCGTCCCGAGCGCCCCGAGCGCCCCTTGCGCGTCCACACCGTCCTCTACGACGGCGTGGAGGAGCAGGACTTCGCCGGCCACATCGAGGTGTTCGGCATCGCCGGCGAGGAACAGGTCGTGCAGTCCTTCGTCACAGTGGACGGAACCCGACGGGTGACGACCTCCTCCGGGATGGAGATCGTCTGCCGGGACGTCTGGTCGCCTCGTTCGGCCGACGTCATCGTCGTTCCCGGCGGGGGTTACGGCGAAGGTTCCGGCGTCCAGCGGGAAATCCAGCGCGGCGTCCTGCCCCGGGCGCTCGCCGCCGCCCGGCGGGACGGTCTCGTCATGGGCGCGGTGTGCACCGGCACCCTGCTGCTGTCCGCCGCCGGCCTGACGCGCGGACGCCGCTGCACCACCCACCACATCGCCCAGGAGGACGTCCGGGCCCAGGGTGGACACGTGGTCGCCGGCCGCGTCGTCGACGACGGCGACCTCGTCACCTGCGGAGGGGTCACCTCCGGCATCGACCTGGGGATCTGGCTGATCGAGCGGTTCTTCGGACCCGACGCGGCCCTGCTCGCCGAGGAAGTCCTCGAGTACGAGCGCCGGGGGGTCGTGAACACGGCGTGACCGGTTTTCCGTGGCCGGTTCCGGGGGGGCGGGTCTCGTGCCACCGGGTCCGTACGGCGGTTTCCGCGTGACCGGTTGACCGGTTACGCGGGTCGGGTTCCGTGCGGCGGGGTTGCGCGTGGCCGGCTCCGCATGACCGGCACCGCGCAAGCCGTCCCGTAACGATGTCGCCGCTCCCCCTCCCTCCCTGGTCCCTCCCCCTCCCGCGGTGCACACCGCACCCGACACACGAACGGCTCCCTCCATGACCACCTACGGCATCCTCCTCTTCGACACCGCCGAAGAACTCGACTTCGCCGGCCCCTGGGAGGTCTTCACCACCTCCGCAGCGCTGCGGAAGGGCGCTGACCGAGCCCTGCTCCTCGCCGAACGCCCCGACCCCGTCCACTGCGCCAAGGGGATGCGCGTCCTGCCCGACCACACCCTGGACGACCACCCCCCGCTCGACGTGCTGCTGGTCCCCGGAGGATCCGGCGCCCGCGAGACCGAGCCGCACAACCCGTACGTCACCACATGGATCGACGCCCAGGCCGCGCGAGCCGCATGGGTCGTCGGCGTGTGCACCGGCGCCTTCCTCCTGCACGCGGCCGGCCCGGCGCGTGGCCGCCGGGTCGCCACCCACTGGCGGTACGAGGAGGCGCTGGCGGCCCGCGGCGACGTCACCGTCGTATCGGACGCCCGGTACGTCGTGGACGGACGGCTGCTCACCAACCAGGGGGTGTCCGCGGGCATCGACAGCGCGCTGTGGCTCGTGGGGCGCCTGCACGGCCGCGAGCATGCCCGGGCCGTACGTCGCGAGATCCAGTACGACCCCGCCCCGCCCTACCTCGCCGACGAACCGCTCGCCCCCGCCCCCTGACCGCCGGACCCGCGTCGACGACGACCACCAGGAGAACCACGTGAACCGACGTACCCTGCTGCGCACGGCGACCGCCCTCGGCGCCGCCGGCTTCGCGGCCGGCGCCCCCGCAGCCACAGCGCAGGCTTCCACGGCCGCAGTCGGCGCCTCCCCTGCGGCCGCGACCGCCACGCCTTCCGGGACCGGACCCCGCGCGCCGCTGCGCGTCCAGGTCGTCCTGTTCGAAGGCGTCGAGGAACTCGACCTCGCCGCGCCCTACGAAGTGCTCGCGGCCTCCGACCACTTCACCGAACGCGACGTCGACGTGCGTTACGTCGCCCTCGACGGCCCGAGGACGATCACCGCCGCCTTCGGCACCAGGCTCCGCGCCGACCACCCCTGGGACCCGGATCAGGCCGACCTCCTCGTCGTGCCCGGGGGCGGATACGCCCGCCGCGACGACCCTGGGGTCTGGGCCGAGATCCGCCGGGGCGCCCTGCCCCGCGCTCTGGCGGACGCCCGTCGCCCGGGGTTGACCGTCGCCGGCCTGTGCACCGGTGTGATGCTCCTGTCCGCGGCCGGTCTCACCCGCGGCCGCCCCTGCACCACCCATCACCGGGCCCAGGCGGACCTCGCGGCGCAGGGCGGCGTACTGAAGAAGGCACGGGTCGTCGACGACGGCGACCTGGTGACGGCCGGCGGCGTCACCTCCGGCCTGGACCTCGCCTTGTGGCTCGTACGCCGCGAACTGGGCGTCGACGCGGCGCTCGGCCTGGAGGCCATGCTGGAGTACGAGGCCCGCGGCACCGTCTGGACCGCTTAGTTCCCAGCGTTCGGCACGGCGGGACCATGCCCGTCGCAGTGCCGCCGCACAGCGGGCCCAGCGGCGTGCGGTGCGTCGCCGTAACGGTGTGGTGATCACCGCCGCCCCTCCGCCCGCCACCGGAAAACCGGTGGCGGGCACTCCAGCGCATGGCGAAGATCGCGGCATGTCCACCTTCCTGGAGACCGACCGGCTCGTGCTGCGCGCGTTCACGACGGCCGACGCCGACCACCTGCTGGCCCTGGACAGCGACCCCGAGGTCATGCGCTTCATCAACGGCGGCCGACCCACCAGCCGCGAGGCGATCGAGACACGGGTGCTGCCGCGGCTCCTGCACGACTACCCGTGCTGGGGGACCCGCGGCTATTGGGCCGCGGAGGAGGAAAGCGGCACGTTCCTGGGCTGGTTCGAGTTCCGGCCGTTGGACGAGCACAGCGGCGCCGTGGTCGAGCTCGGCTACCGCTTGAACCGGTCGGCCTGGGGGCACGGCTACGCCACCGAGGGGTCCCGGGCCCTGATCCACAAGGGGTTCACGGACCTGGCGGTCGAGCGGGTCACGGCGAACACGATGGCGGTCAACACCCGCTCCCGCCGCGTCATGGTGAAGTCCGGCCTGTCCTTCCTCCGCAACTTCACCGGGGACTGGCCCGAAGCGATCGAGGGATCCGAACACGGTGAACTCGAGTACGCACTCACCCGGACCGAGTGGGAACGGCGGTAGCCGGCGCCGCCTGGAGCCGGTTCGCAACCCCGGGATGCGGTTCAGCGGCCGGGGCGTCGCTGCAGTCCGCGATCATCTCCGACCGACGGTGGCCATTCGTGACCGCTTCCGTGGCCTCGCAAAGGGGCGTCCGGTCTCCCGTCCGGCATGGCTGCCTCCGGCGTGACCCGGGGCATCGGGCCGGAGGCAGCGGTCGACCGCTGAGAGGGGGAGGACCGCCAGCGCGCTGGGGGCTCTTCGTATCGCGGATGCCGGCGGCTGGTGCCACGTCGGCGAGGCCGGGACAGCACGACGCGTAAGGGCATCGTGATGGGCACTGGCGATGTGCACGTGTCAGCCGCGTAGGCCGCGCTCAGCGCCCTGCCCCGTTCCCGATCTATTGCGCCAAGAAGCTCAATCCGGGGAACCCGCCCCACCCATGCTCTCCGCCAGCAGCACCACACGGTCGGCCTCGGCATCGAACCCCAGTACTGGGTGCAGCGGGTCAGACTCGAGAGTCAACATCACCGACTTGCCGAGACGGCGTCCGATCGCCCCCAGCAAGCGGCACAGCCGATTCACACCGACCTGGCCGCGCAGCTCCCGCAGATCGACATCGAAGTCGATCGAGCCGACCTCATACGCTCGGAAGGTCACGCAGAATCCAGCGGCAGGCCAGACCCTCAACACTGCGTCGACGCTCTCGCTGCGGACCAGCATGTCCACAGCTCGCGGCAGCCGAACCGCGATGCCGTCCTCGGAGTACTCGCACGACCAGCCTTGGGACCGCACCAGATCGAGCACCGCCTGCCAATCCTCGATCGAGGTGTCTGCGACACGCGCGTCCGGCAACGACCCCATCAGGTCAGGGTCGAAGAAGTCCCGGACGTCGTCCCACAGCAGATCTGGCATCCCGCCATGCTGCCGGGCCACCCCACCCGAATGCAGCCCGATTTCCTCGACGGGCCCCGAAGAGGGCCCCCGCCGTCGACCGCCCCAGCGTGCGGGGCTCGCGCGAGCAGGTTGGCCGCGTCCGCGCTGATGATCGCGCAGTTCGCGCCCGCCTCACTCCACTTCCATGTCCCGGACCTCGGCCGCCCAGGAACTGTCTGGCCCGATCATCGGCCGCCGAAGCTACCGTCGGCGGACACTTCTGAGTCGGTCTTTCAGCTTGGTCCGGCGGTTGCTGAACCGATCCAGCAGCCTGAGCGCCATGCCGTGATCGTACGAGCGGGCCAGGTCGTGGGCCGTCATGCCGTTGATCTCTGTCGCGGGATCGGCACCGTAGGCAAGGAGGATCGCGGTGAGAGCACTGTCGATCGGCTCCCCCGATTGCCGCGCCGCGTCCCCTTCCAGGTCGATGGCGTGCATCAGCAAGGTCATCCCGCAGCAGACCTCGTCGGCGTCCGCCCCCTCGTCGAGGAGGCGCGTGAGCGTGGCGGGTTCGCTGGACTCCACCGCCTGGTGGGCGGGTGTCCAAGGATTCTCGATTTCGAAGCCGATCACTACGACATGATGCCTGCCTGTCCCGAGATCAGCTGGACGTTTTCCGGCTCCGAACCACGGTCCTCAGCGCTACCAGATGCCGTCGATGACCTCATCGAAGGCGGCGTGCCCGGTGACTCGCGGTCAGCGGCGAACCGAGTGAGGGCACGGACGAGAAATTCGTCGTCAGGGTGAGGGGCTGGGGAATTTGCCGGTCGGGCCGTCGCCAAGGACGTAGACGATTCCGGAGTCCGGGTCGAGACCTAGGGTCGTGTCCGCGAGCATTCTCCCCCACGAGCCAGGCGCGGCGCTCGTCAGAAGCAGCCCTCCGTGTGCCGTACCACTGGGGGATGTCGATGTGATCGTCCCCGCGCAGGTGTCAGGCAGTCCTACGGCGCTCAGCGGGTACGCAGTGCGGGAGTCGAAACGATGGTGGAGCGCCATGAAGCGGGAGCAGGAGGCGACCCAGCAAGTCCGAATGCTGCACGCCCGTCGTCTGCGGTGACGGCGACGTTCGTGATCGGATCTTCTGCCGATGCGATGGGCACACGTGGCCGGGAAGCGTGATCGCGGTGTCGATGCGGAAACAGCTGCGCGTCGCAGGAGGCGTAGGGAGACGGCAGTTGCCAGGTGTACGACACGATCACCGCCGACAGCGGACCGACGGGGACGGCCACCGGGACGCCCTCGCCACCGGCAAGAGTCCGGGCGCCGTGGGTTTACCCCGGCGCCCGGCCCAACGACGTCCCCTTCCCGACGACCAGTGCGGATGGGGCAGCGATTCGGCAGTGCACCCGCACCTTCCCGCCCCGTCTGCAAGGGGGGAAGCCAGGGAGCCCCGGCTTCCCCGGTCGTCGCCGGTTCCGTTCCACACCTCGGGGGTCAGTTGGCGTGGGCGGTGATGTCGCCGTGGGAGGTGGTGGCGTGGATGGTGAGGTCGGCGGCGGTGCCCTTGGCGTTCTGGAGGGTGTTGTGGACGCGGCCGTAGGAGGTGCCGGCGTCGAGGGTGGCGGCGGTGCCGCGGGCGGCGCCGACGGTGATGGAGCCGGAGTGGGTGGTGAGGGTGAGGGTGCCGGTGGTGGCTTCGGT
>JOFO01000071.1 GCA_000721275.1 Microtetraspora glauca | reverse complement strand
GACCCCCGCCATGACGACCCGCCCGGCCCCGACCAGCCCAGCCCCCGCATCCGCCCCGGCCCCCACTCCCGATGTCCTCCCCCAGTCCCTCCTGGACACGGCCCGGGAGGCCCGGCATGCGTTTCTGGCCGCTCTGGAGCCGCTGCGGGGCGAGCTGTTCCGGTACTGCCGACGGCTGACCGGCAGCGTCTGGGACGCGGAGGACCTGGCGCAGGAGACGCCGGCGCGGGCCTTCGCGCGGGCGGCGGAGTCGCACCAGGCGGTCGAGCGGCCGATCGCCTGGCTCGTACGCATCGCGACCAACGCCTACCTCGACCAGGCGCGCCGCCCCGCTCTACTGCCGCCGGCGCCGACCGAGCGCGCCGCACCGTCCGTCGCCGACCCCGTCGAGGTGCGGGACGCGCTCGCCGAGGTGGCGACGCTGCCGGCGCCGCAGGAACGGGCCGCGGTCGTGCTCAAGGACGTCTTCGACCTGTCCCTCAAGGAGATCGCCGCGATGCCGGGCACCACGGAAGGCGCGGTCAAGGCCGCCCTGCACCGCGGCCGGGGACGGCTCGCCGACCCCGGCAGGGCTGCCGCCCTCGCCCGGCGCACCGCGCCCGACCGCGCCACGCTCGACGCGCTCGCGGCGGCGTTCAGCGCCTCCGACCTGGCCGGTTTCGCCGGGCTCTTCGCCGAGGACGCGGTGAGCGAGGTGATCGGCGTCGCCCACGAGGTCGGGCGCGAGCGGATCGCCGCCGGCTCGCCGCACCACACGCTGCACCGGGAGACGCCCGTCCGCTGGCGCGCGGAAGTGCGCGACATGGACGGGGAGGCGCTGATCCTCATGTGGGCCCTCCCGGCCGACGGCTCCGGCCCCGAGGCGGTGGAGGACGTCCTGCGCGCCGAGACCGCCGACGGCGCGCTCACCCGCCTGCGCTGGTACTTCTTCTGCCCGCAGACGCCGGCAGAGGTGGCGGGCCGCCTCGGCGTCCCCTTCCGCACCCACGGCCACACCCCCACCCCGGTCCCCGTGGCCGTCCCCGCCCCCACGCGCTGAACCCGCCCCGCCGGCCTCCCTACGATGGGCGCATGGCGGATCCCGTACGTGACAAGGCCGAGTCCCCCGTTCACCCACGGACGCCCGGGGCGCCGCAGCTCGCGGCGGCGGCCGAGGTGTTCGGGCTGCTCAGCGACCCGACCCGGCTGCAGTTGCTGTGGGTGCTGACCCGGGGCGAGGCCGACGTCGGCGCGCTGACGGAGGCGTGCGGGGCCGCGCGGCCGGCGGTCAGCCAGCACCTGGCCAAACTGAGGCTCGGCGGCCTGGTCCAGGCACGGAAGGACGGCCGGCGCGTGGTCTACACCCTGCCGGACGGTCACCTGAAGCGCCTGGTCGTCGAGGCCCTGAACCGCGCCGACCACGTCGTCACGGGGGAGCCCTGGCACGACTGAGGCGCGCCGGCGGGTGGCGCTCGGGCAGCGGCGCACGCGCGCCACCGCCCGTTCCAGACAACTCACTCTCGACATGTGCGCACACGTGCACGCGTCGGCTACGGTGGAGAGGACCGCACTCCCGCCGACCGAGGGCGTCCCCATGCTGTCCGTCCTGCGCGACCGCACGTACCGGCACCTCTTCCTCGCCCAGGTCGTCGCCCTCACGGGCACCGGCCTCGCGACCGTCGCCCTCGCCCTGCTCGCGTACGACCTCGCCGGCGGGAACGCCCCCGCCGTGCTCGGCACCGCGCTCGCGCTCAAGATGACGGCGTACGTCGCTCTGGCCCCGCTCGCCGGGGCACTGGCCCGACGGGTGCCGCGCCGGGCGCTGCTCGTCGGGGCCGACCTCGTACGGCTGCTCGCCGCGCTGGTCCTGCCGTTCGTGGGCCAGGTCTGGCAGGTGTACGCCCTCGTGCTGCTGCTCCAGGCAGCCTCCGCCGTCTTCACGCCCGCCTTCCAGGCGACCATCCCGCGCGTGCTGCCCGAGGAACGCGACTACACCCGCGCGCTCGCCCTCTCCCGGCTCGCCTACGACCTGGAGAGCCTCGCCAGCCCGGCCCTGGCCGCCGCGCTCCTCGCCCTCGTGCCGTACGGGTGGCTGTTCACCGGGACGGCGGCCGGGTTCCTCGTCTCCGCGCTGCTCGTCCTGCCCCTGCGCCTCCCGGCGGAGGACCGGCCGGGGCCCGCCGCGGAGCGGGTCCTCGGCGTCCGGCTGCTGCTCGCCACGCCCCGGCTGCGCGCCCTGCTCGCGCTGGACCTCGCCGTCGCCGCCGCGGGCGCGGTGGTCCTGGTCGACACCGTCGTCCTCGTGCAGGACGGACTGGGCCGGCCGGCCGGCGACGTGTCCCTCGCCCTCGCCGCGTACGGGGCGGGCTCGATGGCCGTGGCCCTGCCGCTGCCGCGCCTGCTCGGCCGGACGGGCGACCGCGCCCTCATGCTGCCGGCCGCCGCCGTCCTCGCCGCCGCGCTCGCCCTGCTGACCGCCGGCCTCGCCTCCGGCTGGGCCGCCGCCCACCGGGCGGGCGCCTGGCCGGCGCTGCTCGCCCTCTGGTTGTGCCTGGGCGCGGCGACCTCGGCGGTCCTCACCCCCGGCGGCCGGCTGCTGCGCCGGTCCGCCGGCGACGCCGACCTGCCCGCCGTCTTCGCCGCCCGGTTCTCCCTGTCGCACGGCTGCTGGCTGCTGACGTACCCGCTGGCCGGCTGGCTCGCCGCCCGTGCGGGCACGGCCGCCTCCGCCGCAGCCCTCACGGCCGTCGCCGCGACCGCCGCCGCCGGCGCGGCCCGCCTCTGGCCGCGCACCGACCCGGACGCACTGGAACACGCCCACCCCGAACTCCCCGCCGACCACCCCCACATGGCCGCCGCAACCGGCCCCGGCCACCGGCACGTCCACCCCTTCCGCATCGACCCCCTCCACCGCCACTGGCCCACCCCCACGAACTGAGCCCCCCCCGCGAGCTGAGCCCACCCTCCACGAGCCGAGCCCCCCCGCGAGCTGAGCTCGCGCCGTGCGGGCAGAATGCCCGCCATGCCGACGCCTCCCGAACCCGCCGCCCTGTACCCCGATGTCGCCGCGGCCGGAGGCCGGGACCGGGGCACCCTCGCCGCCGCGCTCCGCGCCGCCGCGGGCGGCGCCCTCGACGACGTACCGCTCACGTCCCCCGACACCGCACCCCTCACCGAGGCCGCCGGCGGCAGTGCTCTGCCGCACCGGTCCGCGATACGGGTCTCGGCATGGGCGCACGAGCGGAAGTGGTCCGTCTCCGCCGGCGAGCCGCTGCTGGGACTGGCCCTCATCCACGGCGTGACGGACGACCTGGCGCAGGTCGCGCGGGCCCTGCGGGCCTGGCACGACGGGGCGAGCCCGGAGGACGTCCACGCGGCGGCCTCCTTCGCCCGGCCCACCGGCCGCCTCGAACTCACCGAGCCGGACCCGGTGCGCATGACCGAGTCCGAATGGCGGCACCTGCGCACGGAGGCCGCCGAACTCGACACCTCCTTCGCCCCCGCGTACCGGGCTCTGGTCGACGCGGCCCACGCCGAACCCCGCCTGCGGGCCCTCTACCGCTTCACGAGCCACTGGGCGCTGCGCTTCTCCACGGCCACCCGCCCGCATCTTCAAGTCGTGGGGCCGAACCTGGTCTGCTCCGGCGAGGGCGGCTATCGGGTGGCGCGGCTCATGGCGGAGCGGGGGCGGCACGTCGCCACGGCGCGGGAGGCGGTCGCGGAGGCCGTACGGCTGCTGCCGGAGGGGCGGGAGCCGGTGAGGTACGGCGCCGCGCCCCGTGGCGCGGAAAATCCGGTCGAGGCGGCGGGGCAACCTTGAGAGGGTGAGGTGTCCCCCGCCGGGGCGGCCCCTGATCCGGCGTCAACTGACACCGAGCGGCGAGCGCCCGCCGCCGAACGGCGTCAACCGCCCCACCCCCGAAAGGTGCCCCATGCCCCGCGCCGTCAGCCTCATCCGTTCCTCCTCCCTCTCCGACGTGGCCGAGTACGCGTACGCCGCGACCGCGCCGGCCGACGCCCGGCTGATCTTCCTGGCGGGTGCGTGCCCGCTCGACGCCGACGGCGTGACCGTCGCCGTCGGCGACGTCGCCGGCCAGGCCGCCGCCTGCGTCGAGAACCTGCGGACCGCGCTGAAGGACGCGGGCGCCGGCATCGAGGACGTCATCAGCACCCGCGTCCTCGTGGCGACGACCCGTCAGGAGGACCTGGTCGCCGCCTGGCAGGTGGTGCGGGACGCCTTCGGCGCGCACGACGTGCCGAGCACGCTGATGGGCGTGACGGTGCTCGGGTACCACGACCAGCTGGTCGAGGTCGAGGCCGTCGCCGCCGTCCTGGACGCCTGACCGTTCCTCACCGTTCCTCACGCGGACGGGCGTGTCCACAGCGTGAGGTCGCTGGAGGTGGCGACCGCCAGCGTCCGGCCCGTGGGGGAGAACCCGGCGGCGCGAAGGGTGGACCAGGTCGAGTGGAAGACGTGCCACCAGCCCTCGGTGTGCGGCGGCCGGTGCCAGTCGCCGCCGGTCGCCGACAGCAGCACCCGGTGGTGCGGCCAGTCGGGGGCCTCGACGTCCACGCTCCAGCCGTCGCCGCTCACGCTGTGCAGCCCGCCGCCGTACAGTCCGGCGACGCGGACGCGCTGTCCGGCGAGCGGCCCGATCCCGGGGCGGGTCAGGTCGGGCGTGCCGTCCGGCCCGTCGTCCTCGGGGTCCCGGTCCCGCGCGATCCGCTCGCCCGTCACCGCGTCGAAGACGCCGTACCCCTGCTGGGAGACGACCATCACCAGGTCGTGGCCGGTGCCGGGGTGCACGCCGAACCCGATGCCGGTGAGCCCGCCGACGGCGGCGCAGCCGTCGAACACGTTCCGCCAGGGCGCGGGAGCCGGGACGACCGGAGCGGCGAGCAGGCGCCGGCGCAGACCCTCCTGGTACGGGGAGAGGGCGGGGGCCGAGGGCTCGGGGGCTTCGGGCGGGGTCTTCTCGCGCATGCCCCGATCATGACGGGTGCCCGGGCGGGCGGTGCTTCCGGGGCCGCCCCGCGTCCGTCGGCCGCCCCGCGTCCGTCGGCCGCCCCGCGCCCGCCGGCGGCCGCCCCGCGTCGCCGAGGCCCGTCCGTCACCCCTCCTCCGCCCTCCTTCATCCCTCCACCACCCGTCCGGCTTCCGTGCGGTGCCGTTCGGTGGCCGGTCCTCGGGGGTGGAGGCCGGATCGTTTCGCCGCTTGAGGCGGGGTGTTTCGTGGCGGTTCGGCGGGGGTTCGGCGGAGTCTCCGTGGCGGCTGTGTGTCGGATGCATGACAAGCAGTCAACTTCCTTGATCCGCCCTGCCGTTGCGGCACAGGCTACTGCTCACGCCGAGCGGAGCCCCGCCTCCCCCGGCGGTGCGTGCGACCGCACGCGACCCCCACACCGCGGCGCCCGACCCGGGCGCCACGCCAAGAGGAGGAACCCTCGCCATGGCACTCCCCGTGAACCGCACCGCCCGCCGGGCGCTCGTCGCCTCGGCCGCCACCGTCGCCGCGCTCGCCACCGGCCTCGCCGTGGCCCCGGTGTCGCAGGCCGCCCCCACGCCCGCGGAGGGCGTCGTCCTCGCGGCCGGTTCGCCCGACGCCGTCGCCGGCAGCTACCTCGTCACGCTCAAGCCGGGCGCCGGATTCGCCGCCGGCTCCGCCAAGGGCCGCGCGCTGATAGCCGGTTACGGCGGCAAGGTCGGCAAGACCTTCGGCGCGGCCCTCAACGGCTACACCGTCACCCTCGACGAGAAGGCCGCCCGCCGGCTCGCCGCCGACCCGGCCGTGGCGACCGTCGAGCAGAACCAGGTCGTCCGCGCCGACGCCACGCAGACCAACGCGCCCTGGGGTCTCGACCGCATCGACCAGGCCGACCTGCCGCTCTCGGGCACGTACACGTACCCGGACAGCGCGGGCGCCGGCGTCACCGCGTACGTCATCGACACCGGCGTACGGATCAGCCACGGCGAGCTCGCGGGCCGGGCCGTCAACGGCTACGACGCCGTCGAGGGCGACTCGGTCGCGCAGGACGGCAACGGCCACGGCACCCACGTCGCCACCACCATCGCCGGCTCCACCTACGGCGTGGCGAAGGCCGCCAAGGTCGTCGCGGTCCGCGTCCTCGACAACAACGGCTCCGGCACCACCGCCGGCGTCGTCGCCGGCATCGACTGGGTGACCTCCCACCACGCCGCCGGCGCCCCGGCCGTCGCCAACCTCTCGCTCGGCGGCGGCGCCTCCACCACCCTCGACAACGCCGTGAAGCGCTCCATCGCGGACGGCGTCACCTACGCGGTCGCCGCCGGCAACTCCGGCGTCAACGCCCGCAACACCTCGCCCGCCCGGGTCACCGAGGCCATCACCGTCGGCGCCACGAGCAACACCGACGCGAAGGCCAGCTGGTCCAACTACGGCTCGGTGCTGGACCTGTTCGCCCCCGGCGTCTCCATCACCGCCGGCTGGCACACCGGCGACACGGCGACCAACACCATCTCCGGCACCTCCATGGCCACCCCGCACGTCGCGGGCGCCGCCGCCGTCTACCTCGCCGGCCACACCTCCGCCACCCCCGCGCAGGTCGCCACCGCCCTCGTGAACGGCGCCACCCCCAACAAGGTCACCAGCCCCGGCACCGGCTCCCCGAACCGCCTCCTCCGCCTGGTCCCGTAGTCCCGTAGTCCCGTAGCTCCGTACCCCCCACGAGACGACCGTGCCCCGGCGGCCACCAGGCCACCGGGGCACGGCCGGACGGGCGCCGGCCCGTGCCGTCGTCGGTCCGCCGACGTCCCCGTCAGGGGACGATCAGGTCCGGTACGAGCGCGCGGAGTTCGGACACCGGCAGGACGCCGTCGCGGACCAGGCGCGGAGTGTCGCCGCTCAGGTCCACGATGGACGACGACACCGCGCCGGCGGTGCGCCCGCCGTCGAGGTAGACCGCCACCGCGTCACCGAGCATCGCCTGCGCGGCGTCGCAGTCCTGCGGCGACGGGTGGTCCGTCAGGTTGGCGCTGGAGACCGCCAGCGGGCCCGTCGCCGCGAGCAGTTCCAGGGTCAGCGGGTGGTCCGGCATGCGGACGGCCACCGTGCCGCCGGTCTCGCCGAGGTCCCAGTCCAGGGAGGCCCGGTGGCGGACCACCAGGGTCAGCCCGCCCGGCCAGAAGGCGTCGATCAACGCCCTGGCCGCGTCGGGCAGTTCGTCGGTCAGCTCGCCGAGGGCAGCGGCCGAGTCGACCAGGACGGGCGACGGCTTGTGCCGCCCCCGGCCCTTCGCGGCCAGCAGCGAGGCCACCGCCTTCGGGTCGAAGGCGTCCGCGCCGACCCCGTACACGGTGTCCGTCGGCAGGACCACCAGCTCGCCGCGGCGCACCGCGGCCGTGGCCTCGGCGAGGCCCGCCGCGCGGGCCGCCGGGTCCGAGCAGTCGAAGCGGGTCGTCACGCCGGAGTGCCCTCCTCCACGGTGACACCGCGCGTGGTCACCAGGCGGGCGCTGCCCTCGGCCAGCTGGTAGCCGAGGCCGACGACGGCCGTCTCGCCCGCCGCGACCTGGTCGGACAGCAGGCGGGAGCGCTCCAGCAGCAGGTCGACGGTGTGCCGGATGTGCTCGTCGATGATGTCGCTGTCGCCGGTCAGGCCGGCCTTGCGGGCCGCCAGGATGCTCGGCGTCACGCGCTCCACGACGTCCCGCACGAAGCCGCCCGCCGCGAAGCCGTCCTCGACGGCCGCGCGGGCCGCGGAGACCGCGCCGCAGGAGTCGTGGCCGAGGACGACGACGAGGCGCGCGCCGAGGATGCTCGTCGCGTACTCGACGCTGCCGAGGACCTCAGGGCCGACGACGTGACCGGCGGTGCGGACGACGAACAGGTCGCCGAGCCCGCGGTCGAAGATGATCTCGGCCGCGAGCCGCGAGTCGGAGCAGCCGAGGATCACCGCGAACGGGTCCTGGCCGGGGGCGAGCTCGGTGCGGCGGGCGGCGTCCTGGTTGGGGTGCTCGGGCGTGCCCGAGACGAAACGACGGTTGCCTTCGAGGAGGGCGTCCAGGGCAAGGGCCGGAGAAGTTCTGGGCATGCCGCCACCCTAATTCGTGCGCCCGGCCCCGCGCGCTACCGGGTCACCCCTGTGGACCCCTCTGTGACGGACTCCACCCGACCGCGTCCGGATCCTGTCCACCGCGTCCGGATTCCGCCCCTCCGCGGCCGGTTCCCGTCCCGTCGCGCCCTGGTCCCGTCCGCCAGGTCCGGTTCCCGTTCCGTCCCGGGGTGGCTCAGTCCGTCGCCTCCCAGGCGCGCGTCAGTCCGTCCAGCCAGGCCGGCGGCAGCTCGGCCGCGTCCCACTCCTCCCGCAGCTCCGCCGGGCGGGCGGCGAGCCGTTCCAGCACGGCGAGGCTCGTGGGGGAGTGGACGAGCGTGTAGCGGCCGTGGATGGCGATCGCGCTGCCCGGCCCGTACGTGGCGTACAGCCGTTCCAGGCGTGACCGGTGCTCCGCCGCGAACGCCGTCAGCCGCCCCGGGTACGCCGCCCGCTGACGGACCCCCATGGTCGCGAGCGAGGCCGCGAGGACCTGCTCGGTGACCTCCGGGTCGAGGTCGGACTCCTCGGTGAAGGAGAGGTACAGGGGCACCACCGCCACCTTGGCCCGCTCGACCTCCATCCGGCCGACCGGCGCCCGCGCCTCTGGGTCCTCCCCGGCCTCGGCCGCGACCGCCGCCGCCAGGGCGCGGTCGGCGAGGCCCGCGAGACCCTCGGTGACGGCCCGTGAGCCGTCGCGCCAGCCCGCGCCGTACTGCTCTCCGCTCCCGGGCGGGGCCTGCCGTCCGGTGCCGGCCAGGGTCGTGTGGGCGACGGCGAGCGCGCCCGCCTCCACCAGGCCGATCAGCTCCTCGGCGTCGCCGGAGTACACCCCCGCCCGCGCGAGGAGCTGGAGCAGCGTCGTCCTCGCGTTGTCGACGCTCGCGGCGTCGAGCTGGAGCCGTTCTTCCCGGGCGGCGGTCATCATGGGTCCTCCTCCTCGCGGTTCCGGCGCGTACGGGTGCGGCGGACGCGCCTTCGAGGACGCGACGATCACGGGGCCGGGCCACGCTCCCCTCGCGGCGGCGCACGGACGCGACCGGTGATCGGGTCCTCGAACGCCGAGGTTTCCAGCTCCCCGGCCCCTCCGTCCAGCCGACGTCCCGGTCCCCGCCGACCAGGCACCCGGTGCCACCCGGGGCGCCGGACGGCGGTGACCGGCGACCACCCCGGCCTTCCGGGGATCGCATACCCCCGGGTGGTAAGTGGGGCGCTCGGTGGGAGGCCGGATCGCGGGCGGGCAGGAGACACGAAGTGCCACCAAGCCATCAAGCCATCAGGCTGTCAGAAGCTCATCGGCGGCGAAGAGTTCCCGCACCCAGTACGCGCTCGCGTCGTGGCTGGTGAGGAGCGGTGTGCCCGGGAACAGCCGGAACCAGGTGCCCGCCCGCGCCAGTGCCGCCAGTCGCACCGCGACGCCCGCGGCCCGCCGCAGCTCCGCCGGTGACGGGCCCAGGCCCGTCCAGTGCTCCAGGTACGCGTCCACCATCGGGCCCACGTGCTCGGGGCCGTACCGCTCCCGCACCGACCGGACCGGGATCAGCAGGCTGCCGAAGGGATGCGCGACGGACGCGTCACCCCAGTCGAAGAAGGTGAAGCGCCCCGGGGCCGGGGCGAGGAGCTGCCCGTCGTGCAGGTCGCAGTGGTCCAGCGAGTCGGGCAGGCCGTACGCGTCGAGCTCGGCGCACAGCTCGACCAGCCGGGGCCGCCGCCGCAGCAGCGCGGCGCGCTCGTCCGCGTCGAAGAGGGGGTTGTCGGCCACGAGCGCGTCGAAGGCGTCCGGCAGCTCACGGATCCGCGCCCGCGGCACGCCGAGACCGGCCAGCCGGTCCGCGTACGGGACGAGCCGGCGCTGCATCGCCCCGTACTGCCCCAGCGCCGCCGCCCACGCCTCCGGGCCGGCCTCGCCCGCGTCGACGAGCCCGCGGAACAGCGGCCCGCCGTCGGGCAGCAGCGTCACCCCGAGGCCGGCGTCCACCGCCAGCGGGGTCATCACGTGCTCCGGCACCCACGCGGCGAGCGCCTCGGAGAGCCCGGCCTCGAAGGCGTTCGCCGGGGCGCCCGCCTTCAGCCACACCGCGTCCCGCTCGCCGCCGCCGGTCGCGAACCGGACCAGCACCGACCAGGGCCGCACCCGCACCTCCCGCGCCCCGGTCTCCACCAGACCGCGCCCGGCCAGCACGCGCTCGGCCCAGCCCAGCACGTCCCGCCGCCACTCCTCGTCGTCCCAGGGCGTCACCGCGTCCGGAAACCGCCCCCGGTCCACCACCGTCGCCCGCTCGTCGTCGCTGCGCATCCGGCGATTCCATCACCGGAACCGCCCGGGACGCACCGGAATATGCCGGTGGCGGGGGCCGGCGGACCGGACCGCACCGGGCCCCGGACCGGGGCGGGTGCCGAAACGGGCCGCCGGACCATGGCGCTCCGGGCCCGCCGGCTGGCACCGTGGGCGCCGACGGCGGCCGGGGAGGGCCCGGCCGGAGGCGGAAGGGGTGGGGCCGGCATGAGCGGCGGCGGCGCGTACGGCGGGCGGTACGGCGACTACCAGAACGAGATCTATCTCGCCGGACTCGGCGGCGTCCTCCCCTCCCACCCCATGACCTTCGCCGACCTGGAGGCCCGGGCGAGCGCGGCGCTGCCGCCGTCCGTGCTGTCGTACGTGGCGGGCGGCGCCGGCGACGAGTTCACCCAGCGGGCGAACGTGACGGCGTTCGAACGCTGGGGCCTGGTCCCCCGGATGATGGTGGGAGCCGTCCAGCGCGACCTCGCCGTCGACCTCTTCGGGCTCCGCCTGCCCTCCCCGCTGTTCATGGCGCCGATCGGCGTCCTCGGGCTCTGCGCCCAGGACGGGCACGGCGACCTCGCCGCCGCCCGCGCGGCCCGCCGCACCGGCGTGCCCATGGTCGCCTCGACGCTGAGCGTGGACCCGATGGAGGAGGTGGCCGCCGAGTTCGGCGACACCCCCGGCTTCTTCCAGCTCTACACCCCCACCGACCGGGACCTCGCGGAGAGCCTGGTGCGCCGCGCGGAGGCGGCCGGGTTCCGGGGGATCGTCGTCACGCTCGACACCTGGGTCACCGGCTGGCGCCCGCGCGACCTCGCCGCCAGTAACTTCCCGCAGCTCCGCGGCCACTGCCTCGCCAACTACACGTCCGACCCGGTCTTCCGCGCCCGGCTCGCCAAGCCGCCGGAGGAGGACCCCGGGGCGGCCATCCTCGAATGGGTCGGCGTCTTCGGCGCGCCGCTCACCTGGGCCGACCTGCCCTGGCTGCGGTCCCTCACCGACCTGCCGCTGATCCTCAAGGGCCTCTGCCACCCCGAGGACGTCCGGCGCGCCCGGGACGGCGGGGTGGACGCGGTGTACTGCTCCAACCACGGCGGCCGGCAGGCCAACGGCGGGCTGCCCGCCCTCGACGCCCTCCCCGGCGTCGTCGAGGCCGCCGACGGCCTGCCGGTCCTCTTCGACTCGGGCGTCCGCACCGGCGCCGACGCCGTCAAGGCCCTCGCGCTCGGTGCCACCGCCGTCGGAATCGGCCGCCCGTACGCGTACGGTCTCGCGGCCGGCGGCGAGGACGGCCTCGTCCACGTCCTGCGCGCCCTCCTCGCCGAGGCGGACCTCCTCATGGCCGTGGACGGCTACCCGACCCTCGCGAGCCTCCGCGAGGGGGGTGCGCTGCGCCGCCTCTGACGGCCGGCCGGGCCGGCGGGGTCCCGGCCGGCCGCGGACGGCTCAGGTGGTGGGGCGGGAGACGTCCGAGACGAGGTCGCCGACCGTGCTGTCGGGCAGGCGGCGCGCCACGTCCGCCTGCGCGATGATGCCGACCAGGACGTGTCCGTCGATCACGGGGACCCGGCGGATCTTCCGGTCGGCCATCACCTCCAGGACCCGCTCCAGCGAGTCGTCGGCGCCGACCCAGACCACCTCGCCCTGGGCCAGCTCGCCCGCCGTGCACGCGGACGGATCGCGGCCCTCGGCGACCACCCGCACCACGATGTCGCGGTCGGTGAGCATGCCCTTCAGGCGTTCGTCGGGCCCGCAGATCGGCAGCGCGCCGACATCGAGCTCGACCATCTTCCGCGCGGCGTCGACCGCGCTCTCGTCGCTCCGGACGCAGGTCACATCCGGGGTCATGATCTCGCGTGCCGTGGTCATGGCGACCCCCTGCCGCTCGTCGTGTCGTCGTGGACTCTCGTCCCAGGCGGCGGCTGCCCCGTCCCCGCGCGGGCATGCGGGGACGGGGCGGAAGGGGGGCGCTGGAGAGCCGGCGGGAAGCTGGGCGTACCCCCGCTTCGTGTCGCCGGACCGTCAGGCGTACGTCTCGAACTCGGCGACGCGGGGCGTGCCGGTGGCGGACGTGATCTCGAAGGTGACCTTGCTCAGCGAGGTCGCCGGGAAGGTGATGGTGCCGGCCGTGCCGCCGGTCGCGAGGACGGCGCCGGTGTCGGCGTTCAGCAGCCGCCACCCGGTGACCGTGCCCGCGCCGGACGCCTCGCGGACGCGGACCGACGAGATCGTCGTCGGGGCGCTCCACTTGACCGAGACGGATCCGGTGGTGCCGGCTGGCGACCAGTACGTGCTCAGGCTGCCGTCGCGGACGTTGCCGTAGCTGGTGCCGTCGGCCTTGCTGGAGCCGTCGGAGCCGGCGCCGATGCTGAGGTTGGTGCCGGTCGGCGGGGTGGTGGTGGCGGTGGCCGTGGGCGTCGGGGTGGGCGTGGGGGTCGCGGTGGCGGTCGGGGTGGGGGTCGGGCTCGGCGTCTGCGGTGTGCAGGAGCCGTCCGAGACGAGCAGGCCCTTGCCGGCGCCGGCCGTCCGCGCCACCACGCCGGGGACGCAGGAGGCGCTGTCGAGGGCGTAGGAGTACGGGACCGACACCGTCGCGTTGGAGACCGGGTTCGGGCCCGCCGGGCGGTAGTCGGAGGCGGACGGGGACCAGGTCACGTTGTCGAAGGTGTTCCCGGCGACCTGCCAGTAGCCGGTCGTGGTCGTGTAGAACGTGCCGAGGACGTCCTTGGAGTCCTGGAAGTAGTTGTTCTCCACCCTGGCGCGGGCGCCCGCGCGGGAGTTGATGCCCGAGTCGTTCAGCCGCCGGTAGTGGTTGTTGTACATGTGCGCGGTGCCGCCGCGCAGCAGGGGGGCGCGGGAGTCGATGTTCTCGTAGAGGTTGTGGTGGTACGTGATGTAGCCGTTGCTCAGCTCGGTCTCGCTGGAGCCGACCAGGCCGCCGCGGCCGGAGTTGCGCAGCACGCTGTAGGAGAGCGTCACGTACTGCGTGTTGTCCTTCATGTCGAAGAGCCCGTCGAAGCCCTCGGACTCGCCGCCGGACGCCTCCAGGGTGACGTGGTCGACCCAGACGTTGCGGACGTCGCTCTCCATGCCGATGGCGTCGCCGCCGTTGGAGACGGGGGAGCCGGACTTCTTGACGTTCCGGACCGTCACGTTCTGGATGATGATGTTGCTCGACTCGCGGATGTGGATGCCGAGCTGGTCGAAGACGGCGCCGCTGCCGACGCCGACGAGCGTGACGTTGCTGATCTGCTTCAGCTCGATGACGCCGTCGGCGGTGCTGCAGCTGGTGCCGGACACCTTGGCGGTGTTGGCGTGGTTGATGGTGCCCTCGACCTGGATGACGATCGGGGTGCTGCTGGAGGCGCGCCCGCAGAGGGCCGCGTGGATCTGGGTGCCGGTGGTCGCCCGTACGGTCTGGCCGCCGGCGCCGCCGGTGGTCCCGCCGTTCTGGCTCGCGTAGCCGGTGGCGCCGCCGGCGGTGGCGGCGGCCGAGGCCTCCGGCATGTCCGGGATGGTCAGGACCGCGCCGGTGGCGGCGGCGACGGCCATGGCGGCCAGCGCCGCGCGGAGCCGGGTGGAGGGGGATCGTCGTCCCATGCCTGCCCTTTCGTAGACGCCCGCGGGCTCGCGGACGTATGTCGTCGTCAGCCCCGTCCCTTGGGTAACGCAACATAGAAAGCGCTCTCTGGAAAGCGCTTTCGGCGCGTGACGATAGGGGCGGCGGCGAGCCCCTGACAAGGCTTCGCGCACGACCCACCGAAATCCGCGACGCGCGGCGCGGCACGGGGGCGCCTTCGCGCCGGGGCGGCGCGCCCGGGCGGGCCCGTCCCGGAAGGCGCCTTATCGGGCGCGGGCCCGGCGGCCGGACCTGGGCCGCGCCGGCCGTCGGCCGCCGGTCATGGTCGCTGGTCGCCGGCCGAACCGAACCGGTCGGATGGTTCCGAAGGCGAACCGGTCCGGTCAGGTTCGGCTCCTGCCCGGGAGGGAGCCGACCGGGATCGGCCCTGGCAAGGTTCGCCCTTGGCTCGGATCAGCCGTGGATCGGATCGGCCGTGGATCGGCCGCGGCCCGGACGGCCCGGACTGGCCCGGGGGTCCGCCCCGGATCCGGACTGGCCCGGACGGGCCTGGGCAGGCCTGGACACCGGCCGTTCCGCCTTCGGAATCCGGTCGAACCGGTATCGGACCGGATCGGCGCCGGGCGGAACTGTCCCCCGGCCCCGGCGCGCGCCCACTTGGTCGGGCGGCGCGCGCGGGAGGTCCTGCAGGGACCGACGGCTCCCGGGGGCCCCACGGGGGGCCCGAGCGGGCGCGCCCCGGGCTCGGCGCCGTGTCCACCTGGTCGGGCGGCGGACGCCGGAGGTCCTGCGGGACCCGGTGTCTCCCGGGGCTCGCCCGAGGGGCCTGCTACGGGTGGGCGGGGCGGGGTTCGCCGGTGTGCCGGTCCAGGCCGGCCTGCCAGCGGTGCTGCTGCGTGAGCCAGTGCACGTAGCGGGGCGTGGACCCGCGGAGGTCGACGCTGATCGGATACGGGTCGAACTCGTCCAGCAGCAACCCGCGGAGGAACTCGGCCATGCCGCAGGGGAACAGGGTGAAGTCCTCACGGGTGTGGCGACCGCACACCAGGACCGGCCACCGGTCGGGGTCCGGGTCGGTGGTCAGCCAGCACAGGATGTCCGCGCCGCTGGTGACCCCCCAGGCGAGGATGTGGTCCGGATCGATCGCGAGGCCGTCCTGGCCGTCCACCATCTCCCAGGTGGAGCGGGCGTTCTCCGTCTCCTCCTCGAACGTCCCGGGATCCCACTGGAGGTAATCCTTCGGCAAGGGCATGAGCACGGAGACCCCCTCGAAGGAACCGGCGCCCCACCGGGCCATGAAGTCCCGGTAGTCCCGCGGGAACCGCGTGCCCCACCGCTCCTCCGCCGCCGCCCAGTCGATCTCCTCGTCGGCGCCGAGGTCCGGAGGGAGAACTCCGGCCAGCGCTGCGATACCCGCGATACCCGTGGGGTCTTCCATGGCAATCCCTTCGATCGGACGGCCGCGAGCCTATGCGCACCCACGGACAACCGGCACGGCGGCGGGGGCCGCCCGGTCACCGGAATCGGGTGGGCGGCGCGCGGGTGGCGTGATAGGCACTACCTGCACGGGGGAGGTGCGGGCCGGTCACGGGGTGCCGAAGGCGCGGACGGGCGGCGGGCGGGTGCGGTCGAGGGCCGTGCGCGCCGTCACCGAACCCGGCGGACCGGCACCATCGAACGGAAACACGGAGACACCGCATGCGCGTCAAAGCCTTCGACCACCTCGTCCTCAACGTCACCGACGTCGAGCGGGCCCTCGCCTTCTACACCGGCCCGCTGGGCCTCGCGCCGGAGCGGGTCGAGGAGTGGCGGGCCGGCAAGGTGCCGTTCCCGTCCGTCCGGATCGACGACAGTACCGTCATCGACCTGTTCTCCCGGCCGCGCGGCGAGTCCAACGTCGACCACATCTGTCTCGTCGTCGACCCGCTCGACTGGCAGGAGGTCATCGACTCCGGCACGTTCGACGTCCTGGAGGGCCCCGTCCCGCGCTGGGGCGCCCGCGGCTCCGCCCAGTCCGTCTACGTGAAGGACCCCGACGGCAACACCGTCGAGCTCCGCTGGTACCCGCAGGACGACCAGGCGTAGCCGCGCCCCGGGGCCGTACGGGCTGGCAGGCTGCTGCCATGACCGACGACACCTGGACCACCGTCGCCCGCCTCCACGACTGGCTCACGGCCCATCAGGACCTGCCGCCCGGCCAGGAGATCCTGCTCCGCGTCCTCAAGCTCTCCGAGGAGGTCGGGGAGGCGGCGCAGGCGGTGATCGGCGCCACCGGGCAGAACCCCCGGAAGGGCACCAGCCACAGCTGGAGCGACGTGGAGGCGGAGCTCTGCGACGTCGTCATCACCGCCATGGTCGCCCTGCGCACCCTCACCCCGGACGCCGCCGAGGTCTTCGCCGGGCACCTGCGGCGAGTCGCCGAGCGTTCGCTCCCCGAAGACCCCTTTTCCGCCGGCCCGGGTCCCGGCACATCCGCATCCGAACACCCCGTCCCCCGACACCCCGTCCCCGGACACCCCGTCCCCGGACACCCCGGATAATGCACGGGTGACAGACAGAGAGCTCCGCGTGGTCCTGGCCGAGGACTCCGTCGTCCTGCGCGACGGCATGGTCGAACTGCTCGGCGCCCGGGGGTGCCGGGTCGTCGCCACCGCGGGGACGGCGCCCGGCCTGCTCGCGGCGGTCGACGAGCACCGGCCCGACGTGGCCGTCGTGGACATCCGCATGCCGCCCACCCACACCGACGAGGGCATCCGCGCCGCCGTCGAGATCCGGACGCGGACGCCCGGCGTCGGCATCCTCGTCTTCTCGCAGCACATCGAGACCGTCTGGGCCGCGCGGCTGCTCGCCGACGGAGCGGCCGGCGTCGGATACCTGCTGAAGGAACGCGTCGCCCGCACCGACGAGTTCGTGGCGGCGCTGCACCGGGTCGCCGACGGCGGCACGGCGCTCGATCCCGAGGTCGTCACCGGGCTGATGCGCGCCGGGCGGCGCGGCCCGGTCGACTCGCTGACCGCGCGGGAGCGCGAGGTGCTGGAACTGATGGCCCAGGGCCGGTCCAACCGCGCCATCGCCGCGCAGCTCGTGGTGTCGGAGCGGGCCGTGGAGAAGCACGTCGCCGCCGTCTTCACGAAGTTCGGCCTGCGGGCCACCGACACCGACAACCGGCGCGTGAAGGCCGTCCTCACCTACCTCACGGACAGCGCCGGCTGACCGGCCCGACAGCTCCTCACACCCGCAGCGGCAGATCCGCCGTCACCACCGTCGGCCCGCCGGCCGGGCTCGTGACCGTCAGGGTGCCGTCCACCGCCGCCAGGCGCTCCGCCAGCCCGGCGAGACCGGTGCCGGCGTCGGCGGAGGCGCCGCCGCGGCCGTCGTCGCGGACGGTCAGGCGGACGCGTCCGCCGGCGGTGGCCGCCGTGAGGGCGGCGGTACGCGCTCCGCTGTGGCGGGCGACGTTGGTCAGGAGTTCGGCCGCACAGAAGTAGACGGCCCGCTCGACCGCCGGGTCCGGGCGGTCCCGCAG
This sequence comes from Microtetraspora glauca, assembly GCA_000721275.1. Lineage (GTDB taxonomy): Bacteria > Actinomycetota > Actinomycetes > Streptomycetales > Streptomycetaceae > Streptomyces. Next base: position 7,306 of record JOFO01000071.1, on the reverse strand, counting down.
GTCGAGGTGGAGCGTCAGGGGTACGGGGGAGGTGGCGGCCAGGCTCGGCAGGGCCTGCGCGAGACCGCCGTCGAGGGCCACCGGGCGGATGCCCCGGGTGAGCAGCCGCAGTTCGGCGATGGTGGTGTCGGTCTGGCCACGGGCGCGTTCCACCAGCCCGCGCGTCCGCTCCAGGTCGGGGCCGCCGGTGGCGGTGAGCGCGTCGTCGGCGAGCGACAGGGTGATGGCGAGGGCGACCAGCCGGGCCTGGGTGCCGTCGTGCAGGTCGCGCTCCAGCCGGTGGAGCCGGTCGGTGTTCTCCGCGAGCAGGACGGCGCGGGCCGCCTCCAGCCGCCGGACCCGCTGCTGGGCCGGCGCGGGGCCGAGCAGCAGGGCCGCGAGCCGCCGGTTCGCGGCGCTCAGCGCCCGGATCGCGGCGGGCACCGCGGCGAGCAGCAGCAGGCCCAGCGGTACGGAGACGGCGTCGGCCCAGCCGAACGGCCGCGGCCCCGGCCCCGCTTCCAGCAGGCGCACCCACAGCGGGAACCCGATCAGCCACCCGCACCCGGCCGGCAGTCCCACCGCCGCGGCGAACCCCAGCAGCCCGAGCGGCAGCCGCAGCACCAGGTACAGCAGGGTCCGCCAGCCGACCGGGTCGGTCAGCACGGCACGGCCCCGGGCGAGCGGGCCCGTCGGGCGGGGGAGCGGCGCCGGCGCCTCGACCCGCTCCCCGAGCAGCCGTTCGACGAGCCGGCGGTGCGGGGCGCCGAGCGCGCGGGCGCCCCGCAGCGCGGCGACCACGAACGGCAGGCCCAGCACCGTGAGGGACAGCAGCACGCCCGCGTACAGGACGGCGATCGCGTAACCGGCGCAGAGCAGCGCGAGCGGCAGCCCGGCGACGGCGAAGAGGCATTCGCCGCCCCGGACGGCGTACCACGCACCGCCCTCCGGGGACGCGGGCGCCGACCCGGACGCAGGCCCCCTGCGCGGGCCGCCCGTCTTCACGCCGTCGTCCCCGCCGTCCGACCTCAAGCCGTCGCCCCCGCCGTCCGACCTCACGCTGTCGTCCCCGTCCCCCGCACCCCTCTCACTCACCATCACCGGCCGCCACCCCCTCCGTCGCCGGGCCGCGGATCGCCCGTACGCCCGTCGCCAGGATCACCGGGACCGTCAGCGCCGCCGCGCCCGCCGCGATCCACCCGCAGACGGCCACGGGGACGGAGGGGACGGCCGAGCCGGTCACGGCCGTGCTGAACGCGGCGGACGCCGCCGCCGCGACGCCGGCGCCCAGCAGCACGCCCACCAGTGCGGTGAACACGGCCTCCACGGTCAGCATGCGCAGCAGCTGCGACGAGGTCGCGCCCACCAGCCGCAGCAGGGCGAACTCACGGCGCCGGCCGGCGGTGACGGCGACCAGGGTGTTGACCGTGGAGACGGCCGCGAAGCAGACCAGCAGGGCGAGTTCGGTCTGGCGCAGCCAGGTGTCGGTGGCCGAGGTGACGCTGGACGCGGCCATCCCCGGCGCGTTCTCGGCGGTGCTCGTCATGATCGACATGGTGCCCGACAGGCCGACGAGCAGCGCGACCGGCACCACGGCGGACGACAGCCGCCGGGCGTACCCGCGCAGGTTGGCGTCGGCTGCCCAGCCGGTCCGGGGAGCCAGGAGCCGGGCCGCCGCGCCGAGTGCCGCCGCCGGCGGGCGGGCCGCGACCGGGCCGAGGAGGGCGACCGCGACCAGCAGCACCAGCGAGCCGAGCAGCGCCGCCTGCCCCGCCTTGTCGGCCTCGTCCGCGGGCCGGGTGGCCGCCAGCCGCAGCAGCAGGCCGCCGCCGGCGAGGGCCGCGGTGCCGGCGAGCAGCCGCGGCAGCCCGGTCCGGGCGTGTTCGGTCGTACTGGCGGCGAGGGCGGCGGCGGGCGCGATCCGGGAGACGCGGCGGGAGGCGACGGCCGCGGCGGCCAGGCCGACCGCGAGGGTGGCGGCCAGGGCCACCGGCATCGGCAGCGGCAGGAGACCGTCGGGCACCCGCAGGCCGGGGGCGGCCATGCCGCGCCGCTGGAGTTCGGCGAGGAGGCGGCGGGCCGCGGCGGCGCCGGCGGCCCAGCCCGGCAGGGTGACGAGCAGCGTCGTCGCGACGACCTGGCCGCGGACCAGCCGGCGCGTCTGCCGCGGGGTGGCCGCGACGGTCCGCAGCAGGGCGAGTTCGCGGTGCTGCTGCCGGACGGCGAAGCCGAGCGCGTTGACCACGACGAAGAACGCGACGAGGACGGCGATCTCGCCGAACGCGCCCGCGATCACCGCCAGGCCGGGCCCGGCGACCGCCCGCCGGACCTCCTCCCCGGCGGTGAGGTCGGCGGCCAGGAGCAGGCTGAACGCCGTCAGGGTCCCGATGGCCAGGAAGAGGGCGACGGCCAAGCCCGCGAAGGAGGCGGGGCGCCGGCGCATCGGCGTGAGCGCGAGGGCGATCACCGGGCTCACCCGCCCAGCCGGCTCAGGCGCTCGGCGACGCGGGCGGCGGTGGGGCGGTCCAGCTCGTCCACCAGGACCCCGTCGGCGAGGAGCAGCACCCGGTCCGCGTAGCCGGCGGCGACCGGGTCGTGCGTCACCATCACGCAGGTCTGCCCCTCCTGGTCCACTCCGGCGCGCAGCAGGGCCAGGATCTCGTGGCCGGTGGCCCGGTCGAGCGCGCCGGTCGGTTCGTCGGCGAAGAGCACCCGGGGGCGGGTGACGAGGGCGCGGGCGATGGCCACGCGCTGCTGCTGCCCGCCGGACAGCTGCCCGGGCCGGTGCCGTGCGCGCCCGGCGAGCCCGACGCGGGCGAGCGCGTCCCGCACCCGGTCGCGGTCGGGGCGGGCGCCCGCCAGCCGGCCCGGCAGTTCGACGTTCTGGGCCACGGTCATCGCCGGCATCAGGTTGAAGCCCTGGAAGACGAAGCCGACCAGGCCGCGCCGCAGTTCCGCGAGCCGCCGTTCGGGCAGCCGGGAGATCTCCGTACCGCCCCACCAGACCGAGCCGGCCGTCGGCCGGTCCATGCCGGCCAGGCAGTGCAGCAGGGTGGTCTTGCCCGACCCCGACGGCCCCATGACCGCCGTGAACGTGCCGGGCGCGAGCGCCACCGACACCCCGTTCAGCGCCTGTACGGCCGCCTCGCCCCGCCCGTACACCCGCCGCAGTCCCTCCGCCCGCGCCGCCGCTTCCGTACCGATGTCCTTCGCCGTTTCGATCATGCGTCCATCGTCGGCGGACCGGCCTCGCCCGGGCGATGGTGCCCGCCCCCGAACCGGGGGTTCGGAAAACCGAACGGGGGCGGGGCGGAGGCCGGACCCCGAGCCGCGGACGGGTCGGCCGGAGCCGGCGTGTCAGGGCGCGGCGGTGGCGCCGAGGCGGCTGCGGAGGGCGGTGGCGGCGGGGTCCAGGCCGGTGAGTTCGACGGTCTTGCCGCGGCGGGCGTACGCCGCCTCGACGGCGTCCAGCGCGGCGACGGCCGACGCGTCCGTGACGCGCGCGCCGGACAGGTCGAGCACGACCCGGCCGGGGTCGCCGGCGGGGTCGAAGCGGTCGGTGAACGCCTCGGCGGAGGCGAAGAACAGCTCGCCGGAGACGCGGTACACGACGGTCGTCCCGTCCGGGTCGGCGACCGGGGTGACGGTGGTGCGGCGGGCGACCCGCCGGGCGAAGACGAGGGCGGCGGTGACGGTGCCGACGACGACGCCGAGCGCGAGGTTGTGCGAGACCAGGACGCAGGCCAGCGTGACGAACATGACGACGGTCTCACCGACGGGCGCGCGCCGCAGGGTGCGCGGGGCCACGGACTCCCAGTCGAAGGCGGCGACGGACACGATCACCATCACCGCGACCAGCGCGGCCATCGGGATCCGCGACACCACCGGCCCGAGGACGACGCACAGGACCATCAGGAACACGCCGGCGAGGAAGGTGGAGACCCGGGTCCTGGCGCCGGCCACCTTCACGTTCATCATGGTCTGGCCGATGACGGCGCAGCCGCCCATGCCGCCGAAGAGTCCCGTGACGACGTTGGCGACGCCCTGCCCGACCGACTCGCGGGTCTTGTTCGACGGGGTGTCGGTGAGGTCGTCGACGAGCTTCGCCGTCAGCAGCGACTCGACGAGGCCGACGAGGGCGACGGCGAGGGCGTACGGGGCGATCGTCGCCAGCGTGCCGGCGGTGAACGGCACGTCGGGCAGGCCGGGCACGGGGAGCGCGGACGGCAGCGCGCCGCGGTCGCCGACGGTCGGCACGGCGATGCCGGCGGCGACCGTCACCACGGTGAGGACGGTGATCGTGACGAGCGGCGCCGGGATCAGCGTCGTCACCTTCGGGAAGAGGACGAGCAGGACGATGCCTGCCGCGATCAGCCCGTAGACCGCCGCGGGCACGTTCCGGGTCTCCGGGAGCTGGGCGAGGAAGACCAGCGCGGCCAGCGAGTTCACGGAGCCGACCAGCACCGGGCGCGGCACGAACCGCATCAGCTTCGCCACCCCGGCCAGCCCCAGCACGATCTGGAAGACGCCCGCGAGGACGACGGTGGCGATGAGGAACTCGACGCCGTGCTCGCGGTTGACCGGCGCGATGACGAGCGCCACGGCCCCGGTGGCGGCCGACACCATGGCCCGCCGTCCGCCGACGACCGCTGTCGTGACCGCCATGGTGAAGGAGGCGAAGAGGCCCATCGCCGGGTCGACGCCGGCGATCACCGAGAAGGCGATGGCCTCGGGGATCAGCGCCAGCGCGACGACGAGCCCCGCGAGGACTTCGGTCCGCCACACCCGTGGATCGCGCATCCAGTCGGGCATAGGGGAGCGGAACCGGGAGACGGCGGGGGTGGGGGCGGAGGCGCGGGCGCCGGTGGCGGGCGGGGCGGAAGGCAAGACGGCGGGACCTGTCGTACGGGGGAGGGGGAGGCGATCCCCGGCGGCGCGGCGCGGTGGCCGGGGCGGACCGGGTGACCCGGGTGACCGGGTGAATCCGGAGACCTGGGGGACCCGGAGAGGTGACCGGGTGAATCCGGAGACCCGGAGACTTTACCCGCCCGCGCCGCCTCGGGCCGACCGCGTGTTCGACGACGGCGGGGGCGGGGTCAGCTCTCCCGCACGGGGTGCTTGCTGAGGATCGAGACCCGGTTGAAGGCGTTGATGGTGATGGCCACCCAGATCACGGCGGACAGCGCGGCGTCGTCCAGGACCTCGCGCGCCTCGGCGTAGGCCCGCTCCTGCGCGTCGGCGTCGGCCGGGTGGGTGGTGGCCTCGGCGAGCGCGAGCGCGGCGCGCTCGCGCGGGGTGAAGAGCGCGGTGTCCCGCCACGCGGCGAGGACGCCGAGGCGGCGCGGGGTCTCGCCGGCGGCGAGCGCGGCGCGGGTGTGGGTGTCGAGGCAGTAGGCGCAGCCGTTGAGCTGGGACACCCGCAGGTTGACCAGCTCGACGAGGACGCGGTCGAGACCGGCGGCGTCGGCGGCGGCCCGGACCGTCTGGGCGGTCTTGACGTACGCCTTGAAGGCGTCCGGGGTCTGCTTGTCGAGGAAGATCCGCTGCCCGGCCGGTGCCGCCACGGCGTCGCTCACTGTCCGCTCCTTCGTCGTGCCTCGCCTCGCCCCGGCCGCGCGGGCCGCGGGCCGGGTGTGTGCGGCCATCATCCCCCGACGGATGGTTGAAAATCAAACAATCAAGCTGCATTCGAGACGCGGGCGGACCGGGCGCCCGCCACCCGCTGAGGGCGGCGGGCTCCCGGGGGTCGGGGCCGGCGCGGATTCACCAGCGGTACCACCGCGAACCCGAGCCGCGGAAGAAGAAGCCGAGCACCCACAGCACCAGCACCGCAAGGGCGACGTACCAGAGGGCCTCGACGGCGAAGCCGGTGCCGAAGAGCACCAGGATCAACAGGAGGACGAGCAGAATCGGGACCATGACCAGGGCCTTTCGGGTGTCGGGATCGGGGGCGGACCGGGATCGGGCGCCAAGGCTCAGGGGGGCGGCATCGCGGGGTCGGGGGGACCGGAGGGCGGGGGCGAGGGCGGAGGCGGAGCCGGCGGTACGGGGCCCGGCCCCGCGCCGGAGGAGCGCACCGCGCCGGCGGGCCGGAGCCGGCCGCGCCAGCCGCCGGTCGCCGCGTGCCGGTCCTCCACGAAGTCCTTGAACCGCCGGAGGTCGCCGGACACCCGGCTGGACACCACGCCCAGCGCCAGGGCCGCCTTCTCCGCCGGCCCCTCGGGCTCCACCTCCATCGCCAGCCGCACGCGCGTGTGCGTCGCGTCGACCGGCTCGAAGGTCACGACGCCCCGCTGGCGCAGCCCGCCGCCCACCGTGCGCCAGGCGATCCGCTCGTCCGGCACCTGGTCGACGATCTCGGTGTCGAAGGCGCGCCGGACCCCGGCGATGCCGGTCCGCCAGCGCAGGTGCCGGTCGTCGGTCTGCCGCACCGCCACCACGCCGTGCATGAAGCGCGGGAACTCCTCGAACTGCGTCCACTGGTCGTACACCCGCCGCAGCGGCGCCTCGACCAGGATCGTGCCGCGGACCACGTCGCCACCTCCTCGCACGGCCGGGCGGAACCGGCGTCACACCCCGCGAGTGCCCCGTCGCGCGCGGACCACTCGCGCGAGCCCGGCCCCGCGGCACTTGTCCAGGGACCGCGCGTCGCGGAGGATCTTCCTCGAACGACCGGGCGGGGAACGAGGGGAAGGGGCGGGGCGGATGACGACGCTGATCAAGGGGGGCAACGGGTTCGTGCCCACGGTGCCGTTGCGGATCGCCGTCCGCGGCCGGGGCGTCGACGCCATGGCGCTCCTGCTCACCGGGCAGGGGCTCGTCCGCGGCGACGCCGACGTGGTCTTCCACGGGCAGCCCGCGCACCCGAACGGCGCCGTGCGGTTCGCCCGCGCCGAGGACGGCGGCGACTGGCTGGAGGTCGCGCTGCCGGCCCTCGAACCCGGCGTCGAGCGCGTCCTCGTCGTCGGCTCCACGGACCGGGGCGCCCTCCAGGACGTGCCCGGGCTCGCCGTGGAGGCGTTCGCCCCCGACGGCACCCCGGTGGCCCGCTACGACGTGACGGACGCGGCGGGGGAGACCGCGATGGTCCTCGCCGAGCTGTACCGGCGGGCGGGCGGCTGGAAGTTCCGGGCCGTCGGACAGGGCTGGGCCCACGGTTTGGCGGGCCTGGCCACCGACCACGGCGTCCACGTCGCCGACCCGGACCCGCGGCCGGCATCCGCCCCTGCGCCCACACCCGCCCCCACGCCCACACCCACGCCCGCGCCTCTTCCCGGAGCGCAGCCACCCGCCCCGCCCTTCGCGACCCCGGCCCCCGCACCCGCAC
>JOFO01000070.1 GCA_000721275.1 Microtetraspora glauca | reverse complement strand
CGCCGCCCCCGCGACCGACCGGCCCGGCAAGGGCCGCGGCAACGGCAAGGGCCGCCGCTGACCGACCGGCCCCCGGGCCCGCGCCGGCCGCCAGGTAGTTTGTCCGGCATGTGGGCGGTGAGTGGTTCCGGATGCCGGTGGCTGGGTGCGGGCGGGTCGCTCGCCGTGGCCGTCGGCGGGTACGCGGCGGGGGCGCTGCCCGTGATCGGCGGCGGCCCCCTGTGGGCGCCGCGCGCCTCCGCGACCGAGACCGCCGGCGCCGTCCTCGCCGCCCTCGGCCTGACCCTGCTCGTCGCCGCCTGGTGGCGTTACGGCGTGCTGCTCGCGCGCGGCGCCGCCACCGGCGCGCTCGGCACCCTCGCCGCCTGGGGCGCGCCGCTGCTGCTCGCCCCGCCGCTGCACAGCGCCGACGTGTACAGCTACATCGCGCAGGGCGCCATGGTCCTGGAGGGCCACGACGTCTACGGCGCCGGCCCGTCGGCGCTCCGCCCCGGAGAGCTCGGGGCTGACGCGGCGGCGAGCGTCGGCGGCAACTGGACCGACACCCCCGCCCCGTACGGCCCCGTCTTCCTGCTGCTCGCCGAGGCCGTCGTCCGGCTCACCGGCGGCTCCGTCGTCCCCGCCGTCCTGCTGCTGCGGCTCCTCGCCGTCGCCGCCGTCGCGCTGCTCGTGTGGGCGGTGCGCGGCTTCGGGAAGGGCGACGGGGCGCTCTGGCTCGCCGTCCTCAACCCGCTGCTCCTCGTCCACGTCCTCGGCGGCGTGCACAACGACGGGCTGATGGCCGCCCTCACCCTCGGCGGCATGCTGCTCGCCGTGCGCGGACGGTGGGTCCTCGGCAGCGTGCTCATCGGCTGCGCCGTCATGGTGAAGTCGCCGGCGGTCGTCGCGCTCCTCTTCGTCGCGGTCGTCGTCGCCCGCCGGGACGGGCTCCCGAAGGGACTGCTGCTGCCGCCGGCGGTCGCCGGGGCGGTGGCCGCCGGCGCGAGCCTGCTCGCCGGGACCGGCTTCGGCTGGCTGCGGACCCAGTCCGTCGCCGGCGCCATCCACACCCCGCTCTCCCTCACCAGCGACCTCGGCCTCGCCCTCGGCACCCTGCTCGCCGACGACCCCGAGCCGGTCAAGGCCGTCGTGCAGAAGCTCGGCCTGCTCGCCGCCGCCGTGATCATCTGCCTGCTGGCGTGGCGGGCCTGGCGCGGCCGGCTCGACCCCGTCCTCGGGCTCGGCCTCTCCCTGGTGGCGCTGGTCGCGCTGTCGCCGATGGTGCAGCCCTGGTACCTGCTGTGGGGCACGGCCGCCGTCGCCGCCGTCGCCTGGCACAGCCGGGCCGGGCAGGTGCTCGCCGTGGTCTCGGCCGCGCTCGTCTACGAGACCCAGCCCGCCGGCCACACCCCCTGGTACGGCTTCGCCGCCGCCGGCGCCGTCCTCGCGCTCGGCGCGCTGTGGCTCCGGCGCGACCGCTGGCCGGCCGCCACCCGGGCCGGCGCCCGGACGCCCGTCTAGGCCGGCGTCCGGCGGATCGCCCGGCCCGGCAGGGCGTCCGTGCGGCGGCCGTCCTCGATCACGAAGCGCCCCGCCACCAGCACGTGCGGAATGCCGGTGGGCAGCGTCCGCGGCGCGTCGTACGTGGCTCCCGCCGCGACCGTCGCCGGATCGAAGAGCACCAGGTCCGCCACGTACCCCTCCCGCACCAGGCCCCGGTCGGGCAGCCGCAGCCGGGCCGCCGGCCGCGAGGTCAGGTGCGCCACGCACTCCTCCAGCGAGAGCACGCCCTCCTCGCGCACGTACCGGCCCAGGTACTCGGGGAAGGTGCCGTAGGCGCGCGGATGCGGCTTGGCGCCCTGGAGGATGCCGTCCGAGCCGCTGGTGTGCACCCGGTGCCGCATGATCGCCCGCACGTTCTCCTCGTGCCCGACGTGCTGGAGGATCGTCGACCCGAGCCGGTCGGCCAGCAGCAGCTCCCGCGCCTCCGCCCAGGACCCGAGCCGGCGGCCCGTCCAGGCGCCGAGGGCCGGGTCCGCGACCCCCGAGATCTCGACCGTCGCCCAGTCGACCGGCACCCCGTGGCAGCCGTCCGAGCCGGTCACCTCCAGGTCGTGGCGGATCCGCTCCGCCACCGCCCCGTCCGCGAGCCGCGCCAGCACCGCCTCCGGGCCGCCCTCCTGCGCCCACGACGGCAGCAGCGCGAGCAGGGTCGTACAGCCGGGGGTGTACGGGTACGTGTCGAGGCTCAGGTCGGCGCCCGCATCCAGCGCCCGGTCCAGCAGCGCCAGCAGCTCCGGCGCCCGGCCCGCGTTCTCGCCGAAGTTCAGGGTCGCGTGCGCGAGGTGCAGCGCGCAGCCCGCCTCCCGGGTGAGCGCGATCATCTCCTCGTACGCGCGCAGCGCCCCCGCCCCGTAACTGCGGTGGTGCGGGCAGTAGTAGCCGCCGTACCCGGCCACCACCCGGCACAGCTCGGTCAGTTCCGCGTCGGGGGCGTACATGCCGGGGGTGTAGGTGAGCCCGGACGACATGCCGACCGCGCCCTGCTCCAGGCCCTCGGCGACCAGCCGGCGCATCCGGTCCAGCTCGGCGGGGGTCGCGGGCCGGTCGGCCCAGCCCATCGCGTACATCCGGACCGTGCCCTGCGGGACGAGATAGGCGGCGTTCACCGCGATGCCCTCGCCGCCGTGGGCCGTGTCCAGCCGGTCCAGGTACTCGCCGACCGTCCGCCAGTCCAGGTCCAGGTCGTGCCCGTCGCCGTTCCAGCCGGTGATCGCCCGCCGCACCTCCTCCCGGGTGCGGTCGTCCACCGGCGCGTACGACAGGCCGTCCTGGCCCAGCACCTCCAGGGTGACGCCCTGCGCGGCCTTCGCGCTGTGGTCCGGGTCGCGGAGCAGCGCCAGGTCGCTGTGGGCGTGCATGTCGACGAAGCCGGGGGAGAGGACCAGGCCCTCCGCGTCGACCACCCGGGTCGCCGTCGGCCGCTGGCAGCCCGCCGCCGCGGCCTCCCGCACGATCGAGACGATCCGGCCGTCGTCGACGGCCACGTCGGCCCGGTACGAAGGGCCGCCGGAGCCGTCCACGACCTCGGCGTCCCGGAAGACGAGATCCCACATGCCCGGCCCCCCGCTCAGAAGAAGGTGCGGACGTAGTCGACGACCGTGCCGTCCGCCTCGACCAGCGGGATCAGCTGCCACTTGTCGAACGACGTGCACGGGTGCGACAGGCCCATCCCCACCCAGTCGCCGACCTCCAGGTCCGCCCCGTCCCCGGTGCGCAGCCAGGCGTGCTGGTCGGACAGGGCGGTCACGGTGACCCCGTCGGCCGGGCGGACCTCCCCGGTGCGCGCGTCCCGGATCACCTGCGCCTCCGGCAGGTGGAGGTCGTACGCCGCATCCCGCTTGCCCGCGTTGGTGAACGCCTGCCCGGCGGACGGCCGCGACACCACCTGCGACCAGAGCCGGAACGACGGCTGGAGGGAACCCTCGCCGGGGACCCGGTTGAACGGGGTCTTCTCGCGGTACTGCCCGTCGTCGTGCGACACGTACGCGCCCGACCGCAGCAGCTTCAGCACCGGCAGGGACAGCGCGGGGATCTCCGCGAACACGTCGGCGACCGCGTCGAACCAGGCGCTGCCGCCGGCGCTCACCACGATCTCGCCGGCCTCCGGCGCGAACCGGCCCTCCTTGTCGAAGGCGGCGGCCAGCCCCGTCAGCCGGCGCAGCCAGGCCCGCACCGACTCCCCGTCGGCGCCCGGCACCTCCGCCTCGTAGCCGGCCACGCCGACCAGGCGCAGCGTCGTCGTCGCGGCGACCGCGTCGGCGACCGCCGCGCACTCCGCCTCCGTCCGCGCGCCGGTCCGCGCCCCCTCGCCCGCGCCCAGCTCCACCACCACGTCCAGCGGGCGGCGGGCCCCGGCCGCCCGCAGCGCCTCGTCCATCAGCTCGACGCCGCGCACCGAGTCGGCGTAGCAGACCAGCCGGAACTCCGGGTGCGCGTCCAGCTCGGCGGAGAGCCAGCGCAGCGCCACCGGGTCCACCACCTCGTTCGCGAGGAAGATCCGGTCGACGCCGTGCGCCCGGTACACCCGCACCTGGTGCGGGACGGCGGCCGTGATGCCCCAGGCGCCGTGCTCGATCTGGCGGCGGAAGAGGACCGGCGCCATCGACGTCTTGCCGTGCGGGGCGAAGGCCAGGCCGTGCCGCTCGGCGTACTCCTCCAACGCGCGCAGGTTGTGCTCGACGGACTCGGCGGAGAGCGCGAGGACCGGGGTGGTGAAGCCGCCGGTGAAGAGGGAACGGCGCTGGGCGGCCAGCTCGCCGACGGTCAGGCCCTCCGCGTCCGGCGGCAGGCCCTTGAAGCGGTGGTCGACGCGCTCGTCCGCCAGATCGGTCGGCACGTCGGTCGGCAGCTCGCTCGGCATGAATCCCTCCTCGGGGCGTTGCGGAGTATGCAACGCCCATTGCGTATGACGCTCACCGCTGTCTAACATCCGGGCCGAGGCCGGGTCAATGGACCCGGCACGGACACCACAGGACCAGCAGGAGCGTGACCGTGGCCGGACCGTCGTGCGACGTCGTCTGCGTGGGCGAGTCCATGGTGACCTTCCTGCCCACCCGGCCCGGCCGACTCGCCGACGTCCCCGCCTTCACCCGCGCCGTCGGCGGCGCCGAGTCCAACGTCGCCTGCGCCCTCGCCGCCGCCGGCCACCGCGCCCGCTGGGTCGGCCGCGTCGGCACCGACGGCTTCGGCGACCACCTGCTCGCCGCCATCGCCGCGTACGGGGTCGACACCGGCGCCGTCCGCCGCGACCCGCACCGGCCCACCGGCGTCTACTTCCGCACCGACGCCGACCGCGCGACCGACGCCCACGAGGTCGTCTACTACCGGGCCGGCTCCGCCGCCTCCGCGATGTCCCCCGCCACCGTCCCGTACGAGACGGTCGCCGACGCCCGGATCCTCCACCTCACCGGCATCACCGCCGCGCTCTCGCCCGACTGCCGGGCCCTGCTGTACGACCTCACCGAGCCGCGCCCCGGCCGCCCCCTCGTCTCCTTCGACGTCAACCACCGGCCCGGCCTCTGGCGCGACGGCGACGCACCCGAGGTGCTGCGGGACCTCGCGAACCGCGCGGACCTGGTGTTCGTGGGCGCGGACGAGGCCGACCGGCTCTGGGACGCCGCCGACCCCGCCGCCGTCCGCGCCCTCCTGCCGGACCCGGCCACCCTGGTCGTCAAGGGCGGCACCGGCCCGGCGACGGCCTCCGTACGCCCCCCGGGAGCCGGCACCCCCGCCACCGTCGCCGTCCCGGCACCCCGCGTCGACGTCGTCTCCACCGTCGGCGCCGGTGACGCCTTCGCCGCCGGCTTCCTCTCCGCCACCCTCCGCGGCCTCGGCCTGCCCGCCCGGCTCCGCCACGGCCACCTCATGGCCGCCGCCGCCCTCACCTCCCCCGGCGACCTCGCCGTCCCGCCCCCGCGCGACCGCGCCGACCGCCTCGCCGCGCTCGACGCCGGCGCGTGGGGGAGACTGCACCTCGGCCCCGGCTGGACGGCGGCCGACGAGGAGGTACGTACCCGATGAGCCAGACCGTCGACCGGGCGCTCAGCATCCTGCCGCTGCTCGCCCAGGGCCCCGCCGACCTCGGCCAGGTCGCCGACCGGCTCGGCGTCCACAAGTCCACCGCCCTGCGGCTGCTGCGCACCCTCCACGAGCACGGCCTCGTCTACCGCCAGCAGGACCAGCGCTACCGCCTCGGCGCCCGCCTCTTCGCCCTCGCCCAGGAGGCCGTCGAGAACCTCGACGTCCGCGAGATCGCCCACCCCCACCTCACCGCCCTCAACGAGCGCACCGGCCACACCGTCCACCTCGCCGTCCACGAGGACGGCGAGGTCGTCTACATCGACAAGGTCGAGAGCCGCTACCCGGTCCGCATGTACTCGCGCATCGGCAAGCCCGTCGCGATCACCGTCGCCGCCGTCGCCAAGCTGCTCCTCGCCGACCTCCCCGAACCCGAGCGGCGCGCGCTGGCCGCCAAGCTCGACTACCCCCGCTACACGCCCCGTTCGACCCCCGACGCCGCCGCCTTCCTCCAGGAGCTGGCGACCGTCCGCGAGCAGGGCTGGGCCACCGACCTCGGCGGCCACGAGGAGTCCATCAACTGCGTCGCCGCCCCGATCCGCGGCGCCGACGGCCGGGTCGTCGCCGCCATGTCGGTCTCCGCGCCCAACGTCGTCGTCACCGCCGAGGAACTGCTCGCCCTGCTGCCGCTGGTGCGCCGCACGGCGGAGGCGATCAGCCACGACTACTCCGGCACCACCCCACCGAAGGAAGCAGAGGCATCCGCAGATGACTGAGAAGACCGCCCTCACCCCCGCCACCCACACCACGCCGCCCGCGAAGTTCTCGCACGGCGTGCGGAAGGGCAACATCCTCCAGGTCGCCGGCCAGGTCGGCTTCCTCCCGGCCGTCGAGGGGCAGCCGCCGACGCCCGCCGGCCCGACGCTGCGCGAGCAGACCCTCCAGACCTTCGCCAACGTCAAGGCGATCCTGGAGGAGGGCGGCGCGAGCTGGGACGACGTGATGATGATGCGCGTCTACCTCACGGACGTGGACCACTTCGCCGAGATGAACGAGATCTACAACGCGTACTTCGAGGAGCAGGACCTCAAGGCCCCGCCGGCCGCCCGCACCACCGTCTACGTCGGCCTCCCCGCGGGTCTCCTCATCGAGATCGACGCGCTCGCCGTCCTGGACTGAACCCGGTGGGGGCGCTTCACAGGGGCGTCGGCCATACTGCCGCCGTGGAGCAGAGCAACGGACCCATACAGCAGCCCCTGTCCGCCGCTTCGGCCGACCCGGGCTTCGTCCCGGGCCTCACGGGAACCGTGGCCCCGCCCGAGGACGCCGTGACGGAGGACGCGGCCGCGACGGACCTCGTCACGAACGACGTCACGGACGACGTCACGGAGGACGTCACCGAGGCCGGCCGTGAGGACGGCGGTGAGGCCGTGTCCCGGAAGGAGCCGGCCGACGGCCCCGTGTTCGAGGCCGCCGACCGGCGGGGGCGGATCGTCGCCGACGCCGAGGGCGTGCGGCTGAGCTACGACGAGGAGGCGTGCGACTTCCGCTGGGACGAGCTCGCCGCCGTCGAGAGCGAGAAGAGCCGGTTCGGGAAGCGGTTCACCGTCACCGTGCACACCCCGGACCGGCGCTGGTACCCGATCGAGATCGTCGCGCCGGACCGGGGCCGCGTCGCGGCCTGGGAGACGGAGCTGGACGCGGTCCTCGACGCCTACTTCGACGACGCCTCCTGACGCCCTCTCAGCCGGTGCAGTACTGCGCCTGCTTGCCGATCGAGCGGTACATGCAGTCGGCGTTCTCCAGCAGCTGGAGCACGGCGTCCCGGTTGCGGCTGGTCTCCCGCTCGATGACCTCGTCGGGCGGGTAGAAGCCGCCGTTCCAGGACGACGTCGGGTACATCTCGAAGGTGTACCCGAAGATCCGGTGGGTGCCCCACAGGTAGTCGTCGATCGACCCGTCGGTGATGTACAGGTCGCTCGACTGCTCCGGCGTGTAGCCGTTGCTCGCCGCCATCTTGCCGCCGACCGCGGCGAAGGCGTCCCGGTCGTCCTGGGTCATGCCGGGCGCCGTGTCCGCGGTCGTCCAGCCGAACGGCCAGAGCACCAGCTCGCTGTACGTGTGGAAGTCGATCGCGGCCTTGATCTGCTGCTTGCCGCCCACCACGCGGGAGCGGACGAAGTCGGCGACGACCTTCACCTCGGGCGCCGACTCGGGGGCGGCGCCCCGGTAGGTCTCGGAGCTCTTGGAGCCGGAGGAGCCGCCGCAGCAGCCCCACTTGTAGTCCCAGTTCCGGTTCATGTCGGTGCCGACGTACGAGGAGCCGGCGTTGGGCTGCCGGTTCTTGCGCCAGCTGCGGTAGGAGCCGGAGGCGATGTCGTACTCGCCGCCGTCCGGGTTGAGGTCGGGGACGATCCAGATCTCGCGGCCGTTCACCATGTTCGTGACGCGGGAGTCCGTGCCGTAGCCCGCGCCGAGCTCGCGGAGCAGGTAGAGCGCCATCTCGACGGTCAGGTGCTCGCGGGCGTGCTGGTGGTGGGTGAAGAGGACCTCAGGCTCGTTCTCGTCGGTGGCCACGTTGTCGCTGATCTTGATGGCGACGATGTCGCGGCCCTGGTAGCTCTTGCCGATGACCCGCTTGCTCATGATCGACGGGTAGGCGGCGAGCCGCTGGTCGATCTCCGCCGTCATCTCGGCGTGGTTGTGGTACTTGGCGTCGGCGGACGGGAAGTCGAGCGGCCCGAGGGAGGACCGTCCGGGCTCGCCGCGGTCCGGCGGCGCCGGCAGGGCGGTCGCCTCGTAGCCGAGCGCCTCGATCCGGGCCAGCTGGCGCGCGTCGGCGCTGACCACGACCGACCGGGCGTCGACCTCGTCGATCGAGACGCCGGTGGCGGCGAGGGCGGTGCGGGCGGCGACGGTGGAGGGGCCGGCGATCTCGTACTGCCGGATCACCTCCTCGCCGCCCCGGGCGGCGGTGGGCTGGTCGGCGCCGGCGGGTGAGGAGAGGGCGGAGAGGGGCGCCGCGAGGGCGAGCGCCACGAGGGCCGCGAGGGTGGCGGACCTTCTGCCGCGTCGGGGACGTCGCATGGTGTCTCCTGGGTGGGGAGTGTGGGGGAGTGCGACAACAGGTGCGGGTGTGTCCGGGACACAGCGTGGGGCCATGTCATGGACGGGTCAAGGTAGGGAGTTCGGCCATGGTCGCCGCCACGCTAGGGGACGGGACACCGGGCGTACGGGAACGGGCGCGGCGGGTCGCGGTGCCGGGCGTACGGGAACGGGCGCGGCGGGTCGCGGTGCCGCCGGTGCGCGCGGGGCGGGCGGGAACGCCCACGGCGCCGCCGGAGGATCCGGCGGCGCCGCGATGGGGGAGCGGGTCGGGGCGGGGCCCCTCGGGTGCGGTTACGGCAGGCCGTGGACGTGCGGGCCGACCGCGTTCGACCAGGCGTTGCCGGCCGTCGCGTCCCAGTTGGTCGACCAGGTCATGGCGCCCCGCAGGGTGGGCCACGCCTGGGCGGGCTTGAAGGTGCCGCAGTTGGCCAGCTTCGTCAGGCAGTCGATCGCGTTGTTCACGACCGACGGGGCGACGTAGCCGCTGCCCGCGCCCCGGGTGGAGGCGGGGACGCCCAGGCCGACCTGCGACGGGTCGAGACCGCCCTGGATCTGGATGCAGGCGAGCGCGGTGAGGAAGTCCACCGAGCCCTGGCTGTACACCTTGCCGTCGCAGCCCAGCATCGAACCGCTGTTGTAGTACTGGGTGTTGACCACCGTGAGGATGTCCTTCACGGCGAGCGCGGTCTTGAAGTACTCGGTGCCGGTGTTCTGCATGTCGATGGTCTGCGGGGCCATCGTCAGGACCATCGACGGGCCCGCCTTGGCGGACAGCTGGCGCAGCGCCTTGATCAGGTAGGTGGAGTTGATGCCGTGCTCGAGGTCGATGTCGATCCCGTTGAAGCCGTACTCCTGGAAGAGCGCGTAGGCGCTGTTCGCGAAGGCGGTGGCGCTGGCGTCGCTGTTGATCGTGACGTTGCCCTTCTCGCCGCCGACCGAGATGATCACCGACTTGCCGGCCGCCTTCTTGGCCGCGATGTCGGCCTTGAAGTCGGCGACCGAGGCGTAGCCGACGGCCGGGTCGAGGTTGAAGACGATCTGGCCGGGCGTGGCCGTCGAGTCCGCGAACGAGACCGCGATGATGTCGTACGCGTCCTGGACGTCGCGGAGCTTCTGCTTGGCGGCGCCGTTGTCGAAGTTCTGCCAGTAGCCGGTGATCGCGTGCTTCGGGACGGCCGGGCCGGGGCCGGGCGTGCCGCCCTTGGCCGTACGGGCGGACACCGCGGCCGACTTCGGGGACTCGCCCGCCGTGTTGGTGGCCGCGACCTGGAAGGAGTACGCGGTGTCGGCGGCGAGGCCGGTGACCGTGGCGGAGGTGCCGGACACGGTCGCGGCGAGCGTGCCGTCCCGGTACACCTTGTAGCCGGTCGCGCCGGAGACGGCGTTCCAGCTCAGCGGCACCGTGCTGGAGGTGGGCGTGCCGGCGGCGAGCCCGCCCGGGGTGGCGGGGACGACCGGGTCGGGGTCCGGGGTGCCGCCGCCGTCGGGGCCGAAGACGCTCACGTCGTCCACGTGGTAGGCGGCGGTGCCGTACCACCCGTGGGTGAAGATCTCGACCGAGGTGGTCGAGGCGCCGGTGGTGAAGGTCGTGGTCAGCTGCTTCCAGGACGGGGAGTCCGGCGTCCAGGTGGAGACCGTGCCGGTGCCGGTCCCGGTGTTGCTCGCGCCGAGGTAGGCGTACCCGCCCTGCACCCAGGCGCTCAGCGTGTACGTCGCGTTGGGCTTCACGGTGACGGTCTGCACGCACTTGGCGTTGTCGAGGCCGGCCGGGGTCGCCTTGAGGGCGCCGGCCCCCGTGCGGACCGGGCTCGCGACGGCGGTGCCGCTGCCGGCCGAACAGGACCAGTTGGCCAGGCCGCTCTCGAAACCGGCGTTCCGGGCGTTGTTGACGTCGGCGGCGAGGGCGGTGCCGGTGCCGCCGACCAGGGCGAGCCCGGACCCGACGGCGAGCGCGAGCGCTCCGCCGAGCAGGCGGCGGGGGGTGGTGCGGTCCACGTGCATCCTCCGGTGGGGGAGTCGGGAGCTGGAGGTGCCGTACGTCGTCGTACGGGGAACTGCGGTCAGGGGATGGGGATTCGGGAGGTGGCCACCGCCGTTGTCGCACCAAGTTGGTCCAGACCAATTGGGTTGTCAAGACCTCTGGCACGGACCAGCGACGAGCGGAGCCCCGCAATCCGGTGACGGGAAAGCCGCCGGGAGTTGAGGGATTGTGTGTTCACCACCCCGGTCCGCGTGGATAAGGTGCAGAACAGGGGCGACGCACGGCACCCGGAGGCCCACGGGCCACCAGGGCCGGCGGGACCCCCGAGGACCGGCGGAGGCCGCGGGACCGGAACGGGCCGCGACGGCCGACGGCGGCCGGGAGGCCGGAGGGGACGGGAAGGCGGGGGCTCACGTGCCGACAGCGATCGCGGTCACCGGTGCCGATCTCGTGCTGCCGCCCACCGACCCCGGCACGCCCAACGCCGCCGTGCTCGCCGACCCCGGCGCCCGCACCCTCGACGACTCCGTCACCGAACTCCGCCGGCTCGTCGACCGCTTCGGACACGTCGTCGTCGTCTGCCCGTCCGCCGCGCCGCCCGCCGTCGCCCACCGCCTCCACACCGTCCGCGGCCTCCTGGAGAGCGACCGGATCGCGCTGGTCAGGACCGACCTGCCGCCACTCGGCGCCGCCGTCCTCGTCCGCCAGCTCCGGCAGCTCTCCGCCTGCGACATCAGCCCCGGCGTCCTCGCCTCCGCCGCCCGGCTCCTCGCCCACTACATCTACGCCGGCGCCGTCCTCGGCTCCGTATCCCGCCTCGACCGCGTCCCCGTCACCCTCGGCTCCCACCTCAAGAGCTGGCTGCCCGGCGCCCAGTTCGCCGTCCTCGCCGGACCCGCGCCCCGGATCGTGCGCGTCGGCGCCGACGAGTCCGGCTTCACCGGACCCGAGTTCACCACCCGCCTGACCGTCGCCCGCGGCCAGCTCGCCACCGACTGGCCCACCACCCGGCTCGCCCCCCGCTGGGCCGTCGCCGGACCCCCCGAGGAGACTCCCCTCCCCGCCGGGTCACCCGCCTGGTGGGGCACCCCGAAACTCGTCGAGTTCGCCGCGTACCTCCCCGACCTGCCCGTCCTCCACCGGCTCGTCGCCTCGGTACGCCGCGAGACCTGCCACTGGTGCGGCATGGACCTCATCGGCGACCGCTGCGGCTTCTGCGCCGCACCGCTCGCCGCCGACCTCCCGGCCCCGGCCGGACAGCCCCGGTGAACCCGCCCACGCCCCCGACCGAGGAAGAACGACGGCCATGAACTCCCGCCAGCGCCGCGGCGTCATCCTGCTGCTGCTCTCCGTCCTCTGCGCCCTCGGCGCCTTCGCCGGCGTCCTCGCGGTCATCAGCGACGTGAACGCCAAGGTCGGGCCGGAGACCACCGCCTACCGCGTCGCCCGGGACGTCGAGCCCTACCGGCGGCTGACCGCGGCGGACTTCGAGAAGATCTCCCTGCCCAGGCGCTGGCTCTCCGCGACCGCCGTCACCGACCTCGCCCAGATCGAGGGCAAGACCGCCGTCACCACCCTCCGGAAGGGCTCCCTCCTCCAGCGCGACATGATCGTCCCCCGGCCCGAGCTCCGCCCCGGCGAGCAGGAGATCGCCATCATGATCGACGCCGCCACCGGCGTCGCCGGCAAGATCACCCCCGGCGCCACCGTCAACATCTACGCCACCTTCGACGGCGCCACCAAGGACGAGCCCAGCCAGTCCCGGCTCCTCGTCGCCGGCGCCCGCGTCATCGACGTCGGCACCCTCACCCCCTTCAAGCCGAAGCCCGACTCCCGCACCACCACCGAGGCCGTCCCCATCACCTTCGCCCTGTCCGCCCGGGACACCCAGCGCGTCGCCTACGCCGAGTCCTTCGCGGAGCACGTACGCCTCGCCCTCGTCGCCCCCGCGGCCGGCGGCGCCCCCGCCGAGCCCGCCCCCGGCGACCGCACCTACACGCTCGACAAGGACAAGTGAGGCCCGGCCATGCCCACCAGGATCCTGCCGGCCGTCGGCGACCCCGACGCCGCCCGGGCCGTCGCCACCCTCCTCGGCCAGCTCCCGGACGCCGAACCCGCCCCGCCCGTCCCCGACTCCACCCAGCTCGTCGACGCCCTCGCCCGGCTCGCCGCCGAATCCCTCGACGCGCTCCCCGAGGTCGTCCTCGTCCACGAGCGGATCGGCCCCGTCCCCGCCCTCGACCTCGTCCGCGAGGTCGCCCTCCGCTTCCCCGCCGTCGGCGTCGTCCTCGTCACCGCCGACACCGGCCCCGGCCTGCTCGCCGCCGCCATGGACGCCGGCGCCCGCGGCCTCGTCACCCTCCCGCTCGGCTACGAGGAGCTGGCCGGCCGCGTCCAGGCCGCCGCCCAGTGGTCCGCCGGCTTCCGCCGCCACCTCGGCGGCGGCGCCGCCGAACTCGCCGCGGGACCCGGCGGCACCGTCGTCACCGTCAGCGGCGCCAAGGGCGGCGTCGGCACCACCCTCACCGCCGTCCAGCTCGCCCTCGCCGCCCGCGCCGCCGGCCGCACCGTCGCCCTCGTCGACCTCGATCTCCAGAGCGGCGACATCGCCTCCTACCTCGACGTCCAGTTCCGCCGCTCCGCCGCCGACCTCGCCGCCATCGCCGACCTCTCGCCGCGCGTCCTCCAGGACGCCGTGTACGTCCACGAGACCGGCCTCTCCCTGCTCCTCGCCCCCGCCGAGGGCGAACGCGGCGAGGAGGTGACCGACCGCGCCGCCCGCCAGATCGTCAGCGCCCTGCGCGCCCGCCACGAGGTCGTGGTCGTCGACTGCGGCTCGCGCCTCGACAGCGCCAACGCCGCCGCGATCGAACTGGCCGACACCGCCCTCCTCGTGACCACCCCCGACGTCATCGCCGTCCGCGCCGCGCGGCGGACCGTCCGCATGTGGGAACGCCTCCAGGTCCGCAAGGCGGAGGCCAGTGTCGCCCTGGTGAACCGCCACGCCCGCACCGCCGAGATCCAGCCGGCCCTGGTCCAGAAGATCACCGGCACCCGGATCGCCGGCGTCACCGTCCCCGCCGCCTACAAGGAGCTCCAGGCCGTCGTCGACGCCGGCCGCCTCCACGAACTCGACGCCCGTTCCACCGTCAAGCAGGCCCTCTGGGCCCTCGCCGGCGAACTCGGCCTCACCGGGCCCGCCGCCCCCGCCCCCGGCCCCGGCAAGGCGCTCGCCCGCGCCGGCGACCGCGGCTCGCTCGGGCTGCGGCGGCGCGGCGGAGGACGCTGAGCGATGCGGCGGCCGAGGACACGGGGCGACCGGGGCCAGGTGGCGGTGGAGTTCACCGGCATGGTCCCGGTCATCCTGCTGACCATGGCCCTGCTGTGGCAGGTCGTCCTGGTCGGCTACACGTACGTCCTGGCCGGCAACGCGGCCGACGAGGCGGCCCGCGCCGCCGCCGTCGACGGCGACTGCGAGGGCGCGGCGAACCGGCACCTGGACGGGATGTGGTCGGGGGCCCAGGTGTCGGGATGCGGCCCGGGCGCGGACGGCATGGTCCGCGTCACCGTGAGCGTCCCCGTCCCGATCCTCTTCCCCGGCCTCGGAAGCTTCGACGGCGTGGAGGCCACGGCGGGCGCCGTCCACGAGGGATCGGTGACGACGCCGTGAACCGGACGAGGGTGGGGCGGGCCGGTGCCCGGCCGGGCGGTACGGGCCTGCCGGGCGACGCCCCTCGGAGCCGTACGACCTCTTCTTCCCGCGCCCGCGACCGGGGCCAGGCCGCCCTCGAGTACCTCGGCTTCCTGCCCCTCCTGCTGATCGTCGGACTCGCCGGGCTCCAGCTCGGCCTGGCCGCCTACGCGGCGCAGCAGGCGGGCACGGCGGCGCGGGCGGGCGCGCGCGCCGCGTCCGCCGGCACGGACCTGGACCCGGTGGCCGCCCAGGAGGCCGCCGTCAGCGGATGGCTGGATCTGACCCCCGGCAGCCCCGTCCCCGGCGACGGGCAGGTGTCGGTCACCGCCGTCGTCCGGATCCCCGAGGTCGTCCCCTTCTGGGACCTCGGCACGGTCGAGAAGACCGCCACCATGCCCCTGCCCGCCACCCCGCAGGAGGACGCCCGCCCATGAGCCTGCGCGCCCGCATCCACCACTCCGGCGACGACCCCCGCGCCCCCGGGCCCGGCGGCGGCCGGGAGGACGGCCACCTCGTCGCGTCCTTCCGCGCCAAGCTGCTGGAGGAGATCGACCTCACCGAGATGTCCGCGCTCGCCGCGGCGGAACGGCGGGCCCGGCTCGAACGCGTCCTCGGGCACATCATCAGCCGCGAGGGCCCCGTCCTCTCCACCGCCGAACGCGGCCGGCTGATCCGCCGCGTCGTCGACGAGGCGCTGGGGCTCGGCGTCCTCGAACCGCTCCTCGAAGACGCCTCCATCACCGAGATCATGGTCAACGGCCCCGACCAGATCTACATCGAGCGCGGCGGCCGGGTCGAACTCCTCCCGCTCCGCTTCGCCTCCCACGACCAGCTCATGCAGACGATCGAGCGGATCGTCTCCACGGTGAACCGCCGCGTCGACGAGTCCAACCCGATGGTCGACGCCCGCCTGCCGTCCGGCGAGCGCGTCAACGTCATCATCCCGCCGCTCTCCCTCACCGGCGCCACCCTCACCATCCGCCGCTTCCCCCGCGCCTACACCCTCCACGAGATGACCGGCCTCGGCTCGCTCGACGAGCAGATGCTGCTGCTCCTGGCCGGCCTGGTCCAGGCGAAGTTCAACATCATCGTGTCCGGCGCCACCGGCACCGGGAAGACGACCCTCCTCAACGCCCTCTCCGGCCTGGTCCCGGAGGGCGAGCGGATCATCACCATCGAGGACTCGGCCGAACTCCAGCTCCAGCAGTCCCACGTCATCCGCCTCGAAGCCCGTCCCCCGAACATCGAGGGCCGCGGCCAGGTCACCATCCGCGACCTCGTCCGCAACTCGCTCCGCATGCGCCCCGACCGGATCATCGTCGGCGAGGTCCGCGGCGGCGAGACGCTCGACATGCTCCAGGCCATGTCCACCGGCCACGACGGCTCCCTCGCCACCGTCCACGCCAACTCGGCCGAGGACGCGCTGATGCGCCTCCAGACCCTCGCCTCGATGTCCGAGGTGAAGGTCCCCTTCGAGGCGCTGCGCGACCAGATCAACAGCGCCGTCGACGTCCTCGTCCAGCTCACCCGCCACCCCGACGGCACCCGCCGGATCACCGAGATCGCGATCCTCGCGTCGCACGGCCGCGAACGCTTCCTGCTCGCCACCGTCTGCCGCTTCCAGGCCGAACCGCTCGCCGCCGACGGACGCGTGCACGGCCGGTACGTGCACCACCCGCTGCCCCGCCGCGTCGCCGAACGCCTCTACATGGCCGGGCAGCCCGTCCCCCCGGCTTTCGGCGTCGCCGCCGACGACAGCCACCTCGCCACCCGAGAAGCGACGTAGGAGGACCGGATGGACACCCTGGTCCCGACGCCGGCACAGGCTCCGGCGGCAGCTCAGGCCCCGCCGACCGCACAGGCCCCGACGGCCGCACAGGCCCCGACGGCCGCACAGGCCCCGACGGCCGCACAGGCCCCGACGCCGGCACAGGCCCCGACCGGCCGAGGAGGATCCCGATGACCGACCCGTTCTGGCGGGACCCGTTCTGGCTGACGACGGGCGCGGCACTGCTCGCCTGCGTCCTCGCCGTCGTCGGCGTCCAGGTGTACGCGAACGGGGCGCGCCGCCACGCCGCGCTCGTCGCCCGCCTCGACGACACCGTCGCGCCCGAGGCGACCGGCCGCCGCAGGCGCCGGTTCGCGGCCCTGGACCGGCGGGTGCGGGCGACGGCCCTCGGCCGGAACCTGGAGCGCCGCATCGCCGCGACCGGGCTCGACGTGACCCCGGGCGAGTTCACGGTCGCGCTCGCCGCGTCCGTGGCGGTCCTGTGGACCGTCGGGCAGGCGGCCCTGTCGCCGTTCTTCGGCCCGATCTGCGGCCTGCTCGGGATATGGGTCGCGCTCGGCTACCTCAACTGGCAGCGGCAGAAGCGCATCGAGCGCTTCATCAACCAGCTCCCGGAACTGTCCCGGATCCTGGCCAACGCCACCCAGGCCGGCCTCGCCCTCCGCATGGCGATCAGCCTCGCCGCCGACGAGATGGAGTCGCCGGCGGGCGACGAACTGGAGAAGGTGTCCCAGCAGCTGGCGGTCGGCACCCCGCTGGACGACGCGCTGGAGGAACTGGCGGAGCGCCTGCCGTCCCGCGAACTCGTCGTCCTCGTCACCACCCTGGTGCTCGCCAACCGCGCGGGCGGCACGGTCGTGTCGTCGCTGCGCAACCTGACCGAGACGCTGGAGCAGCGCAAGGAGACCCGGCGCGAGGTCCGCACCCAGCTCTCCCAGGTGAGCATGACGGCGTACGCGGTCCCCGTGATCGGCTTCGGCTCGCTCCTGCTCATCGACAACATGCAGCCGGGCGCCCTGGACCGGATGACCGGCTCGCCGCTGGGCCAGGGCGCGGTGGTCGTCGCCTGCGCGCTGTACGTGCTCGGCTTCGCCGTCATCCGCCGCTTCTCGAAGATCGACGTGTAAGGGGCCGGAACCGCAGATGCTGGAACTCGCCATCGCCCTCCTCGCGGGCCTCGCCGTCGCCGGCTTCGCGTACGGGCTCCGCCTGTACCGCGCCGACGCCCGCCTCCCCGACGACCTGCGGCTCGCCCTGGAGGTCGGCGCCACCCGCACCGGCGCGGTCGACTCGGCCGTGGACCGCCTCGGCATGCGCTGGTCGCCGGCGGTCCTGCGCTGGATGGGCCCGAAGCGGGTCGGCGCGGTCCGCCGCCGCATCGACCTGGCGGGCAACCCCGGCGGCCTCACCATCGACCGCTACGGTGCGCGGCGCGCCGTCTACGGCTTCCTCGGCGGTCTCGGCGGCCTCCTGATGCTGACGCGGGGCTCCTACGTCACGGCGGCGCTGCTCTTCGCCTTCGGCGCGTTCTGGACGGAGGTCGGGATCTGGTCGGCGGTCCGCATCCGCAAGGACCAGATCGAACGGACCCTGCCCGACTTCCTCGACGTCCTCGCGGTCGTCGTCTCGGCGGGCCTCGGCTTCCGCCAGGCGCTGGAACGGGTCGCGGACAAGTACTCCGGCCCCTGGTCCGACGAACTCCGCATCACCCTGCGCCAGATGGACATGGGCGTGACCCGCCGCCAGGCGTTCGACGAACTGCGCCGCCGCAACGACTCCGAGCAGGTGGCCCAGTTCGTGACGGCGCTCCAGCAGGGCGAGGAGCTGGGCGCGCCCATCGTCGACACGCTCATCCAGATCGCGGAGGACATGCGCCGCACGGACGCGCAGAACGCGCGGCGCAAGGCGGCGAAGGCCGTCCCCAAGGCGACGATGGTCATCACCACCCTGATGGTCCCCGCCACGATGATCCTCCTCGGCGCGGGCCTCTTCCTGGGCACGGGCACCGACCTGGGCCCGATCACGGGCGAGTGAGCGGGCGGGCCGCCGACTGTCTCGATCTCACCCGAGCTTGGCGAACCCCCTTCGCGCGGGCAACCGCATGTGACAGAGTGCTGACCGAGTGTGGGAGGGGGTACGGGATGAACGCGAGCGCCGAGAGCCTGAACAGCCGACGCACCGACGCGCCTCGCCCCGCCCGGCGAGGCACCCGATGACCAGGCCCCGCACCCAGACCCACGGGCCGGCCACCCGTGCCCGAGCACAAGCGTCCGAACGCGGAGGGGACCACGATGTACGACGCGCTCCTGAAGGCCCTGACCAAGTCCCACGTCCACCTGCCCACCACCCGCACCCGGGCCCGGGACCGGGACCGGGGGCAGACGGCGGTGGAGTATCTGGGGATCATTGTGGTGGTGGTGGCGATCGTGGTGGCCATCACCGGCACGGACCTGGGCCAGTCGATCAAGACTGCCATCAGCCAGAAGATCGCCGAGCTCACCGGCGGCGGCGGCGAGTAGGGCGTGCCTTGGGGGATACAGGGCAGGCATTCCCCGCATACGTGGCGGTAGTTGCGGGACTGTTGTTCCTCGCCTTCGTGTACTTCGCCTTAGGCCAGGCCACCGTGCTTCGTGGCGAGGCTCAAACTGCTGCGGACTCTGCGGCTCTGGGGGCGGCCCAGGATGCTCGTGACCAGCTGCGTGAGGGATGGCTCGACGTGATAGTCGATCCGACTCAGTGGCAGAGGTACGTCCGAGGCGATGACTACAACGCGGAGCGTGCCTGCCAGAGAGCCACCGCGTTCGCTGCCCTCAACGGTGCCGAGCTTCAGGGCTGTGAGCCGTCGGACCTCGCTTTCACTGTGACGGTCCAGACCGAGGGGACCGTCGTTGAGTCGATCGTTCCGGAAGCGGACGGGCGGCACGCCATGGCAACCGCCTCTGCAGTGATCGAGCCCCTGTGTTCGTTCCTTCCGCCTCCCCGAAGCCCCGACCCGCCCTCCCCACCACCCACAGGACCGGATCCCTCCGCCACGCCATCTGACGAACCCGAGGACGAGCCTGGTCCGATCTCGGGGCTCACCTGCGACGGCGAAACTTGGGAGATCGATCCGGAAGAGCCTGTACTCCCCGGAGTCGAGGATCTCTTCCGCGTTCGACTGACCGGCGACGACGAGTAAAGGAAGCGCTCTTCATGAACTTCTCTTATGCGAAAGGGGGGTTGGTCGCCCTCGCGGTGACGGCCTCTTTGACCGTTGCCGGCTGCGGAGCCGGCGCTGAGCCGAAGGGGGACGGCAAGCCGACGATCACGAGTCAGACGCCGAAGCAATCCACCCCTGCTCAGGTAGAGCAGTCCGGCGAGGGCCCGTCAGAGACGCTGCTGGTCGCCAAGGGGCCGAAAGGGCTGGCCATTTCCATCAGCTCGGCGGAGCGTGATGCGGGTGGATTCGTGACCATCAAGGGAAGGCTGAGTAATGAGTCCAGCTCGGCGAATGCCATCCCTGCCAGCGTGAGCGGCAATGAAACGGAGGTCGTCAAGCACGGCACGTCCCTCGGGGGCGCCACCCTCGTCGACTCCGTAGGAAAGAAGCGCTACTACGTCCTCCGCGACACCGACGGCCGCCCCCTCACCACCACGAACCTCGACAGCCTCGGTCCCGGCAAGTCCACCGCCGTCTTCATGCAGTTCCCCGCACCCCCCGCCTCCACCACCGAGGTCTCGTTCCAGTTGCCCACGTTCGAACCCGCCACTCTCAAGCTCTCCTGAGGCGCTGTCATGACAACGACGACAGGACGACGACGCAGGCTGGCCGCGGTGGCCGTGGTCGTGGCCGTGACCGTGGGCGCGGGGACGCTCGGCGGCGGCGTGGCGTACGGGGACGATCCGCCCGGCAGCACCACCACCTCCCCGCCGCCCGCCATCGACCCCAACTCCCCGAACCTGATGCTCCCCGACGGCGCCACGCTCGCGCCGGCCAAGGTGCTGGACATCAAGCAGATCGTCGAGGAGGAGGGGGGCGAGCAGCGGCGGGAGGACACGAACGTCGACGTGACGTTCGCGCTCCAGGCCGAGGTGCTGTTCGCGAAGAACAGCGCCAAGCTCAGCCCCGCCGCGACCGCCCGGATCCGCGCCATCGCGGGGGAGGTGCGGACGCAGGGGTCCGGGCGGGTGCGGGTGTTCGGGTTCACGGACAACCTGGGGACGTACGAGCACGGGCTCAAGCTGTCCAAGGAGCGGGCCGTCGCCGTGCAGCAGGTGCTCGCGCGCGAGCTGGACCCGGGGACCGCGTACGACATCCGCGGGTACAGCGAGGACTATCCGATCGCCGACAACCGCACCGAGGAGGGCCGGAAGAAGAACCGCCGGGTGGAGATCTCCTTCCCGCGTACTTCAGCCCTACCTGCTGCTCCCTGAGCGACGTCGGCCGCCGCCCGAAGCGACTGGGGCGGCGGCCGGTTCGTTCAGACGTTCAGTCGTTCGGCTTCCAGAGGGTGACCTTCAGGGCGATCTGCGTGGGCGGCGCGGTCAGGCCGTCCTTCTGGCCGCCGATGAAGCCGGTGATCGTCACCCGGGCGACGTTGCCCTGGTCCGTGAGGATGCAGAGCACCGTCTGCGCCGGCAGCGGCCAGTCGTCCATCTCCGCCTCGGTGAAGCCGCCGACCTGCGCCGCCCGCGCGCAGTCCGCGGCCCGGTCCGACGGGTCGGTGGGCTGGAGCTGCGCGGCGTTGCGGCCGTTGCGCAGGGCCAGGTAGCCGTAGGAGGTGTCCGCGTACGTCAGGTCCGCCACGACCGGTACGCCGGACTGCTCGGCCTTCTCCTTCTCGGCCGTCCATTCCGTCTCCGAGTAGCGGCGGGTGGCCGGCACGTCGAAGTCGATCGAGCCGACGTCCTCGCCCGGCGGCAGGCCCAGCGCCATCGTCTGGTCCTGGTAGAAGACCGTGTACGTACGGAAGGCCGGGGGCGCGGCGGCGTCCGGGCCGGCACCGGTCGCCGACTCGGCAGCCGTCGGCGTCGCCGTCGGGGTCGGGGTCGGCGCCTGCGTGGGCGGCGGTGTCGGCGTGCCGACGGGGCCGGGCGGTTCCTCCGTGGGCGTCGGCTGCCGGGTCGTCGTCTGCGACGCCGGCGGCTTCGCGTCCGCCGGCCCGCCGTCGCCGGACGACAGCACGGACGGCAGGATCGCGGCGGCCAGCGTGGACACGCTGACGATCACCGCGCCGATGACCGTGACCTTGCCGCCCTCGCTCAGGTTCCCGAACCATCCGCGCCGCGGCGGCCGGGGCGGCTGCGGAGGCGGATGCCCCGCCGGCGAACCCTGGTACGGGTAAGGCGGGTTGTTCGGTGGCGGGGGTGCCGTGGACACCTGTGCTCCTCGTTCCTCAGGGCGTCGATCGCGCGTGGCCCACGGACTGTACCGCGCGCGGCCCACGGCCACCGTCCGGTCGTCTCGCGCCGGACGGCGGCCGCTGGCCTGGGAGTTCAGCCGCCGAGCGCGGCCAGGACGGCCTGCACGGCGGTCACCACGGGGGCGCCCACCGCCCCGACAAGCGCGGCGATGCCGGCGATCCGGGTGAGCGGGCCCTCCAGTTCGGCCCGCGTCGCCTCGGGGGACAGGTCGGCCGCCGCGGCGTCGAGTTCCGCGCGGCGGGTGTCGTCCAGGTGGGCGCGGAGGCCGTCGATGGCCGCGCGCAGGTCGTCGAGTGCGGTCGCGGGGGTGGCCGCCGCGCCGACCGTCTTGCCTCCGGCGACGATGTCGCCGGAGCCGCTGTGGACGGCCTTGCCGATGTTGCCCGAGCCGTACTGGTGGATCTGGTCGCTCATATCACCCTGCCTGGATGTTGCCGTGGCCGAAGTGGTGGGCCGTTCCGATGTTGTGCGTGCCGTACTGCTGGATCAGGTCGCCCGCGACGGCGTGCTGCACGTGGAAGACCATCTGCGCCTGACCGGGTGTGCTGATCGCCTTGGTGATCTCCAGCACGAGGTGGTCGATCTCGTGCTTCTCGGTGCTCCAGACGGTGTCCCGCTGGGTGCCGGCCGTGTTCACGATCAGGCCGAACAGCACCGGGAGCTGGGGCCGGCGCACCTTGGCGACCAGACGCCACACCATCAGCGCGGCGACGACGGCCACCAGGACGTAGGCGACGGTCTCCTTCGACGCCTGGGCGAGCGCCCCGCCGAAGCCGAGGACGAGCCAGATGCGCACGATGCCGACGAAGAGGTCCTTTCCGATCTTCTTCTTCACGGGAATCAGCCGGCGCTGTCCCACGTGCGAGATGTTCCGCAGGGGGTACGCGTCACCGCCGACCCATAGCGACCCGGTGTGGATCTGCACCTCGACCGGGCTGTGGCGTGACATGCGCCCTTCCCCTTTCCGCAGGAAACCGGTGCTTCACTCTAGCGGAGCAACGGGTGCGCCCCTTGGGGCCAAAACCAAGCTGTGACATGGGTGTTGAGCGGCGCCAGGGGCGTGCGGCGGGCGTGCGCGCGGGCGTACGGGCGTACGGGCGTACGCGGCGGCCGGCACCCGCACTCAGCGCGTCAGCTCCGCCAGCGCCGTGCGGATCTCGGCGGTCATCCGGTCCGGGTGCGCGAACACCTCCCGGGCCGTGAAGCGCAGGACCCGGCGGATCTCTGGACAGGACTGTAGGGCGTTGAAGCGGGCGATGTCCCGTTCGTGGGCGCGCCGCGTGCCGTGGTACGCGAACCCCTCGACCTCCACCGCGAGTCCCGCCTCCCGGAAGAGGAAGTCCGGGTGCAGCGGGCGGCCCGCGGGGGTCCGCAGCGGCGGCTGGCACGCGGGGAAGAGGCCGGCGTCGGCCATGCGCAGCCGGGCCACGGTCTCCGCCGGCGAGCCCGCCGCCGGGTGCGCCAGCCGCAGCCAGGCGCGGGCGCGCGGCGCCCCCGGCCGGCGGACGGCCAGCTGCGTGGCCAGGTCCTCGCGCCGGACCAGCGGCCCTCTCCGTACCCCCTCCACCACCCGCCCGGACAGCGCCGAGTCCGCCGCGACGACGGCCGCCTCTCTGCTGCCGGAGGCCCGTATCAGGTCGGCGACCGTCCGCGCGGCCGTCGTCGCGCGCAGGCCCCGGCGCAGGCAGACGTCCTCCGGCGGCAGGGAGGCGCGGCACGTGCCGGGGTCGGGGGCGGGCACCAGGAGCTCGACGCGGTGCAGCCGGGCGGCCGTCCCGTACCGGCAGACCCGCCGGGGGCCCAGCAGTTGGAGCGCGGTCTCCCGGACCCGCCAGTCCGTCTCCTTGCCCGGCACCGCCCACGCGCCCCGGCAGATCCGCTGCCAGCCGTCCCGCCGCAGGCGCGCGGCGAGCCGGCCCGGCGGCCAGCCCGCTGCCAGCGCCCAGACGGTGAGGAGCACCCCGCCCCGGGCGAGGATCGACAACTCGTACATGTGCCCAACGATCCACGGACGGGGGACGCTTCGCACCCCTGTGGATATCCGCCTGTGGACAACCCCGCGCCCGTTGTCCCCGGAAAGCGTAAAAGTGTCGGCACCGGGGCGCGGGGGAGGAGCATTCTGGACCGAAACACCACAACGCTCCGGGGCAGGGCCGCCGATGCAGCAGCACACCAGACCTCAGACCGACGCTTCTCCCACGATGCCGATGCCGACGCCGATGCCGACGCCGACGCCGACGCCGATGCCGACGCCGATGACGCCGACGCCGCCGACGACGACGAAACCGACCACGAGCGTGCAGCTCGTCCACGACCTGCTCGCGCACGTCCCCGCCTTCCGGGGCGCGTACGAGAGCCACGTCTTCCGGCAGGGCGGGGTCCTGCCGCACGTCTTCTTCTGGGATGTCGTCCAGGGCACCGTCCGCTCCTTCCTCGCGGAGGACGGCGAGCCGGACTGGCGCCGCACGCTCGACTTCCTGGAGGAGCAGATCCGGCGCGGGGACTCCGCCGTCGACGAGGTGATCGTGACGTCCTTCCTCGGCGACCTGCCCTCCCCGCAGGAGCCCGGCCACGGCATCGTCGGCCAGCTCGGCCCGGTCATGGCCGCCCGCTTCGGCCGCATGAGGCCCCGGGGCTGACCAGCGGGTCCGCCGGCCGGCGGGACGGCGGCGCCTCGGATAATCGACCCCATGTCCGCGCCCGCCTCCCCCCGCCCCGGTTCCCGCGCCCGCCCGTCCCCGCTCCTCCTCGCCCTCGGCGGGTACGCCGGCACCCGGCTGCTCGGGCTCGCCGTCCTCGCCGGGGCCGCCGCCGCGGCCGGGAAGGACGGCTTCCACCGGCTGAGCGGGCGGTGGGACGCGGTCTGGTACGCGCGGATCGCCGAGCACGGGTACGGGTACGAGGTCACGCTGCCGAACGGCGACGTCCACTCCGACCTGGCGTTCTTCCCGCTGTTCCCGCTCCTCGAACGGATCCTGTCCGCCGTCTCGCCGCTCGACGCCGCCGGTGCCGGGCTGCTGGTCTCGTGGACGGCGTCACTGGCCGCGGCCTGGGGCGTCTACCGCTGCGGCGAGCACGTCGTCTCGGCCCGCGCCGGGGTGCTGCTGGCGGTGCTGTGGGGCGTGTACCCGACCGCGTTCGTGCAGTCGATGGCGTACACGGAGACGCTGTTCACCGCGTTCGCCGCCTGGTCGCTGTACGCGGTGCTGCGCGGGCGGTGGATCCTCGCCGGGCTGCTCTGCGCGGGCGCCGGGCTTACCCGGCCGACCGCCGCCGCGCTGATCGCCGCCCTCGGCGTCACCGCGCTCGTCACGCTGGTCCGGGACCGTCGGCTGCCGTGGCGGACGGTGGCCGGGGTGCTGCTCGCGCCGCTCGGCTGGCTCGGGTACGTCGGATACGTCGGCGTCCGCGAGTCCCGGGCCACCGCCTACTTCGACGTCCAGGCCGGCTGGGGCAACTCCGTCGACGGCGGCGTCGCCCTCGCCCGTTTCGTCGCCTCCCTGCCCTGGCCCGCGGCGCTCGGCCTGTGCGCCGCCCTCGCGCTGCCGGCGTGGCTGGTGGTGCTGGGCGTGCGGCAGCGCCAGCCGCTGCCGCTGCTCGTGTACACGGCCGGGGTGGTCGTCCTGTCGCTGGTCGGCGCCGCGTACTTCGGGTCCCGGCCGCGCCTGATGATGCCGGCCTTCGGGCTGCTGCTGCCGCCCGCCGCCGCGCTCGCCCGCCTCCGTACCGGCCCCGCCGCCGGCGTCCTCGCGGCGCTGGCCCTGGCCTCCGCCGGCTACGGCGCCTTCACCCTCCTGGGCCCCGGCCCGCCCTGACCCACCCCGCCCCTGCCCTCGCCCGGCGCCTCCTCCGCCCGGACCCGGCGGCCGCGGT
>JOFO01000069.1 GCA_000721275.1 Microtetraspora glauca | reverse complement strand
AGATGCTCAGGAGTCTCGTGGGCTCGGAGATGTGTATAAGAGACAGGGCACACGCGATAGATCGCGACCAGAGCCCCGGACCCCCATCTCTCCCCTAGGGGAAGCGGCCGACGCCGATCCCCCGACCCCCACCCCGGGGCAGCGCCCCCCGGCAACACTCCGGATCGGCGCGTTCGCCGCGCCTGGTGAGCCTTACCTCACAGGATCGCTGCAGCGCCCGCGTTCTACGCTGGAGGGCGCGCCCGCCAACGGAGGCGGCGCGCTGCTGTCTGCCGAGTGAGGAATGGCCGCCGTCATGCCAGAGTTTGCGTACTCCGATCTGCTCCCCGTAGGCGAGGACACCACGCCCTACCGCCTGGTGACCGCCGAGGGCGTCTCGACCTTCGAGGCCGACGGCCGTACGTTCCTCAAGGTCGAGCCGGAGGCGCTGCGCAAGCTGGCCGCCGAGGCGATCCACGACATCCAGCACTTCCTGCGCCCGGCCCACCTGGCCCAGCTGCGGAAGATCATCGACGACCCGGAGGCGTCGTCCAACGACAAGTTCGTGGCGCTCGACCTCCTCAAGAACGCGAACATCGCCGCCGCCGGCGTGCTCCCGATGTGCCAGGACACCGGCACCGCGATCGTCATGGGCAAGCGCGGCCAGAACGTGCTCACCCAGGGCCGCGACGAGGAGGCCCTGTCGAAGGGCATCTACGAC
Source organism: Microtetraspora glauca (assembly GCA_000721275.1). Lineage (GTDB taxonomy): Bacteria > Actinomycetota > Actinomycetes > Streptomycetales > Streptomycetaceae > Streptomyces. The sequence goes on along the minus strand of JOFO01000069.1, from coordinate 25,940 downwards.
GCGTACACCCAGCTGAACCTGCGGTACTCGCAGATGGCCCCGGTGACCATGTGGGAGGAGAAGAACACCGGCTCGAACCTGCCGGCGCAGATCGAGCTGTACGCGACCGACGGCGGCGCGTACAAGTTCCTCTTCATGGCCAAGGGCGGCGGCTCCGCCAACAAGTCGTTCCTCTACCAGGAGACGAAGGCCGTCCTCAACGAGGCGTCCATGATGAAGTTCCTGGAGGAGAAGATCCGTTCGCTCGGCACGGCGGCCTGTCCGCCGTACCACCTGGCGATCGTGGTCGGCGGCACCTCCGCCGAGTTCGCGCTGAAGACCGCGAAGTACGCCTCCGCGCACTACCTGGACGAGCTGCCGACCCAGGGCGACCCGGCCACCGGCCACGGCTTCCGGGACAAGGAGCTGGAGGAGAAGGTCTTCGAGCTGACGCAGAAGATCGGCATCGGCGCGCAGTTCGGCGGCAAGTACTTCTGCCACGACGTGCGCGTGGTCCGCCTCCCCCGGCACGGCGCCTCGCTGCCGGTCGCGATCGCCGTCTCCTGCTCGGCCGACCGCCAGGCCGTCGCGAAGATCACCGCCGAGGGCGTCTTCCTGGAGCAGCTGGAGACGGATCCGGCGCGCTTCCTGCCGGAGACCACCGACGAGCACCTCGACGAGTCCTCCGACGTCGTGAAGATCGACCTCAACCAGCCGATGGACGAGATCCTGGCCGAGCTGACCAAGTACCCGGTCAAGACCCGGCTCTCGCTGACCGGTCCGCTGGTGGTCGCCCGTGACATCGCGCACGCGAAGATCAAGGCGCGGCTCGACGCGGGCGAGGACATGCCGCAGTACATGAAGGACCACCCGGTGTACTACGCCGGCCCGGCGAAGACCCCCGAGGGGTACGCCTCCGGCTCCTTCGGCCCGACGACGGCCGGCCGGATGGACAGCTACGTGGAGCAGTTCCAGGCAGCGGGCGGCTCGATGGTGATGCTCGCCAAGGGCAACCGCTCGCAGCAGGTCACGGACGCGTGCGGCACGCACGGCGGCTTCTACCTCGGCTCCATCGGCGGCCCGGCCGCCCGCCTCGCCCAGGACTGCATCAAGAAGATCGAGGTCCTGGACAACGAGGAGGACGGCATGGAGGCCGTCTGGAAGATCGAGGTGGAGGACTTCCCCGCCTTCGTCGTCGTCGACGACAAGGGCAACGACTTCTTCCAGAACCCGGCGCCCGAGCCGACGTTCACCCACATCCCGGTGCGCCAGGGCTCCCAGCTCTCGTAACCTCCGGTAGCCCGTCACCGCCCCCGGTCCGTCCGTACGGACCGGGGGCGGCGTCACGTTCCGCTCCGAAAGTCGCTACCGACCGGTAGTCAGCTGGACGCCTACTGGTCAGTATGGGTCGCGAGCATGTCAACCACTGAGCCGGTCGACCACTCGGGAGCCCCCCATGCCCTCCAGCCCCAAGCCCGCCATGCCCCCCAAGCCCTCCAGGCCCTCCGCCAAGGCCGCTGCCACCGCCACCGGCCTCCTCGGCCTCACCGCCCTCCTCGTCGTCGGGCCCGCGCCCGCCGCCTCCGCCGCCGACCCGGACACCCACCTCACCTCCGCCGCCACGATCGAGGGCGTGGACTACGGGACCTGGCGCCGTGACGTGGCGGCCGTGATCGCCGAGGCGCGCCCGTACGTCGAGGAGCGCGCCGAGGACGCCGGCACCGAGAAGCAGGCGATCGTCCTCGACATCGACAACAGCTCCCTGGAGACGGACTTCCACCCCTTCTGGGAGCTGCCGACCCCGGCGATCCCCGAGGTCCGCGCGCTGGTCCGGGACGCGCACGCGCGCGGGGTGAAGGTCTTCTTCGTGACCGCCCGCCCGGGGATCATCCACTCCCTCACCGAGTGGAACCTGAAGCAGGTCGGCTACCCGGTGGACGGGCTGTACGTGCGCTCGCTGCCCGACCTGTTCGCCGAGGTCAGCGCGTACAAGACGGAGAAGCGCGCCGAGATCGAGGCCAAGGGGTACACGATCATCGCGAACATCGGGAACAACACGACCGACATCGTCGGCGGCCACGCCGAGCGCGCCTTCAAGCTGCCGGACTACGGCAAGCTGTCCTGACCCGGACGCGGGAGGGCGTTCGCTGAGCCCCCGGGCGCCGTCCGGGGGACGTGAGCCGTCGGGAATGATGGGGACATGCCCAGAGCCCCCTTCCTCCGTACCGCCCTGCTCGCGTCGGTCCTGCTGACCGCCGGCGCCTGCGGTACGACCCCGGAGCCGGACCCGTCCGCCTCCGCCGCGCCCTCCTCCGCCACGAGCCCGTCGGCGACCCCGTCGGCGACCCCGTCCGCCGCGCGGGCCGCCGGCTCGCTCGGCGGGCCCGGCACGCCCTGCGCCCTCCCCGTCTCCTTCTCCCTGGCCGAGGACTGGGAGCCGAAGGCGGTCGAGGTCCCCGCCGACCCCGACTTCGCCGACCTGGTGAAGCAGGGCCCGGCCACCATCGTGTGCGAGGCGAACGCCAAGGCCACCGGCAACCTGGGCTTCCTGCGGGTGTGGTCCGCCCCGAAGGGCCCGGCCGGGACCACTCTGCGGGCCTTCGTGAAGGCCGAGAAGGGCAGCAAGGGGCTCACCCTGGCGGACCTGAAGACGGGCGGGACGCCGATCGTGGAGGCCCGCTACACCGTGCACAGCGAACTCCTCGACGAGGACCGGGCCGGGCGGGCGTTCGCGGTGGAGACCGCGAGGAGCACGGTCGTCGTGGAGCTCGGCGGCTTCGACGCCGAGGAGGACGCGATGATCGCCGCGTACGAGCTGGCGAGGTCGAGCCTGAAGGTCACGTGAGGCCGGACCGCACGACGCCGTGACAGGGCCGTGGCCCCCCGTCCCGCACCGGACGGAGGGCCACGGCGTTCTCGGTGCGGCCGGCTACGCGAACCGCTGGCGCGCGGAGCCGTCGCAGGTCTGGAGCCGGACCGGCTCCTTCGCCGCCGCCTGCGTCAGGCAGAGGCCGGTCGCGGCGGCGGGCCGGATCGTGGCGCCGTCGCGGACGAACCTCTGGTTCGCGGCGCCGGAGCAGTTCCAGAGGACGAGCGCCTTGCCGGCCTGGTAGGCGGCGCCCGGCACGTCCAGGCAGCGGTCCTGGGTCAGTTCGGTGTGGACGGTCTTCCGGGCGGAGTCGTACCACCAGCCCTGGTTGCGCCCGCCGTGGCAGTCCCAGCCGAGGACGGCGGTGCCGTTGGCGGACTCGGAGGCGTTCACGTCGAGGCAGTTGCCGGTCGCCTCGTTCCGCAGCGGCTTGTAGACGTCGTCCCAGGCGAGCGGGAAGAGCGTCGGGGTGCCGGAGGAGTTGACGTCGGCGCAGCTCGCCTCGCGCAGGCCCGAGGCGTACAGCTGGGTCAGGCAGGAGGCGAAGGCGGCGTGGCCGCTCTTGTTGGGGTGGAAGGACTGGCGGGTGGTGTTCTCGTCGATGCCGCCGGGCTTGGAGAGGTCGATGTACAGGCCCCGGGCCCAGGTGTCCTCCATGCAGACCTCGTGGCCGTGGAAGAGCCGCGAGTTGTCGAGGTAGACGGCGCCGGTGGAGGCGGCGACCTTGCGCATGCCGCGCTCGAAGGCGGGGACGGCCACGTTGCGGCCCCATTTGGTGTCGGAGTCGTAGCCCATGCCGCCGCAGGCCATCTTGCCGGGGAAGTTCGGGTTGTCGCGGAAGTCGGGGCCGATGGGGCTGGGGTAGCCCATGACGACGAGCTTGTAGTCGCCGTCGGCGTATCCGGCGTCGCGCATGACGGACTTGAGGTCGCGGACGGTCTGCTCGACCTTGGGGACGAGGGCGTCGACGCGGGCCTGCCAGCCGGGGGCGTACTTCGGCTCGCAGGCGCCCTGGCTGAGGACGTACCGGGTGACGCAGTCGGTCATGACGGGGCCGAACTGGAGGTCGTCGTTGGCGCCGGCGACCAGGAGGACCATCTTGATGCGGGTGTTGCGGGCCTTGATGGCGAGGTTGTCGCTCTGGACGAGCTCGTCGGCGTACTGCTTGTGCCCGCCGATCCGGATGTGGCCGGTGTAGGCGCCGGAGCAGGAGACGTTGAAGGTGAGGTCGGCGGCGATGCCGGTGCGGTGGATGGCGGCGTCGGGCGAGCGGTGGCACCAGTTGGTGGGACCGTTGGTGGGGGGCTCGTAGGTGCCGACGCCCTCGCCGGAGATCTCGCTGTCGCCGAGCGAGATCAGGCCGGTCTTCCGCTGGTCGAGGGGGCGTTCCTCGGGGCTGCCGTAGATCGTGGTGGCCTCGGCGGCCCGGATCGCCTCCAGTTCGGCCGGGAGGGGTACGGAGGCGACGGCGGCCCTCGTCCCGGTGTCGGCCGCTCCGGCGGGGACGGCGGTCAGGGTGCCGAGGGCGGCGGCCGCCGCGGCGACGGCGGCGATGGGCCACCGGAGTCTGTGCCTGGTGCGCGTCATTGCGCCTCCTGGAAGTGGGGTTACCCACGGTTTTTACTGGCCGGTACGCGCCTTGGGAATACATCGAACAAGACAAGTGCTCATCTTTTTACGGAGGTTGAACCATGAGCGAACGCACGAACGACGACGGCGGCTACCGCGTCGAGCACGACTCCATGGGCGAGGTGCGGGTCCCCGCGCACGCCAAGTGGCGGGCCCAGACCCAGCGGGCGGTGGAGAACTTCCCGGTCTCGGGGCAGCGCCTGGAGCGCGCCCACATCGAGGCGCTGGCGCGGATCAAGGCCGCCGCGGCGAAGGTCAACGCCGACCTCGGCGTGATCGACCGGGACCGGGCGGAGGCGATCGCCGCCGCCGCCGAGGAGGTCGCGGAGGGCCGCTGGGACGACCACTTCCCGGTCGACGTCTTCCAGACCGGCTCCGGCACCTCCTCGAACATGAACACCAACGAGGTGCTGGCCACCCTGGCCGGGGAGCGGCTGCCGGACGACCGGGCCGTCCACCCCAACGACCACGTCAACGCCTCGCAGTCGTCCAACGACGTCTTCCCCTCCTCCATCCACATCGCCGCCACCGCCGCCGTCACCCGCGACCTGATCCCGGCGCTCGACCACCTGGCCGACGCCCTGGAGCGAAAATCGGCCGAATTCGCGACAGTGGTGAAGTCGGGTCGTACGCATCTGATGGACGCCACCCCGGTCACCCTCGGCCAGGAGTTCGGCGGCTACGCGGCCCAGGTCCGGTACGGGATCGAACGGCTGCGCGCCTCGCTCCCCCGGCTCGCCGAACTCCCCCTCGGCGGCACCGCCGTCGGCACCGGCATCAACACCCCGCCCGGCTTCTCGGCCGCCGTCATCGCCGAGCTCGCCCGCGCCACCGGACTGCCCTTCACCGAGGCCCGCGACCACTTCGAGGCCCAGGGCGCCCGGGACGGCCTGGTGGAGACCTCCGGCCAGCTCCGGACCGTCGCCGTCTCCCTCACCAAGATCGCGAACGACCTGCGGTGGATGGCCAGCGGCCCCCGCACCGGACTGGCCGAGATCAACCTCCCCGACCTCCAGCCCGGCTCCTCGATCATGCCCGGCAAGGTCAACCCGGTGATCCCCGAGGCGGTCCTCATGGTCGCCGCCCAGGTGACCGGCAACGACACCACGGTCGCCGTGGCCGGCGCCGCCGGGAACTTCGAGCTCAACGTGATGCTCCCGGTGATGGCCAAGAACCTGCTGGAGTCCGTACGGCTGCTCGCCAACGCGTCCCGGCTGCTCGCCGACCGCACAGTCGACGGCATCACCGCCAACGCCGAACGCGCCCGCGAGTACGCCGAGTCCTCCCCCTCCGTCGTCACCCCGCTCAACAAGTACCTCGGCTACGAGGAGGCCGCCAAGATCGCCAAGCGCTCGCTCGCCGAGCGGAAGACCATCCGCGAGGTCGTCCTGGAGGGCGGCTACGTCGACCGCGGCGACCTCACCCTCGAACAGCTCGACGAGGCCCTCGACGTCCTGCGGATGACCCGGCCGTGACCCCGGCGTGACGCCCGCCCGTCCCGCGCGTGACGCAAGCGTGACGCGGACCGCAGCGCGCGTGGGAGCGCGCCCCTAAGATCTGCGCATGACAGGAGCGGACGGGTCGGGCGGCATCCAGCACTGGGCGCCGGGGGAGCACATCCTCTGGCGCTACCGCGGCGTCGGCACCGACGAGGTGCACATCTGCCGGCCGGTGACCGTCGTCCGCGACACCCCCGACCTGCTCGCCGTCTGGATGGCGCCCGGCACCGAGTGCGTCCGGCCCGTCCTCGCCGACGGGACCGCCGTCCACGACGAACCGCTCGCCACCCGCTACACCGCGCCCCGCACCACCGAGCGCGCCCGCTGGGCGGGCAGCGGCGTCCTCAAGCTCGCCCGCCCCGGCGACCCGTGGTCGGTCTGGCTGTTCTGGGAGCGCGGCTGGCGCTTCCGCAGCTGGTACGTGAACCTGGAGGAGCCGCGCCGCCGCTGGGCCGGCGGCGTCGACTCCGAGGACCACTTCCTCGACATCTCCGTCTACCCCGACCGCAGCTGGCTGTGGCGCGACGAGGACGAGTTCGCCCAGGCCCAGCGGGCCGGGCTGATGAGCCCCGGCGCGGCCGCCCGGGTGCGGGCCGCGGGGGACGCCGCCGTGGCGCTGATCGGGCGCTGGGGCGCCCCCTTCCGGGACGGCTGGGAGGACTGGCGGCCCGATCCCGCGTGGACCGTCCCGGCCCTTCCGGCGGACTGGGATCGCACCCCGGCGCACACGGCGCCATGAGACCCTTGATGCGCCCCCGGGGTCCAAACGTAGGATCGTCCTCCGCGCGGCCGACACCGGGCGAGCACGACGTCACCGACCGAACGCAGCACAGCAACTGACCACACGTCACCGCACGTCATCGATGAGGGGGAGAGCAGTGCCGGAGCTGTGCCCGGGTGGCGCGCCCCCTGCCCCTGCCGCCGTCCGCGGACCGTCCGCGGGCCCCGTCACCGGAGGGTCCCTCCCCGGAGGGTTCCGCCCCGGCGGGGGCGCGGCATCGGCGAGAAGAGCGAGTGCATCGCACCACCGGCCCGGACGGACGGAATCCCACGCGTGACGGAGCATCCCACCTCCCACGAAGGCCGGCAGCCCCTGGCCGACCGGCCCCAGGAGCAGACGCGGCCCCGCCAGGAGGCCGCGCCCGCCGGCCTCCCCTCCGACATCCCCGCGCAGCCCTCGGCGCAGGCCCCCGAGCCCGCCGCGCCGGAGACGCCCGGGCCGCCGGCGGCGCAGGCGTCACCGGCCGCCCCGGCTCCCCCGCCGCCGGCCGGTCCCGCCGCGCCCGCGGTCGCCGTCGCCGTCTCGCCCGGCACGGCCCCGTCCGGCCGGCGCGAGGGCGACCGGCTGCGGTTCGTCGGCGCCGCGACCCGGCGGATCGCCCGCGGCCTCGACCTGGACGAGATCGTCCTCGGCCTGTGCCGGGCCACCGTGCCGGCCTTCTCCGACGAGATCCTGGTCTACCTCCGCGACCCGCTCCCGGTGGGCGACGAGCGGCCCGTGGCCCCGTTCGTGCTGCGGCTGCGCCGCACCGACCGGCTGCGGTTAACGCCGGACCTGGAGGGCGACGAGCTCGTCCTCGTACCCGATCCCGACCCGACCCCGGCCGCCGAGCTGTGCGAGGTGCGCTCCGGCAGCGCCCTCTCCGAGGTGCTCCGCGGGGTCCGGCCGGTCTTCGGCGACTCCGCCGCCGCCCGGACCGCCCTCGGCGAGCTGCTGGGCGCGGACCATCCGCTGCCGCGCGGGCTGCGGGCGATACTGGCGCCGCTGCGGGGCCGCCGCCGGGTGATCGGCGCCGCGGTGCTGCTGCGCCGCGCCGAGCAGCCGGCCTTCGAGCCGGACGACCTGCTGGTCGCCGCCCAGCTGGCCACCCACACCGCGCTGGGCATCGACAAGGCGGTGCTGTACGGCCGGGAGGCGTACATCGCGGACGAGCTCCAGCGGACGATGCTGCCGGACTCGCTGCCGCAGCCGACCGGCGTCAAGCTCGCCTCGCGCTATCTGCCGGCGGCCGAGACCGCGCGGGTCGGCGGCGACTGGTACGACGCGATCCCGCTGCCCGGCAGCCGGGTCGCGCTGGTCGTCGGCGACGTGATGGGCCACTCGATGACCTCGGCCGCGATCATGGGCCAGCTGCGCACGACCGCGCAGACCCTGGCCGGGCTCGACCTGCCGCCGCAGGAGGTGCTGCACCACCTCGACGAGCAGGCGCAGCGGCTCGGCGAGAACCGGATGGCGACCTGCATGTACGCGGTCTACGACCCGGTCTCGCACCGGATCACGGTCGCCAACGCCGGGCACCCGCCGCCGATACTGCTGCACCTGGACGGCCGCGCCGAGGTGCTGCGGGTGCCGGCCGGCGCGCCGATCGGGGTCGGCGGCGTGGACTTCGAGTCGGTCGAGCTGGACGCCCCGGCGGGCGCGACGCTGCTGCTGTACACGGACGGTCTGGTGGAGTCCCGGCTGCGGGACGTGTGGACCGGGATCGAGCAGCTGCGGGAGCGGCTGGCGGCGGCGGCCCAGCTGACCGGGCCGGACCACGCGCCGCCGCTGGAGGCGCTGTGCGACGACGTCCTCGACATGCTGGGCCCCGGCGACCGGGACGACGACATCGCGCTGCTCGCGGCCCGCTTCGACGGGATCGCGCCGAGCGACGTGGCGTACTGGTTCCTGGAACCGGAGGACGCGGCCCCGGGCCGGGCCCGCCGGCTGGCCCGCCGGGCGCTGGCGCGCTGGGGCCTGGAGGAGCTGACGGACTCGGTCGAGCTGCTGATCAGCGAGGTGGTGACCAACGCGGTGCGGTACGCGGAGCGGCCGGTGACCCTGCGGCTGCTCCGGACCGACGTGCTGCGCTGCGAGGTGGGCGACGACTCGCCGCAACTGCCGCGGCAGCGGCGGGCGCGCGAGACGGACGAGGGCGGGCGCGGCCTGTTCCTGGTGAACCGGCTGGCGCGGCGGTGGGGGGCGACCCGGCTGTCGGGCGGCAAGGTCGTCTGGTTCGAGCTGTCGACGCGCTGAGACCCCGCCGTCCCGGGGCGCGCTGAACGCTCCCGTACGCCGAAGGCCGGCCCCCTGGTGAGGGGGGCCGGCCTTCGGCGTACGTACGGCGGAGGGGTCAGCGAGGCTGCCGGGTGACGAGGCCGGGCGTGGTGCCGGACGCGTCGTCGGTCTCGCCCTCGCCGCCACCGCCGCCGGGGCCGCCGGAGCCGCCCGGGTCCGGGGGCTGGACGGTCGCCGTGTTCGTGGGCTCCCGGGTGGGCTCCTGCGTCGCGGGCGGGGTGGTGGTGGGCCGCTGGGTGGGCTCCCGGGTCGGGGTGGGCGCGGTGGTGGCCGAGGGCGGCGGGGTGGTGGCGGTGGTGGCCGGCGCGGTGGTCGGCTCCTCCGTCGGCTCCTCGGTGGGCGTCTCGGTCTCGGCCGGGCCGGTGGGCCAGGTCGGGGTGCCGTACCCGGCGCCGCCCTCCTCGGTGTCGAGGTCGAAGGCGGCGTCGGAGCCGCCGTTCAGGGCGCGTTCGGTGTACTCGCCCCAGATCATGGCCGGGTACCGGCCGCCGTTGGCGCGGCCGGGCTCGATGGAGTCGGTGAGGGTGACCTGCTGGGCGATCTTGCCGGAGGTGTCCTCGCCGAAGAGGGCGACGGCGGTGACGAGTTCGGGGGTGTAGCCGACGAACCAGGCGGAGCGGTTGTTCTCGGAGGTGCCGGTCTTGCCCGCGGCCTGGTAGTCGCCGGCGGCGCGGAAGCCGGAGCCGTTGCTGACGACGCCCTGCATGGCCCGGGTGACGGTGTCGGCGGCCCGGCGGCTGATGACCTGCTCGCCGGTCTGCTTGACCATGTCGACCTGGCGGTCGCTGTGCTGGGCGCTCTTGACGACGGCGGGGGTGACCTTCTTGCCGTGGTTGTCGAGGGTCGCGTAGGCGCCGGCCATGTCGAGGGTGGAGGCGCCCATGGTGCCGAGCGACATGGCGGGGGTGGCGCCGAAGTCCTGGCCGTCCTTCATGCCGAGGGCGAGGGCGGTCCGCTTGGTCTTCTCCGGGCCCACGTCGACGATCATCTGCGCGTAGACGGAGTTGATGGACTTGTCGGTGGCCCGCTGGACGGTCACGGGGCCGTACGACCAGTCGTCCTCGTTCTCGGGGGCGAAGGGGATGTCGCTGCCGACGACGGGCCGCTTGCTGGTGCCGTCGTAGACGGTCTGGAGGCCTATCGGGCGCCCGTCCTGGGTCTCGGCGCGGTTGTCGACGGCGGAGGCGAGGACGATCGGCTTGAAGGTGGAGGCGGGCTGGTAGTCGCGCCGGGTGGCGTTGGACATCCAGTGCTCGGTGGCGCCGACGCCGCCGTACATGGCGACGACCGCGCCGGTCTCCGGGTCGACGGAGGTGGCGCCGGCCTGCACGGTGGCGGCCTTCTTGTCGCCCTTGCGGTCGATCTTGTCTTCCAGCTGCTTGTCGACGGCGGCGACGAGGTCCTTCTGCTTCTTCTCGTCGATGTTGAGGGTGATGGTCCAGCCGCCGGCCTTGATGTCCTCCTCGCTGACGCCCTGGCGCATCAGCTCCTGGTTGGCGGCCTCCACGAGGTAGCCGGTCTGGCCCTCCATGCCGGGGAGCGGCCTGGGCGCGCGGGGGACGGGGAACTTCATCCCGGCGCGCTCGGCGGCGGGCAGCCAGCCCATCTCGACCATGTTGTCGAGGACGTAGTTCCAGCGCTCCTCGACGAGCTTGCGGCCGGTGGCGCTGGCGGAGGTCCAGTCGTACTGGTTGGGGGCCTGGAGCAGCGAGGCGAGGTAGGCGCCCTGGGCGGTGGTGAGCTTGGCGGCGTCGGTGCCGTAGTAGGCGCGGGCGGCGGCCTGGATGCCGTAGGAGGAGCGGCCGTAGTAGCTGGTGTTGATGTAGCCGGCGAGGATCTCGCTCTTGGTCATCTCCTCGTCGACCTTGATGGCGATGACCATCTCCTTGAGCTTGCGGGTCGCCGTCTGGTCCTGGCTCAGGTAGAAGTTCTTGACGAACTGCTGGGTGATGGTCGAGCCGCCCTGCTTGCCCTTGCCGGTGAGGGTGTTCCAGGCGGCGCGGGTGGTGCCCTTGATATCGACGCCGTTGTCCTTGTAGAAGGTCTTGTTCTCGGCGGCGACGAAGGACCGCTGGACGGGGAGCGGGATCTTGTCGAGGCCGACGATCTCGCGGTTGATCTCGCCGGTGCGGGCGAGGATCGTGCCGTTGGCGTACTTGTAGATGTTGCTCTGCATGGTCGCCTCGGCGTTGGCCGTGGGCACGGGGACCAGCAGGTAGACGGTGTAGAGGCCGCCGACACCGATGAGGCCGAGCAGGAGGAAGGTGCCCAGCAGCGCCTTCCAGGTGAAGAGGCGGCGTATGCCCTTCTTCTTCGCCTTCTTGTCCGGTCGGCCCATGTGTCGTGTCGCTCCGCTCGTCGTGTGTCGCGCCGCCCCTGCGCCCGGCGTGCCGCCGGATCAGCTCAGCAAGCTAACACCGACAGTGCGGACATAGGGCAACCGATCACGTCTTTTCAGGACGTGAGAATCAGCACCCACCCCCAGGGGAACCGACGTGCCGGCGGGCGTGATGGTTGCGTGAAGGACTGGTTCCGTTTCCGTGCGCTTCCCCTTCCGGCCTGCTCGGGACCGCTCCGGCCGCCTATACATCCCGCGTATACACACCGTGTACAGTGACGGCCATGTCCATCGGTCACACCCTTCTCGGACTCCTCGAAACGGGCCCGCGCCACGGCTACGACCTCAAGCGCGCCTTCGACGAGCGGTTCGGCCACGACCGGCCGCTCCACTACGGCCAGGTCTACTCGACGATGTCCCGCCTCCTGAAGAACGGCCTCGTCGTCGTCGACGGCGTCGAACCCGGCGGCGGCCCCGAACGCAAGCGGTACGCGATCACCGACGCCGGCATCACCGACGTCGCCCAGTGGCTCGCGACCCCCGAGAAGCCGGAGCCGTACCTCCAGTCCACGCTCTACACCAAGGTCGTCCTCGCGCTGATGACCGGCCGCGGGGCCGCCGAACTGCTCGACACCCAGCGCGCCGAGCACCTGCGCCTGATGCGCGAGCTCACCCGCCGCAAGCGGGACGGCGACCTCGCCGACCAGCTCATCTGCGACCACGCCCTGTTCCACCTGGAGGCCGACCTGCGCTGGCTGGAACTGACCTCCGCCCGCCTCGACCGGCTCGCCGAGGAGGTCCGCCGATGACCGGCACGCCCCTCCTCCGCGCCACCGGCCTCACCAAGGCGTACGGCCCCACCCCGGCGCTCTCCGGCGCCGACTTCGCGCTGCGGGCCGGCGAGGTCGTCGCCGTCATGGGCCCCTCCGGCTCCGGCAAGTCGACCCTGCTGCACTGTCTCGCCGGCATCGTCCGCCCCGACGCGGGCACCATCGCCTACGACGGGCGTGACCTCACCGCCCTCTCCGACACCGCCCGCAGCGCCCTGCGCCGCACCGACTTCGGCTTCGTCTTCCAGTTCGGCCAGCTCGTCCCCGAGCTGACCTGCGCGGAGAACGTCGCCCTGCCGCTCCGGCTGAACGGCGAGAAGCGGAAGGCCGCCGAGGCCCGGGCCGTCGAATGGCTCGCCCGGCTGGAGGTCGACGACACCGCCGGCAAGCGCCCCGGCGAGATATCCGGCGGCCAGGGCCAGCGGGTCGCCGTCGCCCGCGCCCTCGTCACCGCCCCGCGCGTGATCTTCGCCGACGAACCGACCGGCGCCCTCGACTCCCTCAACGGCGAGCGCGTGATGAGCCTGCTCACCGAGGCGTCCCGGGACACCGGCGCCGCCGTCGTCCTCGTCACCCACGAGGCCCGCGTCGCCGCCTGGTCCGACCGCGAGGTCGTGGTCCGCGACGGCTCCGTCCGCGACACGGAGTGGGCCGCGTGAGCCCGGCCGCCTGGGCCCGCGACCTGACCCTCGGCGCCCGCTTCGCCGTCGCCGGTGGACGCTCCGGACTGCTCCGCACCCTGCTCACCGCCGCCGGCGTCGGCTTCGGCGTCGCGCTGCTGCTGCTCGCCTCCTCGCTGCCGAACATGCTCTTCCAGCGCGAGGTCCGGGAGGCGGCCCGCGCCGCCGACGCCGCGCACGAGGTCACCGAGGCCCGCGCCGACACCTTCCTCCACTACACCCAGCACACCTCCTACCGCGGCCGGCCCCTCACCGGCCTGCTGCTCAAGCCGGAGGGCCCGAAGGCCCCGGCACCGCCCGGCACCCCCGGCGTACCCGCCGAGGGCGAGATGCTGGTCTCCCCCGCCCTCGCCGACGTCCTCGCCTCCCCCGACGGCGCCCTCCTCAGGGAACGGCTCCCGTACAAGACCGCCGGGACGATCGACCAGGACGGACTGATCGGACCCAACGAACTCCGGTACGTGGCCCACACCGGCTTCCTCACCACCGACAACTACGACGGGCGCGCCGAGCGCTACGGCTGGTCGGTGCCCGAGGAACCGATGAACGCCTTCCTGCTGCTCCTCGTCGTCATCGCGTACGTGGTGCTGCTGCTGCCCGTGCTGGTGTTCATCGCGACCGCCGCCCGCTTCGGCGGCGAACAGCGCGACCGCAGACTCGCCGCGCTCCGGCTCGTCGGCGCCGACAACGCCACCACCCGGCGGGTCGCCGCCGGCGAATCCCTCGCCGGCGCGCTCCTCGGCCTGTTCCTGGGCGGCGCGCTCTTCCTGATCGCCCGGCAGTTCGCCGGCACCGTCGAGATCTGGGATGTCAACGCCTTCCCGTCCGACGTCGTCCCGAACACCCCGCTGGCCCTGCTGGTGCTCGCCGTGGTGCCGGTCGCCTCCGTGGTCGTCACGCTCCTCGCGCTGCGCGGGGTCGCCATCGAACCGCTCGGCGTGGTCCGCACCGCGACCCCGCGCCGCCGCCGGCTGTGGTGGCGGCTGCTGATCCTCGCCGCCGGGGCCGCGCTGCTCGCCCCGACGATCGGCGACATCGGGATCCAGGACACCGGCATCGACGCCCTCACCATCGGCGGCGGCACCGTCCTGGTGCTGATCGGCCTGACCGGGCTGCTGCCGTGGCTGGTCGAGGCGTCGGTGAAGCGGCTGCGCGGCGGCCCGGTGTCCTGGCAGCTCGCCGTGCGCCGGCTCCAGCTGTCCAGCGGCACCGCCGCCCGCGCGGTCAGCGGGATCGTGGTGGCGGCGGCCGGGGCGATCGCGCTCCAGATGCTCTTCCAGGCGATGGAACGGGACCTCGTCTCGGCCACCGGCCACGACACCAGCCGCGCCCAGCTCGAAGCGCGTCTGAGCGTCCGGGACGGCGGCGAGGCGCGCCGGGCGATCGACCGGCTCACCGCCGTCGACGGCGTCACCGCGGCGATCGGCACGATCGAGTCGCACGTCTTCCGCCCCGGCCCGCTGAAGCCCGGCGAGGACTTCGCCCCGCTCACCTCGATCCGGGTCGGCGACTGCGCCTCGCTGCGCGAGTACGCCACGCTGCCGTCCTGCGCCGACGGCGACGTCTTCGTGGTGAAGCCGGCGCCCGGCGCCTCCGACGCCCCGGACGCCGCGTGGCAGGCGAAGACCGCCCGGCCCGGCGCGGACGTGGTGCTCCGCGACCCCCAGGCCCACAAGGGCGCCCCGCCCGCCTGGCGGGTCCCCGCCGACGCCCCCACCGTGCAGGCCCGCACCGACCCGGCCGGATTCCGCCACTACGGGCTGCTCGCCACCCCGAAGGCGATCGACGCGACCCGGCTGGACGAGCCGCGGGCCCAGGTGATGGTCCGGCTCGCCCCCGGCCACCGGGACGCCCCCGAACTGGTGCGGAACGCGGCCCTGGAGATCGACCCGACCGCCGCCGTCCGGGGCCTGAGCGAGACCGAGCAGAGCGCCCGCTTCCTCAGCGTCCGCACCGGCATCCTGGTCGGCTCGACCCTGACGATGCTGCTGGTCGCGGCCTCGCTGCTGGTGACGACCCTGGAGCAGCTGCGGGACCGCAGGCGGCTGCTGTCCTCGCTGGTCGCCTTCGGCACCCGCCGCACCACCCTGTGCTGGTCGGTGCTGTGGCAGACGGCGGTGCCGATCACCGTCGGCCTGGCGCTGGCGGCGGCGGGCGGCCTGGGCCTCGGCTCGGTGCTGCTCGCGATGACGGAGCAGCGGGTGCACGACTGGTCGGTGTTCCTGCCGGTGGCCGGCGTCGGCGCCGGGCTGATCGCGGCGGTGACGCTGCTGAGCCTGCCGCTGCTGTGGCGGCTGACCCGCGCGGACGGGCTGCGCACGGAGTAACCCGCCGGGCTGATGTACGACGCGGGATCCGCGGAGTACGAGGACGGGGCGCGGGTTCCCGGCATCGGGGGGTGCCGGGAGCCCGCGCCCGCGCGTGCGCTCAGGCGTCGCCGCCGTCGGGGCCGAGGACCCGTACGGGCAGCGAGGACAGCTCCTCTCGCAGCGCCTCGGCCAGCTCCTCGAACTCGGACTGGCGGGCCGCGCCGGACCGCATCGCGAGGGCGATCCGGCGGCTGGGGGCCGGGGCGGTGAAGGTGCCGGTGCGCAGGGCCGGGTCGCGGGCGGTCTCGACGGTGACGGCGGTGCGCGGCAGCAGGGTGACGCCGAGCCCGCCGGCGACCAGCTGCACCAGGGTCGACAGGCCGGCCGCGGTGGTGGTGACCTCGGCGCCGTCCTCGCGCCCGGCCTCCCGGCACACGTCGAGGGCCTGGTCGCGCAGGCAGTGCCCCTCGTCGAGCAGCAGCAGCCGCAGCTCCCGCAGGGCGTCGCGGGGGATGTCGTCGCGGCCGGCGAGCGGGTGCTCCTGGCCGGTGACGAGCACGAAGTCCTCGTCGAAGAGCGGGAGCTCGGTGACGCCGGGGACACCGAGCGGGACGGCGAGGAGCAGCAGGTCGAGCCGGCCGGCGGCCAGGCCCTCCAGGAGCGAGGAGGTCTGCTCCTCGTGGACCTGGAGGTCGAGCTCGGGGTAGCGGCGGTGGGTCAGGCGCAGCACGGCCGGCAGCAGATAGGGCGCGACGGTGGGGATGACGCCGAGCCGGAGCACGCCGGTGAAGGGGGCGCGGGCGCCCTCGGCCTCCTCCATCAGTTCGGCGACGGCGTCGAGGACGGCCCGGGTGCGGACCGCGAGCCGTTCGCCGGCGGGCGAGAGCAGCACCTTCCGGGTGGTCCGCTCCAGGAGCTGGACACCGAGTGCCTCTTCGAGGGCCGAAACCGCGCCCGACAGCGCGGGCTGGCTCATGCCGATGGCGGCTGCCGCGTCCCGGAAGTGCAGGTGCTCGGCGACCGCCGCGAAGGCCCTGAGCTGGGACAAGCTGGGCTGTTTGGCGCGCAGGGGGCCGTGCGGGGGGAGGTACGGGGAAGCCACTGATAACCACCTTCGATCAACACGACCCACTCTAGCTATTTCCCTGATCAATGCACCGCGTGCCATCCTGTGATCCGTCCAACCCCTCATGGAAGCCCCCAAAAGGGACCCTTCCGATCTGCAAGGAGAGCGTGTGCTCACTGTCGGTGACCAGTTCCCCACCTACGACCTGACCGCCTGCGTGTCGCTGGAGAGCGGCAAGGAGTTCGCGCAGATCGACCACAAGTCCTACGAGGGCAAGTGGCGTGTGGTGTTCTTCTGGCCGAAGGACTTCACCTTCGTCTGCCCGACCGAGATCGCCGCGTTCGGCAAGCTGAACGACGAGTTCGCCGACCGCGACGCCCAGATCCTCGGTGTCTCCGGCGACTCCGAGTTCGTGCACCACGCCTGGCGCAAGGACCACGACGACCTGCGTGACCTGCCCTTCCCGATGCTCGCCGACTCGAAGCACGAGCTCATGCGCGACTGCGGCGTCGAGGGCGAGGACGGCTTCGCCCAGCGCGCCGTCTTCATCGTGGACCCGAACAACGAGATCCAGTTCACCATGGTGACCGCCGGTTCCGTGGGCCGTAACCCCAAGGAGGTCCTGCGGGTCCTCGACGCCCTGCAGACCGACGAGCTGTGCCCCTGCAACTGGAGCAAGGGCGAGGACACCCTCGACCCGGTCAAGCTCCTGGCCGGTGAGTGAGCATGGCGCTCGATGAGCTGAAGGCCGCCGTACCGGACTTCGCCAAGGACCTGAAGCTGAACCTCGGCTCGGTCATCGGCAACAGCGAGCTCCCGCAGCAGCAGCTGTGGGGCACGGTGCTGGCCTGCGCGATCGCCTCGCGTTCGCCGAAGGTGCTGAAGGAGCTGGAGCCCGAGGCCCAGGCGAACCTGAAGCCCGAGGCGTACCAGGCCGCCAAGTCCGCCGCCGCGATCATGGCGATGAACAACGTCTTCTACCGGACCCGGCACCTGCTGTCGGACCCCGAGTACGGGACGATGCGGGCCGGCCTGCGGATGAACGTCATCGGCAACCCGGGCGTCGAGAAGGTCGACTTCGAGCTCTGGTCGCTGGCCGTCTCCGCGATCAACGGCTGCGGCCAGTGCCTGGACTCGCACGAGCAGGTCCTGCGCAAGGCCGGTGTCGACCGCGAGACGATCCAGGAGGCGTTCAAGATCGCCGCGGTGATCCAGGCGGTCGCCGTCACCCTGGACGCCGAGGCCGTCCTCGCCGAGTAGGCGGGACACCCCGGTACCGGGACCCCGGTCCGCGGAAGGGCCCCGGAGCACACGCTGCTCCGGGGCCCTTCTCCGTACCCGCCGCTACTTCTTCTTCAGCGCCGCCATCAGGGCGAGGACGTCCTGGGTCATCGGCACGTCGACCCCGGACAGGTCGGGCGCCCCCTGCCCCGTGACCTCCCCGTCCTCGCCCCCGTAGTACGTCCGGTACGCCTCGATCTCCAGGACGGCCGGGCCGTCGAGGACCCGCAGCACCCCGCCGTCCTCGCCGGCGTCGCCGAAGAACGCCCGCTCGCCGACGCCGCCGACCGGCTGCGTCAGGTCCGAGGTCCGGGCCAGCGCCTCGAACTCGGGCTCCGGATCGCTGCGGCGGTGCAGGCTGTAGGTGACGGTGACGCTCTGCTCGCGGTCGCCCTCGCCGAAGTTGACGACGCAGGTGCGGATCTCCAGCGCCGGATCGCGCACCTCGGGGCCGGTGCCGTCGGCGCCGCGCTCGCCGAGCACGGCGCCCATGCCCTTCAGCTCCGCCCGCGCGCACAGGTCGTCGACCGCCTGGTAGCCGCGCGCGTCCACGCCGTCGTCCTGCCGCACGGGTCCGTACGCGTACAGCCCGGCGCCCCACACCGCGGACGCGGTCACCGCCCCGCCGAGCGCCCACAGCCAGGGCCGGCGGCCGCGCGGCGGGCGCGGCGCCCGCTCCTCCGTCAGCACCTCGGCCGTCTCGAAGGGGGTGCCGCCCTCCAGTTCGGGTTCGGAGATCACGCCTCGCCCTTCCGCTCCGGCGAGCCGGGCGCCGGCGTGGGCGCCACCGCGAAGGCGGTCGCGCCGCGCGGCTCGGCGGCGGTGAGCAGCGCCGGCTCGTGGCTCCACGCCCGCAGGTAGCCGACCACGGTGTTGGCGACCGCGACCAGCGGCACGGCGACGACGGCGCCGCCGATGCCGGCGGTCAGACCGCCGGCGGCGACCGCGAGCACGACGGCCAGCGGATGGACGCGGACGGCCCGGCCGAGGATGAACGGCTGGAGGACGTGGCCCTCGATCTGCTGCACGGCGAGCACGACCACGAGCACCATCAGCGCGGTGAACACCCCGTTGGTGACGAGCGCGACGAGCACCGCGAGCGCGCCGGAGATGACCGCGCCGACGAGCGGGATGAAGGCGAAGAGGAAGATGAAGACGGCCAGCGGGACCGCCATCGGCACGTCGAGGAAGTACAGGCCGAGGCCGATGAACACGGCGTCGATGAGCGCGACGAGCACGGTGCCGCGCACATAGGCGGTGAGGGTGCGCCAGGCGCGCGGCCCGGCGCCGGCGACGCCCGGCCTGGCCTGCGCGGGGACGAGCTTGAGCGTCCACTCCCAGACCTTCTTCCCGTCGTACAGCAGGAAGAGGGTGGAGAACATGGCGAGCAGGATGCCGGTCATCGTCTCGACGATGACGGTGACGCCCTGGAGCCCGGCGGAGGTGATCTGCTCGGCGTTGGCGCCGATGGTGTCGCTCAGGTTCTTGGCGATGTCGTTGATCTGGCGCTCGGTCACGTGGAAGGGGCTGTCCAGGAGCCAGCGCTTCAGCTCCTCGATGCCGTCCCTGACCCGGTCGGTGAGGTTGTCGATGTTGTCCATCACCTGCCACACCACGAACCAGCCGACCAGGCCCATCACGACGAAGCCGGAGATGGCGGTGATGGCGGTGGCGAGCCCGCGCGGCACGCCCATGGACCGCAGCCGGGCGACGGTCGGCTGGAGCAGCGCGGTCACCAGGAGCGCGGCGACGAAGGCGAGGACGACGAGCTGGACGGAGCTGATGACCCGCATCAGCACCCAGACGGTGCCGGCGAGGACGAGCAGCCGCCAGCCGGCCTCGCCGGCGACCCGCAGCCCCCACGGGATCGCGGAGACCGGGTCGGGCCGGGCGGGCACGGCGGGGGCGTAGGCGGGCGGGGCGGGGACGGTACGGCCCTCGGCGACGGCGGCCGGCGCCCCGGCAGGCGCGGCGGCGGTGCCCTCGGCCGGCGCTCCGGCGGGGGGCGCGGTCTCCGGAGCGGGCGTCACCGGCGGGCGCTCGTACGGCGGTCCGGCCGGATCGGGCCGCTCGGCCTCCGCGCGCCGGGCGCTCAGTTCGCTCCCGATCCTGCTGATGCCCGCGCCCAGTCGGTTCACCCAGCCTGGCAGTCTCGACATCTCGCCCCTCTTCCCCCGTTCGGTCCCTGGCAACCTACACGCAGGGAGCCCCGCACCGTAGGACGGTGCGGGGCTCGCCCGGGTTGAGCGCGCGCCGGTCTAGTACCAGCGGTTGGCCTGCCAGAACGACCAGGCGCCGCAGGGGCTGCCGTACCGGCCGTTCATGTAGCTGAGGCCCCACTTGATCTGGGTGGCGGGGTTGGTCTGCCAGTCGGCGCCGGCCGAGGACATCTTGCTGCCCGGCAGCGCCTGGACGAGGCCGTAGGCGCCGGAGGACGGGTTGACGGCCCGGTAGTTCCAGCCGGACTCGTGGTCCACGATGTTGCTGAAGCACTGGAACTGCGACGCCGGGATCATCTGGCGGGCCATCGCCTTGACCTCGGAGACGGAGTACGAGCCCTGGGCCGCGAAGCTCGACGCGTCGCGGACGGCGTCGCGGCTGGCGCGCTCCTGCTCCGCCTTCTCGCGGGCCTCCCGCGCTTCGCGCTCCTCGCGCTCCTTGCGCTCCTGCTCGGCCTTCTCGTCGGCGGCCTTCTTCTTCGCCTCCGCGTCCTGGGCGGCCTTGAGGCGGGCGGCCTCCTCGGCGCTCTTCCGGGCGGTGGCGTCCGCGGCGGCGGCCTGGACGTCGGCCTGCTCCGCGAGGGAGGCGACCTGCACCTGCGCCTGCGAACCCGCGGGAATGTCCGCGAGCAGGGTGGTGTCGGCCGCGGTGGCCTCGAAGTTGTCGTCCGAAGTGGCCTGGGCGGCGTTGCCCGTGGCAACTCCGACGACGGCGCCGACGGTGGTGACCGCAGTGGCAGACGCCACGGCGAATCCCCGGACCGAGATCCGGCTCACACGGTTTCCTTCCAGCATCGCCCGCACCGGTGACCTCGCGGGCGAAATCGTGCCCCTGGCGCTGGTCTTCGTCGTACCGGGTCACAGAAGACACGGGCCCGTGGTGCTGTGGGCGGCATACGGCGGCGAGTGTGGAGTTGTGGTGCTGCGGTGTGCCCCTTCGAACGCTCGAAGGGGCACGGGTGCCGTATGCGGGGCCTGACGGAAGCAAGACTTTGCCGGAAGCGGACGCCGCAAGGCAATTCCGTGCTGCGTGTGAAAGCTCACACCTCTTGGGACGCAGGTCTTTTGGCGGATGTCGCGGACACGGAGGCGCCGCCCGGCTAAGCTCCTGCGCTTCGCCGGGCGGCGCCAACTCCCGTACGGGAGCCAAACGGTACGAATCAGGCCTACAGGTGCCCGTCCTCCAGCATCTCGGTGACCAGGGCCGCGATCGGCGACCGCTCCGAACGGGTCAGGGTGACGTGCGCGAAGAGCGGATGCCCCTTCAGTTTCTCGACCACGGCGACCACTCCGTCGTACCGCCCCACCCGCAGGTTGTCCCGCTGGGCGACGTCATGGGTGAGCACCACCCGCGAATTCGCCCCGATGCGGGACAGAACGGTCAGCAGGACGTTCCGCTCCAGGGACTGGGCCTCGTCCACGATGACGAACGCGTCGTGGAGCGAGCGGCCCCGGATGTGGGTGAGCGGAAGGACCTCCAGCATCCCCCGGGACAGCACCTCCTCGATCACCTCGCGCCCGGCGACCGACGACAGCGTGTCGAAGACCGCCTGCGCCCACGGGCTCATCTTCTCGGACTCGCTGCCCGGCAGATAGCCGAGGTCCTGCCCGCCGACCGCGTACAGCGGACGGAAGACCATCACCTTCTGGTGCTGACGGCGCTCCAGGACCGCTTCCAGGCCCGCGCAGAGCGCGAGCGCCGACTTGCCGGTGCCGGCCCGGCCGCCCATCGAGATGATGCCGACGTCCGGGTCGAGCAGCAGGTCGAGCGCGATCCGCTGCTCGGCGCTGCGGCCCCGGATCCCGAACGCCTCCCGGTCGCCGCGGACAAGCCGCACGTTCCCGTCGGCGCCGACCCGCCCGAGCGCCTTGCCGCGCTCCGACTGGAGCACCAGGCCGGTGTGGACGGGCAGCTCGGCCGCCTCCGGCACGTACAGCCGCTCCTCGTCGTACAGCAGGTCCACCTGCTCGGCGGAGAGGCTCAGCTCGGACATCCCGGTCCAGCCGTTGGCGTCCGTGATGGCGAGCTCGGCGCGGTACTCCTCGGCGAGCAGGCCCACCGAGGACGCCTTGATGCGCAGCGGCAGGTCCTTGGAGACCACCGTGACGTCGTAGCCCTCCGCCTGGAGGTTGCGCGCGACCGCGAGGATCCGGGAGTCGTTGTCGCCCAGCCGGTAGCCGGCCGGCAGCACACCGGGGTCGGAGTGGTTGAGCTCGACCCGCAGCGTGCCGCCGAGGTCCCCGATGGGCAGGGGGGCGTCGAGCCGCCCGTACCGCACCCGGAAGTCGTCCAGCAGGCGCAGGGCCTGACGGGCGAAGTACCCGAGCTCGGGGTGGTGCCGCTTGGCCTCCAGCTCGGTCACCACCACGATCGGGAGCACGACCTCGTGCTCCTCGAAGCGGGACATCGCCTTGGGGTCGGCGAGCAGGACGCTGGTGTCGAGAACATAGGTGCGCCGGTCGGAAAGACGGCGCTTCGTGCTGGTCACCACGGAAGGACAGACCCCCTCTGAAGACCCGAAAAAGGCCGGGGTGCGACGGAATCACCGTTGTCGCGGCGGAATGGGACCGGGATCGGACCGCCGAGCGCGGGCCGAACACCGGCCCTCCGCTTCTCCCGTGCGTGTCCCGCACGGTCGTCCTGGTGCAAGGGGCCTCCCGGGTGGCGGTCTCCGTGCCGCTCACTTCACCAGGCTTATTCCCTTGAACACTCCTCGCCATGCCACGGCCTATGACGGCGCGTTCATGAACGTCCGGTGACTCCTCCGGGACCCGTGTTCCGCGCGGAGAGGGGGCGCGGGCCTCAGGTGCCGTAGCGCCGGTGCCGGGCGGCGTAGTCGCGCAGCGCGCGCAGGAAGTCGACCTTGCGGAAGGCCGGCCAGTGGACCTCGCAGAAGTAGTACTCCGAGTGGGCGCTCTGCCACAGCATGAAGCCGGAGAGGCGCTGCTCGCCGCTGGTGCGGATCACCAGGTCCGGGTCGGGCTGCCCGCGCGTGTACAGGTGCTCCGAGATGAGGTCGATGGAGACCGTCTCGGCCAGCTCCTCGAAGCTGGTGCCGCGCTCGGCGTGGTCGAGGAGGAGCGAGCGGACCGCGTCCGCGATCTCCTGCCGGCCGCCGTAGCCGACGGCGACGTTGACCAGTATCCCGGTGTTGGTGCGGGTGGCCTCCTGGGCCTCCTTGAGGACCGTCTGCGTCCGGGACGGCAGCAGGTCCATGGTGCCGACGTGGTGCACCCGCCAGCGGCCGTCGGCGGCGAGCGCCCGCACCGCGTTCTCGATGATGCCGAGCAGCGGGACCAGCTGCTCCTCGGGGCGGTTCAGGTTGTCCGTGGAGAGCATCCAGAGCGTGACGACCTCGACGTCGGTCTCGGCGCACCAGCCGAGCAGCTCCTGGATCTTGTCCGCGCCGGCCTTGTGTCCCTGCTCGGGCGTCCCGCCGGACGCCTTGGCCCAGCGCCGGTTGCCGTCCAGGATGACGCCGATGTGCTTGGGCACCTGGTCGTGGTCGAGACGGCCTTCCACCCGGCGTGCGTAGAGCCCGTACACCAGGTCGCGCAGGTTCACTGTTCTTTACCCCTCCATGGGCGGGCGGTTCGCAAGCCGCCACACTACTGCGGTCGGATGAAGGGTCCCAGTCCGGGCGTGTCACAACTCCGTCCGGTTGTGTCACAGCTCCGTGATAAGCAGAGACACGTGACTGAATCCCCCCTCTACCGCGCCGCCGCCGAGCGTTACGACTCCATGGAGTACCGCCGCTCGGGCCGCAGCGGACTCAAGCTCCCCGCCGTCTCCCTGGGCCTCTGGCACAACTTCGGCGACGACCGCACGCTCGACTCGCAGCGGGCGATCCTCCGCCGCGCCTTCGACCTCGGCGTCACCCACTTCGACCTGGCGAACAACTACGGCCCGCCGCCCGGCTCCGCCGAGCTGAACTTCGGCAAGATCTTCGCCCAGGACTTCGCGTCCTACCGGGACGAGCTGATCGTCTCGACGAAGGCCGGCTACCTGATGCACCCCGGCCCGTACGGCGAGTGGGGCTCCCGGAAGTACCTGATGTCCTCGCTCGACGCCTCCCTGAAGCGGATGGGCCTCGACCACGTCGACATCTTCTACTCGCACCGCTTCGACCCGGAGACCCCGCTGGAGGAGACCATGGGGGCGCTCGCCTCCGCGGTCCAGCAGGGCAAGGCGCTGTACGTCGGCGTCTCCTCGTACAACGCGGAGCAGACCGCCGAGGCGGCGCGGCTGCTGAAGGAGATGGGCGTCCCGGCCCTGATCCACCAGCCCTCGTACTCGATGATCAACCGCTGGATCGAGGACGACGGGCTGCTCGACACGCTGGAGACGGCCGGCATGGGCTGCATCTCCTTCGTGCCGCTCGCCCAGGGCCTGCTCACCAACAAGTACCTGAAGGGCATCCCGGAGGGCTCCCGCGCCACCCAGGGCAAGTCCCTCGACCCGAACCTGCTCTCCGACGAGGTGCTGCGCCGGCTGCGCGGCCTCGCCGACATCGCGGAGCGGCGCGGGCAGTCGCTGGCCCAGCTGGCGCTGAAGTGGGTGCTGCGCGACCCGCGGATGACGTCGGCCCTGATCGGCGCGTCGAGCGTGGCGCAGCTGGAGGAGAACGTGGCGGCGCTGGCCTCCGCGCCGCTCACCGAAGCGGAGCTGAAGGAGATCGACTCCTTCGCCGTCGACACCGAGGGCACCAACATCTGGGCCGGCCGGGGCTGACGCCCGCCCGTCGCGGGAGGGAAAGAGACGGAGAAAGAAAACGGGCCGGTCCGTGGGGGGGATACGGACCGGCCCGAGGGGGGGGTTCCACCATAACCCTTCGCCAGTCGGGTCGCGTGCCACGTGCGCCGAACGGAGCGGCCGGATTTCCCCGGATCCCAGACGCCCCAAGGGCTCCGGGGTTCCGTGGCGGGTTTGCGCCCCGGCGTGGCGGCGGAGTTCCGTCCCTCCGACGGGGGAACGCGCGGTATTGACGCCGCCACCGACAGAGACGGGCGCCACGGGTGGCACGGGTGGCGTGGCGCGCCGCGACCGCCCGGCCCCGCGCGGTCAGGGCTGGGCGGTGAAGGCGCCGAGGGCGAGGCCGAGCAGGGCGCCGGCGAGCATGAACGGCCCGAAGGGGATCAGGGAGGAGCGGCCCGCGCGGCCCAGCAGGACGCGCCCGAAGCCGTACCCGGCGCCGAGCAGGAAGCCCAGGAACGCGCCGGTGAAGAGCACGCCCCAGCCGTACCAGCCGAGGGCGGCGCCCAGCGGCACGGCCAGTTTCACGTCCCCGAAGCCGAGGCCCTGCGGGTTGACGAGGTGCAGCGCGAGATAGCCGCCGCCGAGCGCCGCCGCCCCGAGCAGCGCGTGCGACCAGGAGCCGGCGTCGTACGGCAGCAGCTCGGCTGCCCCGAGCAGCAGCGGCACGGCGGCCGCGAGCGGCAGGGTCACCCCGTCCGGCAGCCGCTGCACACGGACGTCGACGCAGCCGAGCAGGACGCCGAAGGGCGCGGTCAGCAGCCAGACGGCGAGCTCCGGCCGGGGACCGCCGGTCGCGGCGGCGAGCAGCGCGCACACCAGCGCGGTCAGCAGCGGCGCCGCGGACGGCGCGGGGGTCGTCGCGCACCCGGCGCGGCCGGGTCCGCCGAGCCAGCCGCGGGCCGGGCCGGCGAGCCGGTGCCCGGCCGGGCACAGCTCCCGCCAGGGCTCCCCGGGCTCCACGGAGAGCCGGTACGCGGCCCGCGGCACGAGCAGCCCGGCGGCGGCGCCCCACAGGGCGGCGAGAACGATCAGCGACGGGTACACGCAGCGACCTTAGGGCTAAGGTCGGGCGCATGGGCCGGAGTTGGCGGGACGGGACGGGCACGCTCACGGTGCCGGGCGGTGCGGCCGTACCGCTGGAGATCGCGGCCTCGTACCGGGCGCGGCGGCGCGGGCTGCTCGGCCGGGCCGGGATCGCGGGGGCGATGCTCCTCACCCCGGCGAGCAGCGTGCACACCTTCGGGATGGCCTTCCCGATCGACGTCGCCCACCTGGATCGGGGGCTGCGGGTGCTGTCCGTCATCACGATGCGCCCGGGCCGCCTCGGGGCGCTCCGCCTCCGCGCCCGGCACGTGCTGGAGGCGGAGGCGGGCGCCATGGCCGGCTGGGGGCTGCGGCCGGGGGTGCGGGTGACGGTGGTGGTGGCG
>JOFO01000068.1 GCA_000721275.1 Microtetraspora glauca | reverse complement strand
CGCCCTGCCTTCCCCCGCCCCCACGCCGCCACGACGTGCCGCCCGCCCCGGCCCGCCCTACGCTCGGTTCCATGCCCCGCCGCCACATCCGCGTGACCGGCGCAGCCGAGGCTCCGCTGCGGGCCGCCCTGCGCGCACTCCGTACCGAGCTCGCCGTGCCCGAGGGCTTCCCGCCGGCCGTGCTCGCCGAGGCCGAGGCCGCCGCGAAGAACCCCCGGCTGCCCGCGTACGACGCCACCGACCTGCCGTTCGTCACCATCGACCCGCCCACGTCCACCGACCTCGACCAGGCCCTGCACCTGGCCCGGCGGGCCGACGGCGGCTACCGCGTCCACTACGCCATCGCCGACGTCGCCGCCTTCGTCACCCCCGGCGGGGCCGTCGACGCCGAGGCCCACCGGCGGGTCCTCACCCTCTACTTCCCCGACGGCAAGGTGCCCCTCCACCCGCCGGTCCTCTCCGAGGGCGCCGCCAGCCTGCTGCCCGGCGAGCCGCGCCCGGCGCTGCTGTGGCGGATCGACCTCGACGCCGACGGCCGCCGGGTCGCCACCGACCTGCGCCGCGCCCTCGTCCGCAGCCGCGCCAAGCTCGACTACGCGGGCGTCCAGCGGCTCATCGACTCCGGCACCGCCGAGGAACCCCTCGCGCTCCTCCGCGACATCGGCCGGCTCCGCGAGGAGCGCGAGATCGAACGCGGCGGGATCTCCCTCAACGTGCCCGAGCAGGAGATCGTCGAGGTCCCCGGAGACTCCTCGTACGCGCTCGCCTACCGGGTCCCGCTGCCCGCCGAGGGCTGGAACGCGCAGATCTCCCTGCTCACCGGCATGGCCGCCGCCGACCTGATGACCGCCGCCGGTACCGGCGTGCTGCGCACCCTGCCGACCGCCCCGGACGGCGCCGTCGCCCGGCTGCGCCGCTCCGCCGAGGCGCTCGGCGTCCCGTGGCCGCACCACGTGCCGTACGCGGAGGTGGTCCGGAACGCCGACCCCGCCGACCCGCGCCAGGCCGCCTTCCTCCAGGAGTGCACCACCCTGCTGCGCGGCGCCGGCTACACCGTCTTCACCGACGGGCGGCTGCCCGACCCGGCCGTGCACGCGGCCGTCGCCGACGAGTACACCCACTGCACCGCCCCGCTGCGCCGGCTCGTCGACCGGTACGCCTCCGAGCTGTGCGCGGCGGCGGTCGCCGGGAACGAGCCGCCGGAGTGGGTGCGGGCCGCGCTGCCCGGCCTGCCCGACACGATGGCCGCCGGGTCGCGGAAGGCCGGCACGGTGGAGCGGGAGAGCGTCGACATCGTCGAGGCGGCGCTGCTCGGCGACCGGGTCGGCGAGCTGTTCGACGCGTACGTGATCGACGTGAAGGAGCGGGAGCCGTCCGTCGGCACCGTGCACCTCGACGATCCGGCGGTCGTCGCCCGGGTCGAGGGCGGCACGGCCCCGCTGCCGCTGGGCGAGTGGCTGCGGGTCAGGCTCGCGGCAGCGGATCCGGGGCGGGCGAAGGTGCTGTTCGCGCCCGCGTGACGGCGTCGCGGACCGCCGCGTGCAGCGCCGCCGGGTCGTCCGCGTGCAGCCGTACGGTGGTCACCCGCCGCACCGAGCCGAGCAGCCCGACCACGTCCACCGGCCCGGTCAGCTCCAGGGTCACCGAGGTCTGCGAGCCGACCGGGAGGTTCAGCTCGCCGTCCCTCCGCTTCTCATGGGTGAAACGGTTCTCCCGGCGGACGGCCGCGATCCGGTCCAGCGGCACCGGCACGTCGACGTGGGCCGCCTGGCGCACCCGCAGCACCCCGCCGGCCAGCACGTGCGGCCGGGTCACCGAGGCCGCGTGCAGCCCCAGCACGAACAGCACCGTGTACACGTCCAGCACGAGGACGACCTCGTGCGCCACGGGCACGTCCGCGAGCAGCCACGTCATGCCGACCGTCTCGACCACGCACACGAAGGCGAAGCCGTACATGAGGGCGGCCTGGTCCCGCGCGTGCGGGAACACCCCGTCGGCACCCGCCGTGCCGTGCGGCCGGCGCGCCGCCCACCGCCCGAGGCTCGCCATCAGCCGCAGCTCGTGCCCGACCAGCCGCAGCACCCGCTCCGGTACGAGCTCCGCCAGCGCCTCCCGCCGCGACAGCCCCCGCCGCCGCAGCCGCACCCACACGACGGCCTCCACCGCCACCAGCGCCGCCATCAGCACCTCGGCCCCGGCCAGGACGGCACCCGGCACCCGCACCCCGCCGAACAGCAGTACGAGGACCACCACCTCGACCGGCAGCGCCGCGTACGCCACCCCGCGCAGCACCCGCAGCACGGCCCCCCGCTCAGTCCCCGCCACGACGCTCCCCTCCCTCGACCCGCTCCGCCACCCGCTCCAGGGCCCTCCTGACGGCGGCCGCCTGGGCCGGCGCGAGATCCGCGAAGAACACGTCCGCCAGCCCGCCCGCCCCCTCCGCCGGCAGCTCGAAACCGCCGATCCCGTCCGGCAGCACCCCCGCCAGCGCCCGCGCGGCCTCCTCGACCCGCGGATCGTCCACCGGGGCCTCGGCCAGCGCGTCCAGGAGCCCGTACACCTCCCCGGCGCTCCCCGCCACCTCGTGCATCAGACCCATCAGCCGCGCCCGCTCCCCGGCCGGCACGACAGTGTCGAGCAGCGCGAGGATCTCCCGGTCCTTCACCGCCATCGGCGAGTCCGGCAGCTCCCCGACCCCCGCCAGCAGCGCCGCCAGCTCCGGCGACACCGGCCCCTCGGCGGTCAGCCGCCCGGCCCGTGCCTCCGCGAGCAGCCCCGCCAGCCGCGCCCGCCGCTCCCGGACGACCGCCTCCTGCCGGGCGAGGTCCGCGTCCAGCTCCTCCAGCACCTCCACCAGCTCCCGCCCCTCGTCGTCCGCCAGCACGTCCCGCACCTCGTCGAGCCCCAGGCCCAGCTCGGTCAGCCGCCGCACCCGCGCGAGCAGCACCGCGTCCCGGATGCCGTACGCGCGGTAGCCGTTGGGCAGCCGCGCGGGCTCGGGCAGCAGCCCCAGACGGTGGTAGTGCCGCACGGCACGGGGGGTGACCCCGACCAGCGCGGCGAGTTCTCCGATACGCATGGCTCCATGAGAAACCTTGACGCCGCGACAAGGTCAAGAGCCGTCGCTCCCGGCAGGTAGCATGGTCGGCACGGCAGACGAGCCGGGCGGGCGGCCGCGTGGAGGTCTTCGGACCTCCCCGAGGAACGTCCGGGCTCCACAGAGCAGGGTGGTGGCTAACGGCCACCCGGGGTGACCCGCGGGACAGTGCCACAGAAAACAGACCGCCGGGGGCCTCGGCCCTCGGTAAGGGTGAAACGGTGGTGTAAGAGACCACCAGCGCCTGAGGTGACTCAGGCGGCTCGGTAAACCCCACCCGGAGCAAGGTCAAGAGGGGACACCCCGGTGTCCCTGCGCGAATGTTCGAGGGCTGCTCGCCCGAGTTCGCGGGTAGACCGCACGAGGCCGGCGGCGACGCCGGCCCTAGATGGATGGCCGTCACCCCGACGACCGCGAGGTCCCGGGGCACAGAACCCGGCGTACAGCCCGACTCGTCTGCCCCACCCAGGGCCCCTCACGGGGCCCTTCTCCGCATGCGGCGGCAGACCCGTCAGGACGTCGGCGGCTTCCGGTGCCTGCCGGTCCCAGGGCCGAGCTTCGGTGACGCCTGAGGAGTGGCGGCGGGTTCGGTGCGCGGAAACAGCAGGCGCTGCGCCTCCGCTAGGTTCGCCACGAAGCCGTACGGCTCCCAGAGATGCCCGTTCCACCGCTGGATCGCCCGGGGCGCGCCGGGGTTCAGATGCGAGGCCCTGGGGCCGTCACCGGTCACCAGGGGCACGGCGCGCAACCGCCCGATCCGCGCGTCCCGTCGCCCGGCCCACTCGGAGAGCGGTTCGTCGTCCATGCCCGGAGGGTAACGGGTCAGACGATCCGGTGGTCCCCAGCGCAGCGAAGGAGCCTCGTCGATCCGGTACTGGTGGGAGGCGGGCGTCACGCGGAGCCGTACGGAGCCGATCGCGGGCGCTCCGGCGTCCCGCCAGGCGACGAGAGACCGCTCCACGTCGTCCCACAGGGCCACCGGACCCCCTTGCCGGACGCTCCAGCCGTCGTCGTCGGCGCGGAACTCGGCGAACGACTCCCTCCCCGGGTCGAACAGATACCGCAAGGGCGAACCGTCCTCGTTCGCCGCCCGCACGAACTGTGCGCCGGGCGCGGCCAACTGCGCGAGGAAGGCGGGCATCCACTCCTCCAGGACGAGCGGGGACAGCAGGGTGCTCACTGGGTCGTGGCCGTCCAGGCGCAGGCGCAGGCGTACGCGGCCGTGGGTGATCTCGACGCGTGCAACCGGGCTCTGGACGAAGCCGAGAAGGTGCACGCTCTCGACGGCGCCCCTTCGCACAACGGCGGCTGGCTCCGCTTCGACGGCTCCCGCCTGGCGGAGGAGAGAGGGGCCTGCTACCTCCAGCTGGGCCGCCCCGATCTCGCCGAGGAAGCCCTCACCGAGGCCCTGGCCCGGCCTCTGTCCCTGCGTCGCCGCGCCGCCGTCCTGAGCGACCTCGCCGTGCTCGGTGCGCACCGGCGGGACGTCGACCAGGTCGTGCACTACGCGGAACAGGCACTCGGACTGGCCGACCGGTCGCACTCGGGATTCATCGGCAAGAAGCTGGACGGGCTGCGGGGGCGTCTTGCCCCGCTCATGGCCGATGACCGAGTCTCGGCTCTTGATCACCGAATCGCGGCGCTTCCGCGCACCGCATGACGAGAGGGACACGCGCATGAACGACGGCCGGATCTTCCGCGAGGCGTGGATCGACGGTGTGAACAAGCACTATCCCGGAGAGCCCAAGCCCGGCTACGTCACGCCGTGGGACGAGACACCTCAGTGGGAGCGCGAAGCGGCCACCGCCGTGTACGGGCAGGTGCGCGACTTCATCGAGGTCAGCGGCGGGCACGCGGCCAGGCTCACCCGCGAGCAGAAGGGCCGGTTCGTCGCCATCTGCTGGACCGCCCAGATGTTCCGGCACTTCGACGACCCGAAGCCCGGTTACGTCGCCGACTGGTCCGACCTGCCGCTCTGGCAGCGGGAGACGGACGCGGACATCTTCGAGCGCATCGAGCAGACCGTCTGACCCGGGAGCGCCGCGCGGTCCCGCGTGACCGCTCCGCTCAGGGCCCCTCACGGGGCCCTTCGTCGTGTGCGGGCGGGGAGCGCCGGCGTCAGGACAGGAGCTCCACGGTCCAGTGGGGGGTGCGGTCGTCGGTGCGGGTGACGATGGGGCGGGGGGTGGGGGTGGGGGGTTCGAAGAGGTCGCGGCCGAGGGGGAAGCAGTGCTGGGTGATCACGTAGGTGCCGGTGCGGAGGGCGGCGGCCGTGGTGATCGTGGTGACGCCCTCCGGGGTGACGCGCTGGAGGCGCCAGACCGACGCCGGGCCGGTGTCCGGGCGGACCAGGACCGGCGCGCGGTCGGTGCCGGCGGCGGTGACGGTGTCCTCGGTGCCCTTGACGGTGAGGCGGAAGCCGCCGTCCGCCTCGCCGACCGCCCACTCCGCCGTGCGGTGGTCGTCGGCGGGGAAGCCGACCAGCCTTCCCTCGTGGACCCCGACCGGGGCCCCCTTCGCGTACAGCCTGACGATCCGGTCCTGCTCCGACATCGCGTTCCTCCAGCGGGGACGGGGGGATGGGCCCCTCGATACTGCCCGTGACCGCCGCCGCGCCCCGGGAGGCTGCCGCGGGGCTCGCCCGACTGGCCCACGCGCGGGCGGGCGCGCGCCGCCGTCGCGCGACCGCGCCCCCGCGCGCCCCGGCGAGAACCGGCCACCGGGGGCGCGGGCGGTCCGGGGGGTCCGTGGTCACCGCTACCATCGACGTCCTGTTCACGTACGGGCGAGGGGACCTGGCGATGCGCGTTCGCGTCGAAAGCGGTGACGACAAGCAGGCGTTGACGGAGCTTCAGGACTGGCTGGCCCGCCATCCGAAGGCGCGGCGGCTGTCCGTCACCCCCGTCTCCACGCCCGGACCGACCATGGGCGCGATGGACGCCCTGGAGATCGTCCTGGGGACCGCCGGCGACATCGCGAACTTCGCGGTCGGCTACGCCGCCTGGCGGCTCGCGCGGGGCCGGGCGGACAACCGGGGCGCGCGCACGCTGGCCTTCGGCGCCACGACCGTCGACATCGGGCACCTCGACGCGGAGCAGCTGGCGGACCTGCTGCGCCGGCTGGAGGCGGCGGGCGGCGGGGCGGGCGGCGGGCAGGGCGCGGACACCGGCACGGAGACCGGGCTGCCGGGTACAGGCGCGGGTACCGGCATCGGCGCCGGCGACGGCGCGTCGTGAGTGAGCCGGCCGCCCTCGCCTCCCGGGCGGTCTTCCTCGGCGTCGACACGTTCGACGGCTTCCCCCCGCTCAAGGGCGTCGCCAGGAACGTCCCCGGGCTCGTCGAGCAGCTGACCCACCCGGAGCGGGGGCTGCTCCGGCAGGCGGACTGCGCGATCCTCCCCGCCGACTGCGACCGGCAGCGGTTCCTCACCGCCGTGGCCACCGCCGGCGAAGAAGCGTCCGACCTGCTGCTGGTCTACTACGCCGGCCACGGCCACCACCCGCGGAACGGGGACGGGCTGCTCCTCGCGACGAAGGGGTCCAGCCTCGGGCGGAAGTTCCACTCGATCGACTACAACGAGATCCGGGAGTGCGTCGACCTCTCGCTCGCCCGGCACAAGGTCGTCGTCATCGACTGCTGCTACAGCGGATACGCCGTCGGGATGGGCGGCGACGAGGAGCCGGACGGCGACGAGTTCGGCATCGAGGGCGCCTGCGTCCTCACCTCGGCCGCGGCGACCGAGGAGTCGCTGTGCACCCCGGACGGCAGCGTGTTCACCCTCGCCCTGGTGGACGTGCTCCGGGACGGCATCACCGGGCCGCTCGGCGACGGGCGGCGGGGCGAGGAGCAGCGCCATCTGACGACCGGCGACGTCCTGACCGTCCTCCGGTCGCGGCTGGCGAACCGCGTGGAGGGCGGCAAGGAGGTGCCGGAGCCACGCATCGCGGCCGTCGGCGAGGGCCGCCGGATCCGGCTCGCCCGCAACCCTGCCTTCACCGGCGAGAAGGCCCCCGCCGCGGAGCCCGCCGGCCGGCCCGCGCCGACCGGGCGCGCCGGTCTGGGATCGGTGGTCCCCCAGGAGAGCTTCGTCGGCGGGCTCGGCGGCTTCGAGCGGAACCTCACCCCCGAATGCCTGCCGTACGTGTCGCCCGGGCACGACCACGAGACCGAGCCCACCCGGCTCTTCGGCCGACTGCGCGCCTCCGACGACCGGGGCGTGCTGCTGACCGGCGCGGCCGGCACCGGCAAGACCCGCACGGTCCTCGAAGTGGGGCGGGTGGCGCTCGCCGAGAACTGGCGGGTGCTGCACCTGCGCCCCGGCGGGAAGGAGTCGGTGACCGCCGAGATCGTCGACGAGGTCCTGGCCGCCGACACCCCCGCCCTGGTGGTGATGGACTACCTCAACCACTACCTCAGGCCCGACGACCCCCGGCTCGACCTCACCACCCTCCGGTACCAGCTGCTGCCGGCGGCCCGCCTCCAGGGCGTCAAGGTCGCCTTCCTCGCCACGGGCCGCCCCGGCTGGCTGCGCAAGAGCGACGAACTCCACCTGTACGAGCTGTTCGACGAGGTCGAGCTGCGGCAGGACGAGGAGTTCCAGCGGCGGGTGGCGGAGCAGGCGCTGACCCGCCTGGCGCCCACCGCCGTCGACCGGCTCGGCATGGACCGGATGTGGGAGATCTGCGGCCACCGCCCGGTCATCGCGCTGCTGATCGCCCGCGAGGTGGAGCGCCGGTTCGAGGACGGCAGCCTGCGGGACCTCGCGGGGCTGCGGGCCAGCGGCGAGCTGTCCACGTGGCTGCGGAGCCGGCTGGAGGAGGACGACCTCGGCGTCGCCCGGAGCGAGCGGGCGGCCGGCCGGGCGACCGCCTTCCAGCAGGTCCCGGCGTCCGAACTGCTGGTGGCCGCCGCGGCGGCGGCCGCCGCCTGCCCGCAGCGGTACGCCGAGGTGGTCGCCGCCGCGCAGGCCGCGCTGCCCCGGGCGCGCGAGGACGCACCGGAGGCCGAGGAGGTCGTGGAGACCCTGCTCGACCTGGGCTGGCTGCAGCGCACCGGCCCGGCCGACATGGTCACCACCGCCCACGACATCGTCTGCGACCAGCTCGTCGAGTCCGTGATCCTGCCGTCCGGCTCCCGGGCCCCGGACCGCCGTGGCACCTCGTCGCTGCTGGACGCCTCGCTCACCGGCCCCCGGACGCTCGGGCGGTACGCGACCAACCTGGCCCGGCTGATGAACGACCTGGCGCCCCGCCCCCGGGACGCCGTGTCGGAGCTCCTCGACCGCTGGTTCACCGAGAACGCCGCCGCCATCGGCGACGCCATGCGCCGCGACGCCGACACCGGCGGCTACGCCCTCGGCGCCCTCGTCTACGGGCCGCCCTGGTCGCAGGCGGCCGTGCGGAACTGGCAGGAGATCGCGGGACCGTGGCTCGACGAGTACGGCGACCACGCCGACGCCCGCCACCTGCTCCACAGCGGCCTGTCGCGGCTGCCCGCCGACAGCGCGGCGCTGCTCGTCCCCACGGCGCTGCGCTGGCTCGACGCGTACGGCTGGCGCCAGGACGCCAGTTACGTCCTGGGCCCGCTGCTCAGCAGGACCGACCTCCCCGACGGGCCCGGCCCGTCGCTGGAGAACGCGATCGGCTGGATCAAGCTCCACGGCCGGTCCCGCGAGGCCCACTTCGTGCTGTGCGCCCTGGTGGGCCGCGGCGACCTGACCCCGCCGCAGGTGCGGAAGGCCGTCCCCGCCGCCCTGCACTGGTGCGAGAACGCGATGGCCGCCCGGCAGGCCGGGATGATCCTCCACCCGCTGCTGGTCCGCCGGGACCTGACCGGTGACGAGGTGCGCCGGGTGATCGCCGCGTCGTACGCCTGGGTGGGCCGCCACATCGGCCTGGAGATCTCGTCCAAGGTCGTCGTCGCCCTGCTCGAACACCCCGACCTGCCGCGCGAGGAGATCCGCTACGCCGCCACGCTGGCCCTCGAATGGCTGGAGCACCACGGCGGCACCCGGCACGCCAACCGGGTGCTGCACCCGGTGCTGGGCCTGCGGGGAGCGGGCAGGCCGCAGCTCCGGCAGGCCGTCGACCACGCCCTGCGGTGGCTGGAGGCGCACGCCGTCGAGAACGACGCCGACTTCCTCATCCGCCGGCTCCTCGAAGGCGACGACCTCACGCCGGCGGAGCGGGGGACCGTGGCCGGTTTCGGCGTCGCCTGGCTGAAGGCCCACGCCGGCGCGGAGGGCCCCGACTTCCTCATCCGCCGGCTCCTGGAGGGCGACGACCTCACCCCCGAGGGCCGGGGCCTCGTGACGGGCTTCGGCGTCGCCTGGCTGGAGGCGCACGCCGAGGAGGAGGACGCCAGCTTCATGCTGTCCGAGCTGCTGTCCCGGGGCGACCTCGCCGAGGAACAGGCCCGGGTGGCCATAGGGGCGGCGACGTCCTGGCTGGAACTCCACGGGCACAAGGCGGCGGCCGGGTTCGTCCTCCAGCACCTGCTCGGGCGGCCGGACCTGCCCCCGTACGAGGCCGGCCGGGCCGTCGTCCTCGCCCTCGGCTGGCTGGCCGGGCACCAGGAGGCCAAGGACGCCAGCTACGTCCTGCCCGGCCTGCTCGCCCGGCCCGACCTCGGCGGCGCCCAGGCGGAGCAGGGCATCGCCGCGGCGCTCGCCTGGCTGCGCCCGCACCACCCCGCCGACATGGCGGACCGGGTCCTGCGCCCCCTGCTCCGCCGCGGCGAACTCCGGCCCGCCGACGTGCGGTCCGCCGTCCGGTACACGACCCGCTGGCTGGAACTGCACCGGCGGCAGAAGATCGCGGGCTCCCTGCTGGGCGCGCTCCTCGCCCGCGACGACCTCACGGCGGCGGAGGCGGAGACCGGCGTGGAGGAGGGCCTGGCCTGGCTGGAGCGGCACTGCCCGGGCAGCGGGACCGACCAGCTGCTGCCGGAGCTGCTGCGGCGCACCGGCCTCACCGCCGGGCAGCGCGCGCGGGCCGCCGCCCTCGCCGAGCTGAGGGAGCGGCAGGACCCCGCCCTCCGGCGGGAGGTGCAGCAGCTCCGCGGGGCCCTGGAGGACCACCCGGCGCGCACCGGCGAGGAGCGGCTGCGGGACCTCGCCCGCGCCGCGGAGTGGCTGGAACGGAACGCCGCCGAACGGGAGGCGCTGCACCTGCTGACCACCGTGCTCCGGCAGCCCGCGCTCCAGGACGCGGAGCCGGCCGAGGAGTACGCGGGCCGGGTCGTCGCCGCGGCCCTCGCATGGCTGGAGCGGCACGGCTCGGACGTCACCGCCACCCACCTCGTCCAGGCGCTGCTGAAGACGCCGGGCCTGACCGACGCACAGCTCGACGCGGTGGTCACGTACAGCCTGCGCTGGCTGGTGACGTACGAGGAGCAGTCCCGTGCCCGGTACGTGCTGGACCTGCTCCTCACCCACCCGGGGCTGGACGAGCGGCAGCTCGACGACAGCGCCCTGCTGGCCCTCGGCTGGCTGCGGCACCGGGCGGCGGCCGTCGAGGCGCGCTTCCTCGCGGAACGGCTCCTGGAGTGCCCGCGGCTGGCGGAGCCCCGGGTCCGGGACGCCGTCGCGATCACCCGCGTCTGGCTCGCCCGCCACCACGCGATGACGGAGGCCGGGTTCGTCCTCACACCGCTGGTGGCGCGCGGCAACCTGACGGACGGCGAGTGGGAGTGGGTGCTGCCGCGGGCCATGGAGTGGCTGCGCAGCCACCGGACCAGCCGCGCGGCCCGGCGGCTGCTCGTCGCGCTCGCCGAGCACGGCCGGATGGGGGCGGCGGAACTCGACGCGTTCCTGGACACGGCCCTCGTGTGGCTGGAGAACCACGGCCACTCCCGCAAGCTGCACCGCACCCTGCGGTCGCTGCTCACCATGGCGGACCTGAGCGAGGAGCAGACGGGACGGCTGGCGGACTACGCGCTGCGGTGGATCGCGCGGCAGGAGACGGAGCAGGCGTGGTGCATGCTGGGCGTCCTCGCCGAGTGCGCGGCGCTCCCGGCCGACCGGGCCGCGGAGGTCGACGCGCTGGTGACGGCCCGGGTGTCGGCGGACCCCACCACCCCGCACGCCAGCTTCGTCCTGGAGCCCCGGCTGGTCCGCGCGAACGTGCCGCTGGCGCAGCGCGCCCGGACGATCTCGTGGTCGCTGGCGTGGCTGGACCACCACATGCCGGCCTGGCGCGCCCGCTTCCTGCTGCGGTCGCTGCTGGCGGCGCCGGACCTGTCGGCGGCGGAGGCGCGGCGCGTCGTGGAGTGGTCGCTGCGGTGGCTGGAACAGCACGGCGACGGCACCGCCGAGACCTTCGCGCTGTACGGCGCCGACGCGGTCCTCGGCCCGCTCCGCGCCCACCCGCTGGACGAGGAGCAGCGGCGCCGGCTCGACGCCGTGCTGCCGCCGGAGGCGGGCGCGCCGGCCGCCGCGGTGCCGCCGGCCCGGACGCCGGACGCCCGGGCGGCGGTGCGGCCCGCGCCCTGACCCGCCGCCCGGCGGCCGTCAGCCGCGGCCGATGTAGGGCATCGCGGTCGCCATGACGGTGGCGAACTGCACGTTCGCCTCCAGCGGCAGGGACGCCATGTGGACGACGGTCGCGGCGACGTCCGCGGCGTCCATCACCGGTTCCGGCGCCAGCTCGCCGTTGGCCTGGAGGATGCCGTCCCGCATGCGGGCCGTCATGTCGGTGGCGGCGTTGCCGATGTCGATCTGCCCGCAGGCGATCCGGTACGGGCGGCCGTCCAGCGACAGCGACTTGGTGAGGCCCGTCACGGCGTGCTTGGTGGCCGTGTACGCGATCGAGTGCGGGCGCGGCACGTGCGCGGAGATCGAGCCGTTGTTGATGATCCGGCCGCCCTGCGGGGACTGCTCCTTCATCGCCCGGAACGCCGCCTGGGCGCAGAGGAAGGCGCCCGTCAGATTGACGTCGACGACCGCGCGCCAGGTGTCGTGCGCCAGGTCCTCGACGGGGGTGCCGCCGCCGGCGAACGTCCCCGCGTTGTTGAAGAGCAGGTCGACGCGGCCGAAGCGGTCGCGCACCGCCGCGAAGAGGTCCGCCACCTCCTCCGGCGACGTCACGTCCGTCGGGGCGAGGAGCGTCCGCGCCCCGTCCAGGCCGGCGGCCGTCTCCTCCAGGGGGCCGGGCCGCCGGCCCGCCAGGGCCACCGACCAGCCCGCCGCCGCGAGCGCCCGGGCCACCTCCCGGCCGATGCCCGAACCCGCTCCCGTCACCACCGCGACGCCCATGCCGAACCGCCTTTCCGCCTCGTGTCGCTCCCGGCCGGGCAGCGTACGCGAGACGCGTGCCCCATGAACTCATCCGTCCGACACGTGGATGACCTGTTCCCGACAAGGGAATGTCGCCCCGCCCCCCTCGAATACCTGCGGACACCACACGTCAGGGGAGGGGCACATGACACCCGTACCGCAGCACAGCGGGGAACTCCGCGCCGCCGCACGCCACTTCGGCCGCCGCCGGTTCCTCACCGCGACCGGAGCCGCCGCCGCGCTGGCCTTCGCCACCCAGCTCCCGGCCGCCGGCACGGCCGCCGCCGCCGAACTGGACGGCCGCCGCATCACCGAGGAGCCGTTCACCCTGGGCGTGGCCTCCGGCGACCCGCAGCCCGGCTCCGTGCTGCTGTGGACCCGGCTCGCGCCGCGCCCCTTCGAGCCCGGCGGCGGCCTGCCCGCCGAACGCGTCTCCGTCCACTGGGAGCTCGCCCGCGACGAGCGCTTCGCCCGGCCCGTGCGGCGCGGACGGGCCACCGCCCACCCGGAGTTCAGCCACACCGTGCACGTGGAGGTCGAGCACCTGGAGCCCGGCCGGGAGTACTTCTACCGGTTCCGCGCCGGGCAGTGGACCAGCCCGGTCGGCCGGACCAGGACCGCGCCCGCGCCCTGGGCGCGGCCGGCGGAGCTGCGGCTCGGCGCCGTCTCCTGCCAGGCGTACCACGACGGCTACTTCACCGCGTACCGCCACCTCGCCGACGAGGACCTGGACGTCGTGTTCCACCTCGGCGACTACCTGTACGAGTACGCCGTCAACGCCACCGGCGGCGCCCGCGCCTACACCGACCGCACCCTCCCGGCCGTCTTCAACCGCGAGACGGTCACCCTGGAGGACTACCGGCTGCGCTACGGCCTCTACAAGACGGACCCGGACCTGCGGGCCGCGCACGCCGCGCACCCCTTCGTCGTCACCTGGGACGACCACGAGACCGAGAACAACTACGCGGGCGGCGTCCCCGAGAACTCCGTCCCGCCGGAGGAGTTCCTGCTCCGCCGCGCCGCCGCCTACCGCGCCTACTGGGAGCACCAGCCGCTGCGCGCGCCCCAGCTGCCCGAGGGCCCGGACATGCGGCTGTACCGGCGGCTGACCTTCGGCCGGCTCGCCCAGTTCGACATCCTCGACACCCGCCAGTACCGCTCCGACCAGGCGTACGGCGACGGCTGGCAGGTCCCGGGCCCGCTGTCCGAGGACCCGGCCCGCACCATGACCGGCGCCGCCCAGGAGCGCTGGCTCCTGGACGGCTGGCGCGCCTCGCGCGCCCGCTGGAACGTGCTGCCGCAGCAGGTCGTCTTCGCCGAGCGGCGGGACCGGCCCACCGCCGACTTCAAGCTGTCCATGGACTCCTGGGACGGCTACCCGGCGTCCCGCGCGCGGATCCTCGCGGGCGCCGAGTCCGCCGGGGTGGAGAACCTGATGGTGCTCACCGGCGACGTGCACGTCGGCTACGGCTTCGACCTCAAGGCCGACTACCGCGACCCCGGCTCCCGGACCGTCGGCACCGAGATCGTCGCGACCTCGATCGCCAGCGGCAAGGACGGCGCCGACCGCCCGTCGAACTACGACCGGCTGACGCAGGCCAACCCGCACCTGAGGTTCTTCAACGGGCGGCGCGGCTACGTCACGGTGACGCTCGCGGAGGAGCGCGCCCGCGCCGACTTCCGCACGGTCCCGTACGTGACGACGCCGGGCGCGCCGGTCACCACCGCCGGCTCCTTCGTGACGGAGGCGGGCAACCCCGGTCTCACACCGGCGTAGCGGCCAGTTCGGAGGGGTAGCGGACGCCGACGCGGTCGCGCACCGCGTCGAGCGTCCGCATCACGGCGAGGGTGCCGTCCAGCGGCACCAGCGGCGACTCCGTCGCGCCGGCGCGCAGGCAGCGGGTCACCTCGGCGGCCTCGTGCCGCAGCGAGTGCGGGTCGTCGGTGTGGGTGAACTCCTCCGGCTCGGCGCCGTTCCGGGTGAGGGTGAACCGCTCCGGGGCGAAGAAGCCGCGCGGCACGTCGATCCGGCCCTCGGTGCCGGTCACCGTGGCGGTCAGCGGGGTGTCGGCCTCGATCGAGCAGGACAGCAGCGCGGTGGCGCCCCGGTCCGACCAGCCGAGCAGCATGCCGGTGCTGAGGTCGACGCCCTCCGGCGAGAGCCGCGCGTGCGCCTGCACCGAGTCCGGCTCGCCGAGCAGCAGCTGCGCGAACGCCACCGGGTAGACGCCGAGGTCCAGCAGGGCGCCGCCGCCGACGGCCGGGTCGCGCAGCCGGTGGCCGGCGTCGAAGGGGCCCGCGAGGCCGAAGTCGGCCTGCACGGTCCGCACCTCGCCGACCGCGCCGTCCCGGACCAGCTCGGCGAGCCGCCGGATCAGCGGGTTGCAGTACATCCACATGGCTTCCATGAGGAAGAGGCCGCGGTCCCGGGCGAGGCCGACCAGCTCCGCCGCCTCCCGGGCGTTCAGCGTGAACGCCTTCTCGCAGAGGACCGCCTTGCCCGCCTCCAGGGCCCGGCCCGCGGCCTCCCGGTGCGCGTGGTGCGGGGTCGCCACGTACACCACGTCCACCTCGGGGTCGGCGAAGAGGCCGTCCCAGCCGCCGTACGCCCGCGCGATCCCGAACCGGTCCGCGAAGGCCCGCGCCGACGCCTCCGAACGGGACGCCACCGCCACCGCCTCGGCGCCGTCCACCCCCGCCAGGTCCGTCACGAACCGCTCGGCTATCCCGCCCGTCGCGAGAACGCCCCACCGCACCACGTCGCCCATATGCCCGTCCACCCCAAGGGTCTCGATCCGACCGCCCCGCCGAGCTGAGAGCATAGGCAAGGATTCAACGAAACGGAGCAGTGATGCCGGAGAGCGGCCAGACCACCACCCCAGGACACATAACCGGAACGGCGCCCGCCGTGCCCGCCGCCCGGCGGGCCGGACTCCTCGTCACCCTCGTGCTCGGCGGCCTCACCGCCCTCCCGCCGCTGTCCATGGACATGTACCTGCCGGCGCTGCCGGAGGTCACCCGCTCGCTGACCGCCCCCGCCGCCACCGTCCAGCTGACCCTCACCGCCTGCCTCGCCGGTATGGCCCTCGGCCAGCTCGTCGTCGGCCCCATGAGCGACAGGTGGGGCCGCCGCCGGCCGCTCCTCGCCGGCATGGTCGTCTACGTCCTCGCCACCGCGGTCTGCGCCTTCGCGCCCACCGCCGAACTCCTCATCGCCTTCCGGCTCCTCCAGGGGCTCGCCGGAGCGGCCGGCATCGTCATCGCCCGGGCCGTCGTCCGCGACCTGTACGACGGCGTCGAGATGGCCCGGTTCTTCTCCACCCTGATGCTGATCTCCGGCGTCGCGCCGGTCATCGCGCCGCTCATCGGCGGGCAGATCCTGCGGATCACCGACTGGCGGGGCGTCTTCCACGTCCTCGCCGTCATCGGCGTCCTCCTCACCGTCGTCGTCTGGCGCTTCCTGCACGAGACGCTGCCGCCGGAGCGGCGCCACGAGGGCGGCGTCGGGGACGCCCTGCGCACCATGCGCGGACTGCTCGCCGACCGCGTCTTCACCGGCTACATGCTGGCCGGCGGCCTCGCCTTCGCGGCGCTCTTCGCCTACATCTCGGCGTCGCCGTTCGTCGTCCAGGAGATCTACGGCGCCTCCCCGCAGACCTTCAGCCTCCTCTTCGGGCTCAACTCCATCGGCCTCGTCGCCGTCGGCCAGATCAACGGCAAGCTGCTCGTCGGACGCGTCAGCCTCGACAAGGCCCTCGGCTGGGGCCTCACCGTCATCCTGCTCGCCTCGGTGGCGCTGCTGCTGATGACGTCCGGCGTCTTCGGGGAGGTCGGCCTCGTGCCGGTCGCGGCGGGCCTGTTCGTCCTCATGTCCGCGATGGGCCTCGCGATGCCGAACACCAACGCGCAGGCGCTGATGCGGACGCCGCACGCGGCGGGGTCGGCGTCCGCGCTGCTCGGGACCTCGTCGTTCCTGATCGGGGCGGTGGCCTCGCCGCTGGTCGGCATCGCGGGCGAGCGGACGGCCGTCCCGATGGCCGTCGTCCAGATGGTCTGCGCCGCCGCCGCGCTCGCCTGCCACCTCCTCCTCTGCCGCCCCCGGCGCACGGCCGCCTGAACCCGGCCGCGGCCCGCCTAGACTGGCTCGGTGGAGAGAAACGCCGCTTCTGCCGAATCCCTGCGCGCCGCCCTCGCCGGGCGGCTCGACGGACTGCCCGCCGCGCAGGCGGCCAAGGCCGTGGAGCGGCTGATCGCGCACTACCGGGGCACGACCCCGACCGACGCGCCCGTGCTGCGGGACCGCTCCGACGTGGTCGCGTACGCGGCGTACCGGATGCCCGCGACCTTCGAGGCCGCCCGGGGCG
The DNA here is from genome assembly GCA_000721275.1 of Microtetraspora glauca. Lineage (GTDB taxonomy): Bacteria > Actinomycetota > Actinomycetes > Streptomycetales > Streptomycetaceae > Streptomyces. The sequence continues at coordinate 17,330 of JOFO01000068.1, read as the reverse complement.
CGCTGGCGGCGCTGCGGGACGCCGCCCCGGCATGGGTGCCGGAGCGCCACACGGACATCGGCGGCGGGACCGGCGCCGCGACCTGGGCGGTCGCCGAGGCGTGGGACGGGGCCCCGCCGCGCACCACCGTCCTGGACTGGGCCGAGCCCGCGCTCGCCCTCGGCCGCGAGCTGGCCGCCGGGGTGCTGGACGCCGAGTGGCGGCGCGAGCGCGTCGGCACCGCGCTGCGGCTCGACGAGACGGACCTGGTCACCGTCTCGTACGTGCTGAAGGAGCTGACCGAGGCCGACCGGGCGGCGCTCGTCGCCGAGGCGGCCCGGGCCGCCCGCGGCGCCGTCGTGATCGTCGAGCCGGGTACGCCGGACGGCTACGAGCGGATCATCGCCGCCCGGTCCGTGCTGGTCGAGGCCGGTTTCACGGTCGCCGCGCCCTGCCCGCACAGCGGCGCCTGCCCGATCGTGCCGGGCACCGACTGGTGCCACTTCGCGGCCCGGGTCAGCCGCTCCTCGCTGCACCGCAAGGTGAAGGGCGGCTCGCTGCCGTACGAGGACGAGAAGTACGCGTACGTGGCCGCCGTCCGGTTCCCGGTGACCCCGGCGCCCGCCCGCGTCACCCGCAGGCCGCAGATCCGCAAGGGCCTGGTGCTGCTGGACCTCTGCGCCCCCGCGGGCCTGGAGCGGGCGACCGTCACCAAGCGCCACGGACCCCTGTACAAGCGGGCCCGTGACGTCGAGTGGGGCGACTCCTGGCCCACGGCCGACGAGACCCCCGGCGAGGGCTAGGGGCGCAGCTCCTGGGTGCAGCACTTCACGCTGCCGCCGCCCTTGAGGAGTTCGCCGAGGTCCATCCCGATCGGCTCGAAGCCGCGCTCGCGGAGCGGGCCGAAGAGGCCGGTGGCGGTCTGCGGCAGCAGGACGTGCCGGCCGTCGCTGACCGCGTTCAGCCCGAGCGCCGCCGCGTCCTCTGCGGTCGCCCTCAGCGCGCCGGGGAACAGCCGGGCGAGGACGGCGCGGCTGCCGGGGGAGAAGGCGTCGGGGAAGTACATGATCTCGTCGGCCGCGTCGTCGAGGACGCACAGCGCCGTGTCCAGGTGGTAGTAGCGCGGGTCCACCAGCTCCAGTCCGATCACCGGCCGGCCGAAGAACTCCTGCGCCTCGCCCTGCGCGAGCGGGCTGGAGCGGAAGCCGCTGCCGGCCAGGATCCAGGAGGCGGTGACGGCGAAGTCGCCCTCGCCCTCGTTGACGTGCCGCGGCACGCACAGGTCCTCCTCGGCCCAGCCGTTGCGGCGGAACCAGTCGAGGTGCGCGTCGGCCTCCGCGGCCCGCTCGGGGTAGGCGAAGCGGGCGCCGAGGACCCGCCCGCCGACGACGGTCGCGCCGTTCGCGGCGAACACCATGTCGGGCAGGACCGGATCGGGGGTGAGGAGTTCCACGGTGTGCCCGAGGGCCCGGTAGCGGTCCCGGAGGTCCTCCCACTGGGCGACGGCGAGCGGCAGGTCGACGGGCTTCGCCGGGTCCATCCACGGGTTGATGGAGTACGTCACCGAGAAGTGCGCGGGTGGGCACATCAGGTAGCGGCGGGGCGAGGACTCGCGCGGAGTGGGGCGCAATGGGGCCTCCTCACGGACGGCGGCCCGCGGGGCGGGCCGTGGATCGGTGGAGCCATGGTCCGCTCTCGGCGGCCCGCGCGCAGTGGACCGTTCGGGTGGTTCGTCCCCCGCACACCCGGTCGAGTCCCGGCGCCGGAGGAGGCGAGACGGGGCGTCTCGCGCGGTGGTAGCGTAGCCGCCATGCCCGAGTCCAAGGCCCCCGACGCCTCCCGCCGCAGCGAGCGCTCCCGCCGCGCCATCTTCGACGCCGCCCTCGCCCTCGTCACCGAGCACGGCTACGCGAAGACCACCATCGAGGGCATCGCCGCCCGCGCCGGCGTCGGCAAGCAGACCATCTACCGCTGGTGGCCGTCGAAGGCGGCCGTCCTCCTCGACGCCCACCTCGACCTCGCCGCCCGCGCCGCCGAGGCCGCCGGCGCCGAACCCGGACAGACGGAGCTCCCCGACACCGGCGACCTCGCCGCCGACCTCCGGCTCGTCCTGCGCGCCACCGTCGACGAGCTGAACGACCCCCGCTACGACGCCCCCACCCGCGCGCTCGCCGCCGAGGGCTCCACCGACCCCGAGCTCGGCGCCCGCCTCACCGCCGCCCTGCTCGAACCCCAGCTCGCCGTCTTCGCCCGCCGCGTCGAGGCCGCCCAGGCCGCCGGCCAGGCGGACCCGGCCGTCGACCCGCGGCTCGCCACCGAACTGCTCGTCGGCCCGCTCCACCACCGCTGGCTGCACCGCACCGGCCCCCTCACCCACGCCTACGCCGACGCCCTCGTCGACGCCGCCCTCCGCGGCCTCACCCCCCGCCCCCGGGAAGCGTGAGCGTCGTCACCGGCCCCGGGTTCCCCACTCCGGTCACCCGGGGAGCAGGATGGTGGGACCATGGGCAGAGCCGACCGGGCGAGCATGAGGTGTGAGGGGATAGATGGGCGACGGCATCGGCCGCTACCGCGGCACGGAGGGCAAACTCGCACAGTGGCTGCGCAGGCGTCCGAAACGGACCGCGGCCGACGACGGCAACACCCGCGAGACCCTGCTCCTGGCCGTCGCCGCCGCCGGACTGCCCCTGGCCCCCGCCGCGTACCCCGTCGGCTACAGCTGCTCCTGTGAGCGGATCGGCTGTCCCACCCCGGGCCGGCACCCGGTCTCCTTCGCCTGGCAGACCCAGTCGACCACCGACCGCGCGCAGATCGAGCGCTGGGCGCGGAACGAGCCCCGGGCCAACTTCGTCACCGCCACCGGCATGGTCCACGACGTCCTCGACGTGCCGCTGGCCGCCGGCCGCGCCGCCCTGGAGCGGCTGCTCGCCGAGGGCGTCGACGTCGGACCGGTCGCCGAGTCCCCGGACAGCACCGGCGACGGCGGCCGGATGCTCTTCTTCACCGCCACCCGCGGCACCCCCGAGGACGAGGACGAGTGGTGGCCCTGCGAGCTGGACTGCCATCCCGAGACCATGGACGAGCATCCCGGCCTGCGCTGGCACTGCCGCGGCAGCTACGTCCTCGTCCCGCCCGCCCGGCTCCCCGGTGACGAGGACGACCACCCCGTCGTCGGCTGGGTCCGCGGCCCCGAACACGCCCTGCCCGACCCGCTGAACCTGCTGGAAGCCCTCACCGACGCCTGCGCCCGGCACGCCGCCGAGCGGGACGGCGGGGACGGGCACGGGGCCCACGAGATCGCCTGGCCCCTCACCCGCTGACCCGCCGCCCGGGGGTCACGAGCCCTCGACGGCCACCACGCCCTGGAGCCGGCCCGCGAAGGTGACCGCGTCGCGTTCCGCGCCCGCCGGCTTCACCAGGACGACCTGGCTGGACACCCACTCCTTGGTCACCGTGTTCACGATCTCGCCCTTCATCAGGGCCCGCAGATCCGGGCCCAGCTTGGGCCGGTAGCCGGGCGAGGTGGTCTGCCGCTCGAAGTGGCGGCTGGCGAAGAAGACCAGCGCCCCGCCGTCCTGGGTGCCGAGCGCCAGCGGCGTGAAGTCGCCCCCGTCGGCGGCCCGGTCGAGGAACTGGGTCGCCAGCCCCGGCCGCCGGGCGGTACGGGCCCGCTCCTCGCGCCACCCGGTGGTGTGCGCGCCGGCCGCGAACGGGCTCTCGCCGCCGTCCTTCAGATACGCGGCGTACCGGTCGCTCAGCTCGCCGGGGGCGACCGCCAGCGCGTCCGAGCCGGTGTCCACCGCCACCAGGCCGCCGTCCGCCTCGGCGAACTCGGGCACCTCGTCCCGGCCGAGGATCACCAGATGGGCGGCCTTCCAGTCCTGGTCCGGGCCGTTGCGGACGAAGGCGACCAGCCAGCGGTTGTCCGCCCCGGGCGTGCCGTCGTCCCGGTTGGAGTCGGTGTCGGCGACGAACCAGCGCGGCCAGCCCGCCTTCCGGGGGACCAGGAAGCGGGGGTCGCGCAGCTCCAGCGGCGTGTGGTCCGGATTGCCCTCCGGCTGGGTCACCGACTTCGACTTCAGCCCGGCCTGGTTGATCGCCCCGAGCGGGCCGGTCACCTGCGCGGCGTCGAGCTTCGGGTCGTTGGCCTTGTCGGCCCGGTTGAACGCGGTGACGAAACCGGCCAGCGCCGCCGACGCCTCCTCGGCGGTCGCGCCCGGCACCACCGCCGTCTCGCCGTGGACGGTCACACAGCCGCTCGCCGTCAGCGCCAGCACGGTCGCCGCGGCGGCGGACGCCAGGGCCCCCGCGGGCCGCCGCCCCCGCCGTACCCCGGACCGCCGGGTCTGCCGCTCCAGCCTCAGCCTTCTCATCGGTCGCCTTCTGCTTCTCCACGCGCACGGACGGACCCGACCCTATCGGGGCGGGCGGGACGGCGGGCGCCGGGACCGGATACAGCGCCCACACCGTGACCTGAGGGACCGTCGGGCCGCGGCGTACGGGCCGGGGCGAGGGCCGGCCGGGACGCGGCGGACAGGTCAGGCGGGGGTCTCGGGGCCGGGTCCCGCGGGTGCGGCGTCCCGGCGCGGGACGACCTGCGGGACGCCGGTCCGCGGGTGCGGGAAGACCTCCACCGGCTGCCGGTAGACCCGGCTCAGCAGCTCCTCGCCGAACACCTCGGCGGGCGGCCCTTCGGCGGCCACCCCGCCCCCGTGCACGATCCCCACCCGGTCCGCGTGCGCCGCCGCGAGCCCCAGGTCGTGCAGGACGACCACCACCGCGTCCCCGGCCGCCGCCCGCTCCCGGCAGACCCGCAGCACCAGTTCCTGGTGGCGCAGGTCGAGCGCGGCCGTCGGCTCGTCGAGCAGCAGCAGCCCGGTCCGCTGGGCGAGCACCCGGGCGAGCGCCACCCGGGCCCGCTCCCCGCCGGAGAGCGCGGAGAACGGGCGGGCGGCGAACTCCGTCACCTCGGTCGCGGCCATCGCCTCCGCGACCGCCGCGCCGTCCTCCGCCTCCCGCGCGGTCCCCGCCCACGGGGCCCGGCCCATCCGGACCACCTCCGCCACCGGGAACGGGAAGGACAGCTCGGCCGTCTGCGGCAGCACCGCCCGGCGCAGCGCCAGTTCGGGCGCGGTCCACTCCGCGGCGGCCCGGCCCCCGATCCGTACCGTCCCCGCCACGGGCGCCAGGTCGCCGGCGAGCACGGACAGCAGGGTCGACTTCCCGGCCCCGTTGGGCCCCACCAGGGCCAGCACCTCGCCGGCGCGCACCCCGATCCGGGCCCCGTCGAGGACGGCCCGCCGCCCCCGCACCACCGTCACGCCGTCGGCCTCGGCGGCGAGCCCGCCGGGCGCCACGGGCGCGGGCAGCGCGCGCGGACGCCTCCGGAACACACCGGTCACCCCGCTCATGCCCAACCACCTTGCCTGCGACGGGTCCTGCGCAGCAGCCAGAAGAAGAACGGGCTGCCGACGAGGGCGGTGAGGACGCCCAGGGGGAGTTCGGCGGGTGCCGCGACGGTGCGGGCCGCCAGGTCGCCGGCGGTGAGCGCGACCGCCCCGCCGAGCGCGCTGCCGGGGACGAGGAAGCGGTGTCCGGGGCCGTTCGCCATCCGCAGCACGTGCGGGACGACCAGGCCGACGAAGGCCACGATGCCGGAGACCGCGACCGCCGCCGCCGTCAGCAGCGCCACCACGAGGATGAGCGCGATCCGCAGCCGCTCCACGTCCACGCCCAGGTGCCGGGCGGGCCGCTCGCCGAGCGCGAGCAGGTCGAGCCGGCGGGCGTACAGCGGGGCGACGGCCAGGCCGAGCAGCGCGCACGGCAGCACGGCGAGCACCTTCGGCCAGGTGGCCTGCGCCAGCGAGCCCAGCTGCCAGAAGGTGATCTGGCTGATCTGGGCGTTGTCCGCGAAGAAGACGAGGAGCCCGATGAGGGCGCCCGCGAAGGCGGTGACCGCGATGCCGGTGAGGATCAGGGTGACGACCTCGGTCCGGCCGCCCGAGCGGGACATCGCGTACACGAGCACCACGGTGACGAGCCCGCCCGCGAAGGCGAAGACGCTGACCGTCCAGGTGCCGAGGAAGCCGGCGCCGAGCACGATGGCGCCGACCGCGCCGACGGCGGCGCCGGACGAGACGCCGATGACGCCGGGTTCGGCCAGTGGGTTGCCGAAGACGCCCTGCATCAGGGCGCCCGCGCAGCCGAGGGACGCGCCGACGAGGACGGCGAGCACCACCCGGGGCAGCCGGATGTTCCAGAGCACGCTCTCGGCGGTCCGGTCGAGCGCGTGCCCGCCGAGGCCGAGCCGGTGCTGGACGGAGGCGAGGACGTCGCCGAGCGGGATGCCGTACGCGCCGACGCCGGCCGACAGCAGGGCGAGCAGCAGGAGCGCGGCGAGCAGCCCGCCGGTGAGCAGCGCGGCCCGGCCCCGGCGGGGGGCGGCGGCCCGCGGGTCCGGGAGGACGGCCCGTTCCTGGAGCGCCGTCACCGGCCGGTCCCGTACAGCTGGGCGACGAGCGAGGCGAGCACCTGGTCGGTGCGGGGCCCGTAGGTGAGCAGCACGCTGTCGTCGACGGAGACGATCCGGCGGTCGGCGCCGGCCGGGGTCTCGGCGACGCCGGGGATCTTCACCAGTCCGTCGACGCCGCCGACCGACTGGAGCCCTTTGGTCATGACGAGGAGGGCGTCCGGCGCCGCCGCGGCGAGCGCCTCGCTGGTGACGGGGGTGAAGTCCTTCGTCAGGCCGGACTCCTTGCCCGCGTCGACGGCCCCGGCCGCCTCCAGGAGCGAACTCGCCCCGGACGCGGCGCCGCCGAGCAGGTAGACGGCGGCGGAGCCGCGCAGGTAGAGGAAGGCGACGCGCGGCCGGTCCGCGTGGGCGGGGATCTTCTTCCGTACCGCGTCGAGCCTCCGGTCGGTCCGCTCGCGCAGTTCGGTGCCGGCGGCGGGCACGCCGAGCGCGGCGGCGACGTCGTCGATGCGGGGGCCGATGTCGCCGAGGTCCTGCGCGGGCGGGACGACGACCAGCGGGACGCCCGCGTCGCGGATCTGGGCGACGGCCTCGGCGGGGCCGGTGGTCGACTCGGCGAGCACGAGGGTGGGCCGCAGGGAGAGGACGCTCTCGGCGGAGACGTCGTGGGCGCGGGTCACCACCGGGAGGTCCGCGGCCTGTTCGAAGGTGGCGGTGACGTCGCGGGCCACCACGCGGTCGCCGAGGCCGAGGGTGAAGACGATCTCGCTGAGCGAGCCGCTGAGCGGCACGATCCGGTCGGCGGAGCCGACGGTGACCTTGCGGCCGTCGGCGGAGGCCACGGTGACGGGGAGCCGGGGGGAGGCGGGGGAGGGGAGCGGTTCGACCCGGTCGGCCGGCGCGGCGGCCGTGGTGCCGGCCGCGGGGGCGGACCGGGCGCCGGAGGTGCTCGCGCCTCCGCACCCGGTCGCCGTGAGGGCGAGGGCGATCACTGCTGTCAGCGCTCCCGCGAGGCGAGTTCTGCGCACCGGACACCGTCCTGTCGTTCCGCTTCGAGGGTCGTCGCCCGGTGTCCGGCGGGAAGGGTTCCGCCCCGGGCTGGATGTAGCTTAGGTTAGCCTTACCTAAGTCGCCAGCCCTCGGAGGAGTGCTCCATGCCGCTGTCCCGACCCTGCCGCGCACGGGTCCCGGCCCTCGTCGCCACGCTCCTCGCCGCGCTGCTCGCCGCCCTTGTGCCGGCCGTCGCCGCGCAGGCGGAGAGCAGCCCGGTGCGCGGCGGCCGGCTCGACTGGGGTATCAAGTCCTCCTTCCAGAGCTACGTCACCGGGCCCATCGCGCAAGGAAGTTGGAACCTCACCGGCGGTGCCGCCACGGTCGGCGCCCAGTACCGCTTCCACTCCGCCCAGGGCGCGTACGACCCCGCCACCGGCGCCTTCGAGGCCGCCTTCGGCGGCGGCGTCCGCTTCACCGGACACCGCAAGGCCGACGGCACGAACGAACTCGACCTCACCCTCGGCAGCCCCCGCGTCCGCGTCCGGAACGGCACCGGCACCCTCTACGCCGACATGACGAGCAAGGCCAAGGGCACCGGACGCACGACCGTCCGGACCCAGGTGCCGCTCGCCACCCTGGACCTCGGCGGCCTCGACATGCGCGGCGGCACCGGCTCCGTCTCCCTCGCGAACGTCCCCGCCACCCTCACCGCCCAGGGCGCCGCCGCCTTCGCCGGCTACTACCCGGCCGGCACCGCGCTCGACCCGATCAGCCTCACCGTCGACGTACCGGCCGCACCCACCGCCAAGTCGCCCTCCACCACCCCCGGTTCGCGGCCAAAGCCCAAGGCGTCCGCCACCGCCGCCCCCGCCCTGAGGACCGCCGCCGTCGACTGGGGCGTCCGCCGCACCTTCCGCGAGTACGTCACCGGCACCGTCGCCCGGGGGAAGTGGACGCTCTCCGGCGGCGCCCAGGACGGCGGAGCGCTCTTCCGCTTCCCGTCCGGCACCGGCGCGTACGACCCCCGGACCGGCACCCTCGACGCCGCCTTCACCGGGAGCGTCCGCTTCACCGGCAGCCACCTGGACCTCACCCTCGCCGGCGTCACCGTGAAGGTGGCCGGCGGCACGGGCACCCTCGCCGCCGACGTCACCAGCGCCGGGAGGACCGAACGGGACGTGCCCCTCGTGACCTTCGCCGCGCGCGGCCTCGTCCCGGAGAACGGACTCGCCGCCGTCACCGAGGCGCCCGCCGTCCTCACCGAGCAAGGCGCCCGCGCCTTCGGCGGGATGTACCGGGCGGGCACCGCGATGGACCCGGTCTCCCTCGCCGTCTCCGTCGACCCGGCCGCCGCGCTCCCCGCCCTCCCCGACCTCGGCAGCGCCCCCACCGCCGCGCCCACCCCGACCGCGCCCGCCACCCCGCCGGCCTCCGCCGCGCCCGTGGCGGCCACGGCCCCCGTGGACTCCGGCACCTCCACGGGCGTCTACGCCGCCGCCGGCGCGGGCCTCCTGGCCGCCGCCGTCGCCGCGTACGCCCTCCTGCGCCGCCGCCGCGCCGCCCGCGCGGCCGGCCCCACCGACTGATCGCCCCGACCGGTCCTTCCGGCCGTTCACCCTGACCGGTCCTTCCGGCCGTTCACTCTGACCGGTCCGTCCGGCCGACCCACCGCAAGTGCCCCTGCGCCACCCCCCGTTCCCGCCGAGGAGAGACCCCCGACATGGCCATCCGCATGCGCCGCCCCGTCACGCTGGCCGCCGCCGTCACCACGGCCGCCGCCCTGGGCGCCGGCGCCCTGACCCTCGCGCTGCCCGCAGCCGCCGCCGACACCCCCGCCCCGCCGGTCCCGCTCGTGGACGGCACCCTGGACTGGGGCGTCAAGCAGTCCTTCCGCTCGTACCTCGCGCAGCCCTTCGCCAAGGGGAGGACCACCCTGGAGGGCGGCGCGACCCAGGCCCCCGGCAACGGCGTCTTCACCTTCCCCGGCGGCACCGGCAGTTACGACACGGCGACCCACGCCACCGCCACCGCCTTCCAGGGCGGCGTCCGCTTCGAGGCCCACGACGGCGCGCTCGACATCCGGATCTCCGACGTGCGGCTCCGCACCGCCGGCTCCGCCGCGCCCACCGGCGAGATCACCGCCGACGTCGTCACCAAGGAGAAGGACGGCTCCGTCACCACCCGCGACGACGTCTCCTTCGCCGCGCTCGACATGACCGGCGTCCGCCCCGGCCAGGGCGCGGGCGGCGCGATGGTCTTCAAGGACATACCGGCCCGGCTCACCGAGGACGGCGCCGCCGCCTTCGCCGGCTTCTACAAGAAGGGCGACGCCCTCGACCCACCGAGATCTACACTATCCTCTTCGTCGGCAGCGTCAGATGTGTATAAGAGACAGCGACCGCACCCACCACCGCACCCACGACCCCCGCGCCGACCACCACCGCCCCGTCCCCGACCACCACCGCCACCACGGCCCCGACCACCGCGCCTCCCGCCACGGCCCCCGCGACCGCCCCCGCCGAGGACCCGGCCGGCGTCGTCGCCGGGCGGCTGACCTGGGGCGTCCTGGAGCGCTGGCGGGAGTACGTGGACGAGCGCTGCGGCGGCACCGTCACCCCGGCCGCCGGAGCGACGGCCGCCGGCTCCGCGTACGCCTTCCCGGTGGACGAGGCCGCGCTCGACGCCGACGCCCGCACCCTCACCGCCTCCTTCACCGGCCGCGTCGACTTCGTCTGCGCCGCGCACGGCATCGACTGGCGGATCAGCGGCCTGAAGCTCACCGCCGACGGCACCGCCGGCACCCTCACCGCCGACGTCACCACCGCCTCCGGCACGCGGAAGGGCGTGCGGTTCGCCGCGCTCGACCTGGCGAAGGCCGACTGGACCGCGAAGGACGAGGTCGTCACCCTCGCCGCCCTCCCGGCGAAGCTGACGGCCGAGGGCGCCGCCCTCTTCTCCACCCCCGGCGGCGCCTCGTACTACGACGCGGGCCTCGCCCTCGACCCGGTGACCGTCTCCCTCGCCCTCGGCGCGGACGCCACCCTCCCGCCGACCACCCCCGGTACGGCCGCGTCCGCCGGCACCGGCGCGACCGGCACCGGCACGACGGGCTCCGGCACCACGGGCGGCTCGGACGGCGCGGGCACGGGCTCGACCGGTGCCGGCACCGTCGGAGGCGCGGGCACGGCCGGCGGGGCCGGGAGCGCCGGCGGCGGGGCGGGCGCGCTCGCCGCCACCGGCTCCTCCGCCCCGACCGGCCTGCTCGCGGGCGCCGCCGCGCTGATCGTCGCCGCCGGAGGCGCCGTCGTCGTCGCGGCCCGCCGCCGTACCGGAGCCGCAGAGAGCTGACCCGCGGCGCCGGCCGCCCCCCACGGACCGCCACCCCCCACCCCGACAGGGCCGCACCCCCGGAAACGGAGGCGCGGCCCTGTCGCCTGCCCCCGGATGGTTCAATTCCGCCATGAACACGACTGGCGCGACCGGCACCGAGATCGACGTCCTGCGGGTCTTCTGCGCGGGCGACGGCCGCCACGGCAACGCCCTCGGGGTCGTGCGCGACGGGCGCACCCACCCGGACGAGGCGTCCCGGCAGGCGCTCGCGAAGGAACTCGGCTTCAGCGAGACCGTGTTCGTCGACGACCCGGAGCGCGGCGTCGTCGACATCTACACGCCCGGAGTGCGCCTGCCCTTCGCCGGGCACCCGCTCGTCGGCGCCGCCTGGCTGCTCGACCTGGAGGTCGTCCACCCGCCCGCCGGCGAGGTGTGGGTGCGCGGCGACGGCGAGTTCACCTGGATCGAGGCCCGCGCCGAATGGGCGCCGCCGCGCACCCTGCGCCAGTACGGCTCCGCCGCCGAGGTGGAGGCGCTGGAGGTGCCGCCGCCGGGGGAGTGGGTCTACGCGTGGGCGTGGGAGGAGGAGGCGGCCGGGCGGATCCGGGCGCGCGCCTTCCCCGGCCGGGGCGACGGCATCGACGAGGACGAGGCCACCGGCGCGGCGGCGCTGCTGCTGACGGCCGGACTGGGCCGGGCCCTGAACATCACGCAGGGCCGGGGGTCGCAGCTGCTGACCGCCCCCGGCCCCGGTGGCATCGTGGAGCTGGGCGGACGGGTCCGCCTGGAAGGGACGCTGCTGCGCTGAGCGGCGCCCCGAGAAGGATCAGGTGACCGGAGCCTCCGGCGGGGTCACGCGCTGAGCGGGAACTCGCCGCCCAGCTCGCGGAAGACGGCCGTGTTGAAGGCGAAGGCCCGCTTGCACTCGTCGACGATCCGCTGCTTCTCCAGGTCGTCCGCGTTCACCCCGTCGAGGAGTTCGCGGTAGGCCCGCTTGAACGCGGCCGGGTTGCCGATCGCGTCGAAGACGTAGAACCGCACGCCGTCGCCCTTGCGGGCGAAGCCCCAGGTCCGCTCGGCCTTGTCGCGGATCATCTGACCGCCCGACAGGTCGCCCAGGTAGCGGGTGTAGTGGTGGGCGACGTACCCGGCGGGCCAGTCGCGGGCGCACTCGGCGACCCGCGCCGCGTACGCCTCGGTGGCCGGCAGCGCCGTCGCGCCGACGCGCCACTCCGGGCCGCGCAGATGGGCGAGGTCCGCCTCCAGGGCGGCCGTGCGGAAGAGCTCGGGCCGGATGAACGGCCCGGCGACCGGGTCCTCGCGCAGCGCCTCCGCACCGTCCTCCAGCGCCCGGTACACGAACCACAGCTGCTCGGTGTAGCGGGCGTACGCGTCGACGCCGAGCCGCCCGCCCAGGAGGTCGCTCATGAAGGACGAGGTCTCCGCCTCCGTGTGCTGCTCGTGCGAGGCCGTGCGGATGACGGTGGAGAAGGGGGTGTCCAAGGCGTGCCTCCGGGACCGATGGGGCGGGAACCAGCAGACCTGATCGTGCCAAGTTAGGCTTACCTAAGTCAACTGGTTCCCGACGACCTGTCGGTAAAGATGTACCCCTTGGACCGTCGGCGGAACGTAAGCCCCGCGAGGTCCGGGAAACGCCGGGGGAGGCGTCAGGGAAGCGTGAGGATGTCCGCCCCCGTCTCGGTCACCACCAGCGTGTGCTCGAACTGCGCGGTCCGCTTGCGGTCCTTCGTCACCACGGTCCAGCCGTCCTCCCACATGTCGTACTCGTGGGTGCCCAGCGTCAGCATCGGCTCGATCGTGAAGGTCATGCCGGGCTGGATGACGGTGGTGTGGTGGGGCGAGTCGTAGTGCGGCACGATCAGGCCGGAGTGGAACGACGTGTTGATGCCGTGCCCGGTGAAGTCCCGCACGACGCCGTACCCGAAGCGCTTGGCGTACGACTCGATGACCCGGCCGATGATGTTGATCTGCCGGCCCGGCTTCACCGCCTTGATCGCCCGGTTCAGCGCCTCCCGGGTGCGCTCCACGAGCAGCCGCGACTCCTCGTCGACGTCGCCGCACAGGTAGGTGGCGTTGTTGTCGCCGTGGACGCCGCCGATGTACGCCGTCACGTCCAGGTTCACGATGTCGCCGTCGCGCAGGACGGTCGAGTCCGGGATGCCGTGGCAGATGACCTCGTTGACCGAGGCGCACAGGGACTTCGGGAAGCCGCGGTAGCCCAGCGTGGACGGATAGGCGCCGTGGTCGCACATGAACTCGTGCGCGACCCGGTCGAGCTCGTCGGTGGTGACACCCGGGGCGATGTGCTTGGCGGCCTCCTCCATCGCCTGCGCGGCGATGCGGCCGGCGACCCGCATCCGTTCGATCGTGTCGGAATCCTGCACCTCCGGCCCCGTGTACGGGGCGGGTGCGGGCTTCCCGACGTACTCGGGGCGGCGGATCGAGCCGGGGACGGAGCGGGCGGGGGAGAGCTCCCCCGGAACGAGAAGCGACTGGCCAGACATGCCAGCGAGTCTAACGACCGCGTCTGGGGCAGCATGGTCCCGAAGGAAGGAGCCGACGACCATGGCCCTGTTCAAGAAGCGCCCGGCCGCCAAGGCGGGGGAGTGGTACTACTGCCTGGAGCACAAGAAGGTCGAGGAAGGGCCGGAATGCCCGGCGAAGAACCGATTCGGCCCCTACGCCACCCGTGAGGAGGCGGCCCACGCCATGGAGACCGCCCGGGAGCGCAACCTGGAGTGGGAGACCGACCCCCGCTGGCACGACGCGCCCCGCCCGGAGGACGGCAGGGACTGACGGCCGGCACCACCCCGCGCGGCCGGGACCGCTCAGGCGCTCCCGGCCGCCGCCGCCTCCTGCTGCGCCTTGCGGCGCAGCGCGTCCTCGTCCGTGGCGGAGTCGTACCGCAGCAGCTTCGGCAGCGCCACGCACAGCAGCCCCACCGACGCCACACAGGCCGCGCCGCCCGCCCACACGGCGGTGCGGGTCCCCGTCCAGCCGGCCATCACCCCGGCCCGCACCTGCCCCAGCTGCGGCCCCACGCTGTAAGACAGCACCTCGATGCCCGCCAGCCGGCCCCGCAGCTCCTCCGGGATCGTCTGGTTCCAGATCGTCGCGCGCCCCAGCCCGCTCAGCATGTCGCCCGCGCCCGCCACCGCCAGGCACAGCAGCACCAGCCACACGTTCCCGGACCAGCCCGCGCCCGCGATCGCCAGGCCCCAGCCCGCCGCGCCGCCCGCCACCAGCAGCCCGTGCCGCCGCACCCGCGACGTCCAGCCGCTGGTCAGCCCCAGCACCAGCGACCCCACCGAACCCGCCGCGTACATCAGCCCCAGCGACCACTCCGCGTCCAGCTCGTCCGCCAGGAACGGGAACACCGCGTTCGGGAACGCGAAGAACATCGCCGCCAGATCGACCGCGTACGTCCCCAGCAGCACCGGCCGCGACCACGCGTACCGCGCGCCCTGCGCGATCGACCGCAGCGACGGCTTCTCCGCGTCGCGCGCCGGCGGCGCCGGCGACAGCCGCCGGCACATCAGCACCGATACCGCGAACCCGGCCAGCGTCAGCGCGTACGCCGGGCCGTGCCCCGCGTACGCCACCACCAGACCGCCCACCGCCGGACCGGCGATCGACCCCAGCTGCCAGCGCAGCGAGTTCAGCGCCGCCGCCGCGGTCTGCTGCGCGTGCGGCACGATCCGGGCCAGCAGCGAGTCCAGCGCCGGCCGCTGGAGCCCCGCCAGCGCCGACACCCCCGCCGCGACCACGTACAGCGGCCACAGCAGCGGCTCGTCGAGCAGCGCGTTCACGAGCAGCAGCAGCGCCAGCAGACCCAGCCCCGCCTCCGTCGCGACGATCACCCGCCGCCGGTCCACCGCGTCCGCCAGCGCCCCGCCGTACAGCCCGAAGACCACCAGCGGCACCAGCTCCACCGCGCCCATCGCGCCCACCGCGAGCGGCGAGTCCGTCAGCTCCTTGATCTGGAGCGGCAGCGCCACCATCGCCATGGCGCTCGCGAAGTACGTCACCAGCCCCTGCCCCCACAGCAGCCGGAAGTCCCGCGAGGAGCGCCACGGAGCGGTGTCGGGAAGCACGGCCGCGAGCCGCGCGCGCCAGGAGGAGGAAGCCACGAGGCCCCATGCTCCGCACGCCCCCGCCGCCCGGCAACCGAATTCCGCGCCGCCCGCCCGGCGCTACCAGCGGGCCGGCGGCGGCGACGTCAGCCGGTCCGCCAGCACCGACAGCCGGTCCCGGAACCGGCGGCCCCGCGGCTCCGGCAGCCGGTTCTCCCCCGCCGCCGCGCTCACCAGGTGCTGGACCGTGTCGAGGTCCACCCCCGCCTCCGCCGCCACCGACAGCGTCTCGTGCGCCAGCCCCCGCACCTCCGCGTCACCCGCGTCCAGCGACAGCACCGTCGCCCCCGCCCGCCGCGCGTCGTGCACCCGCTGGAGCACCCCCGCCTCCGGCCGCTCCGGCGCGACCACGAGCAGCGTCGCCCCCCGCCCCGCCGCCTCCAGCCGCCCCAGACCCACCGCCAGGTGCGCCGGATCGCCCGGCCGCACCCGGTGCCGCACCAGCGTCGGCGCCAGCTCCGGCAGCCCCGACCAGGCCGCCTCGTCCACCAGGTGCGCCGCCAGGTGCCAGGGCTCGTACGCCTCCGTGCCCACCAGCAGCAGCCCGCCCCGGCGCGGCACCACCGACGCCCGCAGCGTCCCGGCGAAGCGGCGGGCGGCCGCCGGCCACTCCGTCCCGGCGAGCACTTCCCGCAGCAGCGCGACCCGTACGGCATCCATGGCGCCGCATCCTGCCGCAGCCGGCGCCCGCCCGGAGGCCGCTCGCCGCGGATCCACCCGAACGGGGCCGCACCGGTGGGTAGGGTCGGGCCCATGACTTCCTCGACTCCCGCCACCGGGCCCGCCGAACCGCCCAAGAAGGCCCCCAAGGACCCCTGGGACCTCCCCGACGTCTCCGGGCTCGTCGTCGGCGTCCTCGGCGGCACCGGCGACCAGGGCCGCGGCCTCGCCTACCGCCTCGCCGCCGCCGGCCAGCAGGTGATCATCGGCTCCCGCGCCGCCGACCGCGCCGAGGCCGTCGCCGCCGAGATCGGCCACGGCGTCCGCGGCGCCGACAACGCCACCTGCGCCCGCGACAGCGACGTCGTCATCGTCGCCGTCCCCTGGGACGGCCACGCCAAGACCCTGGAGTCGCTGCGCGAGGAACTGGCCGGCAAGCTCGTCGTCGACTGCGTCAACCCGCTCGGCTTCGACAAGAAGGGCGCCTACGCCCTCAAGCCCGAGGAGGGCTCCGCCGCCGAGCAGGCCGCCGCGCTGCTCCCGGACTCCCGGGTCACCGCCGCCTTCCACCACCTCTCCGCCGTCCTCCTCAAGGACACCTCGATCGCCGAGATCGACACCGACGTCATGGTGCTCGGCGAGGAGCGCGCCGACGTCGAGATCGTCCAGGCGCTGGCCGGCCGCATCCCCGGCATGCGCGGCGTCTTCGCCGGCCGGCTCCGCAACGCCCACCAGGTCGAGTCCCTCGTCGCCAACCTGATCTCGGTGAACCGCCGCTACAAGGCCCACGCCGGCCTGCGCGTCACCGACGTCTGACCGCCCCCGCCGCCCGCCGGGGCGGAGCCGGAGAACGGACGCTTCGGGGCATGGGGGACACTGGTCGGGCACCGTCAGCCGTACCCGACAGGAGCCGACCCCCATGCCCCGTCTCGCCCTCTACGCCCTCGTGGTCTGCGCCCTGGCCGTCGCCGCGGCCGTGATCTCCTTCGTGAACGGCAGCTTCGTCGGCATCGTCTGGGTCCTCCTCGCCGGCCTCTCCTCCAACATGGCCTGGTACTACGTCCGCCGCGCCAGGGCCGAGAAGGAAGCCGCCGCCTCCGCGTAGCCTCCCCTGCCGTCGTCCCGGCCGTCCCCGCCGGCCCGCCGTCGCCCCCCGCCGCCCGGCGCGCGCCGGTCCCTCGCGGAGAATGAGGCCGTGCGCTACTGCCTCCTGGGACCGACCCGAGTGCTGACCGCCGACGGCGACGAACTGCCCGTCGGCGGCCCCCGCGTCCGCGCCCTGCTCACCACGCTCGCCCTGCGGCCCGGCCGGACGCTGCCCGCGACCGTGCTCGCCGACGAGGTCTGGGCCGGCGACGAGCCGCCCGCCGACGCCGCGGGCGCCCTCCAGGGAGGGGTCGGCGGCGCTGGTGGCGGGGGACGCGGGGCGGGCGGTGGTGCTGCTGGAGGAGGCGCTGGGGCTGTGGGCGGGTCCGGTGCTGGCGGATCTGCCGGACCGGCACGCGGAGGCGGCGCGGTGGGAGGCGCGGCGGTGGGAGGCGCGGCGGTGGCGGCTGGACGCGCTGCTGGGGCTGGGCCGGGCGGGTGAGGTGCTGGCGGAGGCGGCGGCGCTGTGCGCGGACCGGCCGCTGGACGAGCCGTTGCAGGTGCTGCGGATCCGGGCGCTGCGGGACTCGGGGCGGACGGCGGAGGCGCTGGCCGCGTACGAGGAGGTGCGCCGGATGCTCGCCGACGCGCTCGGC
>JOFO01000067.1 GCA_000721275.1 Microtetraspora glauca | reverse complement strand
GGGCCGGGCGTGCGGGGCTTGCAAAACGTGAGCGCTGCTCTCGATGCGTATCGCTTCCCCGAATCGTGAGCACTGCTCTCGCTTGAGAACAGTCTGCACGGATCGGCGCTCGCAAGCAAGAGCACTGCTCTCATCTCGGTGCGGCGCTCCGAACCGTGGCAGACTGCTCTCCATGACCCCCGTTCAAGGAGCCCGCGCTCGCGCCCGGATCGAGATCACCGCCGCCATCAAGGACGAGGCCCGCCGGCAGCTCGCCGCCGAGGGCGCCGCCAAGCTGTCGCTGCGCGCCGTCGCCCGCGAGCTCGGCATGGTCTCCTCGGCGCTCTACCGCTACTTCCCCAGCCGTGACGACCTGCTGACCGCGCTGATCATCGACGCGTACGACGCCGTCGGCGCCGCCGCCGAGACGGCTCACGCCGCCGCCGTGGCCGCCGCGCCCCGCGACCACCTCGCCCAGTGGACCGCCGTCTGCCGCGCCGTACGCCGCTGGGCCGTGGAGCATCCCCACGAGTACGCCCTCATCTACGGTTCCCCGGTCCCCGGCTACAGCGCCCCGCAGGACACCGTCGGCCCGGCCGCCCGGGTCGGCCTGCTGCTGGTGGCGACCGCCCGCGCCGCCCATCAGGACGAGGGCGTGGCGCTGCCGCCGCTGCCGGACGGCCTCGCGCCGGAGGCCGAGCGGCTGGCCGCCGATCTCGCCCCCGACCTGCCGCCCGCGCTCGCCGTCGCCCTCGTCTTCGCCTGGGCGCAGCTCTTCGGCCTGGTGTCGTTCGAGGTGTTCGGCCAGTTCAACAGGATCGTGGAGGACCGGGACGCGTTCTTCGCCACCGCCGCCGAACGCCTCGGCCGCGAGGTCGGCCTGTTGTCCCGGCCGCGCTCCCGTACCCGCCCCCGGCCGTGACGGGAGCGGGTCCGGCGGCGGGCGCCGATCATGGCAGACTCGGGCGCATGAACGGCAAGGCGACGACGACGCGTACTCGGCTGGACAGGGGGCGGAGCGCGCTCGGTCCCGCCCTGGAGCTGGTGCACACCGGACGGGCGCCGACGCGGGCCGTCCTCACCGCCGAGCTGGGCGTCACCCGCGCCACCGCCGGAGCCGTCGCCGCCGAGCTGGAGGCCCTCGGGCTCATCCGGGTCGACTCCAACCCCGGCGCCGCCGCCGGTTCGCAGGGCCGGCCGTCGCACCGGCTCGCGGTCGACGAGAAGGGGCCCGTGGCGCTCGCCGCGCAGGTCCACGCGGACGGTTTCCGGGCCGCGCTGATCGGTCTCGGCGGCACCGTCGTCGCCACCGTCCCCGGCAAGGTGACGGTCTCGGCGGATCCGGCGCAGGTCCTCGGCGCCGTCGTGGACGCGGGGGCCGCGCTGCTGCGGGAGACCGGGCGGCGCTGCGTCGGCGCCGGCCTCGCCGTGCCGTCCGCCGTCGCCGAGCCCGAGGGCACCGCGCTGAACCCGCTCCACCTGGCCTGGCCGGCGGGCGCGCCGGTCCGCGAGATCTTCGCCGACCGGATCCGGGACGCCGGCGTCGAGGGACCGGCTTTCACCGGCAACGACGTGAACCTCGCCGCGCTCGCCGAGCACCGGCACGGCGCCGGGCGCGGCGCCCGTGACCTGCTCTGCGTGGCGACCGGGCACCGGGGCGTCGGCGGGGCGCTCGTCCTCGACGGGCGGCTCCACACGGGCAGTTCGGGCCTCGCCCTGGAGGTGGGCCATCTGCCGGTCAACCCGGAGGGCGGTCCCTGCCACTGCGGCGGCCGGGGCTGCCTGGACGTCGAGACCGACCCGCTGGCCTTCCTCACCGTCGCCGGCCGCGCGCCCGGCCCGGAGGTGTCGCTGCTCCAGCAGGCCCGCGACCTGCTCAGGAACGCACCCGACGACCCGGGGGTGCGGGCCGCGGTGGAGGAGCTGATCGACCGTCTCGGCCTCGGCCTCGCGGGCCTGGTGAACATCCTCAACCCGGACCGGATCATCCTCGGCGGCCTCCATCGCGAGCTGCTGGACGCCGACCCGGAGCGGCTGCGCGCGGTCGTCGCGGACCGCAGCCTGTGGGGCCGCAGCGGCGGCGTGCCGATCCTGCCCTGCACCCTCGACCACAACAGCCTGGTGGGCGCTGCCGAACTGGCCTGGCAGCCGGTCCTCGACGACCCGCTGGCCGCCCTCGCCGGCGCCCCCGTCTGACCGGAGGACGGGCCCAGGGGACAGGTCGGAAGACGGGCCGGGGGACAGGCCGGAGGACGGGACTCCGCCGCGGGTCCGGCGGGCGCGGCCCGGAAAAGCGGTGGGCCGGGTCCGCCGCGGCCGGTAGCCTCGCCGTCCATGATCTCCACCGACGCCGAACTCCCGCCCCGCCTGGGCAGTCTCACCTTCCACGGGCCGCTCTCCGAGGAGCGGGCCGCGAGCCTGGTCCGCCGGATCGCCGCCGCCTCGCCCGCCGACGTCCTCGACATCGGCTGCGGCTGGGGCGAGCTGCTGCTCCGCATCCTCGACGCGGTGCCCGGCGCCCAGGGCGTCGGCATCGACATCAACGCCGAGGACCTGGTCCGGGGCCGGGCGCTCGCCGCCGAGCGCGGCCTCGCCGACCGCACGCTCTTCGTGGAGGAGTCCGCGCGCGGCACCGCCCGCGGCCCCGTCGACGCGATCCTCTGCCTCGGCGCCAGCCAGGCGCTGTGCGACCCGGAGCGGCACGACCCGGCGGAGGCGCTGCGCGAGCTGCGCCGGCTGGTCCGGCCCGGCGGCCTGGTCGTGCTCGGCGAGGGCTTCTGGGAGCGGATCCCGGAGGAGGGGGAGCTGGCCGCGATGTGGCCCGGCGCGAGCGCCGCCGACCACCTGCCGCTGGGCGGGCTCGTCGACCTGGCGATCGGGGCGGGGTTCCGCCCGGCGTGGATCGAGACGGCCGGCCGCGACGAGTGGGAGGCGTTCGAGTCCGGCTACCGGTACGACACGGAGGTGTGGCTCGCCGCCCACCCGGACCACCCGCTGGCCGCCGAGACCCGCGAGCGGGTCGACCGGCAGCGGTCGAGCTGGCTGAACGGCTACCGGAACGTCCTGGGCATCGCCTATCTGACCCTGGTCGCCACCGCCTGAGCGGGCTCAGACCAGGGCGCCGCCCGCCGCGAGCGCCGGGGCCTGGGCGGGCGCGCTCAGGGGCGCGCCCGCGAGCCGGCCGTACGAGACGACCGGGGCGAGCGGCACCAGGCCGAAGCCGAGGCCGGCCTCGGCGGCGGCGACGGCCGGACCGCCGGCGTACGGCGGCGCGGTGAGGGTGAACCAGACGACCTTGCCGCCCGTCCCGTGCGGACGGGCGCCCCAGCTGTCGCTGAGCGCCCCGACGAGGGCGAGACCGCGGCCCGAGGTGGCGAGCGCGTCCGGCCCGTCCTGCGGGTCGTCGCCGGTCGTCCCGGCGGCGGCCGCCGGTATCCGGGGGTCGTTGTCCCGGACCGAGACGGTCAGCCGGTCGAGCAGGAGTTCCAGCTCGACGGTGCACTCCTTGTCGGGCTGCGCGTGGCGGTGCACGTTGGTCAACAGCTCGGTCACTCCCAGTGCGACGGGATCGACCAAGTCGTCGAGCTGCCAATGGCGCAGATGGGCGGCGACGATCCTGCGGATCTGTCGAATGCGGTGCGGCAGGGCATGGAGCTCCACCGCGTAATACCTGCTCGGCTCGCTGATCACGGCTGCGACTCCCCGAAGTGGTCCTGAAGAAGACGGAGATTCGGATCTGTCATGCGGTACATCAGGGCGGCGCACTGAGCTCAGTGTCACCACCGGTGAACCCTCAGTGAGGTGGTTCCAGCGTGACCCGGCCGTCACCGGCCCGCAACCCGCCGCGAGCCCGCGCAGGTCAGCGCCCTCCCGCGGCCCGCTTCAGCGCGGCGAGGAAGCGGCCCGCCTGCTCGGCGTCCCGGTCGTCTTCCTCGCCGGCGGCGTCCATGGTGAGGCGGTACCGCGTGCCGTTCACCCGCGCCACCGTCTCGTCCCCCTTCGCGAACCACGGGCGGCCCGCCCGGACCGCCTTCACGGGCGCGCTGTCGATCTCGGAGCCGTAACTCGTGAGCAGCGCGAGCCGGCCGTCCTCGATGCGGACCTCGCCGGCCCGGGTGAGCGAGCGCTGCCGGCTCTCGATGCGTACGCCCCTGGCGCTGAACTCCGGTTCCGTCATGCCGGTCCACCCCTTCCGCCTGTGCGTTCCTCCCCAGTGTGCCGGGCCGTCGGCGCGGGCACCAGGGAGCGTCGTACGGGCGTTCCCCAAGGCGTGCCTATGGAGCGTCAAAGGGAACGTTTGCCCAGGTGGGAGGGGGTATCGTCGGGGGTGGGAAGCCCGGGGCCCGGCCCCGGCGGGACAGCGAGGAGAGACCGTTGAGCACCACCCCGCACACCGTCCAGGCCATGGCCACCGTGGACGTCGACCGCAGCGATCCCGCCTACCGCGCCTGGCTGAAGGAAGCGGTCCGCAAGGTCCAGGCCGACGCCAACCGCTCCGCCGACACCCACCTCCTGCGCTTCCCGCTGCCCGACAAGTGGGGCATCGACCTCTACCTCAAGGACGAGTCCACCCACCCGACCGGCAGCCTCAAGCACCGGCTCGCCCGCTCGCTCTTCCTGTACGCGCTCTGCAACGGCCGGCTCCGCCCCGGCAAGCCCGTCATCGAGGCGTCCAGCGGCTCGACCGCCGTCTCCGAGGCGTACTTCGCGAAGCTCATCGGCGTCCCGTTTGTCGCCGTCATGCCCCGCACCACCAGCCCCGAGAAGTGCCGGCTCATCGAATTCCACGGCGGGCAATGCCACTTCGTGGACGACCCGCGCTCGATGTACGCGGAGTCGGCGGCGCTCGCGGCCCGCACCGGCGGCCACTACATGGACCAGTTCACCTACGCCGAACGGGCCACCGACTGGCGCGGCAACAACAACATCGCCGAGTCGATCTACCAGCAGCTGCGGCTGGAGCGGTACCCCGAGCCGGCCTGGATCGTCGCCACCGCCGGTACCGGCGGCAC
Organism: Microtetraspora glauca; assembly: GCA_000721275.1. Lineage (GTDB taxonomy): Bacteria > Actinomycetota > Actinomycetes > Streptomycetales > Streptomycetaceae > Streptomyces. The sequence goes on along the minus strand of JOFO01000067.1, from coordinate 24,351 downwards.
CTCCGCCACCATCGCCCGCTACGTCCACTACACCCAGCAGGACACCCGGATCTGCGTCGCCGACCCGGAGAACTCCTGCTTCTTCGACGGCTGGGTGCACCACGACCCCGACGCCACCGCCGACTGCGGGTCCCGCATCGAGGGCATCGGCCGGCCCCGGATGGAGCCCAGCTTCGTGCCCGGCGCCGTCGACCGGATGATGAAGGTCCCGGACGCGGCGAGCGTGGCCGCCGTCCGCGCCCTGGAGACCGCCATCGGCCGGAAGGCCGGCGGCTCCACCGGCACCGGCCTGTGGAGCGCCTTCAAAATCGTGGCCGAGATGGTCGCCGAGGAGCGCACCGGCAGCGTCGTCACCCTCATCTGCGACCCCGGCGACCGCTACCTCGACAAGTACTACTCCGACGCCTGGCTCGCCGAGCAGGGCCTCGACATCACCCCGTACGCGGCGGCCGTGGAGCGGTTCCTGGCGACGGGCGTCTGGCCGGAATGAGCCGCCGGTCCAGCGCCGACGCCGCCCGCCGGAACGACACGCCGAGGCCCGGCGAGGCCAGCCGCAGCCCCGCGCGGAACGCGGCGGGGCCGTCGGCCGCCATCGTCCAGCGCAGCCGCGTCCCCGCGCCCGACGGCGCCAGCGCCCACTCCTCGGCCAGCGCGGAGACGGCCGGCGCGTTGGTGAGGTCGACGCGGTAGGCGTAGCGGAGGTCCGGTTCGGCGGCCAGGATCGTCTCCTCGAACCGGACGCCGCCGCGCAGCCGTATCGTCCGGCGCGCCCCGTCGTCGAGGGGGACGGCCGAGGCGACCGGGGCGAACCAGGCGGGCAGGCTGCCCACCTCCACCGCGATCGCGCGGTAGACGGCCGGGGGCGGCGCCTGGAGCACCGCCTCGAAGGCGAGGCGGACGGGCGCGGCGCCGGTGAAGTCGAGCTCCACCGGCCGGAGTCGGCGTGACATGGACCGGACCTCCCCGAGGGGTGCGGATGGGAGGAAGCACCCTAGCGGTCACCCCGGCAAGGCGAAAGCCCGTTCGATCGCTAGGTGTTCAGCAGACCGTCCAGGGCCCGGCCGAACACCCTCCGGCCCGCCCGCGCCAGCACCCCGTCGCACACGCCCGGCAGGCCCCGTACCGCCAGCTCCTCCGTCCACACCACCCGCGTCCCGCCGGCCGCCGCCGCCACCTCGAACTCCGCCCAGCCGCGCACCAGCCGTCCGCGCTTCTCCAGCCGGCACACCCCCGGCCGGTCCCGGTGCGGCGGCTGCCAGCGGACCACCTCCATCGGGTCGTCGAAGCCCAGCGGCCCGAGCCCGGTGCGGGCCGTGAACCGCGTCCCCGGCCCGTTCGGACCGGGCGTCAGCACCGTCGTACGGGTCAGCGGCACCTGCCGGCCGTGCGCCGGCCAGTCGGTGAGCCGCCGCCACACCTCCTCCGGCACCAGGCCGGTCCGCCGCTCCACCCGGAACCGGCTCACGCCGCCGCCTCGCCGGCCACCAGCAGCCCCGGCACGTGCTCCGCGACCTCCGCCCGCACCTCCGCGGCCATGCCCCGGTCCGTCACCCAGGTGTCCACCTCGTCCAGCGTCCCGAACGAACTCAGGCCCACCGTCCCCCACTTGGTGTGGTCCGCGACCACCACCACCCGGCGCGCCGACCGCATCAGGCACCCGTTGGTCTCCGCCTCCGCCAGATTCGGCGTCGACAGACCGGCCTCCACCGAAAGGCCGTGCACCCCGAGGAACAGCAGGTCGAAGTGGAGCGAGCGGACCGCCCGGTCCGCCACCGGCCCCACCAGCGCGTCCGACGGCGTCCGCACCCCGCCGGTCAGCACCACCGTCGGCGCCCGCCGCCCCTCGCCCGACACCGGACGCCCCTCGTGGAAGACGTCCGCCACCCGGACCGAGTTCGTCACCACGGTCAGGTCCGGCACGTCCAGCAGCCGGCGGGCCAGCGCGTACGTCGTCGTCCCGCCGGACAGCGCGATCGCCGCGCCCGGCTGCACCAGCGCCGCCGCCGCCCGCGCGATCTCGTCCTTCGCGCTCGGCTCCAGCGCCGACTTCGCCTCGAACCCCGGCTCGTGCGTGCTCGGTTCCGCCACCGGCACCGCCCCGCCGTGCACCTTCGCGACCATGCCCTGCCGGGCCAGCGCGTCCAGGTCGCGCCGGATCGTCATGTCGGAGACGCCGAGCCGCCGCGTCAGCTCGTTCACCCGGACACCGCCGCGCCGCCGCACCTCGTCGAGGATCAGGGCGCGTCGCTGCTCCGCGAGGAGGTTCTGATTGTCAGTCACCGCCGGGGCCGGTCCTTCCGCAGGAGACGAGGGAATGGCTGTCGGATTCGGTGAGAGGCCGTGCGCGGGGGCACGGTCGTCCGCGATCCTGGAGCCGACGTCGCATCCTCCCACCCACGAGAGGAAGCTCCTCAGTGTCCCCTGCCACACCCGCCCCGGAGCACGGGGGCGCGGCACTCGAACTCCTCGTCCACGGAGTCGGCGGAGCCACTCCCCAGTCCATGCTCGACGACCCCAGGACCGTGCGGGTCACCGGTGACGACACCGCCGCCGTCCACCGGCGCGCCGACGACGCCGGCGCCGAGGACCGGCCCGACCGCCGGCGGACCGGGCCGGTCCCGGAGGCGTACGTCTGGTCCAACCTCACCTCGGGCGACGGCGCCCGCGCCCTGTGGCTGCTGCTCCTGCCGTTCATGGTGGTCAACCTCGCCCACTGGATGCGCCCGCCCGCCCCGGGCCGCCCCGCCCTCGTCCGGCTCTACGGCGTGCTGGTCCGGCTGCTCGCCCTCACCCTCACCGTGCTGCTCACCGCCGCCGCCTGCGAGGTCGCCCTCGACCTGACGGCCTGGCAGTGCGCGGGCACCGCGGGCTGCGCCGACGGCCGCGCCTGGCTCGGCTTCCTCGCCGCCGACCGGGGCGGCTGGTGGTCCGGGCCCGGTCGCAGGCTGGCCCTCGCCGCCGCCCTGCCCGCCGCGCTCGTCGGCCTGCTCTGGTACCTCTCCCGCCGCACCTGGAGCGCGTACGAGGCCCAGCGCCCGCCCACCGACGACCTGCCCACCGACGACCCGCCCACCGCCCCTTCCGCCCCCGCCGACCCCGCAACGCCCGCGTCGTCCGCCGCATCCGCCTCGCCCGAGGATCCGCGGCCCGCGCTCGGACGGCCCGGGTTCTGGTACGGGAGGCGGCTCGTCGCCCGGCTGCGCGCCGCGCACACCGCCGCCGGCCTCCTCACCGTCGCCGGCGCCCTCGCCGCCGCCCCCGCCCGCCACGACACCGGCACCCTCGCCGCCACCGGACTCGCCCTGCGCGCCGCCCTGCTGGTCTGCGCCGTCCTGGTGCTCTGGTCGGTCTGCGGCCGGGGCCGCAGCGAGCGGCGGCTCGACCAGCGCGTCGAGCACGCCGTCCTCACCCGCCTGCCGGCCCTCGCCGCCGGGCTGCTCGCGCTCACCGCCGTGCACACCGCCTGGGACCGGCCCGGCTGGACCTCCGCCGGCGCCCTCCCCGGGAACGCCGCCTTCGGCGCCCTCACCGTCGCCCAGGGCGGCCTGGTCGTCGCCCTCGGCGCGGTCGCCCTGCTGCTCCAGCGCCCCCGGCGCGACCCGCGCACCGCGCTCGCCGGACTCGGTGGCCCCGCCACCGCCACGCTGGCCTGCGCCCTCGGCGGCGTCATGTCCGGAGGCGTCGCCCAGTGGGTCGCGGACCGGCTCGACGGCTCCGCCACCCCCGGCAGCGCCGGCAGCCCCCTCGCCGGACCGCCCGTCCTGCTCAGCTGGCAGGCGTCCGTCATCCCCGTGCTGCTCCTGCTGCTGCTCGCGCCCGCCGCCCTCCTCGCCGCCCGCACCGCGCTCGCCACCCGCCGGCTGCGGGCCGCCGTCGAGGCCGACTACGCCGGCGAGCGCCCCGACCCCGTCCGTACCGGCCAGATCGCCGCGAGCCGCGCCCGCGCCGCGCTCACCGACTCCGCCCCGCTCCTCGTCGGCGTCGTCGCCGGCACCGCCCTGCTCCTCGGCGCCGCGTCCGTCGCCGGCGCCTGGGCGAGCGGCGAGGTCCCCGGCCGGGCCTTCGCCGGCGCGCACCCCGCCGTCGCCGGGCTCGCCGCCACCACCCAGGCACTCGGCTCCTGGATGATCGGCTTCGGCTTCCTGCTCTTCGTCACCTGGGGCCGCCGCGCCTACCGGGACGCGTCCGCCCGCCGCACCATCGGCATCCTGTGGGACGTCGGCACCTTCTGGCCGCGCGCCGCCCACCCGTTCGCCCCGCCCTGCTACGCCGAGCGGGCCGTGCCCGACCTCACCTGGCGGATGTGCTCCTGGACCGCCGGGACCGGCGGCCGGCTCGTCATCTCCGGCCACTCCCAGGGCAGCGTCCTCGCCGCCGCCGCGGTCTGGCAGCTGCCGGCCGCGACCCGCGCCCGGGTCGCCCTCCTCACCTACGGCTCCCCGCTGGAACGGCTCTACGGCCGCTGGTTCCCCGCCTACTTCGGCCCGGACGCGCTGCGCGGCCTGCACCGGGCCGTGGACTGCTGGACCAATCTGTACCGGGCCACCGACCCCATCGGCGGCCCGGTCCGGGTCCCCGCCGAGGACGGCCGCCCGGGCGTCGACGCCCCGGCGCTGCGCGACCCCGTCGCGTACGGACGCACCCCCGCCCACCCGCTGCCCGAACCGGTCCTCGGCCACTCCGACTACCAGGCCGACCCCGCCTTCGCGATGTGCCGGGCCGCGCTCCTGGACCGGCTGCTGCCCGCCCTGCCGCGGCAGCGCGGCGTGGACGCGGCCGCGGATCAGGGCAGCTCGGGCAGGTCCTCCGGATAGAGCAGGGTGAGGTCGTCGGTGTTCGCCTCGGCGAGCACCGCGACCCGGCCCGCGTGCCGCTCGACCATGGACTCGAAGGTCTGGCGCGCGGTCCGCCCGTTGCCGAACGCCGGGCCCTTCGGCAGCTTCTCGAAGTACGTCAGCAGGGCGTCGTCCATGCCCTCCGCGAGCCGGTACTCGTGCTCGTCCGCCTGCTGCCGCACGATCCGCAGCAGCTCCTCCGGCGTGTAGTCGCCGAAGCTGATGGTCCGTGAGAAGCGGGACGCCACACCGGGGTTGACGGTGAGGAAGCGCTCCATCTCGGCGGTGTAGCCGGCCACGATCACCACGACCGCGTCCCGGTGGTCCTCCATCAGCTTCACCAGCGTGTCGATCGCCTCGCGCCCGAAGTCCCGGCCGGAGTCCTCCGGGGACAGCGCGTACGCCTCGTCCACGAACAGCACGCCGCCGCGGGCCCGGTCGAACGCCTCCTGGGTGCGGATCGCGGTCGAGCCGATGTGCTCGCCGACCAGGTCCACCCGGGACACCTCCACCAGGTGCCCGCGCTCCAGCACGCCGAGCGACGCGAGGATCTCGCCGTAGAGGCGGGCGACGGTCGTCTTGCCGGTGCCGGGGTTCCCGGTGAAGACGAGGTGGCGGCGGACCGAGGCGGCCTTCAGGCCGGCCTCCTGCCGCTTGCGGCCCACCTCGATCATGTTGGTGAGCGTCCGCACCTCGTGCTTGACGCTGTCCAGGCCGACCAGCGCGTCCAGCGCGCCGAGCACGTCCTCGGACGGGCGGGGCGCCGGGACGGACGGCACCGCGGCGGGCGCGGGGGCCGCCGCGGCGGCGGTGCGCGGCGGGGGATAGGCGGAGAGCAGGCCGGGGGAGTGTCCGCCGTCCGCCCGGGCCGGGGCCGCGACGGCCGGCTGCGGCACGGACGGCGCGCGGACGGCGCTCTCGTCGCCGGTGCAGTCCTCGGCCACCGGCCCGTCCTCGGGGAACTCGTACCCGCCCCGCGCGCACCGCTCGGTCCGGCAGCGGCGCAGCACCGTCCGGCAGCCGTCCATCACGTGGAAGCCGTAGCCGCCGCTGCCGGTGACCCGGCAGCCGTGGAAGGTGCCGCGGCCCTCGGCCGACACGTAGAAGCCGGCCTCGGCGGGGGAGGTGACGACACAGCGCTCGACCGTCGGGTCGGCGCCCTTGGTGACGATGACGCCGGTCTGCACGGTGTCCACGGTGCAGTTGGCGAGCGTGCCGCCGCTGCCGTGGTCGCGGAACCACGCCCCGGTGGACGCCTCCTTGATGCGGCAGTCGTCGAGCTGGGCGGTGGCGCCGTCGCTCACCGACACGGCGGTGTTCCGCACCTGGGTGAGGTCGCTGTCCACGACGTCCACCCGCGAGCCGCGGTCCAGCACGAACAGCGCGTCCGGCACGTCGTGCACCCGGCACGCGTCGAGCACCGCGCTCGCCCCGTCGCTCACCCACACCGCCGGGTAGTCGCCGGTGCTGTCGTGGATCTCGCACTGGTGGGCGTCCACGCGCGTGCCCGGGTCCCACACGGACAGCCCGTTGCGCCCGAACCGGCGGACCGTCGACCGGGTGAGCGTCAGCACCGAACGGGACCGCAGGTCCACCGCGTTCTCCGGCACGTCGTGGATGTCGCAGTCGGAGAGCGTGAGCACGGCGTCGGTGTCCAGGGTGACGCCGTCGGCGGAGGTGCGGTGCACGGACGAGTCCACCAGGTGCGCGGTGCCCCGGGCCGCGATCTGCAGTCCGGCGCCCTTGATCTCGTACACCTCGCAGCCGACGCCCTCCAGGCCGCTGCCCTCGCCGGTGACGGCGATCCCGGCGCCCGACGCGTGGTGCACCCGGCAGCGCTCCAGCCGCGGGTGCGCGCCGCCGCGCACCGACACCCCGGCCTGCCCGGCGGAGACGACCTCGCACTCCTCGAAGACGCCGCCGGCGCCGTCGACGGCGGCGATGCCGACCCCGGCCGGATTGTCGACCGTGCAGCGGCGGGCGGTCGGGCGGGCCCGGCCGCGCACCTCGATGCCGGCGGCCGAGCGGGTCATGATCCTGAGGTCGAGCAGTTCCGGCGTGCCGTCCTCGACGAGCAGCGCGGGCGCCGCCACGTCCTGGCCCTCGATGTGCAGGTCCTGCACGATCGCGGACGCGCGCAGCGTCAGCGGCACCCCGTCCGGCGGCGCGATCCGCACCGGCCCCGAACCGTCCTCGGGTCCGCGCAGCGTCACCGCCCGGGTCACGACGAGGTTCTCCCGGTACGTGCCGGGCGCGACGGTGAGGACGTCGCCGTCGCCGGCCGCCTCCAGCGCGGCGGCGAGGGAGGCGTACTCGCCCGTGCGGCGCCGCCACCGCGACGTGCCGGTGTGCGTCACCTGGACCGTGCCCTGTGCCATGGGTGTGCTCTGCCCCCGCCTCGTACGTCGACGCCGAACTGGATCCGGCCCCCCACCGTAGCGCGCGAGGGGGCGCGGGGTTGACGGGTCGTCGAGCCGCACCCGTACGAGGGGCGGAGGCCCGGGCTCCGGTCGCGTCAGCTGCCGGCGCCGGTGCGGCCCCAGTCCGGGCCGACGGTCGCCCACGCGCGGTCGAGGCGGGCGTACCGGCGCATCACGAGCCGCCGCATCACGAGCCGGCGGAGGAGTTCCACGCCGAGCCCGGCGAGGAGTGCCGCCGTGAGGCCGGCGACGAAGGCGTGGGCCCGGGCGGTGTCGCCGGCCAGCGGGGCGTTCACGGGGCGTCCGGCCCGGTCGGTCCAGAGCGGGAAGGTGTCGCCGGGGTCGGCGTCGGCCCGGGAGGTGGTGACGGTGCCGGTGCGGGAGGTGCCGTCGGGGGCGGTCCAGCGGGCCGTCACCGCGCGCCGGAACCGCTGTTCGGCCGCGTCCCGGTCCGACACGGAGGCGCCGGGCGGCGCGGGGGCGGGACCGAGGACGCGGGCCGTGGTCGGCACGCGCCCCTGCTGCTGGGCGTGGACGGCGCGCTGGAGGGAGTGCTGCGCGGAGGAGCCGGCCGTCCAGCCGGCCACGAGCACCGCCACACACAGCAGGACGGCGGCGACGAGCGCCACCCACGCCTCGACCAGGTCCGTCGTCCTGCGCAGGGGATTGTGCCGCCAGCGCCAGAGTCCGGTGGCTGCGCGCATCCCGGAACCCCCTCGTTCGTCGCTCCTCCGACGAGTGTGCCCGTGGGGCGCGCGGCTCGCCTGTCGAGCGGAAGGGGGGGCGGGTCAGCCGAGGGGCTTGACCGGGTCGCCGGCGCGGACGGTGCCGCGCTGCTCGGGGATGAGGAGCAGGCCGAAGACGAGCTTGCCGTTCAGATTGCGGTGCCGGCCCAGCGTCCGCAGCGGCTCCCGGCCGCGTTCGGCGGTGGTCTGGTCGGTGGTGGTGACCACGCACCGCGCGCACGGCTTCGCCACCCGGAAGGTCACGTCGCCCACCGCCAGCCGGGTCCATCCGTCCTCCGCCCACGGCTCGGCGCCGTCGACGACCAGGTTCGGCCGGAAGCGGGTCATCGGCAGCGGTCCCTCGGCTGCGTGCTCGCCGCGCGCGATCAGCGTGTTGAGGGCGTCGAGGGAGGCGGTGGAGGTGACGAGCAGGGGGTAGCCGTCGGCGAGGCTGACGGTGTCGCCGGGGCGCCCGTAGGCGGGGTTCACGGGGCGCCGGTGCTCGGGCGCGTCGAGGTGGACGAGGCGCGCGTCGGCCTCCAGAAAGGCGGAGAACCAGGCGGCGGCCGTCTCGCCCGCGGGCACCGTCTCCACCGCCTTGCCGAAGATGTCCATGGTGAGCGTCGCCGAGGGCTCCGGCACCGCGACCCGGAGCGGTTCGCGTCCGGGCGCGGTGAGCAGCAGGCCGCCGTCCGGGAGGGGTTCGGCGGCGGCGAGGGCCAGCCGGGGGTGGCGGCGCTGGGTCATGACCGTCCCCCCGGCGTCGACGACCGCCCAGCGGCGGTCGTGCGCGAGACCCCAGGGCTGCACCTCGGCCTCCGCGCGGTCGAGCGCGCGGAGGGCCTTCACCGGGTGGACGTGGACGGAGCGGAGTACGGCGTCGGACATGCCCTCATCCTGCCAGCCGCACCCGAGGCGGAACGGGGCAGGCCGCCGCGCGGGGGAGCGGGGGCCGGCCGCCGTGCGGGAGCGGCTGTCAGTAACCGCCGCCCTGGTAGGGGCGGTTGTACGGGTCCTGGTACGGCGCGGGGGCCGGGACCGGCGCCGGGGCGGGGCGCGGGGCGGCCGGGCGCATCGCCTCGTAGCCGGTGGGCACCGGGCGGGCCGGCTGCGGGACGGGTCCCGTCGGGTAGCCGCGCGGCGGGGCGGGCTGCTGCGGGATGTACGGCGTCGGGGCCGGCTGCAGCGGCGCGGGCGCCATCTGCGGGGCCGGCTGCGGGTAGCCGTACCCGCCGCCGTGGTACGCGGGCGCCGGCTGCGGCGACGGCGCGGACGGGAGGGCGGGGAGCGCCGCCGGCAGAGCCGGCAGGTAGGAACCGGTCGGCGCGGGGGCCTGGTAGCCGACGGGGGCCTCGTACGCGGCGGGCACTCGGATCGGGGCGATCTGAGGCGTGCCCCGCTCCGCGACCAGGGAGTCGTAGATAGGGGTGTCCGGGAAGGACGGCGCGGTCTGGTAACCGCCTCCATAGCTGGAGCGGGGGGAGGTCATGGCACATAAGTTAAGCCCACGATCTGCCGATTGGGGAGCCCGCTCAACAGCTTCTTTGACGGGCTTCTGGCGGCCGTGGATCCCCAACCCGAGCGAACGTGCCGAAATCGGGCAGGCGGGTGTTCCATGATCGCGCAAAACCCGAGCTGAGAGGGGGTTACCGGCTGGTCGGGCGGATCGGCGACGAGGGGCGCGTCCGGTATGAAGAACGGATAAAGAAAAGGCGACCGGAAGGGGTGGGAGAAGTGATCTTGGGTATGCCGAAACGTCAATCCGGCACCGAAGGGCTTCCTGTATACGCGCCGAATTCGCCGCGTCACTCCCCGTGTCGAGAAGCGAAATTCCCGCCCTTCGCCGCCCCGCTTCCCGAGTACACCCGCCCCTTCCACGCCCCGCCCCGCCCCCGGTGGTGCCGCATCGCGGAATCCGCCGTCATCACCAGATAGAGGAACGCCGTGAACGGCAGCAGCGGGGCCGTCACGAGCGGCAGCCGGTAGTACCGCAGCATCGGCCCGTACGTCCCCGCCATCACCGCCCACGCCGCCCCGCCCGCCCACGCCGCCGCCGCGTCCCCCGACACCACCCCCGCCACCAGCGCGACCGGCGGCACCAGATACACCAGCACCAGCCCGGCGACCGTCCCCAGGAGCAGCCACGGGCTGTGGCGCAGCTGCGTGTACGCGCTCCGCGTCACCATCCGCCACAGCTCGCCGAGGTCCGGGTACGGCCGCACCGAGTCCACCCGCTCCGCGAGCCCCAGCCAGATCCGCCCGCCGGCCGCCCGCACCGCCCGCGCCAGCGCCACGTCGTCGATCACCGCCTCACGAATCACGTCCGGCACCCCCGCCGCCACCGCCGTCTCCGTCCGCAGCAGCACGCACCCGCCGGCCGCCGCCGTCGCCCGCGGCGGGTCCGCGTTGATCCACCGGAACGGGTACAGCTGGGCGAAGAAGTAGACGAAGGCCGGCACCACCAGCCGCTCCCACGGGCCGGCCACCCGCAGCCGCGCCATCTGCGACACCAGGTCCCGGTCGTCGTCCAGCGCCGCCGCCACCAGCCGGCGCAGGCTGTCCGGTTCGTGGGCGATGTCCGCGTCGGTGAGGAGCAGGAACTCCGGCCCCCGCGCGCGTGCCAGCGCCATCCCGTGCCGCAGCGCCCACAGTTTGCCCGTCCACCCCGGCTCCGGTTCCCCCGGCGACGTCACCGTCAGCGGAAGCCCGCCGTGACGGGCGGCCAGTCCGGCGGCGAGCCGGCCGGTCCCGTCCGCGCTCCCGTCGTCCACCAGGATCACCTCGGCCCGGCCCGGATAGTCCTGCGCCAGCAGCGACGGCAGGCTCAGCGGCAGCACCCCCGCCTCGTCCCGCGCGGGCACCACCACCACGACACCGGGCCAGTCCTCCGCCGCCACGCGCGCGTGACGCCCGGCGGCCCGCGGCAGGCGCTGATCGGTGCGCCAGAAGAAGCCGTGGCCGAGCAGGAGCCAGACCCAGACGGCCAGGGAGACGGACGCGAACCAGGCAAGGGTGCTCATTCGCCGCAGTCTGCCCCAGAACGCCGGGAACACCGGGCCCATCGGCTAGGGTGACCGGGTGAAGATCGCGCTCATGGACTCCGGAATCGGCCTCCTCCCGGCAGCCGCCGCGGTGCGCCGGCTGCGCCCGGACGCCGAGCTGCTGCTCTCCAACGACCCCGACGGCATGCCCTGGGGACCGCGTACCCCCGAGGACCTCACCGGGCGCGCCCTGGCCGTCGCCCGGGCCGCCGCCGCCGAGCGGCCCGACGCGCTGATCGTGGCCTGCAACACCGCCACCGTGCACGCCCTGCCCGCCCTGCGCGCCGCCCTCGAACCGGGCATCCCGGTCATCGGCACCGTCCCCGCGATCAAGCCGGCGTCCGCCGACGGCGGCAAGGTCGCCATCTGGGCGACCCCCGCCACCACCGGCAGCCCCTACCAGCGCGGACTCATCCGCGAGTTCGCCACCGGCGCCGAGGTCACCGAGGTGCCCTGCCCCGGCCTCGCCGACGCCGTCGAGCACGCCGACCCCGACGCCGTCGACCGCGCCGTCGCCGCCGCCGCCGCGCTCACCCCGCCGGACGTCCGCGCCGTCGTCCTCGGCTGCACCCACTACGAGCTGGTCGAGGACCGCATCCTCGCCGCCCTGGCCGCCCGCCGCGATCCCGGCCTCCCGCCGATCGTCTTCCACGGCTCCGCCGACGCCGTCGCCGCCCAGGCCCTCCGCCGCGTCGGCGCCCGGCCGGCCCCCGGCGCCGCACCGACCGGCACCCTCTCCGCGCTGCTCAGCGGGCGCCCCGGCACACTGCCGGCCGCCGCCCTCGCCTACGCCGCCGGCCGGCTCGTCGCCGGCGCCCCCGCGCCGTCCCTCTGACCCGGGCCGTCTCACCCTCCGCGACCGGATGACCCCGCTCCGGCGCGCTGAAACAGGCGACTCTGGGTAGTCTCCCCGCTATGAGGCATTCCGGGCAGCAGCGCTCCGGCGGGCGCCCGCCCGCCGTGTGGACCGGCCGCGCGACCAACCGCTTCCAGTGGCTCGCCGCCGCCACCGGAGCCGCCTGCATGGCGCTCGGCATCACCCTCGCCGTCGTCTCCCCGTGGACCTCCGGCATCGCCGCCCTCGTCATGGCCGTCGTCGGCTGCGTCGCCGCCGGACTCCTCGTCCTCTTCGGCACCCTCGCCTTCGTCCACGTCGAGGTCCGCGTCGACGACCGCGCCCTGGAGGTCCGCTGCGGCCACATCGGCGTCCCGCGCCGGACCATCCCCTTCACCGAGGTCGTCGACGCCGACTACGCCCCCCGGGTCACCCCCCGCCAGTGGGGCGGCTGGGGCTACCGCTGGCGCCCCGACCGCGGCACCGCCGTCGTCGTCCGCCGCGGCGAGGGCCTGGTCCTCCGGCTCGCCGACGGCCGCACCTTCACCGTCACCGTCGACGGCGCCAGGGGAGCGGTCGACTCCATCCGCGGCCGGCTCCGCCGCCCCGCCCCGCCCCAGACCCCCACCGGCGCCTGACCGCCACGCGCGCGTGCACCGGCCCGGGCGCGGTGACCGCCCGCGTACCGTGCCGGGCCGGGCGTCAACAGACACGCCCCGTACACTCCGCAAGGTGAGCACCACCATCACCCCCGAAGCGGCCGGAGCCGCCGACGACACGCCCGCCGGCGAGGGCCGGCCGCGCCGCTTCGGCCGGGCCGCGCGCTTCGCCCGGCCCGCGGCCGCCCTGCTCTCCGGCGTCCTGCTCTACCTGAGCTTCCCGCCGCGCCCCCTGTGGTGGCTGGCGCCGCCCGCCTTCGCCCTGCTCGCCTGGGCCCTGGACGGGCGCCGCCTCCGGGCCGGCTTCGGCCTCGGCTACCTCGCCGGGCTCGGCTTCCTCCTGCCGCTCCTCGTCTGGACCGGCGAAGAGGTCGGCCCGGTGCCCTGGCTCGCGCTCGCCGCCGTCGAGGCCCTGTTCGTCGCCGCCACCGGACTCGGCATCGCCGCCGTCTCCCGGCTGCCGTGGTGGCCGGTGCTCGCCGCCGGCGTCTGGATCCTCGGCGAGGCCGCACGCGCGCGCGTGCCCTTCGGCGGCTTCCCCTGGGGCAAGATCGCCTTCGGCCAGGCCGACGGGATCTTCCTGCCGCTCGCCGCCGTCGGCGGCACCCCCGTGCTCGGGTTCGCGGTCGCCCTGTGCGGCTTCGGGCTGTACGCCGCGGCCCGCCTCGTCCGCGTCCACCGCGCCACCGGCACCGTCCCGCGCGGACCGCTCGCCGCCGCCGCGCTGTCCGTCCTCGCCCCCGTCACCGGCGCCGTCGCCGCCCTGCCGCTCGTCAGCGTCGCCCCCGAGGACGGCACCGCCACCGTCGCCGCCATCCAGGGCAACGTCCCCCGCCTCGGCCTCGACTTCAACTCCCAGCGCCGCCAGGTCCTCGACAACCACGCCGCCCGCACCCGCGAGCTCGCCGCGGAGGTCGAGGCCGGCACGAAGCCCCAGCCGGACTTCGTCCTCTGGCCGGAGAACTCCTCCGACATCGACCCCTACGCCAACCCCGACGCCGCGGCCGTCATCGGCGGCGCCGTCGACGCCGTCAAGGCCCCCACCGTCATCGGCGCCGTCGTCTCCCCGCCCACCGGCAAGCTCCGCAACACCCTCATCCAGTGGGAGCCCGGCCAGGGACCCGTCGCCACCTACGACAAGCGGCACGTCCAGCCCTTCGGCGAGTACATCCCGATGCGGTCGGTCGTCCGCCTCTTCAACAGCGACGTCGACCGCGTCGCCCGCGACTTCGGCCCCGGCAACAAGGTCGGCGTCTTCGACCTCGCAGGCACCAGGGTCGGCCTCGCCACCTGCTACGAGGCGGCCTTCGACTGGGCCGTCCGCGACACCGTCACCCACGGCGCGCAGCTCCTCACCGTCCCCAGCAACAACGCCACCTTCGGCCGCAGCGAGATGACCTACCAGCAGCTCGCCATGTCCCGCGTCCGGGCCGTCGAACACAGCCGGTCCGTCGTCGTCCCGGTCACCAGCGGCGTCAGCGCCGTCATCCGCCCCGACGGCGAGATCGTCTCGCGGACCGCCATGTTCACCCCCGACTACCTGGTCGAGGAGGTCCCGCTGCGTTCCACGCGGACCCCCGCGACCCGGCTCGGCACCCTCCCCGAGGCCCTGATCGCCGCCGTCGCCGTCGCCGGCCTCGGCTGGGCCGCGGCCCGCGGCGTACGGGCCCGGCGCGAGCGTTCCTGAGCCCGCGGGGCCGCTCCGGCGGATGATCTAGGGTCGACCGCATGGCCACTCCTGACTTCATCCGAGAACTCCGCAAGACCGCCGGGCACCAGCTGCTGTTCCTGCCCGGCGTCAGCGCCGTCGTGTTCGACGACCGGGGCCGGGTGCTGCTGGGACGGCGCGCCGACACCGGCGGGTGGGCGGTGGTCGGCGGCATCGTGGAGCCCGGCGAACAGCCCGCCGACTGCGCGGTCCGCGAGGTGGAGGAGGAGACCGGGGTACGGTGCGTGCCCGAACGGATCCTCATGGTGGAGACGCTGCGCAAGCCCGTCGTCTACCCCAACGGCGACATCTGCCAGTACCTCGACGTCACCTTCGCCTGCCGGGCGGTCGGCGGCGAGGCCCGGGTCAACGACGACGAGTCGCTGGACGTCGACTGGTTCGAGATCGGCGCACTCCCCGAGATGAAGCGCTTCTCCCACCGCCGGATCGAGCGGGCGCTCGTCGACGAACCCACCTGGTTCCGCACCGCGCACCGCGGCTGACACCGCGGGCGAGCGGGCCCGGGCCGGTCGCGGGCCGGTCGTCCACAGGAGTCGTCCACAGGGCTGGTGCGGGCCCGCCTCCGCCCGGTATCCCTGTGTCCATGTCCCACGCACACGTCTCCTACCTGGACCTCCTCGCCCGAGGAGCCGCCACGGAGGCATACGACCGGCCCCTGCTCCTCGCCCGCGCGAGCGGCGCGGGGCCCGAGGAGCTGGCCGGCCTCGAAGAGGCCAAGCAGCTCGCCCTGCGCGTCCGCGCCGAGCTGGAGGGCCGGCGCCGCCGCGAGGCCGAGCTGTCCGCCCTGTTCGCGACCGCCCACGACCTCGCCGGCCTCCGCGACCTCGACGCGGTGCTGCGCGCCATCGTCCAGCGCGCCCGCGCCCTCCTCGGCACCGAGGTCTCCTACCTGAGCCTCAACGACCCCGTCGCCGGCGACACCTACATGCGGGTCACCGAGGGCTCCGTCTCCGCCCGCTTCCAGCAGGTCCGCCTCGGCATGGGCGAAGGGCTCGGCGGCCTCGTCGCGCAGACCGCCCGCCCCTACGTCACCGAGGACTACTTCGGTGACGCGCGCTTCCAGCACACCCGCACCATCGACACCGCCGTCCGCGACGAGGGCCTGGTCGCCATCCTCGGCGTGCCGCTCACCCTCGGCAGCCAGGTCATCGGGGTGCTCTTCGCCGCCGACCGCCGGGCCAGGGTCTTCGAGCGCGAGCAGGTCGCCCTCCTCGGCTCCTTCGCCGCCCACGCGGCCGTCGCCATCGACACCGCCAACCTGCTCGCCGAGACCCGCTCCGCCCTCGCCGAACTGGAGCGGGCCAACGACATCATCCGCGCCCACAGCGCGGTCATCGAACGCGCCTCCGAGGTCCACGACCGCCTCTCCGAGCTGGTCCTGCGCGGCGGCGGCGTCCACGACGTCGCCGAGGCCGTCTCCGAGGTCCTGGGCGGCACCGTCGAGTTCACCGAGACCGCCGCCGGCCCCGCCCGCCGGGCCGGCGGACACGCGGTCCGCGACGGCGACGACTGGGTCGCCGCCGTCTCCGCCGGCGGCGAGCACCTGGGCGCGCTCGTCCTGCGCGGCCGGCCCGACCTCGACCCCGTCGACCTGCGGACCCTGGAGCGGGCCGCGCTCGTCACCTCCCTGCTGCTGCTCGCCCGCCGCTCGGCCGGCGAGGCGGAGCAGCGGGTACGGGGCGAGCTGCTGGACGACCTCCTCGACGCCCCCGACCGCGACCGCCGCCTGTTCCGCGAGCGCGCCGCCCGCCTCCGTACCGACAGCGACGCCCCCCACGTGGTGCTCGCCGCCCGCGTCGACCGGGCCGGCCCCGGAAGCGGCACCGAGCCGCCCGGCCGCGAGAGCGCCGACCGGCAGCGCCTCCGGTCCGCCGCCTCCCACCTCGCCGCCACCCGCCGCGGCCTCGCCTCCGCCCGCGACGGCGGCACCGTGCTCCTGCTGCCGCTGGGCCCCGGCGAGGACGCCGCCGAACTGGCCCGGCAGACCGCGGCCCAGCTCGGCGGCGCCCTCCGCGAACCCGTCACCGTCGGAGCCTCCGCGCCCGTCCGCGACCCGCTCGACCACCCCGACCGGGTGGCCGCCGCCTACCAGGAGGCCCGCCGCTGCCTCGACGCGCTGCGGGTGCTGCACCGCGCCGGCGAGGGCGCCGCGGCCGAGGACCTGGGCTTCCTCGGCCTGCTCCTCGCCGACAGCCGGGACATCGGCGGCTTCGTGGAGCGCACGATCGGCCAGGTCGTCGCGTACGACCGGCGGCGCGGCACCGACCTCGTGCGCACCCTGGACGCCTACTTCGCCTGCGGCATGAGCCCCGCGCGCACCAAGGACGACCTGCACGTGCACGTGAACACGGTGGCGCAGCGGCTGGAGCGGGTGGGCCGGCTCCTGGGCCCGGACTGGCAGACGCCGCCCCGCGCCCTGGAGATCCAGCTGGCGCTCCGCCTGCACGCCCTGTCGGCGCCGGCCGCCCGCGACTGAACCGCGCGCGGTCGGCCTCTTCGTGTTAGGGTGGGAAGTGTTGCAGTTGTGGTACCCATGAACCTATGTGCGCCTGACCGGAATGCTTTTCCGCAGGCGCATATTTCGTTTTACCGGCATCTCCGGATGGGGCCTCTGCCTTACAGAAGGAGAAAGTCATGGCACAGGGAACCGTGAAGTGGTTCAACTCGGAAAAGGGCTTCGGCTTCATCGAGCAGGACGGTGGCGGTCCGGACGTGTTCGCCCACTACTCGAACATCGCGACGAGCGGCTTCCGTGAGCTCCAGGAGGGCCAGCGGGTCTCGTTCGACGTCACCCAGGGCCAGAAGGGCCCGCAGGCCGAGAACATCGTTCCCGCCTGATCACCGGACGCCCTAGTCCGTCACTCGCCGGGGTTCGCGCCGTGAGGGCGCGGACCCCGGTTTGTGCTGTACACGGCCGGTGCGGCGCCGTGCGCGGCCCGTGCCGCCCGTGGTGCGTGCAGTCCGTAGTTCGTGCAGTTCGTGGTTCGTGCAGTTCGAAGAAAGGCAGAGAAATCTATGTCCCGTAGGCCCCGGAAGCCGGGCAAGCGCGTCCCCGCCACCGCCTCGGCCCAGGTGCCGTCGCCGGCCTCGTCCGGCGAGTTCCGGGTGCCGGAGAGCGTGACGCCGCCGCTGCCCGCCGTGGACGACTTCGCCCGTCTCGACATGCCCGCCGGGCTGCACACGACCCTCGCCGCGCAGGGCGTGACCACGCCCTTCCCCATCCAGGGCGCCACCCTGCCGGACTCGCTCGCCGGCCGTGACGTGCTGGCGCGCGGCCGGACGGGCTCCGGCAAGACCCTCGCCTTCGGGCTGGCGCTGCTGGCCCGCACGGCCGGGCTGCGGGCCCGGCCGACGGCCCCGCTCGCGCTGGTGCTCGTGCCGACCCGCGAGCTGGCCCAGCAGGTCACCGACTCCCTCGCCCCGTACGCGACCGCCGTGAACCTGCGGATGACGACCGTCGTCGGCGGACTGTCGATCACCAAGCAGGCCACCGCGCTGCGGCGCGGCGCCGAGGTGGTCGTGGCGAGCCCCGGCCGGCTGAACGACCTGGTGGAGCGCGGCGACTGCGTCCTCGACGACGTCCGGATCACGGTCCTCGACGAGGCCGACCAGATGACCGACATGGGCTTCCTGCCGCAGATCACCAAGCTGATCACCCAGGTGCGGCCGGACGGGCAGCGGATGCTGTTCTCCGCCACCCTGGACCAGAACATCGACAAGCTCGTCAAGCGCTTCCTCACCGACCCCGTGGTCCACTCCGTGGACCCGTCCGCCGGTGCGGTGACCACGATGGAGCACCACGTCCTCCACGTGCAGGACGCGACCGACAAGAAGGCCGTCACCACCCGCATCGCGGCCCGCGACGGCCGGGTCATCCTCTTCCTCGACACCAAGCGGTCGGCGGACCGGCTCGCCAAGCGGCTGCTCTCCGTCGGCGTCCGCGCTGCGGCCCTGCACGGCGGCCGGACCCAGCCGCAGCGCACCCGGACCCTGGAGCAGTTCAAGACGGGGCACGTCACCGCGCTGGTGGCGACGAACGTCGCCGCCCGCGGCATCCACATCGACGACCTCGACCTGGTCGTGAACGTCGACCCGCCGGCCGACCACAAGGACTACCTGCACCGCGGCGGCCGGACCGCCCGGGCCGGCGGCTCCGGCAGCGTCGTGACGCTCGTCCTGCCCGAGCAGAAGCACGAGTTCAGCCGGCTCATGAAGGACGCCGGCATCCAGCCCCGTACCCTCCGCGTGAAGTCCAGCGACGAGGAACTGGCCACCCTCACCGGCGCCCGCGAGCCGTCCGGCGTCGCCGTCACCCTGGAGGTGCCGCAGCCGGCCGCCCCGGCCGCGTCCCGGCCCGCCCGCGCGTCCACCGGCGACGGCGGCCGTCCGTCGCGGCGCCGCCGCGGCGGCGGTGCCGGAGCGGCGCCGAAGAGCGAGGCGTCCGCCGGCACGGGCGCGCGCGGCACCGGCCGCCGCACCTCCGCCGGCGGCGCGCAGGCGCCGAAGGGCGGCAAGGCGGCCACCACGGCCACGAAGACCGCGACCGGGGGCCGCGCCCCCGCCCGGCGCACGGGATCCGGCGGAGCGGGCAAGGCGGGCGAGACCGCCGCCCCGTCCGCCGGCCGGAGCGGCGACCGGCGCCCGCGCCGGCGCACCGCCGGCCGCGGCGGCACGACCGAGCGCTGACCCCGGGTCCGCACGCCCCCCCCCGCGAGCCGGACGGACCGAGGCCGGCTCGTCCCGGTCTCCGCGGCGCCCCGGGTCGTACGATCCCGGGGTGCACCCCACGGCGACAGCGCAGACCAGCAGTGCCTCCCGGCCCTCCGGCCCGGTCCCGGCGAGCCCCGAGGAGGCGCTGGCCCTGGCGGCGGCACCCGGCGGGCCTCCCGGCGGGTGGCGCGACTGGCCCGCGGAACTGCTGCCCGCGCCGGTGCGGGTGGCGCTGCTCCGCGCCGAACTGGCCCGGGATCCCGGGGTGGTGGAGCGGGAGGAGCGCGGGGAGGCGCTGTACCAGGCGGTGCGCGGCACGGGCGTGGTGCGGTGCGCGCGGGCGGACCTGCTCGTCAGGGCGCTCGCCGGAAGCGGGGACGCCGTGCTGGAGGGGGAGGCGCTGCGGCTGGCGGGGGAGGGGCTGCGCTCGCGGGCCCTCGACCCCGCGTTCGTACGGAAGACGCTGACGGGGCTGCTCGGTTCGGGCTCCGCCGCCGTCGTGAACCGGGCGCTCGTCGCGCTCGCCGAGCCCTGGGCCGCCGTCGCACCGCTGCCGGCCGAACGGCTCGACGGCCTGTTCGGCCCGGCGACCGCCGACGCCGCCCTCACCACCGCCGCCGCCCACGGGCACGGGGAGCCGCTGTGGCGGGCGGCGGCCGATCCGGACCGGGCGCCGCGCGTACGGAGGCGGGCCCTGGCCCTGTACGGGGAGACCGCGCGGCGCGGCGACGTACCGGCCGTGCTGCGGCTCGCCGCCGAGGACCCGCTGCTGCTCGCAGGTCCCGCCGTCGACTGCCTGCGCGCGATGCACCGGCGCGGCCACTTCGTCACCGCGCCCGACGTGCCCGCCGTCCTGGCCCTCGCCCTCGCCGACCACACCGTCCCGGCCCGCGCCGTCGCGACCGTCCTCTACACCGTCCGGCACGACGTGCTGCGCCTGCTGGAGGGCGCCGCGCCCGGCGATCCGTCGTGGCCGCGCCGGCTCGACCTGCTCGTCGCGCTGGACGAACAAGGCGTCGGGAGCCTGCCGGTGGCGCCGGCGATCGCCCGCGTCCTGCCGGACGCGGCCGTCCCGGGGCCGTTCCTGCGGGCGCTGCGGGCGCTCCGCGACCCCGGCACCGAGGACGCCGTCCTCGCCGCCCTCCCGCACGCGCCCGCCGACGCGCTCGACGCGCTGGAGGCCGTCGGCGGCGAGCGCACGGTACGGGTCCTCGGCGCCGCCCTCGGCCTGGCCACCCTCGCGCCCCCGGACGCCGCACCCGAACCGGCGGCGGTGGAACGGGCGTTGCGGGCCCACCGCGGACGGGCCCTGGAACTGGTCTGGCTGCTGGCCACCGACCCGCGGGTGCGCCGGGAACTGCTCGCCCGGATGGACGCCGCCGCACTGCCCGCCCGGGTGGCCGCCGACCTCGGCGGCCCGGACCCGCGCGAACTCGCCCTCCTCGCCGCCCACCTGGATCCCGGCCGGCCCGTCGCCGCCCTGACCCGGCTCGCCGCGCACGCCGGCCCGGAGCTGCTGCCCGTCCTCGCCGACCTGCTGCTGCGGATCGCCGGCGAGGCGGCCGCCGCCTGGGAACCCGACGGCGCGCCGCCCGTCCCCGACGCCGAGCCGACCGTCCCGCCGGAGGCCGTCACGGCGCTGTGCGACCTCGGGCGGCGGCTGCACGCACGCGGCCGGATCCGCCCGGTGTGCCTCCTGGACGCCCCCGACGCCGACGCCGCCGGCCCCGCCCTCGTCACCGACCTGACCCTCGGACTGCTCGACCGGCCGGGGCTGACCGCCGGCGAACAGACCGTGCTGCTCCGCCTGCTGACCGACCTGCCGGAGGCCCCGCCCGCGACGGTCCGCCGCCGGGTGCACCCCCTCCTGCGCCACCCCGACCGGCACGTCCGCAAGCACGCCGTCGCGCTCCTCGCCCGCGACACCGACGGCCACGGCGTCGAGGCCGTCTCCGCGACGCTGCTCGCGCTGACCGGGCCCGACCGCGACCCGCAGACCGTACGCGGCACCCTGAGCGCGCTCGGCGAGGCGCGGGCCCACTGGGCGTCGGACGCGATCGCCGCCTGCCTCGACCACCCCCGGATGAACGTCCGCAAGACGGCGGCCCGCGCCCTCGCCACCGCCGGCACCCCCCGGGCCGTCCCCCGCCTCCTCCACGGCCTCGGCCGCAGCGACAACCCCGGCCTGCGCGCCCTCCTCCTCGACGCCCTCCGCGCCCTCCTCGGCGACACCCTCCCCGCCGCCGTCACCGCCGCCGCGCACCACGCGGCGGACGCCCGGGTCCGCGACCGGCTGCTCGCCGCGCTCCCCGGGGAACCCACCCCGGACCCGGACGCGGCCGACCTCGCGGTCCTGGGGGAGCAGGGCTGGGACCCCGCCGCCGCCCTGCGCCTCGCCGAACGGCCCGCCCCCGCCGCACGGCTCCGCCCCACCCGCGCGTACCTCGCCGACTGGCTCGCCCTCGCCGCCACCACGGAACGGGCCCGGCGAGCGGTCCTCGCCGTCCTGCCGGACGCGATCGGCCCCGGCCCCCGCACGGCGCAGGAGCGCGGCGTGCTCGCCCGGCACGTGACGGTGCTCCTCGACGGGCTCGCGGAAGCGGACGGCGGCACCCGCGACGGGATCCTCGCGCTCCTGGAGGAGATCGCGGACCGCCCCGGGCTGGGCGGTCACGTGACGGCTGCCGTACGGGCGCTGCCGCCGCGGGCCGCCGGCCGCCGGTCGGCGCTCCCGCTGCTCCGGCGCGCCGGGGCCGTCCTCGTCCGCGCCGACCTCGACCGCGAACTCGCCGCCGCCGACCGGGCGTCCGACCCGGCCGGCACCGGACGGACCGTACTGCGCGACGCGTTCGGGATCACCCCGGCCACCGCCCCGCCCGAGCCCAAGCCACCCTGGTACGACGAACTCGCCGCCGCCACCCGGAGCGCGCGCGAACTGTCGGCGTACCGGCGGCGCCACGCGACGGGCGGCTCGCGCGCCCTGCTCACCGCCCTCGCCGACCTCCACGCCGGCGCCGCACCGGACGTACGGACCGCGCTCCTCGACTGGATGACGGACCTCCAGCCACCGGGCGCCCCACCGTGGACACTCGCCGAGGAGGCCCGCGCCGCGGACTCCGCACCGCGCCGCGCCCACCCCGCCGACCTGGACCAGCCGCGGTCCGCCGCCCAGCGGGAGCGGCTGCTGGCCCTGCTCGGCTCCGGCCTGCGGCAGCAGCGGAACACCGCCGCGCACACCCTCCTCGCCTGGCCGGAACCGGAGGCTCGTGCCGCCGCCCTCGACGCCCATCTGCGCGGCGGCACCGACGCGCCCGACGACCCCGTCCTGCGGGCCGCGCTGGGCAGGGCGCTCACCGAAGCCGGCCCGGCGATGCCGCTCGACCCCGGACTCCGCCCCGACCGGATCGCCCGCATCGCCGCCACGGCCCCCGACGACGCCGCGCTCCAGCCGCTCCTCCCCGTCCTCCTGCACCTGTGGGAGCACGGGCCGGACGACGGCACGCGGGCGGACGCCTTCCACGCGCTGCGGCGCCTGCCCGCCGACACCCTGGCAGCGCACCTGGAACCCCGGCTCGCCGCGGGCGCCTCCGGCCTCCTGGCCCTGGTCGCCGACCGCCCCCTGCTCCGCACCCCCGTGCTGGACCGGCTGCGCGACCGGCACCCCGGGGCGGGGCTCCGGCTCGTCGACGGACCGCTGCACGACCCCGAGACCGCCGAACGGCGCGCGGCGGCCCTCCGCGCCCTGCGGGAACGCGCGCCCCTCCCCGTACCCCCGCCGTCCTCCGCGGACGCGGACGGCGACCTGGCCGCCCTGCTGCGCTCGCCCGAGCCCGCGCGGATCCGGCGCGCCCTCGCCCGCCTGGAGGAACGCCCCGGCGCACTCGAACCGGCCGCCCTGGAGGCCGCGTTGCGGGACCTGCTGCGGCATCCCGAGGCCGGCGTACGGCTGCACGCGCACCGCACCTCGCGGGCGCTGCTCGACCGGGACGCGCACCTGCGGCTGACCGAGGACCTGTTGCGCGACCCGCAGCCCGACGTGGTGCGGGGCGCGATCCGGGTCCTGTCGCAGGCGGGCCGGCGGCAGGCGGTGCCGCTCTTCGTCGCGCTCCTCGACCACGGCCGGGCCGTCGTGCGGCGGGCGGCAGAGGAGGCCGTGCTGCGCGCCGGGCCGGAAGCGGTGCCCGCGCTGCGCAGGTCCGCGTCCCGCGCCCGCCCGGACCGCAGGGCCCGGTACGAGCGCCTGCTGGCGCGGATCCGGGAGGCGGAGAGGGAAGCGGAGACGGAGGCGGAGCGGGACGGCGGCGGCCGGGGGCGGACGTGACGCGGACGCGCCGCGGGGCGGCGTACGCCGACGGGTGTCGGGTACGCCGCCCTGGTGGGGGGCCGCGCGGGTCGCGGTGAGGAAGAAGGGGATCAGGAGGGGTCGCGCCGGAAGACCGACGTCGACCAGAGGTAGCCGAGGGCCGTCAGGCCGAGGCACCAGGCGACCGCGAGCCAGCCGTTGTGGCCGATCCCGGTGCCGAGGAGCAGGCCGCGGAGGGTTTCGATGGCCGGGGTGAAGGGCTGGTACTCGGCGATCGGCTGGAACCAGCCGGGCATCGAGCCGATCGGGACGAACGCGCTGGAGATCAGGGGCAGGATGACCAGCGGGAGGGCGTTGTTGGACGCGGCCTCGGCGTTGGGGGAGACCAGGCCCATGCCGACGGCGATCGTGTCCGACGAGGATCGACGGGCGGTGGATCGCCATGGTGCGGAAGCGGGCGATGATGCCCTCGTTCATGTCGTTGGCGACGGAGACCGCCGTGCCGACCACCGTGCCGCCCACGGTCATCATCAGGATCCCGGGCACCACGTAGGCGACGTACGCCGCGCGGTCCGCGCCGCCGCCCATGCCCGCGCTCATCACGTCGCCGAAGACGTAGACGAAGAGCAGCAGCATCATCACCGGGGTGAGGAGCAGGTTGAGGGTGAGGGAGGGGTAGCGGCGGGCGTGGAGGAGGTTCCGCCGGAGCATCGTGGACGAGTCGCGGACGGCGAGGGACAGGGCGCTGCTCATCGGGCGTTCTCCTGCGGCTGGGCGGGGACGGGCGTCGGGGTGTCCGTGGCGGTCAGGGCGAAGAAGACGTCGTCGAGGTCCGGGGTGTGGACGGTGAGTTCGTCCGCCTCGACGCCGGCCGCGTCGAGCCAGTCGAGGATGGCGCGCAGTTCGCGCTGGCTGCCGCCGCTGGCGAGCTGGAGCGTCAGGGCCTCGTCGTCGGGGGTCGCCACCTGGAGGACCTCGGCGGCGCTGCGGTAGGCGGTGGGGTCGGTGAAGCGGAGGCGGACGTGGCCGCCGGGGATCTGGCGCTTGAGCTGGTCGGCGGTGCCTTCGGCGACGATGCGGCCGCCGTTGAGGAC
>JOFO01000066.1 GCA_000721275.1 Microtetraspora glauca | reverse complement strand
ACCGCCCTCTGGGCATCAGTGACAGACAACGGCGGAATCTTCGGACCAGGGCGACTCATGCCCAACTAACGACGAATCTCCGACTCAGGTCACTAGGCCCCGTACCGCTCCCGGAGTTCGATCTTGCGGACCTTGCCGCTGACCGTCATCGGGAACTCGGTGAGGATCTCCACGCGGCTCGGGATCTTGTAGTGGGCGAGGCGGTCGCGGCAGAAGGCGGTGAGTTCGTCGAGGGTCGGCGGGGCGGCCGGGTCGCGGGGGATCACGCAGGCCAGGATCGTCTCGCCGTACCGCTCGTCGGGGACGCCGACGACCTGCACGTCGGCGATCTTCGGGTGGGCGTACAGGAACTCCTCGATCTCGCGCGGGTACACGTTCTCGCCGCCGCGGATGATCATGTCCTTGATGCGGCCGACGATCTGGACGTAGCCGTCGTCGCGCATCACCGCGAGGTCGCCGGTGTGCATCCACCGGCCGGCGTCGACGACCTCGGCGGTCTTCGCCGGCTCGTCCCAGTAGCCGAGCATCACGCTGTAGCCGCGGGTGCAGAGTTCGCCCGCGGTGCCGCGCCGCACGGTGAGGCCGGTGGCCGGGTCCACGACCTTCACCTCGACGTGCGGCATGACCCGGCCGACCGTGCCGGTGCGGCGCTCCAGGTCGTCGTCGCGGCGGGTCTGGGTGGAGACCGGCGAGGTCTCCGTCATGCCGTAGCAGATCGACACCTCGGCCATGTTCATCTCCGCGACCACCCGTTTCATCACCTCCACCGGGCACGGCGAGCCCGCCATGATGCCGGTGCGGAGCGAGGACAGGTCGTACGCCGCGAAGTCCGGGAGGTTCAGCTCCGCGATGAACATCGTCGGCACGCCGTACAGCGAGGTGCAGCGCTCCTCCTGGACGGCGCGGAGGGTCGCGGTCGGGTCGAAGGACGGCGCCGGGATCACGATGCAGGCGCCGTGCGAGGTGGCCGCCAGATTGCCCATCACCATGCCGAAGCAGTGGTAGAAGGGGACCGGCACGCAGATCCGGTCCTGCTCGGTGTAGGCGATCATCTCCCCGACGAAATAACCGTTGTTGAGGATGTTGTGGTGGGAGAGGGTGGCGCCCTTCGGGAAGCCGGTGGTGCCCGAGGTGTACTGGATGTTGACCGGCTCGTCGGCGGCGAGCGGTTCCGGCACGAGACCGCCGGACGGGCGGGCCGCGAACTCGTCCCAGCTCGCGTCGCCGAAGTACACCGCCTCCCGCAGCTCCGGGCATTCGCCGCGGACCTCGTCGACCATCGCCCGGTAGTCGCTCGTCTTGTGCGCGAGCGAGGCGAAGAGCATTGAGATCCCCGACTGGCGCAGCACATAGGCGAGTTCGTGGGCGCGGTAGGCCGGGTTGATGGTGACCATGACGGCGCCGACGCGGGCGGTGGCGTACTGGACGAGCACCCACTCGGGGCAGTTGACCGCCCACACTCCGACCCGGTCGCCCTTGCGGACGCCGCTGCCGAGCAGCGCCCCGGCGATCCGGTCGACGTCGGCGCCGAACTCGGCGTAGGTCCAGCGCCGTCCGCCGGCCACGTCGACCAGCGCCTCGCGGGCGGGCCAGGCGGCGACGGCCCGGTCGAGGTTGGCGCCGATGGTGTCGCCGAGCAGCGGGGTGCCGGAGGTGCCGTGCGCGTAGGAGAGTTCCGTACCGGTCGTCATGCCAGGTCCCCCTCGGTGAACTCCGGGCCCGCGGGGGCGCCTTCGGCGGTGAGGCGGCGCAGCTCGACCCGCCGGATCTTGCCGGAGACGGTCTTCGGCAGGTCGGCGAACTCGATGCGGCGGACCCGCTTGTACGGGGCGAGGACGGCCCGCGAGTGGGCGAAGAGGGACCGGGCGGTCTCCGCGTCCGGCTTGAAGCCGTCGGCGAGGACGACGTACGCCTTCGGGACGGCGAGCCGCACCGGGTCCGGGGCGGGGACGACGGCGGCCTCGGCGACCGCCTCGTGCTCCAGGAGCGCGCTCTCCAGCTCGAAGGGGCTGATCTTGTAGTCGGAGGCCTTGAAGACGTCGTCCCCGCGGCCCACGTAGAAGAGGTAGCCGTCCTCGTCGCGGCGGGCGATGTCGCCGGTGCGGTAGTAGCCGCCGGCCATCGCCTCCGCCGTCTTGTCCGGGTCGCCGTGGTAGCCCGTCATCAGGCCCACCGGGTGGGCGGACAGGTCGAGGCAGATCTCGCCCTCCTCCGCGTCCGGGCGGCCGGTCACCGGGTCGACCAGGGTCACCGCGTACCCGGGGCTGGGGCGGCCCATGGAGCCCTCCTTGAGGGGCTGGCCGGGGCTGTTGGAGACCTGGACGGCGGTCTCCGTCTGCCCGAAGCCGTCCCGGATGGTGACGCCCCAGCCGCGCCGGACCGCCTCGATGACCTCGGGGTTCAGCGGCTCGCCGGCGGCGACGACCTCGCGCGGCGGGGCGGTCAGCCGGCTCAGGTCGGACTGGATGAGCATCCGCCACACGGTCGGCGGGGCGCAGAAGGACGTGACGCCGTGGCGCTGCATCTCGTCCATGAGCCGGCCCGCGTCGAAGCGCGCGTAGTTGTGGATGAAGACGGTCGCCTCGGCGTTCCAGGGGGCGAAGAGGTTGGACCAGGCGTGCTTGGCCCAGCCGGGCGAGGAGATGTTGAGGTGCACGTCGCCGGGCCGGAGCCCGATCCAGTACATGGTCGCCAGGTGCCCCACCGGGTACGAGGTGTGGGTGTGCTCGACGAGCTTGGGGCGGGCCGTGGTGCCGGAGGTGAAGTAGAGCATCAGGGTGTCGTGGGCGAGGGTGACGCCGTCGGGCTCGAAGACGTCGGACGCGCGGTCGGCGTGCTCGTACCCCAGCCAGTGCACCCCGTCGCCGCCGACGGCGATGCGCGTGTAGTCGCCGGGGACGTCGTCGAACTTGGCGGTGTCCTCGGCGCGCGCGATCACGTGCCGGGCCCGGCCGCGCTCGACCCGGTCGCGCAGGTCGGCGGGGCCGAGGAGCGGGGTGGCGGGGATGACGACGGCGCGCAGCTTCATCGCGGCGAGCATGGTCTCCCACAGCTCGGCCTGGTTGCCCAGCATCACGATGATCCGGTCCCCGGCGCGGACGCCCTGGGCGCGCAGCCAGTTCGCGACCCGGTTCGAGCGGGCGGACATCTCCGCGAAGCTCACCTTCGTCTCGGAGCCGTCCTCCTCGACGAGGTGCAGAGCCGTGCGGTCGTTGCCCTCGGCGATGACGTCGAACCACTCCAGCGCCCAGTTGAACCGGTCGGGGCGGGGCCAGGCGAAGCCGCCGTACGCCGCCGCGTAGTCCTCGCGGTGCCGGAGCAGGAAGTCCCGGGCGGCCCGGAACTCCTCGGTCGCGCTGGTAGCCGTCATGTGTCCTCCTCGTTGCGGGACCGGTCCCGCCCATCGTGTAATCGGTGACCCAGGTCTCACTACCCCCGTTCGGGGGTGAGGAGTGGGAGCGAAGGAGGGTTCTCCGGTGTCGGAGCGGATCGAGGCGGTGGAGCTGCGGGCCGCGCTGCTGCGGCTGCGGCGCGGCAGCGGGCTGCCCGTGGTCTTCGGCGGCCTCGTCCGGGACGGCGGCCGGCCGCTGCGGATCGCCGAGCTGCACGGCACGGTGACCCCCGCGCTCCAGGGCCTGGCGGTCTCCCCCGGCAACGGCCTCGGCGGGAAGTGCCTGGCGCTGGCCCGCCCCTGCGCGGTCACCGACTATCCGGTGGCCCGGCACATCACCCACGAGTACGACCTGCCGGTCTCGGCGGAGGGCCTGCGGTCGGTGATCGCGGTGCCGGTCGTCGTCCGGCGGCAGGTGCGCGGGGTGCTGTACGGGGCGCTGCGCGACGCGCTGCCGATCGGCGAGCGGGTCTTCGACGCGGCGGTGGCGGCGGCCCGGGACGTGGAGCAGGCGCTGGCGGTACGGGACGAGGTGAGCCGCCTCGCGGCGCCCGCCGAGGCGCCCGGCCCGTCCTGGGAGGAGGTCCGGCACGCGTACGGCGAACTGCGGGCGCTCGCCCCGCAGGTCCTGGACGAGGAGCTGCGGGCCCGGCTGCTGGCGGTCTGCGGGCGCCTGGAGTCGGCCGCCGGCCGGCCCGGCCCGCTCCCCGGGGTGGCGCTGACCCCGCGCGAGACGGACGTCCTCGCGGCGGTCGCGTCGGGCGCGACGAACGCGGCGGCGGCCCAGCGGCTGGGGCTCCGCCCGGAGACGGTCAAGGGCTATCTGCGCTCGGCGATGCGGAAGCTGGGCGCGCACACCCGCCTGGAGGCGGTGGTGGCGGCCCGCCGGGCGGGGGCGCTGCCGTAGCGGCCGGGCGCGTGCGCAGTCCGCCCGGTGCACAGTCCGGTCGTGCACAGTCCGCCGGGTGCTCAGTCCGCCGGATGCTCAGTCCGCCGGGCGGAAGACGAGGTCGTACGCGCCGTCCGCGGGCACCGTCAGACGCAGGGTGCGTTCGGCTTCGGTGGTGAGCGCGGCCCGGTCGGCGCGGGTGAGCCGGGCGAAGGGCTCGACGGTGAGGGTCACCCGCGCCCTGGTCTCCTCCAGGTGCCACAGTCCGGCGAGGAGCCCGTCGAGGAGGAAGACCCGGTGGGCCTGGTTGCCGGTCCAGGTGCGGGTCCGGTGCGCCTCGGGGACGACGCGGCGCCGGTCGGCGTGGGAGAGCAGCAGGTTGTCGAACTCGGGCAGGAAGCGGGGCGGGGCCGGGGTGTCCTCGTCGGGGCGGGGCGCGTCGGGCAGGTCGAACAGCTCGGTGCCGTCCTCGTCCCGGAAGGCGAGCAGCCGGGGCCGCAGCCGATCGAACGCCGGCCGCAGCCGGGTCAGCCCGCACCAGGTCTGCATGTCGCGTACGGAGGCGGGGCCGAAGGCGCCGAGGTAGCGCAGCACCGTCTCGTCGAGGTCGGCGGGCTCGTACGCCGCTCCCCCGCGCCCGAACCACGCGTCGGCGGTGGTGAGCGCGACCTGCCCGCCGCGGCCCCACAGCCCGCGCGGGGTGACCTGGACGAGCGGCAGCAGGCAGCGGGCGGCCACGGTCAGGGCGAGCGGGTCGGCGTCGGGCCACTCCGCGAGGAGGTGGGCGCGGAGCTGCTTGGGCGTACGCGGCTCCGCCTCCACGAGCTCGCGGACGAGGCCGGCGAGCCGGTCGAGGTCGACGCCGGCAAGCCCCTTGCGGAAAACGCCCAGCTCGCGGTCGACCGCGCCGGGCTGGACGAGGGCGCGCAGGGCGACGGCGTCGCGGGCGGTGTGGGTGTGGACGGTGGAGCGCAGGCTGACGATCCGGGCGACGGCCCGGGACTCCATCAGGGCGGACAGGTCCTCGGGCCGGAAGCCGTCGAGGCGGGCGGCGAGGGCGTAGTACGGCGGCTTGGTGTTCTGCGCCTGGAGCCCCACGAGGTGGTGCACGGCCTCCTCGGGGCCGAGCGGCGCGGGCCGGAGCAGCAGCTGGCGGGCGAGGGTGGCGCGGCCGAGCGCGCGGCGCGAGAGCGGCGGGAGGGTGTCCATGCCGGGACGGTACAAGCCGTATAGGACGGTTCCTGTCCTCTTCGGCGGCGCGGCGAGCAGGTGGGGGGCGCGGGGGCTGGCGCGGCAGGCGCGGCGGGGTCCCGCACCCCGGACCCTCCCCTCCCATTCGCACCCATATACCCTTTCTCTCCGCCGGGCGGACCTCCGCCGGGCGTCCCGCGAAGCAGCCGACGGAGGTACGTACGTGTCCGACCGCCGACCCCGCGCGGCCTGGCGCCGCCGCCCGGAACCGTCCCCGGCCGCCGCGCCCCCGGAGCCGTCCGGCGGGCCGAGCGTCATCCAGGCGACGCTGTACCGCGAGGGCCGCAAGGTGTCGTCACCGGCGACGCTGGCGGAGACGTACCGGCAGCTGCGCGAGCACCCGGACGGCATGGCGTGGATCGGGCTGCACCGCCCGACCGAGGAGGAACTCCACTCGCTGGCCGCCGAGTTCGACCTGCACGAGCTGGCCGTCGAGGACGCCCTCGAAGCCCATCAGCGCCCGAAGCTGGAACGGTACGGCGACACGCTCTTCGTGGTGCTGCGCGCGGCCCGCTATCTCGACGCCCAGGAGGAGGTCGACTTCGGCGAGCTGCACATCTTCGTCGGCCCCGACTTCCTCATCACGGTCCGGCACGGCGCCGCCCCCGACCTGTCGGCGGTCCGCCGCCGCATGGAGGGCAACCCGGACCTGCTGGCGCTCGGCCCGGAGGCGGTGCTGTACGCCATCCTGGACGCGGTGGTCGACGGCTACGCGCCGGTCGTGGCGGGCGTGCAGAACGACGTGGACGAGATCGAGACCGAGGTCTTCGGCGGCGACCCGGCCGTCTCCCGCCGCATCTACGAACTCTCGCGCGAGATGGTCGAGTTCCAGCGCGCCACCCGCCCCCTCGTCGGCATGCTGCACGGCCTGATGGCCGGCTTCGCCAAGTACGGCACCGACGAGGAGCTCCAGCGCTACCTCCGCGACGTCGCCGACCACGTCACCCACACCAGCGAGCGCGTCGACGGCTTCCGCCAGGCCCTCACGGAGATCCTCACCGTCAACGCGACCCTGGTGACCCAGCAGCAGAACGCGGAGATGCGGGCGCTGGCGGAGGCGGGCTTCGAGCAGAACGAGGAGATCAAGAAGATCTCCTCGTGGGCCGCCATCCTCTTCGCCCCCACCCTCGTCGGCACCATCTACGGCATGAACTTCGACCACATGCCCGAGCTGCACTGGGCGGGCGGCTATCCGTTCGCGGTGCTGCTGATGGCCGTGGTGTGCACGAGCCTGTACGTGGTCTTCAAGCGGAAGGACTGGTTGTAGCACCACCGCCTCAGACGGCGCGGCGGTTGCCCTTCTCGTCGCAGGGGAGGTCGGCGGCCGGGTGGTTCGTGGTGAAGTCGCGGGTGGCCTGGCGTTCGGCCTCGGTGATGGCGGTGGGCCGGACGTCGATGATGCCGCCGAAGGGCCGGTCGACGTCGCGGATGATGCACAGCGCCGTCGTGAGGAGGGCGGTGATGACGACGAGGGTGATGATCTGTCCGCGGTTGTTGCGGCGGGGCAGGCAGATCCCGAGCGCGGTCACGGTGATGAGCAGGGTGGCGAGCAGGAACCACATGATGGCGCTGGGGATGCTCGCGGTGGCCTGGGTGAGGCGCTCCTCGCGCTCGTCGGAGCGCTTGCTGTCGGCGGCGACCAGCATGCCGAAGACGGGCTTGCCCTCCAGGGCGCGGAAGGTCTTCCGGAAGTCCGTCGACCACACGCTCGGCGCCGGCGAGCCCTTGCCGTCGCCCATGGCCGGCCACTCCTGCTCGCGGACGGCGCGGGCGTAGCAGACGGCGTCGGCCTGGATGCGGGACCGCTGGGCCACGGGGGCGTACTCGGCGGTCTCGACCAGCTGGTCGAGGGCGCGGGCCTCGCCGCGCGAGGCCACCTCGGCCTTGCCGAAGGAGCCGTTGGCGGTAACCAGGACGAACGACAGCAGCAGGACGGTCATCGTCAGGAGCGGTCCGACGAGGTCCTTCACGCCCATGCCCGTGTCGTCGTCGTCCCCGACCAGCCGGGGCCGCAGCCAGCGGTTGGCCGCCAGGCCGGCGAGCAGGGCCAGGACGGCGACGACGATGACGAGGACCACGAGGGGCCACCTCCAGGAAGCGGTCGAGCAGGCGTCTTCCGGCCTGCGGGCGCGGGCCGGACGCCGAGAGCATCGCGGGGGCGCCGCCGCCGTCCCATCGCAGAAACGATCACTCGCCTTCGAACGAGCGACCTCACCTCGGTCAAGAGGACGACAGATGTGGCGTACACCTGCCAGCACCTCGCCCGTCCGCGTCGACACCGCTCAGGACCAGGCACGTTCGGCGCACCCGAGTGCCGCGTCCGAGAACGCGCTGTTGCGGCGCGAGCCAACTGGAGTCTCACCGTCCGCATGTGCGTGAATACGGAGCGTTGCTTTCCGCTCGCTCTGCCTCGCGGGCTCACCAGAAGGGCACATCCATGTCTTCGGCCACGCGCAAGACGACCACCACTCCCAAGACGCGGCGGCCGGCCGCCGTCGCCCTCGCGCTGGGCAGCTGCCTGGCGCTCGCCGTCCCGGCGGGGGCCACCGCCGCGGCGCCCGCCGACCCGGTGCCGACCGTCTTCTTCGGCGACTCCTACACCGCCAGCTTCGGCATCTCCCCCGTGAACGACACGGACAGCGAAAGGGGTTGGTGTTTCCAGGCGACGGAGAACTATCCCGCCGTCGCCACCCGGACCTTCAAGGACAAGAACATCACCCTCCAGGTCCAGGCGGACGTCTCCTGCGGAGGCGCGCTCGTCGAGCACTTCTGGCAGGAGCAGGAACTGCCGTTCGGCGCCGGGACGCTGCCGGCCCAGCAGGAAGCGCTCAAGGACGACACCCAGCTGGTCGTGGGCGGCATGGGCGGCAACACGCTGGGCTTCACCAGCATCCTCAAGCAGTGCTCCGACGAACTCCGCAAGCACCCCCTGCTGCCGGGAGAACCGGTGGACCGCGACAAGCCCGCCGCCGAGTGCAAGGACTTCTTCGAGTCGGAAGACGGAAAGGCGTGGCTGGACCACAAGTTCGACCAGGTCGAGGCGGACCTGGAGCAACTGCTCATGCGCGCGGGCTACTTCGCCCCGGACGCCGAGCGCGTCCTGGTCGGCTACCCCAGGCTCGTGCCCCAGGACACCACCAAGTGCCTGAAGGCGGCCCCCGGACAGTCGCAACTGCCGTTCGTCGACGTGCCCGAGGACGCGCTGCCGCTCCTCGACCAGGTGCAGAAGCGGCTGGACGACGTCATGAAGAAGACCGCCGCGAACGAGGGCGCCGATTTCGTGGACCTCTACGCCCGCACCGGCGGCAACACGGCGTGCGACGGCGCCGCCCGGGGCATCGGCGGCCTGCTGGAGGACTCGAAGCTCGACCTCCTCGGCACGAAGATTCCCTGGTACGCGCACCCCAACGAGAAGGGCCGCGACCTCCAGGCCCAGCACGTGGCCGCCACGATCGAGGACGTCCTCAACCGCTGACCGCCGGCCCGGACGCACGGCCCTCGTGAAGGAGGGCCGGCCGGCATCGCCACGACCCTGCGCGGTCCAGGGGCCCGGGCCCGGCGCGGACGGCTCTCCGCGCCGGGCCTGGGGGCCGTGCCCGGTCAGCCGGTCGTCGTCCAGTGCTGGAGGGCGGCGCCGGTGTCGGGTTGCTGGGTGACGCGGGCGCCGTTCGCCGTCGAGGCGGTGGTCAGCAGGAGGCCGCTGCGGACGGACGTGAGGGTGGAGGTGCCGTCGGGGAGGCCCTTGAGCGTCCAGCGCTGGTGGGGGCCGCCGTGGCAGGTCCACTGGATGATCCGGGCGCCGGGGGCGGTGGATCCGCTCTCGACGTCGGCGCACTTGCCGGAGGCGTGGTTGCGGAGGGTGTAGCCGCCGTCGGCGTGCGGGACGAGGGTCCACTTCTGGTTGGCGCCGCCGTTCGGCGTCCAGGTGACGAGGCCGGTGCCTTCGGCGGTGCTGCTGTCGGGGTTGTCGAGGGCCTTGCCGCCGGCGGTGAGGGTGACGGTCCGCGGGGCGTCGCCGACCGGGGTGAGGGTGAGGGTCTGTTCGGCGGCGGTGCGGCCGGCGCCGACCGGGGAGCCGGTGGTGTCGGTCCAGCTGCGGGCGGGCACGGTCTCGGCGGCGCGCGCGGTGGCGGCGGAGAGGCCGAGGACGAGGCCGCTGTAGCGGTTGACCAGCTTGACGGTGCCGGTGGGGGTGTTGTCGGCGGCGGAGGCGCCGCGGATCACGAACCAGTCCTGTCCGGTGCCGGAGGCCGCCGGCGCGACCGTCGGGCGCGTGCCCCACGCGCGCGTGGCGGGCCCGGTGGAGGCGACGCCGAGCAGGCCGCCGGTGGCGGTGTTGGCGATGCGGTACGCGCCGTCGCCCTTCGCGGTGAAGGTCCAGTGCTCCAGGGCGGAGCCGGTGGCGGCCGCGGTGGACGTGGTGGCGGAGCCGCCGGCGACCTGGGCCAGGACCCGGCCGTCCGCGGCGGCGATCCGGTAGGCGCGGCCGGTGTCGACGGGCGCGGCGGGCTCGTTCGTCCCGATGCTGAGGTTGACGTATTCGGCGCTCGCGCCGCCGGAGCAGCCGAAGGAGCAGTAGGCGCGGAAGTCCTTGCCGACGATGCCGGAGGCGGTGCGGTTGCCGGCGTCGAGGAACCAGCGGTACCAGGAGGCGGTGCGGTAGCTCCCGGTGTCGCCGAGCCGGAACCACTTCTGGGTGGTCAGGTCGCGGGTTGCGTAGATCTCCTGCGGGGCGTTGCCGCTCTGGTCGACGGCCTGCGGTTCGCCGATGTACAGGCCGAGGTAGGCGTTGTAGGTGATGTCCATGACGAAGAGCGGGGAGGTGGCGGGGGTGAGCCCGGCGGCGACCTGCTGGCTCACCGTGCCGGCGCGGGCGGGGTCGTACTCCTTCTCCTTCGGCACGTAGCCGGTGGTGCTGCCCGCGCCGACCGGGACCATGGTGGACTCCCGGCCGCCGACGCCCGGCTGGCTCCAGGCGCCGTCGTACCACTTGCGCCACGAACCGGGCGCCATCTTCCCGGAGATGGGGGCGCGGGCGACGTGCCCGTAGAAGGCGGCCCAGCCGCCGCCCTTGTTGACGATCCGGGAGCCGTAGAAGGCGTAGAAGTAGCCGGAGGCGGTGTCGACGAAGAGGCGCGGGTCGCCGGTGCCGTAGTGGTACGTCTGCTGCGGGAAGGCGGCGGTGTCGCCGCGCTTCGTGCTGTACGGCGAGGTGATGACGTGGTCCTTGACGGTCCAGGTCCGGCCCTGGTCCTTCGAGACGGCGTAGTCGATGCCGTCGTAGTGGACGCCGTCGGCGAAGGGCTGCGGGGTGAACTCGTTGTGCACGAGGCCGTACCAGTCGCCGGTGTCCGGGTCGACCCACATGCCGGTCAGGTCGCAGTAGTTGCGGTGGGCGTAGCCGCTGCCGGCGGGGGCGGGGGTGGACTCGACGCCGGTGACGCTGTTGTTGCAGCGCCAGGTGGTGTCGTCGTTGCGGTCGGCGGGGTTCGCCGGGTTCACGGCGTCGCTGATCGCGGACGAGCGGGTGGCGGAGTCGAAGTCGGTGCCGGTGTAGAAGCTCCACTTGCGGGGGTCGTTCGCGCCGTACAGGGCGTGGGCCTGCTGGTAGTAGAAGGTGCCGTCCTTGTCGATGTAGGGGCTGGCCGGGGTGTCGTCGGGCCGGTTCCAGGCGCCCTTGGCGCCGACGGTGACCGTGTACGTGGCGGTGGCGGACGCGGGGGCGGCCGGCGCGGGGCCGGCGCCGGCCGGCGGGGCGGTGGCGAGGGCGGTGACGGCGAGGGCCGCCGCGGCGAGCGCGCTGACGAAGCCGCTGCGCGGAAGGTGCACGAGAACTCCCTGGGGTGGAGGAGAGTCGAGCCGCTGGTGGCACGGACCCTAGGGCGCATTTGACCGGTAAAACAAGACCTCGTGCGTCGGCCTTCTTCCTTCTGCCGCAAGGGAGTTGGAGCGCCGGGCGGGGCCGTGGGCGCCTTGACCGCAGGTGGGGGCCCGGTTACGTTGCGAGCCTGGCGGGACCGGGACAGCGGGGCGGGGGGCGGCGGGGGCGTCATGGTCACCATGCAGGACGTGGCGGAGCGGGCCGGCGTCACCAAGCAGACCGTCTCCAACGTGGTCACCGGACGCGTCGCGGTCCGCCCCGCGACGGAGGCCCGGGTCCGCGCCGCGATCGCCGAACTCGGGTACGTGCCCAATCTGGTGGCCCGTTCGCTGGCCACCGGCAGCAGCCGTACCGTCGGCCTCTTCGTGCCGACCGTCTCCGCGCCCTTCTACGCCGGCCTGGTCGAGGAGGTCGAGGACGCGCTGGAGGAGCGCGGCCACCGGCTGCTGCTCTGCACCACCCGCCTCGACGGCGAGCGGGCCCGGCGCCACCTCACCGCGCTCGCCGCCCGGTCCGTCGACGCCCTGCTGATCGCCGGCGACCAGGGGCTCACCGGCCATCTGCCGCTCCTCGCCGACGCCCGTTTCCCGGTGGTGCTGTGCGCCTGGGAGGCCGCGCTGCCGGACGGCTTCCCGGTGGTCACGGTCGACTACGGGCACGGCGGCCGGCTCGCCGGCCGGCATCTGCGGGAGCTCGGCCACGAGCGGGCCCTCGTCCTCGCCAGCCCCGCGCACACCGTCCGTGCCGCCGGCTTCCTGCGCGTCTTCGCGGAGGACGGCCTCCCGCTTCCGCCCGGCGCCGTGCGGACCGCCGCCGACCCCACCTTCCGGGGCGGCCTGGCCGCGGCCCTCGACGCGCTGCGGGCGCACCCGGAGGCGACGGCGCTGTTCGCCACCCACGACGTCCTGGCCGTCGCCGCCGTGGAGGCCGCCCGCGCCCTGGGCCGTAGCGTCCCCGGCGACCTGTCCGTGGTCGCCCACGACGACACCCCGGCGGGCGTGCTCTCCGGCCGGACGCTCACCAGCGTGGTCCTCCCCCAGCGGGAGATGGCCCGGCAGGCCGTCGCCCTCGCCCTCGGCGCCGCGTCCGGCGCGGCGCGCGACCCGCGCCCCGGGCCGCCGCTCCCCGCCCTGCTGCCCGCGCTGGTTCCCGGCGACAGCACCGGCGCCCCGCGCTCCCCCTGACACGGCCGCGGGGGCGGGCGGCCGTCGCCGCCCGCCCCCGGAGGGTGTTTCCGGGTCAGACGGCGGTGCCGCGCGGCTCGCCACCGGGGCACTCGTCGCCGTACCCCTCGTCGCCGTAGCCCTTCGGCTCGCACGGGTCGGGGCCGGGGCCCGGGTCGTCGCCGCGCCGGTTGTCCAGGGTGACGACGACGACCTCCTGCTCGGCGCCGACCACGTACGGTCCGGTGACCGGGTCCACCGGCAGCGCGTACCCGTCGGGGACGGCGGTCTCCCGCAGGTAGTACGTGCCGTGGTCGAGGTCGCCGAAGTCGCACATGCCGGCGAAGCCGGTGGTGCAGGGGGCGCCGACGCGCGTGTCGGGGACGGCCCCGGCGGTCTGGAGGCCGGCGACGCCGTTGGTCTCCTCCCACAGCTCGAAGGTCGCCCCGCGCAGCGGCATCCCGCTGTCGGCGTCGGTCTTCAGCAGCCGCACCGCGCCGGTTCCCGGCGGCACCGGCGTACGGGAGTTGACGGCCTCCGCGGTGACGCCCGCCGGCGCGTTCGCCGCGGTCAGCACCAGCGGTCCGGCCACCGGGTTCGCCGGCGGGTCGTACCCGGCCGGGGCCGCGGTCTCCTGCCAGTAGTACGTCCCCGGCTCCACGGTCCGCGCGCACAGGCCGTCCGCGCCGGTCACGCACGGCTCGCCGACGGCCGTGTCCGGGTCGGCGCCCTCGGTCTGGAGGCCGGCGACGCCGTTGGTCTCCTCCCACAGCCGGAACGTGGCGCCGGGCAGCGGTTCGCCGCTCTCGGCGTCCCTCTTCACCACCCGGACCTGGCCGGTGACGGTGTTCGGCGTGTCGTCGCAGTCGGGGAGGTTCGTCGGGGTGAACGGGTAGGCGTGGAACTCCTGGCCGCCGCCGCCCGACGCGGCGCTGGTGTGGGTGAGCGAACCGGTGGTGAAGAAGCGGCCGTTGACACCGGGCAGGGTGACGGTCGTGGTGGACGCCTGGTTGCCGACGAGGAAGCTGCCCTGGAACTGGCCGGTGCCGTTCAGGCCGACCGTGGTGGCGTCGGGGAAGTTCCACAGCAGCCGCTCGCGGTGGGCGTTGAGCGGGTCGTCGGTGTCGGCGATGCCGCCGCTGTAGGTGTTGATCGTGCGGGCGGCGCCCAGGACGTTCACCAGGATCGTCGCGCCGTCGGGGATGCCGGTGAAGACGACGCCCTGCTGGCCGCCGTCGGCGGCGACCATGTCGAAGTCGACGTGGAAGATCTGGAGGGCGGAGCTGCCGTCGCCGGTGAAGAGCGTCTGGCCGCCCTGGTTCACGGCGGTGCCGGTGGGGGTGCGCGGGGCGCCGTCCACGCGCGCGTAGCACTGGCTCGCCGCGGTCAGCCGGTCGCGCAGTCCGGCGTACGGCTCGACGGCCCGGGCGTCCTCGGTGAGCGTCGCCCGGACCTCGCCGGTGACGGTGCCGGCGTGGCGTACCGTCCCGGCCTCGGCCAGCAGCCGCTGGCCGGCGGCGACGGTGATGTCCCCGCCGGTGGTGAGCCAGTCCGCGCCGACGGAGGGCGGCACCTTCGAGCCGACGCCGACCTCGCCGACGTTGTAGACGCCGCCCTCGGCCTTGTTCATGTCGAAGGCGTCGAGGACGACGACCCGGCCCTCGGCCTCGGCGGCCCGGCCGCGGACCAGGAAGTCGTCGCCGACGAAGACGTTGATCGCGTCGTCCCGGCCCTTGACCGGGTCGTTGTCGATCGGCGGGAAGGGGGTCGGGCAGCCGGGCGGATCGCCCGCCACGCACGGGCCGAGCCCGCCCGGCAGGCCGGCCGCCGCCGCGGGCACCGCCGCCGGGCCGAGCATCAGGGCGGGGACGGACGCGAGCGCGAGCGCGCACGCGAGTCCCGTCGATCCGGCGCGTCGCCGGGGGCGCGCCGGGGGGCGCGTCGTGTGGTTGGTCATGCGGGGAGTCTCGGAGCGGTACGGGCACCCCACCACTCGCGCGCCCCCCGGTTGGGCCGGCCGGGGCGCACGCTCACCCGTCAGGCGTGCCGGGGACCGCCGTCCGGGCGGGGCGGGTTCCTCGGTCGGGGGTGGGCTCATGTCTCGCGCGCGGGCGGGGCCGTCGGCCCGGGGGCGGCGGGGGCCGTCGGACGGATCCGGTCGGTGCCGAGGAGCCGGGCGAGGGCCGGTTCGCGGGCGAGGACGGCGCCGATGGTGAACGCGAAGGTGAGCGCCGCGCAGACGACGATGAGCCAGGACAGCAGGGTGAGGACGAGCCCGAGGGAGCCGTACTCGGCGAGGGCCCGGTTGAGCGCCCCCGGCATGTAGAAGCGGGCGGTGACGCCGAGGGCCGTGGAGGAGGCGGCGCCCAGCAGCGCGCCGGGCAGCAGCGGCAGCCAGGGGACGCGCTTGGCGAGGAGCAGGTGCTGGGTCCACAGCCAGACGCCGGTGGCGAGGACGAAGAAGAGCGGGACGCCGAGCCAGGCGCCGGCGCCGAAGCCGTCCCGGATCGGCGCCTGGAGGAGGACGACGAGCACCAGCGCGAGCAGCCAGACCGCCCACCGCCAGGCGGCGATCCGGGTGCCGGCCCGGGGCAGTCCCCAGGCGCGTTCGCAGACGCGGGCCATGGCGCGGCTGAAGCTGGTGGCGGAGACGAGCGCGATCAGCGCGCCGACCACGCCGGTGGTCTCCCGCACGGCGTCGTCGGCGCTCCGGTCGAAGACCTGCTGGAGCTGCTGGTCGGAGGCGCCGCTGAGGCCGAACATGGCGCGCAGCGACTCGCGGAGCTGGTCGCGCACCGAGGCGGGCGCGAAGGCGGCGAGGGCGAAGAGGAACGGGACGGCCGCGAGGAACGCCTGGGCGGCGAGCCGGGTGCCGGCGTCGAGGAGCTGGCCGCCGACGAGCCGTTCGGTGACCTCGGTGAGGACGGGGAAGCGCCGTTCGGCGCCGGCACGGAGGTCCCGCACCCGGTCCGCCCACGCCATCGCGCCTCCCGCCCCGCCTCGCCGGTCTCCCCCGCCGCGTCCGGCCGGGCCGCCGCCCGCGCGCGGACGGTCTCCGCCATGAGACGCCGCGGCGGGCGCGCCGGCCACCCGGCGGCGGCCGGACGGGTGGGGGTCAGTCGGTCCAGTAGCGGGCCAGCGCGCCCTCCTTGTACGGGGCGGGGCTCACGCTCAGCTCGCCGGCGAAGGGCCGGTCGAGGACGAGGACGAGCAGCAGGCTGAAGCCGATCAGGGCGGCGACGGAGGCGACGAACAGCACCTGGATCCGCAGCCGCCGCATCCCGTACAGGAAGGTCAGCGGGACGAGGACGAGGGCGCCGCCGAAGGCCAGCACCTGGAGCAGCGGCGGGAGTTCCTGCTCGGCCATGGTGATGCGGGCGCGGCGCTGCGCCGCGACGTCGTTGAGGCGGGCGACGGCCTCCTCGTAGAAGACCTCCTCGCGCGCGCTCGCGGGGTCGTACGCCTGGAGGACGTCGAAGGCGGCGACGAGGCTGCGCTCGGTGGCGCCGTACTGCGGCACGCCCTCGCGCATCAGCGGCCACTGCTTCTCGACGACCGCGTGCACGTAGTCGTGGAGGGCGGCGTCGAGGCCGGCGCGGACGTGCGGCGGGAAAGCGGCGGCGTCGCGGGCGATGAGGGCGACGTCGGTGGCCTCGGAGGCGACGATCGTCTGGGTGCTCTCCAGCTGGGTCCAGAGGGTGACGATGACGAAGGCGAGGATGATCCCGTAGATCGCGCCGAACATCCCCAGGGTCACGCCGACCATGTCGTTGTGCTCCCCCTCGGCGAGCGACGGATGGCGGCGGCGGAGCAGCACGCTGCCCGTGACGGCGAGGGCGACGGTGCCGCCGACGAGGATGACGGCGAGGGTCAGGGAGCTGAGGTGGTTGAGCAGCCAGAGCGACATGTGCGCGGAGTGTAGGGAGCCGGCGCACCCGCTCCGGACCGCTGCCGAGGCGTACGCCCCCGGCGCACGGGGAGAGTGCACACCATCGGGTGACCCCGCCGAACGCCCCTGGTGACCGCCGGGGAATGACGGGCTGCTAACTTCTACAGCGTTGTAGAAGTTCGATGGGACGTCCGACCGAGGGAGTGTGAGCCGACCATGGCGCTGTGGGACCGGATCAAGGAGTCCGCCTCGACCATGCAGACCCAGCTGACCGCGCGGAAGAACGAGCTGACCAGCGGCGCCTTCCGGGACGCGAGCATGGCGATGTGCGCGCTCGTGGCCGCCGCCGACGGGACCGTGGACCCGGCCGAACGGCAGCGGGTGGCCCAGCTGATCGCCGCCAACGAGGTGCTGCGGAACTTCGACGCGGGCGACCTCCAGCGGCGGTTCGAGGCCCAGCTCGACCGCCTGGCCGCCGACTTCGATTTCGGGAAGGTCGCCGTGCTCCAGGAGGTCGCGAAGGCGGCGAAGAAGCCGGCCGAGGCGCGGGCGGTCGTCCAGATCGGCATCGTCATCGGCGGCGCCGACGGACACTTCGACCCGGCCGAGCGGGCCGTCGTCCGCGAGGCGTGCTTCGCGCTCGGCCTGCCCCCGCACGAGTTCGACCTCTGAAGTACGCCCGCCTGGCCGGACATGGACGGCTCATCACCTAGAGCGGGGTGGCCGCCCGCAGCACCGCGTAGAGCGTCACCGCCGAGTTCGCCGAGGCGAGCGCCGAGACGGCGGCACCGGCGACGGCGCCCCACAGGGCGAGGCCGACGGCGGTGCAGACCGGCGGCCAGGCGCGCGCGGCCGGGGGCGGCGGCGCCAGGAGCGCGGCCACCCGGCGCGGCACCGGCCCGGCCACCGCGAAGGCCGGCAGGACGGCCGGCCCCGCGCCGCCGGACGCCAGCGCCGCCCGCCCGATGGCCCGGGCCACCACGCGCCGGCTGCCGACCCGTACCGCCGCCTCCTCGTCCGCCCACCGCTCGGCCGAGTACGTGACGGCCGTGCGCAGCGGACGGAGGAAGGGGTGGGCGGCGGCGGCCAGCCGGGCCACCAGCAGCAGCCGGTCGTGACGCCCCGCCAGATGGGCCCGCTCGTGGGCGAAGAGCGCCCGCCGCTCGGCCGGGGCGAGCCGCGCGAGCATGCCCCGGCTGACCACGACCCGGCCCGGTGACCGGCGCGCCCGGGCCGGGAGGGCGTACGCGTACGGGACCGGGTCCGGCAGCACCGCGACGGTGCGCTCCGGCAGTCCGGCGAGCGCGCGGGCGGCCCGCCGCCGGACGGCCCCGTGGCGCAGCAGCGTCCGCCCGCAGGCCAGGACCACCGCGAGGAGCGCGGGGATCGCCGCGCGGCCCGCGATCTCGTCGTACGGCAGGGCCGCCCGCACCTCGGGGTCGGACCAGGCGTCGGGGAGCGGGTTGCCGGGCAGCTGGGCGGTGCCGACGACCATGAGGAGCGCGAGGCAGAGCGTGCTGCACACGGCGAGCAGCGCGGCGACGGCGGTGAGCAGCCGGGTCGCGGTGCGCGGGTGCAGGTGGTGCTCGGCGAGGCGGGCGACGGGCCAGGCGGTCAGCGGCAGCACGAGCGGCAGGAACACGAGCAGTCCCACGGCGTCAGCCCCTCCCCCCGCCGCCGCCCGGCACGGGAGGCTCCCCGTCTTCGCCCTCCTCCTCGGCGCGGGCCAGCAGTTCCCTGAGGAGCTGTTCGTCGGAGGCGGGGAGGGTGGTCACGAAGCGGGTGAGGACGGCCTGCCGGTCGCCCTCGCCGTCGAGCAGCCGGCGCATGCGGAGGGCCGCGAGCCCGGCCTCGTCGGCGACGGCGGTCCACTGGAAGGAACGGCCCGCGCGCTCCCGGGCCACGGCGCCCTTGGCGTGGAGGCGGGTGAGGATGGTGATGACGGTGGTGTACGCGAGTCCCCCGCCGAGCCGTTCCCGGACGCCGCCCGCCGTGACCGGCCCGCC
Source organism: Microtetraspora glauca (assembly GCA_000721275.1). Lineage (GTDB taxonomy): Bacteria > Actinomycetota > Actinomycetes > Streptomycetales > Streptomycetaceae > Streptomyces. The sequence goes on along the minus strand of JOFO01000066.1, from coordinate 10,476 downwards.
GGCGGCGCGGACCGCCGCGAGGACCTGGGCCTCCAGCTCGCCCTGGCCGCGCCGCCGCCCGCCGCCGGGCTCCACCGCTCCGGCGTCCCGCTTCTTCATCCGTCGTCCCCCTCGCCGTTCCCGGCCGCTCGCCCGGGTCACCCGGGCGTCGTGCAGCGTTCGGGGGGCGACCCTACCCGGTTCTTCTACGCACCTGTAGATTGACGCGGGTCCGACCGGCCGACCGGTGTCCCCGTCCCGTCCCCCGCCAGGAGTGTCCCCGCGTGTTCGGTATGAGCGAGATCGCGATCCTGCTGATCGTCGTCGCCCTGGTGGTCGGCGCGCGGAAGCTCCCCGAGCTGGCCCGCAACGCCGGCAAGGCGGCCCGCATCCTCAAGGCCGAGACACGCGAGATGAAGGCGGGCGACGCGCCCCGGGAGCCGGCGGCCACGTACACGGTCAAGGAGACGACCCGGGTTCCGGGCGCCGAGGAGCGCTGACCCCCTGCCGCGTCACGGACGGGGCGCGTCCGGTGCGTCAGGCTGCTTCGGTGCGTCCGGTGCGTCAGGTGCGTTCGATGTCAGACGCGTTCGGTGCGTCCGGCGCGGGCAGCGGTACGGCGACCGAGGCGAGGTAGCGGGCGTACTCGTCCAGCGCGGCCAGCGCCTCGGCGTCGTCGCGGTCGACGAGCCAGGTGAGGGTGAGGCCGTCGAGGACGCCGAGGCCGTGGCGGGCGAGGACCGCGAGGTCGACGGTCCAGGCGAGGCCGGCCGCGCGGGCCATCGACTCCAGGTGGGCGCGGTTGACGTCGAGGTAGTGCCGGTACTGGCGGCGGGCCAGGTCGGCGAGGCCGGGCCGGCGGAGCGCGTACTGGGTGACCTCGTACGTCACCAGGTGCTCGGCCGGGCGGGCCCGGACGCCCTCCCAGTAGACCCGCAGGATCGCGCGGACCTTCTCGAAGGGCGTGGCGCCCTCGGGGTGCGCGAGGTTCGCGGGCGGGAGGTTCCGCTCCATGATCCGTTCGATGACGGTCTGGAACAGCTCCTCCTTGGAGCGGAAGCAGTAGTGGAAGGCGCCGAGCGGCACCCCGGCCTCGGCGACCACCGCGCGCGTGGTGGTCTCGGCGACCCCGTCCCGGATCATGACCTGGATCGCCGCCTCCGCCAGCTGCTCGCGGCGCTCGGCGGCGGAGAGTCGGGGCATGGGGCGGTCTCCTCGGGACGGGGGCCGGCGGGGGCTGGGCGCGGGACGGTCACCGTACCGCGCGGCGGCCGGGGCCTCGTTCAGAGGAACGCCCTGCCCTCGCCGCGGTAGGTGGGGACCTCGTCGACCACCCGGTCGTGCTCCACGAGGTGGAGGGTGTCGACGCGCTCGCACAGCTCGCCCGCCTTGGCGTGCCGGAACCAGACGCGGTCGCCGAACCGGAGGGTGTCGGCGGCGGGCCCGGTGAGCGGGGTCTGCACCTCGCCGGCGCCCTCGGTGCCGAGCATCCGCAGCCCCGCCGGATGGACCGGCACCGGCAGCCGGTCCCGGCCGGGGGCGCCGGAGGCGGTCCAGCCGCCGCCGAGGACGGTGACGTGCCCGGGTGCGGGACGGCGGACGACCGCGAGCGCGAAGAAGGCGGCGGGCAGCGGGCTGAAGCCCCGGTAGTGGTCGAAGAGGGCGGGAGCGTACAGCCCCGAACCGGCGCCGAGTTCGGTGACGGCGGGCTCGGCGGCGGTGGTCTCCAGGCTGCCGGTGCCGCCGCCGTTGACGAACTCCAGCGGGGCCACCTCGCGGACCGCCCGGACGACGGCCGCGCGGCGGGCGCGCAGCTCGCGGGCGGAGAGCCGCTGGACCGCGCGGACGGCGGTGCGCATCGGGCGGCCCTGGGTCGGCTGGTCGTCGCCGACGCCGGCGATCTGCCCCTCGTACGCCATCACGCCGACGAGCCGCAGGCGGGGGCGGGCGACGACGGCGCGGGCCAGCGCCGCCGCCTGCGCGGGGGCGTGCAGCGGCGAGCGGCGCATGCCGAGGTGGACCCGGCCGCCGAGCAGGCGGAGCGAGGCGTCGAGGTCGAGGCAGACCCGGATCGGGGGGCCGGAGGGGCCGGCGGCGGCGGTGAGCGGGTCGAGCTGTTCGGCGGAGTCGACCATCACGGTGATCCGGGCGGCGGCGTCCGCGTCGGCGGCGAGCCGGGCGAGCGCGTCGGTGTCGGCGGTCGGATAGCCGACGAGGACGTCGAGGCCGGGGTCGTGGGCGGCGAGCCACAGCGCCTCGGGGAGGGTGAAGGCGAGGACGCCGGAGAAGCCGGGGCCGGCCAGGACGGTGTCGATGAGGGCGCGGCAGCGGAGCGACTTGCTGGCCAGGCGGATCGGCTTCCCGGCGGCGCGGCGGGTCATCTGGGCGGCGTTGGCGCGGAGGGCGCCGAGGTCGACGACGGCGAACGGCGGCTGGAGCCCGGCGGTCGCCTTCTCCAGGTCGGCGAACCCGGCGGGGCGAGGGGCCGGCCCCGTCCCTGCGGGCACGGCTCCTCCGGGCTCGGCGTCGGCGGCGGGGCGGGCGCTTGCCATGGCGGGCGGCCTTTCGTGGACCGGGAGGCGACGCCGTCACGGTCTCTTGGTCGTGCGTCCAAGTCAAGACTCCAGGACCCTTGACTTGGACAGGCGTCCAAGTCCACGCTTCCGGTCACGAGAGAACCGGCGGTAACCCGCCTGGCGCGACGCGCCCCGGCCCGAAGGGAACGCCCGGCATGAGCAGCAGCGAGAACGGCGGCGTCTGGCGCAACTGGGCCGGCAACGAGGAGGCCCGCCCCCGGCGGGTCCTGCACCCGGCCCGCACCGAGGAGGTCGCCGCGGCGGTGAAGGACGCGGTACGGGACGGGCTGCGGGTCAAGGCGGTCGGTTCCGGGCACTCCTTCAGCGGCGTCGCGGTCGCCCCGGACGTCCAGCTCCGGCTGGACCGGCTCGACGCCGTGCACGCGGTCGACCCGGAGACCGGGCTCGTCACCGTCGGCGCGGGCATGCCGCTGTGGAAGCTGAACCCGCTGCTCGCCTCGTACGGCCTCGCCCTGGAGAACATGGGCGACATCGACCGGCAGACGGTCTCCGGCGCGATCTCCACCGGCACCCACGGCTCCGGCGTCCGCTTCGGCGGCATCGCCACCCAGGTGCGGGAGCTCGAACTCGTCCTGGCGGACGGCTCGGTGACGGTCTGTTCGGCGGACGAGCGGCCCGAGCTGTTCGCCGCCGCCCGGGTCGGCCTCGGGGCGCTCGGCGTCCTCACCAAGGTCACCCTCCAGACCGTCCCGCTGTACGCCCTGCACGCCCGGGACACCGCCCTGCCGGTCGCCGAGACCCTGGAGCGGATCGACGAACTCGTCGCGGAGAACGCCCACTTCGAGTTCTTCTGGTTCCCGCACAGCGAGACGGCCCTCACCCGCCGCTTCCGCCGGCTGCCCGGCGACACGCCCCTCTCCCCCATCGGCTCCCTCTCCCGGCGGCTCGACGAGGCGGTCAGCGGCCCCGGCTTCGAGGCCCTGAACCGGCTCGGCACCCGCGTGCCGCGCCTGGTGCCGCCGATCACCCGCTTCGCCGCGCGCGCGATGTCGTCGCGGAGCTGGACCGACCACGCGCACAAGGTCTTCGCCTCGGTGCGCGACGTCCGTTTCCACGAGGGCGAGTTCGCGATCCCGCGCGCCCACGCGGCGGACGCGCTGCGGGAGCTGCGGGCCTGGATCGACGCGCACGGCGAGCCGGTGTCGTTCCCGCTGGAGGTCCGCTTCACGGCCGCCGACGACATCTGGCTCTCCACCGCGCAGGGCCGGGAGAGCTGCTACATCGCCTTCCACCAGTACCACCGGATGCCGTACCGCCGGTACTTCGACGCCTGCCAGAAGATCCTCGGGTCGTACGGCGGCAGGCCGCACTGGGGCAAGATGCACGACCTCGGCGCGGCGGAGCTGCGTCCCCGCTACGGGCGGTTCGACGCCTTCACGGCCCTCCGGGACCGGCTCGACCCGTCCGGCGTCTTCCGCAACCCGTACCTCGACCGCGTCCTCGGCACACCCCCGGCGGCGGGCTGATCCTCCGCGCCGTCCGGTGGCACACTGGGCCACGGCCCGCCGAAGGAGTACCGCCGTGTCCGTCATGCAGCGCCTGCGCACCGCCGTCCGCCGGACGTACCGCCGCCGGGTGGACCTCAGCCACCCCGCCCGCTCGCCGCTCGGCAGCTCGGTCGTCAACTGCGTGGTGTACGTCGACGGGGTGCGGCGCACGGTGCGGGGCGCGAGCGCCGAGGACGCGCTCCGGTACGTGCGCCGGGGCGGCGACGGCTTCGTGTGGATCGGCCTGCACGAGCCGGAGGAGAAGGAACTGGCCGGCCTCGCCGAACTGTTCGGTCTGCACCCGCTGGCCGTGGAGGACGCCGTCCACGCGCACCAGCGGCCCAAGGTCGAGGAGTACGACGGGGTGCTGTTCGCCGTCCTGAAGACGGTCCGGTACGTGGAGCACGAGGAACTGACCGCCACCAGCGAGGTGGTGGACACCGGCGAGCTGATGGCCTTCGTCGGGCCCGACTTCGTCCTCACCATCCGGCACGGCGGGCACGGATCCCTCGGCCCGCTGCGCGAGGCGCTGGAGGCGGTGCCCGAACAGCTCGCCAAGGGGCCCTCGGCCGTCCTGCACGCGATGGCGGACCACGTCGTCGACGACTACCTGGCGGTCGCGGACGCCGTCCAGACCGACCTCGACGCGATCGAGAACACCGTCTTCTCCGCCCAGGCGGACCGCGGCGACGCCGGCCGGATCTACCAGCTCAAGCGCGAGCTGCTGGAGCTGCGCCGGGCGGTCGCCCCGCTCGCCCGCCCGCTGACGGCGCTCGCCACCCGGCCGATGCCGCTGGTCGACCCCGACATCCGGGCGTACTTCCGCGACGTCAGCGACCACCTCGCCCGGGTGACCGAGCAGATCGGCTCGTACGACACCCTGCTCGACTCGGTGCTCCAGGCCCATCTGGCGCAGGTCACGGTGGCGCAGAACGAGGACATGCGGAAGATCACCGCGTGGGCGGCGATCGTCGCCGTGCCGACCATGGTGTGCGGGGTGTACGGCATGAACTTCGACCACATGCCGGAACTGTGCTGGACCTACGGCTATCCGCTGGTCCTCGGCGTGATCGCGGTGGCGTGCTACGCGATCCACCGCGGCTTCCGGCGCAACGGCTGGCTGTAGCGCCTCCCGGACCCGCGGATATGAGAGGTTTGCTCCGTTCATCCGATCAGCGGGCGGAGAGGTACGGCACGGCATGGCGCGGTGGGACGGCGGTACGGAGCCGGCGACGGGACCGGCCGGAGGCGCGGGAGCCGCCGGCGGCCCGCGAACGGCGACGGGCCCGGCAGGCGGCCCGCGGACCGCGGGTCCGGCCGGCGGCCGGGGGGCGGTGGCGGATCCGGCGGCCGACGAGGAGGCGCGCTGGTTCCGGGTCCTGCTCCACGTGGGCTTCTTCCTGCTGCTCGGCTCCTCGCTGACCCGCTTCCTGATGCGGCACACCGGCGACGGGATCGCGCCCTGGGTCGTCGCCCTCGCCGCCGCGCTCGCCGCGCTGTACGTCGCCGAACCCGCGATCGGCCACGAGCGGCGGCGCCGGCTCCTCTGGCTCGGCGCGTGCACCGCCGTCTGGATCGCGCTGGTGCTGCTCGCCCCCAGCTTCGCCTGGTGCTCGATCCCGCTCTTCTACCTCGGGCTGCGGAACCTGCGCCCGCCCGCCGCCGCGGTGCTCATCGGGCTGCTCACCGTCGTCTCGGTCACCGCCCAGCTGCGGCTCGCGGGCCGCTTCGAGTTCGACATCCTGCTGGCCCCGCCCGCCATCGCCGCCATCTGCGTCGCGGTCTTCGTCCGCCTGGACGAGCAGACCCGGCGGCAGCGCGAACTGATCGCGGACCTCGTCCGCACCCGGCGCGAACTCGCCGCGACCGAACGCCGCGAGGGCACCCTCGCCGAACGGCAGCGGCTCTCCATGGAGATCCACGACACCCTCGCGCAGGGCCTGTCCAGCCAGCGGATGCTGCTCCAGGCCGCCGACCGCACCTGGCACACCGACCCCGACACGGCGCACCGGCACGTGCGGGCGGCCGGCGAGATCGCCGAGCACAACCTCACCGAGGCCCGCCGCTTCGTCCACGACCTGGCCCCCGCCGACCTCGCCGGAGGCGGCGGCCTCGACGAGGCGCTGCGCGCCCTGGCGCGCCGCGAGTCCACGGCGGGGCTCGCGGTCCGCTGCCACATCGAGGGCGTGCCGCCGCGCCGGCTGCCCGACCGGGTCCAGTCGGCGCTGCTGCGGATCGCGCAGGGCGCGCTGGCGAACGTACGGGAGCACGCGGACGCCCGTACCGCCGCGCTCACCCTCACGTACCTCGACGACCAGGTGGTCCTCGACGTGGCCGACGACGGCCGCGGCTTCGACCCGGCGGCCGTCGGCACCGGCGACGGCGTCCGCGGCCACGGCCTGCCGGCCATCCGCACCCGCACCGACCAGCTCGGCGGCACCCTCACCGTCGAATCGGCCCCCGGCGAGGGCACGGTCCTCTCCGCGTCCGTCCCCCTGCCCGCCGCCTAGACGCGGGGCCCCGCCTCAGAGCCCGGATCCTCCCCCGGCCGCCAGGTACTGGCCGGTGACCCAGCGGGCGTCGTCGGAGACGAGGAAGGCGACGACGTCCGCGATGTCCTCCGGGGTCCCGATCCGGCCGAGGGCCGCGTGCGCGGCGAGCGCGGCGGCGGCCTCGGGGGTGGCGCGGAGGCGGGCGTTCATGTCGGTGGCGACGAAGCCGGGGGCGACCGTGTTGACGGTGATGCCGCGCGGGCCCAGTTCCTTGGCGAGGGCCAGGGTCATGGTGTCGAGGGCGCCCTTGGTCATGGCGTAGGTGACGGACTCCGGGTAGGCGTGCCGGGAGGTGAGCGAGGAGATGTTCACGATCCGGCCGCCGTCGCGGAAGCGGTCGAGGCCGCGCTGGACGAGGAAGAGCGGGGCCTTCACGTTCACCGCGAAGAGCCGGTCGAAGACCTCGGGGCTGAGCTGGTGGAGCCGGCCGGAGCCGCTCGCGCCGGCGTTGTTGACCAGGATGTCGATCTCCGGTCCCGCGCCGGCGGCGGCGAGACCCCGGTCGAGCTCCGCGTAGAAGGTGTCGACGGCGTCGGGGCGGTCCAGTGCGGCGCGGAAGGAGAAGGCCCGGCCGCCCTCCGCGGCGACGGCGGCCACGGTCGCGGCGGCGGCGGTCTCGTCGCTGCCGTAGTGGACCGCGACGAGGGCGCCGTCGCGGCCGAGCCGCTCGGCGATGCCGCGCCCGATGCCCCGGCTCGCTCCGGTGACGATCGCGGTCCTGCCTGCCAGTCGGGCCATGGGGAGGGGTCCTGCCTCGTGCGGTGGGTCGTGTGCGGTGCGACTGTACGGGCCCCGCGCGGGCAGGGTCGTGCCGGGTCAGCCGCGGGCGGCGAGCAGCCGCCGGTACCAGGGCAGGTGGCGGGGGAACGCGGCGGTGAAGGCGGGGCCCGGGCCGCGGCCGAAGTCGGTCCAGGGGCGTTCGTCGGCGAACCAGTGGTCGGCGGCGAACAGCTCCAGGTGGTGGGCGGCGAGCGGGTTCCCGGCGAGGAGCGCGCGGGCCTCGGCGGGGTCCACGGCCGGGCCCCACGCGTCGCGCACCCGCTCCGGCAGCAGGGGGGTGACGGCGGCGAGGAGTTCGGCCTCGGAGACCGGGTCGGGGTGGGAGACGAGGTACGCGCCGGGCCGGGTCGCCGGGGAGAGGGCCGCGCCCAGCAGGGCGCCCGCCAGGCTGTCCACCTCGACCATCGAGTGCAGCGAACCGGCGTCGGCGAGCGGCCCGGGCAGGGCGGCGAGCAGCGTCAGGAGGCCGGGGACGACCTGCCGGTCGCCGGTGCCGTAGACGAGGTGCGGCCGGAGCACGGTGCCGCCGGCGTCGAGGACGTACCGCTCGCCGGCGGCCCGGGTCCGGCTGGTCGCCGAGCCGGGCGCGAGCGGGAGGGTGTCGGGGGCGGCGGCGCGGAAGGGGCCGCGGCCGTGCACGGAGGCGGTGCTGAGGGAGACGATCCGGCCGGCGCCGGCGCGGGCGGCGGCGTCGGCGAGGTCGCGGGCGCCGTGCTCGTTGACGGCGCGCAGCAGGTCCTCGGGGCCGCCGATCGCGGAGGCGCAGTGGACGACGGCGTCGATCCCGTCGCAGGCGCGGCGCAGGCTCGCGGGGTCCCGGAGGTCGCCCTGGACGGTCTCGACGACGGGTCCGCCGGCCGGCGGTGCGTCCGGGAGGGCGGCGGCCGTGGCGTCCGCGTCCCGGACGAGCAGGCGCACCTGGGCGAGGTCCGGGTGCGCCGCCGCGGCGGCGGCGACCCGGCCGCCGATGAAGCCGGTGGCGCCGGTGACGAGGATGCGGGTTCCCATGGGATCTTCCGGTCGGTGCGGGTGGAGCGGGGTGCGGCGGCGGGCGGTCAGCCGGCCTGGAGGGCGGGGACGCGGGGGGCCGCCGGAATCCGCTGCGGGGAGGTGAGGGTGCAGTCGAGGACCGCCGTGCCGCCCTGGTGGGCGAGGACCTGGACCGTGACGCCGGCGCGGTGGAGGCCGGTCAGGACCTCGGCCTCGATCCAGCAGGGCTCGTCCAGCTCCACGTAGCGGTGGAAGCGGGCGTCGAGGCCGACGGGCAGCAGGCCCGGGTCGCCGGTGGCGGCCGCGGCGGCCTGGCGGGCGGCTTCGAGGAGCAGCATCCCGGGCACGTGGTCGTTGGCGCGCCGGAAGAGGGTGGGGTGGGTGGTGTCCACCCGCAGCCGCCAGCGGCCCTCGGTGCCGCCGGGGGCGAGCACGACGTCCTTCTCGCGGTCGCGGCCGACGGTCCGCGGGTCCACGGCGGGCAGCAGCGGCACCGGGCGGCTCGCGGCGGCCATGCGGTCGCCGCGCATCCTGCGGTACGCGGCGGCGGAGGTGCAGGTGATGCCGCCGCCGCCGGAGGCGAGGCGGCGGCCGTCGCGGCTGAGGACGAGGGTGGTGCGCATCTCGCGCAGTCCCCGGCCCCGGGTCTTGACGTCCGAGCAGAGCAGGTCGACGGATATCTCCGCCGGGCCGCCGTCACGGGTCATCTCCTCGGCGACGGCGTCGTAGGAGAGGTCCCACATGACGAACTGATCGTCCTCCGGAACACCGAATTCCGCGTGGCTGACCAGCATCGTTGCCTGTCTCATGGTCTCGGCGACCAGGAGCGGGTCGTGGTGGTCGCCGGCATGCGGTACGAAGAAGGGGTGCTCCGCGGGCCAGCGTGCGGTTATGGAGAATCGGTTCTCCGCACTGCGCGTCCATCCCGTCGGCAAGATGTCGGCGGGATTGGCTCGGTGAACGAACTCTGCGGGTACGGGAGTTGACAGTCCTTGAAGGTTCTGGTCCATGACTCCCCTTGCATTTCCCGTCGAGGTCCGCCGAGTTAGGTCGCGCGTAGAATACGTACAGTACGGTTTTCTTTTCAATGCTTCACGTCACAGGGTGAGCACGGACAGCGAGACAGCAGGAGGCACCTTGGCGCAGCAAGCGCGCGCGATCAGGACCCGCCGGATCATCCTCGATTCGGCGGCGGCCGTCTTCGCCGAGCGCGGTTACGAGCGGGCGACGATCGGGGAAATCCTGGCGCGCGCCGGAGTGACCAAGGGAGCGCTGTATTTCCACTTTGCTTCCAAGGAAGACCTCGCCGTCGGGGTGCTGAACGCGCAGCTGCTCGACGAGCCCCTGACACCGCAGGACGTGAAGCTCCAGGAGCTGGTGGACCAGGGCTTCCTCCTGGCCCACCGGCTGCAGACCGATCCGCTGGTCCAGGCGAGCGTGGCGCTCGCCCTCGACAGCGGCGCCACGGGCGTGGACCGCGCGGCGCCGTTCCAGGCGTGGGTGGACCAGGTGGCCGAGGCCCTCACCGTCGCCAAGGCGCGGGGCGAGATCCTGCCCCACGTCAACGTGGTGGACACGGCGGAACTCTTCTCCGGCGCGTTCGCCGGCATCCAGACCATGTCGCAGGTGGTTTGCGGACGCGACGACCTGACGCACCGTGTCGTCGTCCTGCTCCAGCACGTGCTGCCGAGCATCAGCACCCCCGCGGTGCTGACCGGCCTCGATCTGTCGCCGGAGCGTGCGAAGTACCTCGCGTCGGCGTACGAGGAGTCCCGCCGCCTGCGCGAGGAGACCGACCTGGCGGATGCGGAGAGTTAGCGGGAAACAAACCGAGCGGTCTCATACAGCGCCCCGACGGCACTCCGCCGTCGGGGCGCTCTGGCGTCATGGCACTGAGTGTGTTTTGCTGAGGGTACTCAGTGCCATACGCGGTGCCGCGGGTGTTCCCCGGGTGCCACAGACCAGGTGCCACAAGCATTTCCAGGGAGCTCGAGAGCATGGGCAAGGACTTCGACCTGTACCGGACCTCCGAGGAGCACGAGATGCTCCGGGAGTCGGTGCGTGCGCTGGCGGACGCGAAGATCGCTCCGT
>JOFO01000065.1 GCA_000721275.1 Microtetraspora glauca | reverse complement strand
GCGCTGCTCGCGGCGGCCGGGGTGGGCGAGGTGGAGGTGGTGGACGGCGGGCGGGTGGAGCCGTGGGAGACGGCGCCGGGCGGGCTGCCGGCGGAGGCGGTCGGCGAGCGGCGGGTCGCGGCGGCGCGACGGCTGGTGGCGCGCTGGGCGCGCGGTCCGGTGGCGGTGCGGCGGGCGGGCCGGCGGGCCGGGGCGGGGCCGGGTGCGGGCGGGGTGCCGGTGTCGCTCGTGGTGGTGGCGCCGCGGGACGGGCTGGGGGTGCGGGTGCCGGATCCGGTGGCGGCGGAGCCGTGGATGGCGGCGGGGACGCCGCACCTGTACGCGGGGGTGCTGGAGGCGACGGGCGTGGTGGGGCCGCTGGTGCTGCCGGGCGGGACGGCGTGCGCGCGGTGCCTCCAGGAGGAGGCGACGGACCGGGACCCGGCGTGGCCGCGGCTGCTGGCGCAGTGGCGCTCGGGGGCGCCGCATCCGCTGCCGGCGTGCGACGTGGCGCTGGCGGCGGCGGTGGCGGGGCTCGCGGCGGGGCACGCGCTGGCGTTCCTGGACGGGGAGCTGCCGGCGAGTACCGGGGTGCGCTGGGAGGCGGCGGCGCCGGCCCTGGGGTGGCGGTCCGAGAGGTTGGTGCCCCACCCGGCCTGTCCCTGCGGTGCCGCGCGCGGCAGGGTGGGGGCGGGCGTCTCGGCAGCCGGGGAGGCGCGGTCCACAATGGCGGGGCGCAGCCCTGCGCGGCACGGCAGTCTGGGAATTGGAGGGGCGCATGTCTGATCTTCCCCGGAAGGCGGTCACCCGGACCGCCAAGTTGGCCGCGTTGCCGCTGGGCTTCGCGGGCCGCGCGACCTGGGGCCTGGGCAAACGGATCGGCGGCAAGTCCGCCGAGTTCGTCGCCCGGGAGCTCCAGGAGCGCACGGCGGAGCAGCTGTTCAAGGTGCTCGGGGAGCTCAAGGGCGGGGCCATGAAGTTCGGCCAGGCGCTGTCGGTCTTCGAGTCGGCGCTGCCGGAGGAGGTGGCGGGCCCGTACCGGGCGGCGCTGACGAAGCTTCAGGAGGCGGCGCCGCCGATGCCGGTGCGGACGGTGCACGGGGTCCTGGAGGAGCGGCTCGGGGCGGAATGGCGGGAGCTGTTCCTGGAGTTCGAGGACAAGCCGGCAGCGGCCGCGTCGATCGGGCAGGTGCACCGGGCGGTGTGGCACGACGGGCGCGAGGTCGCGGTGAAGGTGCAGTACCCGGGGGCCGGGGAGGCGCTGCTGTCGGACCTGGCGCAGCTGAGCCGGTTCGCCCGGCTGCTGGGGCCGCTGGTGCCGGGGATCGAGGTGAAGCCGCTGATCTCGGAGCTGCGGGAGCGGGTGACGGAGGAGCTGGACTACGCGCTGGAGGCGCGGGCGCAGCGGGAGCACGCCGAGGTCTTCGCGGACGATCCGGACGTGGTGGTCCCGGCGGTGGTGCACCAGGCGGAGCAGGTGCTGGTGACGGAGTGGATGGACGGCGTGCCGCTCGCGGAGGTGATCGCGGACGGCAGTCAGGAGCAGCGGGACCGGGCCGGTCAGCTGCTGGCCCGGTTCCTGTTCTCGGGTCCGGCGCGGACGGGGCTGCTGCACGCCGATCCGCATCCGGGGAACTTCCGGCTGCTGCCGTCCGGCGATGCCGCCGGGGACGGCGGCGGGGACGGCGGCGGTCCTGCGGGGTGGCGGCTCGGGGTGCTGGACTTCGGGACGGTGGACCGGCTGCCGGGCGGTCTTCCGGAGATGATCGGGACCTGTCTGCGGATGGCGCTGGCCGGTGAGGCGGAGCCGGTGTACGGGGTGCTGCGCCAGGAGGGTTTCGTGAAGGAGTCGGTGGCGCTGGACCCGGACGAGGTCCTGGACTACCTGCTGCCGATCATCGAGCCGGCGGCGGCGGAGTCCTTCGTCTTCACCCGGGGCTGGCTGCGGACGCAGGCGGCCCGGATCGCCGATCCGCGTTCCCCGGCGCACCAGCTGGGGCGGCAGCTGAACCTGCCGCCGTCGTATCTGCTGATCCACCGCGTGACGCTGTCCACGATCGGGGTGCTCTGCCAGCTGAACGCGACGGTCCGGCTGCGGGACGAACTGTCGGCCTGGCTGCCGGGGTTCGACGGGGACCCGGCGGCCTGAGGGCCGGGGGCCCGGTCACCACCAGGAGGAGTCGAGGCGGCTCTCGATGGCCCGGATGTGGGCGCGGGCGCACTCGTCGCAGAAGTACTGGCGGCGGCCGTTCTCGACGGAGCAGGTCCAGGTGAGGGGGAGGATGTCGGCGGTCCTGCCGCAGCGTGCGCAGGCCACGGGCTCCTCCCCGGCGCGGGGCTCGTTCATCCTCGTGACGATAGCCCGGCGGGGCGGTCGCGGCGGGGCAACGCACCGCGGGGGCCGGTCCGTTCGGACCGGCCCCCGCGGGGACGCCTGGTGGGGCGCTCAGTGCATGACGGCCATGGCCAGCGCGCGGCGGGCGCGCAGCGAGACGCGCTCGGCGCGGCGCTGCATGCGCCGGGCGGCGATCAGGCGCACGGCCTGACGTTCCGCCTCGGCCTCACGCTGTCGCTCGTGCATATGGGCACGGGCCAGGGCTTCTGGGATGAGTTGCATGTCGCGGGTCCTGTTCTGACGCAGCGCGGAGGCGCCGGCGGGGGTGAAGTCGGGGGTAGCGGAGCGAGTGGGCTCGGTGGCGGACGTGGTCATCGGGGCCTGCTTCTGGGGATCGTGCGTGAGGGGATGGTCGATCGTTCCGGTTCGCCTGGGGGCCTTGTGGGGTGCCTCCCAGGTGGGGGCGGTCATGCCGCGACCGGGTTCTTGCGCGGGCGGCCGCGGGGCCGCTTGCGGGCGACGACCACGCCCTGGACGAACAGCTCGCCGCCCCAGACGCCCCAGGGCTCGCGGCGCTCCTTGGCGCCGGCGAGGCAGGCCGCGACCAGCGGGCAGGTCTTGCAGAGGGACTTGGCGTACTCGACGTCCGCCGGGGACTCGGCGAAGAAGACCTCCGGGTCGTAGGCACGGCACGGGACGGGGACGCCGAGGTTCTCGATGGCGTCGTCGAGCGCGGTGAGCGATGTCAGGGGGGTCAAGGTGTGGTCCTCCGTGAGGCCGGACGGGGGGATCGTTTCGGAAGGCGGTACGGACGGGGCGTGCGCTTCGAGTTGCACGGGTGTCTTTCCTCGTCTGGTCGTTCCGGCCGGTGGGCCGGGTCTTCGGCTGGTACCGGGTGTCTCGTGTTCCGAGGCCCCTTCGCTCCGCCGTCCCCGTTCGGGGACAAACAGAAGGGCCGCGGATCCCGGGTGGGGTTCCGCGGCCCTGAAGGCGCCGGCCTGATCAGGTCAGGCTGGATCACTCCAGGGTTCGAGCCCACGGAAGGCCCACATCGTGTGGTGCTGCGTCGTCTGCTGCTTGCCGGCACCGGCCGCCGCGAAGCCATAGGCCGTGAATCCGGCCTTGCCCTCTTCAGCCACCCGTGCCTTGGTCGGTCGCTCGCTGCGCTCGATGACGGCCATGCCGCGACCGGACAGACCGGTGACGGGCAGACCGCTGCCAAGGAGCGCGACGGCGGAGAGGCCGAGGGTGCAGGCGGAGACGACCGAGCGATCGGTCATTTTGGCGGTGCTGACGACGGTGCTGGTGCTGACGTTGGTGCTGATGATGTTGCTGATCACTGGAATCGCCTCCTCTCGGCGTCTCGGAGAGCTCGGGTGCGAGCCGGGCTCTCGATGTTCATTTGGACAAGTACAGCACGAGACAGGGCTTCATATGAAGCCGCTGTTGCGTGGTTAAGAACCTATGGGGCTTGACGGGGCGGGCGCAAACTATTTTTCCCACGAGTTTCGATCAGACGTCCTCCTCGTCCTCCGCACCCTCGTGACCTGGCTCTTCGCCCGCGCAGAGGGCGAGAACGTCGGCTCCGAAGCGGTCCAGCTTCCGGGCTCCGACGCCGGCGATCACCACGAGCTCGCCCCGGGTCGCGGGGACCCGCTCGGCGATCGCCATGAGCGTCTTCTCGGTGAAGACGCAGTACGCGGGCTGGCCGAGCTCCCGGGCGCGCCGGTCGCGCCAGGCGTGCAGCCGCTCGTACAGGCCCTCGTCCATGTCGGAGGGGCAGTCCTCGCAGCGGAGCAGTTTCATCGCGCCGGCCTCGGTGAGGGTGGTGCCGCAGACCCGGCAGCGGACCGGGCCGCGCGGGCGGCGGCGGGCGGTCGCGGCGGCCGGTCCGCGGTCGCCGCCGCGCTCGATGCCGCCGCCGGTGGCGCCGTACCCGGCGGTCCGGCTGCCGGAGCCGGGGCGGAGTCCCTTGAGGAAGCGGCTGGGGACGCGGCCGGGCCGGCCGCCCGGGGAGCGGGAGAGCGCCCAGGAGAGCGTGAGGTGGACGCGGGCGCGGGTGACGCCGACGTACAGGAGCCGGCGCTCCTCCTCGATCTGCTCGTCCGTCTTGGCGTAGGTGATCGGCATCATGCCGTCGGTGAGGCCGACCAGGAAGACGGCGTCCCACTCCAGGCCCTTGGCGGCGTGCAGGGACGCGAGGGTGACGCCCTGGACGGTGGGGGCGTGCTGGGCGGCGGTCCGCTCGTCGAGTTCGGCGATCAGGTCGGCGAGGGTGGCGCCGGGGCGGGCGGCGGCGAAGTCGTCGGCGAGTCGGGCGAGCGCGGCCAGCGACTCCCAGCGGTCCCGGACGGCGCCGGAGCCGGCGGGCGGCCGGGTGCTCCAGCCGTGGCCGGAAAGCACCGCTCGCGTCTGGGCCGGGAGGTCCTCGGCGCCGTCGAGGATCGAGTCGTTCGCCCCGAAGCGGGCCGCGCCGCGCAGGGCGGCGATCGCCTCCCGCACCTCCTGGCGCTCGAAGTAGCGCTCGGCGCCGCGCAGCTGGTAGGGGACGCCGGCGTCGGCGAGGGCCTGCTCGTAGACCTCCGACTGGGCGTTGATCCGGTAGAGGACGGCGATCTCGCCGGCCGGGACGCCGGCGGCGATCAGGTCGCGGACCCGGCGGGCGGTGCCCTCGGCCTCGGCGGGCTCGTCGGCGTACTCGGTGTAGACGGGCTCGGGGCCGCGCTCGCGCTGCGAGACCAGCTCCAGGCGGTGGTCGGCGGCCCGGCCGCTGGCCTGGTCGAGGAGGCCGTTGGCGAGGTGGACGACCTGGGGGGTGGAGCGGTAGTCGCGGACCAGCTTGACCACGGTGGCGTGCGGGTGCCGGACGCGGAAGTCCAGCAGGTGGTCGGGGGTGGCGCCGGTGAAGGAGTAGATCGTCTGGCTGGCGTCGCCGACCACGCAGAGGCTGTCCCGGTCGCCCAGCCACTGCTCCAGGAGCCGCTGCTGGAGCGGGGAGACGTCCTGGTACTCGTCGACGACGAAGTGCTGGTACTGCCGGCGGACCTGCTCGGCGATGTCGGGCCGGTCCTGGAGGATGCCGACGGTGAGCAGCAGCACGTCCTCGAAGTCGATCACCGAGCGCTCGCCCTTGAGCTGCTCGTACATCGCGTAGAGCTTGCCGGTCTCGGCCGGGTCCCGGGGGGCCTCGCGGCGGGCGCGCGCGACGGCCGCCG
The DNA here is from genome assembly GCA_000721275.1 of Microtetraspora glauca. Lineage (GTDB taxonomy): Bacteria > Actinomycetota > Actinomycetes > Streptomycetales > Streptomycetaceae > Streptomyces. Next base: position 23,656 of record JOFO01000065.1, on the reverse strand, counting down.
GGTAGTCGGCGGGGACGGTCTGGGTGACCTTGGCCCATTCGATCTCGGAGGTGACGTCCCGCAGCTCGTTCCGGTCGAGCCGGAGCCGGCAGCGGGCGGCGGCCTCGGCGACCAGCGGGGCCTTGCGCTCCACGAGCCGGGGCAGCGGGCCACCGATCGCTTTCGGCCAGAAGAACTGGAGCTGGCGGAGGGCGGCCGAGTGGAAGGTGCGGGCCTGCACCCCGCCCGCGCCGAGCTGGCGGAGCCGGCCGCGCATCTCGCCCGCCGCGCGGTTGGTGAAGGTGACGGCGAGCACGCTCGCGGGCGGCAGCACGCCGGACCGCACCCCGTACGCGATCCGGTGGGTGATCGCCCGGGTCTTGCCGGTGCCCGCGCCCGCGAGGACGCAGACCGGGCCGCGCAGGGCCAGGGCGACCTCGCGCTGCTCGGGGTCGAGCCCGTCGAGCACCGCGTCGGCGGTCTCCGGGACGCCCGGGAAGAGAGGGGAGTGCGTTGCTGCTGTCACTCCGCCATGCTGCCAGGTCGGCCGGGGTCGGTGCGGCGCGTCGTCCACAGGCAGGGGCTCGCGGTCGTACCGTCACATGATCGCCACCCGTACCGCCGCCCGATCGACGGTCCCGCCGCCGCGTGATCGCCCCGGTCGCCCGTCGGGAGCGGCGCAGCTCACCCGGCGGGCGGGAATGGGCGGCCGGGTGGCGTACGTTCTTCCTTCGGCACGACCCCCGACCGATGAGGAGCGCCTGGCCATGCAGGGCACTGTGACGATGTACAGCACCGAGTGGTGCGGCTACTGCCGCCGGCTGAAGAGCCAGATGGACCGCGAGGGCATCGCGTACGACGAGATCAACATCGAGCAGGACCCCGCCTCGGCCGCCTTCGTCGAGAAGGCCAACGGCGGCAACCAGACCGTCCCGACGGTCCTTGTCGTCTCCGCCTCCGGCACCGAGTCGGTCATGACCAACCCGAGCCTGGCGCAGGTCAAGCAGGCGCTCGCCGTCTGAGGCGTCCCGGGTACGCGCGAAGGGCCCCGTTCCGGCCGGAACGGGGCCCTTCGCGTGTGCCCGGGTGCCCCGGGTGCCCCGGGTGCCCCGGAGAGGGTGCCTCAGACCACGTCGCCGGGCTTCGGCAGCGGCTTGCCGTACCAGTGCTCGATCAGCCGGGAGGCGATCGAGATGCCGTACGGCGGCAGGATCTCGCCCGACGCGAAGCCGGCCTCCAGGTCGTCGCGGGAGAACCAGCGCGCCTCGTGGATCTCCTCGCCGTCGACCTCGATCTCCGGGGAGGTCGCCCGCGCGAAGAAGCCGAGCATCAGGCTGGACGGGAACGGCCACGGCTGGCTGGCCAGGTACGAGACCTCGCCGACGGTGACGCCGGCCTCCTCGAAGACCTCCCGGACCACCGCCTGCTCGATGGACTCGCCGGGCTCCACGAACCCCGCCAGCGTCGAGAAGCGGCCCTCCGGCCAGTGCACCTGGCGGCCGAGCAGCGCCCGGTCCTGGTCGTCGGTGACCAGCATGATCACGGCCGGGTCGGTGCGCGGGTAGTGCTCGGCGCCGCAGACCGGGCAGCGGCGGATGTGCCCGGCGGCGGCGATGACCGTGCGCTCGCCGCAGCGGGAGCAGAAGCGGTGGAGGCGCTGCCAGTTCTCCAGGGCGACCGCGTGGGTCATCAGGCCCGCGTCGCGCGGGGAGAGGAGCAGGCCGGCCTCGCGCAGGCCGGCCGGGCGGGCCGACTGGTCCATGCGGCCGGGCAGCGAGTCCTTCTGGAGCGCGAAGTAGGAGACGCCGTCGGCGTCGGTGCCGAGGAAGTAGCGGTGGGTCTCGGTCATCGGCGCCTCGAACGCCGGGGTCATGACCAGCTCGGTGCCGCCGTCGGGGCGGTCGTCGATCAGCACCTGGCCGCCCGACACCACGAAGACGCGGGTGCTCGGATGGCTCCAGGCGGCCGCGAGCCATGCCTCGTCGAGGCGGTGGTGGGCGGCGCGGTCGATCCCGCTCGGAGCGGTGAGCGAGATCGGGCGGTCCGCGAACGCGTTGTGCAAGGTGCTCACAGGTGCTTCCAACTCCCCCGGATCGGTGTCAGTGATGGCGGCGTGCGGCCCGGCGCTCAGCGCTCGCCGGCCCGCAGGGCGGTCGGCAGGTCGCCCCACAGGTAGGCGGTCGTCTCGACGCCCTTCATGAGCAGGTCGAGCTCGACCTTCTCGTTCGGGGCGTGCCAGCCGTCGGACGGGACCGAGATGCCCAGGAAGAGCACGGGCGCGTCCAGGACGTCCTGGAGGTCGGCGGCCGGTCCCGAGCCGCCCTCGCGCGTGTAGCGGACGGTGGCGCCGTCGAAGGCCCGACTCATCGCCCCGGCCACCGCCGTCAGGGCCGGGTGGCCGAGCGGGGTGAGGCAGGGGCGGGTCGGCGCGCCGAAGGCGATCTCGTACCGGATGCCGGACGGGACGAGCCCGGCCAGCCACTCCCGCACCAGCGTCTCGATCCGGTACGGGTCCTGCCCGGCGACGAGCCGGAAGGACAGCTTGAGGTGGGCGGAGGCGGGGACGATCGTCTTGCCGCCGGGGCCCTGGTAGCCGCCGCCGATGCCGTTGACCTCGGCGGTCGGGCGGGCCCAGACGCGCTCCAGGGTGGAGTGGCCGGCCTCGCCGAGGGTGCCGTGGGACTTGGCGGTGCGCAGCCACGCGGCCTCGTCGAAGGGCAGCTCGGCGACGAGCCGCCGCTCGGCCTCGGTGAGCTCGGCCACGCCGTCGTAGAAGCCGGGGATCGCCACCCGCTCGCCGGCGTCGTGCAGGGCGGCGACGATCCGGCCGGCGACGGTCGCCGGGTTGGGCACGGCGCCGCCGAAGGAGCCGGAGTGGATGTCCTGGTCGGGGCCGTACAGGTCGATCTCGCAGTCGGCGACCCCGCGCATGCCGGTGCAGACGGTCGGGGTGGTCTCGGACCACATGCCGGTGTCGGAGACGATCACCGCGTCGGCGGCGAGCCGGCCGGCCCGCTCCTCGACGAGCGCCCGGAAGTGCGGCGAGCCGGACTCCTCCTCGCCCTCCACCAGCAGCTTCAGGTGGACGGCGGGGGTGCTGCGGCCGGTGGCGGCGAGGTGGGCGCGGACCCCGAGGGTGTGGAAGAACACCTGGCCCTTGTCGTCGGCCGCCCCGCGCGCGTACATCCGCCCGTCGACCACGGTCGGCTCGAAGGGGTCGGTGTGCCAGCCGTCCTCGCGGGCCGCCGGCTGCACGTCGTGGTGGCCGTAGACCAGCACGGCCGGCGCGTCCGGGTCGGCGGACGGCCACTCGGCGAAGACGGCGGGGGCGCCGTCGGTCTCCCAGATCTCGACCGTGGGGAAGCCGGTCTCCTTCAGGGCGCCGGCCAGCCACTCGGCGCTGCGCCGCACGTCACCGGCCCGCTCGGGCTGCGCCGACACGGACGGGATGCGCAGCCAGTCGGCGAGGTCGCCGAGGAAGGCGGCGCGGTGCGCCTCGATGTACGCGCGTACGGGCTGGACGACGCTGTCCGGGGTCTCGCTCATGCTCACGAGCCTATCCGGCGCCGGAGGGTGCCCCGCCCAGCAGGATCGCCTCCAGCTCCGCCCGGCCGGGCAGCCGGGCCGGGCGGGCCACCTCGCCGGTCCGCACGTAGACGAAGGAGGCGGCCACCTCCTCGGGGTCGAGGCCGTGCTGCTCGGCCCACGCGAGCCGGTACAGCGCGAGCTGGAGGGGGTCGGCGGTGCGGTGGTGGCTGGTCTTCCAGTCGACGATCTCGTACGCCCCCGAGTCCGGGTCCCGGTAGACGGCGTCGATCCGGCCGCGGACCACCCGGCCCGCGAGGGTGAGGTGGACGGGGACCTCCACGCGGTACGGGGTGCGCCGGGCGTACGGCGTGCGGGCGAACGCCTCCTTGAGGACCTCCAGGTCGCGCTCGTCGACGATCTCCGGCTCGCCCGCGAAGTCCTCGCCGCCGGGGAGCTCGTCCGGGGCGAGGAACGGCAGCGGCAGCTCGTCGAAGCGGGACTCCACCCACGCGTGGAAGCGGGTGCCGCGGCGGGCCGCGGGCTGCGGCGGCTTCGGCATGGGGCGGGCCAGCTCGCGCGCGAAGCCGTCGGGGTCCTCGGCGAGGCGGAGCACCTGGGACGCGGAGAGGTACGCGGGGAGGACGACGTCCCGGGTGGTGGCGCGGGAGCGGTGCAGCTCGGCGGTGAGGGCGGCGAGGTCCCGGTCCCAGGAGGCGAGGGTGCGGCGCTCCTCGGGGGTCAGCTCGGCCTCCCGGGGGTGCGGGACGGTGCCGTCCCGCGGCGGCTGCGGCGCGGGGGCGGCGGCCGGGTCGCCGGGCAGCCAGAGGCCGTCGTCGGGCTCCGGGTCCTGGGGCACGGGGGCCTGGCGCTGCTCCGGGTCCTGGGGCTCCTGGGCGGCGCGCGCCCAGAGCTTGGCGCGGACGGCGTCCGCCGCCCGCCTGCGCCGGGCCAGCGCGTCCTCGTCCAGCGGCAGCGGCCAGGGGAGGTCCTGGCCGGTCTCGGCGAGCAGCGGGTTCTCGGCGCCCTTCTCCGGGGCCTCCGCCCACGCCTCGACGTCGCCGTGGCCCCGCTCGCAGTGGTCGTACAGGGCCCGCAGGAAGTCCGAGGGGCCGCGGGGCTTCTTCTGCGCCGGGCCCCACCAGTGGGCGGAGGCGAGGAGCAGGCTGCGGGGGCGGGTGAAGGTGACGTAGCCGAGGCGGAGCTCCTCGGTGCGCTGGTGGTCGGCCATGGCGGCCTTGAAGGACTTCATGGCGGCGGCGTCCCAGGCGCCGAGGTCCGGGAGGGTGGCCGCGTCGCCGCGCAGGGCGTGCGGGAGGACCTGGGGCTGGGAGGTCCAGGACTCGCGCGCGCGGGCGGACGGGAACTGGCCGGCGACCAGGCCGGGGACGGCGACGACGTCCCACTCCAGGCCCTTCGACTTGTGCGCGGTGAGCACCTTGACGGTGTTCTCGCCGCCGGGGAGCGCGTTGTCGAGGCCCTTCTCGAACTGGACGGCGGTGCGCAGGAAGCCGAGGAAGGCGAGGAGGCTCGCCTCGCCGTCGAGGGAGGCGAAGCCGGCGGCGACGTCAAGGAAGGTGCCGAGGGTCTCGCGGCGGCGGGCGGCGAGGGCCTGCGGGGACGCCGACAGCTCGACTTCCAGGCCGGTGACGGCGAGGATCCGGTGGAGGACGTCCATCAGGGGGTCGGCGAGGGAGGCGCGCAGCGAGCGCAGCTCGGCGGCGAGGCGGGCGAAGCGGACCCGGGCCTCGGCGGAGAAGGGCAGCCCGTCGTCGGGGTGGCCGGCGGAGTCGAGGAAGGTGTCGAGGGCGTCGGCGAGGGAGATCACCTCGGCGGGGTCGACGCCCTCGACGGCGGCGGCGAGCCGCTGCCCGGGGTCGGCGTCGGTGCCGGCGGGGCCGCGGTGGACGAGCAGGCGGGCGCGGCGGCCGAGGAGGGCGAGGTCGCGGGGGCCGATGCGCCAGCGGGGGCCGGTGAGGAGCCGGACCAGATGGGCGTTGGCGCCGGGGTCCTGGAGGACTTCGCAGACGGCGACGAGGTCGGCGACCTCGGGGAGGTGGAGCAGGCCGGAGAGGCCGACGACCTCGACGGGGACGCCGCGGGCGACGAGGGCGGCCTGGAGGGCCGGGAAGTCGCCGGCGGTGCGGCACAGGACGGCCATGGAGCCCGGTTCGCGGCCGGTGCGGACGAGGTGGGCGAGGGAGTCGGCGAGCCAGTCGATCTCCTCGGCCTGGGTGGGCAGGAGGGCGATCCGGACGGTGCCGTCGGTCTCGGCGCCGGGCGCGGGGCGCAGCGCCTCCACGCCCGCGTGCATCGCGCGCAGCGGGGCGGCGAGTCCGTTGGCGAGGTCGAGGAGCCGGCCGCCGCTGCGCCGGTTCTCGGAGAGGGAGAAGCGGGTCGCGGGGGTGCCGTCGGCGTGCGGGAAGTGCTCGGGGAAGTCGTCGAGGTTCGCGACGGAGGCGCCGCGCCAGCCGTAGATGGCCTGGCAGGGGTCGCCGACGGCGGTGACGGGGTGTCCGGTGCCCTGGCCGAAGAGGCCGGAGAGGAGGAGCCGCTGGGCGACGGAGGTGTCCTGGTACTCGTCGAGGAGGACGACCCGGAACTCGTCGCGGAGGAGTCCGCCGACCTCGGGGCGGGTGGTGGCGAGCCGCGCGGAGAGGGCGATCTGGTCGCCGAAGTCGAGGAGGTCGCGGGCGCGCTTGGCGGCGCGGTAGCGGGTGACGAGTCCGGTGAGCTCGCGGCGGGCGGTGGCCGTCTCGGGGAGCTTGCGCAGGTCGTCGTTGGTGAGCGGGGCGTCCGCGAGGGCGGTGAGCAGCCCGGCGTCGTACGCGAGGAGGTCGGCGGGCTCGACGAGGTGCTCGGCCAGTTCGGCGTCGAGCGCGAGCAGGTTCTCGACGAGGGTCGGGAAGGACTTGGTGAGCGCCGGGTACGGGCCGGGGGCCTCGCGCAGCACGCGCGCGGCGAGCTGGAAGCGGGTGGCGTCGGCGAGGAGCCGGGAGGTCGGTTCGAGGCCGATGCGCAGGCCGTGGTCGGTGAGGAGCTGTCCGGCGAAGGCGTGGTAGGTGGAGATGCGGGGTTCGCCCGGGGGGTCGTCCGGGTCGACGGGGTCGGGGTCGGTGACGCCGGCGCGGACGAGGGCGGTGCGGACGCGTTCGGCGAGTTCGCCGGCGGCCTTGTTGGTGAAGGTGAGGCCGAGGACCTGCTCGGGGGCGACCTGTCCGGTGCCGACCAGCCACACGACCCGGGCCGCCATCACCGTGGTCTTGCCGGAGCCGGCTCCGGCCACGATGACCTGCGGGGCGGGCGGCGCGGTGATGCAGGCCGTCTGCTCCGGGGTGAAGGGGATGCCGAGCAGCTCCTTGAGCTGCTCGGGGTCGGTGAGGTGCGCGGTCACCCTGAAGAGGCTAACGGGGCGCTCGGACATCCCCGTCCCGTACGCCTCCGACCTGCGGGTTCACGGCCGGCGGGCGGATCGCGGCGGAGTCCGGCGCCCCGGCCGCCCCGGCGGGCTCGTGGCGGGTCGCCGGGCGCCCGCGTGCGGGCGTATCCCGGCGAAGTCCGGCGCCCCGGCGGCGCCGGTGGGCCGGTGTGCCGCCGGTCAGGCCGGGGTGCCCGGGTCCAGGCGGGAGAGGTCGACGGTCTCGTCGGCCGGCGGGGCGGTGACCTTCACCGGGCGGTCGTAGTCGGAGAGGGTCATCCGGCCGGGTTCGTCGCCGCCGGTCCTGACGACCTGGCGGATGTACGGCTTGCCCTCGCGCGCGACGGAGACGGTGGTGGTCTCCTCGCCGTCCTTCTTCACGAGGGTCGCCACGGGGGTGCCGTCGACCTCGCGGTCGGGGCCGCGGGTCAGGCCGCGCCGCTCCTCGGGGTCCTTGCCGAGGCCGTCGAGCAGGGAGTCGAGGTCGCAGACGTCGCTGAGGTCGGCGCTGCCGGCCTGGCCGGGGGCGATCTTGAGCCAGCGGCCCTTGACGAGCTCGATCAGGGCGGCGACCTGGTTCTCGGGCACGCGCTGGGAGGTCGTCGAGATCCGCCAGAACTCCTCGTCGCCCTTCATGTAGGTGACGCCGTCGAGCCTGCGGAGTTCGGCGTCGCCGTCGTCGACGCCGATCCGGCCCTGGCAGGAGCCCTGGTCGTCGACGGAGAAGTCGACATCGAGGCGCTGTCCGTCGGCGACGATCTCGCCCCGCATGCGCAGGGAGTCCGCGGAGCGGGTGGCGTCGACGGCCCGGTCGGCGATCCGCGCCGGGGTCAGTCCGTCGAAGGGGTCCGGGGACGGAGCCGCGGCGGCCGGGACGAGGGCGGACGGGGCGGCGGCGGACGGGGCGGGGGCGGACGGGGCGGGGGCGGACGGCGCCGTCGCCGCCCAGGCCGCCGCCGGCGCGGGGCCCGCGACGGCGACGGCGGCGCAGACGACCGCCGCGGCGCGGAGCTTCCGGTGGCTGGACTGGGACCTCATACGAGCCTCCTCGCCCCCCGGACCCTGTCACCAGGGTCGCTCCACGCGCGCGTGGCCGCTACTCGGTGCGGCGGGGTCAGCTGCCGGCGCCGGCCTTCATCAGCTGCTCCATGTCGACGACCTGGTCGGCCGGCGGGGCGGTGACGGACACCGGCTTGTCGAAGTCGGAGAGGGTGACCGTGCCCGGCTCCTCGCCACCGGTGGTGACGACGCGGAGGATGTACGGCTTGGCGGAGTCCTTGGCCACGTACAGGGTGGCGGTCTCGCCCTTCGAGTCGGGCTTGCCCTTCAGCACGGCGACCGGGGTGCCGTCGACGTCGGCGTCGGCCTCGCGGGTCATGCCCTTGCGGGGGGTGTCCTCGTCCATGTCCTTGGTGAGGGACTTGAGGTCGCAGAAGGCACCGGGGCCCTCCTCGCCGGCCGGCATCTTCATCCAGCGGCCCTTGAGCAGTGTGGAGATGGCGCCGGCCTCCGCGTCGGAGGAGCCCTCCTCGCCGCTGGAGGACTTCCAGAAGGCGTCGTCGCCCTTCATGTAGCTGGTGCCGCCGGTGCCGACGATGTCGGCCTTGCCGCCCTTGCCGGTCTCCATGGAGCCCTTGCAGTTGCCCTTGTTGTCGACGGCGAAGTCGACCTTCATCTCGGCGCCCTCGTCGGTGCCGTTGCCGCTCAGGCGCAGGGCGGAGGCGGACTTGGTCGCCTCGACGGCCTTGTCGGCGATCGCGTCGGCGGAGAGGCCCGCGAAGGGGTCGGCGGGCTTGTCGTCGCCCTTGCCGCAGCCCGAGACGCCGGCGACGACCGCCAGGCTGATCGCCGCGGTGGCCCAGAGCTTCCGGTTGGCCCTCATGCACGTACTCCTCAGCGTGTTCGACGCGCTTCGATGTGTTCGAACGCGAATATTCACAGGTTTCCTTCACGCGGACCTTATGCGGTGCCGCGTCGACAGGGACGACCCGGGGTGGACAAAGGATGCGCAACCGGGAATGTGACTCGCGTCACCTTCCGGCCTGACGGCTCAGTCGACGACCTGTCGGCCCTCGGGGCGGGCGCTGCACGCGGCCCGGAAGGAGCAGGTCGCGCAGTGCTGCCCGGTCGTCGGGGTGAAGCGCTCGTCGAGGACCCGGCCGGCGGCGGTGGCGAGCAGCTCGCCCACCCACTCGCCGTCCGGCGGCTGCTGCGCCTGCACCTTGGGCAGGGCGTCGCCGCCCTCCTTCTTGGGCGCGGCCTGGCGCAGCTGGACGAGTTCGGCGCCGCCGGGTTCCGGCCGGCGCCCGCCGAAGACCTCGTCGAGGGCGCCCTCGCGGACGGCGAGCTGGTAGACGGCGAGCTGCGGGTGGCGGGCGACCTCGTCGCGGGTGGGGGCGGACTTGCCGGTCTTGAAGTCGACCACGTAGGCCCGGCCCTCGGCGTCGGCCTCGACCCGGTCCATGGAGCCGCGGATGCGGACCTGGTACTCCCCCGCGTCCAGGGTGACGTCGAAGGCGTGCTCGGAGGCGGCCGGGGCGCGTCCGCCGCGGTCCATGACGTGCCAGCTGAGGAAGCGTTCGAGGGCCACGCGCGCGTGCCCCTTCTCCTGCTCGGACTTCCAGGGGGCGTCGAAGGCGAGGGCGTCCCACACGGTGTCGAGGCGGGCCATGAGGACGTCGAGGTCGGCGGGGGTGCGGCCGGAGGCGACCTCGTCGGCGAGGACGTGGACGACGTTCCCGAAGCCCTGCGCGGCGGAGGCGGGTTCGGCGGCCTTGACCTCGCGGCCCAGGAACCACTGGAGCGAGCAGGTGGCGGCCAGATTCTCCAGGGCGCTCGGGGAGAGCGCGACGGGCCGGTCCCGGTCGCGCAGCGGGGCGGCGGAGCGGGTGGGCTCGTGCAGGCCCCACCAGCGGTCGGGGTGGGCGGCCGGGACCATCGGCTGCCCGTCCTCGTCGGTGAGGGCGGCGAGCGCGGCGAGCCGGTGGGCGGCGGCGTCCCGGAGCGCGGGCGAGGCGTCCGGGTCGACGGTGGTGGCGCGGAGTTCGGCGACGAGCGCGGAGACGGCGAGCGGGCGGCGGGGCCGGCCCGGCACCTCCTTCGGTTCGACGCCGAGCTCGGTGAGGAAGCGGGACGGCTGGTCGCCGTCGTCGGCGGGCGCCTTCACGGCGGTGACGACGAGCCGGTCGCGGGCGCGGGTGGCGGCCACGTAGAAGAGGCGGCGCTCCTCGGCGAGGAGGGCGCCGGGGGTGAGCGGTTCGGCGAGGCCGTCGCGGCCGATGCGGTCGGCTTCGAGGAGGGAGCCGCGGCGGCGCAGGTCGGGCCAGAGGCCCTCCTGGACGCCGGCGACGACGACGAGGCTCCACTCCAGGCCCTTGGAGCGGTGGGCGGTCATCAGCCGGACGGCGTCGGGGCGGGTGTGCCGGCGGGTGAGGGTGTCGGCGGCGATGTCCTGGGCGTCGACCTCCTCGAGGAAGTTGAGCACGCCGCGCCCGCCGAGCCGTTCCTCGGCGCGGGCGGCGGTCTCGAAGAGGGCGCAGACGGCGTCGAGGTCCCGGTCGGCGTTGCGGCCGGCGGGGCCGCCGCGGAGGGCGGCGCGCTCCAGGCGGCCGGGCCAGGGGGTGCCGTTCCAGAGCACCCACAGGGCCTCCTCGGCGGTGCCGCCGGCGGCGAGCAGCGTACGGGTCTCCTGGAGGAGCCGGCCGAGGCGGAGCGCGCCGCGGGCGTAGGCGGGGTCGTGGGCGGCGAGCCGCTCGGGCTCGGCGAGGGCGCGGGCGAGCAGGACGTCGGACGGCGGCGGCACCGTGTCGCCCGCGGCCCGCGCCTCGTCCCGCAGGGCGCGGCCGAGCCGCCGCAGGTCGGCGGGGTCGATGCCGGCGAGCGGCGAGGCGAGCAGTTCGAGGGCGGTCTGCACGTCCAGCCAGCCGGCGGGATCGCCCTGCGCGGGCTCCGAGGGCTCCGAGGGCTCCGAGGGCTCCGTCGACCCAGAGGGCTCCGCGGGCTCGCTCCCGCCGGCGGGAGCGGTCCGTTCGCCCGCCGCCGGGGCCGCGACCGCCCGCAGGGCCAGCAGCAGGGGCGCGACCGCCGGTTCGTGGCGGAGGGGGGTGTCGGCGGCGTCGGTCTCGACGGGGACGCCGGCCGAGGTGAGGGCGCGGCGGAGGGCGGGGAGGCCGGCGGCGGCGCGGGTGAGGACGGCCATGGCGTGCCAGGGCACGCCGTCCTCCAGGTGGGCGCGGCGGAGCAGGTCGGCGATGTTCTCGGCCTCGGCGGAGGCGGTGGGGTACGTGTACGCCTCGGCGCGGCCTCCGTCGCGGACCGGCGCCAGGTCGCGGTGGGCGCGGACGGCGGCGGCCGGCAGGCGGGTGAGCGGCATCCGGCGGGTCAGTTCGCGGGTGACGGCGAGGAGCCCGGCGCCGGCCCGGCGGGAGGTGCCGAGGACCCGGACGGGGGCGCCGCCGAAGGCCGCCGGGAAGTCGAGGATGCCGTTCACGTCGGCGCCGCGGAAGGCGTAGATGGACTGGTCGGGGTCGCCGAAGGCGACGACCGTGTTCCGGCCGCCGCCGGTGAGCGCGGTGAGCAGCCGGACCTGGGCGGGGTCGGTGTCCTGGTACTCGTCGACGTAGACGGCGTCGTACGCGGGGAGGGTGACGTGCTCGGCGAGCAGGACGGCGCGGTGCACCAGCTCGGTGTAGTCGAGGACGCCCTGGAGGTCGAGGACGTCGAGGTACTCGGCGAGGAAGCCGGCGGCGGCCTTCCAGTCGGGGCGGCCGACGCGTTCGGCGAACCGGCGGAGCGCGTCGGGGCCGAGGCCGAGCTCGCGGGAGCGGGCGAGGACGGCGCGGACCTCGTCGGCGAAGCCGCGGGTGGTGAGGCAGGCGCGGAGCTCGGCGGGCCAGCGGACGCCGCCGAGCCCGGTCCGTTCGAGATCGATCTGGCCGGCGAGGAGTTCGCGGACGGCGAGGTCCTGCTCGGGGCCGGAGAGCAGCCGGAGCGGTTCGGCGAACAGCTCGGCGTCCTGGTGGGCGCGGATCAGGGCGTAGCAGTACGAGTGGAAGGTGGTGGCCTGGGGCGGGCGCCGGCCGCCGAGCCGGGCGGCCATCCGGTCGCGGAGTTCGACGGCGGCCTTGCGGCTGAAGGTGAGGACGAGGATCCGCTCGGGGTCGGCGCCGCGTTCCATCCGGGCGGCGACGGCCTCGACCAGGGTGGTCGTCTTTCCGGTGCCGGGTCCGGCGAGGACGAGCAGCGGTCCCCGGTCGTGCTCAACCACCGCCCGCTGGGCTGCGTCCAGCTGAGGGGGATCCACCGGGGCCGGGACCGTGCGCACCAGCCGGTACGCGCCGGGGGTTCTCGGCCGTCCCGCACCCGGGTACGGCTGTCCCCGGTGCGGCGGCGTCGGCCGGGTGGTGGAGGAGGAGCTCACGTGGTTGGCCGGTCCTGGTCGGTGGTGATGTCGTGCGGGCGGTGCCGGTGACGACGCCGGTACGGGGAGGGGTACGGGGCCGGGGACGCGCACGCGCGCGTGCCGGGGCCCGTACACCCGTGCGTACCACTGCCCGATCCGGCGAATCCGTCGGTCCGGGCGGCTGGGTCGCCGCGGGCGGCATGCCCGACGACGTTACGCGAAACCGGGCGGCGGTGGACCCCGGTCCCGGGGACCGGTCGGGTCCGGTCCCGGCGGTCACCTGGGCGGCGGGCCCGGGTGTGAGATCCCGCACGCGCGCGTGGCGCGGGCGTCCCGGCGGGGCGTCGCGCCGCGGTGCCGCCGGGCCGGCGCCGTCATGCCGCCGGGGTGCCGTCCCACCGGGCCCGGCGCATGTCGATCCTGGGGACGTGGTCGCCGGCGGCGGCGCCGCGCTCGCGCAGCGGGGTGCCCTCGTCGCGGTAGTGGGCGAGGGCCCGCAGCTCGTGTCCGGGGAGCAGGGTGCCGTCGGCGCGGACGACCCGCCACCACGGGGCGGAGCCGCCGTAGAGGGACATGACCCGGCCGACCTGGCGGGGTCCGCCCTTACCGAGCCATTCGGCGACGTCACCGTAGGTCATCACCCGGCCCGGCGGGATGCGGTCGGCGACGTCGAGCACGGCCTCCGCGTACGGGGGCAGCTCCCCCGCCCCTCCGGAGCCTTCCGCTCCGCTCGCCCCGGTCTCTGCCACGGGTCCCTCCAGCCTCATCCGTCCCATCCTGCCTCACCCCACCGACATGGCCCTGATGCCTCCGCCCGGCGGCTCTTCGTGCCACCATCGTCCGGGCGGTGACTGGTGATACGAGATCAACAGCGGCAGACGCAGGCAGAACCGACGGATGTACACGCAGAGACGGACATGGTGATGGGTCAGGACACTCAGCCTCCAGGGGAGGCCCGGCCCGACGTGCCCGAGCGGGTCTCCGGCGACGAGCCGCTGCTCGCCGCCCGTGTCCACCGGCCCTCCGACCTGATGCGCCTGCTGGCCGGGGTGCTGGCCATCGCCGTCGTCCTCGCCATCGCCGCGTTCGCCCACGGCACCACCTCCGGCCTGGAGCAGGACATCAACAAGGGGGCCGTCGGCGCCCCGGACGTCTTCGTCAAGATCGCCGGTCTGGTGTCGTCGATCGCGATCCTGGTCCTGCCGGTGGCCTTCGCCATCGAGCGGCTGGTGAAACGGGACGGGCTGCGGATCGCCGACGGCGTGCTCGCCGCCGTCCTCGCGCACGGCGTCACGCTGGCGATCGACCTGTGGGTGGCGAAGGCGGCGCCGGACACCATCCAGGACGCGCTGACCCAGCCGGCGGGCGCCGGCGGGCTGACCGACCCGGTGCACAACTACCTCGCGCCGGTGATCGCGTACATGACGTCCGTCGGCATGGCCCGCCGGCCGCGCTGGCGGTTCTCGCTGTGGGCGGTGCTGCTGCTCGACGCCTTCACCATGCTGGTGGCCGGCTACACCACCGCCTTCTCGATCATCCTCACCGTGCTGATCGGCTGGACCGTCGCGTACGGCACGCTGTACGCGGTCGGCTCGCCGAACGTGCGGCCGACCGGCCAGACCCTCCTCGCCGGCCTGCGCCGGGTCGGCTTCCGGCCGGTGACGGCGCTGCGCGCGGAGGAGGTGCCGGAGACGGCGGAGAGCGGGGACCGGGGCCGCCGGTACCTCGTGACGCTGGAGGAAGGGCCGCCGCTGGACGTCACGGTCGTCGACCGGGAGCAGCAGGCGCACGGCTTCTTCTACCGGCTGTGGCGGCGGATCACGCTGCGGACGGTGACCACCCGCCGGTCGATCGTGCCGCTCCGGCAGGCGCTGGAGCAGGAGGCGCTGCTCGCGTACGCGGCGATCGCGGCGGGCGCGAACGCGCCGAAGCTGATCGCCACCTCGGAGCTGGGGCCGGACGCGGTGATGCTCGTGTACGAGCACATCGGCGGGCGCAGCCTGGACTCGCTGGACGACGACGAGATCACCGACCCGCTGGTGCGCAGCGCGTGGCAGCAGGTGCGGGCGCTCCAGTCGCGCCGGATCGCGCACCGCAGGCTGTCGGGCGACGCGATCCTGGTGGATCGTTCCGGCAGGGTGTTCCTGACGGATCTGCGCGGCGGCGAGATCGCGGCGGGCGATCTGGTGCTGCGGATGGACATCGCCCAGTTCCTGACGACCCTGGGGCTGCGGGTCGGGGCGGAGCGGGCGGTGGCGGCGGCCGTGGACGTGCTGGGCCCGGACGCGGTGGCGGACTGTCTGCCGCTGCTCCAGCCGATCGCGCTGAGCCGGTCGACCCGCGCGACCCTGCGGCGGCTGGCCCGGGAGCGGTCGCAGCGGGAGCGGGAGGCGGTCCTGGCGGCCTCCGAGGCGGCGAAGCGGGAGCGGGAGCGCGCCAAGGCGGCGGCGCACGCGGGCCTGCCGGCGCCCGGCACCGACCCGAAGGCGGAGAAGGCCGAGAAGAAGGCCGACAAGAAGGCGGAGAAGCGGGCGCTCGACGAGGCCCTGGACGAGGCCCGCGAGGAGGACCTGCTGGCGCAGATCCGCCGGCAGGTGCTGCTGATCCGGCCGCAGGCGCCGGTGGAGCCGGTCCGGCTGGAGCGGATCAAGCCGCGGACGCTGATCTCGATGATCGCGGGCGCGGTGGCCGCGTACTTCCTGCTGTCGCAGATCGCCCGGACGCCGCTGTCCACGGTCAGCCAGGCGGACTGGCGGTGGGTGGCGGCGGCGGTGCTGTTCTCCGCGGTCAGTTATGTGGCGGCGGCGATGAGCCTGCTCGGTTTCGTGCCGGAGCGGGTCGGGTTCTGGCGGACGGTGGTGGCGCAGGTCGCCGGCTCGTTCGTGAAGATCGTCGCCCCGGCGGCGGTCGGCGGCGTCGCCCTCAACACCCGCTTCCTCCAGCGCTCGGGGGTGCGGCCGGGGCTCGCGGTGGCGAGCGTCGGCGCCTCGCAGCTCTTCGGGCTGGGGGCGCACATCCTGCTGCTCCTCCTCTTCGGCTATCTGACGGGCACCGAGAAGTCGCAGTCGTTCACGCCGTCCCGGACGGTCATCGCGGGTCTGCTGACGGTCGCCGTGCTGGTGCTGGTGATGACGGCGATCCCGTTCATGCGGAAGTTCGTCTCGACCCGGCTGCGCTCGCTGTTCGCCGGAGTGGTGCCGCGCATGCTGGACGTGCTGCAGCGTCCGATGAAGCTGGTCACCGGCATCGGCGGGATGCTGCTGCTGACCGGCGCGTTCGTGTTCTGCCTGGACGCCTCGATCCGCGCCTTCGGACACGGGAACGTGTCGTACAGCTTCGCGAGCGTGGCCGTCGTCTTCCTCGCGGGCAACGCGCTGGGCTCGGCGGCCCCGACCCCCGGCGGCGTCGGCGCGGTCGAGGGCGCGCTGATCGGCGGTCTCGTCACGGTGGGCAACGTGCCCATCGACGTCGCCACCCCGGCGGTCCTCCTCTACCGCCTGCTGACCCTGTGGCTGCCGGTCCTGCCGGGCTGGATCTGCTTCAACTGGCTGACGAAGCGGCAGGCCCTGTAGTCCGGCGCCGGCCGCGCACCCCCGCCAGGCACGCCGGCGGGAGGGCGCCGGGGGGCCGCCGACACCCGCTTGGGGGTGCGTCACGGGCGCGCCCGGCCCGCGCGCCGGAGCATGGGGGCATGCCGATCTCCGCCGCCCAGCGCGCCGCCGCCCTCCTCACCGCCACCGCCGTGCTGTGCCTCGCCGGCTGCTCGGACGACTCGGGCGACGGGTCCCCGGCGGGCTCCCGCGCCACCGGCACCGGCGGCCTGTCGGCGCTGACGGAGCAGCAGCTGGAGTGGGACACCTGCCCGCCGCCGTCCCCGGCGGAGGGCGGCGGCGCGGCGCCGACGCCGCTGCCGGGCGGCACCGCGTGGGAGTGCGCGTTCCTGCGGACCCCGCTCGACTGGTCGCGGCCGGAGGGCGAGACGATCGAGCTGGCCCTGATCCGGGCGCGGGCCCGGGACAACGCCCGCCGCATCGGCTCGCTGGTCTTCAACTTCGGCGGGCCGGGCGGCTCCGGCGTCACCGCCCTGCCCGGCTTCGCCGGCGACTACGAGTCGCTGCGCTCCCGTTACGACCTGGTCTCCTTCGACCCGCGCGGCGTCGGCCGCAGCGAGCCGGTGGAGTGCGCCACGGACGAGGAGCTGGACGCCTACTACGCGCTGGACTTCACGCCCGACGACCTGGCGGAGGAGCGGACGCTGTCCGACGCCCAGAAGAAGTACGCGGCGGGCTGCGAGAAGGACGCCGGGAAGGTCCTCCCGCACGTCGGCACGGAGAGCGCCGCCCGTGACCTGGATCTGCTGCGGCAGGTCCTCGGCGACGACAAGCTGCACTACTTCGGCATCTCGTACGGCACCGAGCTCGGCGGCGTCTACGCCCACCTCTTCCCCGAGCGGGTGGGCCGGGCGGTGTTCGACGCGGTCGTGGACCCGGACGCGGGCGTCGAGGAGGGGGCGCTCGGCCAGGCGAAGGGCTTCCAGCTGGCGCTGGACAACTTCGCGCAGGACTGCGTGGACCGGGGCGACGAGTGCGCGCTGCCCGGCACGACGGTCGCCGAGGTCGAGAAGGGCGTCACCGACCTGCTCGCCGCGCTCGACAAGAAGCCCATCCCCGGCATCGGCAGCCGCGAGCTCACCCAGACGCAGGCGACCAACGGCATCGCCCAGGCGCTGTACTCCAAGGAGTTCTGGCCCTATCTGGAGCAGGGCCTGGAGGCGGCGGACGGCGGCGACGGCGCCCTGCTGCTCGCCCTGTCGGACTCCATGAACGGGCGCGGCGAGAACGGCGGGTACAGCAACATCCAGGCCGCCAACGCCGCCATCAACTGCGTCGACTTCAAGGAGCGCTACACCCTCGGCCAGGCCAAGGAGCGGCTGCCGCAGTTCCGCGAGGCGTCGCCGGTCTTCGGCGACTTCATGGGCTGGGCCCTGTCGTCCTGCTCGCAGTGGCCGGTGCCGGGCTCCTGGGACCACCCGGACGTGTCGGCGCCCGGCGCGGCCCCGATCCTGGTGGTCGGCAACACCGGCGACCCGGCGACCCCGTACGAGGGCGCCCGCGCGATGGTGAAGGCCCTCGGCAAGGGCGTCGGCGTGGAGCTGACGTACGAGGGCGAGGGCCACGGCGCCTACAACGGCGGCAGCGCCTGCGTGAAGAAGGCCGTCGACGGCTACCTGCTGAACGGCAAGGTCCCCGCGTCCGGCACCGTGTGCAAGTAACCGCACCGGAGCCGCCCCCCGGCCCTCGCCTAGGATGACGGGCCAGTCTCGATCTTGGGGGGTCTCCCATGTCCATACGCCGGCGCCTGACGGTTCTCGCCCTCGGCGGAGTACTGGTCACCGGCTGTACGAGCACGGGCTCCCCGACCGCGGCCCCGTCCCCGGCCACCCCCACCTCCGGCAGCACGTCCGGCGGCACCTCCTCCGCCGCCCCCTCCCCGGACGCCAAGTCCTCCCCCGCCCCCGGCCTCCCCGCCTCCCTCACCGGCCAGCGCCCGGACTGGCAGCGCTGTGACGACTGGGGCGGCGACTGGCGCTGCGCGACCGTGAACGTGCCGCTCGACCACGCGAAGCCGTCGGGCGCCACGCTCCCCGTCGCCCTGATACGCAAGGAGGCGACCGACCCGAAGCGGCGGATCGGTTCGCTGCTCTTCAACTTCGGCGGGCCGGGCGGCTCCGGGGTGGACATGCTGCCGGAGCTCGCCGGGGACTACGAGGAGCTGGGCGAGCGGTACGACCTCGTGAGCTTCGACCCGCGCGGGGTGAGCCGCAGCTCCGGCGTCGTCTGCCGCACCGACGCCGAGCAGGCGGCGGCCGAGACCCGCGTCGACGCCACCCCGGACACGCCCGCCGAGGAGGCCGCCTATCTGAAGGACGCGGCGGACTTCGCCGCCGGCTGCGCCCGCCGCTCCGGCAAGGTGATCCCGTACACCACCACCACGGCCACCGCCCGCGACCTGGACCTGATCCGGCACGTCCTCGGCGACGCGAAGCTGCACTACTTCGGCATCTCGTACGGCACCCAGCTCGGCGGCACCTACGCCCACCTCTTCCCGAAGAACGTCGGCCGGCTGGTCCTGGACGCGGTCGTCGACCCGACCGCCGACAGCGCGGGCCACGCCCGGCACCAGACCGTCGGCTTCCAGCGGGCCCTGGACAACTACGCGAAGAGCACCGGGCAGACGCCGAAGGCCGCCGGCGCGCGGATCACCACGCTGCTGGCCGCGCTCGACCGGCGGCCCCTGGAGGTCGGCGAGCGGCGGCTCACCGAGGGCCTGGCGATCACCGGCATCGCGGTGACCCTCTACTCCGAGGAGAGCTGGCCGCTGCTCACCCAGGCGCTGCGGGCGGCCGAGTCCGGCGACGGCGCCCCGCTGCTGCGGCTGGCGGACGCCTACAACGACCGGGATCCCCAGGGGCGTTACTCCACCCAGTCGCACTCCCAGCGGGCGATCTCCTGCGCCGACTCCAGCGAGCGCCCGACCCCCGCGCGGGCGAAGGAGCTGCTGCCGGAGTTCCGCCGGCTCTCCCCCGTCTTCGGCGCCTTCCTCGCCTGGGACACGGCCGGCTGGTGCGCCGGCTGGCCGGTGGAGGGCGAGGCGAAGACCCCGGCGGCGTCCGCCCCGGGCGCGGCCCCGGTCCTGGTCGTGGGCACGACCGGCGACCCGGCGACCCCGTACGAGGGCGCCGAGCGGATGGCGGAGGAGCTCGGCGAGGGCGTCGGGATCCTGGTCACCAACAAGGGCGAGGGGCACGGCGCGTACGGCACCTCGGAGTGCGTGACGGAGACGGTCGACGCCTACCTGCTGGACGGGAAGGTCCCCGCGTACGGCACGACCTGCGGGTAGCGCGGACGCGCGGAGGCCCCGGACCGGCGTGCGGTCCGGGGCCTCCGTCACGGCCGGCTAGTAGACCGGCTTCTCGGGCTCGATCTGGTGGACCCAGCCGATGACGCCGCCGCCGACGTGCACGGCGTCCGCGAAGCCCGCGGACTTGAGCACGGCGAGGACTTCCGCACTGCGGACACCCGTCTTGCAGTGCAGGACGATCTTCTTGTCCTGCGGGAGGTCCTGGAGGGCACTGCCCATCAGGAACTCGTTCTTCGGGACCAGGCGGGCGCCGGGGATCGAGACGATCTCGTACTCGTTCGGCTCGCGGACGTCGATGATGTCGATGTTCTCGCCCTCGTCGATCCACTCCTTGAGCTGCTTCGGAGTGATCGTGGAGCCGAGCGCCGCCTCCTGGGCCTCCTCCGACACGACGCCGCAGAACGCCTCGTAGTCGATGAGCTCGGTGACGGTCGGGTTCTCGCCGCAGACCGCGCAGTTCGGGTCCTTGCGGACCTTCACCTGGCGGTACTGCATCTCCAGGGCGTCGTAGATCATCAGGCGGCCGACCAGCGGCTCGCCGACGCCGGCGAGGAGCTTGATGGCCTCGGTGACCTGGATGGAGCCGATGGACGCGCAGAGCACGCCGAGGACGCCGCCCTCGGCGCAGGACGGGACCATGCCCGGCGGCGGGGGCTCCGGGTAGAGGCAGCGGTAGCAGGGACCGTGCTCGGACCAGAAGACGGACGCCTGGCCGTCGAACCGGTAGATCGAGCCCCAGACGTACGGCTTGTTCAGCAGCACGCAGGCGTCGTTCACCAGGTAGCGGGTGGCGAAGTTGTCGGTGCCGTCGACGATCAGGTCGTACTGGCTGAAGATGTCCATCACGTTGTCGGCCTCGAGCCGCTCCTCGTGCAGGACCACGTTCACGTACGGGTTGATGCCGAGCACGCTGTCGCGCGCCGACTCGGCCTTGGAGCGGCCGATGTCGGACTGGCTGTGGATGATCTGGCGCTGGAGGTTCGACTCGTCGACCTCGTCGAACTCCACGATGCCGAGGGTGCCGACACCGGCCGCGGCCAGGTACATGAGCGCCGGCGACCCGAGGCCGCCGGCGCCGACGGCCAGCACCTTCGCGTTCTTCAGCCGCTTCTGCCCGTCCATGCCCACGTCGGGGATGATCAGGTGGCGGGAGTACCTGCGGACCTCGTCTACGGTGAGCTCGGCGGCCGGCTCGACCAGGGGTGGCAGCGACACGGGGACTCCGGTTGTCGGTATGTCAGTACGGTTGTTCTCCCCGTAACACTGCCACGCCCCTTCTCATTCCGAGACACCCGGTCCGATCCGCGAGACGATTTCGTCCCAGTAGCCGGGCAGCGAGTGGAATGGCATGCTTTGTCCCACCGCTCCGCCGGGCCGCCCGCTGCGGTCGGTGAAGAAGATCGTGCCGGCGCCCTGCCAGCGGGCGATCCGCAGCGCCTCGTCGAGATGGGTGCGCGGCACCCCGTGGACGAAGTGCGCGAACTTCCCCTCGGGGTAGTCGGCCGTCCACTCCGCCACCTGTGACCAGCGGTAGTCCGCCCAGGCACCGGAGAACGTCACCAGCTGGTCCGCCGCCTCCGCGTAACCGGGGTACGGGTGGGCGCCGTGGCCGAGGACGACTTGGGCGGCGCCCCCGAGGAGCGCGGACAGGGTGGTGGAGACCCGCCTCACTCCGGGCAGGTCCGTCCGGTCCGTGGGACAACGGTCCAGATAGAAGCCGCCGACCCGGTACCAGTCGAGGTACCGCTGCGCCTGCGAGACCAGTTCGCCGAAGGGCCGGGAGCCGTGCGCCAGGTCCAGGTGCCCGAGCACCCGGACGCCCGCGTTCCGCACCCGGCCGGCGGTCTCCAGGCAGTGCGGGTCGGGGCGGCTGCCGGGGCCGTCGGCGACGTTGAGCACCGCCCAGTGGACCGGGGTGCCGGGCCGGGTGAGTTCGGCCCATTCGACGGGGGCGAGCAGCGGGTGGGCGTAGCCGGGGGCGCCCACGCCGAGCGCCCGGACGGTCCCCGTGGCGGTCAGATGCGACACGCCGCCTCCATCCAGATGTCGGCGAGCGACTCCTCCAGGTTGATCCGGGGGCGCCAGCCGAGCCGGTCGCGGGCGGTGCGGACGTCGGCCTGCTGCCAGGGCCCGCAGCCGTCGGGGTACGGGAACGGGGCGGCGGCCAGCTGTTCGGCGATGGTCGCCTCGGTGCGGGGGGCGCCGATGACGGGCCGCTGCGGCACCCCGTGCGGGCCGTCGACCTCGTGCAGGTTGCCGGTGTAGCCGGCGACGCGGGCGAGGACGGCGGCGGCGTCCCGGAGCCGGACGGCCCGGCCGGTGCCGATGTTGACGACGCCCTGGGCGGCGGAGAGGGAGGCGGCGTGCACGGCCCGGGCCACGTCCCGGACGTCCACGAAGTCGCGCTGCACGCCGAGGCCGCTGAGCTTGAGCTCGCCGTCCCCGGCCTGCAGGGCGCGGCGCATCGCCTCGGCGAGCCGCCCGAGCGGCGAGCCGGCGGGGGTGCCGGGGCCGACCGGGGAGAAGACCCGGAGCACGACCGCGTCGAGCCCCGAGCCGAGGACGAGTTCGGTGGCGGCGAGCTTGGAGACGCCGTACGGGCCGCCGGGGCGCGGCACGGCGTCCTCGGCGGTGGAGGAGCCGGGCTGGCTGGGCCCGTACTCGGAGGCGCAGCCGACCTGCACGAGGCGGGCGCCGCAGCCGCTGCGGCGCAGGGCCTCGCAGACGGTGGCGACGGCGACGGTGTTGTGCCGGGTCAGGTCGCGGGCGCCGCCCCGGGTGGCGCCCGCGCAGTTGACGACCACGCCGGGGTGGACGGCGTCGAGGAAGCGGGTGAGGGCGCCGGGGCTGCCGGTGGCGAGGTCGAAGCGGACGTCGGCGTCGTCGCCGCGGCCGAGGGCCGTGAGGTGGACCGCCGGGTCGGCGAGCAGCCGGTCGGCGACGAAGCGGCCGATGAAGCCGTTGGCTCCGAGCAGTAGCACCCTCATCGTGCGGCCCCTTCGTGCCGACCGGCCGGTGCTGGGGTGGGAGGGGTCATGGTCTGGTTTCTCCTTGCGGGTGATGAGAGAGGGGGGTGGCGCGCCCGCGGCGTCGGCTCCGCGGGTGCCCGGGGTCAGGGGGCGGTATGGGCGGAGGCCCGGGTGAGGGCGCCGGTCGCGTGGGCCAGCAGGCCGAGCGCGGCGGCGCCGCAGACGAGGGCGGGGAGGGCTCCGGGTCCCCAGGCGGCGGCGAGGGTCCGTACGGGGACGGCGAGCGCGTCGAAGCCGGGGAGGGGGAGCCGGGCGGCCAGCACGCTCGCGAGGCCGAGGGCTTCGGCGGCGCAGGCGGCGGCGAGGGCGGCGGCGGCCGTCTCGGGGTGTCCGTGGACGGTGAGCAGCCGGGCGAGGAGGAGCAGGGCGCCGAGCGCGAGGACGCCGGCGGTGAGGCCGGTGAGCGCCAGCAGGACGGTGAGGGCGGCGAGGTGGAGGAGGACGGCGGCGAACAGCCACGCGCGCGTGCCCGCCGCGAAGTCGGCGAGCCCCCGGCTGGTGGCGATGCGGCGGCGGGCCCGGCCGGCGAAGAGGTGGGCGCACCAGGCGGCGGGCGCGACGGCGAGCGCGAGGCCGAGGAGCGGCGCGGGCCGCAGGTCCCAGGCCCCGTCGGGTCCGCCGCGGAGCACCTGCTCCAGCAGCCCGTCGCCGGCGACGGCGTACGCGAGGAGCCACAGGGTCCACAGCCGGGCGGCGGGCGCGGGGGCGGGGGCGCGGAGCGGTCCGCGCCGGACGGCGAGGACGAGCGCGGCGGCGAGCGCGAGCGTCCCGGCGGTCCCGGCGGTGATCCGGGCGGCGCCGTCGAGGTGGAGCAGCGCGGGCACCAGCAGCGCGGCGGCGGCGCCGGGGGCGAGCGCGGCGAGGACCCAGGGGGTACGGGGTTCGGCGGCGGGCGCGGCTGGCGCGGGTTCCACGTGGCCGCGCGGTACGCGCGCGTACAGCTCCTCGGCGAGCGAGAAGACGTCGCGGTGGCGGTAGCGGGCGGCGGTCCGGTCGGTGAAGCCCTGCGCTTCGAGTCCGGCGGCGATCTCCAGCGGGTCGACGGCGCGGGCGCACAGCTCCCGGTGCCGGCGCAGCAGCACCTTGACGGGGTCGCCGCCGGAGCGCCGGGGCGTCCCGGCGACGGGCGCGGGACCTGTGGGCGCGGGCGGCGCGCCCCAGGCGGCGCCGGGCCCGGGGGCGGTGGCCTCGGTGGCCGGCGGCTGCGGCGGGTCGGCGGCGGGGGGTGCCTCCGGGACTTCGGGTGCCTCTGGAGCTTCCGGTGCTTCGGGCGCCTCCGGCGCGTCCGGCTCCTCCGACTCCCCCGTCTTCTCCGGCTCCCCCGTCTCCTCCGGCTCTTCCCCAGGGGCGGGTTCGGGTTCCGGGTCGGGGGCGGGGTGGCGG
>JOFO01000064.1 GCA_000721275.1 Microtetraspora glauca | reverse complement strand
GCCCCGCCCCCCAGCCGGGCGGCGGGCCCGGCGCCCCCGGCACCCCCTCCCTCGAACGCTCCCTCCACTTCCGCGCCTCCGCCGTCCGCCTGCTGCGCACCCTCGCCCCCGACCGCGCCCCGCTCACCGCCGCCCTCGCCACCGGCGCCGCCGCCGTCGGCCTCACCGTCCTCACCCCGCTCCTCCTCGGCCGCGCCACCGACCTCGTCCTCACCGGCGCCGCCGGCCCGCACGGCGTCGACTTCCCCGCCGTCGCCCGCCAGCTCTCCGCCGCCGGCGCCGCCGTCGCCGGCGCCTCCCTGCTCACCTGGGGCCAGCAGCGGCTCGTCACCGACGTCGCCCAGCGGGCCGGCCACCGCCTCCGCGCACGCGCCCAGCACAAGCTGGCCCGGCTGCCCCTCGGCTACCTCGACGGCCAGCCCCGCGGCGAGGTCCTGTCCCGCGTCACCAACGACGTCGACAACGTCACCCAGACCCTCCAGCAGGCCCTCAACCAGATGATCCGGGCCGTGCTCACCCTCCTCGGGGTGCTCGCGATGATGCTCTGGATCTCCCCGGTCCTCGCCCTCGTCGCCCTCGGCACCGTGCCCGTCTCCCTCGGCCTCGCCGCCCTCGTCGCCCGCCGCGCCCAGCCCCAGTTCGCCCGCCAGTGGGCGGTCACCGGCCGGCTCGGCGCCCACACCGAGGAGACCGTAACCGGCCACACCGAGGTCGTCGCCTTCGGCCGCCGCGACGAAGCCGTCCGCCGCTTCGACGAACTCGGCGACGAGCTGTACCGGGCGGGGCTGCGCGCCCAGGTCGTC
The DNA here is from genome assembly GCA_000721275.1 of Microtetraspora glauca. Taxonomy (GTDB): domain Bacteria; phylum Actinomycetota; class Actinomycetes; order Streptomycetales; family Streptomycetaceae; genus Streptomyces. The sequence goes on along the minus strand of JOFO01000064.1, from coordinate 28,663 downwards.
TCCGGCCTCGTCCAGCCCGCCGTCACCCTCGTCGGCAACCTCACCTACGTCCTCATCGCCGTCCTCGGCGGACTGAAGGTCGCGAGCGGCACCCTGACCGTCGGCGACGTCCAGGCCTTCGTCCAGTACTCGTACGAGTTCAACGGCCCCGTCAACCAGGTCGCCGCCATGGCCGCCCTGCTCCAGTCCGGCATCGCCTCCGCCGAGCGGGTCTTCGACCTCCTCGACGCCGACGAGGAGAGCCCCGCCCCCGCCGCCCCCGAGAAGCCCGCGCGGCTCCGCGGCCGGGTCGTCCTCGACCGCGTCTCCTTCCGCTACGACCCCGGCCGGCCGCTCCTGGAGGACGTCTCCCTCACCGTCGAACCCGGCCGCACCGTCGCCCTCGTCGGCCCCACCGGCGCCGGCAAGACCACCCTCGTCAACCTGCTGCTCCGGTTCCACGAGCCCACCGGCGGCCGGATCCTCCTCGACGGCACCCCACCGCCCGGATGGACCGCGAGGAGCTGCGCTCCGGCATCGGCATGGTCCTCCAGGACACCTGGCTGTTCGGCGGCACCATCGCCGACAACATCGCCTACGGCGTCCCCGGCGAGGTCTCCCGCGAGCGGATCACCGCCGCCGCCGAGGCCGTCCACGCCGACCGGTTCATCCGCACCCTCCCCGACGGGTACGACACCGTCCTCGACGAGGACGGCGGCGGCCTCAGCGCCGGCGAACGGCAGCTCGTCACCCTCGCCCGCGCCTTCCTCGCCGACCCGGTGATCCTCGTCCTCGACGAGGCCACCAGCTCCGTCGACACCCGCACCGAACTCCACGTCCAGCGGGCCATGTCCGCCCTGCGCGCCGGCCGCACCAGCTTCGTCGTCGCCCACCGGCTCTCCACCATCCGGGACGCCGACACCATCGTCGTCATGGACGGCGGCCGCATCGCCGAGCAGGGCACTCACGAGGAACTCCTCGCCGCCGGAGGGGCGTACGCCCGGCTGCACGCGGCCCAGTTCGCCCCTACCGTGGAGGGGTGATCGTCACCGTCCGCACCACCACCGACGCCCGCGCCAAGGCCGACGCCCTGGCGCGCGGCGCCGTCGAGGCCCGGCTCGCCGCCTGCGCGCAGATCTCCGGCCCCGTCACCTCCGTCTACCACTGGCGGGGCGCGATCGAGACCACCGAGGAGTGGGAGGTGGTCCTCAAGACCACCGAGGCCCGCTACCCGGCCCTGGAGGCCCACCTCCTCGCCGCCCACGACTACGAGACGCCCGAGATCCTCGCCACCCGGGTCACCCGGGTCGCCGAGCGGTACGCCCGCTGGGTCGAGGAGGAGACGAGCGGCGGCCCCGACGCGGCGGACCTGCCCCAGGAGGAGCGGCCGTTCTTCGTGTACGGGACGCTGCGCCCCGGCGGCTACAACCACGACCGGTTCCTCGCCGGCCGGATCGGCACCGAGGCCGCCGCCGTGCTGCCCGGCGCCGTCCTGCACGACGGACCCGGCTACCCGTACGTCGTCCCGCAGGCCGGCGGCCGGGTGACCGGCTCCCTCCTCACCCCCTCGCCCGGCGACTACGGCGCCCTGTTCGGCCTGCTCGACCGCCTGGAACTGCCCGTCGGCTACGAGCGCACGGCCATGGACGTGATCCGCACGGAGGACGGGGCCACGGTCTCCGCCTGGGTCTTCGTCGCCGCCCCGGACGCCCCCCTCGGCCCGGTCATCGAGAGCGGCGACTGGTTCGACCGCCCCTGATCACTCCCGTACCGGCTCCAGCCGCACCGCGCACACCTTGAACTCGGGCATCCGGGAGACCGGGTCGAGCGCCGGGTTCACCAGGGTGTTCGCCCGGCCCTCCCCGTACCAGTGGAACGGCATGAAGACGGTGTCCGGGCGGATCGCCCCGGTGATCCGGGCCGGTGCCACCGCCCGCCCGCGCCGCGACACCACCGCGACCGGCTCGCCCTCCGCGACCCCCAGCCGGTCCGCGAGCCGCGGGTGCAGCTCCACGAACGGGCCGGGCGCGGCGGCGTTCAGCTCCGCCACCCGCCGGGTCTGCGCCCCGGACTGGTACTGGGAGACGACCCGGCCGGTGGTGAGGACCACCGGGTACTCGGCGTCGGTCTCCTCGGCGGCCGGCCGGTGCGTCACCGGCACGAACCGGGCCCGCCCGTCGGCGGTCGCGAAGCGGTCCAGGAACAGCCGGGGCGTGCCCGCGTGCCCCTCGTCGGGGCAGGGCCAGAAGACGCCCTGCTCCTCCTCGATCCGCCGGTAGCTGATGCCCGAGTAGTCGGCGGGCCCGCCGGCCGAGGCCCGCCGCAGCTCGCCGAAGACCTCCTCCGGGTCGGTGGGGAAGCCCTTCTCCCAGCCGAGCAGCCCGGCGAGCGCGTGCAGCACCTCCAGGTCGGTGCGGACCCCGTCCGGCGGGGTGAGGGCGCGGCGGCGCAGCAGCACCCGCCCCTCCAGGTTGGTCATGGTGCCGGTCTCCTCGGCCCACTGGGTCACCGGCAGCACCACGTCGGCGAGGGCGGCGGTCTCGGAGAGCACCACGTCGGCGACGGCGAGGAAGTCGAGCGACCGCAGCCGCTCCTCGACGTGGGCGGCGCGCGGCGCGGAGACGACCGGGTTGGAGCCCATCAGGAGCAGCGCCCGCACCTCGCCGCCGAGCGCGTCGAGGAGTTCGTACGCGCTCCGCCCCGGCCCCGGCAGCGTCTCGGGGGCGACGCCCCAGACGCCGGCGACGTGGGCGCGGGCGGCGGGGTCGTCGAGCTTGCGGTAGCCGGGCAGCTGGTCGGCCTTCTGGCCGTGCTCCCGGCCGCCCTGGCCGTTGCCCTGGCCGGTGAGGCAGCCGTAGCCGGAGAGCGGCCGGCCGGCCCGGCCGGTGGCGAGGCACAGGTTGATCCAGGCGCCGACGGTGTCGGTGCCCTTGGACTGCTGCTCGGGGCCGCGCGCGGTCAGCACCATGGAGTTCTCGGCGTCGCAGAACAGCGCGACCGCCGCGCGCAGGTCCGGCACCGGGACGCCGGTGATCCGCTCGACGTGCTCCGGCCAGTGGGCCATCGCCCCGGCGCGGGCGGCCTCCCAGCCGGTGGTGCGCGCGGCGACGAACTCCTCGTCGACGCGGCCCTCGGCGACCACCAGGTGCAGCAGGCCGAGGGCGAGCGCGAGGTCGGTGCCGGGGCGGGGGGCGAGGTGGAGGTCGGCCTGTTCGGCGGTGCGGGTGCGGCGCGGGTCGACGACGATCAGCTTCCCGCCGTTCTCCTTCAGTTCGGTGAGGTAGCGCAGCGCGGGCGGCATGGTCTCGGCCAGGTTGGAGCCGACGAGGATCACGCACCCCGTCCGGGGGATGTCCTCCAGCGGGAAGGGCAGGCCCCGGTCGAGGCCGAAGGCCCGCTGGTGGGCGGCGGCGGCCGAGGACATGCAGAAGCGCCCGTTGTAGTCGATCTGCGAGGTGGCGAGGACGAGCCGGGCGAACTTGCCGAGCGCGTACGCCTTCTCGTTGGTGAGCCCGCCGCCGCCGAAGACCCCCACGGCGTCGGGACCGTGGCCGGCGCGGGTCCGGCGCAGTCCTTCGGCGACGGCGGCGAGCGCCTCCTCCCAGGAGGCCGGTTCGAGCGCCCCGGAGTCAGGGCGGCGGACCAGGGGCTCGGTGAGCCTGACCCGGGAGGAGAGTACGGCGGGGGCGGTGCGGCCCTTGCCGCACAGGGCACCCCGGTTGACCGGGAAGTCGGTCCGCTCGACCACCTCGGCGGGCAGCTCCGCCGTGCCGGTCGGGCGGAGCCGCATGCCGCACTGCAGGGCGCAGTAGGGGCAGTGGGTGGGGACAGCGGTGACGTCGGACATGCCGCCCAGCGTGCGGCGCGCGTGTTACGGACGGGGGCGCCGCGTATTACGGGCGCGGTGCTCTCCGCTCAGGTCAGTGGCCGGCGGCGGGTGAGGCGACGGCGGTGCGGACGCCGCCCGCCAGGGCCTCGGCGACGCCGGTCTCGCGCGGGCCGAGGAAGCGCGGGTCGGGGCGGACGGCCGCGTCGAGGGCGGCCTTGCCGGCGGCGGCGAGCTCCCGGACGGTGCCGTAGTACCAGGTGGCGTCCCGGGGTTCGGCGACCCCGACGCCGTACGCGTCCACCCCGGCCCGCGCGCACAGGGCGACGGCCCGCTTGATGTGGAAGTCCTGGGTGACGAGGACGGCCCGGTCGACGCCGAAGATCTCCCGGGCGCGCACGCAGCTGTCCCAGGTGTCGAAGCCGGCGTGGTCGCTGACGACCTTGCCGTCCGGGACGCCCCGGGCGGCGAGGTAGGCGCGCATGGCGCCGGGCTCGTCGTACTCGGTGCGGCTGTTGTCGCCGGTGACGAGGAGGACCTTCACCTTGCCGGTGCGGTACAGCTCGGCGGCGGTGTCGAGCCGGTGCGCGAGGTACGGGGTCGGGCGCCCGTTCCAGAGGCCGGCGCCGAAGACGACGGCGACGTCCCGGGCGGGCACGTCGGCGGTGGTGCGGAGCCGGCCGGCGGCGGCCGTGTGCATCCAGGTCGCGGGGAGCAGCGCGAGGACGGCGGCGGCCATCACGGCCTGGACGGCGCGGCGGCGGCCCCGGACGGTGCGGGGGAACCGGACCTGCATCGGCGGGGCCTCCGGGTGGGTCGGGGAGAGGGCGGTCACCCCGTTCGACGCGCTGCGGCGGGCTCCGGTTCGGCGGCGGCCCGTGACGTGCCGTAGAGCACACCGGCGAGGCCCATGCCGAGCAGCATCCCGAGGAGCTGGGCGGCGGCGTAGGCGGGCACCGAGGCGGGGGCGATGCCGGTGAACGAGTCGGTCAGCGACCGGCCGACGGTGGCCGCCGGGTTGGCGAAGGAACCGGAGGAGGTGAACCAGATCGCCGCGCCGATGTAGCCGGCGACCGCGACCGGGGCCAGCTGGGGGCGGCCGATGTGCCGCAGGCCCTGGACGACGAGGACGAGCCCGGCGGTGGCGACCGCCTCGCCGAGCAGCAGGTGGAGGGCGGCGCGCGGCTCGGTGGACCAGGAGCCGGGCGGGCGGCCGAACATCGCCTCGGCGAGCAGCGCCCCGGCGACGGCACCGGCCACCTGGGCGGCGACGTAGGCGAGGACCTCGTGGCCGCCCTGCTCGCGGCGGCGGCCCCACCACTCGGAGAGGGTGACGACCGGGTTGAAGTGGGCGCCGGACAGCGGCCCGAGGAGCGCGATGAGCAGCCCGAGGCCGAGGGCGGAGGCGGTGGCGTTGGCGAGCAGCCGGACGCCGATGTCCTGGCTGAGGGAGTCGGCGCGGAGGCCGGAGCCGACGATCACGGCGACGAGGGCGGCGGTGCCGGTGAACTCGGCGGCGGCGCGCCGGGGGAGCGACGCGGGGGACATTCTCATAATGGAAAAGATATTCCGTGATTCGGAACGAAAAAAGAGGGGAGGAGAGGGGTGCGGCTTCCGTACGATCCGGCGGTGACCGACGAAGAGATGCTGACCGCCGCCGTGCGGAACAACGCCGCCTGGTGCCACGCGATGAGCCGGGCCCACGGCCTCACCGGTGCCTTCGGCCCCCGGGCCTGGACCAGCCCCCGCCGCACCCCGCTCTACTACCCCGACGGCGTCTCCCTCACGGCCGACGCGACCGCCGCCGACGTCCTCGCGGGCGTCGACCGCACCGCCGGCGCCTCCGTCAAGGACTCGTACGCCCGCCTCGACCTCGCCCCCGAGGGCTTCCGGCCGCTCTTCGACGCCACCTGGATCGGCCGCCCCGCGGGCGTCCCCGCCGCCACCCCCGGGGGAGCGGCCGACTGGATCCGGATCGACACCCCCGACGCGCTCGCCGCCTGGGCGCTCGCCTGGAGCGGCGGCGACGCCGGCGCCGCGGACCTCTTCCGCCCGGCCCTCCTCGGCGACCCGGCCGTCACCGTCGTCGCCGTCCCCGGACCCGGCGGGCGGATCCTCGGCGGAGCCGTCCTCTCCACCGGCGCCGGCGCCACCGGCGTCTCCAACCTCTTCGCCGCCGACGGCACCGAGCCCGCCGCCGTCTGGGCCGCCGCCCTCGCCGCCGCCGACCCCGCCCTCCCCGTCGTCGGCTACGAGTCCGGCGACGACCTGACCGCCGCCCGCGCCGCCGGCTTCGCCGACCTCGGCCCGCTCCGGATCTGGCTCGCCGCCTGACGCCCGGCGCCCACGCGCGCGCGTGCTGACACCCGTCCGCCCGCGCGCGTGAGCCCGGCGAAACACCCGCGCGCCGGGCCCGGAAACGAGCCGTGACCGGCGCGCAACGGCGAGGCAACGTGCCGCCGCCAGGATCGGTCCATGACGGAGCCGGACAGCACGTTCGCGGACGCCGCCGGCCTGCTGGGCCGGATCGTGGACCAGCTCGGACTCCAGCTCCGCCGGGTGCGTCCGTACGCCCGCCCGGCGGAGAAGACCGAGCAGGAGGTACCCCGACCGTGCAGACCCCCAGCGCCCCCGTCCCCTCGCCCGTCCCCGCCCCCGTTCTCGTCGCCGTCGGCCACGGCAGCCGCGACCCCCGCGCGCGTGCCGCCCTCGCCCGGCTCCTCGACCGGGTCCGCGAGCTCCGCCCCGGCCTCGACGTCCGCCTCGCCCACATCGAGCTGAACGCCCCGCTCCTCGACACGACGCTCGCCGCGCTCGCCGCCGAGGGCCGCGAGGCCGTCCTCGTCCCGCTCCTCCTCGCCCCCGGCTACCACGTCACCCACGACCTGCCCGCCGCCCTCGCCGCCGTCCCCGGCCTCCGCGCCCGCGCCGCCGCCCCCCTCGGCCCCCACCCGCTGCTCGCCGAGGCCCTCGCCGACCGGCTCGCCGAGGCCGGCTGGACCCCCGCCGACTCCGCCGCGCGCACCACCGGCGTCGTCCTCGCCTCCGCCGGCTCCCGCGACCCCCGCTCCGCCGCCACCCTCCGCCGGATCGCCGCCGCCCTCGCCGACCGCCTCGACGGCACCCCCGTCCTCGCCGCGTACGCCTCCGCCGCCGCCCCCACCGTCCCCGAGGCCGTCGCCGCCCTCACCGCCCGCGGCCGGCACCGGATCGCCGTCGCCTCCTGCTTCACCGCCCCCGGCCTCTTCGCCGCCCGCGCCGCCGCCCACGCCCCCTGGATCGCCGCCGACCCGCTCGGCGCCCACCCCGCCCTCGCCCGCCTCGTCCTGCACCGCTACGACGGTGCCGCCCGGGCCCGCACCGGCCGCACCGCCACCCCCGCGCGGGAACCCGCGTCCATCTGAACCCTTTTGTCGGTCCCTCCGGTTACCGTCGAGACATGGCAGGCTACGACGGCACCAGCGAGACCCCCGGGTACGACCCGACCGCCACCGAGCGCTGGGCCGCCGAGCCTGACAAGCGCCCCGGCCGCACCGCCTTCCAGCGCGACCGCGCCCGCGTGCTGCACTCCGCCGCCCTGCGCAGGCTCGCCGGGAAGACCCAGGTCGTCACCCCCGGCACCCGCGGCCACTCCTGGGACGCCAGCCCCCGCACCCGGCTCACCCACTCCCTCGAATGCGCCCAGGTCGGCCGCGAGCTCGGCGCCGCCCTCGGCTGCGACCCCGACCTCGTCGAAGCCGCCTGCCTCTCCCACGACATGGGCCACCCGCCCTTCGGGCACAACGGCGAACAGGCGCTCAACGACGTCGCCAAGGACTGCGGCGGCTTCGAGGGCAACGCCCAGTCCCTCCGCCTCCTCACCCGCATCGAACCCAAGCGCTTCGTCCCCGGTCCCGACGGCGAACCCGTCCCCGTCGGCCTCAACCTCACCCGCGCCGCCCTCGACGCCGCCACCAAGTACCCCTGGCCGCGCGGCGACCACCCCACCGACCCCGGCTCGTCCAAGTTCGGGGTGTACGAGGACGACCTGCCCGTCTTCGAGTGGATCCGGCGCGGCGCCCCCGAGCAGCGCAAGTGCTTCGAGGCCGAGGTCATGGACTGGTCCGACGACGTCGCCTACTCCGTCCACGACTTCGAGGACGGCCTGCACGCCGGCCACATCGACCCCAACCTCCTCTACGCCGAACCCGAGCGCGCCGACGTCTTCGCCGTCGCCATCGGCCGCTACGTCCCCGAGGACACCGACCCCGCCGAACTCGCCGAAGCCCTCGACCGGCTCATGGAGCAGAGCTGGTGGCCGCACGGCTACGACGGCTCCGCCGCCGCCCAGGCCCGCCTCAAGGACGCCACCAGCCAGCTCATCGGCCGCTTCTGCCTCGCCGCCGAGGGCGCCACCCGGCAGGCGTACGGCTCCGGCCGCCTCACCCGCTACGGCGCCGAACTCGTCGTCCCCCGCTCCGCCCGCAACGAGTGCGCCGTCCTCAAGGCCGTCGCCGACCGGTACGTCATGCAGCGCGCCGAACAGGAGGCGCTCCGCGCCGACCAGCGGATCGTCGTCGCCGAACTCGCCGAGGCGCTCGTCGCCCGCGCCCCCGACGGACTCGAACCGCAGTTCCGCGCCCTGTTCGCCGCCGCGCCCGACGACCGTTCCCGCATGCGGGTGATCGTCGACCAGATCGCCAACCTCACCGACGCCTCCGCCCGCGCCCTCCACCACCGCCTCCGGACCCCGCGCGCCTAGGGACCGTGCGCCCCCTTCCGCCTTCCGGCGCCGTGCGGGACCCTCGCATGCACGTCCAGGGGCGCTGCCGCCCGGCCCCGGCTCGGGGGCGTAGCGTAGAGAACCGGTCGCAACGAGGAGGAATCAACGTGGTCGACGCAGATCAGACCTTTGTCATCGTCGGCGGGGGCCTGGCCGGCGCCAAGGCGGCGGAGACGCTCCGCGCGGAGGGCTTCAACGGCCGGGTGATCCTCATCGGCGACGAACGCGACCACCCCTACGAACGGCCCCCGCTCTCCAAGGACCTCCTCCTCGGCAAGAAGGACCGGGACGCCGCCCTCGTCCACGAGCCCGGCTGGTACGCCGCCCACGACGTCGAGCTCCACCTCGGCCAGACCGTCACCGCGATCGACCGGGACGACCGCACCGTCCGCCTCGGCGACGGCACCGCCCTCCGCTACGACAAGCTGCTCCTCGCCACCGGCTCCGAGCCGCGCCGCCTGGACGTCCCCGGCACCGGCCTCGCCGGCGTCCACCACCTGCGCCGCCTCTCCCACGCCGAGCGGCTCCGCGACGAGCTCAAGGCCCTCGGCCGGGACAACGGGCACCTGGTGATCGCCGGCGCCGGCTGGATCGGCCTGGAGGTCGCCGCCGCCGCCCGCACCTATGGCGCCGAGGTCACCGTCGTCGAGTACGAGCCGACCCCGCTCCACAGCGTCCTCGGCCCCGAGCTCGGCCAGCTCTTCGCCGACCTCCACACCGGGCACGGCGTCCGCTTCCACTTCGGCGCCCGCATCACCGAGATCACCGGCCAGGACGGCATGGTCCTCGCCGTCCGCACCGACGACGGCGAGGAGCACCCCGCCCACGCCGTCCTCGTCGCCGTCGGCGCCGCCCCCCGCGCCGCCCTCGCCGAGAACTCCGGCCTCGCCCTCGTCGACCGCGCCGACGGCGGCGGCATCGCCGTCGACGCCTCGCTGCGCACCTCCGACCCCGACATCTACGCCGCCGGCGACGTCGCCGCCTTCGACCACCCCTTCCTCCACCACCGCATCCGCGTCGAGCACTGGGCCAACGCCCTGAACGGCGGCCCCGCCGCCGCCCGCGCCATGCTCGGCCAGGACGTCTCCTACGACCGGATCCCGTACTTCTTCACCGACCAGTACGACCTCGGCATGGAGTACTCCGGCTGGGCGCCCCCGGGCTCGTACGACCAGGTCGTGGTCCGCGGCGACACCGGCAAGCGCGAGTTCATCGCCTTCTGGCTCAAGGACGGCCGGGTGATCGCCGGGATGAACGTGAACGTGTGGGACGTCACAGAGCCGATCCAGCGGCTCATCCGCTCCCGCGCCCAGGTCGACACCGACACCCTCTGCGACGCGTCCGTGCCCCTGGACAGCCTGCTCTGACACGTACGGGCGAGCCGTAGACTCTACGCGTGGCAGGCAGGATCAACGATGACGACGTGAAGGCGGTCCGGGACGCGGTCCCGATCGACTCCGTGGTGTCCGAGTACCTCCAGCTCCGCAACGCCGGCGGCGGGAACCTCAAGGGACTCTGCCCCTTCCACGACGAGAAGTCGCCCTCCTTCCAGGTCAGCCCCAGCAAGGGACTCTTCCACTGCTTCGGCTGCCAGGAGGGCGGCGACACCATCGCCTTCGTGATGAAGATCGACCACCTCTCCTTCTCGGAGACCGTCGAGCGCCTCGCCGCGAAGGCCGGCATCACCCTCCGCTACGAGGAGGGCGGCTACAACCCCGGCCACCAGCGCGGCGAGCGCATCCGCCTGATCGAGGCCCACAAGATCGCCGCCGAGTACTACGCCGGCCAACTCGCCTCCCCCGAGGCCGAGATCGGCCGCCGGTTCCTCGCCGAGCGCGGCTTCGACCAGGCCGCCGCCGAGCACTTCGGCGTCGGCTACTCCCCGGCCGGCTGGGACCACCTCACCCGCTTCCTGCGCGGCAAGGGCTTCTCCGACCGCGAGCTGATCGTCTCCGGCCTCTCCCAGGAAGGCCGCCGCGGCCCCATCGACCGCTTCCGCGGCCGTCTCATGTGGCCCATCCGGGACGTCGGCGGCGAGATCGTCGGCTTCGGCGCCCGCCGCCTGCGCGAGGACGACAACGGCCCCAAGTACCTCAACACCCCCGAGACCCCGGTCTACAAGAAGTCCCAGGTCCTCTACGGCATCGACCTCGCCAAGAAGGAGATCGCCAAGACCAGCCGGGCCGTCGTCGTCGAGGGCTACACCGACGTCATGGCCTGCCACCTGGCCGGCGTCACCACCGCCATCGCCACCTGCGGCACCGCGTTCGGCGGCGAGCACATCAAGATCCTCCGCCGGCTCCTCATGGACAACGGCTCGGCCCGCGTGATCTTCACCTTCGACGGCGACGCCGCCGGCCAGAAGGCCGCCCTGCGCGCCTTCGAGGACGACCAGAAGTTCGCCGCCGAGACGTACATCGCGATCGCCCCCGACGGCATGGACCCCTGCGAGCTGCGCCTCGCCAAGGGCGACGACGCCGTCGCCGACCTCGTCGAGCCCCGCACCCCCCTCTTCGAGTTCGCCCTCCGCCAGATCGTGAACCGCTACGACCTGGACACCCCGGCGGGGCGGGCCGCCGCCCTCGACGAGGCCGCCCCGATCGTCGCCAAGATCAAGAACGTGGCCTCCCAGCACGAGGTCGCCGTCCAGCTCGCCGGCCTCGTCGGCATCCTCGACACCCAGTTCGTCGTCCGCCGGGTCGCCCAGATCGCCCGCTGGCAGCGCGGCGGCGGCAAGGACCAGGGCGGGCCCCCGCGCGGCGACGCACGGCGGCAGCAGCGCTCGTACGGCGAGGTCCAGGCCCCCAGCGGCCCCGCCGGTCCCGCGCTCAACCTGCGCAGCCCTGCCCACCGCACCGAGCGCGAACTGCTCAAGCTCGCCCTCCAGTACCCGGCGCTCGTCTCCCCGGCCTTCGACGCCTACGGCATCGACGAGTTCACCGCCCCGCCCTACGCCGCCGTCCGCCAGTGCATCCAGGACGCCGGCGGCGCCGACGGCGCCCCCGCCGACTACCTCGACGCCGTCCGCGAGGCCGCGCCCGACGACACCGTCCGCGCCCTCGTCACCGAACTCGCCGTCGAGACCGTCTTCGCCAAGACCGTCGACGAGGTGTACGCCGGCGCCCAGCTGGTCCAGGTCCGGCTCCGGGCCGTCGACCGGCGCATCCGCGACGTCCAGGGCACCCTCGCCCGGCTCGGCGCCCACGGCGACCCCGAACGGCTCGCCGCCGTGCAGAACGAGCTGTGGGTCCTCACCCAGTACGGCCAGTCCCTCCGCAACCACGGCGCCGCCGCCCTCTGAGGCACGTTCGGTCACGGACCGGACTCAAAAAGTCACCGCACGCCCCTCGTGGCGGCGATGTGTCGTACCCCACACTGGGCGGGGTGACGGAGCCGTTCCGCCCTTCCTGGAGGTCGCCCGCCGTGCAGACCGAGATCCAGACCACCGACCCGGACGAACTCCCGGCGCTCCCCCCGCTCCCCGAGGTCCCGGTCCAGCGGCGCCGCACCGCCGACCCCGGCGGCCACGGGCCGTCCGCCGACCTCTTCCGCCAGTACCTCCGCGAGATCGGCCGCATCCCCCTCCTCACCGCCGAGGAGGAGGTCGAACTGGCCCGCCGCGTCGAGGCCGGCCTCTTCGCCGAGGAGAAACTGGCCCGCACCCCGGACCTGGACTCGCAGCTCGCGTACGACCTCGACCGGCTCGTCGTCCTCGGCCGGATCGCCAAGCGCAAGCTCATCGAGGCCAACCTGCGGCTCGTCGTCTCCGTCGCCAAGCGGTACGTCGGCCGCGGCCTGACCATGCTCGACCTCGTCCAGGAGGGCAACCTCGGCCTCATCCGGGCCGTCGAGAAGTTCGACTACGCCCGCGGCTACAAGTTCTCCACCTACGCCACCTGGTGGATCCGCCAGGCGATGTCCCGGGCCCTCGCCGACCAGGCCCGGACCATCCGCGTCCCCGTCCACGTCGTGGAGCTCATCAACCGGGTCATCCGCGTGCAGCGCCACCTCCTCCAGGAACGCGGCACCGAACCCACCCCGGAGGAGGTCGCCGCCCAGCTCGACCTCACCCCGGAGCGGGTCCGCGAGGTCCTCCGGCTCGCCCAGGAACCCGTCTCCCTGCACACCCCCGTCGGCGAGGAGGAGGACGTCGACCTCGGCGACCTCATCGAGGACGGCGACGCCGCCTCGCCCGTCGAGTCCGCCGCCTTCCTGCTGCTCCGCCGCCACCTGGAGGACGTCCTGTCCACCCTCGGCGAGCGCGAGCGCAAGGTCGTCCAGCTCCGCTACGGCCTCGACGACGGCCGCCCCCGCACGCTGGAGGAGATAGGGCAGCTCTTCGGCGTCACCCGCGAACGCATCCGCCAGATCGAGTCCAAGACCCTCTCCAAACTCCGCGACCACACCTACGCCGACCAGCTGCGCGGCTACCTGGACTGAGGACGCGCGAAGGGCCCGCGCCGCCTCCGGCACGGGCCCTCCGACCTGCGGCCGGACACCCGGTCAGTCGACCTCCACGGCCGCCTCCGCGAACTGCGCCGCGTACAGCCGGGCGTACGCCCCGCCCGCCGCCAGCAGCTCCTGGTGCGTGCCCTGCTCCACGATCGAGCCGTTCTCCATCACCAGGATCACGTCCGCGTCGCGGATCGTGGAGAGCCGGTGCGCGATGACGAAGGAGGTACGGCCCTGGGCCAGCCGGGCCATCGCCTTCTGGATGAGCACCTCGGTCCGGGTGTCGACCGAGCTCGTCGCCTCGTCGAGGACCAGCAGCACCGGGTCCGACAGGAACGCCCGGGCGATGGTGATCAGCTGCTTCTCGCCCGCGCTGACCGCCGCCCCGTCGTCGTCCACCACCGTGTCGTAGCCGTCCGGCAGGGTGCGGACGAACCGGTCGGCGTGGGCCGCCCGCGCGGCCTCCTCGACCTCCGCCCGGGTCACCTCGCGGGTGGCGCCGTACGCGATGTTGTCGGCGATCGTCCCGCCGAACAGCCACGTGTCCTGCAGGACCATGCCGATCCCGGCCCGCAGCTCCTCCCGGGACATCGCCGCGATGTCCGTGCCGTCCAGCGTGATCCGGCCGCCGGTCACCTCGTAGAACCGCATGAGCAGGTTGACCAGCGTCGTCTTGCCGGCGCCCGTCGGGCCGACGATCGCGACCGTCTGGCCCGGCTCCACGCTGAGCGACAGGTCCTCGATGAGCGGCTTGTCGGGCTCGTAGCGGAACGAGACGTGGTCCAGCTCCACCCGGCCCTTCACGTCGCGCGGCTTCTCGGAGACCGGCGCGTCCGGCTCCTGCTCCTCCGCGTCGAGCAGTTCGAAGATCCGCTCCGCCGAGGCGACGCCCGACTGGACCAGGTTCGCCATCGACGCCACCTGCGTCAGCGGCATCGAGAACTGGCGCGAGTACTGGATGAAGGCCTGCACGTCGCCGATGGACAGCGTGCCGCTCGCCACCCGCAGCCCGCCGACCACCGCCACCAGCACGTAGTTGATGTTCGAGACGAAGAACATCACCGGCTGCATCATGCCGCTGTTGAACTGCGCCCGGAAACCGGCCTCGTACAGCGCCTCGTTCTGCTCCCGGAAGCCCTCCGCCGCCTCGTCCTGCCGGCCGAAGACCTTCACCAGCGTGTGCCCGGTGTACATCTCCTCGACGTGCGCGTTGAGCGCGCCCGTCGACTTCCAATGCTGCACGAAGTGCGGCTGCGAGCGCTTGCCGATCCGCGCCGCCACCACCACGGACACCGGCACCGTCACCAGGGCGACGAGCGCGAGCAGCGGCGAGATCCAGAACATCATCGCCAGCACGCCGACGATCGTCAGCAGCGAGTTGATGAGCTGGCCCATCGACTGCTGGAGCGTCTGCGAGATGTTGTCGATGTCGTTGGTCGCCCGCGACAGCACCTCGCCGCGCTTCGCCCGGTCGAAGTACGACAGCGGCAGCCGCGCCAGCTTCGTCTGGACGTCCTCCCGCATCCGGTACACGGTCCGGTTGATCACCTTGATCGACATCCGGGTGGACACCAGCATCAGCAGGCCCGCCACCACGTACACCGCCAGCGCGAGCAGCAGCACCTCGCCGACCGCGCCGAAGTCGATGCCCCGCCCGGGCGTGAAGGCGACCCCGGACAGCATGTCCGCCATCCCGCCGTCGCCGTCCGCCCGCAGCCTCTCCAGCGCCTGCGCCTTCGTCACGCCCTCCGGCAGCTGCCGCCCGACCACGCCCGCGAAGACCAGGTCGGTCGCCCTGCCGAGGATCTTCGGGCCGACCACCGCGCCCGCCACCGACAGCACGCCGGCGAGCAGCATCACCCACAGCGCGCCCTTCTCCGGCGCCAGCTGCCGCAGCAGCCGCTTCGAGGACCCCTTGAAGTCCATCGACCGCTCACCCGGGGCGCCCCCGGCCATCATGCGTCCGCCAGGACCGGCCATCAGGCAGCCTCCGCCTCGGTCAGCTGGGAGAGCACGATCTCCCGGTACGTCTCGTTCCCCGCCATCAGCTCGTGGTGCCGCCCGGTGCCGACGACCCGGCCCTCGTCGAGGACCACGATCCGGTCGGCGTCCCGGATGGTCGACACCCGCTGGGCGACGATCACCACGGTCGCGTCCGCCGTCTCCGCCGCGAGCGCCGCCCGCAGCCGGGCGTCCGTCTCGTAGTCGAGCGCGGAGAACGAGTCGTCGAAGAGGTAGATCTCCGGCCGCTGCACGAGCGTCCGCGCGATCGCGAGCCGCTGCCGCTGCCCGCCGGACACGTTGGTGCCGCCCTGCGCCACCGGCGCCTCCAGGCCGCGCTCCAGCTTCCGTACGAAGTCGGCGGCCTGGGCCACCTCCAGGGCGTGCCACAGCTCCTCGTCGGTCGCGTCCGGGTTCCCGTACCGCAGGTTCGACGCCACCGTCCCGGAGAACAGGTACGGCTTCTGCGGCACGAGCCCGACCGTCCGCGCCATCAGCGCCGGGTCCAGCCGCCGCACGTCCACCCCGTCGACCAGCACCTCGCCGCCCGTCACGTCGAACAGCCGCGGCACCAGGCCCAGCAGCGTCGACTTGCCGGAGCCGGTCGAGCCGATGATCGCGGTGGTCTCGCCGGGCCGGGCCACCAGCTCCACGTCCCGCAGCACCGACTCCTCCGCGCCCGGGTACCGGAAGTCCGCGCTCCTGACCTCCAGGTGCCCGCGCCGGCCGAGCTCCGTCACCGGCTCCGCCGGCGGGACGACGCTCGACTCCGTCGCCAGGACCTCCTCGATCCGCTCGGCGCACACCTCGGCGCGCGGCACCATCATGAACATGAAGGTGGCCATCATGACCGCCATCACGATCTGCATCAGATAGGCGAGGAAGGCGGTCAGCGCGCCGATCTCCATCCCGCCGCTGTCGATGCGGTGCGCGCCGAACCAGACCACGGCCACGCTGGACACGTTCACCACCGTCATCACGGTCGGGAACATCAGCGCCATCAGCCGGCCCGTCGCCATCGACACGTCGGTCAGCTCGCGGTTGGCGCCGCGGAAACGCTCCTCCTCGTACCCGTCCTTCACGAACGCGCGGATCACCCGGTTGCCGGTGATCTGCTCGCGCAGCACCCGGTTCACCGTGTCCAGGCGCTCCTGCATGGTCCGGAAGAGCGGTCGCATCCGCTTCACGATCAGCGACACGGAGACGCCGAGCACCGGCACCACCGCCAGCAGCACGCCGGAGAGCGGCACGTCCTGGCCGAGCGCCATCACGATGCCGCCGACGCACATGATGGGCGCGGAGACCATCAGGGTGAACGCCATCAGCACCAGCATCTGGACCTGCTGGACGTCGTTGGTCGTCCGGGTGATCAGCGACGGCGCGCCGAACTGGCCGAGCTCGCGCGCCGAGAACGACTGCACCCGGTCGTACACGGCGCCGCGCAGGTCCCGGCCGACCGCGGACGCGGTCCGCGCGCCGAAGTACACGGCCCCGACGTTGCACAGCACCTGCACCACGGACACGCCGATCATCAGCGCGCCGAACCGCAGGATGTAGCCGGTGTCCCCCTGGACGACACCGTGGTCGATGATGTCGGCGTTCAGGGTCGGCAGGTAGAGGCTCGCGCAGGTCGCCAGGAACTGGAGCAGGACGAGCAGGGCGAGGGGTTTTCGGTAGGGCCGCAGGTGGGTTCGGAGAAGTCTTATGAGCACGGTTCCCACTATCGCGCCGCGGCCCCGACCGTTACGACGCGTTTTCCGCGTGTCAGGCGTAAGTCAGGCGTACGTCAGGCACCTCAGGCGTACGTCAGGCACGTCATGCGTCGAAGGCCCCCGGGTGGATCTGCTCCCGCGCCGCCGCGAACTGCCGGCGCACCGACTGGCCCACCGCCAGCTCCTCGCCCGGCTCCAGGATCTGCGCCGCCGCGCCCTGCCAGGCCGGGGGAGCGGACGGCGCGAGCGTGCCGCGCGCGACGCCCAGCGCCCAGGCGGCCTGCCGGGCCGCGCCCAGCGCCGCGTAGTCGGCCGGCTGGGGGACGACGACCTGCGCGCCGAACAGCGCGGGCGCCAGGGCCTGGACGGCGGGCAGCGCCGCCGCCGCGCCGAGCAGGAAGATCCGCCGGACCTCGACGCCCCGGCCGCGCACCACGTCGAGCGCGTCGCCGAGCCCGCACAGCATGCCCTCGAACGCGGCCCGCGCCAGGTGCTCGGGCTTCATGGCCTCGCGCCGCAGCCCGGTGAGGGTGCCGGCGGCGTGCGGCAGGTGCGGGGTCCGCTCGCCCTCCAGATAGGGGAGCAGCACCAGGCCGGAGGAGCCGGGGGTGGACTTCAGGGCGAGCGCGGACAGCTCGTCGAGTGACTCCAGGCCCAGCATCTCGGCGGTGCCGCGCAGAGTCCGGACCGCGTTGGAGACGGAGACGACCGGCAGGTGCATGCCGGTGGCGTCGGCGTACGAGGTGACGGCGGCGCCCGGCCGGTCCACGGCCTCGTGGTGGACGGCCATGACGGAGCCGGAGGCGCCGAGCGACACGACGGCGTCGCCGGCGCCGAGGCCGAGCCCGAAGGCGGCGGCCATGGTCTCGCCGGTGCCGGCGGAGATCAGCAGCCCCTCGGGCGTGGTGCCGGCGGGCTCGGCGGGCCCGAGCACCTCGGGCAGCGCGGCGCCCTGCCCGAGGGCCAGCTCGACGAGGTCGGGGCGGTAGGCGCCGGTGCGGGCGGACCAGTAGCCGGTGCCGGAGGCGGCGCCGCGGTCGGTGGTGCGGCGGGCGGGGCGGCCGAGGAGCTGCCAGACCAGCCAGTCGTGCGGCTGGAGGACGGCGGCGGTCCGCCGCGCGTTCTCGGGTTCGGTACGGGCCAGCCAGCGCAGCTTCGCGACCGGCAGCCCCGCCTGCGGGACGGTGCCGACGGCCTCGGCCCAGGCGTCGCGTCCGCCGAGCGCGTCCACGAGGTCGGCCGCGGCGACCTGGGCCCGCTTGTCGTTGCCGACCATCGCGGGCCGCACCAGGCCGCCGCGGTCGTCGAGCGGCACGACGCCGTGCGCCTGCGCGCAGACGCCGATGGCCTCCACGCCTTCGAGGAGCCCGCCGGTCGCGGCCTCCCCGAGCGAGAGGAGCCACGCCTGCGGGTCGACGTCGGTGGCCTTGGCGTCCACCGGGTGCGGGGCATGCCCCTGCCGCAGTACGGCGCCCGTGTCGGTGTCACAGACGACGATGCGCGTGGCGTCCGAAGAACTGTCGAGTCCGGCGACTATCCCCATGACACCCGATTCTGCCGCACGCGCGGCCGGAGCGGGTCAGGTGTTGGTGGTGCCCCAGTCGTCGTCCTCGCCGACCTGCCCGTTGGCGTGCGCGCGCCCGCGCAGAGCGGACACCCGGTCGGCGACGGCCGGCGGCAGGTGGTCGCCCACCTTGTCGCCGACCACGTGCGCCGCCTTCCCGGCGTACTGCCGGCCGGTCTGCGCGGCGGTCTCGGCGGCGTTCCGCACCGCCGGATTCTGCGCGAAGTCCTGGGCGGCCTTCTTCATCCGTTCGTACCGTTCCCGCCCCGCGCGCGTGCCGATCACGTAACCGAGCGCGAGTCCCACCGCGAACGTCAGCTTGTACCGCACACTGCGATCCTTCCCTGGAAGGTCCTGGGGATGCCCTCGGGATACCGATTGGCGGAGCACCCCCCTGCTTGCGCTAATGTATGTCTCGCAGCGAGCGCCCGCCGCCCGGGAGAACCGGGCCAGGACCGTTCGGTGCACCGCAGCAATCCCCTGTAGCTCAATTGGCAGAGCAGCCGGCTGTTAACCGGCAGGTTACTGGTTCGAGTCCAGTCGGGGGAGCGCAATCCCCTGTAGCTCAATTGGCAGAGCATTCGGCTGTTAACCGGAGGGTTACTGGTTCGAGTCCAGTCGGGGGAGCAGATCGAAAGAGGACCCTGAGGGGTCCTCTTTCGCTTTCCCGGGAACCATCCGCTCCGCTCCGCTGTCTTCCCCGGTGAGCAGACCCGCTCCTGCCGATCACCCGAAGCAGGAGATCGTATGAGCGGCTATGCTGCGGCAGGACGGCGCGCACACTTGTACGCGCGTCGGTCGGGGGCGGTAGCTCAGCCGGTTAGAGCAGCGGACTCATAATCCGTCGGCCGTGGGTTCGAGTCCCACCCGCCCCACCACAGGACTGTGGACGCAGGAAGGTTTTACCTCCCGACGGCCACGTCCACGGTGCGCTCGGACGGGCCCGCGGCGTCGGAACGACACGCCGAGGTCACCCGGACGCGCCACCCCTTGCGTACGGCCGCGGCCCTGGACCGATCACAGGGTCCGCAGCCCTTCAGTACGCCGCCAGGTAGACCCGCACCCGCCCGTCCGCGACCTCGCCGACGTGGATCTCGAGGCCCTGGACGTGGCGCCGCCTGGAGTCCCCCGCGCAGGGCGGGCACGCGCTCGTCGTCCGCGCGCCCTTGAGCTCCTGCGGCGGTGTGAGGCCCAGGTGCGTGAACCCGTCCCCGCTGAGCGACGAGGAAGAAGGATCTTCCACGGCCAGAGGGGCGTCGGGACGCAGGTCCTCGGTGATCGTCCGCGCGATGGGCTCGCTCGTGACGAAGGACAGCAGGTAGATGTTCTCCTGCGGCTGCACCCGTACCGCCCCCTTCACCTCCGTGGCCCCCTCCGGAATCCGGACCCGCATGAACGCCGCCGCCTCCGGAGCACCCGCGGCCTTCTGCCAGCTGGGAGAGGGAGCCGGGCGCGGGGAACGGTCCGAGGGCGCGGCCGTGCAGCCGCCGAGCACCAGCCCTGCGGCGAGAACGGCGCCCGGGACCGGAGAGAAGGCCCGTGCCGGGCGGCGGAGCTTCAACGGTTCTTCTCCTCGTGAACTCGCGGTTCACCACACGCGCGCGCTCACTCGGGCAGTTCGGGGGCGCGCTTGTGGTGGATCAGGGCGGCGCCCAGGGCGTCGGCGGCGCGGCGGGCTTCGGCGGGGTCGCAGTAGACGGCCGTCCAGCGGGCCGCTGTCACGATCTCGGCCGGCGCCCGGCCGTCGCGGATGTGCAGCCGGAGGTCGTCGTCGCGATCCCGCGCGCTGTCGTACCGCGTGAGGAGCGAGGTGCGCGGGCACGCCGGGTTCTCCTTCGGGAGGCTTGTCCCGCACTGCGCTGTGTCCTCGTCGATCTCCTTGCGTCCCACGCAGAGCCCGGCCTTCTCCAGCGCGTCGGCGAGGGCGCCGACCGTGGCGTAGGCGGGCTGCTCCGGGATGTCGGGGAGGGGGTAGGGGGGTGGGAGGACGACGGCGTCGAGGGCCTTGGCGATCCGCCGCGAGTAGCGGGCCTCCTGGTTCGGTACGACGCGGACGAACCAGTTGCCCGCCGCCACGATCGTGTTGCCGCCGCCGCGCCACGAGTCGATGGAGTCGCCGACCTCGTCCCGGCTGAAGTCGGTGGTGTTCAGCACCTGGATCTGGTTCTCGACGCGCGTCCCGCCGATCTCGGTGGTGCAGGCCGCGCTGCTCCGGCCGGACCGCCGGATCACCGCGCACGGGAGCCCGGCCTCCTCGAGGGCCGCCACGACCTCGTCCGCCGAGGCGTAGACGGGATCCTTCGGTACGTGGGCGGGCATGGGGACCAGCGGATCCGGCCCACCCGGCTTGAACCGGTCGCCGCAGCCGGTGACGGCGAGCAGCAGCAGCGCCGGGACGAGGGCGCGCAGCGTCTTCTTCATGGTCAGTCGTTTCCGGGAGGGGTCGGAGGGGGGTTGGGGCTGGGCGACGGCGTGCCGGGCTCGGGCTCACCCGTTCCCGTCCCCGTGGTCTGGCCCGCACGATAGAGCGTTTCGAGGGAGACGCCATGGCCGGCGGGCGTCTGCGACTCCAGCTGCCGCAGGGCCTCCAGCCGCTCCTCGTCCGTCAGGGCCTCCCAGGCCATCGCGTCGTCCAGGTGCGGCTCGATCGCGTCCCAGTTCTTGCCCCGGGCCTTGATGTCGCCGCCGCGGTGCTCCGACTCGTCCCCGTACTGCTCGTTCTTCTCCCGGACGTCCGGGGTGTCGGCGGCGTACAGGGTGAAGAGCTGCTTGTCGGTCTTGGCGCCGTATTCGTCGTCTCTCAGGGCGGCGAGGTGGTAGGCGCTGAGCCGGACGTCCAGCTCGGGCTGGTGCTCGATCAGGGCCGCGAGCTCCGTGTCGCTGAGGTCGGCCAGATAGCGGCCGTCCTCCAGCTGGAACTTGTCCCGGTACTTCTCCACGACCGTCCTGGCCGTGTCCGTCTTCATGTGCGTGATGCCCAGCGACTTGTCCGGTTTCGCGGTGAGAGTCAGGCTCCAGTCGAAGAAGCGGCCGAACTCCGTCAGCGGGCCGCGCAGGCTGGGGTTGTGGTTCTGGTACCACTGCTGCTCCTGCCAGAGGATGGCCAGCAGCAGTTTGCGGCTGATGCCGGTCTCGGTGGAGGCGAGGTTGACGGCGGTGAGGACGTTCGGCGGGACGTTGATGGGGTGGAGTCCGTCCAGGCCGCCGGAGAGGCGCAGGGCGATGCCGAGCGGGCTGTTCGGCAGGAGCGCCGCCTGGGCGAGCTTCGCGTCGCCGAGGGACGTCATGCCCTCGACGGTCCGCAGGGAGCGGGCGGCGGCGGTGTCGGCCCGGCTCGCGCGGGTCAGCGCGTCGGTGATGATGCCCTGGGCGTGGGACCGCTCGGTCTCCTTGTCGGCGGCCGCGTCCCCCGCGCTCGCCTTCGGGACGTTGACCCGGCCGCTGTCGTCGACCTGGAAGCCCTGGCGGTGCGCGTAGTCCAGGGCGCTCGACAGGTCGCGCTGCGCGGCGGCGATGTCGTCGGCGAGGTCGTCGTACGTCCGGGCCAGGGCGCGCAGGCCGACCGCCGCGGCCTCGTAGTCGCCGGCGTGCTTGACGAACTTCTCGCGGGCGGCTCGCCCCGCGTCGCCCACCCAGCACTGGCGGAGCGTGGCGGCGACCTCGTCGCGGGCGTACGAGGCCAGGGCGTCGCACTGCTTGGCGGCGGCGACGGCGTCGTCCGCCGCGTCGCGCCACTGCTGGGGCCTGGCGGTGGTGAGTTCGGGTACGGAGACCATCAGGCGTCCTCCAGCCAGTCGGCCGCGGCCCGGAGTCGGGCGGCGACGGATCCGTCCTCGCTGATCTGGGTGTCCATGCCCTTGGTCAGGGCGTCGGCGGCGTCGTCGACGAGGTCGCCGAGCGAGCGCAGGCGCCGCTGCCAGGCGGTCACGCAGCTGTTGCTGGCGCCGCCCGCCTCCCACCCGGCGTGGGTCCCGCCGACGGCGGCGGCGTCGTCCAGCTTCGTCTTTCCCCGGGCTTCGCTGTTCGCGGTCCGCAATCCCGACGCCTTCGCGCGGACGGGGTCGTCGCGGAGGCCCACGTCGCCGTGCTGGACGCCGCCCCCGCCGCCGCGTCCGTCGGCCGAGGCGAGGGTCGTGCCTGTCTCGCGCCTGCGCAGCGCGTCGGCCTTGAGCTGGTTCCATTCCTCTTCGAACGTCATGGCTTTCCCCCTTTGCATCCGTGCTGCGGCAACGGATGTCAGACAACCCTACAAGCCCCCTCGGACACCCGTCCGGTGACTAACGGTCAGGTGGTGGGACCGGGGACGCGAGCAGCCAGCGGGTCAGGCGGACGGGGTCCACGCGGTGGCCCAGGGTGCGGAGTTCGCGGTGGAGGGGGCGGAGGAGTTCGGGGCGGGGGAGGGGGGAGCGGGCGGTCGCGGTGACGGCCAGGGCCAGGCCCGTCCAGGTCTCCGGGGCGTCCGGGTCCTCCGTCAGGAGGCGGGCGTACGCCGGGGCGGCGGTGGGGTCGCCGGCGAGCAGGGCGTGGTCGGCGGCGGGGGCCGTGGGGCGGGGGACGGCCGAGGGGGTGAGGAGGTGGCGGATCAGGCGGACGCGGGTGTGGGGCCAGCGGGTGCGCAGATCGGGGGCGAGGGCGGGCGGCGGGAGGTCCGGGGGAGCGGCGGCCGCGAGGAAGGACTCGGCCAGGGCGCGGACGTCGGCGGGCGCCGGGGCGAGGTGGCGGATCCGCCACTCGGTGCGGTGGTCGTCGGCGGCGAGCGCGGCCCACGCGTCGACCCCGGGCCGGACCCGGCCGTCCGTCTCCCACGCGTCGAGGCGGGCGCCCATGCCGGCCACGAAGCGGTGCCCGTGGGCGGTGAGCGCGGGGTCGGCGGCGAGGGTCCGGACGGCCTCCCGGGTCTGCCGGCGGGCGAGCGCGAACTCGAACTCGGCCGGGGCCCGTTCGGCCGCGGGGGTACGGTCCAGGTGCCGGGACCAGAAGTCGGTGATGCCGAGGAAGGCGTACGCCCCCTGGAGCAGGCCGCTCAGCGGGCGGGGGTCGTCGCGCCAGGGGGCGTGGTGCCGCTCCTCGCCGCCGTCCCGCTCCAGCGTCAGCAGGTGCAGCAGCGCGCCCAGTTTCGTGTGCTGGAACTCGTGGACGAGGGTGACCGCGAAGGTCACCGGGTCCGGCGGCAGCGAGGTCAGCAGCCCGCCGAAGGCGTCGCCGGACGACGCGCTGAGCACCACGCCGGTCGGCGACGGGTCCACCGGCGTCAGGCTCCGTAACCCCACCGCCAGCGCCTCCGCCGCCTCCGGGTCGCACGCCTCCAGCACCCCCACGGCCCGCGCGAAGCCGTCCTGCCAGCGGGCCGCCGTCCCCGGGGCGAGCCGGGCCGGCGGCAGCGGGTCGCCCAGGTCGCGGTAGGGGTCGACGTCGTCGAGGCGGCACTCCACCGGCCGCCCCGCCACGCGCGCGTGCAGCCCGCGCAGCGCCAGCCAGCCCGGCGCGTCGCCCGGGGGCCCGGCGGGCGGGCCGACGGCCTCCCGGTGCGGCTCGACCGTCAGCCGGCCCGCCGCCACCGCCACCTCCGCCGTGCCGAGGGCCGGGCGCCCCGGCAGCACCGCGAGCCCGAGCCCCGGGAACATCACGGCGCCGTCCCGCAGCGGCACGGTCGCCGTCAGCGGCAGCCCGGCGCGCAGCGCGGCGACGGCGCAGAGCGCGTACACCTGTCCGAGGTCGCTCCAGAGCGGGCCGTCGCCCCACGCGGTGTGCCGCAGCCGGCGCAGCCCGTGGCCCAGCCAGCTGCCCACCTGCGGATGGAGCAGCAGCTCCCGGAACTCCTCGGGGGCCTGCTCCTGCGCGGCTGTCAGCGTCTCCCACGCGCTGTCCACGGACGGCAGCGGGCCCAGCGCGCCGGGCGTCCGCGCCGCCGTGTCGAGCAGCGCGCGCAGCAGCAGGAGCCGCCTGCTGTACTCGGTCCGCCGCAGGAAGCGGACGGTGTCCGGGCCGCCCCGGCCCGCGGCCAGGGCGTCGAAGTACGCCGACGGGATGAGATGGTGCGTGGCCCGGGCGGGCTCGTGACCTGCGTCGGTCTGCACGGGTCTCCTCCCGGCGGACCGTCAGTCGAACCGCTTGGGCGGCTCGGACCCTCCGGCGAAGTTCACCCGGGGCCGCTCGACCTGCCGCAGTAGCCGCTCCAGCGACCCCGCGTGCAGCCGCGGCGGCTGCGCCTTGAGGGCGGAGAGCGGGACGTCGCTGAGATCGACCAGTTCCGATCCCAGGTACGCCGGCGCCGCCCGCTCCGCTTCCGTGTGCTCCCGCATCGACATCCCCCTTGCCCTGCTGAACCCCGTCGGCCTTTCATGATGACGCAGCCCGGGGGGTTCCGGAAGGGCGTGATCAGGCGGGTGCGCCCCCTGTCCGGGGCCCCAGCCGGCGCTCCGCCCACTCCGCGAGCAGGCGCTGCTCCCGCGAGCCCGGTTCGAGCAGCGCGAGGGCGTCGACCAGGGCCTGGAGGCCGCCGGGGTGGCGCCGGCAGGTCCGGACGATGCTGATGATGTCCGGCCGGGGCGCCCCGAGGCGGGGGATGGAGCCGGCCAGGTCGGCGGGGAGCATGCCGAGCACGAGCTGGCGCTGGTTCTGGTCGGTCATGCTGGGCCAGTCGGCGAGCAGCGCGATGAGTTCGGCGAGGGCCGCGTCCGGCACCGGCTCCTCCGGGACCGGCCGGGGAGCGGGGACGGCGGCGGGCGCTGCCGGGGCGGCGGAGGCGTCGAAGCGGTGCTCGTCGCCCGCCCAGGTCCGGTGCCACAGCGAGGTCGGCCGCTGGCCGCCGCCGGTGAACTCCCGCAGCACGGTGCCGGCGACCGCCGCCATGTCCGGCGGCCAGGCGCCCCCGTCGCCGGGCGCGTCCAGCGCCGCCAGCACGGCACGGGAGAAGGCGCCCGTCTGCCGCACCGGGTCGTTGGCCGCCCGCTGCCCCCGCCCGGAGGCCAGCAGCACGAACTGCTCCCGGCCGGGGAGCCGGTCGCCGCCCGGCGGGACGTCCCGCGGCAGGGTCCGGCTGAGCATCAGGTCCTCGACGAAGGTCTGGCAGGAGTCGATGAGCCAGATCTGGCGCCGGAAGCCGGGCACCAGGTCGGTGGAGAAGGCGGTGAGCCAGGCGTCCAGGTCGAGGTTGCGCCGGTCGTCGGGGCCGGCGTCGGCGTAGAACAGCCGCCGGTGTCCCTGCGGGTCGGTGACGCCGTGCCCGCCCCAGAACACCCACAGCAGGTCGCCCTCCAGGGCCGGCAGCCGCCCGGTCAGCACCTCCTGCACGGCCTCCCGTCCGGCGGGCGCCTCCGGCACGTCCACCTCGGGGCCGCCCGCGCCCGGCAGCGGCGCGGTGAGCAGGGAGATGTGCGCCGCCGGCACCCCGCGCCCGCGCAGCCAGGCGGTGAACCGGCGGGCGTCGGCGGCGGGCCCCGGCAGGTCCCAGGACGGTCCGGCGGCGTACCGCTCGGCGCCGACGACGACCGCGTACGTCCGCTCCGGCCGGGCCCCGGTCACGGCAGCTCCGCCGCGAGCGTCCGGTACAGCTCCGGATTGCCCCAGTAGGCGCTGTGCGCGAGCGGGAACGGCTGCCGGCCGTCCACGGCGACGTCCTCGACCCGCCCGGGGAAGACGCCGGCGCCGACGTAGCCGAGCAGGTCCCGGGGGTCGTACACGTTGATCCAGCGCGGTACGTGGGCGGGCAGCGGCCGGCCGTGCTCCAGGCTCGGCAGCGCCCCCAGCTCGTACAGGAACGGCGCCTGGGAGCCGACGGTGACGAGCAGTTCGACCTCCGGCAGCTCCCGCTCCACCAGCAGGTCCAGGCAGGCGATCCCGCCGAGACTGTGGGCGAGGAGCACCACCGGCGGCGCGGCGGCCCGGACCGCTTCCGCGACGACGTCCCGGACGGCGGCGCCGCGGGCCAGGTACAGCAGGACGTCCCCGGCGGCGGGGTGGGCGGCGTCGGTGAGGGCGGACCGCCGCTTCACCGCCTGCGCGGACGCCAGGTTGAGCGCCAGCCGCCCGGCGAGCCGCTTGGCCTTCCGGGCCACCGGCCCGCGGTGCGTGCCGGCCTGCGGGAGGACGTCGGCGAGCAGGGCGGTGATCCGGTCGACGGCCGCGTCGCGGGCGGTTCCGTCGAAGGCGGCGGCCGTCCCGGCGCGTTCGGTCCGGCGGCGCACGGCCTCGGCGGCGCAGGCCCGGGCCAGCACGTCCGGGGCGTCGGCGGCGGCGGGGGAGCGGAGGAAGGCCCGGCCGTCCGGCGAGGTGACGACGGCGGCGGTCGCGGCGGTGAACTCCGCGCCGATCCCGGCGGCGTCGAGCAGGTCCCGCAGCGGCGCGTCCGCGCCCAGCGACAGGGCCGCCGCGGACAGCGCCTCGCCCGGCGGCAGCGCGCCCGGCGCCAGCTCCGTCCGGCCGCCGGACTCGGCGGCGAGCAGGCGCAGTTCGAGCAGGGGATCGAGATAGAGCAGCCCCCACAGCTCCACCTCCTCGTCCTCGGCGCCGCCGCCGGCGCCCGGGGCCGTGAGGTCGCGCCCGGTCCCGTACCCCGGCACGGAGAGGCCGCCGGAGCGCAGCGCGGAGCCCGCGCGCCCGCCCCAGTAACAGGGAGTGACGGTGACTTCGGGCCGTGACGCCCGCAGTCCGTCCCGTACCCGCTCCAGGCTCTCGGAGTATCCGGGCTCGCGCACCCCCGTGCCGTGTACGAACAGCACCGTCGTCACTGCTGACCCCCGTCCGCGATGGCATACGCCAAATGGCTTTCACGATAGGGCACTTGCCGCCCGCGCGGCTACACTGCGTAGGGGGACGGCGCACGGCCGCGCACGCCCCGGAAGGGGTATGCCGGTGAGCACGGACTCCGTCGTCGCGCACGTCGTCGCGGCCCTCGCCGTGGTGATCGCGGCCTCGCACGCCGCCGGCGCGCTGGCCCGGAGATGCGGCCAACCCCCCGTGATCGGACAGCTGTTCGCGGGCATCGCGCTCGGGCCCAGCCTGCTCGGGCTGCTGCCCGGCGGGCTCCACGAGCGGCTGTTCCCCGGCGAGATCGAGCCCGTTCTCACCTCGCTGGCCCAAGTCGCCCTGGTCTTCTTCCTGTTCGCCGTCGGTTACGAGCTCGACCTCGGGCTGCTCCGCCACCGGACCGCCGTCACCGCCGTCTCGCTGACCGGCTTCGGCCTCCCCATGCTGCTCGGCGCCGGCATCGTCCTGGCCCTCCCGGACGCCTTCGCCGAGGTCAACGGCGGTCGCCCGGTCGACGCCACCTTCGTCCTCTACATGGCGGTCGCGCTCTCCATCACCGCCGTGCCCGTCCTCGCCAGCATCATCAAGGACCAGGGCATCGCCCGCACCCGGCCCGGCACCCTCGCCATGGCCTCGGCCGGGGTCATCGACGCCCTCAGCTGGCCGGTGCTCGCCGTCGTCCTGGTCGGCGGCGCGCACGGCTCGGCCCGGGAGTGGGCGGTCAGGGCCGCGCTGCTGGCCGGCTACGTCCTCGTCATGCTCGGCGCCGTACGGCCCCTGCTGGCACGGTGGTTCCGGCACGGCGGCGCCGCGGCCCACCGGGTCCCGCTCGCCGTCACCCTCGCCCTCGCCTCCGCCTGGGCGACCCACGCGCTCGGCCTGCACGTCATCTTCGGCGCGCTGCTCGCCGGCCTCGTGATGCCCCGGCTGCCCGACGGCTCCCCGGACGCCCGGATCCTCGGCCCGCTCCAGCAGATCGGCGGGCTGCTGCTCCCGATGTTCTTCGCGCTCTCCGGGACGGCCGTCGTCCTCGGCGGACTGCACGCCTCCGACCTGCTGCTCCTCGCGGTGATATGCGCCGCGGCGGTGGTCGGCAAGGTGGGCGCGGGGGCGCTGGCGGGGCGCGGCACCCGGCAGCCCTGGCGGGACGCGCTGCTGATCGGCGTCCTGCTCAACACCCGGGGCCTGACCGAGCTCATCGTGCTCAACGTCGGCCTCCAGGCCGGGGTGATCGGCCCCCGGCTGTACGCGCTGCTCGTCGTCATGGCGCTGGTCACCACGGCCGCCACCGGACCGCTGATCCGGGTGCTGCGCCGCCCGGACGAGCCGGCGCCCCCGCCGCCGGTCGAGCGGAAGGTGCCGGACGGCCGGCCCGTGCCGGTGGCCGCCGACGCGGAGGCGGCGCCGAGCCCCTGACCGCCACCGGTACGCCGCCGGCCGGGCCCCCGCGGACCCGGCCGGCGCGCCCGTTCCCGTACCGCCGGGAGACCCCCTGGAACCGCCGGGAACCGCCTGGAACCGCCTAGTGACCTGAGTCGGAGATTCGTCGTTAGTTGGGCATGAGTCGCCCTGGTCCGAAGATTCCGCCGTTGTCTGTCACTGATGCCCAGAGGGCGGTG
>JOFO01000063.1 GCA_000721275.1 Microtetraspora glauca | reverse complement strand
CGGTCACCGTCACGCAGAGCCGCCCGCAACGGCTTCAGCACCACCGTCACCACACCCTCACCCGGCACGCCGCCGTGTGCAGCGCCACCAGCGACGACGAGCACAGCGTGTCGATCGTCATGCTCGGCCCGTGCAGATCCAGGAAGAAACTCACCCGGTTCGCCAGGATCGCGTTGTGGTTGCCCAGGCCGGCGGGCGTCTGGACGACGTCCCCGACGACGGTGTCGCGGTAGTGCTGGTAGCTGGCGCCGACGAAGACGCCGGTGGCCGGCTGGGTCCTGCCCGCGAGGCCCGCGTCCTCCAGGGCCCGCCAGGCGGACTGGACGAGGTGGCGCTGCTGCGGGTCGATCCACTCGGCCTCGGCGGGCGAGAGCCGGAAGAAGCCGGGGTCGAAGTCGGTCAGACCCTCGACGAAGCCCGCCCGCCGCAGGTAGACGGTGCCGGGGGCGCCGTCCGTCCCGTAGTAGGCGTCGATGTCCCAGCGGGAGGCCGGGACCTCGGTCAGGCAGTCCTCGCCCTCCACCAGGACCCGCCACAGCTCGTCGGTGCTCCCGGCGTTGGGGAACACCCCGTCGACGCCGATGACGGCGATGTCGTGCGTGTCGGCGTCCGCCGCCTCGGGGGCGGCGGGGACGGCCGCGAGCGCGGCGGGGGCCGCGGCCGGGCCGGGGGCCGGGGCCGGAGCCCCGGTGGGCACGGCGGCCAGGGCCGGGGCGGGCGCGGCGGCCGGCGCCGGGTCCGGGGCCGGTACGTGCGCCGGCCCGCCGCCCGGCCCGCCCGCGTCGGCGCCGGCCGGGAGGCCGGTCGCGTCGGCGGGCGGGGCGGTGACGCCGTACTCGTCGCGCAGCTCCTCCGCGAGGCGGTCGACCGTGCCGACCTCCAGGACGAGGGTCACCGGGATGTCGACGCCGAGGCGGGCCCGGATGTCCTGGGCCAGCGAGACGGCGAGCATGGAGTCGAGGCCCTGCTCCTGGAGCGGGCGGTCGGTCTCCAGTTCGGCGGCGTCCAGCTCCAGGGCGGCGGCCACCCACTCGGCCAGCGCCGCCTCCAGCGCGCGGCCCGGCCGGCTACCGGGCAGGTGCCCGTTGGCGGCGGGCACGGGGGCCGGGGCCGAGGCCCGCACCGGCGCCGGGGCCGGAGCGGTGGGCGCGGCCGGGGCCGGGCGGTGGCCGTGGCCGGTGTCACCGGCCGCGCCCGGCCCGGACGGGGCTGCGGAGAGCCGCTTCCAGGTGATGCCCCGCGCCTCCAGCACGGGCTCGTCGCCGTCGAGGACGACCAGACTGGCGGTCAGCAGGCCCGAGCCCGGCCCGGAGTCCCGGTCGCGCCGGGCGTACACGCGGGCGGTGGCGGGCAGCCGGCCGAGGACGGTGAGCCGCTCGACGGTGAAGGGGACGTAAAGCCCCTGCGCGCCGCACGCGGCGAGCGCGACCTGGAAGGCGCCGTCCAGGAGCCGGGCGTCCACGATCCCGGCGGCGTCGCCGCGCAGGACGCCCACGGCCTCCCCGGAGCCGGGGGCGACCGACAGGGACGCCACCGTGCGGAACCCGCTGCCGTAGTCCAGCCCGGAGCGGGCGAACGCGGCGTACATCGCGTCGAGCCCGACCTCGGTGAAGCCGTGCGCGGCGGGCGGGGCGGCGAGCGCGGGCCGCTCGGGCGCGGTCAGGGTGGCGGTGCACACCAGGGCGCCGGAGCCGTCGCGGAAGGCGAGGGCGTCGCCGTCCCGCGCGGCCGTGAGCGTGGCGGGGGCCTCGACGGCCGCCCGGAAGGTGAGGTCGCGCAGCCCGAAGCGGTCCTGGCCGAGGAAGTCGGCGACCTTGGCCGGGTAGCCGGCGCCCGGCAGGGTGGGCCGGCCGAGCACGAGGTGCTCCGCGGCCTCCGGGTGGTCCGTCCACGTGCTGCGCGTACGGGCGGGAGCGGGCGCGGGCTGCTGCTGCGCGGGCTCGAGCCACAGGTACTTCTCGGCGTGCGGCGCGGTCGGGAAGCGCACCCCCGCCCGGCGGCGCGGCCCGGAGGCGAGGTCGGCGCCCGCGACGAACGCCCGCGCCGCGGCGGCGAGTTCGCCGCGGTCCGCGGGCGCTGCGGTGGGCAGCCCGTACGGGCGTGCCGCCGTGGAGGCGACCCCCACGTGGAGGGAGCGCACGTCCTCGACGCCGGCCAGGAACAGCTGGAGCTTGTCCTGGAGCTGCTCGGCGCTGTCCGCGACGCACGCCAGCCGGTGCACCCCGGCCGGACGCAGCCGGCTCGCCTCTGCCAGGGCCTCCAGGGAGGGGCAGTAGGCGGAGCGCAGCATGAGCACGAGCCGGCGGGCGAGGGTGCGCAGCGCGTCTTCGGAGCCGGCCGAGAGGACCAGGAGCTGCGGACCGGAGTCCGTGCCGCCCTGCTCCGTGCCCGGTGCTGCCTCGACCACGACGTGGGCGTTCGCACCGCCGAAGCCGAAGCTGCTGACGCCCGCGACGCGCGGGCCGGGGCCCCACGGGAGGAGCCGGTCGGCCACGAACAGCGGGGAGCCGTCGAAGTCGAACGACCGGTTCGGGGTCTCGTAGTTCAGGGACGGCGGGATGTGGGCCGCCTGGAGCGCCAGCACCGTCTTGATGAGGCCGGCGATGCCCGCGGCGGGCTCCAGGTGGCCGATGTTGGTCTTCACGGAGCCCACCGCGACCGGCGCGCGGCCGACGGGCTCGCCGAGGACCGCGTGGAGGGCCTCCAGCTCGATGAGGTCGCCGAGCTGGGTGCCGGTGCCGTGCGCCTCGACGTAGCCGATGTCGGCGGCGGAGCGCCCGGAGCGGGCCAGCGCCCGGCGCAGCACGGCTTCCTGGGCCGGCCTGCTCGGCGCGGTGAGGAAGCCGGCGCTGCCGCCGGTGTGATTGACGGCGGTGCCTCGGATGACGGCGAGGACCGGGTCCCCGTCGCGCTCGGCGTCGGAGAGCCGCTTGAGGATGAGGGCGCCGGCGCCCTCGCCCCGCACATAGCCGTCGGCGGCGTCGTCGAAGGCCCGGCAGGCGCCCTGCGGGGAGAGCATGCCGTTGCGGGTGAAGGAGCGGGTCTTGGCCGGGGTGAGCACCAGGTTGGCGGCGGCCACCACGGCGGCGTCGACCTCGCCGGCCCGCAGGTGCATGGCGGCCTCGTGCAGGGCGACGAGGGACGACGAGCAGGCCGTGTCGACGGCGAAGCTCGGGCCGGACCAGTCGAAGACGTGGGACAGGCGGTTGGCGACCATGGAGGGGGCCGTGCCGGTGGCCACGTGCGGGTCGGAGTGGCCGATGCTGCGGGCCACGATCTCCGGGAAGTCGCTGGCGATGGCGCCGACGAAGACGCCGGTGGCGGCGCCGAGCGAGGTGTGGTCCCGGCCGCAGCTGTCCATGGCCTCGGCGGTGACGCTGAGCAGGATCCGCTGGAGCGGGTCCATGCGGCGCGCCTCGCGGTCGGTGAGCCCGAAGCGGGCGGCGTCGAAGTACTCGACGCCGTCGACCCAGCCCATGCGCACGTCGTCGGCGCCCGCCTCGGACCACAGGTGGGCCCAGCCGCGCTTGCCCTCGGGGGCGTCGCCGATGCTGGACACGCCGGCGACGAGGTTCTGCCAGAGCTCGTCCGGGGTGCTCGCGCCGGGGAACCGGCACGCCATGCCGATGACGGCGAGGGCGCCGTCGTCGGCCGGCCGCGCGGCCGTGGGGGCCGGGACGGGGGCGGCGGACGGCGTGGCGGGTGCGGTCGACCGGGCGGCCGGGGTGACCGAAGCGGCCGGGGTGACGGGCGTGGCCGGCGTGGACGCGGCGGGCGCGGCGGCGGCCTCGGCGGCGACGGGCGCCGTCTCGACGGCCGTCTCCGTCTCCTGGTCGCGCAGGGGCACGACGCCCTCGGCGCCCAGGAGGCGGGCCAGCTTCACCGGGGTTCCCGAGGCGAAGATGGCGGGGGCGGTGACGGAGGCGCCCACCTCGTCGCCGAGGCGCGCGGCGGCGACGGTGACGTTCACCGAGTCGCCGCCCAGGTCGAAGAAGTTGGCGTGGACGTCGAAGCCGGGGTGGTCCAGCGTGGCCGCGAAGACCCGCGCGATGGTCCGCGCCAGCGCCTCCTCCGTCATACCGGTTTCGGCGGACTCGACGGTTCCGGCGGACTCGACGGTCTCGGTGGCTCCGGCGGACTCGGTGGTGGCTTCGGCCACCGGCGCGGCGGCCGGCTCCGCGACCGTCGCGGGCTCCGGTGCCGCCGCCTTCTCCGGCGCGGACTCGGGGCCCGCCTCGGGCGCGGCACCGGACTCCGGCTCCTCGCCCGAGCGCAGGATGGTGTCGCGCGTGGGCAGCGGGAGCTTGGCGCGGGCCACCTTGCCGTTGTCGGTGAGCGGCAGGACGTCGAGGTCCACATAGGCGTCCGGCACCATGTAGGCGGGCAGGGCGGCGCCGACCAGGGCGTCGAGCCGCGACTTGCCCGGCACGGCGTCGCCCACCAGGTAGGCGGTGAGCCTCGGTTCGCCGCGGCCCTCGAAGCGCGCCGCGACGACGACGGCGGCCGTGACCCCGTCGATCCGCTCCAGCACCCGCTCGATCTCGGCGGGCTCGATGCGGTGGCCCCGCACCTTGACCTGGGCGTCGGTGCGGCCGAGCCACTCGACCGCGCCGTCCGCGTGCAGGCGGACCTCGTCCCCGGTGCGGTAGAGCCGCGTCCCGGTGGCGGGGTGGTCGACGAAGACCTCCCGCGTCAGGTCGGGCCGTCCGGCGTAGCCGCGGGCCAGCCCGGTACCGGAGAGGTACAGCTCGCCGGTGCTCCCGGCCGCGCACGGGTTCAGCTCCTCGTCGAGGACATGGAGTTCCATGTGCGGGAGGGGCTCGCCGAGCGGGAGGAAGGTGCCGACCGACTCGACCCGGTGGGCCGCGGCCCAGATCGTCGCCTCGGTGGGGCCGTACAGGTTCCACAGGGCGCGCGCGGGCTCGTGCAGCCGCTCGGCGGTGGCGGGCGACAGGGCCTCGCCGCCGGAGAGGACGGTCAGCGAGGCGTGCGGGGTCCAGCCGGTGCCCAGCAGCAGGCGCCACAGGCTCGGCGTGGCCTGGGCCACGGAGACCCGGCTCGCCAGCTCGGCCAGCCGGTACGGGTCGGCCGCGGTCTCGCGGGAGGCGAGGACGACCGTCGCGCCGACGGTGAGCGGCAGGAGCAGTTCCAGCAGGGAGATGTCGAAGGCGACCGTGGTGTGGGCGAGGACGGTGTCGTCCGCCGTGACGCCCAGGCGTCCGCCGATGCCGGTGAGGAAGTCGGCGAGCGCCCCGTGTCCGATCTCGACACCCTTCGGGTCGCCGGTCGAGCCGCTGGTGAAGAGGGTGTACGCCAGGTCGGCGGCGGTCACACGCGGGGGTACGGCCTGGGCCGCCCCGTCGGGCTCGGGCACCCGTCGCGCGGGGCCCAGGGACGCGCCCAGGTCGTGGGTGCGGGCGTCGGTGAGGATGAGCTCGCAGTCCGAGACGTCCACGTACCGCCGCAGCCGGTCCACGGGGTAGCCCGGGTCCAGCGGCAGGAAGGACGCGCCGGCGCGCAGGATGCCGAGCATGGCGGGGAGCAGCGGGGTGTCGCGCTCCAGCAGGACGCCGACCACCGAGCCGCGCTCGATGCCCTCGTCGTGCAAGCGGGCCGCGACGGCGTCCGCCCAGCCGTCGAGTCCGGCGTAGTCGAGCGTGCGGTTCCCGGCGCGGACGGCGACGGCTCCGGGCCGCTCCGCGGCCGCGGCGGCGAAGAGGTCCAGTACGGTCGGGCGGCCGGTCTCCTCGACAAGCTCCCCGACGGTCTCCGCGCCCGAGTCGGCGGCCTCGGCGGAGGCGGTGGACCCCGTCGGCGGCTCGTCGCCCTGGAGCAGCGCCGCCATGGCCAGGTCCTCGACGCGCTCGACGAAGTCCAGCGCCTCCTCCTCGGCCATGGCGGTCTCCCGCACGAAGATCGTGGGCGGGCCGTCGGTGAGGCACAGCAGGGCGATCTCGGTGTGGGGGTCGGCGGACGCCTCCTCGCCCGGGGCGCGCTCCAGCACCATGACGCGGGTGAAGCTCGGCTCGTCGGCGCCGAGCGGCCGTCCGGCCAGGCCGAGGCGGACCTCGAGGTCGCCGGTGTAGCCGTGGCGGGCGGCGGCCTCGTCGAGCCGCTCCCGCAGGGTGCGGGCGGTCCCGCCGTCGTAGCGGACGGGGAAGCGGGCGGCCGTCAGGCCGTGGGTGCGCTCCGCGAGGACGCGGGCGCCGGACGGCGACCAGGCGAAGTCGAAGACCTCCTCGCCGACGCGCTCGGCGACGGCCGCGAGGAAGGCGCGGAAGACGGCGACGCTCTCCTCGCGCGAGGCGGGGACGTACGCCAGCTCGTAGTGCCCGTAGTGGGCGGTGGCCGCGGAGAAGTCGTCGGCGGCCAGCGGGGCGGGCCGCACGTCCTCCAGGCGGGCGCGCCACCACGGCTCGTGGGGGCGCAGGAGCTTCTGGGCGTCGGCGATGCCGGCCAGCCGCTCCTCCGAGACGGCCGGGAGCGGGGCGCCGGGGGCGATGCCGAGCCGCTGGGCGGCGGCCTGGCCGCTGAGCGTGCTGCCGTCGACGGCCCGCCAGTCGCTGAGGACGAGGTCGGCGTCGGGGGCGGCCAGGGTGATGGCCGTGGTGGTGACGGACAGCACCGTGGTCTCGTTGCGGGTCTCGTCACGCGGAATCAGCCGGGCCTGGCGGGTGTAGACGGCGCCCTGCTCGGTGACGAGGGCGGCCACGCCGAGCGGGTTGGGGAAGGAGCCGTAGTCGAGGGCCTTGACCAGCCGTGCGGCCTCGGCGGCGGTGGTGCCGGAGTGGATGACGCCGCCGCCCGCCATGCGCGCGGACCGGCGGTAGAAGCGGCGCTCGCGGCCGCTGGTGTCGAGGACCTCGGGGAGGGTGCGCCGGGCGACGTGCGGGACGAGGTCGGCGAACAGCTCGATGCCCGTCTCGGCCGCCTCGTAGGTGAGGGAGAGGGCGGTGGCGTGGTCGCGGACGGGGAACCAGCGCTCCAGGAGCACGCCGCCGGCGTCGACGGCCTCGGTCATCAGGTGCCAGGTGGCCGCGTGGCGCGGCGCGCCCTCGTACAGGGCCCAGGCGGGGACGTGGCTTCCGGAGTAGCGGGGCAGCGGGCCGTCGTGGAAGTTGATCGCGGCGATCTTCGGCAGGTCGAGGACGGCTCCCGGCAGGATGCGGAAGTTGACCATGCTGAACAGGTAGTCGAACGGCCGCTCCGACAGGAGCGCCGTCAGGTCCCCGGCCGGGTCGTGCACGGGCACGTCGTGGGCGCCGGCCCAGGCGACGACGGCGGGGTCGTCGCTGAGGACGCCCTCGATCGTCACACCGGCGTCCAGGAGCCGCGCGCCGCACTGGGTGAGGACGCGGGTGCCGCCGATCAGGTAGCAGTTGGCGTTCATGCTCACCGCTCCGCCTTTCCGGGTCCGGCGGCCTTGCCGCCGTCCTCGGCGGCGGAGGCCTCGGAGTCGGCGGAGGCGCCGGCGGGCTCGGCGGCCGGGGCTGCCGGGGTACCGGCCCCGGCCTCGGCGCCCTCGGCGGTCTCGCGCGCGACCCAGGCGTCGATCTGGGCCATGACCTCCTCGTCGTAGGAGAGCTGGCCGGGGACCCACAGCGGGTTGGAGAGGCCGCGGTGGGTCCGCTCGCACATCTCCCAGTCCTCGTAGTTGGCCTTGTCCCACAGCGCGAAGACGTCCTCGTGCGAGAAGTCGCTCTTGGCGGTCTCGGTGGGGTGGAACAGCCAGAAGTGGCGGACGAAGCAGGTGCCGGGGCTCTCCGGCCAGACCCACTGCATCATCACGTAGTCGGCCGTGAACCCGAAGAGCAGGTTGGGCAGGATGGTGATCCAGTTGATCTTCTGGAGGTCGCCCTCGGGGACGTTCGGCATCGGCGTGCGGGGACTGCGGCCCGACATGGAGACGGAGTTGTAGCCGGTGCGGATCGACTGCCAGGCGCCGACGATGTCGCCCTCGAGGTCGTAGGTGCCCGCGTCGTCGAAGTCGGTGATGCGATGCAGGTCCTTGTGGGCGGTGGGGAAGTGCAGGCTCTCGTTGACGTTGTGCGCGACGAGCTTCCAGTTGGAGGCGACCGGGTAGTCCTTGGCCTCGACGCACTCCAGGTCGGCGAGGTCGTAGACCTTCGCGAACTCGCCGAACTCGCCCAGCGACTCGTCGAGGTCCGGGGCGTCGTCGGAGAGCGCCACGAAGACCACGCCGAAGCGGACCTCGGTCCGCACGGGCAGCAGGCCGTTCTTCTCCTTGTCGAAGAAGTGGTCCATGTAGGTGCCGTTGAGGCTCTTGAGCTTGCCGTTTCGGTCGTAGACCCAGCAGTGGTAGAGGCAGACGAGGCTCTGGCGCTTGCCGGTGGCCTCCTCGACCAGCTTGTAGCCGCGGTGCCGGCAGTAGTTGTGGTAGCCCTGGATGCCGTTGTCGCCGTGGATCAGCAGGATGGACCCGGAGCCGATGTTGAGGGTGCTGTAGGCGCCCTTCTCCTTCAGGCGGGAGACGTGGTCGACCGGAAGCCAGCGCCGGCCGTAGATGCGGGACATCTCCCGGCGGAACTGCTCCTCGCCCGTGTAGAACTCGTGCGACCTGCCGATGCCGCCGGTCTCGAAGTAGGGCCTGTCCTCATCCTGGTCACTGATGAGATCGAACATGCTGGACGCACGCGTCATCTGTGGGTCTCCCTCGAACGAAGCGCATGGAATGCCGTGCCGGCGTCGGGGCGGTCCGGGGCCTGCGGGCAGGCCGCACCGGGCCCCGGCGCGTCGGGGACGGCGGGGTGACTGGGGTGCTCTGGGGGGAGGGGTGTGCGGATCCGGGCGGGCCTGGCGCGCCGGTGTACGGGAGCGGACCGGACGCCGGTGTCCCCCGGCGGGCGGAGGGCCGGTGTCCGGGATCATCGTCCCGTCACAGGGGCGCGCGGAGGGCGGCGTGGGAGGGGGCCGCGGCGCACAGGGGTGGCACGAGGCACCGGCGCGAGCGCCCGGTAGGGCGGGGCTCGGCGCACGGTGCTCGGCGGAGGGGTTCGGGTCCGGGGCCCGGGGGGGCTCCGAAGGGGGCGGCGGGGGCCGCGGGCGGGGGCGTCAGGCGGCGGGGTCGTAGATCCGCTCGTCCTGCGGCACGCCGGCGTCGTCGTAGAGCCGCTCCAGGGCGTCCGGCGCGTAGATCTCGTAGTCGGGGACGACGCCGCCGATCAGGCCGAGCATCTTGTTCGTCCACTCCTGGGACTTGCTCATCGCGCTCATCGTCGCCTTGAAGAACGGCGGCAGTTCGGTGAGTTCGCCCAGCGTGGTGGTGAAGTCGTAGACGCCGGCGCTCTCCTCGTCGCGCAGCTTGTTGTACTCGGCCAGTGCCTCCTCCATGGGGCGCTCGCCCGCGAGGCCCTGGTGGATGCGCTCGGCGAGCAGCTCACCGTGCAGGAAGGAGTCCGTGATGCCCCAGCCGGTGTAGGGGTCCTTGTGGTAGCCGGCGTCACCGACCAGCGCCCAGCCGGGGCCGTACGCGCGGCGGTAGTAGTTGTCCGGGTAGCGCATGGGGCGGAAGTCCTCCGCGCGCCGGCCCATGTCGCGGAACTGCTCACCCATCTCCGGGGACACGTCGTCGATGACGGCCTGGAAGTTGGTCTCGACGTCCTGGCGGAACTCCTTGAGGTACCGCTTGGTGCAGATGGTGGCCACCATGGTGAGGCCGTCGTTGGTCGGCCAGGTGCCGAACCACTTCTCGTTCATGCCGTTCTTGTGGTGCAGGCCCCACGACTCGAGACCGGTGTAGTACGAGTAGTAGATGAAGCCGGCGGCGGGGCGCACGTTGTACAGCTCCGCGCCCACCTTCTTGGCGACGGTGGAGTGGAAGCCGTCGGCGCCGACGACGATCGTGGCGCGGAACTCGCGCTCGGGGCCGTCCCCCTCGCGTCCGCGGATGCCCGTGACACGGCCGTCGGAGACCACCACGTCGGTGACGGTGAAGTTCTCCACGACCTCGGCGCCGGCCCGGCGGGCGGCGTTGACGAGTATCTCGTCCAGCACGGTGCGGCGCGGGCAGTAGACGGCGTCGACGCCGTCGACGGGGTCCGCGAAGCCGTTGAGTTCGATGCCCCGGTACCCGTAGTGCATCTTGCGGAGCGGCGGCGTCTTGGCCGCGATGACCTCGTCGAGCAGGCCCCACTCCTTCAGGCGCAGCAGACCTGCCTGGTGGATGTAGTGCGTCGACACCGAGTCGCTCGGGAAGGAGGACCTGTCCACAACGAGAACGCGGTGCCCCTGACGGGCCAGATGCATGGCCAGCGGCGCTCCAGCGCAACGGCCGCCAACAACAACGACATCGTACATACGGAGTCCCCCCAAGCTGGGTCAATTCTAGAACCTGGTGGTCAATCAGGCCTGCGGTACGCAGCGTGATACGGAGGCTATGAAGGGGGTCGATCTAGGTCAAGCATCGGTCATGGAAGAGTAATGTGCAGTAGCGCAGATTCCGCCACCCGAACGACTCATTCCGCCTTATCGGCGGGCATTATGCCCGATATGCCATGCAGATTCGGTCGAGATTGTGATGCACACCACACTTCAAGCGAAGGTCAAGAACAAGCCATTCACGGCATCGACTAGTTCAAGTCTAAAGAATTGCTTTCCCTTTCGAGCGACAAGGATTGCGCCAACCAAAAGGAGCGGTCCACCGATTGGTAACCCATGGAGGGGACACCCATGGAGGGGACACCCATCGCGGCCGACGCGGCGAGAAGGCACGCTTCCCGGCTCACGGAAAAGCGGAACCGAATCTGCCGGGGAGTGCGCCGAAGCGACGAGACGGAGGGGCTCTCCAGCAGGTCCACGGTGTCGGGCCCGACGGGTGGCCCCGGCTGCGCGGTGCCACCGTCGGCCTGCATGAGCAAGAGACGTCGGCGTACGGGACCGGCTTGCCCAGAGGCATACATGCGGATGGGCGGTGGCCGATCTGTCGGGCTCCCGACCTCGGGCACGGCTTCGGCCCCCCGCTGTACGCAGCCGTCAGCCGCCCCGGAGTGGGCTGCGGAGGCAGGGGGTGGGCGAGGCAGGGTCCCGCGGCTGGCCCTTGAAGGAGGCCCCTGCTCGGTGGGCCAGGTCCTGAGCGGAAGTGGGGTGCGGCTTTCAGGTGGCGAGGGCGCGAACGGTCAGTCCGAGCCCCACGAGGACGACCAGGGCGGACGTGGCCACCGGTCCGACGCGTGAGGCGTTGCCGACGAGTCGGCGCAGCCGGGGGTGGTCGCCGGCTTCCTTGATGCGGTGTTTGACGTGGAGGAGGAGCAGTCCGGCGAGGGTGAGGGTGGCAGCCATGCCGAGGCCGTAGGCGAAGACGAGGAGGACGCCGAAGGTGGTGCGGCGGAGTGCCACGGCTCCGAGGAGGACGACCGAGACAACCTGGTCCACGACTCCACTGTCTGCCCCCCGAGCTCGGCCCGGACGGTCCAGCGGCCGTCGGCCCGGGTGAGCGCGAGCGGCATGCCGAAGCAGGCTCCGACCAGCTCGCCGGTCAGCACGTCGGCCACCGGCCCCTGGGCGAGGGGGCGGCCCCCGCGGAGGAGCAGCGCATGGCTCGTGGCCGTGGGCAGCTCCTCCAGGTGGTGGGTGACCAGGACGGTCGCGAGCCGGGGGTGGGCGGCGGCGAGCGTGTCCAGGGCGGTGAGCAGCTGCTCCCGGCCTGGCAGGTCGAGTCCGGTGGCCGGCTCGTCGAGCAGGAGGAGGCGCGGAGCGGGCATCAGTGCCCGGGCGATCAGGGCCCGGCCCCGCTCGCCCTGGGACAGAGTGGACCAGCGCGCCCCGGCGCGGTAGGTCAGGCCCAGGGTGGCGATCAGCTCCTCCGCCCGGTCCCTCTGTTCCCGCGTCGGCTCCCAACGCGGGGGGCGCTCGACGGTGTTGGTGACGCCGGTGAGGACCACGTCGCGCAGCCGGGGTGAGGAGCTCAGCGGGTGGCGTGGGTCGACGTGGCCGATGTGGGAGCGCAGGGCGCGCAGATCGGTGTGGCCGAGCCGGTGGCCGATGACCTCCACCCGGCCGCGGGTCGGGTGGAGTCGCGCGCCGAGCAGGCTCAACAGGGTGGTCCTTCCTGCGCCGTTGGGGCCGAGGAGCGCCCAGTGCTCACCGGGACGGACGGTGAGCGACACGTTCACGAGGAGGGTGTTCCCGTCGCGGACGACATGGACGGCGTCCGCGGTGAGGACGGGCTCGTTCATCGGACCGGGCGTCCTTCGCGGTGGGCGCGGTTGACCGCCGACAGGACGGCATGGACGGACGCGGCGAGGACGGAGGAGTCCCGGCCCGCGCCCCACTCGGTACGACCGTCGACGCGGCACTCGGCGTAGGCGACGGCGTCGCCGGAGGTGCCCGGTCCCGTGGAGTGCTCGGCGAAGTCGAGGACGTCGACGGCAATGCCGGCCCGGGCGAGGGCGTCGGTGAAGGCGGAGAGCGGCCCGTTGCCGTGCCCCTGCCGGGCGGTGGTGCGGCCGTCGACGGTCAGGACGCAGTCGAAGCGGTGGTCCCCGTCGGTTCCGGGAGCCGTGTCCCACTCCCCCAGTCGTACGGGCCCGGCGTCCCGCCCCGGTGCGAGGTAGGTTGCGTCGAACAGCGCGTACAGCACGTCGGGCGTGGCCTCGCGGCCGTGGGTGTCGGTGGCCTCCTGGACGACGGACGAGAACCCGGGGCGCAGGCCGTCGGGCAGGTCGAGGCCGTGGTGGGTGCGCAGGAGATAGGCCACACCGCCCTTGCCGGACTGGGAGTTGACCCGGATCACCGCCTCGTAGCTGCGCCCGATGTCGGCGGGGTCGATCGGCAGGTACGGAACGCTCCACGGCGCCTGCGAGGGATCGATGCCCGCGTCGGCGGCGGCCTTGGCGTGCCGGGCGAGGCCCTTGCTGATGGCGTCCTGGTGGGTACCGGAGAACGCGGTGTGGACGAGGTCCCCGGCGTACGGGTGGCGGGGGTGCACGGGCAGCCGGTTGCATTCCTCGACGACCGCCCGGACGGCGTCGATGTCCGTCAGGTCGAGCATCGGGTCGACGCCCTGGGCGTGCAGGTTGAGGGCGAGGGTCACCAGGTCGACGTTGCCGGTGCGCTCGCCGTTGCCGAAGAGGCAGCCCTCGACCCGCTGGGCGCCGGCGAGCACGGCGAGTTCGGCGCAGGCGACGCCGGTGCCGCGGTCGTTGTGCGGGTGGACCGAGAGGATGACGCTGTCGCGGCGGGCCAGGTGCCGGTGGGCGTACTCGATCTGGTCGGCGTACACGTTCGGGGTGGCGATCTCCACGGTCGCGGGCAGGTTGTGGGTCACGGGCCGGTCGGGGCTCGCGTCCCACAGCTCGGTCAGTGTGTCGCACAGCTCCAGGACGAAGTCGGGTTCGGTGAGGTTGAAGGTCTCCGGCGAGAACTGGAAGCGGATACGGCTGCCGGGCCGGACGTCGGCGAGCCGGGCCATCAGCGTCGCGGCCTCCTCGGCCGTGGCCCGCACCTGGGCGCGGTCCCGGCCGAGGACGGTGTCGCGCCAGACGGGCGAGGTCGCGATGTAGAGGTGGACGACGGCCTGCGGCAGGCCGTCGATCGAGGCGAAGGTGCGCTCGATGAGCTCGGCGCGGGCCGGGGTGAAGACGACGGGCGTGATGTCGTCGGGGACGGCGCCCGAGGCGGTCAGCTCGGCGAGGTGGCGTACGAAGTCGAAGTCGGTCCGGCTGGCGGAGGGGTAGCCGACCTCGATCTCCTTGAAGCCGGTGCGGACGAGCAGGTCGAGGAAGCGGCGCTTGCGGGCGGTGTCCATGGGCTCGGCGAGTGCCTGGTTGCCGTCGCGCAGGTCGACGGGCACCCAGAGCGGGGCCCGCTCGATACGGGCGGAGGGCCAGTGACGCTCGGACGGTTCGGGGACGTGCACGCGGTCCTGGTACGGGCGGTAGCGGTGGTACGGCATGGGGCCGGGGCGCTGCGGGTTCCAGGCGTACGGGGTGGCGGTCACGGGTCGTGGCTCCTTCTGCTGGTCGGGATGCGACCGGCGGCAGCGCGTCTCCCGCGGCGGGGTGCCGGTCGCGTCAGGCCCCGCCGCGGCAGCCGAGAAGGAGCCGTCCGCGGAAGATCATGACCAGCACCCTAGCCACTCTTCAGCTCCTCAGACAAGTACTCCTCAGACAAGTTCTCGGGATACTTTCTCTCCGAGAACACATCCGGCCCGCACGCCCAGCCGCTCCCCGGACCACCGCACCCGCCCCTCACCGGGCACGACCGAGAATCAGGTGACCTCATGCAGCTCGGTGCCCTGCGCCCCAGCCCCCTCGTCGAGCAGGCGGCCGACCGGCTGCGCGAGCAGATCACCTCGGGCCACTGGCCCGTCGGCACCCGACTGCCCGGTGAGACCACTCTGGCCAAGGAACTGGGCGTCGGCCGCTCCACCGTCCGCGAGGCGCTGCGCGCGCTCGCCGGCGCCGGGCTCGTCCAGCCGCGCCAGGGCGCCGGGGTCTTCGTGACGGCGACCCGCCCGGTCGAGGACTGGCCGACCCGGCTGCGGAAGGCCGCCGTCAGTGACGTCTACGAGGTCCGGATGCTGGTCGAGGTCCAGGCGGCCCGGCTGGCCGCACTGCGCCGCACCGACGCCGACATCGCGGCCATGCGGGAGGCGCTGGACGGGCGGCGCGCGGCGGCGGAGGGCGACGACGCCGGCTTCGTGGACGCCGACATCCGGGTCCACGCCGCCCTGATCGCGGCCGCCCACAATCCCGTACTGGCCGATCTCTTCGCGGAGTTCGCACCCGCGCTGCGTCAGGGCCTGATCGACCTGCTCGACCTGCTCGCCCTGCGCGCCGGCGAGCCGCGCCACGGCGAGGACTCCCACGTCGCCCTCGTGGCCGCGGTGGAGGCCGGCGACGCCGACGAGGCGGCCCGCCTCGCCCAGACCGAACTGGAGTCAACCCTCGCCCTCCTGCTCGGCCCCGGCGCCCCGGGCGGTCCGGGCGGCGACGCACGACGCTAGCGGCCGACGAGGACGGCAGCGCAAACGGGGCCGAGGCCGGTCGCTCAAAGCGAGAAGGCCCAGAGGTCGTCGTACGGTTCGGGCTTCTCGGCGTGGAGCATGCAGCGGATACAGCGCGAGAGTCCCGGTTCACCGGATCCGGCGGTACGTGCGCTCGGGCGGTCTCGGCGACGGCGAGGAGCAGGGCGGCGCGGACCATG
The DNA here is from genome assembly GCA_000721275.1 of Microtetraspora glauca. Lineage (GTDB taxonomy): Bacteria > Actinomycetota > Actinomycetes > Streptomycetales > Streptomycetaceae > Streptomyces. The sequence goes on along the minus strand of JOFO01000063.1, from coordinate 14,371 downwards.
GCGTCATGCTCGGCGGCGAACCTGGCGGCAAGGGCGGTTCGGACCGTGTGGTCGGGGTCGGCGGCCGTGGCCAGGGCGTAGGCGGCGTCGGTACGGATGGTGGGGTCGGAGTCGTGGAGAAGCGGCAGGAGCACGGGCGTTCCGGCCGTGATCGCGGCGCGGGCGGCGGCCACCGACCAGCCTGCCGGGTAGCCGGTCACCTCGACGCCGTAGTCGTCATAGTCGCCGGGGGCGTGGCGCCGAGGATCGTTGCGGTGGAGCAGGAGTTCATCGCGGGAGGCGACGCCGAAGTGCCGAGCTCGGGCCGGACCGGAAAGCACGGCGAGGACAGCGGCGCGGTGTGCGTGATGGGCATCGGCGGCGATGGGATCAGGAACGGTACGGCGAGCGCGGCGGCGGCCCGGCTGTCGTCGGCACACAGGCCCCCCCAGCACGCCCGTCGCCCGGCCGGCGGGGTCCTCGCCGGCGCGCAGCAGGCGAACGGCCTCCCGGGCATCGTCGCCATGCGGGAAGTTCCCCCACGGGACGGCGTCGAGGAGCAACGTGCTGGGCGCCAGCCTGGATGCCGGCCACCACCGCCCGCACATCGATCCGTACGAAACTGCAGCTCAGCGACCGACGATGCGCGTTCGGACCACCACCCGCGACGGGCCCCGCGAGGTCGGCAAGGGCCTGAACCGCTGGACGACGGCCGCTCGCTCCCTGCGGGGTGCCCCGTCCCATGCCCGCAGCACACGGTCGCGCCCTTCGGACGGGAGACCCTCCAGCATCCGCGCGACCTCGGCGAGGTCGTCCCCGACCGACGTCACCGCTCGCCCGCGAGATCGAGATCGTCGCTACGCGGCTCGGCAACGACCTCAGCGGGCCGGGGCCGACGCCACGGCTGCGCGATCGAATGGGACACAGCCCGCCACCACGCCTCCGCGGGCAGCTTCCCCGCCGGCTCGAAGGGCTCACCGGGCCGGGGGAACGCCACCGCCTGGCCGACTTCCTCGCACTCGTACTTCGTCCACTCCCCCGGCTCCGCCCACGCGTGCGGCGCCAGGTTGAAGGTCGCCCAGTGGATCGGCAGGAGGACACCGGACGGGGCGCCGCCCTGGAGGTCGAGGTGGGCCTTCAGGCCCTCGGCGGGGGTCATGTGGATGTCGGGACACAACGCGTTACATCGAAATCGTTGAACCGGCCGGCATCACACAGGCCCCGAGGGACCAAGCGCCCAAGGAGACGACGGATCGGTCCCAGGACCGACCTCTCCAGAGCGGCGCGGGATCCGGCTGCGGTCGACGTAGGGGATCGCGTTCACGATCTCTCTCAGATCATGCGCTCAGGCTGCCGTTTCAGGCTCTGAGCTGGCCGCCGTATAGCGACAGGCGCTGCGCCGCTCCCCGCCACATGAGGTGCAGTCGGTGACAGGTGCGGGCGTCGCCGCCGGGGCGTGCGGGCCTTCTCTGCAGTGCGTGGAGCGTGGTGGAACAGGGACGGTCTCAGGGGGCCAAAGCTCGTACGGCCAGCCCGAGCCCCACGACGACGACCAGGGCGGAGGTGGCCACCGGTCCGATACGTGAGGCGGTACCTACGAGCCAGCGCAGCCGGGGGCGGTCGCCAGCCTTCTTGATGCGATGTTTGACGTGGAGGAGAAGCATTCCGGCGAGGGCGAGGGTGGCCGCCATGCCGAGGCCGTAGGCGAGGACGAGGAGAATGCCGAAGGCGGTGCGGCCGAGCGCGACTGCTCCGAGGAGGACGACGAGGGCGGAGGGGCTGGGCACGAGTCCGCCGGCGATGCCCATCCCGATCAGGCCTGCTTTCCCGGCAGGACGAGAAGCGTGTGTGTGCTCGGACGGCGCATGCTCGTGCGTTCTGTGCGAGGCAGGGGCCTGGGCTGGAGCGGTGAGGGTGCGCGTGGCGGCAGCAGCGGATTCAGGCGCGCCGGTATGGGGCGCCGTGGAAGGAGCCGGATGGTGGCTTCCCCCGTGCTCGTGTCCGTGCTCGTGAGGGTGGCTGTGCTGGTGATGATGGTGGTGGCTGTGTCCGTGGGAGTGATGGTGGTGGCCGTGGGTGGGCTTGTGGCGGAGGGCTCGGGTCAGAAGCCATAGGCCGATGGCGGTGACGATGAGTCCGCTGGTCAGGCCGAGCCAGGCCAGGATGGTTTCGCCCGCGAGGTGGGTGGTGGTGGGGAGGGCGAGGCCGAGGATCAGGACACCCGCGGTGTGGGTGAGGGTGACTGTCGCGCCGACGGTGACGGCGTCGCGCCGGGTTCCGCGGCGTCCGGCGAGGTATGCCGCCATGATCGTCTTGCCGTGGCCGGGCAGGAGGGCGTGGGAGGCCCCCAGGACGATGGCGAGGAGGAGGGCGAGGAGGCCGACGGGGAGGGTGAGTTCGTGCCGGGAGACGAGGATGTCGAACCAGTTCGCGATCCGGTTGGCGCTTGTCCCCGCGGGACCGGCTGCAGGTGTGGGGGTGTTGGTGGTGCCGTCGGCGGGGGTGGTGTGCAGTTCGGCGGTGCGCTGGTCCAGTGCTGTGGCGAGGGGATCCGGCGGGTAGCGGCGGAGCTCCTGTGTGGGTGAGGTGGCGGGGAGATCGGTTCCGGTGATGCGCAGTCCGATGCCCTTGGCGGTGATCTCCCGCCACCCGATGCGGGTGGTGTCGTAGCGCGTGTCGACGCTGATGGCGCCGCCGCGCTCCAGTGGGGCGGCGGTGGTGTAGGCGCAGGTGAGTCGGCTGGTCTTGAGTCCTGCTTCGCCGGGCTCCCAGGTGAGCTGCGCGACCCTGGGGCTCCAGCGGGCGGGTCCGGCGGGGGTGCGCAGGGTGAGTCGGTCGACCAGTGCTGTGCAGGTGGTGCGGGCGTACCGGGCGTTTTCAGCTTCGGTGAGGGTGTTGTTGCGGTCGGCGTCGATGAGAGGGCGCTCTTGGAGGGCGGCGATCTCGGCGCGGTCGACGATGACGGTGGCGTCGATGCGGTCTGGATGCAGGACGAGGCCGGTGTGGTAGTTGACGGTGAAGTTGCCCAGTGGATGGGCCGGTGCGGCCGCTGCGGCGGGGGTGGTCAGGCTGCAGGCAGCGGTGAGCAAGACGGCGGCTGTGACGGCGGTGCGGTGTGCTGGGGTCATGGTTGGGTGCCGATTCGCTGGGACAGGGCACGCGCCTGGGCGGCGTGCAGCGGATTGAGTGCGGGAGCCTGACCGAGTGCCGACCGCAGGTCGGCGGTGGCGGCCTGGTCGTTGCCCAGGGCGTGGTGGATCGCGGCCCGGTGGTAGTGCCACAGGGCGTTCCGGGTACCGAGCGCGAGGGCCTGGTCGGCGTGTGCGAGGGCCTCCTCGTTGCGTCCGGCGCGGTGCAGGGCCCACGCGTAGGCGTCATGGACGGCGACGAACGACCTTGTCCGCAGGGCCTGCTCGGCCATCGCCACGGCGCGCACGGGGCTGCCGTGGTCGGCTTCGAAGAGGATGGCGTCGGTGTCCGGCGAGCCGCCGGCGGAGGTACGCAGGGTGTCCTGTGCCCTGAGCAGGGTGTAGGAGACTTCGGCCTGTTCGTCGTGTCCGAGAGCCTGATGCGTCTCGCCGAGGGCGAGCAGGAGGTGCGGCAGGGGTGCGATGTCCGTCGCGTGCTGCCAGTCGGCGCGTGCCTGTTTCGTCTGGCCGAGTGCGGCGAGGGCGCGTGCTCGGGCATCGAGGAGCGCGGGGTCGGCCGGTGCTTTTCGCAGCCCTTGTTCGGCTTCGCTGAGCGCCTGGCGCGCGTCGCCGTCCTCGAGTGCGAGGCCGGACAGGCAGGCGTGGGCGAAGGCGCGCTCGCTGTCGGTGGTGGCCGCGGTCAGGGAACGCCGCATCAGTTCCGCCGCCCGCCCGGTGCTGCCGCGCAGCTCGAACACATAGGAGGCGCGAGCCAGGGAGGCTGCGTCGGGGCGCAGGTCGTTCATCTTCTGCACGGCCCGCTCGGCGTCGCGGTAGTGGCCGAGCTGGGTGTGGGCGTCGGCCAGGACCCCGTACGCGGCCGGGTTGTAGGGGTCGCTGGTGATGGCCTTCTCGGCCCAGGTGCGGGCGGCGGTGAACTCGTGGCGGGCGGCGGCGAGTGCGGCCATGCCGGTCTCGGCGCCACTGTTGCCGCCAGGCTGCACGGAAAGAGAGCGGCGCAGGGCCTTCTCGGCCGCGACATAAAGGGCGGGGTCAGCGGTAGTGCGGGCCTGCTCGATGCGGGCCATCCCGAGGGCCGTCCAGGTGTTCCAGTCGCCGGGCAGGCGCTCCAGGCGAGCGGTGAGCGCCGCGGCCGGGGCCTCGGGCCGGGCGGCTGTGCCGGTAGGTGCGGAGGCGGGGAAAGGGGGTGTGTTAGGGATGGCGGGTTGGATGAGTACGGCTCCGGCGGCGAACATCGCGGTTCCCAGGGCGAGGGTGACGGCGACTTTCGTCAGTCGGTGTCGGCCGCGGGCGGGCGTGGGCGGGTCAGGGGTCATCGGAGGGTGTCTTCCTGCGTGAGTGACGCGCTCCCGGGGCCGGACCGGGCGTGGTCCGGCCCCGGGAGCCTTGATGGTGCGGTGGCGTCACATCAGGCGCGGTTGCGGCGGCGCATCCGCCATCCGGCCGCCGCGAGCAGGGCTGCTCCCACACCGCCGAGGGAGGCCGCAGACTTCTCCTTGCTCATGGCCATGCCGGAGGGTCCGCTGTTGACGGACTTGGTGTGGGGCAGGGCCAGGTACGGGAACGAGGTGCCGAACGGGACCTCGTTGGCGTTCACCTTGTCGCCGTCGGCAAGGGCGGGGATGAGCTGTCCGGTCTGGGCGGCGCCTTCGACGGCCTGCAGGGAGATGTCGATGACGTCGTCGGTCAGACGGCGTCCGTTGGGGAACCCGGCCAGGTCGCCGGCGAGGACGCCGTACCGGTTCGGGTTCGAGGCCGGGGGTACGGCCATGTTCAGACGCAGTTCCTCCGCGGGCACGATGCGGCGGAGGTTGGCGTCACGGTTGAGACGGTGGGCGTTGAGGTCGGCCTGGATCGGCCCGCACGCCTTGCAGATCCCGGTGAGGTAGATCTCGACGAGGTCGTTACGCGGGGCGGGCGGTGCGGGGACGCCGTAGACCTGCTGGATCAGCTTGGGCAGGATCGGGTCGAGGACCTTGTCGACGACCGGCTGGACGGTGCGGTCCTGATCGGGGTTGAGGGTGTTGAAGGCGTCCTTGTACTTCAGCGGGACGACGACCTCGTTCACGAGGGGGTGGCCCAGGCGGGAGACCTGCTTCCACTTGTCGCCGTGCCCGGTGCGCGAGTCGGAGACCTGCACGCCCTTGCGGTCGGTGGTCGACCAGATGCCCACGACCGGATTGCGCGACGGGGTGTAGTTCAGCGCCAGGTACTTCTTGGGGATCTGCAGGGCGACGGAGTTGACGTTGTAGCCGGCCAGGGTGTCCTGGCCGCGCTCGGACAGGTTCCCGCCGTAGAGGAGGTCGAAGACCCGCAGGTCGGCGAAGAACGGGTCCTCAGCCTGCCCGGCGAACGCCTTCCCGCCACCCGGGAGACCGCGTACGGCCTGGGCGCGCAGGGAGGCGTAGTTCGGCATCGAGGCGGGGCCGACGCGCGACGGGGCGGCGGGCACGTTGGACAGCAGGGTCCTGCTCGTCTTGCCGCGGGTCTCGATGAGGTCGTAGACCTGCCGGAAGTTCAGGTCCGGGTCGTCCAGGGTGGTCACCTGGCCGGTGTTGTACAGGAACTGGTCGGCCGCGTCGCGGATCTGGTTCTTGAACCGCCAGGTGTAGGTGACGTCGGCGTTGCCGTCACCCGTGTTGTCGATCTTGATGTTGTAGCGGAGGTCCTCGCCGAAGGCGTAGAAGTTCGGGCCGCCGTTGGGCTCCTCGAACGGGATCCAGTTCGCCACCAGGGTCACGGTGTCGGACTTGTCGGGGCTGGTGAACGCGTACACGTCGGTGTTGTCGGCGCGCGGATCACCGGCGATCAGCGGGGCCTCACGGTGGCTGGAGGCGGAACTGACACCGGGGCCGAGGGCGAGGACGGCCATGGCGGTCGCCAGGGCGCCTGAGCCGAGGACGAGCAGGGAGTGGTCCAGCATCCGGCGCCGGCCGGACGCCGTGGAGGTTGCCTTCACGAAGAGGTGCTTCCTTCCCAGCAAGGTGCGTACCAAGCCCGGCCTGATAGGGCGGGCGTCGGTGTCGCTAGGGGCTTATCGGGTGGCGGTCGGCACCGCGGCGAACGGGGGAGTTCGCACTGCCCGGGCATGGTCAGGAAAGGCAACGGGACTGACCACGTCCAGACACACCATCGCGCAGGGCTGCGCAGGGCGAAGGAAACCACGCCCGGACATCGCCGCGCGCCTGCCCGCCGCCCGCCGCCGACGTGCCCGGGCCCGCGAGGAGCGACAATTGTGCAGGCCAGAGGATTTCTTGTCCCGGCTTCAAGGTGGGCGCGACACGCAGTGCCGCTCTTAGCCCGAACGAGCCAAAAACCGCTTGTTGCAACTCAGTTGCAACCGTGCAGCGTTGGTGGTGAGTGTGTCTGTTCAGTTGCCGTTGCCGCATGGATGACCTCTGGGTCCATAGGGCGAGGGGGTGAGGGTGCTCACACGGCGTGGCAGCCGCCGTGTACGCGGGTCGATCGCTGTCACCGGCTCGCCGGCGGCGTGGCGCCGAGGAACCGCTTCTCGCACATCCAGGACCGGACAGAGTCTGTGGCGAAGGGAATCTTCGTTCCCTCGGGCCGGCGCGTGGTCTGTGCGGGCCAGGTGTCCAGGACGGCTGCAAGAGAGCGGGGCAGGGCCTCCTGCCAGCCCAGCAGCCGCAGCCCGCGCACCTCGCTCCCATGACAGCAGATCTCAAGTCCCGCACAGTCAGTGGGCCGCCATGTCTCGTCTCTAGCCACGACCACACCGTCACCACCGGCAGCGTCGCATCCTCCCGTCCGATGAAGGAGTGATCATGCGCAACCGGACTGTGACCGCGGCTTCCGCAGTCGTCCTGGCCGCCCTGTGCGCGGCACCCGCGCTGGCGGTGTCCGACACGGCCTCGAAGATGCCGCCCGCCCACGACCACAAGGCCCTGCACGCCATCGGACTGACCGGCGACCAGCGCCTGGTCGAGTTCGACGTCCACAGGCCCTCCAAGACCTGGTCGCTGGGCAAGGTCTCGGGGCTGTCCGGGGACACCAAGCTCGTCGGGATCGACTTCCGCGTCCAGAACGAGAAGCTGTACGGCGTCGGCGACAATGGCGGCATCTACACCCTGAACACCACCAACGCCAAGGCCATGAAGGTTTCCCAGCTGACCGTGGCCCTGGCCGGCGTGGCGTTCGGCGTGGACTTCAACCCCGCCGCCAACCGACTGCGGGTCATCTCCAACACCGGGCAGAACCTGCGGCACAACATCGACGACGCGGCCGCCCCGCTGACGACCACCGTCGACGGCACCCTGACGAACCCGACCATGCCGCCGTCGACCGCCATGGGAGTGACCGGAGCCGCCTACACCAACAACGATCTGAACGCGGCGACCGCGACGACGCTGTTCGACCTGGACACGATGGCCGACCGCATCTCCCTGCAGTCCCCGGCCAACGCCGGCACCCTGGCCTCCACCGGCAACCTCGGCGTGGACGCCGCCCTGGACGCCGGATTCGACATCTACTACAACCCGGCCGCCGGCACGAACCACGGCTTCGCCGCCATCGGCAACGGTGGCTCCTACCGCCTCTACGCCGTCGACGTCCTGACCGGCAAGGCCACCGGTGAGGGCGCCTTCCCGGCCAAGTACCAGGTCACCGACCTGGCCCTGCCCATCAACCAGAAGTAGCCCCCGCCCGCAGCCGGCCTGGGCGCGGCACCCTGCCGAGCCCAGGCTCCTGGTACGGCTATCGGCCCAGGGATCATGCCGGTGACCCTGCACCCTTCCGAGGAGGGCTAGTGCAGGGCCACCGTGACGTGCGGACCGTGCGCGAAGCCCTACTTGGGCATGAGGACGGTGTCGACGATGTAGACGTTGGCGTTGGCGGTCTTCACGTTGCCGCAGACGACCTTGGAGACGTCGTTGACGGTGTACTCCTCACCGGAGCCCTTCGTGGTGATCATGCCCTTCTGGAGGGTCTCGAAGGAGCCGTTCTCCAGCTGCTTCGGCGTGAGCTTCTGGCCGACGACGTGGTACGTGAGGATCTTGGTGAGGGTGGCCTTGTCGGCGAGGACCTTGTCGAGGTCGGCCTTCGGGATCTTGGCGAAGGCGTCGTTCGTCGGCGCGAAGACCGTGATGTTCTCCGCGTTGTTGAGGGTGTCGACCAGGCCGGCCTGCTTGACCGCGGTCACGAGGGTGGACAGGGCCGGGTTGTTCGACGCGGCGGTGGCCACGGGGTCCTTGGCCATGCCGTCGAAGGAGCCCGCGCCCTCCTTCGGCACACCGGCACAGGCGGGGCCGAAGGGCTGGTCGTCGGTCATCGGCGCCTCCGAGGGGGTGCTCGCCTCCGTCGTCTTCGCGGCGTCCTCGGCACCCGCGCTGGGGGCGGCCTTGGTGTCGTTGCCGGAGTCCGAGCACGCGGCCAGGGAGAAGGGCAGCGCGGCTGCGGCGACGACGGCGATCGCGGTACGGCGGATCTTCATGCTGTTCATGACCAGTTGCTCCTTGGGACTTTCTCTGGGTATCGAGGGGGTTGGTCGTGCTGCCCGGTACGGGCCTTGCGGCCGTCCGGGTGGTCTAGGGGACGGTGACGAAGACGCTGTGCCAGCCGCTCGCTCCGTCGGGGATGGTCCGGGTGCGCTGTTCGGTCTGGGCCTGACCGGTGCCGTCGGTGGCGCGGACGGTGAGGTTGTGTCCGCCAGGGGTGGCGTTCCAGCGGTAGGACCACTGGCGCCAGGTGTCGACGCCTGCCTGTGCGGCGAGGTCGGCGTCCTGCCAGGGCCCGTCGTCGACACGGATCTGGACGCGGGTGATGCCGCGGTGCTGGGCCCAGGCGACGCCGGCGACGGTGACTGTTCCGGCGGCGGGGCGGGCGAAGGGTTTGGGGGTGTCGATGCGCGCCTGGGTCTTGATCGGCGCCTTGCGGGCCCACTTCCGCTTGACCCAGTACGGGTCGTAGGCGTCGAAGGTGGTGAGTTCGATGTCCTCGATCCACTTGCAGGCAGAGACGTAGCCGTACAGACCAGGGACGAGCATGCGGACGGGGAAGCCGTGGTCGAAGGGGAGCGGCTCGCCGTTCATGCCGACCGCGAGCATCGCGTCGCGGCCGTCCATCACGTCCTCCACCGGGGAGCCGAGGGTCATGCCGTCCACGGAGCGCGCCACCAGCTGATCGGCTTTCCCTCCCCGCGACGGAGGGATCACGCCGGCCTCCTTCAGGAGGTCGGCGAGAGGGACGCCGAGCCAGCGGGCGTTGCCGATATAGGGGCCGCCGACCTCGTTCGAGACGCAGGTCAGGGTGATGTCGCGTTCGATGAGGGGGCGCGCCAGGAGCTGGTCGAGGGTGTAGGTGAGGGGACGGGTGACCCCCTTGCCGTGGATGCGCAGCCGCCAGGTTCCGGCGTCGACCTTGGGCACGGTCAGGGCGGTGTCGACGCGGTAGAAGTCGGCGTTGGGGGTGGTGAAGGCGGTGATGCCGGGCACTTTCAGCTGAACACCGGCCGGGACCGCGGGGGCCGGGGAGGCCGGCTTGGGAAGCACCAGGTTCTCCCGGGAGGCGACGGCGCCCTGGCCTTGCCGGCCGGTGAAGTACCGGCCCAGCGCACCTGCCGAGGTAGCGGCGACGGCGGTCACACCGGCCGCGGCGAGGAACCCGCGCCTGCTCCACCCCCCAGTGCCTGGCTGCCCGTCCGGGGCGTGAACGGGAGCGGCTTTGGTCGCCAGCATGTACAGAGCCACAGCTCCCGCCAGCGCTCCGGCGATCGAGGGCAGTACGTCACCGGTGCCGGTGGAGTCGGGACGGCTGAGAGCCGCGGCAGCGCCGACGATCCCGAACAGCAACACCCCCGCCGCACCGGCGCGTCCGTGCGACAGGGCGAGGATGCCGAGGCCGATGGCGATGAGGGCGAGGATCGCGAGGATCCCCAGTTGGAGAACGATTTTGTCGTTCTCCCCGAACGTGCGGATCGCGAAGTCCTTCACCGGAGCGGGGGTCCGGTCGATCACCGCGCCGCCCACCACCGTCACCGGCCCCGCTGCGGGCCGCACCAGTCCGGCCACCAGCTCGGCCACGGCCAGAGCCGTGAACGCGGCCAGGAGTCCGGCCAGTGCGCCGAAGGCGACGCGGACGAGTTTGCTGCGGAGGCTGCTCACGTTGCTGCATTCGGCATCCTCCGCCCGGCGGATTGGTCCAACCCTCGAAAGAGTGAAATCTCTTGCCGGTGTTGCCTTACAGCGTGGGTGTGGAGGCGGCGGCGCGGCCAGGGGTACGGGTGCGCGGAGCGGAGGCTGTGGCGGGCGGGCGGCGGTCGCCCGGGAGGTGGGTGGGCCACCAGGTGCGGGGGCCGAGGTCGAGGATCAGGGCGGGGACGAGGAAGAGGCGCACGAGGAGGGTGTCGATGAGGACGCCGAGGGCGACGATGCAGCCGATCTGGGCGAGGTAGAGCAGAGGCATCACGGTCAGTGCGGCGAAGGTGGCGGCCAGGATGAGGCCGGCGGCGCTGATAACGCCGCCGGTGGTCACCAGCCCCCGGCGGACCCCCACCGCGGTGCCGTGCCTCATCGCTTCGGCGCGGATCCGGTGGACGAGGAAGATGTTGTAGTCGACCCCCAGCGCGACGAGGAAGACGAAGGAGAACAGCACCACGGCGGGCTCCGTGTCGCTGCTGCCGAACACCAGTTGGAAGAGGAGCGCGGAGGCCCCGAACGCGGTGAACAGGCTGACCCAGGCGGCGGCGACCAGCAGCAGTGGCAGCAGCAGGCAGCGCAGCAGGACGATCAGGACGGCCAGCACCACGGCCAGTGCCAGAGGCATGATCAGCCGATGGCCACGCACCGATGCCTGGTGAAAATCGGCGAGTTGGGCGCTCTGTCCGCCGACCAGTGCCCCGGTCCCGGCCAGCGAGCCGCGCAGCCGGGCCACCGTGTTCCGGGCGGGGGCGCTGTCCGGGCTGTCCGACAGCGTCGCCAGGATCTGCGCCCTCCCACCGGTCTCGGCCGGCGTGGTGGCTGTTGCCGCTACGCCCGGTGTTGAGGCGATCCGGTCGCGGACCTCGGCCGACCGGGCGGCAGGGGCGAGGACGATCAGGGGGCTGGCGGTGCCGGCGGGGAAGTGGCGTACGAGGACGGTGTGCCCGGCAACCGAGGGGGCCTGGGCCGGTAGGGCCTGGTGGAGGGGGACGCCGGTAGGGGCGAGTAGCGGCGCCATAGCCGCTCCGGCGGCGAGGAGGGCGAGGCAGCCGGCCCAGGCCCGGCGCGGCCGGTGCTCGAGCGCCCGGGCCGGCCGTCCCCACCAGTCTCCCGGTGTGCCCGCGTGTGGCCGCAGCACGCGCCGCCCGCACAGTGCCAGTACGGCTGGCAGGAAGGTCAGCGACACGGCGGTGCAGCACGCCATGGCGATCGCCACCGCCGGGCCCAGGGCCCGCTCGGAGGGCAGGTCGCTGAGGACGAGCGTCATCATGGCGCAGGCGATGGTCGCGGCGCTGGCGAGCACGGGCGGCGCGGTGGCGCGGCACGCTGCGGTCATCGCCCGGCGGATGTCCGGCTGTTCGGCGAGTTCCTCGCGGGCGCGGGCGGCCAGGAGGAGGGCGTAGTCGGTGCTGGCACCGACGACCAGGACGAACACGATGCCCTGGGTCTGGCCGTCGATGGACAGCCAGTCCGTCCGGGCCAGTGCGTACGAAACGGCGCAGGCCACCGCGAGGGCCAGGAGAGAACTCACGATCACCAACAGGGGCATGATCACGCTGCGGTAGACCAGCATCAGGATCAACAGGACTCCGCCGAGAGCGACGGCCAGGAGGGTGCCGTCGGTATGCGAGAAGGCTGCGTCGAGGTCTGCTTGAGCGGCCGCGGGTCCTGCCAGGTGCACGCTCGTCCCGCCGACCGAGGCCGCCGCCTTCGCGACGGCGGCCAGGCGGGCGGCCCCGCCGTCGGGTTCGGCGCCGATCACCGCGGTCATGGCGCGGCCGTCTTGGGAAAGCACCGGAGCTCCGGCGGTTCCGGTCAGGCGGACGACGATCTGACGCGCCGCCTGCTGCTGGCGCGCCGTGATCTGTTCGCCCTCCGGGCGGGAAGTCCAGATCACGGCCAGCGGCAGCGCGGCCTGCGCCCCCGCGGGGTTCAGCAGGCGCTCCACCCGGGCCGACTCCGTAGTCTCCCGCAGCGTGACGTCCCCGCCGGCCTGCGCGACCTCGCCGAGACGGACGGTGTAAGGGCCGGCGGCGACCGCCAGGATCAGCCACAGCAGCAACACGATGTACGGCCTTGCACGGTTGAGCCTCAGCACGAAGCCATCCCTCTGTACTGCTGCCGGGGGCGTGCTGCGGGCGCCGGCGGCAGCGGAGCACGGCACCTGATTGCTGTCCTCATCCGCTTCGGCACGGCAGCGGGGCAGGGATGGCAGGCAGCGCTGGAGATCACCTGGACGGCGGCTCGGGACTTTTCCCGGATTCCGGCAATCCATCGCGGCAATCGTCACGAATCGTTACTGAAAGCAGCACTGAATGGCCGGCCGCAGCGTCAGCCACTGGGTTCCCGGACCCTTGGACTGTGACGATGGGTAACCATGCGCGGATTCCACGGCACCATCACAGCCCCACGACGTTCCCCTTCACCCGTTTTCGGTGACGAAGACCACTCACTGCGAGGAGTCATCATGGACACCGCCACCGTTCCCTGCGGATGTCCGGTCACGCTGCATCTGCCGCTCCTCTCGGACGAACGCGCGGCCCGCCAGGCCCGCCAAGCCGTGGCACGACTCCTGAAACAGGAGGCGGACGCCTGCCCTCGCGAGGTCGCCGAGGATCTCGTACTGATCGTCTCGGAGTTGGTCGGCAACGCGGTGCTCCACGCCGCCGGACCCTACGCGCTCACCTTGAGCCTGGAACGAGGTCAGGCGGGCATCGCCGTCAGCGACGGGACGGCGGACCTGGCCGGGAGCCATCGAGAAGGGCGGTGCAAGGAGACGGGAGGCCGGGGGCTGAGGATTGTTCGTTCGCTGGGGGCGGACCTCCTCGTCAGCCGCTCCGGCCGGGGCAAGCAGGTCATCGCGGTCCTGACCTGGTAGCCCGGGCGGAGAGGACGTGGTACCGCGGGCGGCTGTGCCGACAGCCGCCCGCGGCCGACCCGCTCGGAGCACACTGCCTTCCGGGCGGATCACCGGTCCGCGCCACCCCGTCTTGAAGGCGGCGGACCGGAGCTCTTCTCGCGGTGCTCGATCAGGCGTTGACGCAGGTGTTGCCGAAGGTCGGGTTCAGCAGCCCGATCACGCTGACGGTGTTACCGCACGCGTTGACCGGGATGTGAACGGGAACCTGCACGAGGTTGCCCGAGCCGACTCCCGGCGAGTGGGCGGCCACGCCCTGTGCACCGGCATCGGCCGATGCCATCGACGCGCCACCGATGACCACCGCACCGGCCGCCAGGGCCACCGCCAGACCATTCCGCACACGAACCATGTGAACTACCTCCCATGAAGGTGCCTCGGCCGAGCAACCCGCGCGGCCGGTGAGGAGAGCGGGAGAACGTCGCTCCGCTCACCTCACGCACCGTCTTCGCCGCCGTCCGCCCCTCGGCTTGGCCCCTGCGCCCGCCTTCCCTCGAACGGGTTACTCGACGATGGCGCGGGTGACGAAGCACCACCCATCCACCCGCCGGTCCGCTACGAAAAATCAACGAAGCACCCACAGGTTTCGCGACCGGGCCGCCGCCGGGCGGCCCGGCACGATCGAGCGACGACACAAGGACCGGCATGCGATGGACGCCCCGCCCCCTGACGGCCGGCCCAGGCCGCCCCTGCGCCTTCTCACCACGACCGGAGCGGTGCAGGTGAACCAGCCGCTTCCCTTCGGCGCCGGCCGCAACGGCCGCGCCGCCCCCAGCGACCTCACCGAGACCATGGGCAAGGTGGCGCGCGGTGACAAGCAGGCGTTCTCCGCCCTCTACGACGCACTCGCACCCCTGGTCTTCGGCATCGTCCTCAAAGTGGTGCGCGACCGGGCGCAGTCCGAGGAGGTCGCCCAAGAGGTCATGATCGACCTGTGGCGCCAGGCCGCCCGCTACCGGCCCGACGCCGGCAGCGTGCAGACGTGGGCCGCGACCATCGCCCACCGCCGGGCCGTGGACCGCGTCCGCTCCGCCCAGGCCGCCGCCGACCGCGAGCACGCGCAGGCGGCCCGGGAACACACCACCGCCTTCGACGAGGTCGCCGAACAGGTCGAGACCCGCCTGGAGTCCGAACAGGTACGCCGCTGCCTGCGCGGCCTGACCGAACTCCAG
>JOFO01000062.1 GCA_000721275.1 Microtetraspora glauca | reverse complement strand
GGGAGGGGTGGGGGTGGGGGCGGGGCTTGTCGCAGGGCCGCCCGCGGGGGTGGCGAGCGGCGCCGGGCCCGGGGCCGTGCCCGTCGCTCCGGCCGCCGCCACCGCCGCGCCCGCGCCTGAAGCCCCCGCCGTCGCCTGACCGTCCACGGCCCCCACTCTCCTCACCACCGGAACCACCGGAATGCCCGGAACCACCGGAATCCCCGGAAGAAGTTCCGTTCGGTTCATTCCACTGTACTTTCAGTTCAGAGTAATGCACTCCCCTGCACCCTGACGACTGAATTCCCCTTCCACGCTACGGAGCCGGAGCACGGCAGCGGAAATGCCGATCACGCTGCGGTTATGCTCCACGGACATGACCGTGAGCATCGAGCTGCGCCACCTCCGCTGCTTCCTCGCCATCGCCGAGGAGCAGAACCTCACCCGCGCCGCCGCCCGCCTCCACCTCACGCAGCCCGCCGTCTCCCGCACCCTCGCCGCCCTCGAACGGCACCTCGGCGCCCGGCTCGTCGACCGCTCCACCCACCACCTCGCCCTCACCGCCGAGGGCCGCGCCTTCCGCGAACGCGCCGCCGCCGCGCTCGCCGCCTTCGACGCCGCCGTCGACCCCGCGCGCCTGCGCCACCGCCCCCTGCGCCTCGGCCACGCCTGGTCCGCCTACGGCCCGTACACCACCCCGCTGCTGCGCCGCTGGCAGCGCGAACACCCCGACACCCCGCTCGAACTCCTCCGCGTCGACGACCGCACCGCCGGCCTCGCCCGCGGCCAGGTCGACGCGGCCCTGCTGCGCGGCACGGTCGAAGCCCCCGGCCTCGTCACCGCCGAACTCACCACCGAGCCGAGGGTCGCCGCCCTCCCCGCCGACAGCCCCCTCGCGGACCGCCCCGGCGACCTCACGCTGCTCGACCTGGCGGAGGAGACGATCGTCCTCAACACCGTCTCCGGCACGACCACCCTCACCCTGTGGCCCCTGCCCGCCCGCCCCACCCGCACCCTCACGGTCGCCAACACCGACGACTGGCTCACCGCCATCGCCGCCGCCCGGGGCGTCGGCGTCTCCTCCGCCTCCACGGCCGCCCTCCACCCCCACCCCGGCGTCACCTACCGGGCCCTCCCCGACGCGCCCCCGCTGCCGGTGGTCCTCGCCTGGCGCGACGCCTTCCCGCACCCGGCGACGGAGGCCCTGGTGCGCATGGCCCGCGCGATCGTCGACGAGGGGTGAGGGCCGCCGGAGTTCTGGCGCTGAGCGCCTTGCCGAGGGCGACCGGAGCGCCGGCGGTCACCCGGGCCCGGGCTCCCACTCCTCGCGGAGGATCCCGTACGTGACGGAGTCCCGCCACGCGCCCCGTACGAAGACGTGCCCCCGGATCCGCCCCTCCTCCGTGAACCCGGCGGCCAGCAGCGTCCGGGCGGAGGCCAGGTTCAGCGGGGCCCGCGCCGCCCACACCCGGTGCAGGTCCAGCACCCCGAAGGCCAGGCCGAGCAGGAGCCCAACGGTCTCCCGCCCGTACCCCACGCCCCACGACTCCCGCCGCAGCGCGAACCCCACCGTCGCCGCGCGCTGCTGGTGCGGATCCAGCGCCAGCCGCGTGAACCCCACGAGCGCGCCCGAGCCGCGCTCGACCACCGCCAGCGCGTACTCCTCCCGGGGCACGGCCCGCGCCGACGCGACCGCCCGCCCCACGATCCCCCGCACCTCGTCCACCGACCGGGGCTCGAAACTCAGGTGCTCGGTCACGGCCGCGGAACCGTAGATCGCGTGCACGGCGGGTACGTCGTCGGCGGCCGGCTCACGCAGGGCGATACGGGGGGGTACGGGGCAAGGGCGACAGCTCCATCCGCCGGACCTACCCGCCCGCACGCCCCGTCAGGCATCCCCTCCGCGGCGAACGCCTACAGCGGCAGGGCGCCCACCTTTCCGAGAGTGGCGCCTTCCGGTGCCGCGTCAAGGGCGCCTCCGGCGTCGCTGCGCGATGGCCTCCGGCCACCCTTGACCCGGCACCTCCAGACGCCGGACGACTCTCGGAGGGCGGCCGGGGGGCGGGGCCACCGGAACGGCCGGGTATCGCTCCGGTGGTGGGGCGGGGTGCGGGCCGGTGGGTGGGGGGTTCGGGTATCGCTCCGGTGGTTTGTCGGATGCTGGCCGGTGGGTGGGGGCTCGGTTTGTGGCGTACGCCGGTGGGGCCGTGCGGGTTGGCCAGGGTGCGCGGGAGTGGAATGGGGTGGACCGTGACGGCTCGGCGGGTGACGGCCGTCGGGGGGTCGGGCTTCAGGCCCCGCTGGGCACTGTTCGCGGTGGTTTCCTGCGCGGAGTGCCGACCTGGGAGGTGAAATGCCGGGTTCGTGGGCAGTTTGGGGTGCGGGGTGGCCGCTTCGCGCGAGTTACGTGCATTGCGCGGAGGGTGGAGGGTGAGCGGGCGCCGGGTTGTCTGCGAACAGGGCACGCACGGACGGCAGATGGGCGGATTCTATGTCCTGGGGAGATCCGCAGCGTCCTGTTATCGTGCGCCGATGTCAAAGATCAAACAGATCCAAGTGACCTTCGACTGCGCGGAGCCCGCGCGTCTCGCCGCCTTCTGGTGCGAGGTGCTGGGGTACGTCATACCGCCGGTCCCGGACGGCTATGCCACGTGGGAGGAGTACCACCGCACGCTGCCGCCCGAGGACGAGATCTACTTCGGGTGCACCGATCCCTCGGGTGCGGGCCCGCGTCTGCTCTTCCAGCGGGTACCCGAAGGCAAGGTCGTCAAGAACCGGGTTCATCTCGACGTCCGGGCCGGCGCCGGGCTCGTCGGTGACGAGCGCCTTGCCACGCTCGAGGCCGAATGCGCGCGGCTGGTGGCGCTCGGCGGGAAGCACGTGCTGACGCAGCGCGCCGACGGCGTCAACGAGTCGTGCATCACGATGCAGGACATCGAGGGCAACGAGTTCTGCCTCACCTGAGATCAGCCCAACCACTCCTCGTACCACGTACGGAAGTCGGGGGCCGTCGGCACGAACCCCGCCCAGTCCGTGTCCAGTTGCCAGACCTCTCCGACATGAGGGCCGTTCAGGACGAGGCGGGCGTACATGCCGCAGCCGAGTTCGGTCAGCATGAGCGTGCCAGGAGTGAGGCCGTCCGCCCGCCCGCCGATCGGGCCGGGTACCGGCGCGGTCGGGGCGGGGGCGGCGAGCCTGCCCGGGAGGCGGTCCTCCCGCCACTCGTCGTCGACGGCCCAGTCGTCGTCCGGGCGGGCGGCCGTCAACGGCATCAGGCCGTGGGCGGGCCCGGCGGGGCCGTCGCCGACCTCCACGACGAAGGACCGGTACGCCTCCGGCAGGCGAATGCCGTGGGTCGCCTCGAAGGCCCGGATCTCCCGTACCGGCAGCGGTGGCCGCAGCGCGTACCGATGCGTACGCGCCCCGAACCGCTCCAGCCCGGGGTCCCCGAGAGCCAACTCCCCCACCCGCGCACGAACCGCCCGAGCCTCCCATCCACCCATACCAGGACGGTAACTCGCGCGAAGCGGCCACCCCGCACCCCAAACTGCCCACAAACCCGGCATTTCACCTCCCGGCCCGCCACTCCGCGCAGGAAACCACCGCGAACAGTGCCCAGCGGGGCCTGAAGCCCAACCCCCGACGGCCGTCACCCGCCGAGCCGTCACGGTCCACCCCATTCCACTCCCGCGCACCCCGCTCAACCCCAACGGCCCCACCGGCGCACGCCACAAACCGAGCCCCCACCCACTCACACCCGCCCGAAGAACCGGCCGAAGCGATACCCGAACCCCCCACCCACCGGCCCGCACCCCGCCCCACCACCCGAGCGATACCCGGCCGTACGCCGGAGGCGCCCTTGACGCGGCACCGGAAGGCGCCACTCTCGGAAAGAGGGCGGCCGCACCCGCACCCACGAACCCGGCCCACCCCCCGCACCCCTCCGCCTCTTACCGGCCCTCCGTCTCCAGGCCCTCCGCCAGGACCTCCGCCAGGTGGCGGGGCCTGCGGTCCGTCAGGTGGGTGATCTGGGTGCGGCAGGAGAAGCCGTCGGCCAGGACCTCCGCTTCCGGCGCTGCCTCGCGCAGGGCCGGGAGCAGCTGGTCCTCCGCGCAGGCGCGGGAGACCTCCTCGTGGCCGGGTTCGAAGCCGAAGTTGCCCGCCAGTCCGCAGCAGCCGCCCGCCAGCGCACCCGTCAGGCCGGCGCGTTCCCGCAGGCGGCGGTCCGCCGCGTCGCCCAGGACGGCGTGCTGGTGGCAGTGGGTCTGGCCGGCGACCGGGCGGTCGACGCGCGGCGGGGTCCAGTCGTGGGCCAGCTCCTCCAGGGCCTCCGCGAAGGTGCGGACCCGCGCCGCCAGGCGCGCGGCCCTCGGGTCGTCCGGGAGGAGTTCCGGGAGGTCCGTGCGGAGGGCCGCCGCGCAGGACGGCTCCAGGACGACCACCGGGAGCGACGGCGAGCCGCCCGACTCCCCGCCTCCCCCACTCCCCCCGCCCCCCGCCTCCCCGCCCTCCATCACGTCCAGCGTCCGCCGCATCACCCGGCGCGCCGCCCCCAGGCGGCCCGTCGACACGTACGTGAGGCCGCAGCAGACGCGGCCCTCCGGCAGTGTCACGCCCAGGCCGGCCGCCTCCAGGACCCGCAGCGCGGCCCGGCCGACCTGGGGGGCCAGGTGGTCGGTGAAGGTGTCGGGCCACAGGACGAGGGCCGGCGGGCGGGCGGAGGCGCGCTCGGCGTACCAGCGCGTGAAGGTGCGGTCGGCGACCTTCGGGAGCGGGCGCTCCGGGGTCACGCCGGCCAGCCCGGCGGCGTACGGCAGCCGGGTCAGCGCGTTGAGGCCGCGCCCGAACACGTCCAGCCAGCGCGGCAGTCCGCCCATCGTCCAGTGGGCGCGCGGCCGGCGCAGCGGGCCGGTGGCGCCGGAGTAGTGGCGGTCCAGGAACTCCGCCTTGTACGCGGCCATGTCGACGCCGACCGGGCAGTCGCTGCGGCAGCCCTTGCAGGACAGGCACAGGTCCAGCGCCTCGCGGACCTCCCGGGACCGCCAGCCGTCGGTGACGACGTCGCCGAGGGCCATCTCGTGGAGGAGGCGGGCGCGTCCGCGCGTGGAGTGCCGTTCCTCGCCGGTCGCGCGGAAGGACGGGCACATGACGGCGTCGCCCTGGCTGGGCCCGGCGACGCGGCACTTGGCGACGCCGACGCAGCGGGCGGCTTCCCGACCGAGCCGGAGCAGGGGCAGTTCGACCGGCGGCGGTCCCGCGTCCGACCGCCCCGTCAGGCCCGCGAAGCGGAGCCCCGTGTCGAGGGGTTCCGGCCGGACCACCATGCCCGGGTTGAGGCCGCCGTCCGGGTCCCAGACGTCCTTCACGGCGGCGAACAGGCCGACCAGGTCGTCCCCGTACATGCGGGGCAGCAGTTCCGCGCGGGCCTTGCCGTCGCCGTGTTCGCCGGAGAGGGAGCCGCCGTGCGCGACGACCAGGCCGGCGACGGACTCGGAGAAGCGGCGGAAGGTGCGGACGCCCTCCGGGGTCCAGAGGTCGAAGTCGATGCGGACGTGCACGCAGCCGTCGCCGAAGTGCCCGTAGGGGGTGCCCCGGAGGCCGTGTTCGGCGAGCAGGGCGCGGAAGTCGCGGAGGTAGGCGCCGAGCCGGGCGGGCGGGACGGCGCAGTCCTCCCAGCCGGGCCAGGCGTCCTCGCCGCCGGGCATGCGGGTCGCGGTTCCGGCGGCGTCCTCGCGGATCCGCCAGAGGGCCCGCTGGCCGGCCGGGTCGCGGACGACGGCCGCGTCGAGGGCGTCGGCGGCGCGGACCAGGCGGGCGGCGGCGCCGGTGCCGTCGACCTCGCAGAACAGCCAGGCCCCGCCCCGGGGCAGTCCGGCGCCTCCGCCGGGGACGAGGTCGGCGGCCATGCCCTCGACGGTCAGCGGTCCGAGCGGCAGCAGGCCGGCCGCCGCGTCGGCCGCCGCCGTCTCGTCGGCGTATCCGAGGACGACGAGGACGGGTTCGGCGGGGAGCGGGACGAGGCGGACGGTCGCCTCCGTGACCACGCCGAGGGTGCCTTCGCTGCCGACGAAGGAGCGGACGACGTCCGTGCCCTTCTCCGGGAGCAGCGCGTCCAGGGCGTAGCCGGAGATCCGGCGGGGCAGGCCGGGCGGGTAGCCGGTCCGCAGCAGTTCCAGCCGCCGGCCCACGAGATCGAGGAGACCGGCGGGTGCGCCCTGCCCGTCCCTCCCCAGCGTCAACCTCTCGCCCCGGTACGTCACCACGTCGAGGGAGCGCACGTTGTCCGCCGTGGTGCCCCAGGCGACCGAGTGCGCCCCGCAGGCGTTGTTGCCGATCATGCCGCCGAGGGTGCAGCGGCTGTGGGTGGAGGGGTCGGGGCCGAAGGTGAGGCCGTACGGGCGGGCCGCCTCCCGCAGCCGGCCGAGGACGAGGCCGGGGCGGACGACGGCGGTGCGGGCCCCGGGGTCGAGGGAGACGAGGCCGTCCATGTGCCGTGTGAGGTCGAGCACGACGCCGGTGCCGGTGGCCTGGCCGCCGATGGAGGTGCCGGCGCCGCGCGGGACGACGGGGACGCCGTGGGTACGGCAGACCTCCAGGGCGGCGGCGACGTCGTCGGCGTCGCGGGGCGCGACCGTCCCGGCGGGCAGGCGCCGGTAGTTGGAGGCGTCCATGGTGGTGAGCGCCCGTGCGGCGGGGGTGAAGTCGACGTCCCCGGCGAGCGCGGACCTCAGGTCGGCGGCCAGTGCTGCGTGTGTGCCCTCGTGTGTTCCCACGACGCAAGGATGTCTCGTCCGTCGTCTCATCCGGCGGACATCGGGCGCTTCGGGGCTTGCCGACCCGTTACGCTCCGGCTCGTGGCCGATATCCAGATTCCCGCTGACATCAAGCCCGCAGACGGCCGTTTCGGCGCGGGCCCCTCCAAGGTGCGGACGGAGGCGCTGGACGCCCTGGCCGCCACCGGCACCTCTCTCCTGGGCACCTCCCACCGCCAGGCTCCGGTCAAGAACCTGGTCGGCGAGGTCCGTTCCGGCGTCTCCGAGCTCTTCTCGCTGCCCGAGGGCTACGAGGTGATCCTGGGCAACGGCGGCTCGACCGCCTTCTGGGACGTCGCGACGCACGGTCTGATCGAGAACAAGTCGCAGCACCTCTCCTTCGGCGAGTTCTCCTCGAAGTTCGCGAAGGCCGCGAAGCTGGCCCCGTGGCTGGCGGAGCCGTCCGTGATCTCCTCCGAGCCGGGCACCCACCCGGAGCCGGTGGCCGAGGCGGGCGTCGACGTGTACGCGTACACGCACAACGAGACCTCGACCGGTGTCGCCGCCCCGATCCGGCGGGTGGCGGGTGCCGACGAGGGTGCGCTCGTCCTCGTGGACGCGACGTCCGGCGCGGGCGGTCTGCCGGTGGACATCACCGAGACGGACGTCTACTACTTCGCCCCGCAGAAGTCCTTCGCCGCCGACGGCGGCCTGTGGCTGGCGGTGTTCTCGCCGGCCGCGCTGGAGCGGGCGCAGCGGATCCACGCGTCGGGCCGGCACGTCCCGGAGTTCTTCTCGCTGCCGACGGCGATCGACAACTCGCTGAAGAACCAGACGTACAACACCCCGGCGCTCGCGACCCTCTTCCTGCTGAACGAGCAGCTGAAGTGGATCAACGGCCAGGGTGGTCTGGACTGGGCGGTGGCCCGGACGAAGGAGTCCTCGGACGCGCTGTACGCGTGGGCCGAGGAGTCCAAGCACGCCTCGCCGTTCGTCGCGGACCCGGCGAAGCGTTCGCAGGTCATCGGCACGATCGACTTCTCGGACGACGTCGACGCGGCGGCGGTCGCGAAGGTGCTGCGCGCGAACGGGATCGTGGACACGGAGCCGTACCGGAAGCTGGGCCGCAACCAGCTGCGGATCGCGATGTTCCCGGCGGTCGACCCGGCGGACGTGCGGGCGCTGACGGCGTGCGTCGACTACGTGATCGAGCGCCTCTGATCACGGCTCAAGGCAGAAGGGAAGGGGTCCGGCACGATGCCGGGCCCCTTCCCTTTTCCGTCTTCCGGGCCGCCCCTTCCCCTTCCGCTTCCGTCAGCCGGCCGCCTGCGCCTTGACGTGGTCGATGACGGCGGTGAACTCCTCCGTCGGGGAGAACTCGACGACGTCGCTGTCCTCCAGCGCCTCGGGGGCGTGGCCGGGGCCCCAGTAGTACGCCTGCCCGGCCTCGTAGACCTCGTCGCCGGTCGCGGTCCGCATCTTGATGCGGCCGCGGAACAGGTAGCCCCAGTGGGGGCACGGGCACAGGTCGCCCTCCAGGCCCTTGAGGGCGGGGGCCAGGTCGGTGCCCTGGGGCAGGTGGATGAAGGCGACGCTCATGCCGCCGCCCGCCTCCCGCATCCGGAAGTCCAGGCCGTCTCCTTCCATGGCGACCGGGGTGTCCTCGCGCGTGAATGCCGTCATGACGCCTCACCTCTTCGGTCTCCTTCCAGTCTCCTCCCGGGGCGGCCGGGGGTCGCGCGGGAGGGGCGGAGGGGGCGGAGGGGGCGGAGGGGGTTCCGTCAGTCGCGGCGGAGGAGCCGTTTGATGCCGAGGACGAGGACGGTGGCGCCGGCGAGGACGAGGAAGCCCTTGGTGGCGCTGCCGCCGGGTTCGGCCGCGGAGGGGGTGTCCGCGCCGGTGGGGGCGGGGGCGGGAGCGCTGCCGTCCGGCTCCTGCGGGCGGGGCGCGTCCGGGCGGTCCACGCGGACGACGCGGCTCTGCGCGCCCTCGGAGCCGAACATCATGCCCGTGCCGTCGAGGGTGTACGTGACGGATTCCGCCTGGCCCTGGAAGGGGGCGCCGGGCGAGGTGCCGTCGCCTTCGATGCGGCCGTCCTTCCACGCGTACTCGCGGGCGCTGAAGTAGCCGCGCAGGAGCAGCCGCTGTCCGTCGGGCGAGAAGGCGCCGTCGGTCACCCACGGGACCTCGCCGATGCGGCGGAAGGTGTTGGTGCCGGAGGTGGAGAGGCGGGCGGGGCCCTCGTAGAGGCCGCCGCCGTCCTCGTTCTTGCTGGCGATGTAGACGCGGCCGGTCTTCGGGTGGACCATCAGCGCCTCGGCGTTGCGGGGGCCGTCGGCGTACTTCACGACGTACTGCTGGGCGCGGACCGTCTGGTCCTTGAGGGTCTTCGGCTCGGGGAAGCGGTAGATCCAGACGTGGTCCCAGGAGCCGTCGAGGTTGTCGCCGATGTCGCCGACGTACACGGCGCCGTCGGGGCCGACGGAGACGGCCTCCATGTCGCGGGGGGTGCCGACGCCGGTGAGGGTGATCGTCGCGACCGTCCTGCCGGTGCGGGAGTCGACGGCGAAGACGCGCGGCTCGTCCTGGTCGTTGTGCGTCCAGTAGATCCCGGGGTGGGCGCGGCTGGCGGCGAGGCCGCTGGACTCGGTGATCCTGGCGTCCTGGAGGGTGAAGTCCCGGTCGGGGTCCTGCCCTTCGGCGCGGGCATGGCCGGCCGGCAGCAGCGCCAGGGCGGCGGCAGCGCCGAGGGCGCACAGAGCAGATCGCATGGGATCAAGCGTGCCACGGCGTGCGGGGAAACCCGCTTGACCCGCTCCCGGGCCGCTGTCATGGTCCGGCCATGTCTGCCTTCCGTGCCGCCGACGGCACCCTGCTCGCGTACCACGTGTCCGGTTCCGGCGCGCCGCTGCTGTGTCTGCCCGGGGGGCCGATGCAGGACTCGGCCTATCTGGGCGGGCTGGGCGGGCTCGGCGCCCACCGGACGCTGATCCGGCTGGACCTGCGGGGCACGGGCGCGTCGGCGGTGCCGGACGACCCGGCGTCGTACCGCTGCGACCGGCTCGTCGAGGACGTGGAGGCGCTGCGGGCGCACCTGGGGCTCGGGACGGTGGACGTGCTGGGGCATTCGGCGGGGGCGAACCTGGCGGCGCTGTACGTGACGCGGTACGCGGAGCGGGTCGGGCGGCTGGTCCTGGTGGCGCCGGGGGTCGCGGCGGCCGGGCTCGACACGTCCGGGGAGGAGCGGCTGGCGGCGGCGCGGCAGGCGTGGCGGGTGGGCGAGCCGTGGTTCGCGGAGGCGTACGCGGCGCTGGAGGAGCTGGCGGCGGGGCGGGGGTCGGCGGAGGCGTTCGGGAAGGTCGCGCCGTTCTTCCACGGGACGTGGGACGCGGCGGCCCGGGAGCGGCACGCGGCGGCGGACCGGCAGCGGAACGGGGAGGCGGCCGGGGTGTACGGGAGCGCGGGGGCGTACGACCCGGAGGCGACCCGGGCGGCCTTCGCGGACTTCGCGCGGCCGGTGCTGGTGGTGGCCGGGGAGGGCGACGCGAACACGCCGGTGCCGGTGGCCGCCGCGTACGCGGGGCTGTTCCCGGCGGCGCGGCTGGCGGTCGTCGCGGGCGGCGGGCACTTCCCGTGGCACGACGACCCGGAGGGGTTCGCGGGGACGGTCGGCGCGTTCCTGGGGTGAGCGGGTCGTGGTCCGGATCACGTCGCCGGTGGGTGACGGGGTCCGGAATGATGTGACCATGCGTTTTCTGTTCGTCGGCGACAGCATGACCATCGGACGCGCCGGCGACTGGACCTGGCGGTACCGCATGTGGCGGCACCTGGAGGCGACGCTGCCGGGCGGGTACGAGATCGTCGGGCCGCGCACCGGGCTGTACGACCCCGAGGCCGACGCGCCGGTGTCCGACGCGTACGCCGACCCCGCCTTCCCGGCCGCGGCCCGCCGCCACCTGGCCGGGTGGGGCGAGGGATGGCTGCACATGGCGCCGGTCATCGGGGACACCGTCGCGGCGACCCGCGCGGACGTGCTGCTGGTCTCGCTCGGCCTGATCGACCTGGGCTTCTACACGAACAGCGACCAGACCGAGGCGAACGTGCGGGCGTTCCTGGCCGCCGCGCGCACCGCCCGGCCGGGGGTCCGGGCGGTGCTGCTGCCGGTGATCCCCAACGTGCGCGCCGGTTACGACGCGGCCTTCGCCGCCGAGTGCGCCCGCTTCAACGACCTGCTCGCGAAGGCGGTCGCCGACCTCGACGCGGCGGCCTCGCCGCTGCTGCTGGCGACGGTCCCGGAGTCGTACGACCTCCAGGAGGACACGTACGACGGCACGCACCCGGGGCCGAGCGGCGAGCACAAGCTGGCCGCCGCCTTCGCCGGCGCGATGCACCAGGCGTGGGGGCTGGGCGGGCCGTACCGGCCGTAGCCCGCCGCGCCGCGCGCGGACGGCCGGCCACGGCCGGGGGACGCCGGGACTACCAGGCGAACGCCTCCGGGGACGGGCCCGGGCCGGGGAAGATCTCGTCCAGCTCGGCCAGGAGCTCGTCCGGCAGCTCCAGCTCCAGGGCGCGCAGGGCGCCGTCCAGCTGCTCCGGGGTGCGGGGGCCGACGATCGGGCCGGTCACGCCGGGGCGCGTGAGGAGCCAGGCCAGGCCGACCTCGCCGGGCGCCAGCCCGTGCTTGTCGAGCAGGTCCTCGTACGCCTGGAACTGCTTGCGCTTGGCCGGGTCCGCCAGCGTCTCCGCGGCGCGGCCCTCGGTGCGGCGCTTGCCCTCGGTCTCCTTCTTCAGGACGCCGCCGAGCAGGCCGCCGTGCAGCGGCGACCACGGGATGACGCCGAGGCCGTACTCCTGCGCGGCCGGGATGACCTCCATCTCGGCGCGGCGCTCGTAGAGGTTGTAGAGGCACTGCTCGCTGACCAGGCCGACCATGCCGC
Organism: Microtetraspora glauca; assembly: GCA_000721275.1. Lineage (GTDB taxonomy): Bacteria > Actinomycetota > Actinomycetes > Streptomycetales > Streptomycetaceae > Streptomyces. The sequence goes on along the minus strand of JOFO01000062.1, from coordinate 22,700 downwards.
GGCGGGCGGCGGCCTCGTTCGCCTGGGCGATCTTGTAGCCGGGGAAGTTGGACGAGCCGGCGTAGAGGATCTTGCCCTGGGTGATGAGGACGTCGATGGCCTGCCAGACCTCGTCGAAGGGGGTGGCGCGGTCGACGTGGTGGAACTGGTAGACGTCGATGTAGTCGGTGCCGAGCCGCTTGAGGCTGGCGTCCACCGCGCGCCGGATGTTGAGCGCGGAGATCTTGTCGTGGTTCGGCCACGCCTCGCCGTCGGGGCCCATGTTCCCGTACACCTTGGTGGCGAGGACGGTCTTGTCGCGGCGGCCGCCGCCCTGGGCGAACCAGGAGCCGATGATCTCCTCGGTGCGGCCCTTCTCCACGCCCCAGCCGTAGACGTTGGCCGTGTCGAAGAAGTTCAGGCCCGCGCCGAGCGCGGCGTCCATGATCGCGTGACTGGTGGCCTCGTCGGTCTGCGGGCCGAAGTTCATCGTGCCGAGGACGAGGCGGCTGACCTTGAGTCCGGTGCGTCCGAGCTGCGTGTACTCCATGAGTCACCAGCCAACTCGTTGGAGCGCGCTCGAAGCAAGGGGTTACCTGCGCTACTGCCCGGCCACGGAGGTCAGCGCGATCACCGCGAACATCAGTACGAGCACACCGGCCATGATCCGGTTACGGGTCTTCGGGTCCACCCCACGAGGTTAACCGGATCCGTCCCGCGCCCCCGCACCGCCCTCCAGCGGCCACGCGGCTACCGTCTCGTACCGGGGCTGCTCGCCGCGCAGCCCGCTCACCGGCAGGCGGGAACGGACCAGGGCCAGCTCGGGCACCTGCCAGCGGGTGCCCTCGAAGCCGTCCAGGACGTCCAGGAACGGGGTCAGCGCGGTGCCCTCGCCGCGGGCGCGGGCGATCGTCAGGTGCGCCTGGTAGCGGCGGTGCTCCTCCATCGGGACGCCGGCCTTCCGGGCCGCCGCGTCGGCGCGCGCGGCGAGCAGCCGCAGGGCGTCCAGGTCGCCGGCGGCGCCGGTCCACAGGGCGCGCCTGCCGAAGTGGCCGCCGCCGCGCAGCCGGAGCCCGAACGGCGGGGTGTGGCGGGCGGCGCGGGCGAGCCGGGCGCGCAGGTCCGGCAGGAGGTCGTCGTCGACCTCGCCCATGAACGCGAGGGTGAAGTGCCAGCCCGGACGGGAGGTCCAGCGCAGGGCGTCCGCGCCGGGCAGCGCCTGGAGCCGGTCGACGACGGCGGCCAGCTCGGCGGCCCGGTCGGCGGGCGGCAGCACGGCGGCGAAGAGCCTCATGCGCGCCAGTCTGTCAGGCCGGGGCCGGTCCGGCCGGGCCGGAGCACTGACCGGGCCGCTCCGGGGCTCGGCTAGCCTCGCCGGATGGAGACCCACGCGATCAGGATCAGGCGCGGGGGGCCGGCGGATCTGCCGGCCGTCCTCGCGATACTCGACAGCGCCGTCGTCTGGCTCAACGGCCGCGGGATCACCGCCCAGTGGGGCACCACGCCCTTCACCTCCCGCCCGGCGACGGTGGAGCACGTCGGGCGGGTGCTGGGCGAGGGCGAGCCGTGGATCGCGGAGGTGGACGGCGTCCCGGCCGGGACGATGACGCTGACCCCGCACCCCGGGACGTACGTGCCGCCGGCCGGCGAGCCGGAGCGGTACGTGCGCTACCTCGCCACCGACGGGCGGTTCCACGGCCTCGGGGTGGGCGCGGCGCTGCTCGCCCACGCGGCGGAGGAGACCCGCCGCGCGGGCGTCTCGCTGCTCCGCGTGGACTGCTTCGCGGGCGGCGAGGGGCGGCTCGTCGCGTACTACGAGCGGCAGGGCTTCACCCGCACCGATCCGTTCACGGTCGACGCGTGGCCGGGGCAGGTCCTGGAGATGCGGGTGTCGCCCTGACGTCTCAGCTGTGGAACGTGATGTAGCCGTTGCCGTCGCGGTCGTTCGCGCTCTTGGTGTAGGAGTGCGTGTCGGCGTAGGCGCCGCCCGGCTTGATCAGCTTGATCGTGTCCTTGTCGTTGTTCCAGATGAAGTTGCAGTTCTGGCGGTAGGCGACGTTGTTCGCGTCGGACTCGGTGCCCTTGCCGCCGCGCAGCTTCACGTGGTCGCCGGGCTCCAGGTAGTGGTTGACGCGGAAGGTGTAGCTGTTGCCGACCGCGTCCTTGACGACGTACCCCTTGAGGTTCACCCGGGTGGTCCGCGAGAAGTTCTTGATCGTCACGTACTCGGCCTTGGTGTTGCCGGTCGTGCAGCTGTTGCTGTCGCGGCCCGGGGCGTCGTACTGGACGCCGGCGATCTTCAGGGCCGAGGAGTACTCGGCGGCCTGGGCCGGGGTGGCGGCGAGGGCGCCGGTCAGCGCGCCGGCGGCGAGGGCCGCGGCTATGACCGGACGGGTGGAGCGCTTGCGCAAGGGAACCCCCCTGGTGGTGCCTGTGATTGACGGCTCAACATACACAGGATCTCCACACCGGCGGACCCGGACGTTCATATCGAGACGCCGGAGGGCGGGGCGGAGCCGGGTGGGCTCGTGCCCCGCCCTCCGGCGGAACGGTGCGGGTCAGGCCGCCGTGGCCAGGCGCTCCGGGGCGGCGCGCGGGACGAAGCGGAGGCTCGGGTGGCCGCGGCGCCAGGCCATCGCCAGCTTCAGGTTGCCGATCCGGGCCAGGATCAGGCCGATGACGGCCGCCGCGGCGAGCGAGACCAGGCCGCCGGTGGCGAAGCCGGCGCGGGCGCCGTACGTGTCGGTGACCCAGCCGAGCAGCGGCGCGCCGATCGGGGTGCCGCCCGCGAAGACCATCATGTAGAGGCTCATCACCCGGCCGCGCATGACCGGGTCGGTCGCCATCTGGACGGCCGAGTTGGCGGTGATGTTGACCGTGAGGCCGATCATGCCGATGGGCACCAGCAGCAGCGCGAACAGCCAGAACGACGGCGAGAACGCCGCCGCGATCTCCAGGGCGCCGAAGACGCCCGCGGCGATCACCAGCATCCGCAGCCGGGTCGAGCCGCGCCGGGCCGCGAGCAGGGCGCCCGCGAGGGAGCCGGCCGCCATCAGGGTGTTGAGGAAGCCGTAGGTGCCGGCGCCGACGTGGAAGACCTCCTCGGAGAAGGCGGTCAGCCAGATCGGGAAGTTGAACCCGAAGGTGCCGATGAAGCCGACGAGGACGATCGGCCAGATCAGGTCGGGGCGCCCGGAGACGTACCGCAGGCCCTCGCGGAGCTGGCCCTTGCCGCGCGGGGCGCGCTCCACCTTGTGGAGCTCGCTCGGGCGCATCAGCCAGAGGGCGGTCAGCGGCGCGAGGAAGGAGAGGCCGTTGATGAGGAAGGCCCAGCCGCTGCCGACCCCGGCGATGAGGACGCCGGCGACGGCGGGGCCGACGAGCCGGGCGGACTGGAAGTTGGCCGAATTCAGCGAGACGGCGTTGCGGAGCCGGTCGGGGCCGACCATCTCGGAGACGAAGGACTGCCGGGCCGGGTTGTCGACGACGGTCACCATGCCGAGGAGGAAGGCGATCAGGTAGACGTGCCAGACCTGGACGTGTCCGGAGAGGGTGAGGACGGCGAGGGCGAGGCCGCACAGGCCGAGGGCGGCCTGGCTGACGAGGAGCAGGCGCCGCTTCGGGTAGCGGTCGGCGATGACGCCGCCGTACAGGCCGAAGAGGAGCATCGGCAGGAACTGCAGGGCGGTGGTGACGCCGACGGCGGCGGCCGAGCCGGTGAGGCTGAGGACGAGCCAGTCCTGGGTGATCCGGGCCATCCACGTACCGGTGTTGGAGACGATCGCTCCGGTGAAGAAGAGCCGGTAGTTCCGGATCGCGAGGGAAGAGAAGGTTCCCCTGGGGGACCTCTCGCGCCCGCGGGGGTCGAGGGTGGGTTTGTGGACGGGTGCGGAGTCTGCTCCGTGTCCCGTACTCAAAGTGCGTCGCCTCCTTGGCGCTCGGTTCAGAGGTGGGCGAGCTTCTCCAGGACGGGAGCGGCCGCGCGCAGTACGGCCCACTCGTCCTCGTCCAGACCCTCGGCGAGGGCGGCCAGCCAGGCGTTCCGCTTGCGGCGGGCGTCTTCGAGCATGGCCTCGGCCCGCTCGGTCTGGCTGACGACCTTCTGCCGGCGGTCGTCGGGGTGCGGCTCCAGCCGGACCAGTCCCTTGGCTTCGAGCAGGGCGACGATGCGGGTCATCGACGGCGGCTGGACGTGCTCCTTGCGGGCCAGCTCACCGGGGGTGGCGGAGCCGCAGAGGGCCAGGGTGCCGAGCACCGACATCTCGGTCGGGCTCAGCGACTCGTCGACGCGCTGGCGCTTGAGGCGCCGGCTCAGCCGCATGACGGACGAGCGGAGCGCGTTCACGGCCGCGGCGTCGTCGGCGGTGCCGTGGGACAGGTCAGGCATGTAGTTAGCCTAACTCATTACTCTCGCTAAGGACCAATGGAATGCGCGGGTGTCGCGCGTGTCACGCGGGAGGCGTACGGATCAGGGTCGCCCCAGGTCACGGGAGTGCCGTTTGCATCACCCGAACGAGTGAGTCGGATCCGGAAAGTGACGCAAAGGGGCCCCGGGAGCCCCGACGCTGAACGGCATGGGATCGACAGTGCTCAGCCTGCGCATCGACAGTGAGCTGCTCGACCGGCTCAAGGGTCACGCCGCCAGAAGAGGAATGAGCGTCCAGGACTATGTCGTCCGGACGCTCATTCGAGAGGACTTCGACGAGCGGTTCAAGACCGCCGTCGAGGAGACGGAGAGGTTCTACGGGGCGGATCCGGAGCCTCCCGGCGCCGGGGCCGCCCCGCGCGATCAGGTCAGGCCCAGCGCCGGCATCGCGTAGTAGAAGACGAAGACCGCCGACACCACGTACATGGCCACCGGGACCTCGCGGCCCCGGCCGGCCGCGAGCCGCAGCACGCTGAAGCTGATGAAGCCGATGCCGATGCCGTTCGTGATCGAGTAGGTGAACGGCATCATCAGCATGGCCAGGAACGCCGGCACCGCGATGGTGAAGTCGCTCCAGTCGATCTCCTTGATCGACCCGGCCAGGATCAGGAAGCCCACCGCGAGCAGCGCGGGGGTCGCCGCCTGCGACGGCACCATGGTCGCGAGCGGCGTGAGGAACAGCGCCACCGAGAACAGGCCGCCGGTGACGACCGAGGCGAGGCCGGTGCGGGCGCCCTCGCCGACGCCGGCCGTGGACTCCACGAAGCAGGTGGTGGCCGACGAGGAGGTCGCGCCGCCGGAGGCGACCGCGAGGCCGTCGACGAGCAGCACCTTGTTGATGCCCGGGAAGTTACCCTTCTCGTCCATCAGCTTGGCCTCGTCGCCGACGCCGAGGATCGTGCCCATGGCGTCGAAGAAGCACGACAGCAGGACGGTGAAGACGAAGAGGACGCCGGTCAGCACGCCGACCTTGTCGAAGCCGCCGAACAGGCTGACCTGGCCGACCAGGCCGAAGTCCGGGGTGGCGACCGGGTTGCCGGGCCACTCCGGGGTGGTCAGGCCCCAGGACGGGACGGTCGCGACCGCGTTGATCACCATCGCCACGATCGTCATGACGACGATCGAGATGAGGATCGCGCCCGGCACCTTGCGGATGATCAGGGCGAGGGTGAGCAGGGCGCCCAGGACGAAGACGAGGACCGGCCAGCCGCCCAGGTGCCCGTCGGCGCCGAGCTGCAGCGGGACGGTGGTGTGCGCGGCGTCGGGGATGCGGGAGACGAAGCCCGAGTCGACGAGGCCGATCAGCATGATGAAGAGGCCGATGCCGATCGCGATGCCCTTGCGCAGGCCGACCGGGACGGCGTTCATGACGCGCTCGCGCAGGCCGGTCGCGACCAGCAGCATCACGACGAGGCCGGCGAGGACGACCATGCCCATGGCGTCCGGCCAGGACATCCGGGGGGCGAGCTGGAGGGCGACGACCGTGTTGACGCCGAGGCCGGCGGCGAGCGCGATCGGCACGTTGCCGATGACGCCCATGAGGAGCGTGGAGAACGCCGCCGTCAGGACGGTGGCGGTGACGAGCTGGCCGCCGTCGAGCTGGTGCCCGTACATGTCCTTGGCGCTGCCGAGGATGATCGGGTTCAGCACGATGATGTAGGCCATCGCGAAGAAGGTGGCGAAACCGCCGCGGACCTCGCGGGCGACGGTGGAGCCGCGCTCGGAGATCTTGAAGAAGCGGTCGAGGGCCCCGGCGGATCCCTGGGGGGCCTGAGGCTCGGGGGCGGGGGCCTTGGCGGCGGCCGTGGTGCTCATGGGGGTGGGTTCCTCATCGGGAAGGAGGTCCTGACGTCCTTTTTGGCGGTTCATACGAAGGAAACCCGCCATAGGCAAACCGTTTCAGTATGAACACATGAACGAGCGGGAGTCCATCTCCGCGCGTAGACCCGGAATCGGGCCGCCTAGACTGAGCCGCATGGCGAAGTGGACACCGAAGCACGAGGCACCCGAGCCCCTGGAGGGCCCGGTCGTCGGAACGATCACCGGCGGCACGATCCTCTGGTTCGTCCTCTTCCTGGTCCAGGTCCCCTTCTACGGCTGGTTCGCCGACCGCGACCTCACCTGGTGGGTGTGGACCTGCCTGGCCGGCGGCGGCCTCGGCCTGCTCGGCATCTGGTACGTGCGCAAGCGCGACGCCGCGATCAAGCGGCACCGGGCGGCCCAGCAGGGCGCGTAACCGGCCCGGGGCGGCCCGGGGCACCTCCCCCGACGCCCCTCAGGGTCCCGTCCCACCACGGGACGATTCCGGTCCACCCACGGTCGGATCTTGCCGCTTCCCGGCAGGTGAACGGTCGATTCCGGTCGTACCGTCGGAACCATGACTCAGCAGGCGCGGATCGACACGGGCGGCGGCGGCACCGGGGACTCCCCCGACACCCTGGCGGAGGCCGAACCGCCCGTCGTCCACCGCGCCGCCGGCCTCACCACCGCCGAGGTCGCCGAACGGGTCGCCCGCGGCGAGGTCAACGACGTCCCCGTCCGCAGCTCCCGCTCCGCCGCCGACATCGTCCGGGCCAACGTCTTCACCCGCTTCAACGCGATCATCGGCGTCCTCTGGGTGATCATGCTGATCGTCGCCCCGATCCAGGACAGCCTCTTCGGCTTCGTGATCGTCGCCAACACCGGCATCGGCATCATCCAGGAGCTGCGCGCCAAGAAGACCCTCGACGGGCTCGCCGTCATCGGCGAGGCGAAACCCACCGTCCGCCGCGACGGGCGCGCCACCGCCGTCTCCACCTCCGAGATCGTCCTCGGCGACCTCATCGAGCTCGGCCCCGGCGACAAGGTCGTCGTCGACGGCGTCGTCGCCGAGGCCGACAGCATGGAGATCGACGAGTCCCTGCTCACCGGCGAGGCCGACCCCGTCGTCAAACGCCCCGGCGACCCCGTCATGTCCGGCTCGTTCGTCGTCGCCGGCGGCGGCGCCTTCACCGCCACCAAGGTCGGCCGGGAGGCGTACGCGGCCCAGCTCGCCGAGGAGGCGTCCCGCTTCACCCTCGTCCACTCCGAGCTGCGCTCCGGCATCTCCACGATCCTCAAGTACGTGACGTGGATGATGGTCCCGACCGCGATCGGCCTGATCATCAGCCAGCTCGTCGTCAAGGACAACGACCTCAAGAACTCGCTCGCCCGGACCGTCGGCGGCATCGTCCCGATGATCCCCGAAGGGCTCGTCCTCCTCACCTCCGTCGCCTTCGCGATCGGCGTGATCCGGCTCGGCCGCAAGCAGTGCCTGGTGCAGGAGCTGCCCGCCATCGAGGGCCTGGCCCGGGTCGACGTCGTCTGCCTCGACAAGACCGGCACCCTCACCGAGGGCGGCATGGACGTCACCGAGGTCCGCCTGCTGAACGGCTCCGACGAGGCGTACGTCCACAAGGTCCTCGGCGCCCTCGGCGAGTCCGACCCGCGCCCCAACGCCTCCCTCCAGGCCATCATCGACGCCTACCCGGACGCAGAGGAGTGGCGCTGCGTCGAGTCGCTGCCCTTCTCGTCGGCCCGCAAGTACAGCGGCGCCGCCTTCAGCGAGGGCGACGGCGAGGAGTCCACCTGGCTGCTCGGCGCGCCCGACGTCCTCCTCCCGGCCGGCGACCCCGCGCTCGCCGAGACCGACCGGCTGAACGAGCAGGGCCTGCGGGTCCTGCTGCTCGCCCGCACCGTCCACGAGCTCGACTCCCCGCGGGTCGCCGAGGACGCCCGGCCCACCGCCCTCGTCGTCCTCGAACAGCGGCTGCGGCCCGACGCCTCCGACACGCTCGCCTACTTCGCCGACCAGAACGTCGCCGCCAAGGTCATCTCCGGCGACAACGCCGTCTCCGTCGGCGCGGTCGCCGGCAAGCTCGGCCTGCCCGGCGCCGACCACACCGTCGACGCCCGCACCCTGCCCGCCGAGCGGGAGGAGATGGCGAAGGTCCTCGACGAGAACGCCGTCTTCGGCCGGGTCACCCCGCAGCAGAAGCGGGACATGGTCGCCGCGCTCCAGTCGCACGGGCACACGGTCGCCATGACCGGCGACGGCGTCAACGACGTCCTCGCGCTGAAGGACGCCGACATCGGCGTCTCCATGGGCTCCGGCTCCGAGGCCACCCGGGCCGTCGCCCAGATCGTGCTCCTGAACAACTCCTTCGCCACCCTGCCGTCGGTGGTCGCGGAGGGCCGCCGGGTCATCGGCAACATCACCCGGGTGGCGACCCTCTTCCTCACGAAGACGGTCTACTCGGTGCTCCTCGCCCTGCTGGTGGTCGCCAGCCAGATCGAGTACCCGTTCCTGCCCCGGCACCTCACCCTGCTGTCCACCCTGACCATCGGCGTCCCCGCGTTCTTCCTCGCCCTCGCCCCCAACAAGGAGCGCGCGAAACCGCACTTCGTCCGCCGGGTCATGCGGTACGCGATCCCCGGCGGTGTCGTCGCGGCGGCGGCCACCTTCACCACGTACCTCCTCGCCCGCCACCACTACACCGGCGCGGACGCCCTCGGCGCCGAGACCAGCGCCGCCACCCTCACCCTCTTCCTGGTGTCGATGTGGGTGCTCGCGATCATCGCCCGCCCCTACACCCTGTGGCGGCTCGCCCTCGTCGCCACGATGGGCGGCGCCTTCCTGCTGGTCCTCGTCGTCCCCTGGCTCCAGGACTTCTTCGCCCTGAAGCTCGTCGGCACGACCATGCCGTGGGCGGCCGTCGGCATCGCCGCGGTGGCCGCGGCGATGCTGGAAGCCGCCTGGCGGTGGGTGGACCGCAGGTTCCCCGCCTGACCCGGCCAGATCCCGCCTGATCCGGCCTGATCCGAAAGAAACGGCCTAGTCGAACCAGCGGTCGCGGGCCAGCTCCGCCGTACGGGACGGGTCCTCCAGGAGGGCCGCCACCTCGAAGCGGCGCGGCCACTGGCGGGTGGCCCAGGCCAGGGCGGCGGCCACGCCCTCCAGGGTGGCGGCGTGGATCGTGCCGTCGGAGGTGCGGCGCCAGTCGAGCTCGACGCCGCCCGCGCGCAGCTCCTCGTGCTCGACGTACGTGGCGGGGGTGTCCGGGCCCAGCAGGGCGTGCACCGAGGCCGGGACCTCGTGCTCCTCGCCCTCCGTCGTCACCTCCGCCTCGACCGCCTCGCTCAGGCGCCGGACCTGGAACAGCTCCGCCAGGTCCGCCGCCCGCGACGGGGCGACCGGGAGGAGCGGCAGGCCGGCGGTCAGCGGCAGCAGGTCGGGGGCGTCGGCGACCAGCGCCTCCGTCGCGTCGACCACCACCGGTTCGCCGTCGACCACCGCCAGGAGTTCATCCGGAAGAGTGACCTGGTCCGGGTCGAGATCGGCCAGCGCGGTGTACAGGGCGTGCAGCTGCGGCGCCGTCACGCCGCGGCCGGGGACCGCCATCCGGGCCAGCAGCTCCGCCGCGCCGCCGGGCTCGTCGAGGAGCGCCGCCACCGTCGTGCGGACGCCGAGGGCGCGCAGCACCTGCTCGTCCTCGAAGCCGGTCGCGTCGGCGGTCTCGTACAGGCCGGCGAGGAGCGGGTCGGTGCCGGCCGCGCACAGTCCGGCGGGGCGGCGCCCGCCGAGGACCGGGTGGTCCCGCAGCCACCAGGCGGTGTACGGGCGGACCGTCTGCGTCGTGCCGTCCGGGAGGAGGACCCGTACGGGCTGGATCAGGGCGTCCCGCAGCGGCGGCCGGGCGAGCAGCGCGAGCGCCCGCGGCCAGGCGTCGTCGGCGACCAGGTCCAGGTCCCGCACCGCCACGATCTCCGTCGCCACCGGCGGCACCACGGACACCGGCAGCCGGTCCAGGACGTCCTCGCACCACACGTCGACCGCGTCCAGGAGGCCGGCGTCGTCCGGCTCCGGGTAGTCGCTCTCGCGGGGGTCGAGGTCGTCGGGGTCGAGGACGAGGTCGGTGGCGCGGATCAGCGCGAAGTTCGCGAGGACGCCGCAGGCGGCGAGCGGCGCCTCGCCCCAGCGGTCGGCCAGCTCCTCGTCCACGTGGGCCAGTTCGCCCTGCCGCATGACGGAGTCGAACGCCGAGCCCCGCAGCACGAGTTCACCCGCGGGGGTGAGTTCGCCGTGCTCGTCGGGGAGGGCGAGGGCGGCCAGCCACGGTTCGTCGCCGGGCTCCAGATCCGCGTCGCGGACGAGCCCGAGGACGGTCTCCACCAGCTCGTCGGGGTCCAGCTCCGGCTGGTCCGGGGTCCAGAAGCCGTCCGCCGCGTCGATGGACGCCGCGACCGCCGCCCGCACCTGCGGGGTCGTCAGCACGGCGCGGGGCGAGGCGGGCAGGGCGCCCAGCTTCTCCAGGAGCGGGTGGACGACCTCCGGGTGCGCGACGAGCAGGCCGAGCCGGGCCAGCCGGGGCGGGGTGTCCCGCTGCGGCAGCAGCACCTGCCGGGGGCCGATCACCGTCCGCCCGGAGTCCAGCGGCACCGGCAGGCCGGTGAGCCGCTCCGGGTCGACGCCGGCGAGCGAGTCGTAGAGCCGCCGCCACCAGGACGGGGGCCGCTCGACGCCCGCGAGCCGGTCCACCGCCTCCGTCAGCGGCATCCGGCCGACGCCGAGCGTCCGCAGCTCCGGGCGGCGCTCCAGGCCCGCCGGGAGCAGCCCGGGGAACACCTCGGCGAGCACGGCCACGGTGTCCGCGCCGGCGCCCTCCACGACCTCCGCCTCGATGGGGCGGAGCGCCGGCAGGTCCTCGGTGCAGACCGCGGGGGCGAGGAACGCGACGCGCGGCAGCCGGTCCAGGATCGCCTCGCGCAGCGCCCCGTCGAGCGGGCCCTTGCCGAGGGGGCCGGGGACGAGGTCGAGCGCTCCGCTCGTCACCGGCCGCCAGTCGGCGAGGAGTTCGGCGTACGCGTCGGCGGCCCGCTGGACCAGGAAGTCGGTCAGCGGCCCGGGCGCGGGGTGCCGGCGGGTCGGGTCGAGCGGCAGGGAGGCGATGAGCAGGGCGGGGATGCCGAGGGGTTCGTCGGTGGGCGTCGGCGCGTGGACGACGGGCGCGGTGCGCGGGTAGCGGGGGGCGCCGGTGTCGTCGACGGGGACGGCCCAGGTCACCGACCAGTGCGGGCGGAGCCGTTCCTCGACGGGGCGGTCGGCGAGGAGCGCGGGGTCGAGCGGGCCGGTGTGGGTGACGGTCCGCCAGCGGTGCGGGGCGTCGCCGGCGGAGTCCTCGACGCGGACGTGGCCGTCGGCGTCGGTGCGGGTCAGGGTGCGGACCCCGGCGGGGGTCTCGACGACGACCTCGGAGAGGCCGGGAAGGGTGAGCAGCAGGGCGTCGTCGACGGTGTCGAGGAGCCGTTCGGCGAGGCTGTGGGCGGCGGCGTCGCGGAGCGGGAGGACGACGACGGTGTCGTAGCCCTCGGGTGCGGTGCCCTCGGCGGGCAGCGGCAGCCGCAGCAGGGGGACATGGCCGTCGCGGCGGCGCAGTTCGTCGCCGAGGCCGGGGCTGTGGCGGGCGGTGTCGGCGGCGAGTTCGCGGGCCTCGGGGAGGGACCAGCGGACGCCGCCGTGCCGGCCGAGGACGGCGGGTTCGTCGGTGACGGCGAGGACGGCGGCGAAGCCGACGCCGAAGCGGCCGACGGCGGTGGCCGCGTCCTGGCCGTCGCGCTTCGCGGAGGCGCGGAGCGTGGCGAGCGACGCGACGCCGGCGGCGTCCAGCGGGGCGCCGGTGTTGGCGGCGGCCAGCACGGCGGGGCTGTCGGCGTCGGCCGGGTGCAGGGTGAGGCGGAGCCGGCCGGTGGTGCCGGCGCGGGCGGCGGCGTCGGCGGCGTTCTGGGCGAGTTCGACGACGAGCCGGTCGCGGTACCCGCCGAGGGCGAGGTCCTCCTCGGCGTTCGCGTCCTCGCGGAAGCGGGCCGGGGAGGCGGCCCAGGCGTCCAGGACGCCTCTGCGGAGCCGGGCGGTGCCGAAGGGGTCGCTTCCGTCGGTCGTCGTCCGGACGGTGACGCTCACGCTTGACTCCAGTCTGCTGTGCGGTTCCCTCGCTGCGGCGAAGTTACCGCGCGGGCCCGGCGGCCCGTGCGGGGCCGTGGGGGGCGGGCCCGCGGCGCGGGTCAGGAGTGGCCGAGGTCTTCCGAGGCGGGGTCGGGCGGGGTGACGGAGCCGGAGTCGGCCGGCGGGTGCAGCGGGAAGGCGTCGACGGCCGTGGAGTCGAGGACCGGCTCGGCGGGGCGGGGCGGCGTCGGCATGACGGCGGCCTCCGAGTGGCCTCCGCAGCCGTACGCGAGGGAGACGACGCGCCCGTCGGCCGGGGACAGCTCGTTGGCGCACAGGCCGAAGGACTGGCGCAGCGAGCCGGCCAGCGGGATCAGGAAGGCGCAGGACTGGCAGGTGGCGGGGGCGGCCTGGGCCATCGGGGTGCGGGGGCCGAAGGACTCGTCCCAGCGGTCGGCGGCGAGCCGGAGGCCGTGGCGGGAGAGGACGCGGGCGCGGCCCATGCCGAGTTCGTCGGCGACGGCGGCGATCGCGCCGCGGGTGGGCGTGCGGTCGGTGACCTCCGCGTCCTCCGCGTCGAGGTGGTCGGCGAGCTCGGAGGAGACGGCGGAGTTCGGCGGCGGGGCGTCCTCGCCGGTGTAGCCGGGCTCCAGGCGGGGGTCGTCCTGCTCGGTGGGGAGGAGGTCGCCGGGGCCGAGGTCGCCGGGGCGCAGCCGCTCGCTCCAGGGCACCCATTCGGGGGCGAGGAGGGCGTCGGAGCCGGGCAGCAGGACGGTTTCGTCGAGCGTGACGTTCTTGGCGCGGGAGGCGCGGGTGACGGTGACGGCCCAGCGCCAGCCGCGGTAGCCGGGCTCCTTGCACTCGAAGAAGTGCGTGACGACCCGGTCGCCCTCGGCGAGGACGCCGGAGTGCTCGCCGACGACGCCGGGCGCCGCGGCCTCCTCGGCGGCCTCGCGGGCGAGGTCCACGGCCTCGGCGCAGAGGCGGTCCGGGGCCGGGGTACGGCTGGATCGCGGGGTACGCGGGGTACGGTCTCGCGTCGTCGCAGCACTCACTGGTATCGCTTCTCTCCTACGCCGTCTCACGGGTGCGCCGGCCGAGGTCCGGGAGCGAGGCTCCGGGGGCGGGGCGGGCGGAGCGGACCTGGGGGCCGCATCGACGTCCGCACCCGGCCGGTATCTCACACGTCTCGGGCGCACCTATCGTCATCCATTCTGCGGGATGCCGAAGGGGCGCGCGGCCGAGGGGAACCGCCGGTGGCGCGCTACGCACGCTACCCCGTTCGCGGGCCTGGGCCCACCTGCGCGCCCCAAGTGATCCGGATCGGGCCCGGGGGCGGGGGCCGTTCCGGGGCGCGGCCGGGCGTGTCCCCGGCGGGCTCCGAGGGGTTCCGGGCGGTGCGGGAGGGGCTCGGGGGTCGCGGGGGCCGACACCCCGGGGGCCGGCGGGCTCGGTTCGGGCGGGGGGCTGGTGGGGCACTATGAGGTGGTGGCTGCCGCACGGTCCTCCGGTCGCTCCCAGGATCGTCCCGGGCCGCTCCGCGGAGCGGGCCGGGCGGTGGGGCGTGCGCTGCACCTGCCGTTCACGGGGACGGCTCGGGGGATCCGGCGGGCGACGCACGCGCACGGGGCGGGCGAGTCGGGGCTCGGGAAGCTGATCGAGCTGCACGCGGTGAACGGCGCCGGCGACATGATGATCACGGTGGCGCTGGCGTCGACGGTGTTCTTCTCGGTGCCGACGGACGAGGCCCGCGGCCGGGTCGCGCTGTACCTGGCGATCACGATGGCGCCGTTCACGCTGCTGGCGCCGGTCGTCGGTCCGCTGCTGGACCGGCTGCCGCACGGGCGGCGCGCGGCGATGGCGGCGGCGATGGGCGCCCGGGCGGTCCTCGCGGTGGTGATGTCGGGCCTGGTGGTGACGGGGGGTCTCGCGCTGTACCCGGCGGCGCTCGGGGTGCTGGTGGCGTCGAAGGCGTACGGGGTGGTGCGCAGCGCGGTGGTGCCGCGGCTGCTGCCGGCGGGCTTCTCGCTGGTGAAGGCGAACTCGCGGGTGACGCTGGCGGGGCTGCTGGCAACGGGGGTGGCCGCGCCGGCCGGCGCGGGGCTCCAGATGCTGGGGCCGCGGTGTCCGCTGTACGGGGCGTGTGCGCTGTTCCTGCTGGGGGCGTTCTGGGCGGTGCGGATGCCGCACAAGGTGGACTCGGCGAAGGGTGAGCGGCGGGCGCACCTGCTGACGCACGGCGAGAAGCGGCCGAGTCTGCGGACGGTGGGGCCGGCGGTGCTGCACGGGCTGCAGGCGAACGCGGCGCAGCGGATGCTGTCCGGGTTCCTGATCTTCTTCCTGGCGTTCCTGCTGCGGGAGCACCCGCTGTCGGGGCAGTCGGCGGCGGTGTCGCTGGGGATCGTCGGGGTGGCGGCGGGGGTGGGGAACGCGTGCGGGACGGCGGTGGGGTCGCTGCTGCGGGACCGGGGCCACCGGCCGGAGGTGATCATCGCGTCGATGATCTCGACGGTGCTGGCGGCGGCGGTGTGCGCGGCGGTGTTCTTCGGCGGGGTGATGGTCGCGGTGCTGGGCGCGGTCGCGGGGCTGACGCAGGCGCTGTCGAAGCTGTCGCTGGACGCGCTGATCCAGCGGGACGTGCCGGAGGTGGTGCGGACCTCGGCGTTCGCCCGGTCGGAGACGGCGCTGCAGATGGCGTGGGTGGTGGGCGGCGCGCTGGGGATCGCGATGCCGCTGAACGGGACGGTGGGGATGGCGGCGGCGGCCGGGTTCCTGGCGGTCGGCGCGCTGCTGGCGGTGCGGGGGCTGCTGTCGTCGCGCGGTCCGGGCGCCCCGGACCGGCCGCGGCGGGCGAAGGTCGCCTGACCCGTCCGCGTACCGGCCCCGGCGCGGCACGCCGTACCCCCGCGTGGCAGCGGCGCGGCGGCCCGATAGCCTTCGGCTCATGACCGTTGCGTTCTTCTCCGGCTCGCGCCGCCGGGCCGCCGTCGCCCTCGGGGCCGTCTCCGCCGGGCTCCTCGTCCTCACCGCCTGCGATAAGCCGACTCCGATCGCGACCGTCACGGTCGGGAGCGAATCGATCAACTCCGAGGCGGCCTGCTACAACGACGGCGACCCCATCAAGGAGTCCGACGTCCAGAAGTGCCTCAACAAGAAGGCCGAGAAGTCGATCACCGTCGCCATGGACGACAAGGTCCGCTTCGGTGTGGACCCGGAGATCGCCGACAACGGCTGGACCATCTTCCTCGGCGGCCAGCAGGCCGAGCCGGAGCCGTACAAGAAGACGTACCGGACCATCCCGGCCAGCGCGTTCTTCTCCAGCCAGCAGACCGGCGAGTCCACCGACGAGACGCAGGTGACGATCGTCGAGAACACCGGCAAGACGCTCACCGGCATCTGGCACTTCAAGCTGAAGAAGGAATCCTGATCCTCCGGTGCGCCGCCGGATCCTGATTGTGACGGCCGTGGCGGCGGAGGCGGACTCCGTCGCCGGCGGTCTCACGGCGTCCGCCCGCCCGCACGCCGCGGACGTCCTCGTCGGCGGGGTCGGTCCCGCCGCCGTCGCCGCCGCGACGGGGGCCGCGCTGGCCCGTGCCGCGCTCGAAGGCGAGCCGTACGGGCTCGTCGTGTCCGCCGGGATCGCCGGCGGTTTCCCGGGCCGCGCCCCGCTGGGCTCGCTCGTCGTCTCCGACGCGATCGTCGCCGCCGACCTGGGCGCGGACACCGCCGACGGGTTCGTGCCCGTCGAGGAGCTGGGCTTCGGCCGCTCCGTGCACCGCGTGCCCGCCGCGCTGAGCGGCCCCGCCGCCGCCGCGCTCGCCGCCGCGGGGCTCCCGCACACCACCGGGACGGTGCTGACCGTCTCCACCGTCACCGGCACCGCCGCCCGCGCCGCCGCGCTCGCCGCCCGCCATCCGGGGGCCGCCGCGGAGGCGATGGAGGGCTTCGGGGTCGCCGAGGCCGCCGCCGCGCACGGCACCGGCGTCCTGGAGCTGCGGGCGGTGTCGAACGCCGTCGGGCCCCGGGACCGGGCCGCCTGGCGGATCGGCGACGCCCTGGACGCCCTGCGGCGCGCCGTGACCGCACTCGTACCGACCCTGGAGGAGGCCCGGCCGTGCAGCTGAAGATCGCGTACTCGCCCTGCCCGAACGACACCTTCGTCTTCGACGCCTGGGCGCACGGCCGGGTGCCCGGCGCGCCGCGCCTGGACGTCACCTTCGCCGACATCGACGTGACGAACGGCTGGGCGGAGAGCGGCACCGACGCGCACGACGTCCTGAAGGTGTCGTACGCGGTGCTGCCGTGGATCCTCGACGACTACGCGCTGCTGCCGTGCGGCGGCGCGCTGGGCCGGGGCTGCGGGCCGCTGGTGCTGACCCGGGAGCTGGGGCTCGACCTGCGGGGCAGGACGGTCGCGGTGCCGAGCGAGCGCTCGACCGCCTATCTGCTGTTCCGGCTGTGGGCCGCCGAGACCGTGCCCGGGGGCGTCGGCGAGGTCGTGGTGATGCCGTTCCACGAGATCATGCCGGCGGTCCGGGACGGCAAGGTCGACGCGGGGCTCGTCATCCACGAGGCCCGCTTCACGTACCAGGCGTACGGGCTGCACCGGCTCGCCGACATGGGCGAGCACTGGGAGGCCACCACGGGGCTGCCGATCCCGCTCGGCGCGATCGTCGCCCGCCGCTCGCTCGGCGCGGACACGCTGCGGCTGCTGGCCGACTCGGCCCGCCGCTCGGTGCGGATGGCGTGGGACGACCCGGCCGCGTCGCGGCCGTACGTCATGGAGCACGCGCAGGAGATGGACCCGAAGGTCGCCGACCAGCACATCGGGCTGTACGTGAACGAGTTCACCGCCGACCTCGGCGAGGCCGGTTACGCGGCGGTCCGGGGGCTGCTCACCCGGGCCGCGGCCGAGGGGCTGGTGCCGCCCCTCGGCCCGGACGCGCTGTCCTTCCCGTAGCGGGGGACGGCCGGGTCAGACGTCGAGCTGGTCCGCGACCGCCCGCAGCAGGCCGGCGATCTTCTTGCCGGCCGCCTTGTCGGGGTACCGGCCGCGCTCCAGCATCGGCGTGATGTTCTCCAGGAGCGTCGTCAGGTCCTGCACGATCGACGCCAGCTCGTCGGGCTTGCGGCGCTGCGCCGCCGCCACCGACGGGGTCGGGTCGAGGACCGTCACCGACAGCGCCTGGTCGCCCCGCTGGCCGGCGACGACGCCGAACTCCACCCGCTGGCCCGGCTTCAGTGCGTCGACTCCGGCAGGGAGCACCGACGAGTGCACGAAGACGTCACCGCCGTCGTCGCGGGAGAGGAAGCCGAAGCCCTTCTCGCTGTTGAACCATTTGACCTTGCCAGTCGGCAAAGCACACGCTCCCTCTGTCGGTCCCGGACACTCCTGGGCGCCCGTAGAAATGCCCTGGGACACCTTACCGAGGCTGTCCCCAGCGGCGGGGAGGGTTAACCTCGCACCCAAGCGAGCTGTCCGGGGTCAGACCTGGCGTACGTGCTCGCGGTGGGCGTAGACGTCCCTTCCCGGGCCGCTGCTCCCCGGCTCATGCCAGAGGAACACCGCGTCGGCTTCCTCCGTGATCACGCCCTCGGAGCCACGGCAGTGGAAGAGCGTCCTGCTCACGCCTGACCGCCGAGGTTCACGTAGTGGTCGGTGAGCACCATGACGGACCGTGCAAGCCTCTGGGCGTGCCTCAGCTCCCCACCCAGGTGGAGACCACCGAGCCGGATCTCACGGTCCGCACGGGATCGCTGGGCTGATCAGAGACGCTAATGCTCCGGGCGCCCGTGACAAGACGCCGCCGAAGTGTTCCTCCGCCCAGGGAACTACCCTGGCCGGATGCGCAGTGAAACCCGTACAGGACCCGTGGACGATTCCGCGCCGGGCGACGGACTCGTCAGGGCGGGCGTCGTCGTCTTCGCGGTCGGGGCGGTCGCGACGCTGGTCACCGTGGCTCCGCTCTTCCTCGGGACGGATCCCTTCCCGACCGTCGCCTACCTGGTGTCGATGCTGATGGGCGTCGGTTTCGCGCTGGCCGCCGCCGGGGTGCTCCGGTCCGTGGCGGCGCAGCGGCGCCAGGCGCGGGAGGCGCGGCGCGCGGCCTAGCGCGTGTACGTCTCCCACCAGGCGCGGAAGTCCGTCAGGTCCTTCAGGACCACGTCGGCGCCGGCGGCGCGGAGCTCGCCGGGCGCGCACGGGCCGGTCGCGACGGCCACGGACAGGGCGTCGGCGGCCTTCGCGCCGCGGACGTCGCCGACGTGGTCGCCGACGTACACGGAGGCGCCGTGGGCGCGCAGGGCCTCCGCCTTGCCCTCGGCGAACAGGCCGCCGACGACCGCGTCGGGCTCGATGCCGAGGTGCGCGAAGTGCTGCTCGGCGTGCGGGCCGTTCTTGGCGGTGACGACGACGGTCCGGCCGCCGGCCTCGCGGACGGCGTCGAGGGCGTCGCGGGCGCCCGGCATGGGGACGGTGGGCGCGAAGGCGTGGACGCCGTACAGGGCGCGGTAGCGGGCGGTCATGCCGGCGACCTGGTCGGCGGGGACCCAGTGGGCCATCTCCTGCTCCAGCGGGGGCCCGAGGCGGCTGACGACGAGGTCGGCGTCGACGTCGACGCCGTACGCGGCGGCGAACTCCTCCCAGGTGCGGCGGATGCCGGGGCGGGTGTCGAGGAGGGTCAGGTCGAGGTCGAAGCCGACCGTGAGCGGGCCCGCGGGAACGTTCGTCGTCATGGGTGACATTGTGCCCGGGTGTTCGAATTCGGCGGCTGCTTAGACTGAGCCAAGCCTTACCGAACCTCCTCCTCGCCCGATGGGTGCACATGACAGCCGCTTTCCGTTCCAGACGGGTCCTCGCGACCTCGGCGGCCGTCGTCGCCCTGCTCCTCGCCGTCCTCCTCAGCCTCGCCGTCGGCGCCCGCCCGGTCGCCCCCGGCACCGTCCTCGACGCGCTGCTGCACGGCGCCGGCGGCGACGACGCCGAGGTCGTCCGGCAGCTCCGGGTCCCCCGCACCGTCATCGGGCTGATGGTCGGCGCCGCCCTCGCGCTCGCCGGCACCGCCCTCCAGGGCATCACCCGCAACCCCATCGCCGACCCCGGCATCCTCGGCATCAGCCAGGGCTCCTCGGTCGCCGTCGTCCTCGCCATCGCCTTCCTCGGCGTGCACAGCGTCTCCGGCTACGTCTGGTTCGCCTTCGCCGGCGCCGCGGTCGCCTCCGTCGCCGTGTACGCCATCGCCTCCAGCGGACGCGGCGGCGCCACCCCCGTGAAGCTCGCCCTCGGCGGCGCGGCGATCAACGCGCTGCTGCTGTCCGTCACGACCGGCGTGCTCACCACGCAGGCCGCCGCGCTCGACGAGTTCCGGTTCTGGCAGACCGGCTCCCTCGACGGACGGGACGCCGCCACGATCGCCCAGATCTGGCCGTTCCTGCTGCTCGGCGCCGTCCTCGTGCTGTCCGTCGCCCGCGGCCTCGACGCCCTCGCGCTCGGCGAGGACGTCGCCAGGGGCCTCGGGCAGAAGGTCGCCACCGTACGGATCGTCGGCGGCCTCGGCGCGACGGTCCTCACCGGCGCGGCCGTCGCCGCCGCCGGCCCCCTCGCCTTCGTCGGCCTCGCCGTGCCCCACATCGCCCGCGCCGTCGTCGGCTCCGACCACCGCTGGGTGCTGCCCATGGCCGCCCTCATCGGGCCCGTCATGGTGCTCGTCGCCGACGTCGCCGGCCGGATCGTCTTCCCGCCCGGCGAAGTCCCCGCCGGCGTCATGACCGCCCTCATCGGCGTGCCGTTCCTGGTCACCCTCGTCCGCCGGAAGGCGGTGCCCGCGTGAGCCTCACGAAGACCCGGCCGCCCGTCCGCCCCGCCGGCTACGGGCTCGTCCGCACCGGACCCGCCTCCTTCCTCGTCCACCGGCGCTCCGTCCTCGCCGCCGGCGCGCTGCTCCTGCTGCTCGCCGCCGTCTCCGTCGCGTACCTCTGCGCCGGCGAGAAGACCGTCCCGCCCGGCGAGGTCCTCACGATCCTCACCGGCGGCGACTCCCCCGCCGCGTTCGTCGTCGAGGAACTGCGCACCCCCCGGCTCGTCACCGCGCTCGCCGTCGGCGCCGCCTTCGGCATCGCCGGCGCGCTCATCCAGACCGTCGCCCGCAACCCGCTCGCCTCCCCCGACATCATCGGCATCAGCCAGGGCGCCGGGGCGCTCACCGTCGCCGCGATGACCTTCGGCCTCGCCTCGTACACGGTGCTGCCGTACCTGTCGATCGCCGGCGGCGTCCTCGCCGCCGCCCTCGTCTACGTCTTCGCCTGGCGCGGCGGCCTGCACGCCACCCGCTTCGTCCTCATCGGCATCGGCTTCGCCGTCGCCCTCCGGTCCCTCATCACCCTGTTCATGACCAAGGGCGACTACCTCGTCGCCCAGCAGGCGCAGATCTGGATGACCGGCTCCCTCAACGGACGCGGCTGGGAGGAGTCCGCGCACGTCCGCTGGACCCTGCTGCTCCTGCTGCCCGCCGTGCTGTGGGCCGCCCGCGCCCAGCGGACCGTCTCCCTCGACGACGCCACCGCGACCGCGCTCGGCGTCCGGCTCGGGCGGGTGCGGCTCGGGCTCGTCGCGGTCGGCGTGGTCCTCGCGTCCGTCGCCACCGGCGTCGCCGGGCCCGTCGACTTCGTCGCGCTGCTCGCCCCGCAGATCGCCCGCCGGGTCACGCGCACCGCGCAGATCCCGCTGTTCTGCTCGGCGCTCCTCGGCGCGCTGATCGTCGTCGCCGCCGACCTCGTCGGACGGCGGCTGTTCTCCCCGGTGGAACTGCCGGTGGGTGTCCTCACGGCGGCGGTCGGCGCCCCGTATCTGATCTGGCTCATCGTCCGGAGCCGCACGGGAGAGAAGGCATGAGCAGACTGACGGCCCGCGGGCTGACCCTCGCCTACGAGAACCGGGTGGTCGTCGAGGACCTCGACCTCGCCGTCCCCGACGGCAAGGTCACCGTCATCGTCGGCCCCAACGCCTGCGGCAAGTCCACCACCCTGCGGGCCCTCGGCCGGCTCCTCAAGCCGGAGCGCGGCGCGGTGCTGCTCGACGGCGAGGAACTGGCGAAGCTCCCCACCAAGGCCATCGCCCGCGCCGTCGGCCTGCTGCCGCAGACGCCCGTCGCCCCCGAGGCCATCACCGTCGCCGACCTCGTCGCCCGCGGCCGGCAGCCCCACCAGGCGTGGTGGAAGCAGTGGTCCGAGGAGGACGAGCGGGCCGTCACCGAGGCCATGGCCCGCACCGACGTCACCGCGCTCGCCGACCGGTCCGTCGACGAACTGTCCGGCGGGCAGCGCCAGCGCGTCTGGATCGCGATGGCCCTCGCCCAGGAGACCGACCTGCTCCTCCTCGACGAGCCCACCACCTACCTGGACATCGCGCACCAGGTCGAGGTGCTGGACCTCGTCCGCCGCCTCAACCGCTCCCGCGGCCGGACCGTCGTCCTCGTCCTCCACGACCTCAACCAGGCCGCCCGGTACGCGGACCACCTCATCGCCATGAAGGCCGGACGGGTCGTGACCCAGGGCCCGCCCGCCGAGGTCGTCACCGACGCCATGGTCCGCGACGTGTTCGGCCTGCCCGCCGTCGTCGTCCCCGACCCCGTCACCGGCTCCCCGCTCGTCGTCCCCGGCGCGCCCTGGGACGACGGCGACTCAGCCGCGGCGGGCGCGGTGGAGCAGGTAGAGGGCTGACAGGACGGCCGCCGCCCGCAGCGTCCACGGCCAGGCGTCGCCGATCGCCGCGCCCAGCGCCTCCGGCGGCAGCGGGTCGCCCCAGCGGCCGTCCCGCCGCCCCCACAGCCAGACGCCGGTGGCCGCCGCGGCGGCCCCGGGCAGCACGAGGACGGCCGTCTTCACCTGCGCCGGGGACAGCCGCCGGGAGCCGTACGCGATGAGCCAGCCGCCGGCCAGCGCCAGCAGCCAGCCGAACGCCGCGCCCGCGACCAGCAGCACCGCCGCCAGCAGCAGGAACGGGTGCGCGACGCCCCGGCGCGCGGGAGCCGCGGCGGCCTCCTCCTCCGGCTCCGCCGCCTCCTCCGCCTCCGGCGCGGGGCGGCGCCGGCGCAGCAGACCGGCCAGCCGGCGGGCCCGGCCGGGCGGGGCCTCCGCGGGCTCGTCCTCCTCGGGGACCTCCGGCTCCGGCGGGCGGAACAGCTCCGGCGCCTCCACGCCGCCGACGAAGCCGGGCACCAGCAGGTCCAGGTCGCCGGGGGCGTCGGGGTCTCCGGGGTCTCCGGCGCCGGCGGGCCCGGCCGGGGCGGCGGGATCGCCGTGCCACCAGCCGCGGGGGGTGGGGACGGGGGTGGGGGT
>JOFO01000061.1 GCA_000721275.1 Microtetraspora glauca | reverse complement strand
CGCTTCCTTCGTTCCTGTTTCCAGGCCCTCCGGGCGCTTCCTTCGTTTCCGACTCTATCAGATCTTTCCGATCCGATTTCCTCGGTGCTTTCCGGTCCCGGATTGTTTTTCTCGGGGCCTTCCGGCGCTCCCCGACTTTATCAGAATCATTTCCGGCTACCGAATCGGTGGCTTTTCGTGATTCGCGATGAAATCGGGAGTGAGAGTCAGACTCTAGTTGATTGCTGCCGAGTTGTCCAACTCCAGGCAACCATCTGAATCTACCTCCCCGAGGCCACCGTGTCAACGGCTTTCTCGGGCACCGGAGGACAGTACCAGCTCCGCGAGGGCCGGCGCACATCGGCGCGGTGGGTGCTCACGCGGGGAAGACGGAGGGCGGGGTGTCGAGGTCCTCCAGCTCGATGCCGGGGGCGGAGAGGACGACGTCGCCGGCGATGTGGACGGTGTGGCGCTCGCCGGTGTCCAGGGTGCTGACCTGGTACGCGTCCACGATCAGGCCGCCCTCGTCGGTGGGGTGCGTCTCGCTGCCCAGCAGCGACCAGGACTGGTCGACGGTGAGGGGGGCGAGGACCGGGTCGGTGAAGGCGACCAGGCGGACGCGGGTCTCCGGGGCGCCGGGGGTCAGGCGCAGCAGGCGGGTGAGGGCGACCAGGAACGCCGGGGACGTACCGGTGAAGCCGTGGGCGCGGACGTTGCCCTCGGTGGCGTGGGTGCCGGTGGGGTCGGTGCGGACCCAGGTGACGCCGTCGAGGGCGGCGCCTCGGACCTGCCAGTGCGAGGCGTGGAGTTCGAGGCGGAGGGGGCGGCCGAGGTCGTCGACGGCCAGGTCCACGGAGCCGCGGTGGTCGCCGGCGGGGGTGGTGGTCCGGGAGACGTAGCGCCAGCCGGAGGGGCCGGGGGCGCACTGGAAGTGCTCCTCGCCGAGGGGGGTGTGGTCGTGCGGGTCGTGGAGCGAGTAGCGGCCGCGGGGCATCGCGTGGTCCTCGGGTGGTGGAGGGGGGGGGAACGGGGCAGGCCCCCGGCACGGGTGCCGGGGGCCTGCTGGGGCGTCTCGTCCGCCGGTCGTGCGCGACGACCGGGCGGGCGGATCAGTAGCGGTAGTGGTCCGGCTTGTACGGGCCCTCGACCTTGACGCCGATGTAGGCGGCCTGCTCCGGGCGGAGGGTCGTCAGCTTGACGCCGAGGGCGTCGAGGTGGAGGCGGGCGACCTTCTCGTCCAGGTGCTTCGGCAGCGTGTAGACGTCGGTCGGGTACTGCTCCGGCTTCGTGAAGAGCTCGATCTGGGCCAGCGTCTGGTCCGCGAAGGAGTTCGACATCACGAAGGACGGGTGGCCGGTCGCGTTGCCGAGGTTCAGCAGGCGGCCCTCGGACAGGACGATGAGGACCTTGCCGTCGGGGAAGGTCCAGGTGTGGACCTGCGGCTTGACCTCGTCCTTGACGATGCCGGGGATCTTCGCGAGGCCGGCCATGTCGATGCCGCGCAGGGATTCGGCGCAGCCCTTGCCGACGTCGCCGTAGCCGCAGACCACGGCCGTCTTGCCGCCGATGAGGACGTCGGTGGCGCGGTTGATGCCATCGATCAGGGAGTGCCGGCAGCCGTACTTGTTGTCGAACTTCGACTTGGTCACGGCGTCGTTCACGTTGATCGCCGGGAAGAGCAGGGTGCCGGCCTGCATCATCTCGTACAGGCGGTGGACGCCGGTGGTGGTCTCCTCGGTGACGCCGCGGATCTCGGACGCCAGCTGGGTCCACTTCTGCGGGGACTCGGCGAGGGTGCGGTTGAGGAGGCGGAGGATGTGGCCGTACTCCTCGCTGTCCGCGGTGGCCGGGTCCGGGGCGGAGCCGGCCTTCTCGAACTCGACGCCCTTGTGGACGAGGAGGGTGGCGTCACCACCGTCGTCCAGGATCATGTTCGGGCCGCCGGTGGGGGTGTTCGGCCAGGTGAGGGCCTGCTCGGTGCACCACCAGTACTCCTCCAGGGTCTCGCCCTTCCAGGCGAAGACCGGGACGCCCTGCGGGTTCTCCGGGGTGCCGTTCGGGCCGACGGCGATGGCCGCGGCGGCGTGGTCCTGGGTGGAGAAGATGTTGCAGGAGGCCCAGCGGACCTCGGCGCCGAGGGCGACGAGGGTCTCGATGAGGACGGCGGTCTGCACGGTCATGTGGAGGGAGCCGGTGATGCGGGCGCCGGCGAGCGGCTGCTGC
Organism: Microtetraspora glauca; assembly: GCA_000721275.1. Classification (GTDB taxonomy): domain Bacteria; phylum Actinomycetota; class Actinomycetes; order Streptomycetales; family Streptomycetaceae; genus Streptomyces. Next base: position 30,021 of record JOFO01000061.1, on the reverse strand, counting down.
TCGGCGTACTCGCGGCGGATCGCCATCAGGCCGGGCATCTCGTGCTCGGCGAGGGTGATCTCCTTGCGGCCGAAGGTGGCCAGGGAGAGGTCGGCGACCTTGAAGTCCTGGTGTGCGGCGGTCGTCATGACGGGTGCTGCTCCTCGTGGATCGGGTGCGAGGGACGGACGGGGTGGCGCCTGACACCGCGGTCGAGGCACCTGCGGGCACACGGATGCCCGGGTGGTTCGCGGTGCAGTCGTCGGAGGCCCTCTCTCCCTCGGCCGGTCCCCCGGGGGGCCCGCCCGACCGCCATCAGCAGCGACGTCTGGCTGGTCACGAATCTACACCGATCGGCCCACGGCCCGCAGGCCGTACGGGCGAGGCCCCCGGGGCGCGGGGTGCGCTCCGGGGGCCTCGGCCGGGTGTTCGGCGGGTGGTGCGGGGGTCAGTGGCCGTTGCCGCCGGGGGTGGCGGAGGGGTCGGGGCCGGCCGCGGCGGCGGACTCGCTGTAGACGTCCGGTTCCAGGTAGATGACGCGGGCGATCGGGACGGCGGCGCGGATGCGCTCCTCGGCGGCGTCGATGGCGCGGGCGACGTCGGCGGCGGTGTCGTCGTGGGCGACGGCGATCTTGGCGGCGACGAGGAGTTCCTCGGGGCCGAGGTGGAGGGTGCGCATGTGGATGAGGCGGGTGACGGTGGTGCCGTCGACGATGGCGTCCTCGATCTTCTTCACGTCGTCGAGGCCGGCGGCTTCGCCGAGGAGCAGCGACTTGGTCTCGGCGGCGAGGACGATGGCGATGAGGATGAGCAGGACGCCGATGCAGAGGGTGCCGATGCCGTCCCAGATGCCGTCGCCGGTGAGGAGGGCGAGGCCGACGCCGCCGAGGGCGAGGATGAGGCCGACGAGGGCGCCGAGGTCCTCCAGGAGGACGACGGGCAGCTCGGGGGCCTTGGCCCGGCGGACGAACTCCTTCCAGGAGAGGCCGCCGCGGACCTGGTTGGACTCCTTGATGGCGGTGCGGAAGGAGAAGGTCTCGGCGATGATCGCGAAGACGAGGACGCCGACGGGCCAGTACCAGGCCTCGATCTCGTGGGGGTGCTTGATCTTCTCGTAGCCCTCGTAGATGGCGAACATGCCGCCGACGGAGAAGAGGACGATGGAGACGAGGAAGGCGTAGATGTACCGCTCGCGGCCGTAGCCGAAGGGGTGCTGGGGGGTGGCCTCGCGCTGGGCCTTCTTGCCGCCGACCAGGAGGAGGCCCTGGTTGCCGGAGTCGGCGAGCGAGTGGACGCTCTCGGCGAGCATCGAGGACGAACCGCTGAAGAGGAACGCCACGAACTTGGCTGCGGCGATCGCGAGGTTGGCGGCGAGGGCCGCCACGATCGCCTTGGTTCCGCCTGACGCGCTCATGGGTCTGTCTGTTCCCTTCGTCGGTGCTCCGGCCCGGTGGCCGTCGTACGGCCGGTCATTGTTGCATCAGGCCACGACGGTGGCGCGGAACAGCGTGCCCGTTCCGGTGAGTTCGACGCGTTCCCCGGCGGGGACGAAGACCGATTCGCCCGGGGCGAGGGTGGTTTCGCCCGCTTTCGGGTGTCCGGCGGTGGCGAGCAGGATCTGGGGGGTGCCGGCGGTGAGGTCGGTGGGGGCGGCGCCTTCGGCGCGGACGAAGCGGGAGAGCCGGAACTCGTCGATGGGGGCCTCGTAGACCTCTTCGCCGGAGGGGGACGCCTCGGGGCGCAGGACGCCGGGGTCGCCGGGTTCGAAGCGGACGACGCGGAGGAGTTCGGGGACGTCGACGTGCTTGGGGGTGAGGCCGCAGCGGAGCACGTTGTCGCTGTTGGCCATGATCTCGACGCCGAGGCCGGAGACGTACGCGTGCGGGACTCCGGCGCCGAGGTAGAGGGCTTCGCCGGGCTGGAGGCGGACGTGGTGGAGGAGCATGGCGGCGACGACGCCGGGGTCGCCGGGGAAGTGGTGGGCGAGGAGGGCGTACGGGGCGTGGGCGCCGCCGAGGCGGTCCGCGGCGGCGGCGGCCTCGGTGACGGTCTGGGCCATGGCGTGGGGTTCGGCGGTGAGCAGGGCCGTGAGGACTTCGCGGAGGGCGGCTTCCTCGGGGTGGGCGAGGAGGAGGTCGGCGTACGGCTTGAGGGAGTCGACGCCGAGGGCCGCGAGGGTGTCGGCGGCCTCGGCGGGAGGCCGGAAGCCGCAGAATCCCTCGAAGGGGGTGAGCGCGACGATCATCTCGGGCTTGTGGTTGGCGTCCTTGTACGTGCGGTGGGGCGCGTCCAGGGGGATGCCGGCGGCGTCCTCGGCGGCGTGTCCGGCGCGGGCCTGCTCCAGGTCGGGGTGGACCTGGAGGGAGAGCGGGGCGCCGGCGGCGAGCAGCTTGAGGAGGAAGGGGAGGCGGGGGCCGAACTTCGCGGTGGTGGCGGGGCCGAGGGTGCCGGCGGGGTCGGCGTCGATGAGGTCGTTGAGCGGGCCGCGGGCGGTGAGCGAGGGGGCCCCGGGGTGGGCGCCCATCCACATCTCGGCCTGCGGCTCGCCGGTGGGGGCGGTGCCGAGCAGGTCCGGGATGGCCGTCGTGGATCCCCAGGCGTAGGGGCGGACGGTGTTGACGAGGCGTTCCATGGTGGCTTTCCAGTTCCTCGGGGCGGTGGCGTGTCAGACGACAGATGACAGGGGGCGGGTGACACCCGGGTGACGGGTGGGTGGCCGCGGGCCGTACGCCGGTGTCGGGTGCGGGGCTGTCAGGTCGTGGGGCCCGAGGTCGCGAGGGCGAGGTAGACGGCGGCGAAGTCGGTGACGGCGAGGAGTTCCGCGAGGGTCTCCAGGGTGTCGCCCTCCTCGGGTTCGAGTTCGCTGACGGCGGTGTCGTGGCCGAGGGCGAGTTCGCGGGCGGCGGGGGCGGCGCTGAGGCCGCCGGCGGGGCGGTCGCGGAGGAGGACGACGCGGGCGCGGAGGGCCTGGGGTTCGTCGACGCGGTCGCGGAAGAAGTCGTCGGGGTCGGCGGCGGCGGCGTAGGCGCCGGTGAGGAGGACGCCGTGGGCGGGGAGGGCTTCGGGGAGTTCGGCGGCGAGGGCGGGGAGGCCGGCGAGTTCGGCGAGGACGGCGGCGAAGCGGCGTCCGGCCGGTCCGGCGGCTTCGCCCTCGGTCCAGACGAGGGGCAGCGACTCGGTGAGTTCGGCGGCGAGGGTCTTGGCCGGGTTGGCGTACGTGGCGACGGCGGGGCCGCAGCGTTCGGCGGTGCGGTCGAGGCGGTCGGCGACGCGTTCCAGGGCCTCGGGCGGGGCTTCGAGGAGGCCGACGCGGTCGAGGAGGGCGAGCAGCGGGGTGATGAGGGCCCAGAGGGCGCCGGGGCCGGCGGCGAGGGTTTCGCCGTACTCGTCGGGCTGCTCGTGGGGGGCGGTGGCGAGGGGGACGAAGAGGCCGCGGGAGCCGCTGACGGTCTCGGAGAGCGGGGAGCCCTGGGGGGCGACGGCGGCGACGGTGACGCCGCGGCGGTACGCCTGTTCGGCGAGGAGCGCGAGGCCGGGCTCGGAGCCGTCGGTGGTGGGCAGCAGCAGGAGGTCGACGGAGCCGGCCCAGCCGGGCAGGGTCCAGCGGAGTGCTCCGGCTGCGGGGGCGACGCCGGTGGGGGCGAGCCGTACGACGGGGGCGGAGGCGCCGGCGAGGGCGCCGAGCAGGTCGGCGACGCCGGCGGCGGCGGTGCCGGGTCCGGCGACGAGGACGGCGCGGGGGCGGCCTTCGGGGCGGAGGTCGGTGATGCCGGCCTCGGCGGCGTGGCGGGCGGCGGTCCGGACGCGGGCGCCTGCCTCGGCGGCGCCGCGGAGGAGGCCGCGGCGGTCGGCCAGGGCGAGGGCGTCCGGTGCGTCGAGCAGGGTCTCGTCCAGCATGGGGCCTCCGGGTGCGGGCGCGGGTGCGGTGCGGGCGCGGGCGCTCGGGGTGGCGGTCCGGGCCGGGCGCCTGCCGGGCCCGGTGGGCGGGTGCCCGCGGCGTGGGGTCAGGCCGGGCGGCGGGCTTCGTCGACGAGGAGGACCGGGATGGCGTCGCGGACGGGGTAGGCGAGGCCGCAGTCGGCGGAGGTGCAGACCAGCTCGGGGGTCTCGTCGGCCGTGCGGTCGGTCAGCGGGGCGTGGCAGGCCGGGCAGGCCAGGATCTCCAGGAGGCCGGCTTCGAGCGGCATGGGGTGTCCCTTCGTACCGAGTGATCGTTGCTGGTCAGCTTACTGCCGGGGGCGGGGCGGCGCGGCTCGGCGAGCGGCGCGGCCCCGCTCCCGGCGGGGGTGTCAGGCGCGGACGAGGGCGAGGACCTCGTCGCGGACCTCGGCCATGGTGGCCTGGTCGCGGGCCTCGACGTTGAGGCGGAGCAGCGGCTCGGTGTTGGAGGGGCGGAGGTTGAACCACCAGTCGGCGGCGGTGACGGTGAGGCCGTCGAGCTCGTCGAGGGTGACGCCGTCCCGGCCGGCGTAGGCGGCCTTGATCTCGGCGGTCTTGGCGGTCTGGTCGGCGACGGTGGAGTTGATCTCGCCGGAGCCGGTGTAGCGGTCGTAGGCGGCGACGAGTTCGGAGAGGGTGCCGTTCTGGCCGCCGAGGGCGGCGAGGACGTGGAGGGCGGCGAGCATGCCGGTGTCGGCGTTCCAGAAGTCCTTGAAGTAGTAGTGCGCGGAGTGCTCGCCGCCGAAGACGGCGCCGGACTTCGCCATCTCCTCCTTGATGAAGGAGTGGCCGACGCGGGTGCGGACGGGGGTGCCGCCGTGTTCGCGGACGACCTCGGGGACGGACCAGGAGGTGATCAGGTTGTGGATGATCGTTCCGCCGGGGTGCTTGTCGAGTTCGCGGGCGGCGACGAGGGCGGTGATGGCGGAGGGGGAGACGGGTTCGCCGCGCTCGTCGACGACGAAGCAGCGGTCGGCGTCGCCGTCGAAGGCGAGGCCGAGGTCGGCGCCCTCGGCGCGGACGCGGGCCTGGAGGTCGACGATGTTCTTGGGGTCGAGGGGGTTGGCCTCGTGGTTCGGGAAGGTGCCGTCGAGCTCGAAGTACATCGGGACGGTGTCGAGCGGGAGGCCGTCGAAGACGGTGGGGACGGTGTGGCCGCCCATGCCGTTGCCGGCGTCGACGACGACCTTGAGGGGGCGGATGGCGGTGAGGTCGACGAGCGCCTTGAGGTGGGCGGCGTAGTCGGCGAGGGTGTCCCGTTCGGTGACGGTGCCGGGGGTGGCGGCGGCCTCGGGGGCGCCTTCCTCCAGCCAGCGCTCGGCGAGGGCGCGGATGTCGGCGAGGCCGGTGTCCTGGCCGACGGGGGCGGCGCCGGCGCGGCACATCTTGATGCCGTTGTACTGGGCCGGGTTGTGGGAGGCGGTGAACATCGCGCCGGGCAGGCCGAGGCTGCCGGAGGCGAAGTACAGCTGGTCGGTGGAGCAGAGGCCGATGAGGGTGACGTCGGCGCCGAGGCGGGCGGCGCCGCGCGCGAAGGCGTCGGCGAGGCCGGGCGAGGAGGGGCGCATGTCGTGGCCGATGACGATGGCGTCGGCCTCGGTGACGCGGACGAAGGCGGCGCCGAAGAGTTCGGCGAGCTTCTCGTCCCACTGGTCGGGGACGACCCCGCGGACGTCGTACGCCTTCACGATCTGCGACAGATCGGCAGTCACGGATCCACCCTCCTGAGTTCTCGGCACGCGTGTGCGGCGCGTGTGCGGAACGCCCAAACTACCCGGGTCGGGGGTGGTGCGGTCGGGCGGTGGCCCGTCGGGGGCGCCCGGATGGCGGTGCGGGGGTCAGTCCTCGGGGGAGCGGAGGACGCGGAGGTGGCCGCGGCGGCCGACTTCCATGGGGTCGCCGCCGCGTCCGCCGGGCTTGCCGGCCTCGGCGGCGCGTTCCTGGGGGCGGGCCGCTTCCCGGACCGCGTTGGCCAGGGCTTCGAGGTCGTCGCCGCTGGGGCGGGTGGGGGTGGTGGCGTCGTGGAGCCGCACGACCTCCCAGCCACGCGGGGCGGTGAGGCGCTCGCTGTGCTCGGCGCACAGGTCGTAGCAGTGGGGCTCGGCGTAGGTGGCGAGCGGGCCGAGGACCGCGGTCGAGTCGGCATAGACGTACGTCAGTGTCGCGACGGCAGGGCGGCCGCACGCGGTGCGCGAACAGCGACGTACAGGGCTCACGACGTTGGACGGTACCGCACTCTTGAGCGGGCCGCGACGACTCTCCCCCAGGTCACTCCACCGTGTCGCGGTGTGACGTCTGCCACCCCCTTTCGGGTGGTGCCCGTTCTGACCTGCGGTGGAGGGGGTGGACGGGGGGTGGCACGGGGGGCGATCCGGACACGGAGGAGAAGGTTTCCGGTCAGAGGCGGCCAGATGGCCGATCGCGTCCGGAAGCCGAATCGTTCCCCGGAGCGGCCGGAACGGTCGGGTTGCGACAGGCGGCGGGGGCGGGACGGAGCCGCGAGGGGGGTGGGGCGCGCGGATCGGCGGGTCCTCGCCACGGTGCGGAGTGACCCAGGAGAGTTACGCTGCGTCAGTGATGGACACTCCTGTGCCGCCCGGGCCGCCGCACCCCCCGCAGAGCTCCGGGGAGCCGCCGGCCGAGCCGCGGGCCCGCCGCCGCGACCGGCACGGCCGCGGGATGCGGGGGCCGGTCGCGCCGCCGCAGGTCCCGCTCTCCCTGAGCCGCGCGGACACCTTCCGGGATCTGGTGCTGGACTCGGTGGAGCGGCTGGAGCGGCGGTGGCCGCAGCTCCAGGACGTCGAGTTCATGATCATGGAGGTGCCGCCGCCGGTCGCGGGCGAGACGACGGTGCCGCTGGGCGGTTCGGTGCCGGCGGCGAAGCGGGAGCCGGCGCGGGTCGTGGTGTACCGCCGGCCGGTGGAGATCCGGTCGAAGACGCGCGACGAGCGTGCGCTGCTGGTCCACGAGGTGGTGGTCGAGCAGGTCGCCGAGCTGCTGGGCCTCTCCCCCGAGTCGGTCGATCCCCGGTACGGGCAGGACTGAGCCCGTACCGGGGGCCGGTCAGTCGTCGAGGACGGTGAGGTCCCGGCGGGCGGTGGGGACCTGGACGGTGCCGCGGTCGTCCGCGAGGGTCTGGACGGTGAACATCGGGACGTCGTCCTCGGTGGTGGTGAGCGCGCGGGACGCGTACACCGGTCCGCCGCCGGCGACGGGTTCGACGGTGAGCGCGTAGGAGCCCTTGACGCCCTTGGGGGCGAGGTCGGTGAGGACCGTGGTGGTGCCGGCCTTGAGGGAGACGGTCCGGGTGGCGGGGGCTCCGCCGCCGGTGCCGGCCGAGGCGGTGACCTTCACCTGGGCGGCGGCCTCGGGGGCGGTGAGCGCGAGGGCGGTGCCCTCGGCGCGGTTGTCGGCGACGGTGGCGCGGGCGGCGACGGGGGCGGCGGCCGGGATGAAGGCCAGTTCCTGTTCGGAGCCCTTGCCGCGGACCACGCGGAGCGCGGCGACGACCGGGGTCTGCCGCTTGGGGTCGGTGGGGGTGAGCAGCAGCGCGGAGGCGGAGCCGCGGGCGAGGTCGGGCAGTTCGACGGCGGCGGTCATGCCGGCCTTGATGTGCAGGGAGTCGGCGGCGGCGGGGACGATCGTGCCGTTGGCGGTGACCAGCTGGATCTTGAGGTCGGCGTCGGACTCGCCGGGGGCGAAGGCGACGAGCCGGACACCGGTGGCGTCGGCGGGGACGCCGGGGAGGACGACGCGTGCCGCCGGGTCGGCGGAGGCGGCGAGCCAGTCGCTGCCGACGCCGTCGGCGGCGGCGCCGAGGGCGGCGCCGACCCGGCCGCCGCGGGTGGTGACGTGGGCCGTCAGGTTCTCCAGGGCGCCCTCGGTGACGAGGGGGCCGAGGAGGACGGGGACGGTGGAGCGCGGCGGGACCTGGACGCCCTCGGGGATGGTGGTCTTGAGCTCGCCCTCGGGGCCGTACAGCTCGATGTCGGCGACGGCGAGGGTGTCGTCGGGGTTGGTGAGGTGGAGGTAGTCGGCGCGGCCCTTGGCGGTGGAGGCGGCCGGGAACCAGAAGTCGGTGTCGGGCGGGGAGCAGGTGACGCCGAGGAGGCCGCGGGCGGCGCCGGCGGTGACCAGGGTGGTCTGCTGGACGGTCCAGCCGGGGGCGAGGGTGCCGGTGGCGGTGCCGGCGAGGCCGTGGGTGACGGCGCCCTCGGTGTCGGCGGAGACCGGCTTGCCGGGGGCGGTGACGGAGGCGGGGGCCTTGGCCTTGCCCTTCTTGCCGGCGTTGGGGTTCTTGGCGACGGCGAGGACGGCGCTGGGCTCGGCGGTCTTGCCGGCGCCGGCGGCGGGGGCCGCGGCGGTGCCGGGCGGGGTGTACGAGGTGACCCGCGTCTCGGCGATCTCCGAGGTGCTGGCGGCGGGGCAGAGCAGGCTGGTGCGCTCGACGGGGAGGCGGGCGGCCTGCGGTGCGGCGGCGGGCGCGGCGGCGGGCTCGCCGGGGGCGGTCATCGCGGCGAAGCCGGTGACGGCGGCGAGCGCGGTGGCGACCGCGATCAGGGAGAGGGTGGTGCGCTTCACTTGGTGCTGCTCCCGTCGGGACGCTGCTCGGTGTCGTGGCCCTGCGGGTACCCGTGGCCGTAGCCGTCGGCGTAGCCCTCGTGGGGGTAGGCCTGCGGGTCGTAGCCCTGGGGCGTCTGCTGGGGGTCGTACGCCTGGCCCTGGCCGTAGTCCTGCGCGGGGTAGGGGCCCTGGTGGGTCTCGTACCCCTGCGCCTGGTCGTAGGCCGGGGGGTAGCCGGTCTGCGGGTCGTAGCCCTGTGCCTGGTCGTAGCCCTGCTGGGGGTACGCGTACGCCTGCTGCTGGTACGGGTCGGCGGCGTACTCCTGGGCGTAGCCCTGCGGGTCGTAGGCGGCGGCGTACTCCTGCGGCGGCTGGGCCTCCCGGGCGGTGCCGTCCCACGGGTCCGGGTCGGCGGTCTGCTGACCGGGGACGGCAGGGGCTTCGGCGGGCCGGTCGGTGTCGGTGTCCGGCCAGGCGTCGGGGGCCTCGGCGGCGGCCGCGGCGGCGGCCTCGGCCTCGGCGGCGGCGCGCAGGCGGCGGGCGCGGCGGCCGTCGCCCTCGACGGCCTGGGCGGGGACGGCCGTCTCCTCCTCGGGCAGGTCGTCGTCGATCTCGCGGCGGCGGCCGGGCAGGGCGAGCACGACGAGGAGGACGGCGAGGCCGATCTGGGTCCAGATCCAGGCGGTGTGGGCGAGCGGCTCGTCGTAGGTGAGGGCGAGGCGTCCGCCGTTCGCGGGGAGCTGGAAGCCCTGGGCCCAGCCGTCGACGGTGGTGGGGGTGAGGGCGGTGCCGTCGAGGGTGGCGGTCCAGCCCTCGTCGGCGCGGTCGGCGACGCGCAGGACGCGTCCGGCGGGTCCGGCGGGGATGTCGGCGTGCGCCTCGACGGGTCCGGCGGGGACGAGGACGGCCTTGCCGGGTTCGGCGCCGGCCTTGGCGGCGGGCGGGACGATCATCACGCGGGCGATCTCGCGGTCGACGCGCCAGAGCGCGGCGCCGTCGAGCTGGCTGAGCCGGGAGAGGCCGGGGGTGGTGTCGAGGACGCGGCTCATCTGGCGCGGCGAGCCGTCCTTGACGAGCACGTACCGGATGGCGAAGGCGCTGAGTTCCTGCGTCTGGTCGGCGCCGGAGCCGGCGACGAGCTTGGCGACGACGGAGTCGAGGCGCGGGTCGGGTGCGGCGTTCGCGGTGAGTTCGGCGTCGCCGAGGCGGGCGCCGGAGCCGCGGACGAGGGTGTAGTCGACGGCGCCGGGCGAGCTGCCGGAGAGCACGAGGGTGCGGGGCTGGTCGGCCTGGCCGCTCTCCTCGGCGACGAAGGCGGGGACCTGGACGGGGTCGCGGCGGCTCAGCGGGCCGTCGGCGCCGCCGATCATCCAGCCGGCGGCGGCGACGGCGGGGCCGAGGGCGCAGGCGAGGGCGACGAGCGCGGCGACGGGCTGGCGCCAGCCGAAGCCGTGGGCGGCGACGCGGGTGCGTCCGCCCTCGGCGCCGAGCACGCCGGCGGCGATGAGGGCGGCGCCGTACACGAGGGTGGCGGGGCCGGCCCAGCCGGTGCCGCCGGCGCCGTTGGTCAGGGCGGCGAAGAACAGGCCGGCGAGGGCGGCGGTCCAGGCGGCGAGGACGGCGAAGCGGCGCTCCTCGCGCAGCAGGGCGGCGAGCGCGGCGAGGACCAGGCCGAGGAGGAGGATCCCGCCGGTGGTGCCGGGGCCGCCGGGGCTGCTCGCGAGCAGGTCGAGGGCGGTGGCGGTGCCGGTGCGCAGGTCCAGGCCGGCCTCGTGGAGGAAGCCGGCGGGGCTGGTCAGCAGGGAGAGCGACCAGGGCGCGAGGGCGAGGACGGGGACGCCCACGGCGGCGAGGAAGCGGAGCGCGTACGCGGTGAGGTCGTCGCGGCGGACGGCGAGGACGCCGAGGCCGAGGAGGACCGCGAGCGGCCAGACGACCGGGGTGAACGCGGTGGTGACGGTGAGCAGCAGGGCGTACGTCCAGGTGGCGCGCCAGCTGCCGCGGTCGGGGCGGTGGAAGCCGTGGGCGGCGACGGCGGCGCGGGCCATGAGCGGCAGCAGGATCGCGAGGATCGCGGTGCCGAGGCGGCCGGTGGCGAGGGCGCCGGTGGCGGCGGGCAGGAAGGCGTAGGCGACGGCGCCCCAGGCGAGCAGCAGGCGGGAGCCGACGAGGCCGCGGGCGGCGAAGTAGGCGGTGAGGCCGGCGAGCGGCACCGAGCAGACGAGCAGCACGGTGAGGGCGGTCGAGGTGGAGCCGAGGAAGAGGGCGGAGAGGGCGGCGAGGATGCCGAGGTAGGGCGGGGCGGTCTGGGTGCCGCCGGTGCCGAGGGTGTGCCAGGCGTCGGCGTAGCTGCCCCACAGCGCGGAGACGGTGTCGGGGGCGGGCAGCAGGACGCCGCCGGCGAGGGAGCCGCCGGCGAAGAGGTTGCGGCAGGCGACGAGGGAGACGACGAGGAGGAGGGCGAAGAGGACCGGGCCGGGTTTGCGGGCGATCTTCTTCAGGCGGGCGAACTGCTCGATCTCCAGGAAGTCGGCGTCGTCGCCGCCGGGTCCGGATTCGACGGCGCCGTGCCGGGAGCCGGTGTCGGTGTCGTCGGCGCCGAAGTGGGCGACGAGTTGTTCGGCGGCGGCGCGGACGGTGGCGCCGGGCGGCGGGAAGAGCGGGCGGTAGTCGGCGGGCGGGACGGCCGGGTTCTTGCGCCGCTTGCGCGCGGCGAGGATCCGCTCGGGGCGCAGGACGGTGGTGAGGAGGCCGGTGATCTCGTCCATGGCCTGGCCGGGGGCCTTGCCGACGAGGAGGCCGAGGGTGCGCAGGAGGGTGCCGACGACGAGGCGGAGGAAGACGTACGGGAGGGCGCGGCCGGGGGTGTTGGCGAGCAGCGTGTAGACGGCGGCGGCCTTGTCGACGCGGTGCGGGCTGGCGGCGGTGCGGCCGGCGCAGTCGACGGTGCGGCGTTCGCGGGCGGACGCCTCGGCGTGCCGGAGGACGGCGTCGGGGGCGACGAGGACGCGGTGGCCGGCGGCGTGGGCGCGCCAGCAGAGGTCGACGTCGTCGCGCATGAGGGGGAGGCGGCGGTCGAAGCCGCCGAGTTCCTCGTAGACGTCGCGGCGGACGAGCATGCCGGCGGTGGAGACGGAGAGGACGGCCCGGATCTGGTCGTGCTGGCCCTGGTCCTGTTCGCGGCGGTCGAGGCCGGTCCAGCGGCGTCCGCTGCGGGCGATGGTGACGCCGGCTTCGAGGAGCTGCTTCCTGTCGTACCAGCCGCGGAGTTTGGGGCCGAGGACGGCGGCCTCGGGGTCGGCGTCGGCGACGCGGAGGAGTGCGGCGAGGGCGCCGGGTTCGGGGGCGCAGTCGTCGTGGAGGAGCCAGAGCCACTGCACGGGTTCGCCGTGCGGGAGGTCGGGGAGGTCGTACGCGTCGTCGTTCCAGGTGCGGCTGACGGGGTCCCAGCCGCTGGGGCGCTTGAGGTAGGGCAGGTCCTCGGGTCCGAGCACGGGCGCGGTGCGGACGGCTTCGTCGACGGCGGCGCCGAAGCCGGTGCGGCGGGCGAGGTGCAGGACGCGGTCGGCGCCGACGGCGTCGGCGACGAGCTGGGCGGAGTCGTCGGCGCTGCCGGTGTCGGCGGCGATCACGCTCTGCACCGGGCGTTCCTGGGCGAGCAGCCCGGAGAGCGCGTCGGGCAGCCAGCGGGCTCCGTCGTGGGTGACGAGCACGGCGGTGACGACGTGCCTGGGGAACTCAGGAGTTGAGGACATCGAGCTGCGGGCCCTCCGGCCGGGGTCGCCCCGGGGTGGGGCGTGGGAGCGGCTTGGACGGAGGCCCACACTAGTGGCTGCGGTCGGGGTGGCCGGTCGGCGCGGGGTGCCGGGGGCGGCTCGCCGGGGTGTCCGCCCGCCCTCCGGCCGGGGGCTCGCGGGCGGGGGCGCCGGTGGCGGCGGGGGCGGGGTGTGGCGCAAAAGAGACGGTCCGCCGCTGTGCCGGGCACAGGTGCGGACCGTGGGGGATTGCGGTGGGGCGGGGTCAGACGGCGGCCTTCTTGAGGCGGCGGCGCTCGCGCTCGGAGAGGCCGCCCCAGATGCCGAAGCGCTCGTCGTTCTGGAGGGCGTACTCCAGGCATTCGGAGCGGACTTCGCAGGCGAGGCAGACCTTCTTGGCCTCGCGGGTCGAGCCGCCCTTCTCGGGGAAGAAGGACTCGGGGTCGGTCTGGGCGCACAGTGCGCGCTCCTGCCAGCCGATCTCCTCGTCCGCGTCCTCGACCAGCAGCAGTTCCTGGAACAACTCGGTCATCTGCGCCCCTCGTCCGTCTGTGCGTCCCGTGGTGTGGCCGTGCTCGAAACGGCCGAACGACACGAGTGAAATTACAAGTTCGTGCTCTGTGCGAGTCAAGCCGAGATCTGCTATTGGGCCCCGTATTCACTCTGCGGAACCAAGCCTATGCGGTAAGTGTTCAAATCACCAAAAAACGTGACACATGCCACCGGCCGTTCCCGCCGTGTCGGACCTCCGTCCAGAAGGACGTACGGGGCTTGGATCTTGTTGCGATCCGGCCGGGGAAGCGATCCGGATCACAGTCCGGTCACGGACCGTGCTCCGCCGCCGCCCCGCCCAGGTCCGACTGCTGCGCCGTATTGCCTGGTCCGGGGCTGAGCAAACCTTTCTCCGGACGGAGTAACCGGATGAGGTGAAACATTACCCCCAAATCGGGCATTGAGTTGACAGTCGGGTACCACTCCGGCCACTTTGGTGGCATGCCAGCGACCGCAGCGCCCTCCGCGACCCACGCCCGTGGGTTCCGCCGCGCTGTCCAGGCGCGCTGTTGCTGTTGCTGTCCCAGCTGTTGATGCCGTAGCGCTCCAGCTCTCCGCCGGCCCGTCCCGGCCGGCCCTGCTTCCCGCCTGGCCTTTCCGCCTCTTTGCCTTTCGCCCCCCAGCGTCACCCCTACGTTTCTGCTGAGGAACCACCCCACCCATGAACATGGACAGCGACCTCCAGATCGCCGGCGACCTCATGGAGGTCCCGCACCTGCTCCAGCCCGAGCGCGAGCACCCCGTCACCGTCGCCGAGTTCGCCGGCCTCGCCCGCGAGATCGCCGCCGACCCGGCCCGGTGGGCCCCGCACGTCGAGTACGACGCCACCACCCGCTGGTACCACCGCCTGCGCACAGGCCCCGGCTACGAGGTGTGGCTGCTCTCCTGGGTGCCCGGCCAGGGCAGCGGCCCGCACGACCACGGCCGCTCCTCCGGCGTCCTCACCGTCCTGCGGGGCGAGTTGACGGAGCGTACGGAGCACGGCACGCGCACGCTGCGGCCCGGCACCCAGCGGGTCTTCGCGCCCGGATACGTCCACGACGTCGTCAACGACTCGCTGGAACCCGCCGTCAGCCTGCACGTGTACTTCCCCGGACTGACCGAGATGCCCATGCACGAGTCCCTCCAGGGCCGGTGCGCCTCCCCGGAGCCCGCGCGCGCCTGACAGACTGCGGGGCATGCGCATTGTGGTTCTGGCCGGCGGCATCGGTGGTGCCCGTTTCCTTCGCGGCCTCCAGCAGGCCGTCCCCGAGGCGGAGATCACGGTCGTCGGCAACACCGGTGACGACATCCACCTCTTCGGACTCAAGGTCTGCCCCGACCTCGACACCGTGATGTACACCCTCGGCGGTGGCATCCACGAGGAACAGGGCTGGGGCCGCGCGGACGAGACGTTCGCCGTCAAGGAGGAGCTCGCCGCGTACGGCGTCGGACCCGAGTGGTTCGGCCTCGGCGACCGGGACTTCGCCACCCACATCGTCCGCACCCAGATGCTCGGCGCCGGCTACCCGCTGAGCGCCGTCACCGAGGCGCTCTGCGCCCGCTGGCAGCCCGGCGTACGGCTTCTGCCGATGTCCGACGACCGCGTCGAGACGCACGTCGCCATCGAGGTCGACGGCGAGCGGCGGGCCGTGCACTTCCAGGAGTACTGGGTGAAGCTGCGCGCCTCCGTCGACGCGAAGGCCGTCGTGCCCGTCGGCGCCGAGGCCGCCAAGCCCGCGCCGGGCGTGCTGGAGGCGATCGCCGAGGCCGACGTGGTCCTCTTCCCGCCGTCCAACCCCGTCGTCAGCGTCGGCACCATCCTCGCCGTGCCCGGCATCCGCGAGGCGGTCGCCGCCGCGCCCGCCCCGGTCGTCGGCCTCTCCCCCATCGTCGGCGACGCGCCCGTGCGCGGCATGGCCGACAAGGTCCTCGCGGCCGTCGGCGTCGAGGCGACGGCCGCCGCCGTCGCCCGCCACTACGGCCCGGACCTGCTCGACGGCTGGCTCGTCGACACCGTCGACGCCGGCTCCGTCGCGGACGTCGAGGCCGCCGGCATCGCCTGCCGGGCCGTGCCGCTGATGATGACCGACGTGGACGCGACCGCCGCGATGGCGCGGGCCGCCCTCGCGCTGGCCGAGGAGGTACGCCGGTGACCGCCGCGGCCTCGTACCGGGTGTGGGGGATCGCCGGGCTGCCCGAGGTGGCGCCCGGCGACGACCTCGCCAAGCTGATCGCCTCCGCCTCGCCCGGCCTGGAGGACGGAGACGTCCTGCTGGTCACCTCCAAGATCGTGAGCAAGGCGGAGGGGCGGATCGTCGCCGCCGGCGACCGCGAGGACGCCATCGACGCCGAGACCGTCCGGGTGGTGGCGCGGCGCGGCACCCTGCGGATCGTCGAGAACCGGCAGGGCCTCGTGATGGCCGCCGCCGGCGTCGACGCCTCCAACACCCCTGCCGGGACCGTGCTGTTGCTGCCGGAGGACCCCGACGGGTCGGCCCGGCGGATCCGGGCCGGGCTGCGCGAGGCGCTCGGCGTGGACGTCGGCGTCGTCGTCACCGACACCTTCGGCCGGCCCTGGCGCTCCGGGCTCACCGACGTGGCGATCGGCGCGGCCGGCGTGCGGGTCCTGGACGACCTGCGGGGCGTCACCGACTCCCACGGCAACGAACTGAACGTCACCGTCGTCGCCACCGCCGACGAACTCGCCGCCGCCGGCGATCTGGTGAAGGGCAAGGCCACCGGCGTGCCCGTCGCCGTCGTGCGCGGCCTGCCGCACCTGGTCGGCGGCGACGACGAGCCGGGGGCCCGGGCGCTGGTGCGGTCCGCCGCCGACGACATGTTCCGGCTGGGCACCTCGGAGGCCGTGCGGGAGGCGGTGACGCTGCGGCGGACGGTACGGGAGTTCACCGACGACCCCGTCGACCCCGGGGCGGTGCGGCGCGCGGTCGCGGCGGCCGTCACGGCGCCCGCCCCGCACCACACCACCCCGTGGCGGTTCGTCCTCCTGGAGTCCCCGGAGTCGCGGCTGCGGCTGCTCGACGCCATGCGGGACGCGTGGATCGCCGACCTGCGGCGGGACGGGAAGTCCGAGGAGTCCATCGCCCGGCGGATCCGGCGCGGCGACGTACTGCGCGACGCGCCCTACCTGGCCGTCCCCTGCCTCGTCATGGACGGCTCCCACCACTACGGCGACCCGCGCCGCGACGCCGCCGAACGCGAGATGTTCGTCGTCGCCGCCGGCGCCGGCGTGCAGAACTTCCTGGTCGCGCTGGCCGGTGAACGGCTCGGCTCGGCCTGGGTCTCCTCGACCATGTTCTGCCGGGACGTCGTCCGGGACGTGCTCGGCCTGCCCGCGACCTGGGACCCGATGGGCGCCGTCGCCATCGGCCGCCCCGCGGCCCCGCCGAAGGACCGCCCGGCCCGGCACGCGGCGGACTTCGTCGAGGTGCGCTGAGCGGACCGCCCGGACTCAGATCCGGGTGATGTCGTTCGGCGCGAAGCGGGGGGCGCGGCGGGGCGGGGTCCGGCCGCTGAGGAGAATCAGCCGGGCGGCCCGGTGGCGCTGGCCCGCGTAGGGGGCCAGCAGCTCCAGCATCGCCGCGTCGTCGGCCGTGCGGTCGCCCGCCAGCGCCCAGCCGACGATGCCGGGCAGGTGGAGGTCGCCGGTGGTGACCTCGTCGGGCGCGCCGTTGCTGCGCTGGACCGTCTCCGCCGAGGTCCAGGGGCCGATGCCGGGGATCAGTTCCAGGCGCCGGCGGGCCTCCGCCGGCTCCATGAGGGCCGCCTCCTCCAGGCGGGGGGCCACCTGGGCGGCGCGGACGACGGTGGCCGCGCGTTTGCCGTCGACGTTCGCCCGGTGCCACTCCCAGGACGGGATGCGGGCCCAGGTGCGGGCGTCCGGCATCACGTACAGGCCGTCGGGCACCGGCCCGGGGGCCGGTTCGCCGTACCGGCGGACCAGGGTGCGCCAGGAGCCGTACGCCTCGGTCGTGGTGACCTTCTGCTCCAGGACGGACGGGATCAGCGACTCCAGGACCAGGCCGGTGCGGGTGAGGCGCAGCCCGGGGCGGCGGCGGTGGACCGCCAGGACGAGCTTGTGGCGCGGGACGAACGCCGCGGGGTCGTCCTCGGCGCCCAGCAGGGCGGGCAGCCGCTCGTCCAGCCAGGCCGCGCCCGGCCCCCACGTGTCGGCCGTCACCTCGCCGCCGGACACCCGCACCCGGACCGTGCCCGGGCCCTGCGGGGTGCGGCTGGCGCGCCACACCGAGCCGTCGGGCGTGACGCGGAAGGTGGGGTCGTACGGGCCCCTGCGGAGCGGGCCGAGGACGAGGCCGAGGTCCGGCGGGACCGCGGGCTCGCCGGCGTCTCCGCCGCGCACGGTGGTGCGGGTGGGTTTGGGGACGAAGCGGCCGGACATGCGTATGAGCGTAGCCGGGCGGGTTCCCCCCCTGACCCGCCCGGCCGCAGACCTACTGGTCCGAGCTGAAGCGGACCGTGCCCGCCGGGAGGGTGGCGCCGCACCAGATGCGGATGCCGTCGCGGAGTTCGTTGTCGGGGCCCACGTGGGCGCCGTCGCCGATGACCGCGCCGCTCAGGACCGAGCGTGCGCCGATGCGGGCGCCCGCGCCTATGAGGGAGTCGGTGATGACCGCGCCGGGCTCGACGACCGCGCCGGCCAGCAGGGTCGAGCCGGACACCCGGGCGCCCTCGCCGACCGTGGCGTCCGCGCCGACCACCGTGCCGCCGGTGAGCTTGGCGTCGGGGGCGACCCGGGCGGAGGGCAGGACCAGGCGGTCGCCGCAGCGGCCAGGGACGGCCGGGGACGGGGCACGGCCGAGGACCAGATCGGCGGAGCCGCGGACGAACGCCTGCGGGGTGCCGAGGTCCAGCCAGTACGTGGAGTCGACCATGCCCTGGAGGTGGGCGCCCGAGGCCAGCAGCTCCGGGAAGGTCTCGCGCTCGACGGAGACCGGGCGGCCGGCGGGGATGGTGTCGATCACCGAGCGGCGGAAGACGTACGCGCCCGCGTTGATCTGGTCGGTGACGATCTCCTCCGGCGTCTGCGGCTTCTCCAGGAACGCCGTCACCCGGCCCGTCTCGTCGGTGGGGACGAGACCGAAGGCGCGCGGGTCCTCGACGCGGGTGAGGTGGAGGGAGACGTCCGCGCCGGAGTCGGCGTGGGTGGCGACCAGGGCGCGGATGTCGAGGCCGGTGAGGATGTCACCGTTGAAGATCAGCACGGGCTCGTCGGGGCCCGAGTGCAGGCGGGAGGCGACGTTGCGGATCGCGCCGCCGGTGCCGAGCGGTTCCTCCTCCGTCACGTACTCCAGGCTCAGCCCGAGGTCCGAGCCGTCGCCGAAGTACGGCTCGAAGACCTCCGCGAGGTAGGAGGTGGCGAGCACGATGTGCTCGACGCCGGCGGCCTTGGCCCGGGCCAGCTGGTGCGTCAGGAAGGGGACGCCCGCCGCCGGGACCATGGGCTTGGGCGTGTTGACCGTGAGCGGTCGCAGCCGTGTGCCCTTGCCACCGACCAGGAGGATCGCTTCTGTCACCTGTCGTCTCTGCTTCCTGTTCGGGGCCGGTCAGCGCGCCCGTCTCGGTCGTCCGTGCGATATGACCGGTCAGTTTATGCAGATGGTTGCCTCGGCGCCCCCATCAGCTTCGCCCCTGGTACTTCGCCGAGGAGGTCCGGGCGGTTCCGAGCTTGCCGTAGAGACGGGCGCCGGGACACTCCGTGGCGAAACCGTCACGGTGCCCGGCGATGGTGCGGAAGGTGACTTTCCGGCCCTTCTTGTAGAGGTTGCCGCCGCCGGAGACGAGGGTCTGGGTGCCCTTGGGGTTGATGCCGTGGAGCCCGAGTTTCCAGGCCGTCAGGCGGGCCACGGCGGTCACGGCGGCGGCCGGCGGGGTGGTGCGGGTGTAGGTGCCGAGGACGGCGATGCCCATGCTGTGGGTGTTGAAGCCGAGGGTGTGCGCGCCGAGGACCGGTTTCGCCACTCCGCCGGCCCGGCCTTCGTAGATGTTTCCGCACTTGTCGACGGCGAAGTTGTAGCCGAAGTCACGCCATCCGCTGCTCTTCACGTGGTAGCGGTAAATACTGCGCAGGACGGAGGGGGCCTGGCGGCAGGTGTAGTTGTTGCCGGTCGCGCTGTGGTGGACGAAGGCCGCCTTGATCGTCTTGGTGTAGACGAAGCCCTTCTCGCGGATCTTCTCGTCGGCGCCCCAGCCCTTGCGGGTGATGATCTTCGGGCGGGGGCCGATGTACGGCTTCTTCTTCCCCGCCGCCGCCTGGGCGGGCGCGGCCTGCGGAGCGGGTGCCGCCTGCCGGCCGGGGTCGGCCCGCCGGGCGGGGGTGCCCAGGTGGACGGGGACACCGGGGCGTACGGGGGTGGCCTGGGCGTCCTCGGCCGGGACGGCGCGCTCGGCCGGGGCGGCGGGGTGCGCGGGTTCTTCCGGGGCCGCCGCCTCCAGAGGTTCCGCCGGCTCCGCGGGTTCCGTCGCCTCCGCCGGGATCACCGTGGCGCCGTGCGGGGCGAGCCCGCGGTTGGCGTCGCTCGCGGCGGCCTCGGCGGCGGTGAGCGCGGCGGGCGGGGCCATCGCCCGGGTGCCGGGGGCCGGGGCGGCGGCGGGGTCCTCGCCCGGGTCGACGAGTTCGAGGCGGAGGCCGGCCGGGAGCGGGGCCTCCTCGGAGGCGGCCCGGCCGGTGCCGTGCCCGTGGCCGGAGTGGTCGGCGTGGCCGTCCCGTTCCGCCCGTACGCGGACCTCGACGCCGTCCGAGTCGCCCACCCACAGCGGGGCCGTCGCGCCGCGGAGCCGGTCGGCGGCGCCCTCGGCGGTCGCGGGGTCGGCGCCGTGCTCCTCGTTGTGCGTCTCGACGTCCTGCCACTCCGACCACACGCCGTCGGCGGCCGACCGGGTGCGGACCTGGACCGTGCCGCGCAGGACGGCCGCCGGGTCGTCCCAGACCACGCCGACGAGCGAGAAGGGGCTGACGTCGCGCCGGGTCAGGCCCTGCTCGGCCGCGGCGCCGCCGTCGGGGCCGACGGAGCGGGACGACGGGCCCAGCGGGCGGAGCGGGAGCGACTGGGTGGAGCCGGGCAGCTCGTCCTGCGCCGGTGGCAGGGCGGTCGCCGCCGGGCGCGCGGTGGCCGTCGCGGGGGCGGCGAGGGTGACCGGCAGGGCGAGCGCGGCCGCGCAGGCGACGGCGATCGAGGAGGCGAGTGAGGCACGCATGGGCCGATCGTGGGCATTCCGCGGGCCCGGCGCGCGCCGGGAGAGGGACCGCACATCCGGCCGACCGGAGGACGCCGTCACCGGTACGGCCCAGCGCGGCGCGCCCGCCCGCGTACCCTGTGCGGCGTGAACGCCAGCGACCGCACCCCCGCCGACCTGCTGCGATCCGCGCTCGCCGCGGACCCCGGCCGCCCTCTGGTCACCTACTACGACGACGCCACCGGTGAACGGGTCGAATTGTCCGTCGCCACCTTCGCCAATTGGGTGGCGAAGACCGCCAATCTGCTCCAGGGCGAGCTGTCCGCCGAACCCGGCGACCGGCTCGCGCTGCTGCTGCCCGCCCACTGGCAGACGGCCGTCTGGCTGCTCGCCTGCTCCTCCGTCGGGGTGACGGCCGAGCTGGGCGGCGATCCCGCGGACGCCGACCTGGTGGTGGCCGGGCCGGACGGGCTGGAGGCGGGCCTGGCCTGTTCCGGGGAGCGGATCGCGCTCTCGCTGGCACCGCTGGGCCGCCGCTTCCCGGTCGCCCCCGCCGGGTACACGGACTACGCGGTCGAGGTGCCGGGCCATGGCGACCGTTTCGTGCCGTTCGCGCCGGTCGACGCGGACGCGCCCGCCCTCGTCGTCGACGGTACGGAACGCAGCGGCGCGCAGCTCGTCGAACAGGCCCGGCTGGACGCCGTGCGGCTCGGGCTCGGCCCCGGCTCGCGGCTGCTGTCGGGGCTGCCGTACGACGGCTGGGACGGGCTCTCGGCCGGGCTGTACGCGCCGCTGGCCGCGGGCGGCTCCGTGGTGCTGTGCCGGAACGTGGGCGAGCTGGCGCCGGAGGCGCTGGAGCAGCGCATCGGGAGCGAGCGGGTCACCGCCACGGCGCTCTGACGGACGGCCGGGCGGGGCGCGGGGGCGGCGGTTCCCGCCCCCTGTGCCCCCCTGTGCACCCGTATGGCCGATCGACGCGCCGCGTACCCGCGACCGGGCGGCGAGTCCGGTACATGATCGGCCCGGGGGGAGTCGTCTCCTCCGCACAACCCCCTGTCGGGTTCGGTCGTCTTCCTTGTGCGAACGCCGGGCGCCCGACGCGCCCGAGACGCCCCGAAGGACGGACTGACGACGTGACGGACCGCGCTGGCACGCCCGCCGAACCGGACCCGGAACCGACGCCGGACCCGGCGGAGTCGCCCGTGCCGCCGGAGGAGACGCCGGAACCGGCGCCGGACGGGACGCCGGCCGGGGCGGCGGAGGAATCCGCGGACCCCGGGGCGGCCGCCCGGCGGCGGCACTGGCTGCGGTGGGGCTGCCTCGCCGTGTCGCTCGTGCTGCTCGGCGGGGCCGGGGCCGGCTGGTGGTTCTACCGGAAGCTCGACGACAACATCACCACGGACACCACCGCCGCCGACGAGCTGCGCCGGTACGAGAAGGAGCGCCCCGCCTCCGTCGCGACGGAGGCCCGGAACATCCTCCTCATCGGCTCGGACACCCGCTCCGGCGAGGGGAACCGCGAGTACGGCCGGGACAAGGGCACCCAGCGCTCGGACACCGTGATCCTGCTCCACCTGGCGGCCGACGAGTCGAGCGCCACGGCGGTGTCGATCCCCCGCGACCTGATGGTGACGATCCCGAGCTGCGCCCGGACCGGCGGCGGCCGGACCCGGGAGCGGCTGGCGCAGTTCAACTGGGCCTTCGAGTGGGGCGGGACGGCGTGCACGATCCGTACCGTCGAGAAGCTGACCGGGATCCGGGTCGACCACCACATGGTGATCGACTTCCGGGGCTTCAAGAAGATGGTGGACGCGGTGGACGGCGTCGAGGTCTGCCTGAAGGAGCCGGTGGACGACAGCGACGCCAAGCTGAAGCTGCCGGCGGGCCGGCAGACGCTGGACGGCGAGCAGGCGCTGGGCTTCGTCCGCGCCCGCAAGTCGCTGGGCAACGGCAGCGACACCGAACGGATGGACCGGCAGCAGATGTTCCTGGGCGCGCTGGTGAACAAGGTGCAGAGCGACGGGGTGCTGCTGAACCCGACGAAGCTGTACCCGGTGCTCGACGCGGCGACGAAGTCGGTCACCACGGACCCGGGTCTGGACTCGCTGCGGGACCTGTACGACCTGGCGCGGACGATGCGGTCGGTGCCGACGGAGAAGGTGCAGTTCCTGACGGTGCCGCGGCGCCCGTACACGTACAACGCGAACCGGGACGAACTGGTGCAGCCCGCCGCGAGCGAGCTCTTCCGGCAACTCCGCGAGGACAAGCCGGTCCTGGTGACGAAACCGGAACCGGACGACGGCTCCGGCGCATCCTCCGACGGGAAGCCGGACGACGCGGAGTCGCCCGCGCCGACCGCGACGCCGACCTTCCCGGGCCGGAACGCGGCGGAGGGGGTGTGCTCCTAGCGTCCGGTGGGGGCGTTGGTAAAGCGGGAGCCAAGGGAGAGTCAGGGGGAGTTGTGGTTTGAGCGGAATGCCCGGTTGTAAGCGGGGTGGAATTTGTCACTGACGTCGCCCCGCGCTGAACTGGGCGGATAGTGTGACGCGATCCGGTGCACCAGGACCGCGTGGTCGCACTCAGCCAAGGATCGAACGACCGAGTGGCGCCCACAGGGGGAGGCGCCCCGCGTGGCACCGACGGAGGACAGGAACCGTGGACGCGCACAGCCGTGGACGGGCGGACGAGATCGACCCCGCCGACCAGTGGGTGCTCAACCCGCAGACCGGCAACTACGAACTGCGACTGGACCACTCCGCTGGGCAGCCGCCGCTCAGTGGTTCCCCGTCCGCTCCCGGTGCCGGTGTCACCGGTTCCGGTACCCGCTCCGGGGGGCGTTCAACCGCCCCGGCGGAGGCGCCCGTTCCCGGCCAGCGGCGGCGCCGCCCGGCCGAGCCGGACGCCCCGGAGACCGAGCGGGGCACGGCCGGCGGCGGACGGGTGCCGCCCCAGCGGCGCCGCAAGCGCAAGCAGGGGGCGAGCGGCAAGAAGAAGGTCCTGCTGTGGACCGGCGGCACGATGGCCTTCGTCCTGGTGGGCGGCGCGGTCGGCGCGTACGCGATCTACAACAAGCTCGACGGCAACCTCGACGTCGTCGACGTCGGCGACGCGGCCCAGCAGACCGAGTCGATGGACGGGCCGCTGAACATCCTGATCATCGGCAACGACGTCCGCACCGGCGAGGGCAACGAGTCGTACGGCAACAAGAGCAACGTCACCGGCCACGCCGACACGACGTTCCTCATCCACATCGCCGAGGACCGCACCAACGCGACGGCGATGAGCATCCCGCGCGACCTCAAGATCGAGATTCCGGAGTGCCCGACGAAGGTGGACGGGGTCACCAAGGTCATCCCCGGCTCGGTCGGCAAGACCAAGTTCAACGAGTCCTACGGCGTCGACGGCCGCGACCCCGGCTGCACCATGCGGACCATCACCCAGATGTCCGGGCTGCCGATCAACCACTTCATGATGGTCGACTTCAACGCCGTCAAGACGCTGTCCACGGCGGTCGGCGGCGTGAAGGTCTGCCTCGCCAAGCCGATCCACGACAAGAAGTACTCGAAGCTCAACCTGCCCGCGGGCGAGCACCGCGTCCAGGGCGAGCAGGCGCTGGCCTTCCTGCGGAACCGGCACGGCCTCGGCAACGAGAGCGACCTCGACCGCATCAAGCAGCAGCAGCAGTTCCTCGCCTCGATGATGCGCCAGCTGAAGGAGGACACCCTCAGCAGCCCGACGAAGCTGTACGACGTCGCCGACGCGGCGACCGATTCGCTCACCGTCGACAAGGGCATCGGCAGCGCGGCGAAGCTCGTCACCCTGGCGAAGGAGCTCGCCAAGGTGGACCTGAAGAACATCACCTTCCTGACCGTGCCGGTCATCGACAACCCCGACGAGCCGCCGACGAAGCGGGCCACCGTCGTCCTCGACCCGGTGAAGGCCCCGCAGATCTTCAGCATGATCGAGAACGACGTCTCCTTCACCGAGGTCAAGAAGAAGGAGGCCGACGCCAAGAAGGCCAAGGCCAAGGCCCAGGCGAAGCTCCTGGAGGGCCCCAAGGCCCCCGCCGCCGAGGTCCGCGTCGACGTCTACAACGGCAGCGGCATCCAGGGCGCCGCCCAGGCGACCATCAACTGGCTCCAGAACGAGCAGGGCGTCCTTCGCTCGACCAACAAGAGCAACGCCCCCGAGAAGGCGGCGAAGACGAACCTCAGCTACGCACCGAACCAGGCCGACCAGGCCCGCGCGCTCGCCGCGATGATGGGTCTGCCGGCCACCGCCCTCAAGCAGGGCACCGCGGACGCCGCGGAGCGCGAGCCCATGACGCTCGTCCTCGGCGCCGACTTCAAGGGCGCGGGGGTGCCCATGACCGGTCCGACGAAGGCGCCGGACGTCGGTCAGGTGGAAGCAGACAAGAAGGTGTGCGCCCAGTGACCCGGGAACAGCGGGTTCCGGCGCGCCCTTGACGATGAGGGGACCTGGGGTGGGACAGAACAGCGTGCGACGGGAGGGGACGCGATCCGGCGTTCCGCACGCCCGAGACCGTGGCTGGGACGACGACCTGCACGGCGCCGGAGAGGCGACCGGGGCGGGCGGGACGGCGGAGCCGGCCGGGGGGCCGGACCCGGTCCCCGCGCCCGGCGGCCGGGCCGCGCGCCGCCGCGGCGGCTCGGGCACCGGCGACGCCGGCCCGTCCCGGAGCTCGGCGGGCGGCCGGGCGGCGGCCCGCAAGCAGGCCAAGAAGGCCGGCAAGAAGAAGGCGCTGCGCTGGACGGCGATCGGCGTGGCCGCCGTGGTCCTCGGGACCGCCGGCGCCGGATACGCGTACTACGAGCACCTCAACGGCAACATCCGCAGCGGCGACCGGGCCGGCGGCAGCAGCGGCGTGCGGAAGGCCGCGCCGAACGCGCTCGGCGACACCCCGCTCAACATCCTGCTGATCGGCTCCGACAGCCGCGCCTCCGACGCGAACGTCGCCCTGGGCGGCGGCAAGGACCTGCGGGAGGACAAGCCCCGGGCCGACGTGCAGATGCTGCTGCACGTCTCCGCCGACCGGCAGAACGCCTCGCTGATCTCCATACCCCGCGACACCGTCGTGAAGATCCCCGCCTGCAAGGGCGAGGACGGCACCGACTACCCGGCCACCACCGACCGGCCCATCAACGAGACGCTCACCCGCGGCGGCCCCGGCTGCACCCTCACCACCTGGGAGACCCTGACCGGCGTCTACATCGACCACTGGATGATGGTCGACTTCGCGGGCGTCGTCGCGATGGCCGACGAGGTCGGCGGCGTCCCCGTCTGCGTGAAGACCGGTGTCCACGACCGGTCGACCGCCCAGGTCAAGGGCGGGTCCGGGCTCAAGCTCCCCGAGGGCACCACCGAGGTCAAGGGCGAGCAGGCCCTCCAGTGGCTGCGCACCCGGCACGCCTTCGGCAGCGACCAGAACCGCGCCAAGGCCCAGCACATGTACCTCAACGGCATGCTGAAGAAGCTCCAGCAGCAGAACGCGTGGACCGACACCGGCCGGCTGATGGGGCTCGCGGAGACCGGCACCAAGGCGCTCCAGGTCTCCGACGGCCTCGACACCGTCGCCAAGCTCTTCGACCTCGGCATGCAGCTGAAGAACGTGAAGGTCGACCGGCTGACCACGGTCACCATCCCGACCGACCCCTACCCGGCGAACCCGAAGGCGTGGCTCCAGCCGCGGGCCACGGCGGCGGAGAAGATCTGGAGCATGCTCCGGGACGACGTCGCCCTCGACAAGAACGGCGCCAAGGCGCCGGCCAAGCCGAAGGCGTCGGCGTCCGCCTCCGCGAAGCCGAAGAAGACCGCGGCCGACCCGGCCTCGCTCGCCGTCACGGTCGTCAACGGCACCGACGGCAACGACGAGCCGGCCGTCGAGGGCCGCGCCAAGAAGATCACCACCGCCCTCCAGGGCAAGGGCTTCACCCAGGCCGCCTCCGCGCAGGAGGGCAGGCCCAGCAAGGGCACGGTCGTCGCCTACCCGAAGGCCGACGGCGACCAGGGCCGGGCGGACGCCGAGTCCGTCGCGAAGGCCCTCGGGCTGCCGCTCTCCACCGTCCACGCGGACGCCTCGACCGAGGGCATCACCGTCGTCGTGGGCGCCGACTGGCGGGAGGGCGACACGTACAAGCGGCCGACGAACACGGCCGGCGACCTGCCCGAGGAGGCCAACTCCAAGGCCGCCTGCATGGACGTCTACTCGGTCTACCGGTGGGACGGGAAGAGCTGAGCCGACCGCTCCCCCGTTTTCCGCGCACGGGCCCGGCATGATCGCGGATGCGGGGGGCCCGGCGCTCGCCGACGGGCCGCGTTACCGCGAACGGGGGACAGAAGTGCGTGCCGCCGGGGGCGGTGACCCTACCGGCTCATCGTATGGGCCTACGGTGCTCACGGCCCCTGTCCCCGCCGCGGAGGTGTCCGTCCGTGCCCCCACCGCCCCGCACGCCCCGTCCGCCCCGCACGCCCGGCGCGGCGGGCCGTCCGCCGGTCCCCCGGCGCGGCGGTCCCGCCCCGGTGCGGCGGCCCCGGCGGCGCCCGCGCTGGGGGATGCGGATGGCGACCGCGCTGTCCGTGGTGGTGCTGGCGGCCGGCGGGATCGGGCACGCGCTGGTGACCGGTCTGGACACCGGCATCACCAGGGTGGACCCGTTCAAGGACATGAAGAACCGGCCGCAGGCGGGCACCGGCATGAACGTGCTCGTCGTCGGCACCGACGGGCGCGACCGGATCACGCCCGAGGAGAAGCGGAAGTACCGGCTGGGCGGGGCGCCCTGCCACTGCACGGACACCGTGCTGCTGGTGCACATCTCGGAGGACCGGGACCGCGCGAGCGTCGTGTCGCTGCCCCGGGACTCGTACGCCGAGCTGCCCGAGCACACCGACCAGAACAGCGGCGAGAAGCACCGGGCGCACCCGGTGAAGCTGAACGCCGCCTACGCCGAGGGCGGGCCCGCGCTGACCGTGCGGACGGTGGAGGCGATGACCCGGGTCAAGATCGACCACTATCTGGAGGTCGACTTCACCAGCTTCATGCGGACGGTGGACGCGGTCGGCGGGGTGCAGATCTGCACGACGAAGCCGGTGAAGGACGCGTACACCGGTCTTGAGCTGGCGGCCGGCACGCACGAGCTGGACGGCGGGCAGGCGCTCCAGTACGTGCGCTCCCGGCACATCGACGGGGCCGCGGACATCGGGCGGATGCAGCGGCAGCAGAAGTTCCTGGCGGCGCTGGTGGACCGGCTGACGAGCGGCGGGGTGCTGTTCAATCCGGTGCGGTTCCGGGAGGTGTCGACGACGCTGCTGGGGTCGGTGCGGGCCGACGAGGACTTCGGTACGGACCAGCTGCTGGCGCTCGCGAAGGCGATGCGGGGGTTCACGCCGGCGTCGTCGGAGTTCGTGTCGGTGCCGGTCGACGACATGGACTTCCCGGTGAAGGGCATCGGGTCGACGGTGAAGTGGGACGCGGAGAAGGCGCAGAAGCTGTTCGCGGCGGTGCGGGAGGACCGGCCGCTGGCGGCGCCGGCGGAGACGGGCGCGGCGGCGCGGAAGCCGAAGGCCGTGGCGGTGGAGGTCGCGCCGGAGAAGATCCGGGTGCAGGTCTACAACGGGACGCGGACCGACGGGCTCGGGCGGAAGGCGGACGAGGCGCTGCGGAAGGCCGGTTTCGACACGACGCGGACGCCGGCGACGGCGCCCGGGGGCGAGCGGGCGCGGACGGTGGTGGAGTACGACCCGCGGTGGGACCGGTCGGCGAAGTCGCTGGCGGCGGCGCTGCCGGGGGCGGAGCTGAAGGCCGTGCCGGAGCGGGGCGGGACGCTGCGGGTGACGCTCGGGCGGGACTACAGGGGCGTGACGGCGGTGCGGGCGGAGAAGGCGCCGGCGCGGGGACCGTTCGAGGCGGTCACCGGGGACCAGGTGGTGTGCCCGTAGGCGCCGGGGACCGGGTGCGGCGGGTGACGGCCCGCCGCGGCCCGGGTCAGTCCTCGTAGCCCTCGGCGGCGCGGCGCTCGCGGAGCTCCATGATGGCCTGGCGGCGGGCCAGGCGGTGGGTGCGGCGGATCTGCGCCTCCTGGTAGCGGCGCTTGTCCTGCTCGGTCTCGGGGATGACCGGGGGGACGGTGCGCGGCCGGCCGTCGCCGTCGACGGCGGCGAAGACGAGGTAGGCGGAGCCGACCTGGGTCGCCGGGGTGGTGTCGTTCCAGCGCTCGGCCATGACGCGGACGCCGACCTCCATGGAGGACCGGCCGGTCCAGTTGACCTGGGCCTTCACATGGAGGAGGTCGCCGACGCGGACCGGCTCCAGGAAGGCCATCTCGTCCATGGAGGCGGTGACGGCCGGGCCGCCGGAGTGGCGGCCCGCGACGGCGCCCGCCGCGTCGTCCACCAGCTTCATGATGACGCCGCCGTGCACCGTGCCGAGGAGGTTGGTGTCGTGGCTGGTCATGATGTGGCTGAGGGTGGTGCGGGAGGCCGAGGTGGGCTTGCCCGGGATCTGACCCTGTTCTGTCATGACCTCCACCTTATGCCGGGTATCGGCGTGGTCCGCTTTGCATCAGCTTCGCAACAGCACCGGTGCTATTTTCCACCCGGCCTGTCGCCCGGATCGCGGGGCCCGGCACACTGGTCCGCATGAATGAGTGGCCCGAGCAGCCCGAGGGCGCCCGCCCCATGCGGCACGTGCAGAGACGACCGCAGGGACAGCAGTCCCCGCAGTACCAGCAGGGATACGACCAGGGGCAGGCGTACAACCCGAACTTCACTCAGGCGCAGGCCACGGGGTACGACTCCGGGTACAGCACCGGTCAGGTCTACGGCTCGCCGCAGGGCTCCGGGCACGGCGGTCCGGGGGGACCCGCCGGCCCCGGCGGTCCGGGCGCGCGTCCGGCCGGTCCGGCGCCGGACTGGCGCAAGCGGATCAAGATCGGTTCGATCGTGCTGGTGGTCGGCGTCCTCGCGTGGGGCGTGGGCACCTACGCCTGGGCCAGTTCGCAGATGCGCAACGAGGTGGACCTCGCCAAGGTCATCGAGCGGCCGGCCGAGGGCGACTGCACGACGTACCTGATCGTCGGCTCGGACAGCCGCGAGGGCATGACGGCCGAGGACAAGAAGAAGCTGCACACGGGTTCCGCGGAGGGCAAGCGGACCGACTCGATGATGATCCTCGCGGCCTGCTCCAGCGGGAACACGATGATCTCGCTGCCCCGTGACTCGTGGGTGACGATCCCGAGCTTCGTCGGCTCCGAGTCCGGCAAGCAGTTCCCGGCGCGCGGCGGCTCCAAGCTGAACGCGGCCTACGCGATGGACGGCCCGGAGCTGCTGGTCCGCACGGTCGAGTTCAACACCGGGCTGCGGATCGACCACTACGCGGAGATCGGCTTCGCCGGCTTCGCGAACATCGTGGACGCCCTCGGCGGCGTCGAGATGAACATCGAGAAGGGCTTCAAGGACAAGAAGTCGGGCGCCGACTTCCAGGCCGGCGAGCAGACCCTCAACGGCGAGCAGGCGCTGGCCTTCGTCCGCACCCGGTACGCCTTCGCCGAGTCGGACCTGGCGCGGACCAAGAACCAGCAGAAGTTCCTGTCCGCGCTGGCCAACCAGGCGGCGACGCCGGGCACGATCCTCAACCCGTTCGAGCTGTACCCGACGCTGGGTGCCGGCCTGGACACGCTGATCGTCGACAAGGACATGTCCCTGTGGGACCTCGGCCAGATGTTCTTCGCGATGAAGGGCATCAGCGGCGGCGACGGCAAGTCGATGAACATGCCGATCGCGGGCAGCGCGCCGCAGGGCTCGCTGAAGTGGGACATGCCGAAGGTGAAGCAGCTCGTGCAGCAGATCCAGAACGACGAGAAGGTCACCGTCGAGTCGAACCGGTGACCTTCCCGCGCCGGCCGTGACGGCCCGTGACCGCCCCTACGGGAGGTTGCGGGCCATGACGATGCGCTGGACCTGGTTGGTGCCCTCGTAGATCTGGGTGATCTTGGCGTCGCGCATCATGCGCTCGACGGGGTAG
>JOFO01000060.1 GCA_000721275.1 Microtetraspora glauca | reverse complement strand
CGACGAGGTCGCCGAACAGGTCGAGACCCGCCTGGAGTCCGAACAGGTACGCCGCTGCCTGCGCGGCCTGACCGAACTCCAGCGCCAAGCCGTGACCCTGGCCTACTACCAGGGGCTGACCTACCGTGAAGTCGCCGAAGCCCTGCGCACGCCTCTTCCCACCATCAAGACACGCATGCGCGACGGGCTCATCCGGCTCCGCGACTGCATGGGGGTGACCACATGAACCACCACACCACCGACGCCCACACCCTCGCCGCCGCCTACGCACTGGGCGCACTCGACGACGACGAACGCAAGGACTTCGACGCCCACCTCCAAACGTGCGAGGCATGCCGCCAGGAAGCAGCCGAGTTCCAGGCGACCACGGCGCGCCTGGCCGCCGCGGTCGCCCAGCCGCCGCCTCCCGGAGCCAAAGCACAGGTCATGGCCGCCGTCGGCGGCGTGCGTCAGCTGCCCCCACGCGTCCCCGCCGCCGGTGCGGCACCCGTCCTCGGCGGGATCCTGCGCCGCCGTGCCGTGTCCCTGGCGCTGGCCGCCACTGTGGCCGCCGTCGCACTGGGCGGCGTCGCGGTGTGGCAGACACAGAACGAACAAGAGCTGGAGCAGCAGGCCCGCCAGGCCCAGCAGCAGCTCGACGCGGTCAGTGCCGTCCTGGCGGCCCCGGACGCCCAAACCGTGCACGGCAAGGCCGCCAACGGGGCCCTGACCACCGTCGTCTCCTCCGAGCAGCGGAACCAGGCCGTCTTCACCGCCGCCAACCTGCCGGCGCCCGGCGCCGGGAAGACCTACCAGCTGTGGCTCGACCACGACGGCACGATGCTCCCGGCCGGTCTGATCGACCACGACGGCACCGTCATCCTCGCCGGGAACCCTGCCGACGCGGGCGCCGTCGGCCTCACCCTCGAACCCGACGGAGGATCCCCCCAGCCCACCACCGACCCGCTGCTGCTGATGGCCCTGCCCGCCTGACCGGGCGCTCCGCAACGATCAGCGATCGAGGTACTTCATGGCAAGCATCCCGGAGATCGGGGACATCGTCGGCGACTTCTGCCTGCCCGGCGGACATCTGGACGGCGAAACCTTCCATCGCCGCGACTACACCCTGTGCGAGCAGCGCGGCAAGCCGCTCGTTCTCGTCTTCTACCCCGGCGACAACACACCGGTATGCACCGCACAGCTCTGCTCCCACTCCGACGGCATCGACCAACTCCAGTCCGCCGGTGCCACCGTGTGGGGCATCAGCCCACAAGGGCTCGACAGTCATCAGAAGTTCGCCCGCAACCGCAGGCTGAGCATGCCCCTGCTGTCCGACGAGGAGCGTGTGGTGGCGAAGTCCTTCGGGATCAGCGCACCCCTGATCGGCCTGCGCCGGTCGGTGTTCATCGTCAACGGCCACGGCCGCCTGCACTGGAAGCACGTCACCGCCATAGGCGCCAGCTACCCGCCCGCCGTCACGCTGAGCACGCATCTCGCCGGTCTCACCGGCTGAACCGGCACACCTCTTCGACCGGACCTTCCACCTCGCGGTCACACATCACGCCAATCCGATCGCCCGACTGCTGCGAAGTACGGGTGAAACGCAGCAGTCGGGCGGCGTGTCGAGTGGCGGGAGCAATGGTGGTCGAACAGCGCAAGGCGGCGGTCGTGGGCGCCGGCGTGGCGGGCCTGACGGCCGCCTACGTCCTGGCGTCCTCGTACGAGGTCACCCTGTACGAGGCGGACGGGAGGCTCGGCGGCCACGCCCACACCCGTGAGCTGCCCGGCCCCGGCGGTCGGGCACTTGCCGTGGACTCGGGGTTTATCGTCCACAACGAGCGCACCTACCCCACCCTGCTGAGGTTGTTCCGGGAGCTGGAGATCGGCACGCAGGACGCCGAGATGAGCATGTCGGTGCGGTGTGACGGGTGCGGGCTGGAGTACGCGGGTGCCCGGGGCGCTGCGGGACTGTTCGCCTCCCGTGCGGCCCTGCGGTCGCGGTACCTTCGGCTCCTGGCAGAGGTGCCGGTCTTCCACCGGGGTGCCCGGCGGCTGCTCGCGCGGGGGACTCACGCGGGTGTCACCTTCGGGGACTTCCTGCGCGAGGGCGGGTTCTCCCCCTACTTCGTCGGCCACTTCGCCCTGCCGCTCGTCGCCGCGGTGTGGTCCTGCCCGGCCCGCACCGCGCTGTCGTACCCGGCCGCCTACCTGTTCGCTTTCCTGCACCATCACGGTCTGCTGTCGATCACCGGCTCCCCGCAGTGGAAGACCGTCACCGGCGGTTCGTCCGCCTACGTGACTGCCGCTGCCAAACGCGTCCACCGCATCCGCACCTCCAGCCCGGTCGACGCCGTCCGGCGCACGGGCCGAGGTGCCCTCGTCACCACCGGCGACGGCGCCACCGACGCGTACGACGCCGTGGTCATCGCCACGCACCCCGACCAGGCGCTGCGCATGCTCGCGGACCCCACCGCCGACGAGAAGCGGCTCCTGGGCGCCTTCACGTACTCGCGCAACCCCACCGTGCTGCACACCGACACCTCCCTCCTGCCCCGCTCTCCGAAGGCGCGCGCCAGCTGGAACTACCGCATGACCGGCTGCGAGCCCTCCACCGCACCCGTACACGTCAGCTACGACATGGAGCGCCTCCAGCGCCTGCCCGCAGGCTCCGGCTACGTCGTCACGCTGGGCGGTGACACCGGCATCGCCCCGGACCGGGTCGTGGAGCGGATGGTCTACGAGCACCCCGTCTACACGCCCACGTCGGTCGCGGCGCAGAAGGAACTGCCCCGTCTCAACACCGGTGTGACCGCGTACGCGGGCGCCTGGCACGGCTGGGGGTTCCACGAGGACGGCTGCCGCTCCGGCGTCGAGGCAGCCCGGTCCCTGGGGGTGGACTGGTGACCCGCACCGAAGGAGACGTCATATCCGCGGGCCTCCTGGGCGCGGAGCCCGTCGCGGCGCTGTACGACTGCGTGATCACGCACGTCCGCCGCACGCCGCTGCACCACACGCTGCGGCACCGCACCTACCTGTGGTGCGTGGACCTCGACCACCTGCCAGTGCTGCCCCGGCCACTGCGTCCGCTCGCCCGTTTCGACGCCCGCGACCACTTCGCCGGCACCGCCGACTCCCTCCGCGCCGGGCTCGACGCCTTCCTCGCCGCGCACGACATCGACCTGGGCGGCGGGCGGGTGGTGATGCTGGCGCACGCCCGGGTCTTCGGGTACGTCTTCAACCCGCTGAGCGTGTTCTGGTGCCGCGATGCCTCCGGCTCCCTGGTGTGCGTGGTCGCGGAGGTCCACAACACCTACGGTCAGCGCCACTGCTACCTGCTGCGGACGGACGATGCGGACGAGGCCGTGGCGGACAAAACCGTCTACGTCTCGCCGTTCTTCGCGGTCGACGGCCGCTACCGGATGCGCCTGCCGCTGCCCGGGGAGCGCCTGGCCCTGACCGTCCACCTGGAGAACGACGACGGCAGGGCGTTCACCGCGGTCGTCCGCGGCCGCCGCCGGCCCGCCACCGTGCCCGCGCTGCTGGCCGCGGCCGCGCGCAGACCCTGGTCCACCGCCGCGGTCTCGGCCGGCATCCGCCGCCACGGCGTCCACCTGCTGCTGCGCGGACTCCCCGTGCACCCACGTCCCCGTTCCGCCCCGCAGAAAGGCACGCTGTCGTGACCCGCCCCGCCCTCACCTCCGAAAGCCGCTCCCGGCTCGCCGGCCGCACCCTCGACGTCCCCGAGCAGACGCCGCCGGGCGGCTCCGCGACCGCTGCGCCCCTCAGCCGTGCGGACGTCGACGCCGACCACTGGCCGGACGTGGTCCGGATCCCCTCGGCCGGCCCTGCCCGGACCGCCGTCGCCCGGTACCTGGTGAGCCGGGCCCTGGACAAGTTGTCCCTGACCGGTCCTCCGGCCGGTACGCGTCCTTCGGCGGTGGGCCCGCACCTGACGCTCCACGACTCCGATGCCTTTTACCAGCGCATCGGGCGTGACGGGCTGATCGGCTTCGGCGAGTCCTACATGGCGGGCGAATGGGACAGCGACGACCTGGCTGGCGTCCTGACCGTCCTCGCCGCCCACGCCGACGAGCTGGTGCCAGCTCCGCTGCGCCGGCTCCGGGGCCTGTGGGTGTCGGCCCGCCCCGTCGCCGACCGGAACACCCGCGACGGGGCCCGCGCCAACATCCAGCGCCACTACGACCTCTCCAACGACCTGTTCGCCACGTTCCTCGACGCCACCTTCACGTACTCGTCGGCGGTCTTCACCGGGTTCCCCGCCCGCTTCGAGTCCCTCGCCTCCGCGCAGCACCGCAAGATCGACAGGCTTCTGGACCTCGCCGGCGTCGGCGAGGGCACCCGGCTGCTGGAGATCGGCACCGGCTGGGGCGAACTCGCCCTGCGGGCCGCCGCCCGCGGCGCGCGAGTCACCACCCTGACCCTCTCCGCCGAGCAGGCGGCCCTGGCCCGCGAGCGGATCGCGGCGGCCGGACTCGCCGACCGGGTGGACGTCCAGCTGCGCGACTACCGCGACGCGGAAGGGCGGTACGACGCCGTGATCAGTGTCGAGATGATCGAAGCGGTCGGCGCGGAGTACTGGCCCGCCTACTTCAGGGCCCTGCGCCGCGCGCTCGCGCCCGGCGGCAGGATCGCCCTGCAGGCCATCACCATGGGCCACCGGCAGATGCTCCACACCGCCGCCACCCACACCTTCATCAGCAAGTACGTCTTCCCCGGCGGTCTGATCCCCTCCCGCGAGGCCATCGCCGCGCACTCGGCCGCCGCCGGTCTGCGCACGGTCGCCGACGACGGCTTCGGCAAGCACTACGCCGAGACCCTGCGCCTGTGGCGGGAACGGTTCGCCGCCCACCGCCCCGCCGTCACCGGCCTCGGCTTCGACCCCGTCTTCCAGCGCATGTGGGAGTTCTACCTCGCCTACTCGGAAGCCGGATTCCGCTCCCGCTACCTCGACGTCCGCCAGCTCCTCCTCACCGAAGGAACGCACCGATGAGCACTGCCGACCGACTCGCCCAGCTCCTCGGCCACTTCCTCCCGGGGCCGCTCCCCGTGCGTCTGCGCGCCTGGGACGGCAGCCAGACGGGCCCCGCGGACGCGCCCCTGGTGGTTCTCCGCTCGCCCGACGCCCTGCGCCGCGTGCTGTGGCAGCCCGGCGAACTCGGGCTCGCCGAGGCGTACGTCACCGGGGACCTCGACGTCGAGGGCGACCTGGCCGACGCCCTCTCCCAGGCCGGCCGGAGCGTCCGCGACCGGCGCCCGGCACGCCCCGGGCCGGCGGGCATGGCCGCGGCCACCGCCCTCGCGGTACGCCTGGGCGTCGTCGGTCCGCCCCCGAGGCGCCCCGACGGGCGGGCACGGCTGACCGGCAGCCTGCACAGCGTCTCGCGCGACCGCGCGGGCATCAGCCACCACTACGACCTCTCCAACGACTTCTACGCCCTTCTCCTCGACGAGTCGATGGCCTACTCCTGCGCCTACTGGACCCGGCCCGACGACCCGGGTTACACCCTGGCCGACGCGCAACGCGACAAACTCGACCTGATCTGCCGCAAACTGGACCTGGGCCCCGGGGACCGCCTGCTCGACGTCGGCTGCGGCTGGGGTTCCCTCACCGTCCACGCGGCCCGCGCGTACAAGGCGCGCGTCACCGCCGTCACCCTGTCCCGCGCCCAGCACCACCACGTCACCGAACGCGCCGCGCGCGAGGGGGTGGCCGATCTCGTGGACGTCCAGCTGCGGCACTGGCGGGACATCGACGGGAGCGGCTACGACGCCGCGGCCGCCGTCGAGATGGGCGAACACGTCGGCGACGCCGAGTACTCCGCCTTCGCCGCCAAGCTGCAC
Source organism: Microtetraspora glauca (assembly GCA_000721275.1). Taxonomy (GTDB): domain Bacteria; phylum Actinomycetota; class Actinomycetes; order Streptomycetales; family Streptomycetaceae; genus Streptomyces. The sequence continues at coordinate 25,484 of JOFO01000060.1, read as the reverse complement.
GACGCGCTGCGCCCCGAAGGCCGGCTCCTGATCCAGCAGATGTCCCGGGGCGCCCACGCGCCCGGCGGGGGCGCCTTCATCGAGACGTACATCGCCCCCGACATGCACATGCGCCCCGTCGGCCGGACCGTGGACGTGCTGGAGACCGCCGGACTGGAGGCCCGCTCCGTCGAAGCGCTCCGCGAGCACTACACGACCACCATCGACGCCTGGCGCGCCACCCTCGAACAGCGCTGGAGCGACTTCGAGGACCTCGTCGGAACGACCACCGCCCGCGTCTGGCGGCTCTACCTCGCCGGTGCCTCGCTCGCCTTCGCCGAGGGCCGCATGGGCGTCGACCAGATCCTCGCCGTACGGCCCACCCGCGACGGCGTGTCCGGCATGCCGGCCACCCCCGCCGCCTGGTACCACCCGGCGATGCCGGCGTGAACGGCACCGACTGGGGCGCCCTCGCCGTCAACCTCGCCGTCGCCGCGGCCACGGCTCCGGCGGTGCTCCTCGCCACCTTCGCCATCGCCGTGCGCCGCCGACTGCACCGTATCGTCGACATCGCCTGGGGCCTCGCGTTCGCCGCCGTCGCCGCCGTCACCTGGCTGCTCTCCGCCGACCACGGCGACGGCGGCCGGCGCCTGGTCGTCGCCGCGGCGACAATCGTCTGGGGGCTACGCCTGGCGGGTCACATCGCCCACCGCTCCCGCGGCCACGGCGAGGATCCCCGCTACACCGCCCTCCTCGACAAAGCACCGGGCAACCGGACCCTCTACGCGCTCCGCACCGTCTACCTCGGCCAGGCCGCCCTCGTCTGGCTGATCTCCCTGCCCGTCCAGGCCGCCTCCTACAGCTCGGCGCCCCTGGACGCCCTGGCGTACTGCGGGGCCGCGGTCTGGGCGACCGGGCTCGCCTTCGAGGCCGTCGGGGACCACCAGCTGGCACGCTTCAAGGCGGACCCCGCCAACCGGGGACGGATCATGGATGAGGGCCTGTGGGCCTGGACCCGGCACCCCAACTACTTCGGGGACAGCCTCGTCTGGTGGGGCCTGTACCTCCTCGCCTGCACCGCCTGGCAGCCGGCCCTCGCCGTCCTCGTCTCCCCGGTCCTGATGACCCTGCTCCTCACCATCGGCAGCGGCAAGCGCCTCCTGGAGAAGCACATGGCCCACCGCCCCGGCTACGCCGCGTACACCGCGCGCACCAGCGGCTTCCTCCCCCTGCCACCCCGCAAAGCCGTTCCCGGAAAGCCGGAGCGTATGACATGAGCGGATCCGATCGGAGCAGCGCCTTCCCGGCTCTCCACCTGCCCGAGCCCAGGTTTCTGCCTGCGGCCGGCGCGGTACTGCTGCTGCACGGCGGACGTGCCGACTCCCTCGCACCCCCGTCTGCCCTCAACCTGCCCGACCTGCGGATGAAGGCTTTCGCCCGGGTACTCGGCCAGGACCCCCGCCACGCCGACGTCCTCATCGGTTACGTCCGCTACCGGATGCGCGGCTGGAACGGCGAGCGCGCCGACCCCGTCCACGACACGCGCCGGGCCCTGGCCGAACTCGCCGACCTGGTCGGCCCTCTGCCCGTGGTGCTGCTCGGGCACTCCATGGGCGCCCGGGCCGCGCTGCGCGCCGCCGACGATCCGCACGTCCGTGGCGTCGTGGCACTCGCTCCCTGGTGCCCTCCCGGTGAGCCGGCCACCCACCTGGCGCACCGCACCGTGATCGCCCTCCATGATCCGGCCGACCGGATCACCTCGGCCACCGACACGTGGGCCTACCTCCATCGCGCCGAAGTGGCCGGGGCCCGCGTCCGAGGCATCCGCATGCCCGCCGGCCGCCACGCCATGATCAGCCGCTCGGGTCTCTGGCACAGTCTTGCCGCCCGCAGCACAGCCGAAACCCTCGGTCTGGATTCCCCGCCCTGTACCTCCACCCCGGAGACAATGTGGGGGGAAGGACCGCTGGACGCCGCCATGTTCATCCCGTCCGCCGGTGAATGTCACCCGATCCGCCTGCGCCGCAGCCACTGAACGCTTCCCGGACGCCTGCCCCGGCGCCCTTTTGCCCGAAGGAACCCCATGTCCCCTGCTCGTTCCGCGCTTCTGCTCGCCGGTCTGATGGCCTCGGCGGGCCTCGCTCACTTTGCCGCGCCCCGGCAGTTCGACGCCATCGTGCCGGGCTCTCTGCCGGGTGGCCCCCGGGCCTGGACCACGGCCAGCGGCGTGGTCGAGCTGGCTCTGGCAGCCGGTCTCGCGCTGCCGGCGACCCGAAGGGCGAGCGCCCACGCGACCGCCCTCTTCTTCGCCGGAGTGTTCCCGGCGAACGTCAAGATGGCCTACGACTGGCGCCACCGCTCGACGACCGCAAGAGCCGTCGCCTACGCGCGGCTTCCCCTCCAGGTTCCGCTGATTCTCTGGGCCCGCCACGCCGGTCTGCAGGACGTCAAGCGTGGCCTCGTCGGCGACGACGGGTGAGAAGGAGCAATGAGGTGGCGAGAAGTGCGAGCACTTGGGCGATGACGACGAGATTCTTCTCGGTGAACCAGGCCGGCTCGTACATGTTGGGCAGGGGGCCGAGTTCGCCGACGTCGACGTAGCGGTAAAGCAGGAGAGCAGCGAGTCCGCCGGCGGCGACGGTCCAGGCGAAGGCGTCGGCCAGAGGGCGGCGCCGGACGAGGAGCAGCAGCGCCGCGAGTGCGGCGATGGCTGCCTCGATTCTGAAGAGGGTGCCCTGGCTGAGGGTGGCGCTGACGGCGTCGTAGCGTTCGGCGAGACGCGCGTGAAGGTAGGCGTCGGCTGCGAGACCGGCCGCCGCCAGGAGACGGGCGGCGGCGTGTAGCCTCCGGTGGCCGCTGTCCGGCCGCGTCGGATCGTGATGCATGGGATCGCTCCATGGTGAGACGCCGCGCGGGTCAGCGGACGGTGAGGGCGCCGCTCATGGACGGATGGATGCCGCAGAGGTAGCGATACGTGCCGGCAGCGGACGGCGCGGTGAACGTGGCTGTCTCGCCGCCTTCGATGGTGCCGGTATCGAAGGCATCGGCGGCCTGGGCTGTCACGGTGTGGGGAGCGGAGTCCTCGTTCACCACGGAAACCCTGGCTCCTGGTGCGACAGTGAGGTCGGCCGGCTCGAAGCGGAAGTCCTTGATGACGATGCGCTCTTCGCTGACCGACGTGGAGGACGGCGCCGAGGGCAACGTTGAGGTGGGCGCGGGCCCGCCGGAGGAGGAACAGCCGGCGAGGGCGATGAGCAGGCACAGCACCGCGATCGCCACGACCATGTGCGGTGTGCGGGAGCGGGGACGGACAAGCATGGGATCCTCCTGGGTGCGCTGAGCGGGAGGCCCTACGGCCACAGAGGCTGGATGATGCGAGCGGGGCTCCCTGAAACCGCGGCGGCGCGCGAACCAGGTGCGGTCGAGGTCTTCAGCAAGGGGCGGTGACGGCCCCGGCGGCGAGTGGTCACCGAGGCCGTCATACGGGCGGAACGGCTACGGCCCGTATAGCTGTGGCTGTGGGCGTCAACCCCTTCGCTGAGGGCTAGTAGTTCTTGCCCATGGAGGCGCCGGCGTGGCCTTCGATGGTGCCGCAGCTGGCGGGGGCGGTGGCTTCCTGGGGCAGCTTGGGGTCGAGCTCACTCTTGCCCTTGCCGAAGTCGTACACCCCGTTGCCATTGGGGTCGATGCCGTGCTGAACGACGTGCAGGCGGGTGATGTTGTCGGCGACGGCCTGGGAGACGGCGATCGTCCGCGAGTAGGACAGGTTGCCGTTCTTGTCCGCGACCGGCATCCGGTCGACAGCCAGACCGCTGACCTTCGTGGTGTCGCCCTTGGTGGTCAGGGAGATGTTGATGTCGCCGTAGGCGGGCAGTCCCTCGGCGGTGGTGACGATACCGTCGCCGTTCTTGTCGGCGCTGGCGTCGGGGCAGGTGAAGTTGTGCCCGGTGGTGGAGCCGTGGATGTGCTGGGCGTGGGGCTGGCCGGGGACCAGACCCTGGGCGTTGATCTTCACCGTGAGCTGGCGGCCCTGCAGGGTGAGCTGGGCGGTGCCGCGGGCGCCCGAGTCGTTCAGCTGCCGCAGTTCGACCTTGTAGCTCCGGCCGTGCTGCGTCTGCTGACCTGCGTGGTTGGTGTCATGGGCCAGTGCCGGGGCTGCCACGGCGAGGGTGAGGGCCGCGGGCAGGGCCATGAGGGCGGTCAGACGGGTGGAGCGCTTGATTGTCATCGCGATGCATCCCCTTCCGGGGAGGTTTCACCGGCACGAGGCCGGATCGCGTCCGGACGTTCAGTCCCTTTCACCCATCATTCGGTGCGCCCCCGAAGGAGGATTGGGTACTGGTCGCACCACTCTTCGCGCGTGAGCGCATCGCAGAGGCTGAACTCACACCCTTCGCCTTCGCCTGATACAGCCGCACACGTCCAGACGATCAGTGCTGGCCTCGGGGGTCAGGGATGAACGCGCCGACTGTCGTTTCCACGGGCACGGCAGTCAGCACTTCGAGGCCCGGACGGAGCAGAGGGCGGCCAGCTACTCGGCAGCGCGGCTGTGTGATGCGCGCGGCTCCCATCAGAGCAGGTGGCACCCCCGGCCCCCACGAACCCTGAGGTCAAACCAGTCATCTCCCGTTTGTGTGCATAGCGAACAAACCGTCAGGACAAGGGGTCTGCGGGGCATGTACGACGTAACATGAGAGGGCGAGGTCTCGCCGCATCCCCCGTCGGCGAGACCTCGCCCTCGGACTCGGCCAAGCAGCCGGGCAACTCGCCCCCGACCTCGCCCGCCGCCTGCCGACCCCATAATCACGACTGCAGGAAGCCACCAGGTCACCACATGTCTCCGGGCTGGTTGGACGATGCGGGCTCCAATGCTCCTCGTTAGCTGTTCCTGGCCCGGGCCCGGTCGACCTGGCGCAACAGCAGGTCGGCGAACTGGATGATTTGGGCCGCCTCGATCGGGTCGGCGAAGTCGACGGTGCGGTGGCTGGAGGGGTTCTTGTAGCGGCCCATGGCGCCGGCGAACAGCGCGGACTCGGCCTCCTGCTCGCCGCCCTCTGCGCCGGCGTCGGCCAGCGGGCCGCCGGGCTTGCCGTCTTGGTGCGGTTGGAACGCCTTGCGCATCAGCGCGACGCCGACGAGGGAATTGTCGAGCCCGGAGGCGTCGCGGACGGCGACTTCGACGGCCTTCATGGGTGACCCCGCCGCCGTGCCGCCGGGGAAGGAGGGCGACCGACTGATCGCGGCCGCCGTCGCCCAGGGCGCCTTCTTTCCGGTCAAGACGGCTCTGGTCGAAGCGGCCTACGACGAGCCCGAGATGGTCGACGTCGTGTACTGCGGCGAGCAGGCCGTTCATGTGCACTACGCGATGGACACCGAGAACTTCCAGCTGGAACGGGTGGCCCGAGCGGCTCACCGCCGCATCCAGAAGCTCGCCGGCGGGCGCTGTGCCTGCGGTGCGGCGCTCCAGATCGGCACGGGCCCAAAGGTGCCACCGCAGGACGGCAGTAACCACGCGTCGGCCCTGTTATCTGCGACAAGGCAAGAACGGTGCCCACACTCGTCACACGAGGTGGCCGTGGGTTCGGACGGGCACGTCCAGCCGGTCGCCGACCTCGGCGAGGACGTCGGGGCAGAAGTAGTACCAGCGCAGGCGCGTGATCCCGCCGTCGACGATCTCGGCGCGCAGGACGTCCTCTACCGCCTCGGGGTCGCTGCCGTCGGCCGGGGTGGCCCACATCAGGAGCAGCGGTTCGCCGTCGAGCTCCCGGACTTCGGCGCGCCACCGGACGAAGGACTCCAGGACCAGGGTGTGGTGCAGCGATCCGGCGGCGATCTGGGTCCGTCCGACTTCGTGGGCGACGCCGATGACGTCGCTGACCGCGTCCTGGACGAAGAGCTCGGTCAGTCCGTCCAGGTCGTACGCGGTGAATGCCGCGGCGAGGGCGTCGAGGGTCTCGCGGTCGGGAGCCGTACGGCGGGCGAGCGCAGCTGCCCGCTTCGGATCGGCCAGGCGCCCGCGGCCACGGTGCAGTGCGGCCTTGATCGCCCCCTCGGTGGTGCTCAGCATGGCGGCGATCTCCTTCAGCGGCAGGTCGAACACGTCCTTGAGGACGACGGCGGCACGCTCCTGCGGCGCCAGCAGGGTGGTCATCTCCGCGAGCGCGTCGCGGACCTCGGCGGGATCGGCGCCGGCAGGGGCAGCCCGCTCTGCCGGCTCCACGGGGAGCGGGGCCGGGCGGCGCACCTGGTCGAGGTAGGCGTTGGTCGCGATCCGCACCAGCCACGCCATCGGCCGCTCGACCGGCTGGTGGGTCTGTGCCGCCCGTGTGAATGCCCGGGCGAGTGCCTCCTGGGCCAGGTCCTCGGCGTCCCACACGCTGCCGGTCAGCCGCCGGCAGTAGCGGAACAACTCGCCACGCAGTGGCTCCAGCGCCACGAGGAACTCGCGGCGTGCGGCCTGCGCCGCCGTCAGCAGGGGCTGCGGCAGTCGGCCGGTGGCTGGGGTCAGAGGGGGTTGAGGCATCGCTTCACGGCTCCTTGCGGGGTGAATGGCTGTACACACCGGTACGACGGGACAGCCTTCACGCCGGATACGTAGCCGAAGCGGTGACTTGGCTCACGCCCTCAGCCCCGTGGCGGCACCGGTCACGAGGACGCGTGGCGAGCGCGGCCGGACGCTCCCTCTCGTCCGCGTCGTCGTTGCGGCACCGTCCGCACACCAGCCGTCGCTTCTTGGGCTGCTGGGGAAGCCGTACCTCGTGGGGCAGCGGGGACTCCGTCGGTGAACTTGCGAGGTCGTAGTTGTACTCCGCACGGACCAGCCGCGCGACACGGACCCTTCTCTGAGCACGGGGCGACCGTCCCGTATACCCAGCAGCCTCCGCACTCGCGTCCTCCGCAGTGACCAACCACATGACCACCATCACTGCCGTCACCCTCACCGGAAGCGTCAGCAACGAAGAGCCTCAACGCTGCAGCTGCACCCGAGTAACCCGATACAGGACGAAAAGGGAGCCCCGCCGCCAAACCGGCGAGGCCCCTCCGGGTTCATGCTCACGAACTTACGATGCATGTTCGGACGACAACCGCGGACGAGGCTGCCCGGGAGGGCAAGGGCACGAACTGCTGGATACTCGCCGAAGGCTTTCTCCGGGACGGACCATCCAGAGCACGCAGCGCACGATCACGCTCGTCGGCCGAGAGACGGGTCAGCAGGGCCACGAGCCTGCCCAGCTCCTCCTCGCCCGACGTCACCGGTCACCCGCCAGGTCTAGATCCCGCTCGGACGCCTCGGCAGGAATCTGCGCCGGCTTCGGCCGGCGCCACGGACGGGCGATCGGCTGAGACACCCCGCGCCACCAGGTATCCGCGGGCAGCTTGCCCGCCGGCTCGAACGGCTCACCGGGACGGGGGAACGCCACCGCCTGCCCCGCCGCCTCCGCCGCGTCCTTCGTCCACTCCCCCGGCTCCGCCCACGGGTGCGGAGCCAGGTTGAAGGTGGCCCAGTGGATTGGCAGCATCACACCGGACGGAGCACCTCCCTGCAGGTCAAGATGGGCCTGGACCCCCTGCGCAGGCGTCATGTGAATGTCTGGCCACGCCCCAGACATCGGCGTATAGTCCGTTTGGTTCTTGGGCGATATGACGCACTATCAGGTCTTACCGGCCACAACTCCAGGAGGCCCAAGGACTGGTCTCAGTCCCTCCGCGCCACCCGGAAAGGTCACGGACGAAGCCCCCGAACTGCTGCGGGTGTCACCTCACCGACCGCGCCGCCACCTGGCCTGCGGTCACCGAGTCGGAGGTTCGCGGCCTACTGCCGGTGCGTCTCTGACTCAAGTCACCAGCCAGCCCATTCGTGTTGCTCTGAGTCCCGCTGGTCGTCCACTGGGACGGCAACAGGCTGCGGATCGGGTCTGAGGAACCATGTCGATGGCAGCGCCCCACGTCAAGCCCCGAGTCGGACACAGTGGGATGCGTGCCACTGAAGAGAGCGGTGGGTCGTAGCTGATGCGCGAAGCCTGCTTCGACCTTGACCAATGTCAGCCTGGACCTCATCCGGGACCAGATCCTGCCGTTGGCCCTGCACGGTCTGGCTGCCGACGGGCCCGGCATGCGCGGTAGCCGTACGGCGGTCGACTGCGCACCGGGCCCGCCCGTCCTGCAAGGGTCAGTTCTGTTCTTCGTCGCCGCGGGCGGCGCGCACGGCGAAGAACCATGAGGCTGCGAAGATGACCGCCGAGCAGGCGAACATCGCAGCGCTCTCCCGCGCTCCTCTCATGACCCAGAACGCGATACCTGCCGCGAAGGCCAGGACGGCCAAGACCGGCATGATCTTGGCGTTGCTGCGGCTTTCGTTCACCTTGTTCCACTCCTTGCGCGGGGACGTCGGGGCGCTGCTCGCGAGTGCAGGTGCGGCAGCGCCCCGGTTCCTGATGGTTGTGCTGTTACCGGACTTGGTCAGACCGGTGGGTAGGTGCTACCACCAGCGTCGCGAGTACCAGTTCCGCTTGCGGTGGGAGGCGGGCTTGTACTTGGCGTGACGGCCGCTTCCCGGGAGCCATCGTCGCAGCCCGGCCTTGAGTCCCCATCTGCCGATGGCGCCGAGGGCCGCGCCGCCTCCTCCGAAGCCCGCGGCGCCGGAGATGCCGGCCCACATGATCTCGCTTCGGGTGGATCGGCGGTTTCCTGCCCACTGAGCGCCTGCGCTGGCGGCTCCGCCGGCGATGACCGCGCAGGCGGCGGCTGCTGTTCCGAAGGTCACGAGGCCACAGCCGACGCCGGCGAGGCCACCGGCGATCCAGACGCGGTTCCTCTTGACCCAGCGTCCGACGCCGCTGCGCTTGAAGCGCTTCCACTTCTTCTTGAACCAGCCCCACTTGCCGTCGAGGTCGTAGCTGTTGAGCGGGTCCGCGTGGACGTAGTCGTAGGCGTTCGCGTTTCCGCCGTAGACGGGGTCGAGGGAGAGGAAGCGGCCGGTGGCCGGGTTGTAGAGCCGGACGCCCATGAGGGTGAGGCCGGTGAGGGTCTCCGTGGAGCGCTGCTTGGCGCCGAGCCAGTTGTAGCGCGTGGCGGGCTGGCCGGCGCGGGGGTTGCCGTACTCGTCGCTGTCGAGGGCGACGGGTGCCTGACTGGTGTCCAGCGGGAGCTGGAGGGCGACGTCTCCGTGGATGGTGGTGAGCTGCAGGACGGTGTCGCCGGTCTTGCTGGTGGTGGCGGCGAGGTCGCCCGAGGCGGATTCGACGTTGCGTGTGAGGGCGCCGGTGGCGGTGTCCTCCACGATCCAGCGGGGGTTGTCGCCGTCGCCGTCGTAGTGGTTCAGCTTGGAGCCGGTCTGGGTCCAGGTGCTGCCGCTGCCGGTCTCGGTCTTGAAGGAGCGGAAGCGGTGGGCGGCGTCGAGCTGCCAGGTCCGCCGGGTGCCGTTGGCGGTCTGCTGGTGGACGAGGTCGTTGGTGTAGTAGCCGACCGTCCCGCTGCCGGGGACCGAGGTGGTCCGGCCGAAGGCGTCGTAGACGTAGCCGGTGTCGACGAGGCGGTCGGCGCTGTCGTAGGTGTGGCTGGTGGTGGTGCCTCCGGTGGTGGGGCAGTCGGCGCCGGGGGTGCCCGTCGCGCGTGTGAGGGACTTGCGGTTGGTGCGGTTGTCGAAGGTGTAGGTCCGCTTGGTGCAGACGGTGTCGGTGGTGTCTTCGACGGTGATCAGGCGGCCGGTGGCGTCGTAGCCGTACTTCTGGTCGGACCAGCCCGCGTGAGTGGTGACCTGCCCGTGGACGGATTCGGTCACGGTGTCCGCGTAGACGATCGCGCCGTCGCTGTCACGCGTGTAGGTGCGCTTGAGCTGGCTGCCGGTGGTGTCCTCGGTGCTGGTGAGGGTGTAGCCGCCGGGCAGCTTCTCCGTCGCGACGGAGCCGTCCGCGTCATAGGTCGCTTGGAAGGCGCCGGCGATGGAGTCCGTGGTCTTGGTGGCCAGACCGCGGGGCTCGGCCGTGTGGTCGTAGGTGTAGGTGACGGTCGAGGGCGCGTTGTCCGTGACCTTCACCGGCCGGTTCAGCAGGTCGTACTCGGTGGTGGTCACGCCGCCGTCGGCGTCCGTGTAGGACGTCTGGCGGCCGAGCTTGTCGTACGCCTTGGTGATGGTGCCCCCGGTCGGGGAGACCGTCCTGACGATGCGCCCGGTGGCCGGGTCGTACTCGTTGGTCGACTCCGGTACCGCCTGGCCGATCCCGCCGGTGACGGCGACCTTGGTGGCGCGGCCGGCGTTGTCGTAGGTGGTCGTGGTGGTGCGGGTGCTGCCGTTGGCGGTCTCGGAGACCTTGGCGGGGCCGCCCCACCAGCTGTACTCGGTGGTGGTGGTCGGCAGCTGGGTGGGGTTGGAGCCGCCGCCGGTGATGGCGCCGGCGGGTCCGGTGGAGCAGACCAGGTCGGCCCACTCGGGGCGGCCCTGGCAGGTGCCGGTGCCGGTCGCGGACCAGTAGGTGGTCACGCGGGTGCCCGCGTCGGTGCCGGTGGCTCCGGGCAGCCGCTGCTTGATGACGCGGCCCTGGGCGTCGTACTCGGTGGTCTCGGTGATCGAGAGACCGCCCGGGTCCTTGATCGTCTGGGTGGGCATGCCCTTGGCCCAGTCGTACACGGTCTGGGTGATGCGGGTCTCGCCGTGGATGCCGGGGTGCTCGCGCACCTCCGCTCCGGTGGTGACCTTGGTGATCTGGTCCTTGACCTTGGCTGTGCCGTCGGTGGGACGTCCGGCGTCGTACTCGTTGACCTTCCGGGAGCGGGCGGTCACCGACGTGCCGGCGGAGACGAGCGTCGTCGTTCCGGACTTCAGGTCGGCGGTGAGCTCGATCCGGCGCAGCGGGCCGAGCTCCTCCAGTTCGCGCATACCGGTGCCGTCGTAGACCGACTTGGTGGCCAGCAGGTCGGCCCGGTCGGCGCTGGTGAGCAGGCCGATGCCGAGCTCGGACTGGGCGGCCTTGTCGGCGGCGCCGATGCCCAGGGCGATGGCGCGGTTGCCGGCGGACAGTTCGCGGACGGTGTTGCCGAAGCGGTCGTACTCCGTGGTGGTGATGTGGCCGCCGGGCGTGGCGCTGTTCACCGAACGGCCGGAGACGCCCATGTACGTGACCTCGGCGCGGGTGTACGAGCCGGAGGTCAGCGTGCTGCCGTCGTGGGAGGCGGGTACCGCGTCGGCGGGGAAGACGGCGGTCGCGTCGGTCGGGGCGTCCAGCTGTCCCCAGGCCTTCACGTCCGCCGCGCCCATCTTGTAGGGGGCGGTGGTGCCGGTCAGCGGCACGTTGTACACGACCGAGGTGGACGCGGTGCCGGACTCGACGTCCTTGGTGCCCTGCTGGAGGCCGGAGCGGGACGTCTTGAGGAGCATGCCGTCACCGGCGGTGGCGGCGTTGCCGGCCTTGCCGTAGGTGAAGGTCCAGGGCAGTTCCCCCGCAGGGGTCAGGCCGGTGACACGGCCCGCCGCGTCGTAGGAGTACTCGGTCTTCAGGGAGGGGCTGATCTGCGGGTTCCATGCCTGGCGCAGTCGGCCGGACGCGTCGTAGGCGTACGTCTGCACGGCCTTGGAGGTGGCCGCGGCGGCACCGGGCTCGGTGGACCACAGCCGGATCTCCTTCACCTGGCCGGCGAAGTCACCGAAGGTAGTGTCGGTACCCGTGGTGGTGGCGGCGTAGACGAACTCCAGTGCCCGGCAGCCCTTGGTGGCCGGGGTCGCCGTACACGTGGCCGCGGTCGCGGCGGAGGTGGGGGCGATGACCCGCTTGGGCCGGGACAGCTTCTTGGTGTCCACGGTCACCGTCTCGGAGACGACCGTGGTGGTGGTGCCGGCGAGGCCGTCCAGGAGCGTGGAGGAGACCTGCCAGGTGGCGGCGGCCGCGTCGGGCTTGGTGAACTCGGTCACCGTCCCCTCGGTGTCGGTGAGCGTGAAGGAACCGGACACGTTGCCCGTGAGGGTCAGGAACTCGGAGCCCGTCTCGGGCACCCAGGCTGTTCTGGCGGCGTTCGCCGTGAAGTGCGTCTCCTCGCCCTCGGAGTCGACGACGGCGACGGCCGTGTCGGAGATCCGCCGGATATGGGAGTAGTCCGAATCGGTGGCCTCGGCCACGGTGCCGGAGACCCACTCCTTGCCGAAGATCGGTGCCTGCCCCTCCTGCTTGGCGCCCTTGTCCGGGGTGCGGGAGGAGGCTGTGCGGGACACGGAGAGCCCGAAGGCGGAGGCGTCGTCGGCGGACAGCGAGTAGTCACCGGTGAGCAGGTTGAGCGAACCGGGTCCCACCTCGTCGACGGCCGCGCCGCTGGCGTTGCGGTCGACGACGACGGAGAGGGGCTGGGTGGCACCGGTACCACCGGGGCCGGTGAAGTCGGCCTTGATCTGGACCGTGCCGTCCGGGTTGACGGTGTCGGTCGCGTTCCAGACCAGGGGGGCGTTCTTGCCGCCCGTCATCGGGACCGGCCACGCGGTCAGCGGCGTACCGCCGGAGGTCACCTGTCCGGCCGGGATCTGCGCCCAGGCGTCGGCCTCGGAGCGGCGCCAGGAGAAGGACACCTTGTCGTACTTGGCTCCGTCGGCTTCGGCGACGAGCGGGAGGCGGCGTGCGGTGCGCTCGCCGTCGGCCGGCTGGACGAAGCCGCCGGGGCCGGCGTGGAAGGTGTAGTCGACGGCCTCGGACTTGTTGTCCGCCTTGTCGACCGCGCGGACCTGGAGGGTGTGGGTGCCGTTCTTGGGCGGGGTGACCGAGATGGCCTTGGCACCCGAGGCGCCGCCCGTGGTGACCTTGGTCCAGGTCACACCGTCCAGGGACCACTCGAGCCAGTTGTGGTCCGTGCCGGACGGCGGGGTCACGGTGAAGGTGCCAGCCTGCCCCGCGCCCTTGACCCACGAGGCGGACGGGTAGTCCGTCGACGTGATGCCGGTGGGAGCGGAGGGGGCGGTGGTGTCGACCGTGAAGGTCTTCCACGCCGACCAGCCCAGGTTGTAGTGCGTGCCGTCGTACGGTGACGTACGGAACTTGTACGTCTTGCCGTTCGTGAGGACCCCGGCGGGGACGGTCACCGAGGCGACCTGCCCGGAGTTCACCCAGGGGGACACGATGACGTTGCCGACCTGGGCGTTGGTGGCGGAGTCGAAGATCTGGAAGGTGCCGTTGACCTTGTCGCCGTTGGCGTCGACGAACGTGTCACGGAGGATCGGCGTCGTGGTGTTGACGACGTAGGCGCCGCCGTAGGAGAAGAACGGAGCGCCCGCCTCCTGCTTCGTTCCCGTGCGGGGCCGGTAGTTGTACGTGACGGTCAGCTTCGGAACGTTCGAGGCGGCGTTGGCGGAGTTGACCCGCTTCCACTCCTTGATGTCGTTCTCGTCCGTGGCACGAAGACCCATGCCGGCGTGGGACCACTTGTTGTTCGCCCAGTGCTGCACCAGGTTCGTGACGTCCGCGCTGATCCACCCGTCGGCGGTGCAGGACGGATTGCCCTTGGTCTGGGTGGAGGTGGCCATCTTGGTGACCATCGCCGGCTGGTTCGTCCAGCGCGAGGCCGTGGAGGCGTTGTTCGCCGTCCACACTTCCCACGGCTGGGCGGTGCAGTCGGTGTTGCCGGAGTGGAAGTTCCACAGTGACAGGGACGCGCTGGAGACCAGTGCGTCCGCGACCGGCGCGGTGTTCCAGGTGATGAAGGAACGCGCGGTGCGATAGGTGCCGTCGGCGTTCTTCGTTCCCGGGTTGCCCAGGTCCAGCTCGGTGTCGGCCGACCAGTCGACCGTCTCGCCCTGCTGGACGTAGGTGTCGAAGAGATTGCCCAGCGCGGACGTCGACGGATCGACGGTCACCGGGTACTTCGTCGCCGGATCGGCCAGGAAGGCCGCGTCCGGGGTGAGGACCAGGTCGACGCCGCCCTTGGTCTTGACGACCTTCATGGCGACCTTGGCCCGGCGGGTGTGCTCACCGGAAACCTCGTCGACGGTGGCGTCCCACATGACCGGGGCGGGCATGACTGCGCTCTTCTTGGACATCTTGTCCGTGAAGACCACACTGCCGTCCGACTGCTGCTCGACCTTCAAGCCCTTGGTCTTCAGCGGCAGCGTGTACGAGAACCCTGCAGCGGGCTTGGCCTTGACCTCGACGAACTGCTCGAAGCCGGTACGCGTGGCCTCCACGACCACATCCGCGCCGGGTACCGCGTCCTGGTAGGTGGCGCGGGTGCCGTCGAGCTTGGGCGCGGGCAGGCCGCCGCGCCACTGCAAGGTGATCGCCTCGTCACCGGTGCCCAGGGTCACCAGGTCCGTGGCCGGGGCGGACTGGGCGGCACGCAGGGAGGAGGCCTTGGTGCCGGACTTGCCTGCGAGCTTCAGTCCTTGCGGGTGGGCCTTCGAGACGACAGAGCCGTCCGAGGCGCCGACGAGCTCGACATCGACGTCACGCCAGTCGCCGGTGGCCGGGTCCTGGAAGCGGACAGGTCCGGCGGACAGTTCGGTCGTGAGGGAACCGTCTTCGTTCACCCACGTCGTCGACGACTCGGTCCGCTCTGACAACGCCTCGACACGCTTGCCCGACAGCCGAGCCGCCACACGGGCAGAGGCGATGTCAGTGGCCGACGTCGCGGCGAGCGGCGTCTGCGGGGCCTCCGCCGCCTGCGGACCGCTGGGCGCGGCGACGGCGGCTTCGGCGCCGTAGAGCATCGACACCGACATGAGCAGGGCCACTCCGACCGCGGTGGTGCGGATGCCCTTGTGTTGGTCGAGTCTTGGTCGGTAGCGGAACTCTGATGAGGGCTCCGGTATATAGCTGGTCACTTTTCTCCCTGTATGCGTTTCTCATGGTGGTGCTGGGGCCGGTGCGAAGTCCGGTCCCGGCGCCCTCCCACAGGAGGGTGGGAGGGCGCGGCTGTGGGATAGAGGTCAGGACCGTCAGGGGACGGCGGCATGGCGGGGCCGCCTCGCGGCCGGCGGGGCCGGAGGCTTGTCGGAAAGGTCGTTGTTACGGCTCGATCAGGCCGGTCCTGATGGCGTAGCGGGTGAGTTCGACCCGGTCGCGCAGTCCGAGCTTCTGCAACAGGTTCGCCCGGTGGCGTTCCACCGTCTTGGCACTGATGACCAGAAGGTCGCCGATCTCCTTCGAGGTGTGGCCTTCGGCAACCAGCTTGAGGATCTCTTCCTCACGGTCCGTGATCGCCTTCTCCGGAAGGGTTTTGCCGTCCTCTGCCAGGTCGAGGTACTTGCGGATCACCGTGGTCTCGGCACCGGGGTAGAGGAACGACTCCCCACGCATGGCCGCACGGCACGCGCCGAGCAGGTCACGGTCCGCCACGGACTTCAGTACGTACCCGCTGGCTCCCACCCTCAGCGCCTCGAAGAAGTACTGATCGCTGTCGTACATGGTGAGGATCAGGATGCGCAGGCCCGGATGCGCACGTGAGAGCTCACGTGCGGCTTGCAGGCCGGTCAACCGGGGCATGGCGACGTCCAGGATCGCCAGGTCGACCGGTACCTGACGTGCCACGGCGACGGCCTCGGCCCCGTCGCCGACTTCGGCCACGACACACATGTCCGGTTCTGCGTCCAGGATCAGCCGCACACCACGACGTACCAGGGCGTGATCGTCGGCAAGCAGGATGCGAGTCGCAGATGTGGTCACCGCTCGGCTCCCGCTGTCACCGGTACCCGCAGACGCACCGCTGTTCCGCCCTCCCGTGAGGTCCCGATGGAGAACTCCGCTCCGATCATCAGCGCGCGTTCACGCATGCCCCGGATGCCGGATCCCTCTGCGGCGTCTCGACGGCCGTGCCCGTTGTCACGGATGACGAGGTCCACGGCTCCCGGCGTCCGGTACCTGAGGTCCAGCTCGATGCGGTCGGCATGCGAGTGACGCGCCGCGTTGGCCAGGGCTTCCTGGGCCACCCGGTAGATAGCCAGTTCCACCTCGGGCGCCATGCCCGGCAGCCCCGGGTCGAGGTCGTGCCGCACCGCGACTCCTGCGGTGGTGAAGTCGGCCGTGAGCGCCCGCAGGGCACTGACCAGTCCCAGGTCTTCCAGCACCCCGGGGCGTAGCCGGCGGGCGATGCGCCTCAGTTCGTCCAAGCTTTCCCGGGTCGTCTCCTGTGCCGCGTGCAGGTCCTTCCGCAACTCCGTGGGAGCCTGATCCGCCAGCCACTTCAACTGGAGGAGCACGGCTGTCAGGGCCTGACCGACCTCATCGTGAAGTTCCCGGGCGATATGCCGCCGCTCGGCCTCCTGAGCCGCCGCTACCCTGGCGCTGCTGGTGGCGCGCTCGTTCTCCAGGCGGTCGAGCATCGCGTTGAACGTGTCCACCAGCTCCGCGATTTCGTGCTGCCCGGTGGCCTTGAGCCGCGTGCCGGGATGCAGAAGATCCGCCTTCGCCATCGCGCGGGACAGCCGCTCAAGCGGCGCCAACCCGTGCCGGAAGAGAAGGCCATTGGCCACGAGCATGGCCAGCACCCCGACGGTCAGCACCACGGCTTCGTCGAAGAGAACGGGGTGAGAGACCGTGACCCACGGGCTCAACAGCAGCCCAGTGGCCACGATGAGAAGGAAGGCATTCATCGCGAAGATCCGCCAGAACAACGACACCGCGGACCTCCCCCTAGCTCCGTGGATCCGTCCGCTCACCCCGTCCTTGGGGGTGCTGTGACGACGAGCAAGAGGGATTCTTGGCGATCACGCTCGGTCCGTCCATACATGCTGACACCCATCTCCGCCCGCCGGGAGGTGCCCTGTCCGGACAGCTATGCCGTTCGTCATGCATTGATTTTCGCGGGTCAGGAGATCGGTGACTGGAAGACTCAGGTCCTGACGGGCCGCGCCGCGCGGAGAAGCCGCCATGTGGTGCGGGGGCATCGCCCCTGCGGGCGGGCCTTCTCGAAGTCGCCATAGGGCACGAGACGCGGTGGCAGCCCCCTCTCCACCCAGTGGGCGCGCCCCGAGACGTGGTCCCACCCTTCGTCGGGGATGCGGATGTGATCGGTCCGGTCGTCCTTGTTCTTGGTGGTGATCTGCAGGACCTCCGCATGCCGCCACCGGGCCCTGAGCACGACGCGGTAGTGCGGCAGCGCTCCCCCGCCCTCGCGGAACGGCACCCTGGCCAGCCAGATCTGCCCGGCGACCGGCCGATGCCGACGGGTGCGGTCCCACCACCGCACGACGACCCAGAAGACGAAGGCGACGGCACCGGCCGCCAGGCCTTCCGCCAGCGCACGGGCGTTCCACGGGGCACCCGCGACGCGGGGCTCCACCCAGCCCACCACCACCGTCGCGATCACCGCCAGCACCAGGGCCCTGACCACTACCAGCCACCAGACGAACCTCCGCCCGCGCCCAGTCAGGGCGGCCACCGCGAACGCCGTCAGCACCACCATCCCGTACAGGAAGGCGTGATGGGCGAGGCCCTGCACCCTCTGCGGCGGCGTCTGAGCGTCGAGCAGCGCCGCGAACGTGGGCCGGTACGGCCAGGAAATGGCCCCCGAAGCCCCCCACCATGAACAGCCCCGCGGCCAGGCACCCCATGCCCGCCGACGACCCCCCTCTACCGCTCAACACCGCTCCTCTGGAGGGCACTTGAACCGATGGATCACCGTAGGGCTAGGTGAGCGGCACGGCCACCGCTGCGGACGGGAAGCAGCTCGTTCAGAGACCAGTCGCAGTTGGCGCTGACGCTGACGACCACCGCCGCCTAGGAACCCGGTCCCCGGACCGCACGATGCCCAGGTCATCTGCGGGTCCGGTGTACGGAAGGGCCGGCGTGCGTGAGGCCGCTGGTGGGGGCGTCGAGTATCCATGCCTCCCCTGGGGGCGGGCGGGAAGTGCCCGGGGTCCGGTTTCAGAAGTAGTGCTGGAGCAGGGTGGTGGCGTCGACGGTGCCGAGCAGGTGCGGCTGGTCGTCGGTGTAGTCGACGACCAGGACGACGGGGCTGCCGGTGCGTTCCATCACGGCGGCCATGTGGAGGGGCGAGGCGTCGGGGCTGACGACCGGTGGTGCGGGCGGGCGCTGGGGCAGGACGTCGGCCAGGGAGAGGGCGTCGGCCCTGGCTCGCACCGTGTCGTCGAGCGCTTCGCCCACGACGGCGGCGAGCAGGGGGTCGTCGCGTACGGGGCGGGGCAGGGCGGCGTTGAGGATCGTGGCGGGTGGTACGGCGGTGAAGGGGTGTCCGTCCATGCTCACGACGACGAGCGCCGGCGTCCGCTCACGGATGAGGAGCCCCACGGCCTCGTGGAGGGGGGTGTCCAGGCGGACCGGGGTGCAGGGCCAGGCCAGATCACGTGCGTGCATGAGGGACCGATCCTCCTGTGCTCGTCCCGTCACCGGAAGCGGGCCCGGGCGTGGTGCCGGTGTCGACGAGGTCGTCGACGTGGAAGAGGCGGGCGATGGGAACGTCGGTACTGCTGTGGGCGACGATCGAGAAGGCGATGCAGACCGCGATGAGCGTGTACGCCTCCTGTCCCTGCGGGATGCCGGCCTGGAGGACGAGCAGTCCGTAGACGACCGACGCGAAGCCCTTCGGGCCGAACCACGCGGCCACCAGCTTCTCCCGGCGGTCGATCCGCGTGCCCCACAGGGACAGCAGCAGTGAGCCGGGCCGGATCAGGACGATGGCGAGGATCGCCGCCGCGTAGCCGCCCCAGGACAGGTCGCCGAACAGCTGTGGGGTCAGCAGCGCGCCGAACACCAGGAGCGCGGCGAACTTGGCCAGCTCCGCCAGCGCCTCCCCGAGCGGCTCGAACGTCTTGTGGGACTCCGGCGCGACGGCGGCGAGGACCGCGCCCGCGGAGAAGGCGGCGAGGTAGGGGTTGGCGTGGGTGAGGTGGCAGGCGGCGTACAGGATGATCCCGGTGGCCAGCGGCAGCAGGGGCTGCAGCTTGGGTTCGGCGCCGAGGTGCGGCAGGCGTACGAGTCCGTTGACGAGCAGCGGGAGCAGCACGCCGAAGGCGAGGCCGAGGCCGAGTTCCAGGGCGATGCTTCCGTACGACGCCTCCGCGCCGGCCGCGGTGGGTCCGGCGGCGGCGATGAGGACCAGGACCACCGGCAGGGCGAGTCCGTCGTTGATGCCGCTCTCGACGTTCAGCAGCTCCCGCAGCCGGGCCGGCACCTCCTTGCGGCCCACGATCGCGGAGGCGAACACCGGGTCCGTCGGCGCCAGGACAGCGCCGACCAGGAAGGACGTCGTCCAGTCCAGGCCCACGAGGTAGTGGGCGACCAGCGCCATGCCGACACAGGCGAGCGGCATGCCCATTCCCAGCGCCCTGGCCGGATTGCGCCAGTTCGCCCGCAGTTTGGCAAAGGAGACGTGCATGCCGTCGGTGAACAGCACGGCGAACAGGGCGAGATCGGCGGTCACCGCGACGATCTCGCTCTCGGGCGTGACGTGGATCAGGCCGAGGAAGCCGTCACTGACCAGCGCGCCGCCCACGAGGAACAGGAGCGAGGTCGACAGGACGGTGCGGGCGGCGAGCCCGGACAGCAGAACCGCGACGAGCAGCGCGGCCCCGAAGACGGCGACGAGCACCATGAAGGAAGTCCCCCGATCGGCAGAGAAGACACGTGTCCCTTGCTCGCCGACCAGACTTCCCGGCACACCACCAGGAAACTTACACCTTCCATACGCGGCATTGTCGGGCCCTTGACGTGCACGAATCCCTGCCCCACACTGCCGGGGCCCGGCAACTGAAGGTCGGCCGGTAGCGACCTGAGCGGTCCTGGAATCACGTCGAAGAGCTCCATCCCGCCCTGGGCGTCTCTCACCCACCGAGAAGGGATGCCTCCGGCACACCGTTTCCTACCGCTACGCTCTGGCTGGAAACATGGGGCCACACGCATCAACGGCGGCCATCGGAATCGGCACGGAGGACTGTGGTGAGTTTCTGAATCATCACGGCAGTGGTGGGAGCCGCAGCTCTGCCCCAGCTGCTGCGCAAGCGCCTGCCGGGCCGAAGGGTCCGCCGGGGGCTCGCTCCACTTGTGGCGGCTTCCGCTGCAGTAAGCCTTTCTCGCGACCCGCAGGCGTGGGGCCCTGCACTCTTCACCTGTGTGCTGAGCACCGGCTTCCTCCTGGAAGGCGGACGTCACCGTGCGATGCACGTGCCGCCCCCGTCGGCACCCCGAGTCACACAAGGGTCTTCATGAAGCTCCGCCGAGCCGCTGCCGTCGCCGCCGCGACCGCCGTCCTCGCCCCCGTCTCGCTCCTGTCCGCGACCGCGGCCGTCACCAGCCCCGGTCCGGTCACCGAGACCACCGCACCGGCCGGCGAGACCACCGCGCCCGCGACGGAGGAGTCCGAGACCCCTCCGGCCTCCGATGAGACGACCGCCCCGGCCGAGGAGACTACCTCTCCCGCTCCCCGGCAGGAGGAGACCCAGCCCACCCCCGACGCCACCGACTCGGCCGGCCCCGCCGTGGAGACCTCCGCGCCCGGCACCGCGACGCCGGAGGTCACCTCGACCCCCGACCGGACACCCTCCACGCAGCCCACCCCCACGCAGGGCGCCATCACGCCCACGCCTTCCTCGACGGTGTCCTCCCCTGCCGACATATGCGACGGCGAGCAGGAACCGGCCATCGACGAGAACCTGAGCACCACCCTGTCCGGGCTGCCCTCCCAGGTCGTCGCCGGCAGCGGGTTCCACCCCTTCAAGCTCAACGTCGTCAACACCGGAGACAAGGCCTACCAGCGCGTCGACCTCGGCGTCTTCGCCGCCGCCATCGACGCCGACACCTGGGGGGAGACCACCGGCCACCTCACCCTGCAGTTCAAGAACCCCGACACCGGCCAGTGGACCGACATCTCCCTCGCCGCCGACGACGAAGGGGCCGGCTACCTCGGCTACACCGACGTCCGCGCCAAGGAGACCCTCTCCATCGACCTGCGCCTGAGCGTCGACGAGAAGGCCCCCGCCGGTTCCGGCTTCGCCATCACCATCGGCGTCTACGCCGACGACGAGGGCAACTGCGTCTTCGCCGGAGACCAGAACTTCTACGAGTTCGACATCCTCGCCGCCGGTACCGAGCCCGGCGACACGAACGAGGCCGAACCGCAGGAAGGCGGAAAGAAGCCCCTCCCCGGCAAGCCCGCCGGCGACATCGAGCTCAACCCCGAAGGCGTCCTCGCCGAGACCGGAGCCGACTCCCAGCTTCCCGTCCTCGCCACCGTCGGCGGCATGGCCGTCCTCGCCGGCACCGGCGTCGTCTTCGCCCTCAAGCGCCGCCGGACGACCGCGGCCTGACGGATCCCCGTCTCCCACCGCTACGCGACCTCGGAGCGCCGAGATGGGCGCCTTCGCCAAGCCGTGGCGCGGTCCTCGACCAGTCGAGACGTACCGAACTGGACCTGAGCAGCAGTTCCCCGATGCACGCCCACCGTCGGCGGGCTGCCCGTCGTACAGGCATTCCGCACAGCGGATGAGGAGGGCATCGACGCTGTTGCCGGCGCGTGGGGCGACGTCAGCGAACGCCGCACAGGGGTGCCGAGGGTGAGCAAGGCGCTCGGTTGTACTGCCCGACCCCGATGGGTTCCCGTGCCCGGACAGTGACGCGTCCGGGCACGGAAGATCGGAACATACGAGGAGGATCACATGTCGTGGGGCGATCGCGAGCCCGTGTTCGTGCAGAGGGGCCGCTGGGTCTACAACACGCGGAGCCCCGTGGCCCGGGTGCTGATGCTCGCGACCGTCGCCGGCCTGGTCGGCTTCTACCTCTACGTCTCCGACACCGGCCAGTGGAGCGAGTCGGAGCTGCGCGGCGCCGTTCATGAGGCTGCCCGCGAGCTGGAGGCCCGGCCGCAGCGGGTGCACTTCGGCTACGACAGCTTGATCAGGGACGCCATCGAGGCAACGGACGAGGGCCCCGTGGCCGACCTCGTCATCAGGCCCACCGACGATGGCACCGGGAGCGGTGCGTTGGGCAGTCCCACGGAGGACGGCTTCGAGATCAGCGCGGCCCACCTGTCCGAAACCTTCTGCGTGCGCCTCTCTCCCCCCGAACCGCCGCGCAGCCTGGGAAAGGTCCATACCGTCCGGCTGACCGTGAAGGTCTCGCAGGGCGACTGCTGAGTCCGCTTCCGGGGCCGGAGCTTTCCGGAGCGGTCATCGGTTCGACTCGGTCGATGGCCGAAGGCGCGGAGCACGCCCGCAGGCGGGACGGGACGGCTCGCTGCGACCGGCCCGCGTATGTCGAGCTCTCCGCACCAGGACGGCGTGCGGGAATCCGCCCCGCCCCTGCCGAGAACGGGCCCTCTGGGAGGGGGTGACACGCGTCGCGTTCTGATGTCCTCGGCGGCAGTCGGTAGTTGCTTCTTGTCGAGTGGGCTCGGGCGGGAGTACGTTCACGACTGGTGTGCCGGGAAGTCTGGTCGGCGGTCAGGGGCCGTGCGCCCGCCGTTCCCTCTCGTGGAGGCCTCATGGTCTCGCCCGCCTTTCATACCGAGTCCCTCACCAAGCGCTACGGCCGTACGACGGCGCTGGACGGGCTCGACCTGAGCGTCCCGCCTGGCGAGGTGTTCGGGTTCCTCGGGCCCAACGGCGCCGGCAAGTCCACCACCATCCGGTTGCTGCTCGGGCTGGCCCGGCCGACCGCCGGCCGTGCCCGGGTCTTCGGTGCGGACGCCGCCGACGTGGCCGTGACGCACCGCCGTCTGGCCCACGTGCCGGCCGACGTGGCGCTGTGGCCCCGGCTGACCGGCGCCGAGACGCTCGAACTGCTGGCGCGGACGGGGCCGGGCACCGACCTCGCCTACCGGGACGAGCTGGTGGAACGGTTCGGTCTGGATCCGTCCAAGCCGGGCCGGACGTACTCGACAGGGAACAGGCAGAAGGTCGCGCTGATCGCGGCCTTCGCCACGCGGGCTCCTCTGCTCGTGCTGGACGAGCCGTCCAGCGGTCTGGACCCGCTGGTGGAGAGGGAGTTCCGCCGGGCGGTGGGTGAGGCCCGGGACAATGGCCAGACCGTCTTCCTCAGTTCGCACCAGCTCGCCGAGGTCGAGGCCGTCTGCGACAGGGTGGCGATCCTGCGCGCGGGACGGCTGGTGGACGTCGCGACTGTCAGAGAGCTGCGACGGCTGCATCGCACGGAGGTGACGGCGGGCTTCGCCACCGCGCCGCCGGACCTGACGCGGGTGCCCGGCGTGGAGGAGGTCGAGGCGACCGGCGCGACGACGGTCCGGTTCATCCTCACCGGCCCGCCCGGGCCGGCCCTGCGGGCGCTGGCGGCCGGCGGCGTGCTGAGCCTGGCCGTGCGGGAGCCGTCCTTGGAGGAGATCTTCCTCGGCTACTACGGCGGGCAGGAGCGGTGACGGCCGTGGAGACGGGGATCGGGAAGGACCGGGGAGCCGCCTCTTCCGCCGCGTGGGCGGTCACGGGCCTGGCGCTGCGGCAGACATGGCGGGGAGCGGTCGTCGTGATCGCCTTCACGGCCCTGATGTCCGCGGTCGCGGTGGGTGCCCATCGCAGTGCCGTCGCAAGCCCGTCCGACGCCGCGGCCCTGGCCGCTCTGGCCGGCAATCCGGCGATCCGGACGCTGTTCGGCGAACCGGTGGCGCTGCATGACGCCGGCGGTTTCGCGGTATGGCGGACGGGGACGGCGCTCTCCGTGCTGCTCGCGGTGTGGGGACTGCTCGCCGCGACGCGGATCACCCGGGGCGAGGAGGACGCCGGCCGGTGGGACGTCCTGCTCGCCGGGCGCGTACCGGTCGGGAACGTGGTGGCACGCCACCTCGCGACCCTCGTGGTCTGGGCGCTCGTGGCGGGCGTGGCCGCGTTCGCCGGTCTCGTCGCCGCGGGTGCGGCCGCGGGTGGCGCGATGGCGCACGCGACCGGCCTCGCCTTGTGCGGGGTGTTCTTCGCCTCCGTAGGCGCGCTCATGTCGCAGGTGTTCGCCGCGCGGCCGGCGGCCAGTGGTGCGGCGGTGGCGGTGCTCGGCGTGGGCATGCTGCTCAAGATGGTCGGGGACGGCATCGCCGGTCTGGAGTGGCTGCGCTGGTTCACAGCCTTCGGCATGGCGGCGCTCGCACGCCCCTACGACGGGGACCACATGGGGCCGTTGGCGGTCCTGGGCACCGTCTGCGTGCTGCTCGCCGTCGCCGCCGTCGCCGCGGCAGGGCGACGGGACGTCCGCGGCGGCCTTCTGCCGTCCTCTTCGGGCCGGGCGCCACGGAGGGTCCTGCTCGGTTCGGTCCGGGCGTTCGCCGTGCGCCGCCTTCTCCGGCCGCTGGCCGCCTGGTCGACGGGAATCGGTGCCTACTACTTCCTCATCGGGGTGCTGGCCGTCTCGATGACGGCCTTCCTCGCCGCCAACCCCCGCTTCGCCGAGCTCGCCGCGCAGGCCGGTTTCGGCGGGCTGGTCACCGTCGAGGGGTACGTGGCCACGCTGTTCGCGCTCCTGGCCGTCCCCGTCGGGGCGTTCGCCGCGGTCCGGCTCGCCGGTCTGGCCCAGGACGAGACCTCGCGACGGCTGACGCTGCTGTTCGCCCAGCCTGTCACCCGGGTGCGGGTGCTCACCGCCGAGGTCGCCGCGGCGGTCGGGGGCGCGGTCGTGCTCACGACCGTCGCCGGGCTGGCCACCTGGGCCGGGACCAGGGCGGTCGGCGCCGGCCTCGGTCTTCTCGCCGCGCTGTCCGGGGCGTGGAACGTTCTGCCCGTCGTTTTCCTGTGCCTGGGCACCGGGGCGCTCGCGCTCGCCTGGGCTCCGCGCGCGGTCACGGTCGCCGGATGCGTACCGGCCGCGGGAGGGTTCCTCCTGAAGGTGTTCGCCGACACCTGGGGATGGCCGGCGTGGATCGGTCGGATGTCTCCTTTCACGCATCTGACGGCCGTGCCCGACGTCCCGGCCGGCCGGGCCGCGGCCATGGTGATGACGGTCGTCGGCGTTCTTGCCGTGGTGGTCGGTGCGGCCGGCTATCGGCGGCGGGATCTTCGTGTCTGACCGTTCGGAGCGCAGGGTCAGTTCTTGTCCGAGACGACGTGGGTGATCAGCAGGGCGGCGAGCAGGGCCCATGGCAGGTACGTCGCCCCTGCCATGGCGTAGGTGGTGGCGGCGAGCACGCAGGCGGTCACGAGGAAGGTGGTCCACCCTCGGCGGGTGGTCAGGAAGCCCCATGCCTGGCGCGTGCTGCCCGGTCGTCTCATCTCCGTCACGGCGGTCCGGATGACGAGGGCCGCCACGACGACGGCGCAGCCGAGGAGCGCGGAGCCGTATCCGCCTTCGGTCACTGGCTGTCGGCGGCGCGCGCGCCGCTCTCGGTCTGGTAGCAGTCGGGGATGCCGTCGCCGTCGTCGTGGCGAGGCCGAGGACGTCGGCCCAGGCGAGGTCGGGGTTGAGCTGGGCGCGGGTGAAGCGTGCGGCGAGGTAGGTGCCGAGGAAGATGCCGAGGACCTTGCCGACGACGAGGCCGATGAGGACGGCGAGGGGTTCGGGGTCGGTGAACACCTGGCCGAGGGCTTCGCCGGAGACGCTGACGCCGGCCGCGAAGAGCGCGAAGAGGGGGACGGCGACGCCGGCGGAGAAGGG
>JOFO01000059.1 GCA_000721275.1 Microtetraspora glauca | reverse complement strand
CCACCGCCGCCCAGGCCGCCGCCTGCGCCAGCGCCCCGCCCCACAGCAGCCGCCCCGGCGGCACCGCGCACCCCCACCGGGCGTGCGCCGCCGTGGCGGCGAGCCCCGCGCCCGCCGCCACCGACAGCAGCAGCGCGCCCCGCCCGGAACCGCCGAGCGCCCGCGCCCCGAGCGCCGGGAGACAGGCGGCGACCATCCCCTGCGCGGTGGCGCAGCCGACCGACGTGAGCGTCGCCCGCAGCAGCGGCCCGCGCCGGAACACGGCGCCGACGCCTTCGGCGCCCGCCGCACCGCGCGGCGGCGGGGCGGCGGCGGGCAGGGTCCAGGCGACCGGGGCCGCCGCCGCGACCAGCGCCGCCGCGAGGACCAGGGCGGCCGGCGCCCCGAGCAGCAGCGCCGCCACCGCGGCCAGCGCCGGGCCGGCGAGCGCCGCGAGGGAGAACGTCAGCGCGTCGAGGCCGTGCAGCCGGGGCATCCGGCCGGCGGGCGCCAGCCGCGGCAGCTGCGCCGTCCACCCGCCCGCGAGCGCCGGACCCGTCAGCCCCGCGGCCACCGCGAGCAGCGCCGTCACCGCGAACGGCAGCCGGCCGAGCCCCAGCAGCACGGCCCCGAGCCCTGCCGCGTACAGGACGAGCGCGCCGGCCAGCAGCCGTCCCGGCCACCGGGACCGGTCCAGGAGCGCCCCGAGGAGCGGGCCGCCGACCGCCGCCGCGACGGTGGCGCAGGCCAGCAGCGTCCCGGCGCGGGCCGTCGAGCCGGCGACCGCGAACCCGGCGAGCGCCAGGGCCGGCCCGGACATCTCGTCCCCGGTGCGGGCGGCGAGCGCCCCCGCCAGATGGGCGGCGACTCCTCGGCAAGGCGAGGGACGGCGGGGCGAGGGACGGCGAGGGGAGGGGCGGCGAGGGGAGGGGCGGCGAGGCTTTCGCGAACGGATGCGCATGGCGCCGGACCCTACGGAGGTAACTCAAAAGCGCGCAATATGCGTTACATTCCACGGATGCCCGTGCTCCCTGACCGGTCCACCCGGCACTCCACCGTCGCCATGGCCCTGCGCACCGCCGCCCTCGTCAACGCGCTGGCCGACCCGGCGGCCGGCCCCGCCGAGATCGCCGCCGTGCTCCTCGCCCACGGCGAGCCCGCCCCCGTCGAGGTGACCGCCGAGGACGTCACCCTGATGCGCGGCGCCGCCGTGCACCTCCGGGAGGTGTTCGCCGCCGGCTCGGCCGACGAGGCCGCCGCCCTCCTCAACACCCTCCTCGCCGCCCACACCGGGCCCCTCCGGCTCACCTCGCACGCCGGCACCGCCCCCTGGCACCCGCACGCGGACGCCTCCGACGACGCCCCCTGGACGCCGTGGTTCCTGGCCTCCGGCTGCCTGGCGCTCACCGTCCTGCTGTGGGAGCGGCAGGCCCCGCCCGGCCGGACGTGCGCCTCCCCGGCCTGCGGGCGGGTGTTCGTCGCCCACGGCAGCGGGCCCGAGCGCCGGTACTGCTCGCGGCGGTGCGCCACCCGCCAGCGCGTCGCCGCCCACCGGCGGGCCCGCGCACCGAGGTTGTCGTGAGTCCGGACGGGCGCCGGGTCAGAGGCGGGCCGCCCGGCGGCGCCAGGCCCACAGCGCGAGGGCGGAGACGCAGGCGGAGGCGACCAGGGTGAGCGGCAGCGCCACCGACGGGGTCTCCCCGGCGGGCGCGGCGGCGGGGGCCGGCCCGGGGGCCGCGGCCGGCGGGGCGCCGGCTCCGCCGCGCACCGTGACGGGCCGGGTGCCGGACTCGGCCGCCGGCGGCGACTTCGGCGGCAGCAGGGAGCCGACCGGCTGCACCTTGCCCGCCGCCGCGAAGCCCCAGTCGAGGAGCGAGCGGGCCTCCTCGTACACGGCGAGCCCGCCGCCCGACTGCGGGTTCATCACCGACACGACCAGGGTGCGGTCGCCGCGGCGGGCGGCGGCGACGAGCGTGTTGCCCGCGTTGCTGGTGTAGCCGTTCTTGATGCCGATGATGCCCGGGTAGCGGCCGACGCCGTCCGCGCCGGTGACGAGCCGGTTGGTGTTGGCGATGCCGTACGACCAGGAGCCCGCCGGGAAGTCCGCGTAGGCGGTCGAGCAGTAGCGGGTGAACTCCGGGTCCTGGAGGCCCGCCCGGCCGAAGACCGCCAGGTCGTACGCCGACGACACCTGGCCCGGCGCGTCGTAGCCGTCCGGCGAGACCACCCGGGTGTCCCGCGCCCCCAGCGACCGGGCCTTCTCCTGCATCTGGCGGGCCATCGACTCCCAGCCGCCGCTCATCGCCGCGAGGACGTGCACGGCGTCGTTGCCGGAGCTGAGGAAGACGCCGTTCCACAGGTCGGAGACGCGGTACGTGTACCCCTCCTTCACCCCGACGAGGCTGCTGCCCTCCCCGATCCCTCTCAGCTCCTCGTCGGCGACCGTGTGCCGCGCGTCCGCCTTGTGGTGCGGCAGCGCGGTCAGCGCGAACAGGGCCTTCAGCGTGCTGGCCGGCGGCAGCTTCCGGTGCGCCGAACGGGCGGCGAGCACCTCTCCCGTACCGGCGTCCGCCACCACCCAGGACAGCGCCGACACGGCCGGCACGGCCGGCGCGCCGGCCAGCCGCTGCACCTGCGTCCCGGGCCGGTCGAGCCGCGCCGGGTCCACGAACCGCCGCGCGGGAGGGGTCGGTTCGCCGGCGGCACCCGGGCCGAGGACGGGAGCGGACGCGGCGGTGCGGAGCGGGGGCGTGGCGCCGGCCACGGGGGCGGAGAGCACGAGCAGCATCGCGGCGGAGCCCGCGGCGGCATGGCGAAGAGCTGACGTGACGATCATTCGGCCACCGTAGGAAGCGGCGGAGGAGCCCGCAGGACGAAGTGCGCCACCCGGCGTAGCGAACGCGACGCCCGGCGGCGCGTCGTGCCGCCGGGCGGGTGACGGACAGTCAGCGGCCCTTCCGGTGGAGCCGTACGCGCCCCTAACCCGGCGCGCGGACAGGCGGGTTGACCCTAGAATGCGGGCTTGCCCCGAACGGGCGACCGCCCGGGGGCCTCACCCGTCGTCAGGAGTGGATGGACATGGACGCACGTCCCGGAGCCGCCCCCGCCCCCGGTCCGTACCGGCTCGACCCGGCCGGCGGATGCCCGCACGCCGCCAACGCCCGGCTGCTCGCCCGCGGCGCCGTCGCGCCGGTGGTGCTGCCCGGCGGCATCGACGGCATGGCCGTCCTCGGCCACGACGCCCTCCGCGACTTCCTCGCCCACCCGGACGTCGCCAAGGACCCCCGGCACTTCACCGCGCTCGCCGAGGGCCGCATACCCGAGGGGTGGCCGCTGCGCACCTTCGCCACCCTCCCCGGCATGATGACCGCCGACGGCGCCGACCACCGCCGGCTGCGCACCCTCGTCAGCAGCGCCTTCACCGCCCGCCGCGTCGAGGAGCTGCGCCCGCGCGTCGAGGCGGTGACGGAGGGTCTGCTCGACGGCCTCGCCGGCGCCGCCGCGGCCGGCGACGGCGTCGCCGACCTGCGCCGCCACTACGCCCTGCCGCTGCCGCTCGGCGTCATCTGCGAACTCCTCGGCGTCGACCCCGCCCACCAGGACCGGCTGCACCGCCTCTCCAGCCTGGTCGTCGCCACCGACACCACGCCCGAGCAGGCCGTCGCCGCCAACCGCGAGCTGCTGGAGCTGCTCGCCGGCATCGCCGCCGCGAAGGCGGCGGCGCCCGGCGACGACCTGACGAGCGCGCTCCTCGCCGCCCGCGACGAGGACGGCGACCGGCTCACCCAGCCGGAGCTCATCGGCACCCTGCTCCTGCTGATCGTCGCCGGCCACGAGACCACCCTCAACCTCGTCACCAACGCCGTCCGCGCCCTGTGCGCCCACCGCGACCAGCTCGCCCTGATCGCCGACGGCCGGGCGACCTGGGCGGACGCCGTCGAGGAGACCCTGCGCTGGGACAGCCCCGTCAGCTACTTCCCCTTCCGCTACCCCACCCGGGACCTGACGATCGACGGCACCCCGATCCCCCGGGGCACCCCCGTCCTCGCCGGATACGCGGCGGCGGGCCGCGACACCACGGCCCACGGCCCGGACGCCGGCCGCTTCGACGTCACCCGCGCCGGGACCGCCAAGCACCTCTCCCTCGGCCACGGCCCCCACTACTGCCTGGGCGCCCCGCTGGCCCGGATGGAGGCGGCGATCGCGCTCGAAGCGCTCTTCACCCGCTTCCCCGCGCTCGACCTGGCCGTCCCCGAGACCGGCCTGGCGCGGCACGCCGGCTTCGTCGGCAACAGCGTGCGCGCCCTGCCCGTCCGGCTTGGAACCCCCGCCCGGTAGCCGGCCGGACCCGGCGCCGGCCGGTCGAGGACGTCGGCGGCGGGCCGACGGCCGGGCGCGGCGCCCCTCGCCCGGGCCGTCCGGCCCCCGGGGCGGCGGCCGTTCAGGCGCGGCGGCGCCGGTCCGCCGAGGGGGCCGCCGCGCCGGGAGGGGAGCCGGGGGAGGCCCGGAGGGCGGAGACGAGGCGCAGCAGCCGGTCCTCGTTCCCGGCGAGTCCCGCCGCGCGCAGCGCCGCGTCCGCCTCCGCCATCGGGTTCGTCAGCATCATCCCCGCGTACGGGGCGAGCCGCGGGTCCGTCAGCACGGCCTGGGTGGATTCGAGGAGGCGCAGATACGCCTGGGCCGCGGCGCGCTCGGTGGCGCTGATGGTCGTGGTCATGTCGGGCTCCCTCTCGACGGCTTGACGCACCCCACCTTCTCGTACGGGTCTGACAACGCCCCTCAGGCCCGCCCGCGCAGCCGCGTGAGAAGCCGTTCCAGGAACACCCGCTGCCCGGCGACGAGCAGGGGCTCCGCCGCCTCCGGCGCGAACCAGCCGACCCGGTCCAGCTCCGGGAACTCGACCCGCGCCCCCGAACGGGGCGGCCACTCCAGCGTGAAGGTGCCCGGCACGACGTCCGCCGGGTCCAGGTCGCCCTCCACCGCCCACACGGTGACGGTCTTTCCGCCCGCCTGCCGCACCTCGCCGAGGTCGAGCCAGTCGCCGTCCGGCACCGGCAGTCCCAGCTCCTCCCGGAACTCGCGCCGCGCCGCGTCCCGGGGATCCTCCTCCGGCCCGTACTCGCCCTTGGGCACGGTCCACGCGGCCTCGTGGCGGCGCGCCCAGAACGGCCCGCCCATGTGCCCGACGAGCACTTCGATCCCGTCGTCCGCCGTCCGTCGGAAGAGGAGCAGACCCGCACTGCGTGTGACCGGCATGCCGTCAGTCTGCCCGCGCGGGCCCCGCCCCGCAGCCGAGGAGGGGTCAGGCGGGCGCGTCCCCGGGGCGGTCCGCCGGCACGGAGCCCTGTCCACGGTCTCCCGCCGGTACGGAGCCCGGTTCCGGGCCCGGTCCGGGGGCCTGCCCCGCGAGGTGTGCCAGGACGGCCGCGGCGACCGCGCGCCCGTCGGCCGCCGCCCGCAGGGCCGGCCGGCCGCCGCACAGCAGGCCGCCGGCCGCGAACACGCCCGGCATCGGCGGGCCCGCCGGACCCCGCCCGCCGGGCGCGGACGCCAGGCCGGCCGCCCGGGCGAGTTCGTGCTCCGGGACCCAGTCGCCGGTGAGGACGAGCGTGTCGCACCGCAGGCTCCGCGTCCGCCCGTCCCGGTCCCGTACCGTCACCCCCTCCAACCGCCCCCGGCCCGTCAGCTCCGTCACCGTCGTGCGGGTGAGCACCGGGACGCCCCGGACGCCGGCCGCCGCCCGCGGCGCCTCCGCCACCACGGCCGCCACCGCGACGCCCGCCCGGCGCAGCAGCCGCACGGCGTGTCCGGCCTCGGGACCGTCGCCGACGACCACGGCGCGCCGCCCGACCTGCTCCGGGCGGGCGCCGGTCATGGCCACCGTCCGCTGCAGCTCACCGGTCGTCAGGACGCCCGGGGCGCGGGTGCCGGGGATCAGCCGGGCGGCGCGGGACCGTTCGCGGGCGCCCGTCGCCAGGACCACCGCGCGCGCCTCGACGGTCTCCAGGCCGGTCGGCGCGGTCGTGTCGAGCCGCAGCGGGCCCGCCCAGTCGGTGGCCGACACGCCGGTGCGCACGACGGCGCCGGACCGGATCGCCGCGCGGACCGCCCGCCGCGCGTACCGGGGGCCGTCCAGGGCGCGGCCGCGCGCGTCGGCGCCGAACCCGGGGCGAGGGCAGTGGCGCGGCACGCCGCCGGCCTCCGGCTCGCGCTCCAGCACCTCGACCCGTCCGGCGCCCGCCGCCGCGAGCGCCGCCGCCGCGGCGAGCCCCGCCGGGCCCGCGCCGACGACCAGCACGTCGACGGAGCGCACCGTCCTCCCGTCCGGGTGCCGCGTGTTCACCGGGCCCGGGCCCCCTTCCGGTACTCCTCGAACAGGGCGCGCAGGGCGGGCCGGCAGTGGGCGCCCTGGCAGCGGCCGGCCCCGGCGCGGGTGCGGCGGCGCAGCCCGCCGAGCCCGGCCGGCGGCACCACCGACGCGAGTGCGGCGCGCACCTCGCCGCGGGTGACGTGCTCGCAGTGGCAGACGACCGTCCCGAAGTCCGGGTCGCGGGCGACGGCCGCGGCGTCCCGGTAGGGGCGGGGGAAGGCCTCGCCGAGGGTGGGCATCCGCACCGGCGCCGGCGGCCGTTCGGGTCCGGTTCGCAGGCCGCACTCGGCGAGCAGGCCGAGGACGTGCTCGGCGAGGGCGAGGGAGGCGGACAGGCCCGTGGAGCGGATCCCGCCGACCGTGACGTACCGCAGCGCGGGCCGGGCGGCGCACGCGTAGTCGTCCCGGCCGGTGGCGGCCCGCAGCCCGGCGTACGCGGCCGTCACCTCCTCCTCGACCAGCGCGGGCACGATCCGGGCGCCCCGGTCCCGCAGTCCGGCGAGACCGTCGGCGGTGGTGCCGGTCGCCGTGCGGTCGTCCAGGTCCTCGGCGGTCGGGCCGAGCAGGACGTTCCCGTAGACGGTGGGCGCGACCAGGACGCCCTTGCCGAGCGGGCCGGGCACGGGCAGCAGGATGTGGCGGACGAGGTCGCGGGCGGCCTTGTCGTACACGAGCAGCTGGCCGCGGCGGGGCGTCACGGTGAAGTCGCCGACGCCGAGCAGGGCGTCGAAGCGGTCGGCGGCGAGTCCGCAGGCGTTGACGAGGAAGCGGGCGGTGAGCGGGCCGCGGCTGGTCGTCAGCCGGTGCCCGTCCGGGGCGGTGGCGACGTGCGTCACCCGGCGGCCGAGGTGCAGGTCGACGCCGGAGAGCACCGCCTGGGTGGCGTACGCGAGGGTGGTGGTCCAGGGGCAGATCAGCGACTCGCCCGGCACGGCCAGCGCGGCGAGCGCGCCGGGGCCGAGGTGGGGCTCGCGGCGGCGGAGTTCGGCCGCGCCGAGGATCCGGGTGGTGTGGTGGCCGTTGCGGGCCGCCTTGGCGGCGAGCCCGGGGAGCGCGGCCCGCTGCTGCTCGTCCCAGGCGACGAGCAGCGCGCCGACGGGTTCGACGGGGATGCCGGTCTCGGCGGCGTAGTGGGTGAGCAGCCGGTGGCCGGCGCGGACCAGCCCGGCCTCCAGGGTGCCGGGCACGGCGTCGAAACCGGTGTGGAGGATCGCCGTGTTGGCCTTCGAGGTGCCCTCGCCGACGTCGTCCGCCGCCTCGACGAGCGCGACCCGCAGCGGGTACCGGGCGAGCGCGCGGGCGATCGCGCACCCGACGACACCGGCCCCCACGACCACGACGTCGTACGCGGCTCCCGCTCCGGCCGGGGCCCGGTTCCGGCCGCCTGCCGTCCCGGCCGCCCGGGCCGTGGTCACGCCGCCCCCTCGGGGGCCGGCGCCGGACGGTCCAGCAGGGCCGTGACCTCCGCGCGGAACCGGCCGAGCCGGTCCGCCGCCTCGTCCGCCGAGATCACGGGCTCGTACACGGCGGACGGCTTCCACGGCGGTACGGCCTCCGGGACGGTGAGGTCCGGGTCGTGGCCGAGCAGGGCCAGCGCGCCGGCGCCGAGCGCCGTCGCGTCCGGCAGCGCGGCCACCTCCACCGGCAGCTGGAGGAGGTCCGCCTGGGTCTGCATCAGCAGCGCCGACCGGGTGAGGCCGCCGTCCGCGCGCAGCGACTCCAGGGGCGCGCCCCGGTCCGTGGCGGCGGCCCCGGCGAGTTCGACGACCTGGGCGGCGATGCCCTCGACCAGGGCCCGCACCAGGTGGCCGCGGCCGGTGTCGAGGCCCAGGCCGGTGAGGGTGCCGCGGGCGTCGCCGCGCCACCAGGGGGCGGCGAGCCCGGCGAGCGCGGGCACGAAGGCGACGCCGCCGCTGTCGGGCACGGAGCCGCCGACGGCGTCGAGGTCGCCGGCGCCGCTGATCACGCCGAGGTCGGTGAGCCAGCGGACGGCGGACGCGACCGCGAACACCTGCCCGTCGAGGCAGTGCTCGGTACGGCCCCGCAGTCGCCAGGCGACGCAGCCGACGAGGCCGGTGGTGGTGCGGCGGGGCCGCGGTCCGGTGCGGGCGAGGAGGAACGCGCCGGTTCCGTAGGTGCACTTGGCGGCGGCGGGCGCGGTGGCGCTCTGGGCGAGGAGGGCGGCCTGCTGGTCGACGACGAGCCCGGTGAGGGGGAGCGGCGGGCCGAACGCCGTGGTGACGCCGACCGGTTCGTCGCAGTCGACGATCCGGGGCAGCCGCTCGCCGCCGAGTCCGTAGCGGTCGAGGGCGGGCGCGGACCAGGCGACGGCGGCCGGGTCGAGGAGTCCGGTGCGGCCGGCGGTGGCGGCGTCGGTGACGTAGGCGCCCGTCAGACGGTGGACCAGCCAGGCGTCGCTGGTGGTCACCACGCCGGCGCCGGTGGCGTGGCGGCGGATCCAAGCCATCTTCGGGGCCGCGAAGTACGGGTCGACGGGCAGGCCCGTCAGCTCCGTCAACTCCTCTTCGTGCGCCCCGAGTTCGGCGCAGATGCCGGCCGCTCTGCGGTCCTGCCAGACGAGGGCGTCGGTGAGCGGCGCGCCGGTGGCCGGGTCCCAGGCGAGGACCGTCTCGCCCTGGTTGGCGAGGCCCACGGCGACCACCGGGACGCCGGCGTCGGCGAGGGCCGCGCGGCCCGCCGCGACGACGGATCCGTACAGCTCGCCGGGGTCGGCCTCGACGCGCCCGCCGGGCAGATGGCGGGGCGTGACCGGCGCCGTACCGCTGCCGAGGACCCCGCGCCGGGGGCACAGGACGAGCGCCTTGGTGCCGGACGTGCCTTGGTCGACGGCGAGTACCGGGCCGCCCGTCATGAACCTGCTCCCGTCCTGGAGTCCACCGCCCGGTGATCGCCGGGTCACGGAAAGGGGTCAGGCTCGCGGCCCGCCGCCCGCCCGTCAAGTGCGTGCCGGTGAACCTGTCAGGTAGGGCACCAGTACCTGAGAGTAGTTCAAATAACGACTCTGGCCGGATAGTTGCGATCACCGCAGCGATACGGACGATCACCTTCGGTCGCGCCTATAGTGAGCGCGCTCGCCGAGGGGCGGGCCACACCCGCCCCGCCCGCCCCACACCGCCGCGCCCCACCCCGCGCCCGACCGAGGACCGATGATCACGCCGACCGCCCGGCCCGCCCCGTCCGGCCGCACCACCCCGCCCGGCCGCCCCGTCCGGCCCGCCGGGTCCCCGCCGCCGGGCGCCGCCCGGCCGGCGCGGGCCCGCCGCACCGCCCGCTGATGCCCGGTCCCGCCTTCCGGCCCGTCTTCCACCCGGCGGGTCACGACCACGCCCTGCGGCACGCCCTCCAGGACCTGCGCACCGGCCGCTGGGGCGAGATGGCCCGCCTGCTCGCGGACGCCGCCGGCACCGGCTGGGACGGCTGGACCCGCCGCACCCAGATCCTCGCCACCGTCGCCGCCGGCACCGACGTCGTCCACGCCTGGCGCACCGAGGAGCCCGACAGCCCCGCCGCCGCCGTCATGCACGGCCGGGTCGCCGTCGAGCGGGCCGTCCGCGCCCACCGCTCCGGGCACGCCCGCTCCCGCCCGCTCCGGCAGGAGGCGTGGACCGCCTGCCGCGAGGCCGCCGAACGCGCCCCCGCCGACCCGGTGCCCTGGATCGGCTTCCTCGCCCTCGCCGCGCTCGACGCCGCCGCCCCCGGCGCCGGACCCCACCGCGTCCCGCCGCCCGCGCCGATGCTGCCGCCCGGCCCCTGGGGGCTGCTCGCCGAGGTCCAGAAGCGCGACCCGTACAACCGCGAGGCGTACCACCGGATGCTCCAGTACCTCTGTGCCCGCCGCGAGGGGCCGCTCACCGAGGCCGTCAACTACGCGCAGTGGGCGACCTCTTCCGCGCCGCGCGGCTCCGCCCTGCACGCCCTGCCGCTCTATGTGCGGGTCGAGCGCTACCGCCGCGACCGTGGGTACGAGCACGCGCTGGACCTGCACTGGGTCGCCGAGGACGCGGTCCGCGAGGCGCAGCGGGCGATGGACGCCTGGTTCCTGTTCTGCGCGCCCCCGGAGGCGTCCCAGCTGGACCTCAACCACCTGGCGCACGCCCTCTTCGGCGCGCTGCGCTTCACCGACGCCGCGCGGGTCTTCGAGGCCCTCGGCCCGTACTACACGCCCGCGCCCTGGGCGCACCGCACCCCGCGCCCGGACGACCGCGCCCTCGCCGAGGAGGTCTTCCTGCGCGCCCGCGCCCGCTGCCTCGCCGGCTGAACCCGCCCGCTCCCGCCGCCGGCGGCCGGCCCCCGCCCGTACCGCTCGTCCCTCCGTCCCGTCCCCTTCCGAAAGGTGCCCCGATGTCCCGCACCACCCCCGCGGACGCGCCGACCACCCCGCCCGCCGGCTTACCGGACGAGGAGGCCCGGCTGCGCGAGCTGGGCTACCAGCCGGTGCTCGCCCGCCGGATGGGAGGCTTCGGCAACTTCGCCATCAGCTTCTCGGTCATCTCCGTCCTCTCCGGCTGCATGACCCTGTACGGCTTCGGGCTCGGCACCGGAGGCCCCGCCGTCATGCTGTGGGGCTGGGCCGGCGTCGGCCTCTTCGTCCTCTGCGTCGGCCTCGCGCTCGCCGAGGTGACCAGCGCCTACCCCACCTCCGGGGCGCTCTACTACATGGCCGACCGGCTCGGCGGCCGGCGCTGGGGCTGGTACACCGGCTGGCTCAATCTGCTCGGTCTGCTCGGCGCGATCGCCGGCATCGACTACGGCGCGGCCCTCTTCACCGGCGCCTTCCTCAACCTCCAGTGGGGCTTCGAGCCCACCCCCGGCTCCACCTTCCTGATCTTCCTGGCGATCCTGCTGCTGCACGCCGCCCTCAACCTCTTCGGCGTCCGCCTCGTCAGCGTGCTCAACTCGATCAGCGTCTGGTGGCACCTGGCCGGCGTCGCCGTCATCGTCGGCGCGCTCGCGATCGTCCCCGACCGGCACCAGCCGGCCTCCTTCGTCTTCACCGAGTTCGTCAACGACACCGGCTGGGCCAACCCGTTCTACGTCGCCGCGATCGGCCTGCTCCTCGCCCAGTACACGTTCTCCGGCTACGACGCCTCCGCCCACCTCTCCGAGGAGACCGCCAATGCCTCGGTGGCGGCGGCCAAGGGCATCGTCCGCGCCATCTGGGTCTCCTGGATCGCCGGCTTCGCGCTCCTCGCCGGACTCACCTTCGCCATCCAGGACTACGCCGGGACCGTCGGCAGCGCGACCGGGGTGCCGCCCGCGCAGATCCTGCTCGACGCGCTCGGCACCGGCGGCGCGACCGCCCTGCTGCTCGTCGTCATCGTCGCCCAGCTCTTCTGCGGCAACGCCGAGGTGGCCGCCGCCAGCCGCATGGTCTTCGCCTTCAGCCGCGACAATGCCCTCCCGGCGTCCGCGACCTGGCGGAAGGTCAGCCGCCGCACCCGCACCCCGGTGCCGGCCGTCTGGCTCTCCGTCGGCGCCGCGGCCGTGCTCGCCCTGCCGTCGCTGTACTCGGCGACCGCCTACGGCGCGGTCACCGCGATCAACGTCATCGGCATCACCCCCGCCTACGCGATCCCGATCTTCCTGCGGCTGAGGGCCGGGCGCGCGTTCACGCCCGGCCCGTGGAGCCTCGGCCGCTGGAGCAGGCCGATCGGCTGGACCGCGGTCGCCTGGGTCGCGGTGGTGACCGTCCTCTTCTGCCTGCCCCAGAAGAGTCCGGTGACCGTCGACACCATGAACTACGCGGTGATCGCCCTGGCCGCCGTGCTGCTGCTGGCGACCGTGTGGTGGTACGCCGCCCGGCGCTCGTACGGCACGCCGACCGCGTACGGCGGCAGTGCCCGCGAGGAGGCGGAGATCGCCGACGGGCTCGTCTGAGCCCCGCGGGTCCGGCCGTTCAGAGGCTGTACTCGTACGTCCAGGCCGCCTCCTGGGCGGAGAAGTCGATGTCCGTGACCTCCAGGACGTGCCCGTGCTGGTCGCTCACCACCCGGTGGACGCTCAGCCGGGCCGCTCCGCCGGCCGCCGTCCCCGCGGCTCCGGCCGGGACCCGGACCGACTCCCGGTGGGTGGCCCGCAGGCCCGCCTGGTGCATCCAGTGGTACAGGAGCCGCAGGTCGGGCCGGCCGCCCCAGGACCGGGTCCGCCGGTAGCGGGCCAGCTGCGGGATCTCATCGAGCGCCGGCCGGGAGAACCAGGACACCGCGCGCTGGAGCTCCCGGCCCTGCGGGGCGAGCACCCGGTGCCGGTGGACCAGCGTCGGTTCGCCCGGCGCGAGGTGCAGCCGCGGGGCCAGCGCAGCGGGCGGCGGCTCCCAGCCGAGCGAGGCCCGCACCAGGGCGTCCGCCGCGCGCGAACCGCCCGGGAAGACCGGCCGGGCCGCGGCGGGCGCCGACGGCGGCCCGGACGGCGGGAGTCCGTCGTCGGCCGGGCCGTCCGCGGCGAACGTGCCGCGCCGGTCGGTGACCACCAGCCGTTCCTCGCGCAGCAGTTGGAGCGCGCTCCGGACGGTCTGCCGGTTCACGTGGTACCGCTGCGCCAGGGACCGCTCCGACGGCAGCCGGCCGCCGGGGGCCAGGGCGCGGCGGACGAGGTCGTCCCGCAGGGCGGCGGCGACCCGCAGATAGCGCGGGACCTCCCCGTCCGGGGGTTCGGCGCCGGCGCCGGCGCGGTGGGACGCGGCACCGGGTACGGCGCGGTGGGGTACGGCGTCGGGTACGGCGCGGTGGCATTCAGCGTCGGATACAGCGTCGGGTACGGCATCGGGTACGGCCATGATCCACCCCTTCTTCGCTCAGCGTGACAGCGTGGGCCGTATGGGTGATCACTTCCTATCATTGGTCTAAACCATTCCGCCAGTGCGGCCGTGCAGAGTGGCCGAAACCCGCGTCGCGCCCTGTAATGGGGACCAGGCGACAGGACCGGCCGATGCCGGCGGTGGAACAGGGGTGAGGCCGGATGACGACGCCCTCGGAACGCGCCCGCCACGGCCGTGCGGCCCGCAAACGGGTCCCGCGCTCCTCCCACGGACGGTGGATACCGAGCTCCCAGCGCCCCGACCCGCTCACCGTCCTGGAGAAGCAGGCCGCCGACCGCCTCCCCGACCTCGCCCCCGTCCGGTACGGACGGATGGCCGCCTCCCCCTTCGCCTTCCTGCGCGGCGCCGCCGCCGTCATGGCCGCCGACCTCGCCGCCACCCGCAACACCGGCCTCACCGTGCAGCTCTGCGGCGACGCCCACCTCCTCAACTTCGGCGTCTACGCGTCACCCGAACGGACGCTCCTCTTCGACGTCAACGACTTCGACGAGACCCTGCCCGGCCCCTTCGAATGGGACGTCAAGCGGCTCGCCGCCAGCGTCACCGTCGCCGCCCTCCAGAACGGCTGCCCCCGCGCCAAGGCCCACCGCGCCGCGCTCACCGCCGCCGAGTCGTACCGCGCCACCATGCGCCGCCTCGCCGGGCTCGGCGAACTCGCCGTCTGGTACGAGCGCATCGACGCCGACGACATCGCCGCCCTCGCCCGCCCCCGCGCACGCGACCGGGTCGCCCGCGGCCTCGCCAAGGCCCGCCGCCGCACCAGCCTCCAGGCGCTCGACAAGCTCACCGTCCGGGACGACGCAGGCGGGCGGCGCCTCGCCGACGACCCGCCGCTCCTGGAACGCGTCACCGACCTCGACCGGATCACCCTCGGCGCGGTCTTCGGCGACTACCGCGGCTCGCTCCCCGAGGAACGCCGGATCCTCCTCGACCGCTACACCTTCCGCGACGCCGCCCGCAAGGTCGTCGGCGTCGGCAGCGTCGGCACCCGCTGCTTCGTCGTCCTCCTCGAAGGCCGCGACGACGGCGACCCGCTGATCCTCCAGGTCAAGGAGGCCGGCCGCTCCGTCCTGGAGGCGTACCTGCCGCCCACCGTCCACCCCCACCAGGGCCGGCGGGTCGTCTGCGGCCAGCGCCTCACCCAGGCCGCCAGCGACATCTTCCTCGGCTGGATGACCGGGCCCGAGCAGCGCCACTTCTACTGGCGCCAGTTGCGGGACATGAAGGGCTCGGCCGAGGTCGAGACGATGACGCCGTCGCTGCTGCGCGACTACGCCCGGCTCTGCGGCCGGGCCCTGGCCCGCGCCCACGCCCGCTCCGGCGACCGCATCGCCATCGCCGCCTACCTCGGCTCCTCCGACGTCTTCGACCGCGCCGTCGCCGACTTCGCCCTCGCCTACGCCGGACAGAACGCCGACGACTACGCGAGCCTCGGCGCCGCCATCGCCGCGGGCGTCGTCACGGCGGCCCCGGGCCTCTGATCCCGCCCCGGCCCGGAGCCGCCGCCGTCCTCACCCGCCGAGACGCAGGGGCGGCTCCGCCGGGGTCTCCGGGACCGGCCCGAACAGCGCCGCCCGCAGCACGTCCGGCGCGAACAGGCGGGAGAACGGCGCCGTGAGCGTCAGCACCGCCCGGAACGGCACGCCCACCACGGCGTCGCCGGCCGCCCGCTCCTGCACCCGGGCCAGATACCAGCCGGCCACCCGGTCCGCCGGCTTCGACCGGGCCGCGTCGCCCGTCGCGCCCGGCATCTTCTTGTCGGCGCCCGCCGAGATGTCCCACGCCTGCCGGGAGGCGTCGAGCAGCGCCCGCTGCACCCGCAGCGTGGTCGGCGTCCGCCGGGGGTCGGCCAGCGCCCGGCGCAGCGCGACCGCCGTGAGCGCCGCCACCGCCATGCCCTGCCCGTAGATGGGGTTGAAGGCGCACAGCGCGTCGCCGGTGGCGAGGAAGCCGGCCGGGCGGCGGCCCGGACGGTCGTACCGGCGGCGGATGTTCGCGGTCTGCCGGAAGCCGTGCACGGGTCCGGCCGGCTCCGCCGCGGCCAGCCACTCGCTGATCACCGGGTGCGGCATCCGCTTGGCGTACTCCTCGAACGCCCCCTCGTCGGTGGGCGGTTCGTCGCCGCGCAGCCCCGACAGGGTGACGATGTACCGCCCGTCGTCCCCGAGCGGGACGATCACCGCGCCGTACGGCTGCCGGGGCCCGGGTACGACGTAGTAGCCGAGCGCGTCGGTGTCCGGCACCGCGTCCGTCGGCCGGTACACCCGCGAGCTGTAGGCGAGGCCGGTGTCCAGGGTCTCCTCGTGCGGCGCCTCCGCGCCGATCGCCGCCAGCCAGTCCGGCGCCTTCGTGGACCGCCCGGAGGCGTCGACCACCAGATCGGCGTCGAGGGTACGGGGCTCCCGCCCGGCGCCCGCGCCGCGCTCGCGCAGCCGGACCCCGGTGACCCGGCGGGCGGTGCCGGTCAGGCCCACCGTCTCGGTGCCCTCGATCAGTTCGACGCGCGGATCGGCGAGCACCCGCTGCCGCACCAGCCACTCCAGCTGGGGCCGCGGGCCGCTGTAGAAGTGCGCGGAGGCGGGCAGCCGGGTGAACCACTGGCCGGACTGCCACTGCACCATGTCCGCCGGCATGGCCACCTTCGGCGCGCCGAGCCCCCGCAACTCGTCGGTGAATCCGGGCAGCAGCTCGTCGAGCGCCTGCCGGCCGCCCTCGATGAGGACGTGCAGGTGCCGGCCCTGCGGCACGCCGGGCCGGGCGTCCGGCCCCTCCGGCAGGCGGTCGCGCTCGACCACCGTGACCCGTTCCGCGTGCTCGGCGAGGACCCGTGCCGCCAGGAGTCCGGCGAGACTTCCCCCGATGACCACCGCGTGACGCGTCCGGCGGCCCCCCAAGTCGTCGGCCATACCCGCCCTTTCCTGTCGTGGACCGTGAAAGCTGTACCGTCCAGTATCCACGGCGGCGGGGGCGCGGCCCGGCGCGCGGCGGGGGCGGAAGGGCGCGGAACGGGGGCGCGGGAGACACGTGGGACCCGGCCGGGGGTCCGTTTCCGGTCAGTCCCCGGGGCCGAGTTCGGCGAGGGCGGCGGTCAGCCACTCCACCCAGAAGCGCTCCAGGTCGATGCCGCCGCGCAGCACCAGGTGGCGCAGCCGGTCGGGTTCGGCGGCGCGCCGCTCGGGCGGGAAGTCCCGCTCCTCGATGCGGTGGTACGCGTCGAGCTGGGCGCGGTGCAGCGCGAGGTGGCGCTCCAGTTCGGCGCGCAGCCCGGCCGAGCCGACCACCGCGGCGGCCCGCATCCGCAGCAGCAGCGCGGACCGCAGCGGCTTGGGGTCCTCGGCGGCGCCGACCCACGCGCGCAGCGACTCCCGGCCGGCGGGCAGCACCTCGTACTCCTTGCGCTGCCCGCGCACCGGCACCGGGGAGGGCAGGGCGCGGATCTGCCCCGCCTCCTCCAGCCGCCCCAGCTCCCGGTAGATCTGCTGGTGGGTCGCCGACCAGAAGTAGCCGATCGACTTGTCGAAGCGGCGCGTCAGTTCGAGGCCGGAGGACGGCTTTTCGAGCAGCGCGGTGAGGATCGCGTGCGGGAGGGACATGCTCGCATCCTAGGATCGGCCGGCCGCGGTGCTCACGGTGCGGGCGTCACAGGGTGGCGGCGAGCCGGGTGCCCTGGTCGATGGCCCGCTTGGCGTCCAGTTCGGCGGCGACGTCCGCCCCGCCGATGAGGTGCGCGGTGCGGCCGGCGGCGACCAGCTCGTCGTACAGGCTCCGCTGGGGTTCCTGGCCGGAGCAGAGGACGATCGTGTCGACCGGCAGCAGCTGCCGCTCGCCGTCGACGGTGAGGTGCAGGCCCTCGTCGTCGATGCGGTCGTAGGTGACGCCGGCGACCATGGTGACGCCGCGGTGCTTGAGTTCGGTGCGGTGGATCCAGCCGGTGGTCTTGCCGAGCCCGGCGCCGACCTTGGTGGTCTTGCGCTGGAGCAGGTGGACCCGGCGCGGCGGGGCGTTCCGCTCGGGCTTCCGCAGGCCGCCGCGGTTCTCGTACGAGGTGTCGACGCCCCACTGGCGGAAGTACGTCTCGGGGTCCTGGCTCGCGCCCTCGCCGCCGTCGGTCAGGAACTCGGCGACGTCGAAGCCGATGCCGCCGGCGCCGATGACGGCGACCCGCTCGCCGACCGGGGCGCCGTCGCGGAGCACGTCCAGGTAGCTGACCACGCTGGGGTGGTCCTGGCCCTCGATGCCGGGGCTGCGGGGGGTGACGCCGGTGGCGACGACGATCTCGTCGTAGCCGTCGAGGCCGGCGGCGGTGACGTGGGTGCCGAGGCGGACGTCGACGCCGTGCTCGGCGAGCTGGACGCGGAAGTAGCGCAGGGTCTCGTCGAACTCCTCCTTGCCGGGGACCCGCTTGGCGACGTTCAGCTGCCCGCCGATCTCGTCGGCGGCGTCGAAGAGGGTGACGTGGTGGCCGCGTTCGGCCGCGGAGACGGCGCAGGACAGGCCGGCGGGGCCGGCGCCGACGACCGCGACGCGCTTGGCGAGCCGGGTGGGGGAGAGGACCAGCTCGGTCTCGTGGCAGGCGCGCGGGTTGACGAGGCAGGAGGTGATCTTGAGGTTGAAGGTGTGGTCGAGGCACGCCTGGTTGCAGCCGATGCAGGTGTTGATGGTCTCGGCGCGGCCGGCGGCGGCCTTGTTCACGAAGGCGGGGTCGGCGAGGAACGGCCGGGCGAGGGAGACGAGGTCGGCGCGCCCGTCGGCGAGGATCGCCTCGGCGACCTCGGGGGTGTTGATGCGGTTGGAGGTGACGAGCGGGACGCTCACCTCGCCCATGAGCTTCTTCGTCACCCAGGTGTAGGCGCCGCGCGGCACGGAGGTGGCGATGGTGGGGATGCGGGCCTCGTGCCAGCCGATGCCGGTGTTGATGATGGTGGCGCCGGCCGCCTCGATCTCCCGGGCGAGCCGGACGACCTCCTCCAGGGTGGAGCCGCCGGGGACGAGGTCGAGCATGGACAGGCGGTAGACGATGATGAAGTCGGTGCCGACGCGCTCGCGGATCCGGCGCACGATCTCGATCGGGAAGCGGACCCGGTTCTCGTAGGAGCCGCCCCAGCGGTCGGTGCGGTGGTTGGTGGCGGCGGCGATGAACTCGTTGATGAGGTAGCCCTCGGAGCCCATCACCTCGACGCCGTCGTAGCCGGCCTCGCGGGCGAGCTCGGCGCACCGGGCGTAGTCCTCGACGGTCTGCTCGACCTCGGCGTCGGTCAGCTCGTTCGGCACGAAGGGGCTGATGGGGGCCTGGATCGCGCTGGGGGCGACGAGGCCGGGGTGGTAGGCGTACCGCCCGAAGTGCAGGATCTGCATCGCGATCCGGCCGCCCTCGGCGTGCACGGCGCCGGTGATCAGCCGGTGCTCGGCGACCTCCTCGGCGGTGGTGAGCTTGGCGCCGCCGTCCCACGGCCGGCCGGCCTCGTTGGGGGCGATGCCGCCGGTGACGATGAGGCCGGCGCCGCCGCGGGCGCGCTCCGCGTAGAAGGCGGCCATCCGCTCGAAGCC
Organism: Microtetraspora glauca; assembly: GCA_000721275.1. GTDB lineage: Bacteria > Actinomycetota > Actinomycetes > Streptomycetales > Streptomycetaceae > Streptomyces. The sequence continues at coordinate 39,163 of JOFO01000059.1, read as the reverse complement.
GTGCTCGGTCTCCTCCAGACCGACGTGCATCGACCCCATGATCACCCGGTTGGGCAGGGTGGTGAAGCCGAGGTCCAGCGGGCTGAGCAGATGCGGGTACGGGGTCGTGGCGGTCACGGGGCGCCTCCTCGCGCAGGGATCGTCGGATCCTGTTGTACGGGGCGCGCCCCTGCTTATGCAACTAGTTGCAGAAGGTTCGGGGTGTGATGGTTACTACTCGGTAGAGGCGGCTCCCCGCCTTGTCCTCCCGGGCCTCACGGGCACGACGCTCACGCACGAGGACGGCGCCTGCGCGAGGCCGTCGGCCGGAAGCCGGCGGCTCGGCTCCTGGCGCCGACGACCGAAGGCGGCCGCCCCGCTCAGCCCACCCGGTCCAGCAGCAGATCCAGCTCCTCCGCCGTCAGCGGCGCCGGTACGCCCTCCGGCAGCAGGCCCCGCGCCCGCAGCAGCCGGCCGACCGGGACCGCCCAGGGGCGCCGCAGCCGGGCCGCCTCCAGCAGCGCGTCGTCCGCCAGGAGCTCCGCCGCCGGACCCGTGCGCAGCCCGGCGGGGGAGAGCACCGCGGCGTCGTCGGCCCAGCGCAGCGCCAGGTCCACGTCGTGCGTGGCCATGACCACCGTCGTGCCCGCCGCCCGCAGCCGCTCCAGGGTCTCCAGCAGCCGCTCCTGCCCGTGCGGGTCCAGTCCCGCCGTCGGCTCGTCCATGATCAGCACCCGGGGCCGCATCGCCACCGCGCCCGCGATCGCCGCCCGCTTCCGCTGGCCGAAGGACAGCAGGTGCGTCGGCCGGTCCGCGAGCGCCGTGATGTCCAGCGCCTCCAGCGCCTCCGCGACCCGCAGCCGCACCTCCTCCTCCGGCAGCCCCAGGTTCATCGGCCCGAACGACACGTCCTGCGCCACCGACGCGGCGAACAGCTGGTCGTCCGGGTCCTGCGTCACCAGCTGCACCGAGGTCCGCAGCCGTGTCAGCCCCTTCCGGTCGTACACCACCTCCGCGCCGTCCAGCAGCAGCGTCCCGCTCCCGCACCGCAGCCCGCCGCTCAGCAGCCGCAGCAGCGTCGTCTTCCCGCCGCCGTTCCGCCCGAGCAGCGCGACCGCCCGGCCCGCCGGCACGGCGAACCCGACGTCCGTGAGGACGGGCGGCCCGTCCTCGTACGCGAAACCCGCGCGCACCAGCTCCACGACCGGGGTGGGAGACGTCATGGCAGGAACCTTTCCAGGACGAGGGTGAGGGCGACGAGCCCCGCGAGGAGACCGCCCGTCGCCGCGAGGAACGGACGGGAGACGGGCGCCTCGGGCAGCAGGACCCGCAGCGTCCCGTCGTACCCCCGCCCGGCCAGACCGGTCTGGAGCCGCTGCGCCCGGTCGAAGGCGCGGACGAACGACGTCGCGCCGAGCCCGGCCAGCGACCGCCACACCGCGCCCCGGGTCGTCGCCCCGAGCCGCGCCGCCTGCGCCTGCCGCACCTTCGCCTGCGCGTCCAGCAGCAGGAACACGATCCGGTACATCACCAGGGCCACGTCCACCACCGGCGCCGGCACCCCGGCCCGCACCAGCCGCGGCAGCACGTCCGACACCGGCGTGGTGAAGGCGAACAGCAGCACCCCCAGCGAGGCCGAGGCCGTCCGCAGCAGCAGTTCACCGGCGCGGACCGGCCCGTCCGGCGCCCAGGCCACGAACCCTCCGGCACCGCCCACCGCGAACAGCAGCGGCACCGCGCCCGTGACGCAGAAGCCCAGCGGGATCCGGAAGGCCCGCCACAGCTGCCGGCCCGGCACCCCGGCCGGACCGAGCAGCACCGCGAGCGCCGCCGCGGCGACCAGGACCGCGCCCGGCCACGGCGGCAGGCACACCGCGCACAGCGTCAGACCGAAACCGAGGACGGCCTTCTCCACAGGATGGCGGCGGCGCCAGCGACTGCTGTGCGCCGCCGCGTCGATCGGCAGCATCCGCGGCTACGCGCCCCGGTCCGCGTCCGCGCCGGCGTCCGCGCCCGGCGCGCCGCCCTCGCCCCGGGCCGCCGCCCGCTCCTCGCCCTGCCGCCGACCGCGCCGCAGCCCGAAGTAGTACGCGAGGACACCGGCGCCCAGCGCCGCCTGGAGCGCGAACAGCGCCGACTCGATCTCACCGGACGGCGGCTCGTACAGCGGGCTGAACCACGGCTCGTAGTCCGGCTCGATCTCGGTGATCGCCGTCTCCGCCTCCGCGTCGGCGCCGGCGAACGGCTCCTCCTTGTGGTCGCCGAGGCCGAGCGCCAGCGGCAGCACCGCCAGCGCCGCCACCAGCGCGAGCAGCAGCGTGTTGATCTTCGCGTTCCGGCTCATCACGCCGCCGCCCCCTCGCGTCGCTTCTCCTCCGGCCGGCCGAGCACCCCGAGCCGCAGCAGGTCGCCCTTGCTGGACTGGGTGAGCAGCCGCATCACCAGGACGGTCAGCAGCCCCTCGCTCACGGCGAGCGGGATCTGCGTCAGCGCGAAGATGCCGCCGAACTTGGCGAGCGAACCCGCCACCCCGCTGCCCGGGTCGGGGAAGGCGAGCGCCAGCTGGACGCTGGTCACGCAGTACGTGGAGAGGTCGGCGACGAACGCGCCGCAGAACACGGCCGCCATCAGCGGCGCCCCGGACCGCTTCAGCAGCGCGTACGTCCCGTATCCCGCCCAGGGGCCGACGATCGCCATCGAGAAGACGTTGGCGCCCAGCGTCGTCAGTCCGCCGTGCGCGAGCAGCAGCGCCTGGAACAGCAGCGTGATCGTGCCGAGCACCGCCATGATCGGCGGCCGGAACAGGATGGCACCCAGGCCCGTACCCGTCGGATGGGAGCAACTGCCGGTCACCGACGGCAGTTTGAGCGCGGACAGGACGAAGGTGAAGGCGCCGGACGCGCCCAGCAGCAGGGTGGACTCGGGGTGGGCGCGCACCTCGCGGGTGAGCGCGCGGACGCCGTGGACGACGAACGGAGCCGCCGCGACGCCCCAGGCGGCGGCGTGGACGGGGGGCAGATACCCCTCGGCGATATGCATGATCGGGAGACCCTCTCCAGCACCTCGTGGATGGACAACGCGCCCTGGCCGGTCTCCTGGCTGACGGTAGTGCCGCCCGACTCCGCCTTCCCACCCCACGACGGTCTCCCGCGGCGGAGCAGTGGCTTCCCCTGGGGGATGGAGCCGGACCTCCCGATCACAGTGGCGAGGGCCGCACCGGTACTGCACCGGTTTCCCGAACACCAAGGCCCTGCGACAGTAGTGGGTTGACCTGCCTCATCACAATGCGGCATCGGTCACCCACGCTCCGCCGCGGGGCGCCGGCCGGGGCGGGAGAGGGCGCGTTGTCAGACCCCCGCACTAGCGTGGACCCCGTCCCAGTGCGTTGCTGCTGCTCGGACGACGAGGGGCGCCCCGGCGGCGTGGAACCCGGCCGGGGCACCCCTCGGACCCGCGTCGGACCCTGCGGTGTCAGACCTTGCGGTGTCAGACCTTGCGGTAGGCGTACGCCTCCGAGGCCGCCGCCGCCACCGCGTCGAGGTCGCCGCCCGCGCTCGCCGTCACCACGGCGGCCACCGCGCCCTCCACGAACGGCGCGTCCACGAGCCGGGTCCCCTCCGGGAGTTCGTCGCCCTCCGCGAGCAGCGCCTTCACCGTGAGGACCGCGCTCCCCAGGTCGACCAGGACGGCCACCCCGGCCCCCGCGTCGACGCCCTCCGCCGCCGCGGCGATCAGCTCCGCGCTCGTGCCGAGCCCCCCGTCCGGGGTGCCGCCAGCCGCCGCGACCGGCGCCAGGTCGCCGCCGCCGGCCAGGCCCCGCGCGAGCTCCGCCACCGCCGCGGCGACGGCCGCGCTGTGCGAGACCAGCACGATTCCGACCCTGCCTCCGCTCATCCGGCCGTCACCTCCGCCAGCGCCGCGAACAGCAGCGCCGCCGACGTCGCCCCCGGGTCCTGGTGCCCGACCGACCGCTCGCCGAGATAGCTGGCCCGGCCCTTGCGCGCCCGCAGCGGGACGGTCGCCCGCGCGCCCTCCTCGGCGGCGGCCCGCGCCGCGGCGAAGGACCCGGGCAGCGCCGCCACCGCCGGAACCAGCGCGTCCAGCATCGTCTTGTCGCCCGGTACGGCCCCGCCGAGCTGCCCGACCGCCGCGACCCCGGCGCCCAGCGCGTCCGCGAGCCCGGCCCGGGTGACCTCCTCCGCGTCGCCGAGCGCCTTGCCCGCCCGCCGCAGCAGCGTCCCGTACAGCGGCCCGGACGCCCCGCCGACCGTGGAGATCAGCTCCCGCCCGGCGGCCACCAGGACCGCGCCCGGCGTCGCGGGCGGCTCCTTCGCCAGCGCCGCCGCCACGGCGGCGAACCCGCGCTTCAGATTGGCCCCGTGGTCCGCGTCGCCGATCGCCGCGTCCAGCTCGGTCAGCCGCCCGGCCTCCCGTTCCACCGCCGCCGCGACCGCGCCCATCCACCGCACCACGACCCCGGCCCCGTACGTCTCCGCCGTCTCCGTCATGGCCCGCTCACCGGCCCCAGCGCAGCGCGGCGGTCGCCACCGGCGCGTCCCACAGCCGCAGCAGCTCCTCGTCCGCCGCGCACAGCGTCACCGAGCAGCCGGCCATGTCCAGGGAGGTGACGTAGTTCCCGACCAGCGTCCGCGCCACCGGCACCCGGCGCGCGTCCAGCACCCGCCGCACCTCCGCGTTGAAGCCGTACAGCTCCAGGAGCGGCGTGCCGCCCATCCCGTTCACCAGCAGCAGCACCGGATCCGAGGGCCGCAGATCGTCCAGGACGGCCTCGACGGCGACCTCGGCGATCTCCCCCGCGGTCATCATCCCGCGCCGCTCCCGCCCCGGCTCGCCATGGATGCCGACGCCCAACTCCAGCTCGCCCGGCGGCAGATCGAACGTCGGACCGCCCTTCGCGGGCGTGCTGCACGCGCTCAGCGCGACCCCGAACGACCGTGACCGCGCGACCACCCGCCGGGCCAGCGCCTCCACCCGCTCCAGCGGCGCGCCCTCCTCGGCCGCCGCCCCGGCCAGCTTCTCCACGAAGAGCGTCGCCCCGGTCCCGCGCCGCCCCGCCGTGTACAGGCTGTCGGTCACCGCCACGTCGTCGTCGACGAGGACCCGGGCCACCTGGATCCCCTCGTCCTCGGCGAGTTCGGCGGCCATCTCGAAGTTCAGCACGTCCCCGGTGTAGTTCTTCACCACGAACAGCACCCCCGCGCCGCTGTCCACCGCCGCGGCGGCCCGCACCATCTGGTCCGGCACCGGCGAGGTGAACACCTCCCCGGGACAGGCCGCGTCCAGCATCCCCGGCCCCACGAACCCGGCGTGCAGCGGCTCGTGCCCGGACCCGCCGCCCGACACCAGCGCCACCTTCCCCGCCACCGGCGCGTCCCTGCGCACCACCACCCGCCGCTCCACGTCCACGGTCAGTTCGGGATGCGCGGCGGCGAGCCCCCGCAGCCCGTCGGCCACGACCGTCTCGGGCACGTTGATCAGCATCTTCACAGGCATCTCCCGGTGCGTGCTCGTCGCATGGGTGCATGATGGCGCAATTATCGGCGCGAGGGCGGGGCCGCGCACCGGTGCGTCGCGTCCGGTACGAGGGCACGGGGATCGGCCCCGGCGGGCCCGTCGAGCGCCGTCCCTGCCGCAGGGGCGGTCACCGCCGTCACTTCTTTCCCTCGCGCCCCTCGACGCGGGAGGCCCGGCCCCCCGACCATGGTCACGCGCCCGGAGACCGAACGGCGGCCCGAGCGCGCTCGCCGGCCGGAGCACGAGAAGGAACGCGGTGGACGACGTCACTCGGCAGCAGCACAGGACCACGACGGACGCGGACGCCACGGCCTCCGCCGCCTCCCCGGCCCCGGCGGAGGTGCCCGCTCTCCGCCTCGACGGCCTGCACAAGGTGTTCGGCGACCACACGGCCGCGGACCGGGTGCGGATCACCGTCCGGCCCGGATCCTTCTACGGGCTCGTGGGGCCGAACGGAGCGGGCAAGACCACCACCCTCTCGATGGCCGTCGGCCTCCTCCGCCCCGACGCCGGCACGGCCGAGGTCCACGGCGTCGACATCTGGGACGAACCGCTGAAGGCGCGCCGCCTGCTCGGCGTCCTCCCCGACGGCCTGGCCTTGCCCGAACGGCTCACCGGTCGCGAACTCCTCGTGTACCTGGGCCAGTTGCACGGCATCGACGCCGCGGAGGCCGACCGGCGCGCCGAGGAACTGCTCGCCGTGCTGGAGCTCGACGGTTCCGCCGAACGCACCCTGGTGGTCGACTACTCCACCGGCATGCGCAAGAAGATCGGCCTCGCCACCGCTCTGCTGCACGCCCCCAGGACGCTGGTGCTGGACGAGCCCTTCGAGGCGGTCGACCCGGTGTCCGCCGCCACCGTGAAGCGGATCCTGCGGCGGTTCGTCGACGGCGGCGGCTCGGTGCTGATCTCCAGTCACGTCATGGCGCTCGTCGAGCAACTCTGCGACACCGTCGGCGTGATGGCGCGGGGCCGCGTCGTCGCCGAGGGGCCGTTGGACGACGTGCGGGGCAGCCGTTCGCTGGAGGAGACCTTCGTCGACCTGGTCGGCGAGACCGTCGGCGGCGGGGAGGGGCTGTCGTGGTTGGCGTCCTGATCCGGATGAAGCTGGCCGTGCTGCGCCACAGCGCCACGGACACCAAGCGGGCGCTGAGCGGCCTCGGCCTCTCCGCCGGCCTCTGCCTCGCCGTCGCCACGGTCGTCCTGGCGTTCCTCGACTTCTCCGAGCCGCGGATGCTGACGGACGTCCTCGCGGTCACCTTCGCGCTGTGGACGCTCGGCTGGGTCGCCGGCCCCGTGTTCGCCGGCGAACCGGTCCTCAACGGCGAGCACTTCCACCGCCAGCCGATCCCGCGCCGCACCCTGGCCACGGGGCTGCTGGCCGCCGCGCTGGTCGCCGGCACCACGGCGGTCACCCTCCTCGCGTTCGGCGCGACGACCGCCTTCGCCGCCCGGCTGAACTGGCGGGCCGTCGTGGTGTCGGTGCCCGCCGTGCTGCTGCTCCTGCTCTTCGCCGTGATCCTGTCCCGGGTGGTCAGCCTGCTGTTCCGGGCCCTGGCCCGGTCCCGCGTCGGCGGCGCCGTCACCGCGACCGTCACCGCCGCGATCGTCTCGCTGTGCTCCTTCTCCTGGGTGCTGATGATCGGCGTGTCCCTGCTCCTCCAGCACGGCCTGCCGCCCGCCGTGTCCACCGCTGTACGAGCACTGCCGTCCAGCTGGGGCCTGCTCGCCGTCGAGGCGGCGGGCCGCGGCGACCGGCTCGGGACGGTGGGCCCGCTGGTCGCCCTGGCCGCCGTCGTGGCGGTCCTGTTCGCCGCGTGGAGCGCGCTCCTCGGCCCGCAGCGGCTGACCCGGCCCGTCGTCCGCGGCTCCTCCGCCCGGGCGGCCGTACGGCGGCCGAGGCTGTTCCGCGGCGACGTGGGGACGATCTGCCGCAAGGAACTGCGCACCTGGTGGCGCGATCCGATGCGTACCCAGAGCATCGTGCTCGGCCCCGCCTTCGCGGTCATCACCGCCCTGTTCCCGCTGGTCTTCGGCTTCACCGCCGCGTTCCCGTTCACCGGCGCCGCCGGCGCGTTGATGGCCGCCGCGACCTGCGCCAACCTCTACGGCCAGGACGGCACCGCGCTGTGGCTGACCCTGACGGTGCCCGGGAAGGAGAAGGCCGACGTCCGCGCCCGCCAGCTCGCCTGGCTGATCGTCTTCGGCCCGCTCACGCTGCTGCTGACGGGCGCCGGAGTGCTCCTGCACGGCGACCCCGGCCTGCTGCCGTGGGCGCTCGCCGCCACCGTCGCCGCGCTCGGCGGCGGCTCCGGCCTGCTGATCTGGGCCTCCGTCGCGTTCCTGGTGCCCGGCCCGGACCCGCACCGGAGCAAGAACGCGCCGATGGACCACGGCGACGTCACCGGCCAGTCGTTCCTCATGTTCTTCCTGGTCGCCCTCTCCCTGTGCCCCGCCCTCGCGGTCGCCTGGGCCGGCCACGCCCTGGAACGGCCCGCCCTGCTGTGGGCGAGCGTCCCGGCCGCCCTGCTCACCGGCACGCTCAGCCACGTGCTGCTCGGCTCGGTCGCGGCACGCAGACTGCGGGACGAGGGGCCGGAACTGCTGCACCTGATGCGCTCGGGCGCGCCCGCGTCGACGGCCGCCGCCCCCGAGGAGGAGAGCGGCCCGTCGCCGTTCGAGACGATGTCCGCCGGACGCCAGACGCTGATGTGGACCGCCCTGGCCGTCGGCGTCGTCGGCCTCCTCCCGCAGAGCCTGGTGCCGCTGGGCATCAAACTCAGCGGCACCCCGGACAAGGTGTGGTTCCTCGCCCTGCACGTCGCCGAGCCGTGGCAGTGGCCGGTGATCGCCGCCATGGCCCTGACCGGCGCCACCGGCTTCTGGGCCGCGCACCGCCTCTACCGCGCCGAGAAGAACCGCGTCGGCTGACCGGCCGGGGACCGGCCGGCCCGTGGGGCCGTACCACGCCCCCCGGCGGGCGCGCCGGTGCTGAGGGAGGATGAGCGCATGGCAACGAAGTCGGTCGCGCAGAAGCTGCTCGTCAGGCCCGGGTCCCGGGTGTGGATCTCGGACCCCGCCTACCTGCCCCTCGTCGCCGGGCTGCCGGCGGACGCGGACACGGCGGCCGGTCCCGGTGACGCGGACGTGGCCCTGGCCTTCGCCGAGGACGAGGCGGCGGCCCGGGCGCTGCTGGAACGGCACGCCGACGCGCTCCGGCAGGCGCCGGTCGCCTGGATCGCCTACCCCAAGGGCAACCGCTCGGACATCAACCGGGACACGCTCTGGCCCCTCGCCGCCGCGTTCGGGCTGCGCCCCAACGCCCAGGTCGCGGTCGACGACCGCTGGTCGGCGCTGCGGTTCCGGGCGCTGCGCGACGGCGAGGCGCCGTTCGGCGGGGGTTCCGCCGCGCCGTGAGCCCACGGCCGCGGCTTGTGCCTGCCCCAGGGGCAGGGGGCACAGTGGCGGCGTGCAGAAGGACGTGATCAGCATCGGGGAGCTCGCGGCCAGGACCCGGCTCAGCCCCAAGGCCCTGCGGCTCTACGGCGACCGGGGGCTGCTGCCGCCCGCCCGCACCGATCCGCGGACCGGTGTCCGGTGGTACGGGCTCGCCCAGGTCGAACGGGCCCGCCGCATCGCGCTGCTGCGGGCCGCAGGGATGCCGCTGGCCCGGATCGCGGAGGTGCTCGACGCGGGCGGCGCGGACGCGGACCGGCTGCTCGACGCGTACCGGCGCGAGCAGGAGTCCGCGCACGCCGCCCGCCTCGGTGCGCTGGCCTACGCCCGCGAGGTCCTGACGGGACGGAGTACGGCGCCGTACGCGATCGCCGAGCGCGACGTGCCGGCGCGGACGGTGCTGTGCGTCCGCCGGAACGTGACCGCCGCCGAGCTGCCCGGCTTCCTCGCGGAGGCGAGCGACCTGCTGCTCGACCGGCTGCGGCAGGCGGGTGCGTGCCTGTCCGGACCGCTCTTCGCCGTCTACCACAGCCTGGTCGGCGAGGACTCCGACGGGCCCGTCGAGGTCTGCGCGCCGACGCGGAACGAGGTCGCGGCGGACGGGCAGGTCGCGGTACGCGGCGAACCCGCGCACCGCGAGGCGTACACCGCCCTCGCCATGCGGCCCGAGGGCCACCCGCCGACCGTGCCCGCCCACGACGCCGTCGCCGCCTGGCTCGCCGCGCGCGGACACGCACGGGCCGGCTCCCACCGGGAGGTGTACTACCCGAACTGGGCCACGGCCGTGCCCGGCGACCACGTCGCGGACGTCGCCGTCCCCTTCCGGCCGCGCTCCGCCGCCGAGGCCGCGCGTACGGCCGCCGAAGCCGGGTAGCGGTCGGGAGGAGGGAGACGCGCACGCGACCGGCGCGGGCCGTCGACGGGCGCCGCCGCGGCGAACCGGCGCCCTCCCGCCCCGGCGCGACGGTCCTCGAAGGGAGCCCCCGCACCACCGCCCGACCTGCCCGCACCGCACCCGCGGAGGTGGATTTCATGCGCATGACCACGTCCTTCCTCAGGCTCCCCGACGGGCACCTCCTGCTCCCCGCCTCCGAGGTGACCGATCTCCTCCGGTACCTCGCGGCCCTCTGGGTCGAGTCCGCCGAGGCCGACGACTCGGACCTGGAGCCGGCGACCGTCGCCGCCCTGGTCGGAGCGCTCTCCGAGGTCGCCGACAACATCGACGCCGAGTGCATCGCGCTCCTGCCGGTGAAGGAGGACGAGGGTTGAGGAACGGGCCCGGGCAGACGCGGGCCGGCCGTTCGCACGGGCCCGCGCGCACGGCCCCGCCGACCGGGGCGCGGCATAGTGGAAGGATGCGGCTGCGGACGAGCGATCCGGACCGGCCGGGCTGGCGGCGGGTCCGCCACGGCCGCGGCTTCCGCTACCTCGACGCCTCCGGCGCGCCCCTCGGCCCGGAGGACCGCGCCCGGGTGGTGGCGCTCGTCATCCCGCCCGCCTGGCGGGACGTCTGGATCTGCCCCTGGCCCAACGGACACATCCAGGCCGTCGGCACGGACGCGGCGGGCCGGCGGCAGTACCTGTACCACGAGGAGTTCCGGCGCCGGCAGGAACAGGCGAAGCACGCGCACGTCCGGCAGGCCGCCCGCGGACTGCCCCGGCTGCGCAGAGCCGTCGCCCGCGACCTCGCCCTGCGCGGACTCTGCCGGGACCGGGTGCTCGCCTGCGCGGCCCGCCTCCTCGACCTGGGGTTCTTCCGGATCGGCGGCGAACGGCACCTGCGGGACAACGCCTCGTACGGCCTCACCACCCTGCTGCGCGAGCACGCCACCTGCGCGCGCGGCGAGATCTGCCTCGGCTACCCCGGCAAGGCGGGCCGCCGGCAGCACCGCACCCTCGTCGACGAGCCCACCTACCGGGTGGTCCGCGCGCTGCTCGCGCGCCGCAACGGCGGCCCGCGGCTGTTCGCGTACTGGGAGGGCGGCGCCTGGCACGACGTGCGGGCGGAGGACCTGAACGCCTACCTGCGGGAGAACGCGGGGCGCGACATCACCGCCAAGGACTTCCGCACCTGGCACGCCACCGTCCTCGCCGCCGTCGCGCTCGCCGTCTCCGAACCGGTCGCCGGCGCGTCGCGCACCGCCCGCGCCAAGGCGGTCCGCCGGGCCGTCCACGAGGTCAGCGAGTACCTCGGCAACACCCCGGCCGTCTGCCGCGCCTCGTACATCGACCCGCTCGTCATCGAACGCTTCGAGCAGGGCGTCACCGTCGCCGCCGCCCTACGCCACCTCGGCGAGGACGGCGGCTACGGGCACCCGGCGACCCGCGGCCCGGTGGAGCGGGCGGTGCTCCGGCTCCTCGCCTGAAGGCGAGGCGCCGCGCCGGAGGCGTTCACCGGTCGCCGGCGCCGGAGAAGAGGGCCGCCGCCGTGCGCAGGTCGGCGACCAGCCCCGCGTACATCTCCTCGCGGCGCGGCGACCGCAGGACGGCCGACGGGTGCACGGTGGCGAGGACCCGGGCGCCGTTCCCGTCACCGGGCAGCGGCCTCGGCACGCCCCGGTCGGTGCCGACCCGGAACGACGGACCGAGCAGCGCCCGCCCCGCCGTCGCGCCCAGCGTGATGACCAGCTCGGGGGAGACCAGCCGCAGTTCCGCCTCCAGCCAGGGCCGGCAGGCCAGCGTCTCGCGCAGGCTCGGCGCCTTGTGGATGCGGCGCTTCCCGGTCTCCTCGCGCGTGAACTTGAAGTGCTTGACCGCGTTGGTGACGTACAGCGCGTCCTCGTCGATCCCGGCCTCGGCCACCGCCCGGAAGAGCAGCCGGCCGGCAGGACCTACGAAGGGCACGCCCTCGCGGTCCTCCTGGTCGCCGGGCTGCTCGCCGACCATCATCACCCGCGCGTCCGTCCCGCCGCGCCCGAAGACCGTCCCGGTCGCGTCGCGGTACAGCGGGCAGCCCCGGCAGCCGGCCGCCGCCCGCCCGTGCGCGGGGAGCCCGCCGCGCTCCGGCAGATACGGCGTGGCGTCGTACGCGGCCTCCCGCTCCTCGCCTCCGGGCATGGCGCACCTCCTCGCGGCCTCACGGCGACCCGGCCCGGCTCGCCCGCCGGGCGGCGCCGCGGACGTGCGCGCGTCTGCCCGCCCCGGCCCGCCCGAAACGCCCGGCCGGCGCCGGCCCCCGCCCCGCGCGCCCGTGCCCCGGCATGGCGGGCCCCGGGGGCGGGTAGTCGCGCGCCGAGGCGAGGAGCCGGAGATGAAGATCCTGACAATGGGTGTCGAGGAAGAGTTCGTCCTGGTCGACCGCGTGACCCGGGCCCCCGTGAACCGGGCGCCGGAGGTCATCCGGCGGGCCGGCCGGGAACTCGGCGAACAGGTCCAGACGGAGTTCTTCAACGCGCAGGTCGAGATCTGCACCCGCGCCACCGCGAACCGCCGGGACCTCGGCGACGAACTCGCCTGGCTGCGCGCCGTGGTGGGCGCGGCGGCCCGGGAGGTCCGCTGTCTGACGGTCGCCTGCGGGACGCCCGTCCTGCCGCCCGAGGAGCCGCTGACCGTGACGGACTCCGACCGGTACCGGCTGATGGCCCGGCGCTTCGCGCCCCTGGTCACCCGGGCCGACGGCGTCACCCGCGACGACGGTCTCGTCTGCGGCTGCCACGTCCACGTCGGCACGCTCGACCGCGGCCGGGCCCTCGCGTTGGCCCAGCAGATGCGGCCCTGGCTGCCCGTGCTCCAGGCGCTCGCCGGCAACTCGCCCTTCGCGCAGCGCCGCGACACCGGCTACCAGAGCTGGCGGGCCGTCGAGCACGCCCGCTGGCCGACCGTCGGACCGACACCGGTCCTCGACGAGGCCCAGTACCTCGCGCACGTCGCCCGGCTCGTCGGGGAGGGCACCCTGCTCGACAGCCGCATGGTGTACTGGCACGCCCGCCCCTCCGAACACGTGCCGACCCTGGAGATCCGGGTCGCCGACGCCAACGCCGACCTCGACACGGTCGTGCTGTTCGCGATCCTGGTGCGCGGACTCGCCGCCACCCTGCTCACCCGCGTCGACGCCGGGCTGCCGCCGCCCCGGATCCCCGGGCCGAGCCTGCTCCGGGCGCACCGGCTGGCCGCCGCGCAGGGCATCACGGGCCTCGGCCTGGACCCGGTGGACGGGCGCGAGCGCCCGGCGGCGGAGCTCCGCCCCGGGGTCACTGCCCCGGGGCGCCCGCCGGAACGGGGTCCGTCCGGCCCCGTCAGAGTTCGTCCGGGTCGATCCGCTCCAGCGGGTGCAGCGCGGGCCCCTGGAGGATCCGTCCGTCGGGGTCGAAGCGGGAGCCGTGGCAGGGGCACTCCCAGGTGCGTTCGGCCGGGTTGAAGGCGACCAGGCAGCCGAGGTGGGTGCAGACGGCGGACACCGCGTGCAGCGCGCCCTCGTCGTCGCGGTGCACGGCGCAGGGCTTGCCGCCGTGGCGGACGACGGTCGCGCCGCCGGGCCGCAGCTCGCTCACCGGGCCCCCGGTGCCGTCGCCCAGGCTGTCCAGCCGGTCCTTGACGAAGTGCTTGCCGGTGTCCCACTGGGCCTTGGCGAAGGCCGGGGCCGTACGCAGGACGGAGCCGACGCGACCGGGGTCGTACAGGCCGTCCCAGGGGTCGTCGCCGCCCTCCACGAGCCCGGCGAGGACCATGCCGGCCAGGACGCCGCCGGTCATGCCCCAGCCGGCGAAGCCGGTGGCGACGTACACGTTCTCGCCGCGGCCGGGCATCCGGCCGATGAGCGGCAGGTCGTCGGTGGCGGCGTTGTCCTGGGCCGCCCACCGGTGGGTGGCCGTGAAGCCGGGGAAGTGCCGCGCGGCCCACGCTTCGAGGCGGGCGTACCCGGCCTCGGTGTCGTGCCCGGTGCCGGGCTGGAAGACCTCGCCGGTGACGATCAGCAGCCGGTCGCCGTCGGGGAGCGGCGCGGTGCGGACGGACCTCTTGCCGCCCTCCTGCGTGATGTACATGCCGTCCGGGTCGAGGCCGGCGGGCACCGCGCCCGCGACGACCAGGTCGCGGTGCTGGGTGAGCCGGGTGGCGAGCACCGCGCGGTCGAACACCGGGTGGTGGGTGGCCACCACGACGTGCCGGGCGGAGACGGTGGCCCCGGTGTCGGTGGTGAGCCGGCAGGGGCGCAGGTCGTCGCCGCCGTCCGGGTCGAGGCCGGTGACGCGGGTCCGCTCGTGGATCCGGCCGCCGCGCGCGACGAGCGCGTCGACGAGTCCGCCCAGGTAGGCGAGGGGATGGAACTGGGCCTGGTCGTCCACCCGGACCGCGCCCGCGATCGGGAACGGCAGGCCGGACGTGGTGACGAAGGAGGCGTCGAGGCCGGCGGCGCGCGCCGCCTCCGCCTCGGCGCGCAGCGCGTCGACGCCGTCGGCCCGCTCGCAGTAGGTGAAGGCCGGGCGCCGCTCCAGCCGGCAGTCGATGCCCAGCTCGCCGGCCACGTCGTGGACGTGCCGGAGGGCGGCGCTCTGGGACGCCGCGTACCGGCGGGCGGCGTCCTCGCCGTGCCGCTCGCGCAGGCCGTGGTAGGCGGCCGTGTGCAGGGCGGTGAGCTTGCCGGTGGTGTGCCCGGTGACGCCGCCCGCCAGGCGGTCCCCCTCCAGGACGACGACGCTCCGGCCCGCCCGGGCCAGCTCCCACGCCGTGCTGAGGCCGGCGATGCCGCTTCCGACGACCGCCGCGTCCGCTTCCGTGTCCTCCCGGAGCGGGCCGAAGGACGGCAGCGCGGCCGTCCGCATCCAGTACGAGTCACCCGTGTGCGCGCGTTCGTTCATGGAGGGCGTCTGCCCGGGGCGCCGACCGTGATGCGGGCGGGTTCAGGGGCCGGCGGGCCCGCCGAGGACGCGTACGGCGTCGACGATCAGGTCCCAGAAGCGGTCCGCGTCGACGTGCGTCGCCACGTCGACGGCGGCCGGCAGGCCGGTCACCCCGTGCAGGTCGACCACCGTGGCGCCCCGGGTGTAGGTGCCGTTCAGCTCCACCGTCACCGCCGCCCGCACCAGCCGGGCCAGGCCGGGGTCGATCAGATGGGCGACGGTCAGCGGATCGTGCAGCGGCGGCGCGTCGAAACCGAACACCTCGCGGTAGGTGGAGGAGAAGTAGGTGAGCAGTTCGACGCAGAGCCGGCTCAGCGGGGTCCCCAGGGCGGCGATCCGGGCGATCACGTCGGGCGTGGCCCGCACCTGGTGGGTGGCGTTGAGGCCGAACATCGTGACCGGCAGCCCGCTGCGGAGGACGATGTCGGCGGCCTCCGGGTCGCACAGGACGTTGAACTCGGCCGCGGGCGTGGTGTTCCCCCGCTCCGTCGAGCCGCCCATGAGCACGATCCGCTCGACGCGGGCGGCGAGCTCGGGGTGCGCGAGCAGCAGCACCGCGATGTTGGTGAGCGGCCCGGTCGGCACGAGCGTCACCGGCTCCGGGTGCGCCAGCAGCGTCTCCCGGAGCAGCGTCAGCGCGTCGCGCGGGTCCTGCGGCACGTCGGGCTCGGCCGCGCCGAAGCCGGGCCCGTCCAGCCCCGAGGCGCCGTGGATGTCCGCGGCGACCCGGCCCGGTCCGCGCAGCGGCCGGTCGCGGCCCGCGGCGATCGGCACCCCCCGGATGCCGGCCGCCGCGCACACCCGCCGGGCGTTGAGCGTGGTCTTCTCCACGGTCTGGTTGCCCGCGACGGTGGTGACGGCGAGCAGGTCGACGGCGGGGTGGGCGGCGGCGAGGAGGAGGGCGAAGGCGTCGTCGTGACCGGGGTCGCAGTCGAGGATCACGGGAACCGGCATGCCCCCACCGTCCCACACCGGACCGCGTCACCGGCAGACGCCGCGTCGGCGGGCGGGAGCCCGGGCGGGGAGCGCGGGCTCACGGAGGGACCGGGCCCCGCGTGCGCGCCGGAGACGGACCCATTCGAATCGCCGACAGTATTTCCTGTCGAAATCACCCGCCGACAGGTACGCTTGTCGCATGAGCGATGCGATGGGGATCCCGACTCCCGACAAGACCGACGACGACTTCTGGGCCGCCTTCGCGGACCTGGTGGACCCGCCGTGGAACGAGCCCGCGCATGACGACGCGTTCACCATGGACGAGCGCATCCACGACGCGGTCCGCGACCTGGCGGACCGCATCTCGACCCGCCTGCTGGCCTACCGCGCCGCCGGCAAGACCCCCGACCCCGTCCTGATGGCGGCGCCCGACGTGCAGCTCGCGCTCCTCCGCGCGCTGTACGAGGCCAAGCAGTCCGTGGACCGGCTCGCCGAGAGCGCCGCCACCGTCGCCGGCCGCAGCGGCGCGACCTACGCGCAGCTCGGGGCCGCCTGGGGCGGCATCAAGCGGCAGTCGGCGCGGCTGAAGTGGCCCCACGCCGTGGTCCGGAAGACCGCCAGCGAGTCCATTCCGCTGCACTACGCGGGCGGCACCGCCGTCGTCCACCACGACGCGGAGGCCGACGCCTGGTGGTTCACCGCGACCGCCGCCGACCAGCAGGAGTGGGAGTCCGAGCCGGTCCACGCCAGCTACGCGGAGGCCATCGCCGGCGCGACCGAGTTCCTCCTCGCGCACACCGCGCCCGACCGGCCCGCGTCCGACCGGCCCGCGTCCGGCTGACCGGTCAGGGAAGGCCGTCCCCGGGGTCGCGCCGCGCGCCGTCCGGGCCCGCCCCCTCCGTCCCCTCCGCTCTCTCGGCCCCGCCGGCCCCGTCGGCGGTGTCCGCCCCGTACACCGCTCCCGCCGCTTCCGCCATGCCCGCCGCGTCCGCGCCCCGGACGTGGCGGTGCCGCTGCGACGGCGGCGCGGGGTAGCGGGACAGCAGCGCGTCCAGTTTCGCGAGCGCGGTGGCCGTCGCCATCAGGACGAGCGCGGTCGCCGCGAGTCCGGCGCCGACGTGCAGGCCGGTCGCGTTCAGCAGGACGCCGGCGCCCAGGCTCGCGGGGACCCCCAGGCCGGCGACGGCCACCTGGAGCACCTCCAGCCGTCTGCGCGCGCCTAACCGGCCGGCCATAGCGGTTCCCCTTCGCGTGAAGTGTCCGTGCCGGGGGTGGTTCCCGCCCCTCCATGGCGGAACACGCGCCTCCGCCCGGTCCCCGGGGGCCGCCGCGCGTGCGCCGGCGCCGTCGCGGGCGGATCCTGGAAGAACGGGGGAGCGGCGCCCCGGGCCCGTACGGCTCCGGCGGCGCCCGGCGGCATGCGAGGAGGCAGACCATGACACGGAACCTGGAATGGAGGGTCGGCCTGGAACTCAGCGAGGACGCGGGCAGGACCAGGGCCGAGGCCCGCCTCGACACGGGGACCGCGACCTTCACCGGGCACGGCACGGCCCGCTGCAACCCGGCGGACACCGACGTACCGATCATCGGGGACGAGCTGGCCGCGAGCCGGGCCATGAAGGACCTGGCGGGCAAGCTCATGAGGGAGGCGAACCGGGAGATGGACGCGGCCGGCGCCGGGACCGTACCGAAACGCACCGGCCCCGGGTACGGCTGGCCGGAGGCGGTCTCCTGAGGAGCCCGCCGCCACCGGCACCCATGCCACGGCCCCCGTCCGGGGGCCGTGCTGCGTACGCGCTGCCGCCGTCCGCCCTACTCCTCCCCGGGGGGCTCCACGACCAGGTGGTCGACGACCTCCACGACCCCGTCCACGGACTCGCACAGGCGCCGCAGCAGCGGGACGAGGTCCGCGCGGCCGACGGTCCCGCTGAGGGTGACCCGGCCCTCGTCGACATCGATGTGGACGGCGGCGGGGGAGAGGCCCAGGATCCGGACGACCACGTCCTCGCGGATCTCCTCCTGGATCGAGCGGTCCCGGCGCAGGAACAGCTGGAGCAGGTCGCTGCGGCTGAGCACGCCGATGAGCCGCCCGCCCGCGTCCACGACCGGCAGCCGCTTCACCCGGTGCCGCTCCATCAGCCGCGCCGCCTCGACCGCCGTCCAGGACGGGCGGGCGGTGTGCACCGGGCTGGACATCATGGCCTCGGCGGTGCTGGGGCCGTCCTTGGCGGTGTGCCGGCGCAGCAGGTCCGCCTCGGAGACCACGCCCACCGGCCGGTTCTCCTCGTCGACGACCGGTACCGCCGTGATGCCGTACTCGTCGAGGAGCCGCGCGATCTCCTTGAACGGGGTCCCGCGCTGGACCGCGACCGCCGTGGGGGTCATCAGGTCCGCGACACTGCGGTGCCTCATCGTCCGTTCCGTCCCTTCTGCGGGTGACGGTTCCATGATCCCGCATCCGCCGCGCCCGGTGCGCGGGAGGGGTGGGGAACGGGGGTGCGAAGACGTCTTGTGGGTGGGACGGGTCCGTGGTTACCTGCGGGTTACCTCCGGTAAGTTCCCGTTGCGCCAAGGAAAGAGAGGCACCCCCATGCCCTCGGCACGTACGACCCGGACCCGCCGCCTCGCGGTCGCGCTCGCCGCCTCCGTCACGGCCTCCCTCACCCTCCTCGCCCCGGCCGTCGCCGCGCCCCCGGCGACGGCCCCCGCCCCCGCCGCGGAAGCCCCGCTGCGCGAGGTGATGTTCGTCGGCAACAACTGGGACGGCACCGCCGACGTCATCGCCGCCCGCGGCGACTTCCACCGCATCGGCCGGGTGAACGTCATCCCCGACAAGGAGGAGCGCCTGCGGGAGATCCACCTCAACCCCGTGAAGCTCGCCTTCTTCCTCGGTGTCCGCAACGGCCCGGGCGAGGGTCACGACCAGTTCGTGGACGACATGTACGCCACGCCCGACGGTGCCGCGATGGTCGTCTCGCGCCCCAGCTTCGCCGACGTCGTCTCGCTCGACCTCCGTACCGGCCGGATCAACTGGCGGTTCCCCGTGGACGGTTACCGCTCCGACCACATGGCCGTCTCGCCCGACGGCACCCGCGTCGCCGTCTCCGCGTCCACCGCCAACACCGTCCACGTCCTCGACATCGCCACCGGCCGCGAACTCGGCAGCTTCAGGACCGGCGACAAGCCCCACGAGAACGTCTTCACCTCCGACGGACGCCTCTGGAACATGTCCATCGGCGAGGTCACCACCGCCCTCGACGCGCCGTGGCTCGACTGGACCAAGGGCGACCGGCGGATCACCGTCGTCGACGCCACCACCTTCGAGACGGTCCGCGTCATCGACATGCGCTCCCGCCTCGACGCCTTCGGCCGCGACGACCTCTCCGACGCCGTCCGCCCGCTCGTCTTCACCCCCGACGAGAAGAAGCTGTACTTCCAGGTCTCGTTCCTGGGCGGATTCCTCGAGTACGACGTGGAGGCCGACCGCGTCACCCGCCTCAAGAACCTGCCGGGCAGCCCCACCACCGACCCCGACCGCACCCGCTGGGTCAACGACTCCCGCCACCACGGCCTCTCGATCAGTCCCGACGGGCGCAAGCTCTGCGTGGCCGGCACCATGGACGACTACGCCACCGTCGTGGACCGCGAGACCCTGGCCCAGGGCCCGCTCGTGCCCGCGAGCAAGCCGTACTGGGCGACCGTGAGCGGCGACGGGCGCGCCTGCGTCGTCTCGGAGAGCGGCGCCGACCGGGTCAGCGCCATCGACTTCGCCACCGGCGAGCGGATAGCGACCGTGGCGGTCGGCGACCACCCCCAGCGCGTCCGGCTCGCCCGCGTCCCCGCCGACTGGACCTCGCCGACACCGAACTGACGGATCCTCACGTACGGAACCGGCCGGATCGGTCTCCCGATCCGGCCGCTTCCTTGTGTGTGCGAGTCAGGAGCGGGTGACCTTCACCTCGTGGAGCGAGTAACCCCACTGCGTGGCCCGCCGCTCCCCCTGGATCCGTACGTACCGGGCGGGCGTGGAGGCGAACACGGCGGTGTCGTAACCGCCGTCCCCCGCCTCCGTCGACCACACCGTCCGCCAGACGGTGCCGTCCTCCGACACCTCGATCCGGTACTTCCGGGCGTGGGCCCGTTCCCAGTCCAGCGTCACCCGGCCGATCCGCCGGACCTCGCCCAGGTCCACCCGCAGCCACTGGTCGTCCGACCAGTCGCTCGCCCAGCGCGACTCCGCGTCGCCGTCGAAGGCGCGTCCCGGCGCGTAGCTGGTGAACGGGTGCCACTCGCTGGAGCTGGCCGAACTCGGCCTGCCCTCGGCCAGGTTCTCGCCCGGCTCGTGCCGTTCGGTCGCCCGCCACGTCCGCAGGTACGACTCCGCGCCGAGCGCCAGGTCCGCGATGACCTCGGGGCCGCCCGGGGTGAGCCGGATCTGCTCGATCCAGTCCGGCACCAGGCCCGCGTGCGCGGCGCCGTCCGTGTTGAGGTCCCAGGTCCGCTCGCCGGTCACCTGGCGGTCGAGGACGGTGCCGCCGTCGAAGCTGCGGTACGGGTACGTGACCGCGTTCGGCGCGTCCGGGCCGACCGGGCCGGGCCAGCCGCCGACGCCGTTCATGTCGGTGCCGTACCCGAGGCCCACGCCGTACTTGTCGCGCAGCTCCGCCTTCGCGCCGGCCTCGCCGATGAAGCCGCCGGCGCCGTGCATGTACGGCGCGGTGAACCCGCCCAGCTTGTAGAGCCGTTCGGTCCAGTCGAGGTCCATCCAGCTGTGCGTGGAGAGCACGCCCGGGTACTCCTCGGCCTCCAGGATGTCCAGCGCCCGGCCGGCCGCCTTCACGCTCATGTGGTCGAGCTCCAGCATCATGCCCCGCTCCATCATGCCGCGGAGCGCGTACTCGCCCAGGCGGGTCAGGCCCCTGGTGTTGCAGCGGGCGTCCGAGGCGTAGGCCGGCACGCTCACCCCCGCCGGCAGCTTCTCCGCCATGGCGGGCGGCGCCATGAGCCCGATCGGGTTGTCCTGCTGCGGACCCGCGCACTTCTCGGTCGCCCAGAAGGTGCCGGTGGACAGGAACTGGCCGATGTTCACCGCCACGCCCGTCGTGCCGCTGTCGAAGCGGACGCCGCACAGCGCGTTGTCGAACTTGTGGCACAGGAACATGCTGCGCACCCCGAGCCCGTACAGCTCGTCCAGGCCGCGGTCGATGTCCGCCTGGTCGCACTGGGCCACGTCGAGGATCTGCTTGCAGCCGAACGGCTCCGAGGTCTCCACGCCGAGCACCACCGCCAGCTTGCCCTGCTCGATCACCGACCGTGCCTGGTCGGCGCTGGTGACGACGCGGAACCAGCCCTTGCCCGGGCCGCCGAACATCGCGTCGACGTAGTCCTGCATCTCGTACGTCTTGCGGGCCTCCAGCCGGATGGCCTCCATCTCGTCGCAGCCGCGGTCGCGGGGCATCAGCGAGCACAACAGCCCGTTGGACACGAGGTCGTTGACGAGGACGCGCTGGCCGCCGCGCCACGCGCGCTCCAGCCAGGCGTAGTAGTTCTGCTGGTGGGTCAGCGAGTCGTGGGCCGGCCAGTCGGCGAAGGTGGGCCAGCCGTCCGGGTCGTGCTTCCCGTTCGCGCCGCCGGTCAGGTTCTCGAAGAGCGCGCCGGAGCCGTCCGGATAGTGCTCCGGGCAGTCCTTCAGGGCGTCGGCGACGCCGGCCGGGGAGAACGGCTTGCCGCAGATCAGCCGGCCGCCGAAGCCCTCGTTGGACATCACGTGGTTGTGGGCGTCGACGAAGCCGCGCACCCGCCCCTGGGCGTCGGTGCCGGTGAACGGCGCGCCCGTGGCGTTGACCTGCGCGTCGGGCGCGGGCCGGGCGGCCGGCTCCCACCACGGGGCGCCGGCGGCGGGGACCGGCGCCGCGCCGAACAGCACGGCCGCGAGGGCGAGGAGGAGGGACACGAGACCGAGGCGGCGTGTCCGGCGGAAGGGGGAAGCGCTTCGGATGGTGCGGGGGGTCATGGTCGCGAAGCCTCCGGTCGGTGGGGGTGTACCGGGCGCCCCGAGGATCGCGGTGCGAAAGGACCGAGTCAAGAGTCCGGGTCAGATGACCTGTTGAGGTCCGGGCGTCGGCCCGGCGCCTGCCTCCCGACGATTCAGCCCTCGATCAGCCGAACGAGCTGATCAGCCGTCAGTTCGAGCTGTTCGGCGGCGGCCCGCTCGTCCCGCAGCACCAGGTACTGCAGCGTCATCCCGTCCACCGCCGCCGCGAGGTGCCGCGCCAGCGTCCCCACCGGAACCTTCGGCTCCGTCCCGAGCGCGGACGCCACCTGCTCCACCAGCGCCGTCGCCGAGCGCACGTACTGCTCGTACTGGGCGCGGGCCAGGTGCTCGAACCCCGGCTCGCGCAGCGCGTACTGGGTGAGGTCGTACGTCAGCATGTGGGCGCCCGGGTGCGCGGTGACGTCCTCCCAGTAGGCGCGCAGCGCCGCCCGCACGGTCTCGCGCAGGGTCGCCTTCGGCTCCACGGCCTTCCGGACCCGCGCCACGTAGTCGCCGACGATCGTCTCCAGCGCGGCCTCCAGGAGCGCCTGCTTGGAGTCGAAGCAGTAGTGGAAGACGCTCAGCGAGACCCCGGCCTCGGCGGAGATCGACCGGGTGGTGGTCCTGGCCACCCCGTCCCTGGTCATCGCCCTGATCGCCGCCTCGACCAGCTGCCGGCGTCGCTCCGCCGACGGCATCCGCCCCATGCTTCCTCCTCGCGTCCGGGCGCCAGGGTAACCGTCCGCCGTCCGGCGCCTCCGCTCAGACCGAGGACGGCCACGCGCCCGCGCGCGCGAGGCCGAGCACCAGCGCCGCGATGTTCCAGGCGTCGTCCTCGCCGCGGTGGTGGCGGCCCTCCAGGGGGAGGCCGGCGTGGGCGAGGGCCTGCGCCATGCCGGGACGGCGGCGCAGGGCGTGGGCGTCGGTGAAGACGGCCTTCGCGTTCGTGTGGTGGCGGCCGAAGGGGTACGGGACGCGGCCGGCCGCGCACTGGGCGGTGAACTGCCGGCGGTCGTAGTCGCCCCAGCTCGCCCAGGGACGGGTGCCGGCGGCGTGGTCGCGGGCGAGGAGGCGGCAGGCGGTCGCGAAGTCGACGCCGGTGTCGACCTCGGCCTGGGTGAGGCCGGTCAGCTCCGTGCAGAACGCGCTGACGCGGGAGCGGACCGGGCGGACCAGGATCCGGTGCCGGCCCACCCGCTGACCGGCCGTCAGGTCCACGACGGTCAGCCCGATCTCGATGATCTCGCTGACCTCGCCGGGCGGCGGCTGCCGCTCCCAGCAGGTCGCCTCGACGTCGACGACGTTGATCAGGTGGTGGGTGTCCATGCGGGGAGCGTAGGAGGCGGGCGGGTGCGGGGCACCCGGATTTCCCGGCGGGTCAGGCCTCGTGCGGGGCGAGGACCGCGCGCAGTGCCGCCACCGCGTGGGCGCGGTGCGCGTCGAGCTCCCGCACGACGGCGTCGCGGTCGCCGGCCCGCAGGGCGGCGAGGACGGCGCGGTGTTCGGCGACCGCCTGGCCGCGGTGGTCGGCGTCGGTGTAGTAGAGCGAGCGGTAGGCGTCGGTGGCGTCCCAGAGCGTGGTGATCATCCGGACCAGGCGGGGCATGCCGCAGGCGTCGACGAGGGTGAGGTGGAAGCGGCGGTTGGCCGCGCCCATCTCCGGCACGTCACCGGCCCGGGCCGCGCGCTCGACGTCGTCCTGGACGGCCGCCAGGGTGTCCGCCAGGTCCGCGGGGGCGAGGTCGATGGCCCGCAGCACGGCCTCGGTCTCCAGCAGGGCGCGGATGCGGTAGATCTCCTCCAGGTCGGCGAGCGACAGCTCGGCCACGAAGTAGCCGCGGTGCACATGGTGGACGACCAGGCCCTCCGCCTCCAGGGCCTTCAGGGCCTCCCGGAGCGGCACCCGGCTCACGTCGAGCCGGGCCGCCAGCGCGTCCTGCCGGATGGGGGCGCCCGGCCGGAGCTCACCGCGCGTGATGGCGCTCCGCAGCTCCTCCAGGACGAACTGCTGGGCCGTCTGGGGCCGTCGCCTCTCCACCGTGCCGCCGCTCATCGATCCGACCTTCCTCCGCGTGACCTGCGCACCGGCGGCTCTCGCCGCCGGCGGTGACCGTCATCTTCCTACGGACCGGCGGTCCGCCGCGGAGCCGTCCACGGGCGGGATCCCGGCCAGGACCTCGGCGGTGTGCTCGCCGAGCCGCGGCGGAGCCGAGCGGTACGCGGGCGGGGTGGCCCCGAACCGGACCGGGTGCGCGACCTGGCCGGGACCGGCGGCCTCCTCGGGGACGCGGGCGCCGAGCCCGAGCCGGTCGGCGAGCGCGAACGCGCCCGCCAGGTCGTTGATGGGGCCGCACGGCACGCCGGCCGCGGTCAGCTCCGCGAACCAGGCGTCGGCGGTGCGGGTCGCCAGCGGTCCGGCGAGCGCCGCCGCCAGCTCCTCGCGGTGGGCGACGCGGGCCGTGTTGGTGGCGAACCGCTCGTCGCCGGCCAGGCCGGGCCGGCCGATCCGCTCGCACAGCGCCCGGAACTGCCGGTCGTTGCCGACCGCGAGGACCAGCGGCCGGTCGCTCGCCTCGAAGACCTCGTACGGCGTGATGCTCGGGTGCCGGTTGCCCATGGCGCGCGGCACGACGCCGGCGCCGAGGTGCGCGGCGGCCTGGTTGGTGAGGGCGGACAGCAGTGAGCCGAGCAGCGAGACCTCCACGCGCTGGCCCTCGCCGGTGCGTTCGCGGTGGCGCAGGGCGGCCAGCACGCCGAGGCCGGCGTGGAGTCCGGTGATGACGTCGACGAGCGCGACCCCCGCCTTCGTGCCCTGCCCGCCCGGCTCGCCGGTGACGCTCATCAGGCCGCCCATGGCCTGCACCAGCAGGTCGTAGCCGGGCAGCGCGGCGCCGCCGTCGGTGCCGAAGCCGGTGACCGAGCAGTAGACGAGGCCGGGGTTGGTGCGGCGTACGTCCTCGTAGCCGAGGCCCAGCTTCTCCATGGTCCCGGGGCGGAAGTTCTCCACCAGGACGTCCGCCCGGTCGACGATCGCCCGCGCGGCGGCCAGGCCGTCCGGGTCGGTGAGGTCGAGCGCGACGGACCGCTTGTTGCGGTTGACGCCCAGGAAGTACGTGGCCTGCCCGTCCGCGAACGGCGGCCCCCACGCGCGGGTGTCGTCCCCGCCGTCCGGCCGCTCGATCTTGATCACGTCGGCGCCGAGGTCGGCCAGCAGCATCGTCATGTACGGGCCGGCGAGGACCCGGCCGAAGTCGGCGACGACGACGCCGGACAGGGCGCCGGCGGCGGCGTCCGGGGGCGCGGGCGACGGAGCGCCGGAGAGGGGGTCGGCGGCGGGCTGCGGGTGGTCCGTGGGCATGGCCGTGCTCCCTCGGTGGTGGGCATCGGACGGGGGATCAGGAGCGGGCGAGACCCGCTGATCCCCTCGGGACCGTAGGGGCCGGGAACCGGATTTTCAATACTGGATCCAAAATCCAATCTGCCGCTACGCTCGGCTCGCCACGCCGAGCACGACCCTCGTCACAGCCGCCAGGAGGCCGCCCGTGAAGTCCTCGCCGTCCAGCCCCGTCCACCCCCTCGCCCTCCTCGCCGTCGACGGCCTGCTCAGCGACGAGGAGCGGGAGATCCGCGCCACCGTCCGCGCCGTCGCCGACCGCGAACTGCGCCCGCACGTCGCCGGCTGGTTCGAGGAGGGGCGGATCCCCGCCCGCGAACTCGCCCGCACCCTCGGCGACCTGGGCGTGCTCGGCATGCACCTGGACGGGTACGGCTGCGCCGGCACCAGCGCGGTCGCGTACGGCCTGGCCTGCATGGAGCTGGAGGCCGTCGACTCCGGCCTGCGCTCCCTGGTGTCCGTGCAGGGCTCGCTCGCGATGTACGCGATCTGGAAGCACGGCTCCGAGGAGCAGAAGCAGCGGTGGCTGCCGAAGATGGCGGCCGGCGAGTACATCGGCTGCTTCGGCCTCACCGAGCCCGACGCCGGCTCCGACCCCGGCGCGATGCGGACCCACGCCAAGCGGGACGGCGACGACTGGATCCTCAACGGCACCAAGATGTGGATCACCAACGGCTCCGTCGCCGACGTCGCCGTGGTCTGGGCCCGCACCGAGGACGGCGTCCGCGGCTTCCTCGTCCCGGCCGGCACCCCCGGCTTCAGCGCCCCCGAGATCACCATGAAGCTGTCGCTGCGGGCCAGCGTCACCGCCGAACTGGTGCTGGACGACGTCCGGCTCCCCGCCGACGCGATGCTGCCCGGCGCCCGTGGCCTCTCCGGCCCGCTCGGCTGCCTCAACGAAGCCCGCTTCGGCATCGTCTTCGGCGCCCTCGGCGCCGCCCGCGACTGCCTGGAGACCGCGATCTCGTACGCGAAGGACCGGACCGTCTTCGCCCGCTCCCTCGCCTCCTACCAGCTCACCCAGCAGAAGCTCGCGGACATGTCCGTCGAGCTCGGCAAGGGCATGCTGCTCGCCCTCCACCTCGGCCGGCTCAAGGACGCCGGCGAGATCACGCCCGAGCAGATCAGCGTGGGCAAGCTCAACAACGTCCGCGAGGCCATCGCCATCGCCCGCGAGTGCCGGACGATCCTCGGCGCCAACGGCATCACGCTCGAGTACCCGGTGCTCCGGCACGCCAACAACCTGGAGTCCGTCCTCACCTACGAGGGCACCAGCGAGGTCCACTCGCTCGTCATCGGCAAGGCGCTCACCGGCGAGCAGGCGTTCCGCTGACCCGCGGCCGGTGTCCGCCGGGGCAGCCCGGCGGACACCGGCCCGACCTCTCAGCCCGCGGTCACGCGCGCGAGGAACGCGTCCAGGTTCTCCGTGAGCCGGAACACCCGCTCCTCCAGGGACAGCGTCTCCTCGTGGCGCAGCCCGCGCAGCTTCGGCACCCGCTTGCCGCGCACGTAGAGGGAGCACGCCAGGTCGGCGCAGACGTACAGGCCGACCGTGTTGCCGTCCCGGCCGCGCGCGCCGGCCAGCGGCGCCGCCAGCAGCGTCACGCCCGAGGACGCGTGCCCGGTCATGCAGATCCGGCAGATGCTGGTCTTCACGGCACTGGTCCGGCCCGCCGCCGGCACCCGCAGGGTCACCCCCAGCGGGCCGTCCTCCCGGCGCACCACCAGATGGGCCCGCAGCGGCGCCCCCGGATCCACCCAGCCCAGGAAGTCCAGGTCCTCCCAGGGCGTCTCGGCGAAGTCCAGCGGCAGCTTCAGCCGCGCGGCATCCCCTCGCGTCGCGTTCACGAACGACGAGCGGATCTCTTTCTCAGTCAACGGTTCCACTCGTTGGACCGTACACGCATGTCCGGGGGCGGGGCATCCGGATTTCCGCCCCCCGCCCACCGCCTCGACGGCGCCTCCGGTCAGGCCACCCACTCCGGCAGCGCCGGATCCGTGAACCGGCCCGGCGCCCCCTCCAGGGCCGCCGCGAGCCGTTCCGCGGCCGGCTCGTACCGCTCCTCCGGCAGCGTGTACGGGATCCGCAGCCGGTGCTCGTGCGTCCCCGGATCCACTCCGAACCGGGCCCCGCCCTCCACCCGCACCCCGTGCCGCAGCGCCCGCGCCGACAGCTGCGTCGCCACCGGCCGCCCGAGGTCGATCCAGAGGCACATCCCGCCCGGCGGCACCGTCCACCGCCACTCCGGCAGGTGCCGGGCCAGCGCGAGACCCAGGGCCTCGCGGTTCCGCCGCAGCTGCGCCACGCGCGCGTGCACGACCGCGTCCAGCCGCCGCATCAGCGCCACCGCCACCAGCTGGTCCAGCACCGAACCCGCCAGGTCGGCCGTGACCCGGGTCCGGGTCAGCTCGGTGACCACCCGCGCCGACGCCCGCACCCAGCCGACCCGCAGCCCGCCCCAGCAGCTCTTGCTCAGCGAGCCCACCGACACGATCTGCTCGCCGCCGCCCGTCCCGGCCGCCGCCGCGAACGGCGCCGGCGCCGGCACGTCCAGCGCCATGTCGGTGAGCGTCTCGTCCACCACCAGCCACGTCCCCGTCGCCCGCGCCGACCGCGCCAGCTCCCGCGCCTGCTCACGCGGCATCAGCCGCCCGGTCGGGTTGTGGAAGTCCGGGATGAGGTACGCCAGCCGGGGCGCCGTCTGCCGCAGCGCCGCGTCCACCAGCCCGGTGTCCCAGCCCTGGTCGGTGACCGGCACCGGCGTCACCCGCATCCCCCGGCCCCGCATCGCGTCCAGCGCGTTGGTGTACGACGGGTTCTCCGCCAGCACCCGGTCGCCCGGCCGCCCGAACTGCGCGAGGACCAGCGACAGCGCCTGCTGCGCGCCGGTCGTCACCAGGATCTGCTCGGGCCGGGTCGGCAGGCCGCGGGAGGTGTACCGCTCCGCCACCGCGGCCCGCAGCTCCGGCAGGCCGTACGGGTGGTAGCCCGGCGCGGTCGCGAACCGCGGCAGCTCGGCCGACGCCTCCGCCAGCGCCCGCGCGAGTTCGTCACCCGGCGCGTGCGGCGCGGCCAGGGCCAGGTCGATCACCTCGTCCGCCGGATCCTGGTACGGCCCCAGGGACGCCGGCGCCTGCCCGTCCGGAAGCGCCGTCCAGGTGCCCGAGCCGCGCCGGCTGTGCGCGTACCCGCTGTCGCGCAGCAGGTCGTACGCCCCCGTCACCGTCGTCCGGCTCACCGCCAGGACCTGCGCCAGCTCCCGCTCCGCGGGCAGCCGGAGCCGCAGCGCCACCCGCCCGTCCAGCAGCGCCTCCCGCACCGCCCGCGCCAGCTCCCGGTAGCCGAACCGGCCCTCCGGCGGCGGAGTGAGCAGCGAGGCGAGCTGCCGGCCCGACAAGGTCCGGTCCGCGGTGTGGACCACACGGCCCTGCGTCATGCCAATCTCTCCTCATTGGCTCTGCTGTCCAGGCCAATAAGGCTACAGACTCTCCGTCAGTGGCCCGGCGGTTTCGCCGGAATCGACACCGCGCGGGCCACCTTCCCACGCCACCACCGAGAAGGGACCGACCATGACCCCACACTTCGGCGACCGCGACGAGCGCCTGTGGCAGCGCCGGGCGGAGGAGTCCGCCCGGCCGCTCCCGGTGGGCGCCTGGCTGCGCACCCTGCGCGCCACGCTCCGGATCCACCGGCCCGCCTCCCGTACGCCCGAGGAGGCCACGTGACCGGGGCGACCGTCCCCGGGGAGCGGGGGACTCAGGCCACCGGGTGACGGCCGGGCCCGGGGGCCGGCGGCGACGCCGGGCCGGAGGACGAACTGGCCGACGCCGACCGCCCGTCGGTGCCGTCCGTGCCGCCCGTGCCGTCGGCCGGGGTGGTGGTGTCCGTCGCGGCGGACGGCGTCTCCGAGTCCGGCGGCGGGTCCGAGGGCGAGTCGGACGGCTCGTCCGACGGGGTGTCGGACGGCGGGTCGGACGGGGAGCCGGACGGGGAGTCCGGCGGCGGGTCGGACGGGGACGTGGTGTCCGTCGACGGGCTCGGGGTCGGCGTCGTCACCGACGGCGAGAGCGACGTCGGGCACGGCGACGGCGTCACCCCGCCGCTCGGCGCCGGCGTCTCGCCCTCGGGCACCGTCACGCACGGCACCGGCGAGGTTCGCGTGACCGACGGCGAGGGGGAGGTGGGCGTCGGCGTCGGCCGGGGCGGCGGCGGGGTCGGCTTGTCGTGCCGCCCGGTGTCGCCGTGCTTCCGCGCGAACCAGGCGCCGTCCTCGGGGTCGTACACCACGAACACGTTCACCACCGTCACCGCCGGCGCCACCACCACGACCTGGGACGACCGGTAGCCGGGCCACGGGGTGCCCGTGGTGCGCGGCTGCTTCTGCGCCACCGGCTCCGTCAGCGGATTGCCGCAGGCGCACCGCACCCGGGGCACGCCCCGGCCGTCGACGAGGACCGCGGTCCCCGCCTGGAGGACCGCCTGGTACGCGGTGGCGGAGCCGTCCCGGAAGCCGTGGTTGGTGACCCGGGTGTCCACCCGGAGCTGGAGCGGCGTCAGGGAGCGGAGGTAGCCGGGCACCGCGCCGGCCTCCAGGCCGAGGACCTCGGCGAAGGCGGCGTTCTTGGCGGGCTCGGCGGCGAGGTAGCGGACCTGCCGTTCGACGTCGCAGCTCGCCGACGCGCGCGTGCCGCCGTACAGGCCCGGCGTGGAGCCCGACACCCGCGGCGTCGCGGTCTCGGCGGTGCCGGTCCGCGGCGGCAGCGTCGCCGCGCCCGACGCGCTGTCCTCGCGGGCGGTGGAGGCGGTGAAGGGATCGGGCCCGGAGGCGGACGTGTTCTGGAGGAAGACCTCGCCGCTGCCGCCCGACCCGGCCGTGTCGCCCTTGTCGTCCGACCGGCCGACGAGGACCACCGTCAGCGCGGCGGCCGCGACGACCAGGGCGGTGAGCGAGGCGACCTTCGGCACCGACCGCCACCACGGCGTCCCGCGGCCCCTCCCGCCGCCGTGACTGCTCCCGGAGCCCCCGCCCGCACTCCCGCCCCCGCCCGCCCCGCCTCCGCCGCCCCCGCCGCCGGAGCCGTCGTGCGGCGGCCCGGGCGGGGCCGGCGGGCCGGAGGCTCCGGGACGGGTGGCCGCGCCGGACAGCGGTCCCGAGGGCGGGCCCGTGGGCGGGCCGGCGGGCGGGACCGACGGAGGGCCGGACGGCGGCGGCGGTGGTGGGGAAGTCACGTGCGTGTCCCTTTCTTCCGTTCGGCGCCATTCTGGGCGCCGGGCGCACACCCCGCACCCGCACGCGGGCTCAGTCGGTCCGGGCGTGCTCCACCGTGCAGGCCGTGGTGTGCGCCGGGCACCAGTGGGTGCGACCGCCGACGAGCCGGAGCTGGAGGTCCGCGCCGGCCATCCCGGCGCGGTCCAGGGCGGCGCGGAGCGCCCCGGGAGCCGGCTGCGGCGGCAGCCCGAGGACGTCGATCAGGACGACGCCGTTCCGGGCGTCGACGGAGGCGATCTGCCAGGCGCCGGCCGCGGCCCAGCGCTCGGCGACCGGCCCGGCGTCGGCGGCCAGGGCGCGGTCCCGGGCCACGGCGATCGTGCCGGTGGTGAGCGGGACGGCCACCAGCAGCACCACGGCCGCCACGGCCGCCAGCGTCCGGCCGTGGAACTCCCCGACCGCCAGCCCCGCCGCGCGGGCCGCGTCGCGCACGCGGTACCCGAGGAACACCAGGGTGCCGGTCGCCACGATCGCCGCCACGTTGGTCGCGAAGAGGAGCGCGGACTCCCCGGCGTCGTGGTAGCGGTGCACCGTGATCAGCAGCCCCGTGACTGCCAGCGGCGGCACCAGGGAGATGGCGATGGCCACCCCCGGCAGCGCGTCCGAGATGTCGGTGCGGACCAGGGCGAACGCGCCGACGGTCCCCGTCGCCAGGGCCGCGAACAGGTCGATCAGCCGCGGGCTGATCCGCGACGCCACCTGGCTGTTGTTCGCGAACGCGTCCGGCGGCGACACGATCCAGCCCAGCAGCATCCCGACGCACACCACCGCCACCGCGCCGCCCAGCACCAGCAGCGCGCTGCGCACCACGTGCGGGCGGTCCGCGAGGACCAGGGCCAGGGCGGTGCCGAGGATCGGGGTCATCAGCGGCGCCACGATCATCGCGCCGATGACGGTGGCGGTGGAGTCGCCGACCACGCCGGCGCCCGCGATGACCGAGGCCAGCAGCAACAGCACCCAGAACCGGGAGGAGCTGGGGCTGCGCCAGTCCCGCGCGATGAAGAGCGAGTCGGCCATCCGCCGGGCCGCCGCCGCGTCGACTTTCCCCAAGGTGACGGCCTTTCACGCGCCCGACGATGTCCGTTTCCGGAAGTATCGGGTGATTCGGGGTGCGATGCGAGTCGACGGCTAGGAGGAAGGAGCCCCGGAACCGACGGCACGTCAGCCCCGGCCCGCAAGCCGGGCCCCCTTCCGCCGTACGGCCCCCGGGCCTGTCCGGCCCCCTTCCGCCGTAACGCCCCCGGCAGCCTGTAATGGCCCAGTAACGGCCCCTTCCTAGGGTGCGGCCATCCCCGTACCTCCCCCCCCCCCGGAAGGGTGCCCCCATGTCCCTGTCTCGACCGCCGAGGCGCAGACGCGCCCTGTGGGCGTCGGCCCTGCTGTGCGCCGCCGCCCTGCTGACCGGTCCGACCCCCGCGCTCGCCGGGCCGGCGCGGCCCGGAGCACCGGCCGCCGACGTCGACGCCGCGCTCACCGAAGCCGTCCGGGACGGCCGCGACGCCTCCTTCTTCGTCGTCCTGGAGAACCGGGCCGACCTGGCCGCCGCCCGCAAGCAGACCGCGCACGCGAAGGCCGCCACCGCCGCGTACACCGCCCTCAAGGAGCACGCGCGGAACAGCCAGCGGTCCCTCGGCGCCTTCCTCGACAAGCGGCGGATCGGGCACCGGGACTTCTGGATCGCCAACACCGTCCAGGTCACCGGCGACGCGAACCTCGTGGCCGAACTGGCCCGGCGCGACGACGTCGAGCGGCTCGTCCTGGCACGCACGTACCGCCTCGACGACATCGCGTCGGCGGGCGGCGCGGCGAGCCCCACCCGCACCGCCTCCTCGGCGAGCGGCGACGCCACCCCCGAGTGGGGCGTCCGCGCCGTCAAGGCCGACCAGGTCTGGGCCGAGTACGAGAACCGCGGCGAGGGCATCGTCATCGCCAACGTCGACTCGGGCGTCCAGTACGACCACCCCGACCTCGTCGCCGGCTACCGCGGCAACAACGGCGACGGCACCTTCACCCACGACCACAACTTCTACGACCCGTCCGGCACCTGCCCCACCAGCACCACCCCGTGCGACAACAACGGCCACGGCACCCACACCATGGGCACCATGGCCGGCCGCAACGGCGTCGGCGTCGCCCCGGGCGCCACCTGGATCGCCGCCAAGGGCTGCGAGTCGTCCGCGTGCTCGGACGCGAACCTGCTCGCCGCCGGCCAGTGGATCCTCGCGCCGACCGACCGCGACGGGCGGAACCCGCGCCCGGACCTCGCCCCGCACATCGTCAACAACTCGTGGTCCGGCGGCCGGACGACCTTCTACCAGGACATCGTCGAGGCGTGGAACGCCGCCGGCATCTTCGAGGCGTTCGCGGCCGGCAACGACGGCGACGGCACCACCTGCTCCACGGCCGCCGCCCCCGGCGCGCAGGCCCCCGCCTACGGTGTCGGCGCCTACGACGCCGCCGGCCGGATCGCCTCGTTCTCCGGCTTCGGCCCCTCGCCGGTCGACGGCTCCGCCAAGCCGAACATCGCCGCCCCCGGCGTCGACGTCACCTCCACCTGGCCCGGCTCGCGCTACAAGTCCAGCTCCGGCACCTCGATGGCCACCCCGCACGTCGCCGGCGCCGTCGCGCTCCTGTGGTCCTCCGCGCCCTCGCTGACCGGCGACATCGCCGCCACCCGCCGCCTCCTGGACGAGACCGCCGCCGACGTCGACGACACCCGCTGCGGCGGCACCCCCGGCCGCAACAACGTGTGGGGCGAGGGCCGGCTCGACGTCCTCGCCGCCGTCGCCAAGGCCCCGCACACCGCCGTCACCGTCACCGGCACGGTGACCGACCGGGCCACCGGCGCGCCCCTCCAGGGCATCACCCTCACCGCCACGCACGCCACCACCGGCGAACGCACCGTCCGCACCGGCCCCGACGGCCGCTACCGCCTCGCGTTCGCCCCCGGCACGTACGACTTCGCCTTCACCGGCTACGGCTACGCGACCACCACCCTCCCCGGCGTCGCCCTCACCACCGGCGAGCCGCTGACCCAGGACGTCGCCCTCACCGCGCTGCCCGCCCACCCCGTCACCGGCACCGTCCTCGACGTCACCGGCAAGCCGCTCGCCGGCGCCGCCGTCCAGCTCCCCGGCACGCCCGTCGCCGGAACCACCTCCCGCGCCGACGGCACCTTCACCCTGCCGCCGGTCGCCGAGGGCAGCCACCCGCTGACCGTGACGCCCGCCGCGCCCGCCCTCTGCAACGGCACGTCCACCACCACCCTCGCCGTCGACGGCGCCGAGAACCGCACGGTCCGCCTCCCCGCCCGCTCCGACGCCTCCGGCACCACCTGCGCCCCGGCCCCGTACGCCTGGATACCCGGCTCGGCCAAGGTCGCCCTCAGCGGCGACGAGGACGCCGAGACGATCGCGCTGCCGTTCCCGGTGCGGCTGTACGGCGTCCCGTACACCCGCGCCTCCGTCACCACCGACGGCCTGGTGAACTTCCTGGAGCCGCGCGTCGGCGACCACGCCAACACGGCCCTGCCCGACGCGGCCCGGCCCAACGGCATCGTCGCCCCGCTCTGGGACGACCTCACCCTCGACAAGAGGTCCGGCGTGCAGACCGCGACCACCGGCACCGCCGGCGCCCGCAGGTTCGCCGTCGTCTGGAACGACGTCCTGTTCGCCGACGGCAGCGGCGCCCGCACCACCTTCGAGGCCGTCTTCGACGAGGCCACCGGCGCCGTCACCTTCCAGTACCGGTCCGTCCCCGGCGGCGGCGCCTCCGCCACCGTCGGCATCGAGAACCAGGCCGGCACCGACGCCCTCCCGTACGCCCACGACCAGGCCGTCCTGACGGCCGGCACGGCGATCCGATTCACCCAGGAAGCGAAGTGACGCCCATGCGCACCCCCGCCACCCGGCGCGCCCTCGCGCTGGCCTCCGCCCTCGTCGCGGCGGGCCTCGCCCTGACCTCGGCGCCGCACGCCCTGGCCGCCGAGGAGCCCGGCGCCACCGCGCTCACCCTCAGCGCCGCACAGGCACGGACGCTCGCCGAGCGCGTGCACGTCGACGTGTACGGCGACGGCGACGCCGGCCCGGCCGCCGCGCCCACCCCCGCTCCCGTGCGGACGACGGAAGCCGAGACCGCCGAAGGGACCGCCGAGGGGACCGCCGAAGGGACCGCCGAGGGGACCGCCCCCGCGCCCGTCACCTTCACCCGGAAGGCCGTGCTGGAGGGCGTGCGCGGCGCCGCCGCCACCGTCCCGGCCGGCGCCGACGGCTCCTACTTCACCGTGCACAGCCTCGGCAACGTCCAGCTCCACCGCGCCGACGGCTCCACCGCCTGGGCCCGCGACAACGCGTCGCTGTACGCGGACTGGCAGGTCAAGCCCCTGCGGCCGTACCAGGCCGAGCCCTACCCCGCGCGGATCCTGATGGGCTACAACGCCGTCACCCCGTTCACGCCCAACTCCGACCAGGGCTTCGACACCGCCGACCTGACCGGCGACGGCACGCCGGACCTGGTCCTCTCGGCGAGCGTCGGCTCCACCCCGTACCGGCCCTTCACCTCGCCCGGCTCGCCCCTGCCCACCGGCACCTTCGTGACCGTCCTCGACGGCAGGACCGGCACCACCCTGTGGTCGAAGCTGTACGCGTACGCCGCCCTCGTCAAGGTCGTCGACGGCACCCTGCTGATCGCCGACGCGCCGCGCCTCAACCAGAACGCGCCGCGGACGCAGACGGCCACCCTCACCGGCATCCGCTTCGCGTACGCCGACGGCGCCCTCATCCCGGCCGGCACCTGGACGTACGACACCGGCACGACCGCCGTCGCCACCTGGGCCGCGCTGGAGCCCGCCGGCGGCGGCAAGGTCGCCGCCGCCTGGGACCTGCGCCGGACCGACGGCACCGCCGCCCGCGGACGCACCCTCCTCCTCGACACCGCCGACGGCTCCGTCAGCTGGCAGACGGACAGCGCCCTGTACGCCCGCCAGCTGCGCCTCGACGCCACGCGCGACCGGCTCGTCGCCGTCGAACAGGCCGACAACGGCGACGGGATGGCGTACGAACTCGCCGCCTACGCCCTCGCGGACGGCGCCCGCACCACCCTCGACACCCGCGTCAACGCCGTGCCCACCGCGCTGACCGTCGGCGACGCGGCCGGCGGCGGCGGAGCCGAGTACGTCGTCGCCGAGTCCACCTTCAGCCCCACTCTGTACGTCAACGCCGCCACGATCCGCGTCCTCGACGGCGCGGACGGCACGACCGCCCGGTGGACGCACACCACCAAGCGCGCCGCCGACAACCCGGGCGACGGCCCCAGCACCTGGAGCCTCGCCGTCCACGGCGGCTCCCTGCTCGCCGCCGCCCAGGACGACACCGGCCTCGGCACCGCCGCCAACCCCGGCGGCCAGCGGTACGGTTCGCTGACCGCGTTCGCCGGCAACGGCAGGGTCAAGTGGCGGCACACCGGCGTGGAGGCGTCGCCGCTGTACCAGCAGGCCTACACCGCCGGCGGCGAGGACCGGGTACGGGTCGTCGACCAGCAGCAGAACATCCGCGAGTTCAGCCTCGGCAACGGCCGGCAGAAGCACCTCACCCCCCTCCAGGGTGCCCTCAACCACGGCCGGGCCGCCGACCTGGACGGCGACGGCAGGCAGGACCTCGTGGCCGGCGGCACCTCCGACGGCGTCTGGGCCTACTCCGGCACCTCACTGGCCGGCGGCGCGCCGCGCGTGCTGTGGCGGGCCACCGTCCCCGGCGAGGTCCACGCCCTCGCCACCGGCGACGTGAACGGCGACGGCACGCCCGACGTCGCCGTCGCCGCCGACACCGCGACGGCCGTCCTCGACGGCAGGACCGGCGCGACCCTCGCGACCGTCGACGGCGGCGGGGCGTACGTCCGCTCGGTCACCGTCGCCGACCTGACCGGCGACGGCCGGGCCGAGATCCTCGTCCCCACCGACGCCCTGCGCGTCTACGACGGGCACGGCACGCTGCTCTGGGCGTACACCGCCCCGGCGGACGCCGGCGAGGTCGTCTTCTCCGACACCGTGGTCGCCGGGGGCCGGGTGCACACGCAGTACACCACCCTGGGCGCGCTGAACGCCCCCGACGCCGTCGCGAACGGCGTGGCCCTCGACGCCGCCACGGGAGCCGTCCGCTGGACCGCCGACCCGGTGGCCCCGGACCGCGCGGCCGACGGCAGGCTGCACGGCGCCGTCCTCGACCACGGCGTCTTCGCCTCGCCGGGCATCCCGTACGCGGACGGGAACGCCGTCGTCCACACCTGGATCGTCCGGGCCGACCCGACGGTCGCCGGGGACATCTCCACCGCCACCCCGAGGACCGTGACCGAGATCCGCGACGGACGCACCGGCGCGCTGCTGCACCAGTTCCTCGGCGGCAGCCCGTTCTCGCACGGGAACTACTTCACCGACGGCGACCGGGCACCGCTGTACCAGCTCAGCTTCGGCACCTTCAACGGCTTCGCCGCGGACGGCGTCCAGACCCGCAGCTCGGTCCTGGCGCCGCTGCGCACCGCGCAGTTCGTCACCGGCCCCGGAGGCCGCAAGCTGGTGGCCGGCGGCACCGAGGCAGGACTCGCCGCGTACGACCCGACGGCGCTGACGAACGGCTGGGTGTTCCAGTCGAGCATCGGCAGCGCGAGCGTCATGGGCGGGCGGGAGTACGTCGCCGCCGACCTGGACGGCGACGGCACCGACGAGATGGTCTCCCTGAACCACGACCACTTCGGCGTCAACCGCACCGCCGCACTCCTCGGCGGCGGCGTCCTGTCCCCGAACAGCGCCATCCACCAGCTGACGGTGTTCACCCTGTCCTGACCGCGCGTTGCCGGAGGCCGGTACGGAGGACGGCGCCAGACTGCCGGGGCCGTACCTGCCTCCCGCTCGCCGCCCGTGGCTGAATCGTGACGACCGGGCGCACCGGACCGCCCGGGCACCGCACCGGAGGGGAGAGACGGATGGCGACCGGGACGACGGAACGGTGGGGGTCCGCACGGGGCCAGCGGTGG
This sequence comes from Microtetraspora glauca, assembly GCA_000721275.1. GTDB lineage: Bacteria > Actinomycetota > Actinomycetes > Streptomycetales > Streptomycetaceae > Streptomyces. The sequence goes on along the minus strand of JOFO01000059.1, from coordinate 1,696 downwards.
TGGGCGCTGCTGTGCGCGGCGCTCGGACTGCTGGCCCTGGCCGGGGCCGCGGGGTTCGGCGCGACGCTCCCGGGCCTGATCGACGCCGAGCGCGCCTACCTCGGCGCCGAGCCGTGCCCGGCCGGGGAGCCGGCGCCGGCCGGGCAGGCGGACTGTCTGCGCACCGTGCGCGGCACGGTGGCGTCCGCCGGCGAGGTGCGCTCCGGGAAGACCGACGTGTTCCGGGTGGAGCTGCGCCCGCCGGTGCCGGTGCCGCTGGACCGTCCGCTGGACCTGCGCACGACGAGCGAACCGGCGCAGGTCCTCGGGCCGGGGGACGAGGTGGAGGTCACCGTGTGGCGGGACTTCCGGGTCTCCCTGCGGCACGCGGGGCTGAGCGCGGACGTCGACGCGCCGCCGGACGGCGAGGTGGGACCGGTGGGGGGACTGACCGCCGCCTGCGTCTGGATGGCCGCGGTCGCGTTCCTCGCCGCGCACGGCGGCGGACGGCGGTCCCGTGCCCTCGCGCGGAACCGGCCCGTCCGGCCGCGGATCGGATTCGGACCGGCGAAGACCGCCGGCGTCCTCGGCGTCCCGTTCCTCGTGGGCGTCGGCGTCGGGAAGCTCTGGGAGGGCTGGACGACCGTGCTGGTCACGGCCGGCGTCTCGGCGGCGGTCGCGGTCCAGGCCACGGTCGTCGCACTGCGCGCCGACCGCCCGCCGTCCCACCCGCCGGCCCCGTCGCGGGAGGAGCGGGGGCGGGTCAGCCGAGGGGGGTGGTGTCCCGGGCGGCGATGAACGACGGCCGCCGCACGGGCGCGGCGAACGGCAGCTCGGGCGCGTTCTCGACGCTGTTGAACACGAGGAACACGTTGCTGCGGGGGAAGGGGGTGATGTTGTCGCCGGAGCCGTGCAGGGCGTTGCAGTCGAACCAGACGGCGGAGCCGGCGTCACCGGTGAAGTGCTCGATGCCGCACGCCTCGGCGAAGGTGGTGAGCGCCTTCGGCGACGGGATGCCGGCGTCCTGCATGCGCAGCGACTTCTTGTAGTTGTCCTTCGGGGTGGCGCCGGCGCAGCCCAGGAAGGTGCGGTGCGAACCCGGCATGATCATGAGGCTGCCGTTGGTGGTGTAGTTCGGGGTGAGCGCGATCGACACCGACACGGCCCGCATCAGGGGTAGTCCGTCCTCGGCGTGCCAGGTCTCGAAGTCGGAGTGCCAGTAGAAGCCGCTGGCGCCGAAGCCGGGCTTGACGTTGATCCGGGACTGGTGGATGTAGACGTCGGAGCCGAGGATCTGCCGGGCCCGGTCCACGAGCCGGGGGTCGGCGGCGAGCCGGGCGAACACCTCGCTGATCCGGTGCACCTCGAAGACGGAGCGGATCTCCTGGGAGCGGGGCTCGACGATCGCCCGCTCGTCCTCGCGGAGCGCCGGATCGTTCACCAGCCGGTCCAGTTCGGCGCGGAGTTCGGTGACCTCGTCGGGGGTGACGAGGGCGTCGACGGCGAAGAAGCCGTTGCGCTCGTACTCCTCCAGCTCGCGCGGCCAGAACGGGCCGGGGGTCCCCGGTGCGGACCAGACGACGGGCTCCTTGCGGAAGACGAGGGCCTCCTCGGAGCCGCGGGTGGGGTACGGGTCGACGGGGCGGGCGGGAGCGGTGGTCATCGCGGTGCTGGCCTTTCTCGTACGGCGGGTGGGGAGGGGGAGAGAGGGGAGGGG
>JOFO01000058.1 GCA_000721275.1 Microtetraspora glauca | reverse complement strand
GCGCCCGCACGTACGCCGCCGGGTCCGCCGATGCCAGCGCCAGCGGCGGGGCGGCCCCCCCCGCCCCCGAAGCCTCGGCTCCTCAGACCCGCTGGCTCAGCCACAGGAAGTCGCCCAACCCGCCGCGCGCGGTCAGCTCCGCCGCCTCGCCCGCGGCGGACAGCGCCCGCACGTACGCCGCCGGGTCCGCCGATGCCAGCGCCAGCGGCGGCCGGCCGCCCGAGACCCCGAGCCCGCGCAGCGCCTCCCGCTGGGTCGTCAGTTCCGCCGGCACGCGCGCGTGGACCGCCGCCGCGCAGGCGTCCATGGCCACGTGCGCGGTGAGGTCGCCGCGCCCGTCCGGCACCGGCGCCACCTCGCGGCCCGCCCGGAAGCCGGTCAGCGTCCCGAAGGGCGGCCGGGAGCCCCGTACGTGCCCGTAGTCCACCGCCACCGCGCGGCCCGCCGCCAGCGAACCGACCGCCGCCGCCCACGCCTCGTCCCGGGGCCGGCCGATCTCCGCCCGCTCGCCCGGCGCGGCCGGCGGCCACCAGCGGTCCAGCCACTCCGCGTCCGGCCCCGTCACCGGCGCGCCCGGCCGCTCGGTGCCGTCGGCGCGCACCTCCACGTACCGGACCGTGCCGTCCTCGTCCGCCTCGGCGACGTCCACCGGCACGTTGTCCAGCCACTCGTTCGCGAAGAGCAGCCCGCGCACGCCCTCCGGCGGCCGGCCGGTCCACTCCACCCGCGGGTCAAGACCGTCCGGCCGGGCGGCCCGCTCCACCGCGTACGCCCGCACCCGCAGCCCCGCCGGGACCGCCGCCAGCACCCCGGTCACCAGCTCGCCCCGGCCCGCGCCCACGTCCACGAAGGCGACCTCGTCCGTGTCCAGCTCCTCCGCCGTCGCCACCAGCAGCCGGGCCACCGCCCGCGCGAACAGCGGCGACGCGTGCACCGAGGTGCGGAAGTGACCGGCGGGACCCTCGGGGCGCAGGAAGAACCCGCCGGGGCCGTACAGCGCCCGCTCCGCCGCCTCCCGCCAGCGCCGCCACTCCCGCCCGCCGCCCTCCGGCAGGCCCGTCCCGTCCGCCACGTCATCCGTCACGCGCCCCAGTCTCCACCCCGGGGCGTACGGGTCCCGCCGCAAGGATCGACCGCACGGTTGATCCCGCGCCCGCGCCCGTTCCCTACTCTGGGTTACGTGCAGCGCCTCTACGACTTCCTCCGCAGTCACCCGACGGGCGTCGACGTCTTCTGGGCCGTCGCCCTCCTCGGGCTCTCCGCGCTGTGGATCGGGTCGACGGCCCCGGCCTACGACCACGCCCCCGGCTACGCGGTGGTCGCCGTCCTCTTCTCGCTGGTCGTCGCCCTGCGCCGGAAGGCGCCCGAGCGGATGCTCCTGCTGGCCGTCGCCCTCGGCGTCGCCCAGCTGGTCCTCGACCTGGAGACGTTCATGGCGGACTTCGCCATGCTCGTCATCATCTTCACCGTGGCCGCCCACGACGGCCCCCGCTGGGCGTCCCGGCTCGCCCTCGTCGGCGGACTGTGCGCGGCCCCGCTCTCCCAGCTGCGCTGGCCGCTGGAGGAGACCGTCTCGGTGCCCGCCCGGGTCTTCTTCACGGTGATCATGGCCGTGCCGTTCGCCCTCGCCTGGGTCCTCGGCGACTCGCTCCGCACCCGCCGCGCCTACTTCGCGCAGCTGGAGGAGAAGGCCGCCCGGCTGGAGCGCGAGCGGGAGGCCCAGGCCAAGGTCGCGGTCGCCGCCGAGCGGGCCCGGATCGCCCGCGAGCTCCACGACGTCGTCGCGCACAACGTCTCCGTGATGGTCGTGCAGGCCGACGGCGCCGCCTACGTCATGGACTCCTCCCCGGAGACCGCCAAACAGGCCCTGGAGACCATCTCCACCACCGGCCGGCAGGCGCTCGCCGAGATGCGCCGGCTCCTCGGCATCCTGCGCACCGGCGAACACCAGGAGGCGGGGGAGTACGTGCCGCAGCCCGACGTGGAGCAGATCGAGGAGCTGGTCGAGCAGGTCAGGGGTGCCGGCCTGGCCGTCGACCTCACCGTCGAGGGCACCCCCCGCGAGCTGCCCACCGGCGTCGGCCTGACCGCCTACCGGATCGTCCAGGAAGCCCTCACCAACACCCGCAAGCACGGCGGCCCCGACGCCGGCGCCAGCGTCCGGCTCGTCTACTTCGACGACGGCCTCGGCCTGCTCGTCGAGGACGACGGCCGCGGCGCGCCCCAGGAGCTGTACGAGGACGGCGGCGCGGACGGCGCCGGGCACGGCCTCATCGGCATGCGGGAGCGGGTCGGCATGGTGGGCGGCACCCTGGACGCGGGCCCGCGGCCGGGCGGCGGCTTCCGGATCAGTGCCCTGCTGCCGCTGAAGCCCGCACACTGAGAGCCCGAGCCCGTCCCCTCCCTCACCGAAGGAACCGCATGTCCATCCGCGTGATGCTCGTCGACGACCAGGTGCTGCTGCGCACCGGTTTCCGCATGGTGCTGGCCGCCCAGCCGGACATGGAGGTCGTGGCGGAGGCGGGCGACGGGGCGGAGGCCCTGGAGGTGCTGCGGGCCACCGCGGTGGACGTGGTGCTCATGGACGTCCGGATGCCGCGCCTCGACGGCGTGGAGGCCACCCGCCGGATCTGCGCCGCCCCGGACGCCCCGAAGGTGCTCATCCTGACCACCTTCGACCTCGACGAGTACGCCTTCTCCGGCCTGAAGGCGGGCGCGAGCGGCTTCATGCTGAAGGACGTGCCGCCGGCCGAGCTGCTGGCCGCGATCCGCTCGGTGCACAGCGGCGACGCCGTCGTCGCCCCGTCGACCACGCGCCGGCTGCTCGACCGCTTCTCCCCGATGCTGCCGTCCTCCGGCCGCGAGCCCGAGCACCCCGAGGTGGAGAAGCTGACCGAGCGCGAGCGGGAGGTCATGCTGCTCGTCGCCCAGGGCCTGTCCAACGGCGAGATCGCCGCCCGGCTGGTCCTCTCGGAGGCCACCGTCAAGACGCACGTGGGCCGCATCCTCACCAAGCTGGGCCTGCGCGACCGCGTCCAGGTCGTGGTCCTCGCGTACGAGACGGGGCTGGTCCGCGCGGGCGGCGGCAAGGGCTGAGCGGCGCCGGGCGGCGGCTCAGCGCAGCACCGACTCCAGGAAGTCGCTGCCCAGGCGGACGACGACCGAGAAGTCCAGCTGGTGCAGGACGTACCGGCCGCGGCGCCGGGTGGTCAGCAGGCCCGCCCTGCGGAGGACGGCGAGGTGCCGGGAGACCTCGGGGGCGGTGATGCCGTACGCGTCGGCCAGCTCGCTCGTCGAGTACGGGCCGCGCGCCAGGCTGCGGCACATCCGCATCCGCACCGGGTGGGCGAGCGCGTCCAGCCGCAGCTGCACGGTCTCCACCGTCTCCAGGCCGCCGACCTCGCGGCTCGCCGCCGGGTACATGATCACCGGCTGCCAGCCGGGCGAGTACACGGCGATCAGGTGCGGTCGGCCGAAGGCGCTCGGCACCAGGGTCAGGGCCCCGGTGCGGGCGTCGGCCCGCGCCTCCATCAGCTTGTCGACCACGATCCGGGTGCCGTCGCCGTCCTCCTCCAGGGTCAGCGCCCGGGACGCGTCCGCCAGCGCCTCGGCGAGCCCCTTGTGGCGCATCAGCTCCGTCTTGTGGCGGGCGTCGGCGGCGAGCTGCACCCGGATCCGGCGCCAGGCGTCGGCGAAGAACGCCTCGTCGCAGTCCTCCAGGAGCCGGCGGATCCACGCGCGCGTGGCGGTCGGCGCGGTGATCATCCGCTCGGCGAAGGCGGCCTGCCGCGGGCCGCGCGCGGCGGCCAGGTCCAGGGCCCGCCGCCGGGACTGCTCGTCGACCAGCGGGGACGGTATGTCGCCCCGGACGGACCGGGGGCTGCACGAGATCTCCAGGGCGGCGCGGACGAAGGTCTCGTCGTCCATGCGGTCGAGGTCGTCCAGCTCCTCGGCCAGGGTCTCGCGGGGCCGCGCGGGCAGCAGGAAGTCGGAGCGCGTCGACCGCCACATGAAGTCGGCCTCCAGGAGCCGGTCCGCGAGGCCCGGTTCGAGGGCGGCGGTGGTCGCGGTCGCCCACGCGTGGTGGCCGGGATGGTGGCCCGGCTCCGCCAGGACGTGGACGGCGCTGGCGAGTTCGGCCAGCGGCGAGGGGCAGAAGGAGATCCGCTCGGCCGGCACTCCGGTGATGTCGATGGTCACGCTCACGCCCCCATGGTGGGGGACGGACCGGGGCGCCCGTCGCGTCGATTGACGAGCGCCGTCAAACGACGGGCGGAGCGGGCCGGGACGGCTCCAGGGTGAGCGCATGGACGCGCTGCAGCAGCACCTCTTCGACAGCTACCGGGCCGCCCGGCGCGGCGAACCGGCCCCGCCCGCCCCCGGCACCCACGACCTGGCCGTGCTGCGCGAGCTCCGCGACCGGCGGCGCTTCGCCCGCGTGGTGGCCGGCCGGCCCGCGACCGGCCGCCTCCGCGCGGCCCTGTCCCGGGCCGCGGCCCGCCTCGGCCTCCGCCGGGAAACCGGCTGAGGCCCCGGCTCCGGGCCTCCCCGCGGACCTTGCCGCGCGCGTGAGGCGGGCCGGGGCCCGGGGCCTCCCCGCGAGCGGCAGACGAGGCCGGGACCCGGGGCCGGCCGGCGGCGCCCTCAGGCCCGGACCAGCGCCAGGAAGTCCCGTACCGCCCGCCTGACGTCGTCCGCCGTCCACTCCAGCCCCGGGCCGGCCACCGTCACCTCGGTGACCGCGACCCCCGGCGGGCCGCCCGCGCCCGGCGGCGACCAGCGGCGGAACAGGCAGGTCCCGGTCCGCTCGGTCAGCGCGAGCGACGCCGCCGTCAGGACGTCCGGCGGGTACGGCAGCCACACCTGGAACTGGTGGGTGTGCGGCGGCTCCGGATGGACCCGGAACCAGCCCGGACCGCCCTCCTCCGCCAGCGCCTCGCGCAGCGCGCCGGCCACCACGCGCGCGTGCGCCACGTACGACGGCAGCCGGGGCAGCTCGGTGTCCAGGCCCCGCAGCGCCGCGAGCGCCGCCGGGTACTGCTGGAAGACCTGGCCGCCGTACCGGTGGAGCCAGACGCGCGCCTCCGCCACCAGCTCCTCGGGTCCCGCGAGCGCCGCCCCGGACAGCCCGCCGAGCGACTTGTAGAACGACACGTACACGCTGTCCGCGAGCCCGGCGATCTCCGCGAGCGGCCGCCCGAGGTGCGGCGGGCACTCCCACAGCCGGGCGCCGTCGAAGTGGACGACCGCGTCCCGCTCCCGGGCCGCCCCGACGGTCGCGGCCAGCTCCTCCCAGGACGGCAGCACGAAGCCCGCGTCCCGCAGCGGCAGCTCCAGCATCAGCGTCCCGAAGGGCTCCGGGTGGTCCCGCACCTCGTCCGCCGTCGGCAGCCGGGGCGCGTCCGCCGGGTGGACCGTCCGCAGCCCCGAGACGGCCGCCAGGGCGCCGCCCTCGTGCACCTCCGGGTGGGCGAGCGGATGGAGCGCGACGACCGGGCTGCCGGTCCGCCCGGCCCAGCAGCGCAGCGCCACCTGCTGGGCCATGGTGCCGGTCGGGAAGAAGACGGCCGCCTCCATCCCCAGCTCCTCGGCGACCCGCCCCTCCAGGACCTCCACCAGGCCGTCGCCGTACACGTCGGGGAGCGCGTCCGCGAGGTCCGCCGCCTCCGTCCAGGCGGCGAGCTCGCGCAGCCGCCCGCCGACCGTGCCGTCCACGGACGGGCGCCACAGCGTGCGCGCGGCCCCGCCCCAGACCTGCGCCCGGTACCGCCGCGCCGCGGCCTCGCCGGGAGCCTCGCCGGTCACCTCTCCGGGCGTCTGGGGTGGCAGCTGTTCCGTATCCGTGGAGAGATCCATGGAGGGATCATCACACCGCCGCCGCGCCCCCGCCCAGGGTGCCGGGCAGCCGGGGGGAGGGACGAAACGCTGGCGTAGCATGGCCAGAAATCGTCCGGTACCCGCCGAGGACTGGAACGGAAGGCCCGTAACCACCGTGAACGCACCAGCAGCGCCAGAGCCCAGGGCCGAGGACCGGCCCGCCCGGCTCACCGTCGGAGTCGTCGGCGCCGGCCGCGTCGGCCCCGCCCTCGCCGCTTCCCTCCAGCTCGCCGGGCACCGCCCCGTCGCCGTCTCCGCGGTCTCCGACGCCTCCCGGCGCCGCGCCGCCGACCTGCTGCCGGACGTGCCGGTGGTGGAGCCCGCGCGGGTGCTCGCCCTCGCCGACCTCGTCCTGCTCACCGTCCCCGACGACGCCCTCCCCGGGCTCGTCGAGGGGCTCGCCGGCACCGGCGCGGTCCGGCCCGGGCAGCTGATCGTCCACACCTCGGGCCGGTACGGCGCCCGGGTCCTGGACCCGGCCCGCCGCGCGGGCGCCCTCCCGCTGGCCCTGCACCCCGCCATGACCTTCACCGGCACCGCCGTCGACGTGCAGCGGCTCGCCGGCTGCTCCTTCGGCGTGACCGCCCCCGAGGAGCTGCGGCTGGCCGCGGAGGCGCTGGTCATCGAGATGGGCGGGGAGCCCGAGTGGGTCGCCGAGGAGGCCCGGCCGCTGTACCACGCGGCCCTCGCCCTCGGCGCGAACCACCTGGTCACCCTGGTCGCCCAGTCGATGGAGCTGCTGCGCACGGCCGGCGTCGCCGCGCCCGACCGGATGCTCGGCCCGCTCCTGGGCGCCGCGCTCGACAACGCGCTGCGGTCCGGCGACGCGGCCCTCACCGGCCCCGTCGCGCGCGGCGACGCCGGCACGGTCGCCGCCCACGTGGCCGAGCTCCGCAAGCACGCGCCCGGCACCGTCGCCGGCTACCTGGCGATGGCCCGCACCACCGCCGACCGGGCGCTCGCGCACGGCCTGCTCAAGCCGGAGCTGGCCCAGGACCTGCTGGGCGTCCTCGCCGCCGACGCCGGCGCCGAGACCACCGGCCCCGCCGACGGGCCCCGAGGAGACGACCGATGAGCCTGTTCGACCGGAAGAGCCCCGCGCCGGCGGAGCTGGTGCCCACCGTGGACGACCTGGAGTACGTGCGGTCCCACCACGGCGCCGAGCCGGGGCGCAACGCCGTCGTCATGACCATGGGCGCCCTCCACGAGGGCCACGCCACCCTGATCCGGGCCGCCCGCGAGCGGGTCGGCAAGGACGGCTTCGTCGTCGTCACCGTCTTCGTCAACCCGCTCCAGTTCGGCGCCGGCGAGGACCTGGACCGCTATCCGCGCACCCTCGACGCCGACCTGGAGCTGGCCTCCGCCGCCGGCGCGAGCGCCGTCTTCGCGCCCTCCGCCGACGAGGTGTACCCCGGCGGGGAGCCGCAGGTCCGGATCACCGCCGGACCCATGGGCGACCGCCTGGAGGGCGCCTCCCGCCCCGGCCACTTCGACGGCGTCCTCACCGTCGTCGCCAAACTGCTCCACCTCACCCGGCCGGACCTGGCGTTCTTCGGTGAGAAGGACGCCCAGCAGCTCGCCGTCATCCGCCGCATGGTGACGGACCTGAACTTCCCGGTGGAGGTCGTCGGCGTCCCGACGGTCCGCGAGACCGACGGCCTCGCCCTGTCGAGCCGCAACCGCTACCTGTCGGCCCCCGAGCGGCGTACCGCCCTCGCCCTCTCCCGGGCGCTGTTCGCCGCCCGCGAGCGGCTGGCCGCGCAGGAGGCGCTGCACGCGCGCGCCGTCGCCCTGCCCGGCGCCCAGGTGCGGGCCGAGACCCGCGCCGAGGCGCTGTCCCGGCTCGGCGAGGCCCGGGCCGCCGCCGACACCCACGCGGTCGCGCAGGCCGCCGAGGGCTGCGGGGCCGAGGCCGTACGGGCGGCGGCGCGCGCGGTCCTCGACGAGGCCGCGCAGGCGGAGCCGCCGCTGGTCCTCGACTACCTGGCCCTGATCGACCCCGCCGACTTCACCGAGGTCGAGGACGGCCACCGGGGCGAGGCGATCCTCGCGGTCGCCGCGCGCGTGGGCTCCACCCGGCTGATCGACAACATCCCGCTGACCTTCGGACCCACCCAGGGAGCCGCCTCGTGACCGGAATACGGCTGCACGCCCCCGAGCCGGGCTGGGCCATCGACGCCGACGTGGTCGTCGTCGGCTCCGGCGTCGCCGGGCTGACGGCCGCCCTGCGCTGCACCGCCGCCGGACTCCGTACGGTCGTGGTCACCAAGGCCAACCTGGACGACGGCTCCACCCGCTGGGCCCAGGGCGGCATCGCCGCCGCGCTCGGCGAGGGCGACACCCCCGGCCAGCACCTCGACGACACCCTCGTCGCCGGTGCCGGGCTGTGCGACGAGCCGGCCGTCCGGCTCCTGGTCACCGAGGGCCCGGACGCCGTCCGCCGCCTGATGGCCACCGGCGCCGACTTCGACCGCACCGACGACGGCGAGATCGCCCTCACCCGCGAGGGCGGCCACCACCGCCGCCGGATCGCCCACGCGGGCGGCGACGCGACCGGCGCCGAGATCTCCCGCGCCCTGGTCGAGGCCATCCGCGCGCGGGGGGTCCGCACCATCGAGCACGCGCTCGTCCTCGACCTCCTCAAGGACGACGAGGGCCGCACGGCCGGCGTCACCCTGCACGTCATGGGCGAGGGCCAGCACGACGGCGTCGGCGCCGTCCACGCGCCCGCCGTGGTCCTCGCCACCGGCGGCATGGGCCAGGTCTTCTCCGCCACCACCAACCCGTCGGTCTCCACCGGCGACGGCGTCGCCCTCGCGCTGCGCGCCGGGGCCGAGGTCTCCGACCTGGAGTTCGTCCAGTTCCACCCGACCGTCCTGTTCCTCGGCGCCGGAGCCGAGGGCCAGCAGCCGCTGGTCTCCGAGGCGGTCCGCGGCGAGGGCGCGCACCTGGTCGACGCGGACGGCGTCCGCTTCATGCTCGGGCAGCACGAGCTGGCCGAGCTGGCCCCCAGGGACATCGTCGCCAAGGCGATCACCCGCCGCATGGCGCAGCAGGGCGCCGAGCACATGTACCTGGACGCCCGGCACTTCGGCGCCGACATGTGGGAGCACCGCTTCCCGACGATCCTGGCTGCCTGCCGGGCGCACGGCATCGACCCGGTCACCGACCCGATCCCGGTCGCCCCGGCCGCGCACTACGCCTCCGGCGGCGTCCGCACCGACCTGCGCGGGCGCACCACCGTCCCCGGCCTGTACGCGTGCGGCGAGGTCGCCTGCACGGGCGTGCACGGCGCCAACCGGCTGGCCTCGAACTCGCTCCTGGAGGGTCTGGTCTTCGCCGAGCGGATCGCCGCGGACATCGCCGAGCACGGCCCGCACCGCGCCGGCGCCCCCCAGGCGGAGCCGCCGGCCACGGTGCTGGCGCTGCTCGCGCCCGAGGTCCGCCGGGACATCCAGCGGATCATGACCAGGAACGCGGGCGTGCTGCGCTCGGCGGCGTCCCTGACGGCCGCCGCCGACGCCCTCGAAGCGCTCCGGCAGGACGCCGAGGAGGAGCGCAAGGCCGCCGAGCCGGGCGTCGACGCGTGGGAGACCACCAACCTGCTCTGCGTGGCCCGGGTCCTGGCCGCGTCCGCCCTGGCGCGCGAGGAGACCCGCGGCTGCCACTGGCGCGAGGACCGCCCGGACCGGGACGACGAGCGGTGGCGCCGCCACCTGGTCGTCCGCCTCACGCCCGACCGCCGGCCGGTGGTGCGCACCACCGAGACCGCTGACTTTCCGCCCGTAACCCCCGAAGCACCCAGGGAGCCGCAGCCGTGAGCACGCCCGAGGAAGCCCGTCCCGAGCCCGTGGACGTCCCTCTCATCCAGATCAGCGCCTCCGGGGAGTCCGGCGGCGGCTGCGGCGACGGCTGCGGCTGCGGCGACGCCGAGGAGTACGAGTGCGGGCTCGACCCGGCGCTCGCCCAGTTGCTCGCGGGCGCCGGCCTGGACCCGGTGCAGGTCGAGGACGTCGCGCACCTGGCGATCGCCGAGGACCTGGACGGCGGCGTGGACGTGACGACCGTGGCGACCGTCCCCGAGGACGCGGTGGCGACGGCCGACTTCGTGGCCCGCGAGGCCGGTGTGGTCGCCGGTCTGCGGGTGGCGGAGGCGGTCCTGTCCATCGTCTGCACCGAGGAGTTCGAGGTCGAGCGGCACCGCGAGGACGGCGAGCGCGTCGAGCCCGGCGACCTGCTGCTCAGCGTCACCGCCCGCACCCGCGACCTGCTCACCGGCGAGCGCAGCGCGCTGAACATCCTGTGCCGCCTCTCCGGCATCGCCACCGCCACGCGCGCGTGGGCGGACGCCCTGGAGGGCACCAAGGCGAAGGTCCGCGACACCCGCAAGACGACGCCGGGCCTGCGCGCGCTGGAGAAGTACGCGGTCCGCTGCGGCGGCGGCGTCAACCACCGGATGTCGCTGTCGGACGCGGCGCTGGTGAAGGACAACCACGTGGTGGCGGCCGGCGGGGTCGCCGAGGCGTTCCAGGCCGTCCGGGAAGCGTTCCCGGAGGTGCCGATCGAGGTCGAGGTCGACACGATGCACCAGGTCCGCGAGGTGCTGGACGCGGGCGCCGACCTGATCCTGCTGGACAACTTCACCCCGGACGAGACCGAGGAGGCCGTCGCCCTGGTGGCCGGCCGCGCGGTCCTGGAGTCGTCCGGCCGCCTCACCCTGGAGAACGCGGCGGCGTACGCGGCGACCGGCGTGGACTACCTGGCGGTCGGCGGCCTCACGCACTCCTCGCCGATCCTCGACATCGGGCTGGACCTGCGCGAGGTGCGCGGCTGATGCTGCTCACCATCAACGTCGGCAACACGCACACGGTCCTCGGGCTCTTCGACGGCGAGGAGATCGTCGAGCACTGGCGGATCTCCACCGATCCCACCCGGACCGCCGACGAGATGGCGGTCCTGCTCCAGGGCCTGATGGGCACGCACCCGCTGCTCGGCGCCGAGCTGAGCGACGGCATCGAGGGGATCGCGATCTGCGCGACGGTCCCCTCGGTGCTGTACGAGCTGCGCGAGGTGACCCGCCGCTACTACGGGGACGTGCCGGCGGTCCTGGTGGGGCCGGGCGTGAAGACGGGCGTGCCGATCCTCACGGACAACCCGAAGGAGGTCGGCTCGGACCGGGTCGTCAACGCGGTCGCGGCGGCGGCGCTCTACGGCGGGCCGGCGATCGTGGTGGACTTCGGGACGGCGACGACGTACGAGGCGGTCACCGCGCGCGGGGAGTACGCGGGCGGCGCGATCGCCCCGGGCATCGAGATCTCGGTCGAGGCGCTGGGCGTGAAGGGCGCGATGCTGCGCAGGGTCGAGCTGGTCCGGCCGCGCAGCGTGATCGGGAAGAACACGGTGGAGGCGATGCAGTCCGGCATCGTCTTCGGCTACGTGGGCCAGGTCGACGGGATGGTCGCGCGGATGCGGCGCGAGCTGGTGGGGCCGGACGGCGACCCGTCGGACGTCACGGTGATCGCCACCGGCGGTCTCGCGCCGGTGATCCTGCCGGACTCCCGGGAGATCGACGAGCACGAGCCGTGGCTGACCCTGATCGGCCTGCGCCTGGTCTACGAGCGCAACGCCGCCCGCATGTGACCGCCGGGGCCGTCGCGGACCGCGACGGCCCACGCGCGCGTGGGGCGGGAATCCGCAGGTGGCGGGGGTCCGGAGCCGACGCGCCGGATGATCGCTAAGCGAAATTTGTCCGATTAGCGCGTATCGTCGGCCCATGCCCACGCCATACGGATCCCGCGGCGGCATGGCGTTCAGCGCGGACGAGCTGCGTGTGCTCCGCCGTGCCCTCGCCAACGCCCTGCGCCCCGCCCCCCTCACGGACGAGGACGTCCGCGACGCCCTCCGCCTGGCCGCTTCCGTGGACGAGGCCGTGCGCGAGGCCGGCCGGCTGCGCGCCTTCCTCCTCGACGACCTCGCCCGCTACCGCGAGGCCCTGCCCGGCTCGCTCGCCGGCTACCTGGAACTCCTGGACGACGCCCTGGCCGCCGGGTACGACCCCGGCGCCGACGACCTCGCCGCCCTGCGCGCCCTGCGCGGCAACCCGGCCGCCGCCCGGATGCTCACCCGCTGCCAGGTCCTCGCCGAGCGTTCTGTACGGGCCCGGCTCGCCCGCGTCTCCCAGGCCACCGCCACCCCGGCCGCCGCCTCCCGGGCCCGGCTGCTCGCCCTGCCCGGCGGGCGCGCCGCCGAGGAGCCCCGGCCCAAGCCGCCGACCCCGACGCCGGCCGAGCGCCCGGTGCCCAAGCCGTCCGAGGTCTTCCCGCCGCGCCGGCGCCCGGTGCCGCCGCCCCCGCCCGAGGAACGGGTCGCGGGCTAGCTAGGCTGGTCGCATGGACTACGTCTCCGCGCTTCTGCCCCCCGTCGTGATGGCCGCGTTCTTCATCGCGCTGATCGTCGTGATCGTCAAGAGCCAGGGCGGCCCGAACAAGGCCAAGGAGGACGCGGCCGTCGACGCCGCCCTCGCCCGCGCCGAGGCCGCCCGCCAGGCGGACGCCACCGACGCGTAGCAGCGGCGGACCCCGAGGGGGCGCACGACCGCCCGGCGGTCGGCGCCCCTTTTGTCGCATTCTGGCGGAATTTCGCCCCTCAATAACCGCTCTTCCCGGTTCCTCCCACTAGGGTGAACCTGTGCCCCGTCCCCTGGGAGAACTCGAAGACGCCGTCATGACGCGCGTCTGGCAATGGAACCGCCCGGTCACCGTCCGGGAAGTCCTGGAAGACCTCCAGCAGGAACGCTCCATCGCCTACACCACCGTCATGACCGTCATGGACAATCTCCATCAGAAGGGCTGGGTGCGCAGGGAAGTCGAAGGCCGCGCCTATCGATATACGGCGGTCTCCACCCGCGCCGCCTACTCGGCCGCACTGATGAACGAAGCCTGGGCGCAGAGCGACAACCCCGCCGCCGCCCTGGTCGCGTTCTTCGGGATGATGTCGCAGGAACAGCGCGAGTCCCTGAACGACGCCATCCGCATCGTCCAGCGCGACAACCCGCTTCCCGCGCCCGAGGAGGGCGGCGGAGAACCCACGGCCCCCTAGCGGTACCGTCCCCCCATGTCGAATGCCGTCACCGTACGCCGCGCCCGCACCTCCGACGTCGCCGCCGTGCGGCGCCTGGTCGATCCGTACGCGCGCCGCGGCATCCTCCTCGACAAGGCCACGGTGACGTTTTACGAGGCCATCCAGGAGTTCTGGGTCGCGGAACGCGACGAGGACGCCGAGGTCGTCGGAGTCGGCGCCCTGCACGTCATGTGGGAAGACCTCGCGGAAGTCCGCACGCTCGCCGTCGATCCCCGGCTGAAGGGCGCCGGCATCGGCCATCAGCTGCTCACCAAGTTGTTGCAGACCGCACGCTGGCTCGGTGTCCGCAGGGTTTTCTGTCTGACCTTCGAAGTCGACTTCTTCGCGAAGCACGGCTTCGTCGAGATCGGCGAGACCCCGGTCGACCAAGATGTCTACGCCGAGCTCCTCCGTTCCTATGACGAGGGCGTCGCCGAGTTCCTCGGTCTCGAACGGGTGAAGCCGAACACCTTGGGCAACAGCCGCATGCTTCTGCACCTCTGACCGGGAAGCCCGGCGGAAGCCGGAGGGAACCCGGGGAGGAACCCGGGGGGAACCCCGGGAGGAACGCCGGAGGAACCCGGGGAGGAGCCCTATGTCCGAATCGCGCACGTTTCCCGCGTTGCCGGGCTTCTGAACCTCTGCCAGGGGTTTGTGTTTTTCCGGGAAAAGCGGTTTCCTTTCCGCGTACTGCATTTTCGATGAAAGGAAATCCGGTGGCACAGAAGGTTCAGGTCCTTCTTGTCGACGACCTCGACGGCGTCGAGGCGGACGAGACCGTGACGTTCGCGCTGGACGGCAAGACCTACGAGATCGACCTCACCACCGCCAACGCGGAAAAGCTCCGTGGCCTGCTCGAGCCGTACACCACGAACGGGCGTCGCACCGGCGGCCGCACCACCACGGGCCGCGGCAAGAGCCGCGTCGCCGCCTCCGGCAGCCAGGACACGGCGAAGATCCGCGCCTGGGCCAAGGAGAACGGCATGGAGGTCAACGACCGCGGCCGCGTCCCCGCCCACGTCAAGGCGGCCTACGAGGACGCGAACCGCTGAGGCGTCCCCCGCTGAGCCACCGCCGGCCCGCCGGCGCGGGCGCTCAGCAGCCGCAGCCGATGGCACTCCACCGCGGCCGCGGCGACCAGGCGCGTCAGACACGGGGCCTCCGCACGGCCCCACGGCCCGGACCTCGGCGCCGGCAGCGAGGACTCGACCTCGCGCCCCGGCTCGGGGGCCCGCAGCCACACGGCGGCGGCCGGCGCGCCGGAGCCACCCCGCCCCGGAGGCGGGGGAGCGGTCATCCGGCCGTCGGCGCCCAGCGCCACGAGATCCAGTGAGATCCCGCCCCACTCCAGCCATTCCAGCAGGCCGGGCAGGTCCTCCGCGCTCCCCGCGGCCACCAGGAACCGCATCCGGCGCCCCCTCAGCGCCACCGGCCCGGTGCCCGCGCCGACCCGGCGCAGCACCCCCCGGCCGGCCGCCGCGGGCAGCTCCAGCACGTCGAAGCGGAGCCCCGTCACCAGCTGCACCGGCGGGCCCGGCACCGTGGCCCAGCCGAGCTCCCGCTCGTACCAGAGCGCGAGCGCCCGTCCGCCGTCGAGCGGCGAGCGGGGAGGCGGGACGGTGAGGGCCATGCCCGGGGAACTCCCGGGGAGCCGGGTTGGTTACGGCCCCCGGCACCGCCGGTGACGTAACGTTCCGGTCCGGGGACCCGAGGTGTCCGGTAATGGGGCGTACGCGTGCATTCGACGGCGCAACTGTGTTCGCTGGTAGCGGAGGGACCCCGGGTGCGCCGCATGGACTGTCGGACCCTACGGGTAAGACATTCCTAGTGGAGAGGGGTGACTCGTCCGGCCGGGCCGTCTCACGTTCGCCATCGGCGTACTCAAGGCGGGGGTAACTGCTTGGCCTGCGGGAACATCGTCTCGCACCATCGAGTTGGAGCATTTGTCGGCTGTTCGGCAGCGGGACACCCCAGGGACAAGGGGGTGATCCGGACGGATGTCGGCAGTTGGAATGAGCGGTCCCCGCTTGCGGGACTAAGCTGCGGAAGGACAGGGAGGGGATCGACCCCTAACTGACTGACCGCTCTGAGGAGCGATTAACGATGTTCGAGAGGTTCACCGACCGCGCGCGGCGGGTTGTCGTCCTGGCTCAGGAAGAAGCCCGGATGCTCAACCACAACTACATCGGCACCGAGCACATCCTTCTGGGCCTTATCCACGAGGGTGAGGGTGTCGCCGCTAAGGCCCTGGAGAGCCTCGGGATTTCGCTCGAGGCGGTCCGCCAGCAGGTGGAGGAGATCATCGGCCAGGGCCAGCAGGCCCCGTCCGGGCACATCCCCTTCACCCCTCGTGCCAAGAAGGTCCTGGAGCTGTCGCTCCGCGAGGCCCTCCAGCTCGGCCACAACTACATCGGCACCGAGCACATCCTGCTCGGCCTGATCCGCGAGGGCGAGGGCGTCGCCGCCCAGGTCCTCGTGAAGCTGGGTGCCGACCTCAACCGGGTGCGGCAGCAGGTCATCCAGCTGCTCTCCGGCTACCAGGGCAAGGAAGCCGCCACCGCCGGCGGTCCTGCCGAGGGCACCCCCTCGACGTCCCTGGTCCTCGACCAGTTCGGCCGCAACCTCACCCAGGCGGCCCGCGAGTCCAAGCTCGACCCGGTCATCGGGCGCGAGAAGGAGATCGAGCGGGTCATGCAGGTGCTGTCCCGCCGCACCAAGAACAACCCGGTCCTCATCGGCGAGCCCGGCGTCGGCAAGACCGCCGTCGTCGAGGGCCTGGCGCAGGCGATCGTCAAGGGCGAGGTGCCCGAGACCCTCAAGGACAAGCACCTCTACACCCTGGACCTCGGCGCGCTGGTCGCCGGCTCCCGCTACCGCGGTGACTTCGAGGAGCGCCTGAAGAAGGTCCTCAAGGAGATCCGCACCCGCGGCGACATCATCCTGTTCATCGACGAGCTCCACACCCTCGTGGGTGCGGGCGCCGCCGAGGGCGCGATCGACGCCGCCAGCATCCTCAAGCCGATGCTGGCCCGCGGTGAGCTCCAGACCATCGGCGCCACCACGCTCGACGAGTACCGCAAGTACCTGGAGAAGGACGCCGCGCTGGAGCGCCGCTTCCAGCCCATCCAGGTCGCGGAGCCGTCGCTGCCGCACACCATCGAGATCCTCAAGGGTCTGCGCGACCGGTACGAGGCGCACCACCGCGTCTCCATCACCGACGAGGCCCTCGTCCAGGCCGCGACGCTGGCCGACCGGTACATCTCCGACCGCTTCCTCCCGGACAAGGCGATCGACCTGATCGACGAGGCCGGCTCCCGGATGCGCATCCGCCGGATGACCGCGCCGCCGGACCTCCGCGAGTTCGACGAGAAGATCGCCGGCGTCCGCCGCGACAAGGAGTCCGCGATCGACTCGCAGGACTTCGAGAAGGCCGCGTCCCTGCGCGACAAGGAGAAGCAGCTCCTCGCCGCCAAGGCCAAGCGGGAGAAGGAGTGGAAGGCCGGCGACATGGACGTCGTCGCCGAGGTCGACGGCGACCTGATCGCCGAGGTCCTCGCGACCGCCACCGGCATCCCGGTCTTCAAGCTGACCGAGGAGGAGTCCTCGCGTCTGCTCCGCATGGAGGACGAGCTCCACAAGCGCGTCATCGGCCAGAAGGACGCCGTCATCGGCCTCTCGCGCGCCATCCGGCGTACGCGGGCCGGCCTGAAGGACCCGAAGCGCCCCGGCGGCTCGTTCATCTTCGCCGGTCCGTCCGGTGTCGGTAAGACCGAGCTTTCCAAGGCGCTCGCCGAATTCCTCTTCGGCGACGAGGACGCGATGATCTCCCTCGACATGTCGGAGTTCAGCGAGAAGCACACGGTTTCCCGCCTCTTCGGTTCGCCGCCCGGATACGTCGGCTACGAAGAGGGCGGCCAGCTCACCGAGAAGGTGCGCCGCAAGCCGTTCTCCGTCGTCCTCTTCGACGAGGTCGAGAAGGCCCACCCCGATATCTTCAATTCCCTGCTCCAGATCCTGGAGGACGGTCGCCTGACCGACTCCCAGGGCCGGGTCGTGGACTTCAAGAACACGGTCATCATCATGACGACCAACCTCGGGACCAGGGACATCTCGAAGGGCTTCAACCTGGGCTTCGCGGCCCAGGGCGACACGAAGTCCAACTACGAGCGGATGAAGGCGAAGGTCAGCGAGGAGCTGAAGCAGCACTTCCGCCCCGAGTTCCTCAACCGTGTGGACGACGTCATCGTCTTCCCGCAGCTGACGCAGGAGGACATCCTCCAGATCGTCGACCTGATGATCGGCCGCGTGGACGAGCGCCTGAAGGACCGGGACATGGGCATCGAGCTCTCCCAGTCCGCCAAGGAGCTCCTGGCGAAGAAGGGCTACGACCCGGTCCTGGGCGCCCGCCCGCTCCGCCGGACGATCCAGCGCGAGATCGAGGACACCCTCTCCGAGAAGATCCTCTTCGGCGACCTCCGCCCCGGCCACATCGTGGTCGTGGACACGGAGGGCGAGGGCGAGGAGCGGAAGTTCACCTTCCGCGGCGAGGAGAAGGCGGCCCTCCCGGACGCCCCGCCGGTCGCGGCGGGCGAGACGGGCGGCCCGAACCTCTCCAAGGACGCGTGACGCACGCGCCGAGCGCGTAGCGGCTCAGCAGGGGCGGCCCCGGAACCACACGGTTCCGGGGCCGCCCCTTTCGCACTGCCGGGGCACAGACCCCGGCAGGCCCGCGCAGGCGCCGGCGGAGACCCGGGTCCGGCCCCGGCCGGGCGTTCCCGAGCCGGTCCCGGGGCGCCTCCGGTGGCTCTCACGGCCCGCCGCAGCCGGGGCTCCGGACGGCGTTCCGGGTGCTCCGGTTGCGTGACGCAGGTCCCAATGGCAGGGGGTGCGCGGTGACAAGGCGCACAGGGGTTTTCGGGGGTACTAGACGGAGTCGTAGGCCGGCGGGGGGATGAATCCGGACGTTCAGGGGTCAACCATCGGGACCTAGGTCCCGAGTGGGCTGAATCGGGCGCCGCGCCGTCTTTCGGGCCTTTCGGGGCCCCGGCGACATGCGGTTAAACCCGGAAGTGTGGGTTGATATGTCCGATTTCGCGGACGGGGCCCTACGGTGTCAAGGGTCGTATTCCAGGAGAGATCGCTACGACCTGATGTCGTAGATGGGGTGTTTTGGGATGACCTGGGTGGCGGGTTACCAAGGAACGGCCAGCCCGGCGCAACGCACCGATCGCGTCGGGTCCCGTTCTGTCCGGAGGTCTTCCCCCGTATGTCGAAGCGCGTCATGAACCCCGCCGTCCGTGCCACCGCCGTCGCCCTCGCCACCGCCGGCCTGGGAGCGTCGCTGGTGGCCGGAGCCGGGTCCGCCTTCGCCGCCGAGAGCAAGGCCGCCCCGGTCGCCGGTACCGCGGCCGCCGCTGTCGAGGCGCAGGCCGCCGCCCAGGCCAAGGCCGCTCAGCTCAAGGCCGCCGCCCAGGCGAAGGCCGCCAAGGCCAAGGCCGCCAAGGTCAAGGCCGCTCAGGTGAAGGCCGCCGCCGCGAAGGCCGCCGCCAAGCCGGCCGCCGCGAAGAAGGCCAAGGGCTGGGTCAAGCCGGTCACCCGCTACACCCTCACCGCCAGCTACAACCAGGGCGGCGCCATGTGGTCCCACAAGCACTCCGGCCAGGACTTCGCCGTCCCGGTCGGCACCCCGGTCAAGGCCGCGGGCTCCGGCACCGTCGTGAAGGCCGGCCCGAACGGCGGCGGCGACGGCCCCGCGTACGGCAACGCGATCGTGGTCCGGCACGCCAACGGCACGTACTCCCAGTACGCCCACCTGTCGAAGATCAAGGTCCACCTCGGCCAGAAGGTCGTCGCCGGCCAGCGGATCGCCCTCTCGGGCAACACCGGGAACTCCTCCGGCCCGCACCTGCACTTCGAGATCCGCACGACCCCGAACTACGGCTCCGCCGTCAACCCGGCCGCGTTCCTGCGGACCCACGGCGTGACCATCTGACGCGGACGCGTCTCAGGCCCGGTGGGCCTGCTCCATCAGATCGAGGGCGACCTCCAGGACGGCTTCCCGCCGCTCCTGGGGGTCGCCCTCGTCCTGCATGAAGAACGTGCCCGCGTGCAGCGTGAAGATGGAGCTCATGGCCCGGACCCGGTCCTTCATCGGCGCCTCGGGCTGCTCGATGAGCTCGTACAGCGCGAGCAGCCGCTCCTTGAAGGTGAGGCCGATGCTGAGCTCGCGGACGGTCGCCTGGTTCTCGTGCATGAAGCGGAACAGCGGGGCCGCGGCCAGCAGGCAGACCTGGTAGCGGCGCAGGATCTCCCGCTTGGTCTCCAGGGTGCGCGGCTGGTCGGCGGCCCAGGCGAGCAGTTCGTCCATCGGGCGCGTCAGATCCTGGAAGATCCCGATGATGATGTCTTCCTTGGTCTTGAAGTGGTAGTACAGCGCGGCCTTGGTGACGTCGAGGCGTTCCGCGATCTCCCGCAGCGAGGTCTTCTCGTAGCCCTGCTCGGCGAAGAGTTCGAGGGCCACGTCCTGGATGCGCTGCCGGGTGTTGCCTCGGGCCATGGCTGTTCACTCCCACTTTCCACAAAACTTACTTGACGACCGGCAAGTGACGCGCCTACCGTCCCCAGTGTAGTAACTAGCCGGGCGGCAAGTAAGGGACGGTCATGACGGACACCGCAGCAGCGAAACAGGGGCAGGGAGAGCAGAAACCGCAGCGCAGCGTGCGGGTCGCCCTCCTCGCCCTGATGATCGCGATGCTCCTCGCGATGCTGGACAACATGATCATCGGCACCGCGATGCCGACGATCGTCGGCGAGCTGGGCGGGCTCGAGCACCTCTCCTGGGTCGTCACCGCCTACACTCTCGCCACGGCCGCCTCCACCCCCCTCTGGGGCAAGCTCGGCGACATGTACGGCCGCAAGGGCGTCTTCCTCACCTCGATCGTGATGTTCCTGATCGGCTCGGCGCTCAGCGGCATGGCCCAGGACATGGGCCAGCTCATCGCCTTCCGTGCCGTCCAGGGCCTCGGCGCCGGCGGTCTCATGGTCGGCGTGATGGCGATCATCGGCGATCTGATCCCGCCCCGGGAGCGGGGCAGGTACCAGGGCATGATGGCCGGCGTGATGGCCCTCGCCATGATCGGCGGGCCGCTGGTCGGCGGCACCATCACCGACCACTGGGGCTGGCGCTGGTCCTTCTACATCAACCTGCCGCTGGGCGCCGTCGCCCTCGCCATGGTCACCGCCGTCCTCCACCTGCCGAAGAAGCGGCGGGCGGCCGGCACCCCGATCGACTTCGCCGGCGCCGCGCTGCTGACCGTCGGCATCACCGCGATCGTCCTCGTCACCACGTGGGGCGGCACGGAGTACGCCTGGGGCTCGGCCACCATCGTCGGCCTCGCGGTCACCGGCGCCGCCGCCCTCGCCGCCTTCCTGTACGTGGAGACCCGCGCGAGCGACCCGATCGTGCCGCTGCACATCTTCCGCAGCCGCAACTTCACGCTCATGTCGCTGATCGGCTTCATCACCGGCTTCGTCATGTTCGGCGCGGTCCTCTACCTGCCGATCTTCCAGCAGTCCGTGCAGGGCGCCTCGGCCACCAACTCCGGCCTGCTGCTCCTGCCGATGCTGATGGCGATGATGGTCGTCTCGCTGGTCGTCGGCCGGGTCACCACCAGCACCGGCCGGTACAAGGCCTTCCCGCTGGCGGGCGGCGCCCTGATGACCGCCGGCCTGTTCCTGCTCTCCACGATGGACACCGGCACGACCCGGCTGGTCTCGGGGCTCTACATGGCGCTGCTCGGCGCCGGCATGGGCTTCCTGATGCAGATCACCATGCTCGTCGCGCAGAACAGCGTCGAGATGAAGGACATGGGCGTGGCTTCCAGCTCCACCACCCTCTTCCGGACCCTCGGCTCCTCGTTCGGCGTCGCCGTCATGGGCGCGCTCTTCACCGGCCGGGTCCAGGACGAGATGGCCGCGGGCGGCGGCGGCGCCGTCACCGAGCGGACCGCCCAGCTCGACGCGGCGAGCCTGGCGAAGCTGCCGGTGGCGCTGCGCGAGGCGTACCAGCACGCGGTCGCCGTCGGCACCCACTCCGCCTTCCTCGTCGGTGCGGCGGTCGCCGTGATCGGCTTCGTCCTCGCCTTCTTCGTCAAGGAGGTCGCACTGCGCGGCGCCGGCCCGGCGCCCGCGGAGAAGCCGGCCGGCGAGGACACGGCGAAGGTCGCCGAGACCGTCTAGCGGCAGCGCACACGCGTGGGGCCGGGTTTTACGGCCGTAAAGCCCGGCCCCACGCGCGCGTACCCCCCCGGGCCTACTCCGGCAGCCGCAGGATCGGGAAGCTGCCCGTGTTCGTCGGCGCGTGGTCCGGCAGCCACAGCACCGCCACGGCCCCGCCGACCCCCTCCGGTGCCGCCTCGGAGGCCACGTTCCGGAAGGTCAGCCGGGCACCGAGGACCCGCGCCTGGCCGGCCGCGATCGTCAGGCCCAGACCGTGGCCCTGCCCCGCGCGGTCGCTCGTGCCCGTACGGAAGCGGCTCGGGCCGTCGCGGAGCAGGGCCTCCGGGAAACCGGGGCCGTGGTCCCGCACGCGTACCACCCGGCCCTCCACGGTGACCTCCACCGGGCCCTTGCCGTGCTTGGCGGCGTTGGCCAGCAGATTGCCGAGGATCCGCTCCAGGCGGCGCGGGTCCGTCGACACCCAGGACTCGTGCACCACCCGGACCTCCGCGTCCGGGAACACCGACCGCACCCGGCGCTCCACGAACTCGCCCAGCGCGATCTCCTGGAGCTCGGCCCGCTCCGACGCCCCGTCGAGCCGGGCCACCTCCAGGACGTCCTCGACCAGCGTCCGCATCGCCTGCGCCCGGTCCCGCACCAGCTCGGTCGGCCGGCCCGGGGGCAGCAGCTCGGCGGCCGTGAGCAGCCCGGTCACCGGGGTGCGCAGCTCGTGCGCGATGTCCGCGGTGACCCGCCGCTCGGCCTCGATCCGCTCGTGGAGGGCGTCGGTGAGCGAGTCGATCGCCCACGCCAGGTCGTCGGTCTCGTCCCGTACGACTCCGCCGACGGCGTCCCGGACCCGCACGTCGCCGTTGCCCTGGGCGACCCGCCCGGCCGCCGCGGCGGCCTTCCGCAGCCGCCGGGACAGCTGCCCGCCGACGAGGATGCCGAGTGCGCAGCCGCCGAACACCACCGACACCGAGCCGATGACCAGCGCCCGGTCCAGGTCTTTCATGATCGTGGCGCTGCGGTCGGCGAACGGGATGTGCAGCGACAGCACGTCGCCGTTGGCGAGCGGCACCGCCGCCCACACGTCCGGCGGCCCGCCGTGCCGGTGCTCCTGCACGTACGTGCCCCGCCGCTGGTCGCGCATCAGCTGGTCGAGCTGGTCCGGGAGCGCCGGGTCGTTGAGCTTGGCGCCGAAGCGCGGCTCCTTCGGCTTGGAGGTCTCGTACAGGCGCTGGGCGAAGAGCAGCCGCTCCATCTGCACCTCGCGCGCGTTGTCCAGCATCGAGATGCGGGCGGCGTTGTGCACGACGACGCTGAGGGTGACCGCGATCAGCGCGCCGACCGCCGCGATGGCCAGGGCGATCTTCCAGCGGACGCCGGTGCGGAGCGGGAGCGCTCTCACCGATCAGCCCCGGAGCTTGTAGCCGAAGCCGCGGACCGTCTCGATCCGGTCCTGGCCGATCTTGGCCCGCAGCCGCTGCACGTGCACGTCGACGACGCGGGTGTCCCCGCCCCAGCCGTAGTCCCAGACCCGCTCCAGGAGCTTGTCGCGGGAGAGCACGGTGTTCGGCGCGGACGAGAACTCCAGCAGCAGCCGCATCTCGGTCGGCGTCAGCGCCACCGGCTCGCCGCCCCGCCGCACCTCCATGCCCTCGGTGTCGACCACCAGGTCCCCGTCGCCGAAGACCAGCGGCCCGCCGTCCCCGGCGTGCTCCGCCGCCCCGTCGCCCGCCCCGTTCCCGGCCGCGTGGCCGAACCGGCGCAGCACGGCCCGGATGCGGGCCATCAGCACGGCCCCGTCGAAGGGCTTCGTCACGTAGTCGTCGGCGCCTGCCTCCAGACCGAGGACGACGTCGATGGAGTCGGCGCGCGCCGACAGCATGATCACCGGGACGGTCGACTCGTCGCGGATGCGGCGGCAGAGGCTGACGCCGTCCATCCCGGGCAGCATCACGTCGAGCAGCGCGATGTCCGGGCGGTGGGCGCGGAACGCGTCGAGGCCGGACAGCCCGTCCGGCATCGCGGTGACGCGGAAGCCGTCCCGCTCCAGGGCGAGCTGGGTGGCCTCGCGGATGACGTCGTCGTCCTCGACGAACAGGACATGGGTCTCGGCCATCGTGCGGGGGTCCTTCGGTGGGGGTGGGGGGCGGGGGAGGGGCGGGATCAGCCGGAGGCGGAAGGTTCCGGCACCGGTTCCGGCTGCTCGGCCGTCCCGTCGCCCTCGCCGACGGCCCGGCTGTAGTCGTTGTGCACCCAGTCGTGCTGGGTGAACCGGTTCCCCGACCAGCGGTACGTGATCACGTCCTCGCCCGACGGGTACGCGACCGGGTCGTCCTCCGCGTACACCTGCTTCGTCACGATGAGGTCGCCGCGGTCGATCGTGCCGTAGACCGCCGCGTCCTCGGCCATGAAGACGTTCTCGTAGCCGTCGGCGGTGGCCGTGCCGGAGTCGGTGCTCCCGCCGGACCGCTTGCGGTAGACGTAGGTGCCGATCCCGACCGCGTCCCCGCAGGTCATCACGTTGACGACGACGTCGGGCGCGCTGCCGTCCGTGAGATTGCCGTACGACGAGTCCACCGGGTACGCGTCGGCCACGCACGGCTTCAGGTCGGCCTTCACCCGCGCGCCGAGCTTCGGATCGCCCTTGAGCAGCGCGATCGGGTCCACCCGCTGGGCCGCCTTCGCCGCGTCCGCGTCCGACGAGGCCGGCGGGGTCGGGGCGGCGGCGGCCGTCGCCTCGGCGCGCGCCGCGCCCTCGTCGCGCGACCCGGTGCCGCCCGTCGAGCACGAGGCCACGAACAGCCCGAGGGCGGCGAGCCCGGCCATCGCCGTGACACCCGCCGCCTTCGTACCGGCCCCCCGGGGCACTCCGCCCCGGGCTCCGGCTCCCGTCCCGACGCCTCCGCCGGCGCGGTCGCCGGTTCTGCCGTCGCCGACTTCGCCGTCGTCTAGGCCGCGCACCGCTCGCGCCCTCCCTCATCGCCTCGTACGGCCGCCGCAGCCGGCCGCTGTCCTCCGGTCCGCTCCACGGGCCGCCCCAGGGCGAGGGCGTTCAGGTCCCGGCTCTCCAGCTCCTGGCGGAGCCGGGCGAGCGCGCGGTGGAGCGTCGACTTCACGGTACCGGTCGACATGCCGAGTGCCGCGGCCGTCTCCTCGGTGCTCATCTGCTCCCAGTGCCGCAGCACCACGACGCTGCGCTGCTTCGGCGCCAGCACCCGCAGGATGTCCATCAGCAGGGCCCGGTCGGCGTGCTGCTCGGTCGGGTCCTCGACGCTCGCGTCCGGAAGCTGCTCGGTGGGCACCTCCTCCAGCCGGCGCGCCCGCCACCACTCCGTCCGCGTGTTGATCATGACCCGGCGCAGGTACGCGTCGGCCAGCGACTTGTCCGCGATCCCGTCCCACCGGCCGTACGTGCGGACCAGGGCGGTCTGCAGCAGGTCCTGCGCGTCGACCGGGTCAGGGACGAGCCGGCGGGCACTGCGCAGCAGCGCGTCCTGCCGCGTGCGGACGTACTCCTCGAAGTCGAGCACCTCGCCCTGGCTCATACCCGCCGCCTCCACATCCCCGTGACCTGCTTGTTCTCCGTGTCGAGGACGACGCTACGGAGCGGTTGTCACGGGGGTGTGCGGGGCAGCCGTCGGTGGACGCACGGCTACCCATCGGTTGTGTAACAGCGGGCCGCGGCCGGGCCCGTGCCGGGTCAGGTCAGCGGCAGCCGGTACCGTCCGCCGTCCAGCGGCTCCACCAGACCGTCCGCGACCAGACCGTCCAGGGCCCGGCCGCGCTGGACCGGCTCGTCCCAGACGGCGTCGAGGGCGGACTGGGGGACCGGGCCGGGGGCGTCGCGGAGGACGGCGAGGAGCCGGCCGCGGACCTGGCGGTCGGTGCCCGCGTACGTCTGGCCGCGGCGGGGCGGCCCGTCGTGGGCGGGCTTGCCGGAGAGCAGCCACGCGCAGCGGTCGGCGAGGGGGCAGCGCCCGCAGTCCTCGTTCTTCGCCGTGCAGACGAGGGCGCCCAGCTCCATCGAGGCGGCGGCCCAGCGGGCGGCGGTGCCGTCGTCGTCGGGGAGGAGCGCGCGGGCGAGGCGCCGCTCGGCGGCGGTGGTGGCGTTCGGCGGGTACTGGACGCCGCTCGCCGCGCGGGCGAGGACGCGGCGCACATTGGTGTCGAGGACCGCGTGCCGCTGCCCGTACGCGAAGGAGGCGACGGCCGCGGCGGTGTACTCGCCGATGCCGGGCAGGGCCAGGAGCTGCGCGTGGTCGCTCGGCACGTCGCCGCGGTGCCGGTCCCTTATCGCCACGGCCGCCGCGTGCAGCCGCAGCGCCCGGCGCGGATAGCCGAGCCGGCCCCAGGCGCGGACGGCCTCGCCGGGCGGCTCGGCGGCCAGGTCGGCCGGGCGGGGCCAGCGCGCCAGCCACTGCTCGTACACCGGGAGCACCCGGACGACGGGGGTCTGCTGGAGCATGAACTCGCTGACCATGACGCCCCAGGCACCGGCCTCGGGGCGGCGCCAGGGCAGGTCACGGGCGTGCCGGTCGAACCAGGCGAGGACCGGCCCGTGCAGTTCGGCCGGTGCGACGGGGGACGGCGCCGCACCGGCGGGGACGGACAGGGAGGCGGGGGCATCGATGGAAGTCATGGCACCCCCGATCCTGGCACGTCCGGCGCGCGATCAGTACGCGCCGTGGCGCGCCCGCGAACGGCGCTCGGGGCGCGCGGAGGCGTACGCCGGGGTTGCGGGCCCCTTCCCCGCGCACCACACGACCGCCGCGCTCCGGCTGGAGCGGGCCGTCTCCACCAGTGCCGTCACGGGCCGGCGGGCGGCGCGCATGACGAGGAAGGCGACGAGGGCGCCGAGGAGCAGGCCGGCCGTCACGTCGTGCGGGTAGTGGACGCCGACGAAGACGCGGGAGAAGGCCATCAGGACCGCCATGGGCGCGGTGAGCCAGATCATGCCCCGCCAGGAGAGGGCGAGCGCGACGGCGGCGGCGCCGGCGATGGCGGAGTGGTTGCTGGGGAAGGACCAGTCGCCGTAGGCGGGGCACTCGATGAGGGCGGCGGGGGCGCCGGCGACGGCCCGGCACGGGCGCTCCTCGTCGATCAGCGACTTCAGGCCCTCGCTCACCACGTACCCGAAGGCGGTGGCGAGAGGGGCGAGGAGCGCGAGGCTCATCGCCTGGCTCGATCCGGTCCGCGAGCGCCACCACCCGGCCAGGAACAGCGCGCCGAAGAGCAGCAGTCCGAGCTCCGTCCAGACTTCGGCGAGCCACTGGAACCAGTGCGGTGTGGAGTGCGCGAAGTCGAGGATGTCGAGGTAGAGCCGGTCGGAGAGGTCGAGGAGGTTGTCCATGGTGCATGACGCTAACCGGAATCCGGAGCCTCGCGCCCCGGGCCAAGGAACGATCCGACCCCTGACGAAAGTGGGGGATGGGGGAGGACAGGGGTGATTTCCGGCCGCGGCGGGGAGAGTTCCCGTCTCCGGAGGATGTGATCATCGGCAAAACTTGGGGTCTCGGGCGGCGGGTGGGGCGGGAGTTGGGCCGGATCTCTCGTAAGGTTCGGGTCGTGGGATCTTTGCGCAATCCGGTCGGGCCGCTTCCCTCCACCATCTACTGGCGACGGAGGGCGGTGGCGCTGTGCCTGATCGTGCTGCTCGCCCTGCTCACCGTATGGGCCGTCACCTCCGGTGACGGCGACGGGAAGAAGGCGAACGACGCCGCCAACGGCGCTGCTCCCGCGCCCTCCATCACCCCCGGCCCCGGCGGGACGGGACCGGCGATCAGCCAACAGCCGGGCGGCCGCGACGAGTCGGGCGACTCGGGCGGCACGGGTGACGCCGGTACGGGCGACGGCTCCGGCGACTCCGCGGGCGACGGCACGGGTTCCGGTTCGGGTTCCGGTACGGACGCGGGCACGGGTTCCGGCGACGGTTCCGGTTCGGCCGGTTCCGGTACGCCCGGCAAGAACGGTGACACGGACGGCGCGGGCGGCGACGGCGGCGCGGGCACCGGCGCCGGACAGCGCGTCCCGGCCGGTTCGGCCCTCCCCGACTGCCCCGCCGGATCCCTGGAGTTGACGCTGCGCAGCGCCAAGCTCACGTACGAGCCGGGGGAGAAGCCCCGCTTCCACCTCGTCGTCAAGAACACCTCGGACGCCGACTGCAAGGCCGATCTCGGCCCCCGCGCCGCCGTGCTGAAGGTCAGCGACCCGCAGAACGACCGGCTGTGGGCCTCCGACGACTGCCCGCGCCCCGGCGACCCGGTGCTGCTGAAGCTGCCCGCGCGCGCCACGATCACCCACACCGTCGAGTGGGACCTGCGCCGCAGCGCCCCGCAGTGCGCCACCGCCCCCGCGGGCGCCGCCGGCCCGGGCAACTACCTGGTCGAGGCGACCCTGCCCGGCACGAAGACGGTCGCGGCGCCCTTCTCGCTCGCCAAGGACTGAGCGAACCGGCTCGCCGAGGACCGGGCGAACCGGCCGGACGCGCTGTCGCGCCGACCCGGCCGGGCGCGCCGTTCGCGCGGCCCCCGGCGGGGGTCCGTCAGACGTACCGCTCCAGGATGGACGACTCCGCCAGCCGCGACAGGCCCTCGCGGACGCTGCGGGCGCGGGCCTCGCCGACGCCGTCGACGGTCTGGAGGTCGTCGACGCTCGCCGCGAGCAGCTTCTGGAGGCCACCGAAGTGCTCCACCAGACGCTCGATGATCGCGCCGGGCAGCCGCGGCACCTTGGCGAGCAGCCGGTAGCCGCGCGGCGAGACCGCCGAGTCCAGCGTCTCCGGGGAGCCGCTGTAGCCGAGGGCCCGCGCGACGACGGGCAGTTCCAGGAGCTCGGTGTGGGACAGCGCGTCCAGCTCGGTCAGCGCCTCCGCGACCGTGCGGGAACGCTTCGCCGTCGGCTCCGGCACGTAGTCCCGGATCACCAGCTCGCGCTCCGGCTCCACGCCCGCGATCAGCTCGTCGAGCTGGAGCGAGAGGAGCCGACCGTCGGTGCCGAGCTCGACCACGTACTCCGCGATCTCGGTGGCGATCCGGCGGACCATCTCCAGGCGCTGCGCGACGGCGGTGACGTCCCGGACGGTCACCAGGTCCTCGATCTCCAGCGCGGAGAGCGTCCCGGCCACCTCGTCCAGGCGGAGCTTGTACCGCTCCAGGGTCGCCAGCGCCTGGTTGGCCCGGGACAGGATCGCGGCGGACTCCTCCAGGACCCGCCGCTCGCCGTTCACGTACAGCGCGATCAGCCGCATCGACTGGGAGACGGAGACGACGGGGAAGTTGCACTGCTTGGAGACCCGGTCCGCGGTGCGGTGGCGGGTGCCGGTCTCCTCGGTGGGGATGGACGCGTCCGGGACCAGCTGCACACCGGCCCGGTGGATCTTGGTGATGTCCTTGTCGAGGACGAGCGCGCCGTCGAGCTTGCACAGCTCGCGCAGGCGGGTCGCCGCGAACTCGACGTCGATGACGAAGCCGCCGGTGCACATCGAGTCGACCGTCTTGTCCATGCCGAGGACGATCAGGCCGCCGGTGTTCCCGCGGAGGATCCGCTCCAGGCCGTCGCGCAGGGCGGTGCCCGGCGCGACCGCGCTCAGCGCCGCGCGCATCAGTGCTTCGTTGCCGGAGCCCGCGCCGGACTTTCCAGGAGCTGCTGCCCCGTCCTTGGCTGCCACTGCACTCCTCCGGCTCGTACGGATGGGCGAGACCAGGGCAAAGTCTAGCGACACCACCCCGGCGTCCTGGGCCGCACGCCGGTCCGGGGCGCTGCGGAAGCACCCCCGCCGGGGCGCCCCGGTCGCGATCCGCCCTACCCGCCCGGCCGCGCGGCTACCCCTCCGCACCCCCACCGGAGTGGACGGACGGCTGCCGACGGCCCCCTTCGGCGCGCCCGCGTCAGCCCGCCGGCTCCTCCGTCCTGCGGGAGGAGCGGCGGCCGGACGGGAGGACGCGCAGGGCGTCGCCCATGTCCGCGACCTCCGTCACCTTCATGCCGGGCGGCACCTTCCCCGGGTCGCCGGGGACCAGCGCGTGGGTGAAGCCCAGGCGGTGGGCCTCCGCGAGGCGGCGCTGGACGCCGGTGACCCGCCGGACCTCGCCCGCGAGGCCGACCTCGCCGATCGCGACCAGGTTCTTCGGCAGCGGCACGTCGCTCGCGGCGGAGGCCAGGGCGAGCGCGATCGCCAGGTCGGCGGCCGGCTCGGACAGCTTCACGCCGCCCACGGTCGCGCTGTAGATGTCCCGCTTGCCCAGCGCGCTGATCCGGCCCCGCTGCTCCAGGACCGCCAGCATCATCGAGACCCGGGAGGTCTCCAGGCCGGAGGTGGTCCGGCGCGGCGACGGGATCTGCGAGTCCACCGTCAGCGCCTGCACCTCGGCCACCAGCGGCCGGCGGCCCTCCAGGGTGACCGTGAGGCAGGTGCCGGGCACGGCCACGTCCCGCCGGGTCAGGAAGAGCCCGGACGGATCCGCGAGGCCCGTGATGCCCTCGTCGTGCAGCTCGAAGCAGCCCACCTCGTCCGTCGCCCCGTACCGGTTCTTCACGCCCCGGACCAGGCGCAGGCGCGCGTGCCGGTCGCCCTCGAAGTGGAGGACGACGTCGACCAGGTGCTCCAGCAGCCGGGGGCCGGCGATCGCCCCGTCCTTCGTCACGTGGCCGACGAGCAGCGTGGACATCCCGCGCTCCTTGGACGCCCGGATCAGCGCGCCCGCGACCTCGCGGACCTGTGCCATGCCGCCGGGGGCCCCGTCGATCTCCGGGGAGGCGACGGTCTGCACCGAGTCCAGGACCAGCAGCGACGGCTTGACCTCGTCGAGGTGGCCGAGGACCGCCGACAGGTCGGTCTCCGCGGCCAGGTACAGGTGGTCGCTGAGCGCGTTGATCCGGTCCGCGCGGAGCCGGACCTGGCTCGCGGACTCCTCGCCCGTCACGTACAGCGTGCGGTGCGCGTCGCTCGCCGCCTTCGCGGCCACGTCGAGCAGCAGCGTGGACTTCCCGACGCCGGGCTCGCCCGCGAGCAGCACGACCGCGCCGGGCACCAGGCCGCCGCCGAGGACCCGGTCGAGCTCGTCGACGCCGGTGGTGCGGGCGGTCGCCTGCCGGCCGTCGACCTGGGCGATGGGGAGCGCGGCGGTGGAGACCCGGCCGGCCGCGGTGGTCCGGACGGCGGGCGCGCCGTACTCCTCGACCGTCCCCCACGCCTGGCATTCGGGGCAGCGGCCGAGCCACTTGGCCGTCTGCCAGCCGCATTCGGTGCAGCGGTAGGACGGACGGTCCTTGGTGGTTTTCGTACGGGCAGCCATGACGCACACCGTAGCCGCCGCCACCGACAGCGGACCGCCGCCCGCCCCCGCCCCTGTGGACAACCCCGAGCCCTGTGGACAAACCCTCGGCTCCGGGGCCACGGCAGCGGAAGGTGACGTTCCTGTCCCCTTTCGAGTGACTGGTTCACCCGTAAGGCTGAGAAGAGCGGATCCGGTATGAAGAGTGCCCCCTCGCGCGCCTACGGTCGCCCAGTGACGAGCAGCAGGCTGGACTCCTCCCGCACCCCGGGCGCCCACCGGGCGCGGCGCGGCCCGCAGAAGGGACCGCGCACCCTCGGCCAGCGCCCCCCCGCCCGCTACGAGGCCGCTCTCGACGGGCTCTTCACGTACTGCCTCTCGGTCCTCTGCGACCACGACACGGCCACCGCCGTCCTCGGCGACGTCCTCGCCGTCGCCGAGCGGCACCACGGCCGCTGCCCCTCCGACGAGGAGGGCCGCACCGCCTGGCTGTACGCCCTGGCCCGCTGGGCCTGCCTGCGCAGCCTCGGCGAGCAGCGCCGCCGGCGCCAGGGCGCCCACACGGGCCGCCCGGCGGTCACCGCGCCCGCCCCGCCGCCGGTCTCCGCCGAGACCGCCGAGCGGCGCCGCGCCGAGCTCGCCGCGCTCGCCTGGCCGGAGGCCGCCGGCACCACCCCGGAGCAGCGCGAGGCGCTCGAACTGGCGGTCCGGCACGGCCTCAGCCCGCGCCAGGTCGCCGCCGTCCTCGCCCTCGACCCGGCCGCCGCCCGCGAACTGCTCGCCACCGCCGCCTGCGAGGTCGAGCGCACCCGCGCCGCGCTCGCCGTCGTCTCCGGCGGCGGCTGCCCCACCGTCTCCCGGCTCCTCACCGGCGACCGGCAGCTGATCCTGTCGGCCGCGCTGCGCGCCGAACTCGTCCGGCACGTGGACGACTGCCCGGTCTGCCGCCGCACCGCCGAGCGGCTCGGCGCCACCGCCCCCTGGCCCGGCGGCGGGCCGCGCGCCGTCCAGGACCGCCTGCCGCTCGTCGAGGCGCCCCGGGCCGCCGCCTACATGGCGATGCTGCACGTCCCCCGCGCGCGGGCCGGCGCCCCCCGGTTCGCCCCGACCGGCTTCCCGATCGACCCCAAGGACCTGGTCGCCCGCCGGGACCGGATGCGGGCCCGCGCGGTCACCACCACCGTGGTCGCCGCCGTCGTCGCCGCGCCCGTGCTCGCCCTGTGGACCTCGTACCGCGGCGTCCCCGCGGGCGCCGAGGCCGGCCGGGACGGCTCCCGGGTCAGCGCCGGCGAGCACGGCGACGAGGCCGGTGCCGAGGGACGCCCCTACGACCGGTACGAGAACACCGGCAACGCCCGGAGAACCCCCGACCCCCGCGCCACCCAGGGCAGCCACGTCCCGGGGGTCTCCGTCGAGGTCGTCGTCCCCGCCCGGTCCGCCGGCCCGGCCGCGCCCGCGCGGCCCGGCGACCCGGTGCCGGGCTGGATCGGCGTCACCGCGCGCTGCCTCGCCGACGTCACCCTCATCACGCTCACCGGCGAGGGCGGCACCCCGGTCGACTGGTCGCTGTGGACGGACGCGCCCTGGCTGTACGTGAGCCAGGCCGCCGGCACCCTCCGCCCCGGCGACACCGTCACCGTCGCCGTCCGCGTGGACCACGCCCGCCAACCGCGCGGCCCCTGGAGCGCCCGGATCGGCGTCGACCCCACCGGCGCGGTGCTGCGGATCAGCGGCCAGGGCCCCGTCACCCCGATCGACGACCGGGTGATCCCGCCGCCGCCGGTCACCACCGAGCCCACCACCCCGCCGACCGAGCCGCCCACCGGCGGACCGGTCGACCCGCGGCCGACCGTCCCCGCCGAGCCGACGGAACCGACGGAACCGACCACGCCCCCGCCGACGTCCGAACCGCCCACCACCCCGCCGCCGACGACGGCGGAGCCCACGACCCCGCCCCCGACGACCGAACCGCCCACGACGGAACCCCCCACCACCCCGCCCACCACGGAGCCGACGACCCCGCCCCCCACGGCCGAGCCGACGACGGACGAGCCGGCCCCCCAGCCCTCCTCCTGAGGACCTAGGCCGTCTCTTCCGGATCATGCCGGGCTCGCGACGCCTGGCACGCGCGCTCGCCGCGTTGTCGTCGGTCGCCGATGCTCCGCATGGACTCCCTCCTCCGCCTTGCGATCGC
>JOFO01000057.1 GCA_000721275.1 Microtetraspora glauca | reverse complement strand
CGCCGGAAGGGGGTGGCGGGGACGGCCGTTGGGGGCCGGCCGGCGCGGTGGGCGGTGGAGTGCGGGGGTGCGGCGTGCGGGGCGGCGGCGTGCGGGGTGACGGGGCTGGGGGTGGCGGTGCTCGGGGTGGCACTTCGCGCGCGGATGGATCGTCGGCGCATGACAACTCCCTTTCTCTTCACGGCCATCGCTCGTTAGGAAACGTTCCTAACCATCGGCGCGCCGAGCGTAGAGAGCGCCGGGGGCCCCGCGCAAGACCTCTGCGCGGGGCCCCCGTCGAGTCGGCCGGAAACTACCGGGGCGGTGCCAGGGCCCGTGCCAGCGCGGTGGCGAAGCCGTCCGGGTTGTCGAGCATCATGTTGTGGCCGGCGCCCGGCACTTCGAGCACGGGCACGCCCATCGCCGCCGCCTGCTCCGCGGCCGGGTCCGGCAGGCTCTTCTCGCCGACCAGGAACGCCCGGGGCAGCGTGAGCGCGGCGAGCAGGTCACCGGCCTCGGGGTCGCCGCCCTCCACGAGCGCGACGGCGCAGCGGTGCACGGCCCGCGGGTCGGCGAGCCGCAGCCGCGCCGCGTAGTCGGCGCGGTCGGCGAGGGCCAGCATCCTGGCGAACCCGCCGCGGACGAAGTCCTCCTCCCGCTGGCGGGCCACCGGTGTGCTGAACGCGCCTCCGCCCGCGTACAGGTTGGGCTCCGCGACCACCAGCCGGGCGATCCGGCCGGGCCGGGCCGCGGCCAGGTGGAGGGCGACGGCGCCGCCCATGGAGTGGCCGACGAGGTGGACGCCGGTCAGGTCGAGGTGGTCGAGGAGCGCGGCCACGGCGGCGGCCTGCCCCTCGGGCCGGTAGTCGAAGTCGGCGGGGCGGTCGCTCAGCCCGTGGCCGAGCAGGTCCACCAGCAGGGCGCGCCCGCCGGCGAGCGCCGGGTGGGTCGCGATGTGCGCGAAGTCGGAGGCGGCGGTGCAGCCGAGCCCGTGCAGGTAGACGCGGACGGGTCCGTCGCCGGGGAGGTCGATCCAGCGCAGGTACGCCCGCCGGTCCGCCAGGAACAGTTCTCTCATGCGCCCCACCCTAGGGAGGCGGGGCGGAGCCCCACATACGCCTGGGCTACGGTGGCCTTCCATGGCATCGAGCACCGCACTCTGGTCCTTCGCGCTCGTCGTGGGACTCCTCACCCTCACCCCCGGCCTCGACTCGGCCCTGATCCTCCGCACGGCCGCGCTCGGCCACCGGACCCGGGCCTGGGGCGTCGTCCTCGGCATCCAGACCGGCACCCTGATCTGGGGCGCGCTGACCTCGCTGGGCGTGACGGCCCTGCTGACCGCCTCCCAGCTCGCGTACGAGATCCTGCGCTGGGCGGGCGCCGCCTATCTGCTGTGGATGGCGGCGCGCATGATCGCCGAGACGTTCCGGCGGGACGACTCCGGGGCGCACGCGGAGGTGGAGGCCGGCGGTGCGGACACGCTCGCCGGCGGCTGGCGGCAGGGCACGCTGACGAACCTCCTCAACCCCAAGGTCGGCGTCTTCTACGTGGCGGTCCTGCCGCAGTTCATCCCCACCGAGGCGCCGCACTTCGCGATGGGCCTCGCGCTGACCTCCGTCCACGTCGTCCTCGGCATGCTCTGGTCGACGGTCCTCATCGCGTCCGCGACCGCCCTCGGCGCCTGGCTCCGCGGCCCCCGCGCCCGCCGCGTCCTGGACCGGGGCACCGGCACGGTGATCGGCGCCTTCGCGGTACGCCTCGCCGTCAGCGACTGACCTCCCGGCTCCGGCGCGGCAGCGCGGCCCTCAGGGAGCCGGCGGCGCCGGGCGGAACCTCGCGGCCCCGCGCGGCGGCGGCGGTCCCGGCCGCCGGGCGGCGCGGGGCCGCCGCCGGAGGGGCCGGGCCGGTGCGCGGCTACTTGTACTCGGCGAGCTGGATGAGGTTGCCGCAGGTGTCGTCGAGGACGGCCGTGGTGACCGGGCCCATCTCGACGGGGGGCTGGGTGAAGCGGACGCCGAGGGCGGTGAGGCGGGTGTGCTCGGCGCGGACGTCGTCGACGGCGAAGGAGGTCGCCGGGATGCCGTCGGCGACGAGGGCCTGCTTGTACGGCGGGACGGCGGGGTGGCCGGAGGGCTCCAGGACGAGCTCGGTGCCGTCGAGGGCCTCCGGGGAGACGACGGTGATCCAGCGGTCCGCGCCGATCGGGACGTCGTGCTTCAGCACGAAGCCGAGCACGTCGGTGTAGAAGCGGAGCGCCTTGTCCTGGTCGTCGACGAAGACGCTGGCCAGGTTGATCCTCATGGGGTGTCCTCCGGGGGTGCGGGGGTGAGCCATCGCGTGACGATGTGCTGCAGGGGACGGGGGTCGAGGTCGTGGAACTTGTAGCGGCCCTCGCGGCGGGGCGTGACCAGGCCGGCGGACTCCAGCACGGCCAGGTGCTGGCTGACCGCCTGCCGGGAGAGGGCGAGGCCGTGCCGGGTCGCCAGCCGGGCGCATATCTCGAAGAGCGACTGTCCGTTGCGTTCGGTCAGCTCGTCGAGGATCACCCGGCGCGTCGGGTCGGCGAGCGCCTTGAACAGATCCTCCTCCATGCCGCCACGATAGGCAAGTCGCCACTTGCCTATCAAGCGCGGCGCGCGGGACCGCATCTCCCGTCCCCCTGCCGCTGTCGGACCCGCCGCCTAAGGTGGTCGGCACCACCGCCCACCCTGACGAGGGAGACACACCTTTGAGCACGGCCCAGCGGAACGGCGCGCCGTCGTCTGCCGCGCACCTCGCCGACAGCCACGAACGGATCCGCGTGCTCGGCGCGCGCGAGAACAACCTCAAGGACGTCAGCGTCGAGATCCCGAAGCGCCGGCTGACGGTGTTCACCGGGGTCTCCGGCTCCGGCAAGAGCTCGCTGGTCTTCGACACGATCGCCGCCGAGTCGCAGCGGCTGATCAACGAGACGTACAGCGCCTTCGTCCAGGGCTTCATGCCGACGCTGGCCCGTCCGGACGTCGACGTGCTCGACGGGCTGACCACCGCGATCATCGTCGACCAGCAGCGGATGGGCGCCGACCCGCGCTCCACCGTCGGCACCGCCACGGACGCCAACGCGATGCTGCGGATCCTCTTCAGCCGGCTCGGCACCCCGCACATCGGCTCGTCGCGGGCGTTCTCCTTCAACATCCCGTCGGTGAGCGGCGCGGGGGCGGTCACCGTCGAGCGCGGCGGCCGGACGGTGAAGCAGAAGGCGAGCTTCCAGATCACCGGCGGCATGTGCCCGCGCTGCGAGGGCCGGGGCCGGGTCTCGGACATCGACCTGGCGGAGCTGTACGACGACAGCCTGTCGCTCGACGAGGGCGCCCTCACCATCCCCGGCTACACGGCGGACAGCTGGTACGGGCGCACGTACCGCCTCTCCGGTCTGCTGGACCCGGCGAAGCCGATCCGGAAGTACACCCGGCGCGAGCTGGACACGCTGCTGTACAAGGAGGCGACCCGGGTCAAGGTCGAAGGGGTCAACGTCACGTACGAGGGCCTGATCCCGAAGCTCCAGAAGTCGTTCCTGGCGAAGGACGTCGAGTCGCTGCAGCCGCACATCCGGGCCTTCGTGGAGCGCGCCACCACCACCCAGGTCTGCCCGGACTGCGACGGCACCCGGCTCAACGAGGGGGCCCGCTCCTCGAAGATCAAGGGCATCAGCATCGCCGACGCCTGCGCGATGCAGATCAGCGACCTGGCCGCGTGGGTGCGCGAGCTGGACGACCCGTCGGTGGCGCCGCTGCTGGAGTCGCTGCGCCAGACGCTGGACTCCTTCGTGGAGATCGGCCTCGGCTATCTGGCGCTGGACCGGCCGGCGGGCACCCTGTCGGGCGGCGAGGCGCAGCGCGTCAAGATGATCCGGCACCTCGGGTCGTCGCTCACGGACGTCACGTACGTCTTCGACGAGCCGACGGCGGGGCTGCACCCGCACGACATCCAGCGGATGAACGAACTGCTGCTGCGGCTGCGGGACAAGGGCAACACGGTGCTGGTCGTCGAGCACAAGCCGGAGACGATCGCGATCGCGGACCACGTGGTGGACCTGGGGCCGGGCGCCGGCAGCGGCGGCGGCACGATCTGCTTCGAGGGCACCCTGGAGGGGCTGCGCGCCAGCGGGACGGTGACCGGGCGGCACCTGGACGACCGGGCGTCGGTGAAGGAGACGGTGCGGTCGGCGACCGGCGTGCTGCCGATCCGCGGCGCGACCGCCAACAACCTGCGGAAGGTGGACGTCGACCTGCCGCTCGGCGTCCTCACGGTGGTCACCGGTGTCGCCGGCTCCGGCAAGAGTTCGCTGGTGCACGGTTCGATCCCGGCGGACGCGGGCGTGATCTCGGTGGACCAGAGCCCGATCCGCGGCTCGCGGCGCAGCAACCCGGCGACGTACACGGGGCTCTTGGACCCGATCCGCAAGGCGTTCGCGAAGGCCAACGGCGTCAAGCCGGCGCTGTTCAGCGCCAATTCGGAGGGTGCCTGCCCGACGTGCAACGGCGCGGGCGTCACGTACACCGACCTGGCGATGATGGCCGGTGTGTCCACCACCTGCGAGGAGTGCGAGGGGCGCCGGTTCCAGGCGGCGGTGCTGGAGTACAAGCTCGGCGGGCGGGACATCAGCGAGGTCCTGGCGATGCCGGTGTCCGAGGCGGTGGAGTACTTCGGCGCGGGCGAGGCCCGGACCCCGGCGGCGCACCGGATCCTGGAGCGGCTGGTGGACGTCGGCCTCGGCTACCTCACGCTGGGGCAGCCGCTCACGACGCTCTCCGGCGGCGAGCGGCAGCGGCTGAAGCTGGCGACGCACATGGGCGACAAGGGCGGGATCTACGTGCTCGACGAGCCGACCACGGGACTCCACCTCGCCGACGTGGAGCAGCTGCTGGCGCTGCTCGACCGGCTGGTGGACGCGGGGAAGTCGGTGATCGTGGTCGAGCACCACCAGGCCGTGATGGCGCACGCCGACTGGATCGTGGACCTCGGTCCTGGCGCGGGCCACGACGGCGGCCGGATCGTCTTCGAGGGGACGCCGGCCGACCTCGTCGCCGCGCGCTCGACGCTCACGGGCGAGCACCTGGCGCAGTACGTGGGCGCCTGATCAGCCGCCGCCGGCCGCCGGCCCTCCGAGCAGCTCCCGGAGCGGGACGAGGGCCGGTGGTGCGGCGGCCACCACGGCGGCGACGGCGGCGCGTCCGTCGTCCGTCCACTCGGTGAGCCGGCGGACGTCCCCCGGCTCCGGCGGGCCCGCCTTGCAGCGGGCCTCCGCGCGGACCCAGGCGCGCAGGAGCGCCGGGCCCGGGTCGGGGCGGGCGGTCGCCTCGCGCAGCTCGGCCGCGGGCAGCAGGCGGCGGAGGACGGAGAGGGGGCCGGGGCGGCGGGCGGCCGGTTCGACGTCGACGCCGACCGCACCGGGCCCGGCCGCCGCGGCCACCAGGCCGTCGGCGTGGCTGTAGCTGAGGCCGAGGCCGGGACGGCCGGGAAGGTACGGGCGGCCGTGCCCGTCCCGGCCGCACTCCGGGCACCGCTGGGCCCACAGCCCGCGCTCGCCCGGGGGCCGGCCGGCGGCGCGGGCGGCGCAGAGCCGGGCGAGGAGGCGGGCGGCGAGGACGTCGTCGCGGCGGGCCGGGAGGCGGACGGCGGCGAGCCGGCGGTGCTCCCAGGGAGCGAGCAGGTGGGGTCCGTGGCCCGGGTGGTCGAGGACCTCCCGGGTGGTGGCGACGACCGCGAAGACGCCGGGGGTCACGTGCTGGGGGTGAGGAAGCGTTCCCGGACGCGGGCGAGGGTGCGGAAGTCGTCGATGGTGACCTCCTGGAGGTCGATCGACGCGCCGGAGATCTCCTCCAGGAGGTCGATGAACTCCAGGAAGTCCATCGAGTCGATGAGCCGGGCCTCGATGAGGTCCTCGTCGGTGTCGATCGGCCCGTCGAGGCCGGGGTTCTTCTCGTGGAGCCAGGCGGCGACGCGTTCCATGGGGTGGTTCTCCGGTCCTTTCGGGGCGGGCGGGCGAGGGGGCGGCGGCCTCGGCAGCCGGGAAGCCGGTGCTTCCGGGGGGTGTCAGGAGGTGGCGGCGCGGAGGCGGTCGAGGGCCTGTTCGGGGCCGCCGTGGGCGAGGAGCAGGGCGTGCACCCAGCGCTCGACGCCGAAGGCGACGCAGGCGCTGTAGGCGGGGCCGTGGTCGCCGGCGTGGATGCCGAGGCGTTCGCCGAAGAAGTTGCGGTGGCGGTTGACGGAGGCGACGGCCGTGCCGTCGGGCGCGCTGTACTCGTGCTTGACGGGGTCGAGGGCCGTCAGCCGGGCCCGGGAGCCGCCCTTGTCGTAGAAGGGGTCGTCGGCGGTGGCGCGGGTGAGGACGAGGCCGAGGCGTGCGGCGGTCTCCTCGACGAACGCGCCGCCGCGTTCCAGGTGTTCGAGAGCGCCTTCCTTGGTGCCGAGGTAGACGACCTCGCGCATGTGGAAGCCCCAGAGGCGGCGCAGGCCGTCGTAGTGGGTCTCGTTGCGGAAGCAGCGGCCGGCGGCGGAGAGCCGCAGGCCGTCGGCGCCGACGTCGGCGCCCTCCAGGGAGAGCAGCAGTCCGTAGCAGGTGGCGGAGGGGAGGACGTAGCCGGTGGGTTCCAGGGGGCGGCCGGCCGGGGTCTGTCCGGCGGCGAGGGCATCGTACGCGTCGGGGGTGAACCGTCCGGCGGAGACGCCGAGATGGGGGAAGTTGCGGAAGTAGTCGAGGCGGGCGAGGGCGTCCGCGGCGAGCAGCGGCGGCCCGGTGACCTCGGGGGCGGAGAGCCGGGCGGCGAGGCCGGCGAGCAGCGCGTCGAGGCCGCGCAGCAGGGCGGTGTGGGCGGGGTCCAGCGTGAGGAGTCCCGGGCCGGGGCCGCGGAGTCCGGGGACGGGCGGGATGGTGGCGCTGGTTGTGCTCATGGAACCGTTCCCTCTCGGCGTGGGCGGTCGGTCTCGGGCCTGATCCGGTGCGCCGGGGCGGTCGGTCCCCGGGGCGCGGACGGTGCGGGCGCGGGCCGCCGCCGCCCGTGGGGGTACGGGCGGGGCCCTGCTCGCGGTCGCCGTCGACCGGGGCGCGGTGGTCGGGCCGGACCGGGGGGTCGGGTCGGTCACGGCGCCGCGCAGTGGGGACAGTAGGCCAGCCACCCGAGGGTTGTCTAGACCAAAGATCCGGCGCCAACTCGACGCCGTGCGGCTGGAATTCGGCGGTGCGGCCGACACGCGGGGCATACCGGCGGGTCACTTGACACCGGCGATGGTCTACACCAATTCTGTCCCTCGTCCCCGCGGTCCCCCACCGTCGCCAGGTCCGCGCCCCGTCCCGCCGCGCCCCGCTCCCGCACGCCCGCCGTGCCCCGCTCCCCCCACGCCCGCCGTGCCCCGCTCCCGCACGCCCGCACGCCGTCCGACCCCACGCCTGGAGGGACCTTGACCACGCCCCCCGCCCCCGCCGTCCCGCGCCGCCCGCGCACCCCGTACCTGCACCGGGCGGCCACCGAACGCCCCTACTTCAGCGCCGACGGCGAGTCCTACCTCGCCGCGACGACCCTGCGCGAGCTGCGGAAGACCCGGCCGCTGCGGGTGCTGTCCGAGGAGGACTTCGCGCACTGGCAGACGTACGGCCATGTCATCGTGCGCGAGGCGATCCCGGCCGCCGCCGCCCGCCGGCTGCTCGACTTCACCTGGGACTTCCAGGGCCTCGACCCGGACCGGCCCGACAGCTGGTACGAGGACCGGCCGTTCCGCTCCGCGCTGGACCGGCAGCTGCACGTGTACGGCTTCGTCGAGGCGTACCATCACCAGCTGCTGTGGGACAGCCGCCAGTCCCAGCGGGTCTACGACGCCTTCGTGGACGTCTGGGACTGCGAGGAGCTGTGGGTGACCCTCGACCGGCTCAACCTCAACCCGCCCAACGTCCGCAACCGCGACCGGGCCCTCATCGAACCCACCGACCGGGGCTTCGACATCGAGCTGCACTGGGACATCGACACCACCCTCGGCGTGCCGCCGCAGCGCGTGCAGGGCATCATCGCCCTCAACGACACCACGCCGGAGACCGGCGGCTTCCAGTGCGCCCCCGAGCTCTTCCGCCGCTTCGAGGAGTGGAAGCTCGGCCGGCCCGCCGACCGCGACCCGGTCCGCCCCGACCTGGACCGCGCCGCGTACCCCGTCGTCCGCCCCGAACTGCACCCCGGCGACCTGCTGATCTGGAACGGCCTGCTCGCCCACGGAGTGGCCCGCAACACCTCCGCGGACGGGGTCCGCGCGGTGCAGTACCTGTCGATGATGCCCGCCCTGGAGGAGCACGCGAAGCTGCGCCGCTCCCGCGTCGAGTCCTGGCGGCACCTGCGCACCCCGCGCTGGAACCGCACCCTCGTCGGCGACCCCGTCCTGCACGAGTCCCAGCGCTACCCCACCGCCGCGCTCACCCCGCTCGGCGAACGGCTGCTCGGCCTCACCTCCTGGCACGAGGAGCCCGCCGGCCAGGCCGCACCCACCGGGGAGTCCGTGTGCGCCGCGTCTGCCTGACCCTGCCCACCCACCGCGCCTGTACGGCGACGATCGCGGCGGTCGCCGAGGAAGCCGCCTACGGCGCCCGGGAGTTCGGTGCCGAGGTGCACCTGCTGGTCCTGGACTCCTCCGCGTCCGCCGACCTCGCCGCCCACCGGGCCGCGGTCGCCGCCCTGCCGCCCGCGCCCGGAGTCGTCGTCCACCACCTCGACGAGGACGACCAGCGCGCCTTCCTCCGCGCCGTCCTGGCCGCCGCCGGACTCCCCGGGGCGGACCGGCTGCTCGACCTGATGCTGCCGGCCGGCGTGTCGTACGGCGCCTGCACCAACCGCGCCTTCCTGCTGGCCGAGGCGCTGGGGTGCGCCTCGGTGCACCGCCGCGACTCCGACAGCCGCTACCAGCTCCGCGACGGCGCACCGGTCTTCCCGATCCACCACGAGCTGACGGCCCTCGGCCGGCGCGCCGCCGACCTGACCGGCACGGTCGGCCGCAGCCGGCTCGACCCCGCCTGCGCCGACCGCACGGTCGTCCTCGCCGGCGCCTCCTTCATCGGCGCGCCGTCCGTGGACGTCGCCGAGCTCCGCGCCCTCGACCCGGAGGCGTACCGCGAGGTCGTCGGCCTGTCGGTGTCCTCCCGCCATCCGGAGATCTGGCGCCGGAACCTGATCGACGAGGCGTTCCGCGGCGCCGGCACCGCCCCCTTCACCACCGACCTCACCACCCTGACCCTGGTCAGCCCCACCCGCGTCGACATGTGCAACGTGGCCCTCGGCCGCGAGGTGTACGGCCGGGTGCCGCTGCCGCCCGCCCCCGACACCATCGGCACCGACTACTTCCTGCTGCACCTCGTCCACAGCGCCCGGCTGCCCGGCGTCCTGCACAACCGGCACATCGTCAACTACCACACCGGCGAACGGCGTTCGGACGACGGCTTCCTCGCGTACCAGCTCCGCTTCGCCAAGTACCTGCTCGCCACCGCCCACCTGGACGCGGTGTACGCGGGCCTGTCCGCGGCCGGCGACGCGCTCCTCGACCCCGCCGGCCGTCTCCGGCCCGCCGCCGTCGCCGCGCTGGTCCGCGACAGCACCCTGATCGACCCGGCGGGCAACGAGGAACGGCTCGACGTCCTGGACCGCCGCTACCGCTCCCTCGGCGGCCGGTACGCCACCGCCGCCGGCCTGTTCGCCGCGCGCCGCGCGCGCCTGATCGCCGAAGCCCGCGCCGGCATGGCGGACTTCGCCCTGCTCGTCGACGCCTGGGCCGCCCTGACCACACACGCGAAAGGCACCCCCGTGACCCGTCCGCCCGGTCCCCGCACCGCGCCCGTCCCGGCCGTGACGCCATGACGGCCGTCACCGCGCCGGACGGCGTCACCGGCTCCCGCACCCTCACCGTCCGCTACACCGGCGCCGCCTCCCGCCGGGGCCCGGTCACCATGGGCCAGGCGAACATGATCCGCTGCATCCTGCGCGACGAGCCCGGCACCATCAACATCCACGACGTGTGGCCGGTGCCCGACGGCACCGGCATGGACCGGGCGCTCGACGCCCTCGCCGCGCTCACGGTCCGCCACGAGGCCCTGCGCACCACCTTCCCGGACGCGGAGGGCGGCGGCCCCTCCCCCGGCGAGCAGGTCGTGTCCGCCGAGGGGGCGTTCACCATCACCGTCCTCGACCACGACCGCCTCCCCGAGGACACCGACGCGTACGCCGAGGCGGTGGCCCGGGCCGCCCGGGAGACCCGCTTCCGCCTCGACCTCGACTACCCGCTGCGGCTGCGGATCCTCGCCCGCGCCGGCCGGCCCGTCCGCGTCGCGCTCGCCGCCAGCCACGCGGTCACGGACGGCAGCGCCCTCGGCGTCCTCCGCGACGAATGGCTCGCGCTC
Organism: Microtetraspora glauca; assembly: GCA_000721275.1. GTDB lineage: Bacteria > Actinomycetota > Actinomycetes > Streptomycetales > Streptomycetaceae > Streptomyces. The sequence goes on along the minus strand of JOFO01000057.1, from coordinate 22,702 downwards.
CTCGCCGGCGAGACGCTGCCGCCGGTCACCGCGCTCACCCCGCTCGACCTCGCCGCCGAGGAGCACAGCCCGGCCGGACGCCGCAAGTCGACGGCTTCCCTGGCCCATTGGGAACGCGTGCTGCGCACCGGCCCCCAGGCGATGTTCGCCGAGGACGGCGCCGCCGGCACCGAGACCGACACCCCGGTCCTCACCCTCCGCTCCGCGCGCGGCGCCCGCGCCCTCGCCGCCGCGGCCCGGCGCACCGGCGCGCTGCCCGGCACGGTGCTGCTCACCGCCTGGTGCCTGCTCACCGCCCACCGCGCCGGCCAGTCCGTCTGCGTCGCCGCCGTCCCCACCTCGAACCGCTTCCTGCCGAAGCTGGCCCGCTCCGTCGGCACCCTGTCCCAGGACGCGCTCCTGGACCTCGACGTGCGCGCCCCGTCGTTCGACGCGCTCCTCGCCAGGGCGTGGGGCGCGGCCATGAACGCGTACCGGCACAGCCGCTTCGACGCGCTCGACCTGTGGGAGCTGATCGGCCGGGTGACGACCGAGCGCGGCAGCCAGTTCGCCCGCGACGCCGTCTACAACGACATCAGCGCCCTGCCGGCCACCCTCGCCGGGGCCGCCGCCCCCGACGGGGACGCCCCGGAACTCGAACTCGCCTGGGGCGGGGGCCAGTCGCTGCCGACCCGCCTGCTGACCTTCGTGTACGAGACGGAGCCGGTCCTCCGCCTGGCGACCTGGGCCGACCCGGCGCTGTTCCCCCGGGTGGCGGCCGAGGAGCTGGTCACGGGCCTGGTCCGGCTCCTGGAGGCCGTCGCCGGGGCCGACGTACCGCTGGACACGCCGGGGCCGCTGACCGAGGCGACCGGGGTGCGTCCGGTGGCGCGCGGGCCGGAGTGGGTACGGGTGGACGGCTGCTGGATCCGTCCCGCCGCCGTGGCCGAGGCGCTGGCGGGGGCGCTGGACGGGCGTCCGGTGGAGGTGGCGGTGGAGGCGGCGGGCGAGGGCCCGCGCCTCACGGCGTACATCGGCGTCTCTTCGCGCGCCAGCGCGGAGGTGACGCCCGATCAGGCGCACGCGGCGTTGATGCGTCTGCTGCCGGGGCGTCCCGGGGTCCTGGCGCCGCACCGGTACGTGTTCGTCGACGGCCCGCCCCGGCAGCCCGCCGGGGCGCGGCGGATCCTCAGGGAAGGGACCGGCCGGACGCGCCGGGAGATGCCACATGACCACCGATGACACCACCGCGGCGCGGAAGGCCGGGCCGCTGCCCAGCCCGTGGCGGTCGCGTCGCTTCCGGCTCTTCTTCACCGCGCGCAGCGCCTCGCTGCTCGCCGACGGCATGCTCATGGTGTCGGTGACGACGTCGGTCCTCGGGTCCGGCTTCGGGGCGACCGGCGTGGGTTACGCGCTCGCCGCGTGGATGGCGCCGATCGTGCTGCTCATCCTCTTCGGCGGGGTGCTCGCCGACCGGTTCACGCCCCAGGTGATGATGGTCGGCGCGGACGCGGTCCGTGTGGTCGCGATGCTCGCCATGGCGGGGCTGTTCGCGGCGGGCGGGGTACGGCTCTGGCAGATCATGGCCCTGATGGCGGTGAGCGGCGCGGCGACCGCCATGTTCCAGCCGGGCCTGGCGAGCATCGTGCCGCGGGTCGCCGACGACATCCAGCGGGCCAACGCGCTGCTGCGGATCTCCGAGTCGATGGCCACGCTGATCGGGCCCGGCCTGGCCGGGTTCCTGGTCGCGTACGGCGACCGGGCCGTGTCGTTCGTGGTGATCGCGGGGGCGTACGCGGTCAGCGCGGGCGGGCTGCTGCCGCTGCGGGGGCTCGCCGCCGAGCGGGACGAGAGCGACGACCCGATGTGGCGGCGGCTCGCCACCGGCTGGCACGAGTTCCGGTCCCGGACGTGGCTGTGGGGCGTGATCTCGCTGTGGGCGGTGTACGGCCTGTTCGTCTTCGGGCCGTCGCTGCCGCTGGGCGCGGCGCTCCTCACCGAGCAGCACGGCGCGACCGGCTACGGCTGGATCGCCTCGGCCGACGGTCTGGGCACGATCGTCGGCGGGCTGCTCGGCATGCGGGTCCGGCCGCGCCGGCCGCTGGTCGCGGGCGTGGTGGCGATGTTCTTCTTCGCGCTGAACCCGCTGGCTCCCGCTCTGGGCTGGAACTTCGCCGTCACCGCCGTCACCGGCATGGTGGCCGGCTGCGGCTTCGCCTTCTGGGGCGTGATGTGGGCGACGAGCGTGCAGTCGCACGTCCCGCTGGCGGTGCTGAGCCGGGTGTCGGCGTACGACATCGCCGGCTCGATCATGGTGATCCCGCTGGGGCGCGCCCTGGCCGGGCCGGTGGCGGACGACTTCGGCGCGGACCGGGTCCTGCTGTTCTCGTCGGCGGTCTCGTTCCTGCTGCTGGCCGCGATGCTGTGCGTCCCGGCCATCCGCCGCCTCCAGCGCCGCGACCATCCGACGCCGTCCCCGGAGTCCCGCCCGGACGGGCGCCCGGCCCCGGCGCCGGCGGAGACGCCGGCGCCGTGAGCCGGGCGGCGGGGCGGGTCGTCGCCGCCGGCCGTCACTGCCAGTCGTCGTCCCAGGTCGGTTCCGTCTCGTCCTCGCCGAAGAACAGCGGCTCGTCCTCGGCGGCCGGGGCCGCGGCGCGGCGCGGCGGGGCCTGCTCGCGGGTGGCCGGAGGCGCGGCCGCGGCGCGGGCGGCGCGCTGGTCCGCAGCCTCGGAGACCTCGGGGACCGCGGGGCTCTGGGGGCCGGGGGCGGGCTCGGAGGCCGCGGCGCCCCCGGTTCCGGACGTGTGCGCGGCGAGCGCTTCCAGCAGGCTCTCGCCGTACTTGGCGAGCTTGGCCTCGCCGACGCCGCCGACCGTGCCGAGCTCGGCCACGGTCGTGGGGAGCGTCGTCGCGATCTCCCGCAGCGTCGCGTCGTGGAAGACGACGTACGCGGGCACGCCCTGCTCGCGCGCGGTCGCGGCGCGCCAGGCGCGCAGGGCCTCGAAGACGGGGACGGCGGCGGCGGGCAGGTCGACGGGGACGCGGGCCTTGCCGGACCGGCCGCCGCCGCTCTCCTTGCGGGGCGCCGCCGCCTTGGGGGCTTCCTTGCGCAGGTGCACCTGGCGCCGCCCGCCCAGCACGTCGCCGCTGGCCTCGGTGAGGACGAGGGTGCCGTAGTCGCCCTCGACGGCGAGCAGCCCCAGCGCGAGGAGCTGGCGGACGACGCCGCGCCACTCGGCCGTGCCGAGGTCCGCGCCGATGCCGAAGACGGAGAGGCGGTCGTGGTCGAACTGGATGACCTTGGCGGTCTTCTTGCCCTGGAGGATGTCGATGATCTGGCCGGCGCCGAACTTCTGGCGCCGCTCGCGGGCCAGCCGCCAGACGGTGGAGAGCAGCTTCTGCGCGGGGACCGTGCCGTCCCAGGACTCGGCGGGGGTCAGGCAGGTGTCGCAGTTGCCGCACGGCCCGGACTTCTGGCCGAAGTAGGCGAGCAGGCGGACCCTGCGGCACTCGACGGTCTCGCAGAGCGCGAGCATCGCCTCCAGGTGGGCGGCGAGGGCGCGCCGGTGCTGCTCGTCGCCCTCCGAGCCGTCGATCATCTTGCGCTGCTGGACGACGTCCTGGAGGCCGTACGCGAGCCAGGCGGTGGCGGGCTCGCCGTCGCGGCCGGCGCGGCCGGTCTCCTGGTAGTAGCCCTCGACGGACTTGGGCAGGTCGAGGTGGGCGACGAAGCGGACGTCGGGCTTGTCGATGCCCATGCCGAAGGCGATGGTCGCGACGACCACGACGCCGTCCTCGCGCAGGAACCGCGCCTGGTTGGCGGCGCGCGCGGCGGCGTCCATGCCCGCGTGGTACGGGATGGCGTCGATGCCGTGCTCGGCGAGGAAGGCGGCGGTCTTCTCCACGGAGGCGCGGGACAGGCAGTAGACGACCCCGGCGTCGCCGGCGTGCTCGGTGCGGATGAGGTCGAGGAGCTGCCGGGTCGGGTTGTTCTTGGGGACGATCCGGTACTGGATGTTGGGCCGGTCGAAGCTGGCGACGAAGTGCCGGGCGTCCTCCAGGCCGAGGCGGGTGGCGATCTCCCCGTGGGTGGCCTCGGTGGCCGTCGCCGTCAGCGCGATCCGCGGGACCTCGGGCCACCGCTCGTGCAGCAGGGACAGGGCGAGGTAGTCGGGCCGGAAGTCGTGGCCCCACTGGGAGACGCAGTGCGCCTCGTCGATCGCGAAGACGGAGACCGTCCCGCGGTCGAGCAGCCGCTGGGCGCCCTCGGTGCGCAGCCGCTCGGGGGCCAGGTAGAGGAGGTCGAGCTCGCCGGCGAGGAACGCCTGCTCGACGGTCTGCCGCTCGTACGGGTCCTGCGTCGAGTTCAGGAAGCCGGCCCGGACGCCGAGCGCGTTCAGCGCGTCCACCTGGTCCTGCATCAGCGCGATCAGCGGCGAGATCACCACGCCCGTGCCGGGCCGCACCAGGGCCGGGATCTGGTAGCACAGCGACTTTCCGCCACCGGTCGGCATGAGCACGAGGGCGTCGCCGCCGGCCACGACATGCTCGATGATCTCCTGCTGCTCGCCCCGGAAGGAGCTGTAGCCGAAGACCCGGTGGAGCACGTCGAGGGCGTCGGAGGGGCGGTCGGTGCCGGGGGCGGAGGAGGAGGCGTCGGAGGAAGCGTCGATGAGGGCCACCCGAAAAGCCTAGCCGCCCGGGCACCCGCGCCGGGCCGCCCGCCGGAGCCTGTGGACAACGCTCCGTGACGGCCTCCGCGCGTCACCCTCCCGGGGGACAGCGGGGGCGGCGGCCTCGATACTGGGAAGGGCATCCCTCCTCCCCGAGAGAGAGGAACCGGCTCTCATGGCCCGGAACACCGCGAAAGCGCCGCACGAACCGGCGACGGTGACGGTGAAGGGGCGGGACATGCGGCTGCGGACCGTCGGATTCGTCCTGGTCGCCGCGCTCGCCGTCTGGTTCATCGCCGCCAACACCGGCTCCGTCACCGTCCGGCTCTGGATCCCGACGGTCACGCTGCCGCTCTGGACGGTCCTCACGGTCACGCTGCTGGTCGGCGTCGCCCTGGGTCTCGTCCTCGCCCGCCGCTGACGCCGGGCGGGGGCCTTCCCCTCCCGCAGCCCGGCTACGGCCTCGCGGACTCGCGGGTGAGGAGTTCCAGCAGGCCGGCGATCTCGTGGCCGGCCTCGGCGGGGTGACGGAAGGGGGCCTCCGGGTTGACGCTGTAGCGGTTGCGGCGTCCGTCGGCCGCGCGGCCCCGGGTCAGGTACCCCCCTTCCTCCAGGTCGGCGACGATCGCCTGGACGGTCCGCTCGGTCACTCCGCAGCGGGCGGCCACCTCGCGGAGGCGCACCTCCGGATCGCGGGCGACGGCCAGCAGCACGCGTGCGTGGTTCGTCAGGAAGGTCCACCCCGCCTGACCCTTTCCGTTCGCTCCCATACTCGTCCCCTGCCCCCCATCCACGCGGATCATGCGAAATGTCTTTCGTGTAAATATTGACGCATTTCCTACCAAAGCGGACACTCAAGGGTGAGAGTCCTCGTGACGACCTGAACCGACCGGAGCACCACATGAGCCGCGAACTCGTCCGCCGGGTGCAGATCGTGCTCGCCGACGCCGGTTACGGCCCCGACAGCGGCATCACCGCGCAGAGCGACGGCGTGGCCGTCATCGTCGCCTGGCATCCGGACCCGCTCATCCGCCCCACGATCGCGGCGCACGCGTCCGACCCCGACGTCCATGCCGTCGCCGAGATCAGCGGCATCCGCAACGCCCTGGAGCAGGCGCTGACCAGCGTCTTCCTGGCCGCCGGCCTCACCCCGCTCGCCCAGCCCGAGGGCATCATCCGGGTGACCGCCTCCCCGGTCGGCTGAGCCGGCCACCCCCTTCCCGACCCGCCGCCCGGCGTGCGAGGGGTGATCCGCGCGCGCATCCCCCTCAGCCCCCGAGGACCCGCTTGGCGCCCAGCAGCACGCCGTACCGCTCGCGGGCCGCGAAGTCCTCCGGCCGCCAGACCGCCGGACGCCCCACCTCTCGGCAGAGGTGCAGGATCAGGCCGTCGCCGGCGGCGACGGCGACATGGGCGCCGTAGGCGTCGTCGGTGGCGTTGAACAGCAGCAGGTCCAGGGGGCGGGCGACCGGCACGCGGACGGTGGAGCCGGTGTCCTCCCACAGGTCGGAGGAGCGCAGCTCCGGCGGGTTCAGCCCGAAGTGCCGCAGCACCTCGTACGCGAACACCTGGCAGTTGGCGCCCGCCGCGAGACCCGGCCGGGCGGTCACGGCGGGGGCGCCGGGGTACCGCGAGCCGTCGTAGCGGACGGTCCAGAACCGCGCGGGGAGACGGGAGACGATCGAGTCCATCCCGTCATTCTCCCCGCCCGGTCTTCCGGCGCCGCCGGAAGTGCCTTTTCCCGGGCTCGATTTACCTCTCCCCTTTTCCGTCCCACCTCTCTCACCAGCCCCACCCGCCCCTTTTCTCCGCCCTCTTGCCGGCTCCTCCCGTGACGATGTCACGGAACGGAAACCGCGTGGTGGGCAGTCGGTTCCCACGGCTTCTCAGCGAGGTCGGAGCCGCCCTAAGATTGCCCCGCGTCCTCGCCCATCGTCATCGGATCCGCGGCTTTCCGTCTCTTCCTCCTCCGGAATTGGGTGAATTCATGCCTCCTCGGCTTGTCGGCCATCAAGGCTCCCTGGCGGGACAGCAGTTCCCGATCGGCACCGCACCGCTGACGCTCGGCCGCAACGGCGACAACAGCATCGTGCTTTCCGGTGAGAACGTCTCCCGCTTTCACGCCGAAGTGCGCCGCGAGGGCCACGGATTCGTGCTGTACGACAGCGGCAGCAGCAATGGGACGCGTATCAACGGAACGCGCGTCACCTCGCACGAACTGCAGCCCGGGGACCTCGTCGAGATCGGCACCGAGGTGTTCCGGTTCGAGGCGGCCGACGCGATGGAGACGATCCTCGACCTCTCCGTGCTGCGCCCGCTCGGCCCCGCCTCCCAGGCCACGCTGGCGGCGGGACCGGTCCTGGAGGTCACGGTGTCGGGCGGCGGGCCCGTCGGCCTGAGCTTCGCCCTGCTCCTCGAACACCTCATGGGCCACCGGGTCTCGATCACCGTGTACGACGGGCGCTGGACGCAGGACGGGCCGCGGGTCGTGTGGAAGGACGAGAGCCAGGGCAACGTCCGCCGGCAGCAGGTCGTCACGGTGCAGAGCCGCCAGTACCTCAACCTCCCCGAGGCGGTGCAGGAGCGGCTCTTCCGGGGTGACGCGTACACCGAGATGTGGCCGCTCGGCCCCGACTCCATCCGGGGCCACAGCCCCCGGAACCTCCGGATCGCCTACATCGAGGACACGCTCCTCGCCCTGGCCGGCGAGAAGCCGGACCGCATCCGCCTCGTCCCCGCCGCCTTCGACCCGGCCGAGCACGAGAGTTCCGGCGCGCGCCCCCACGTGCTCGCGATCTGCGAGGGCGGCCGGTCCCGGACCCGCGAGTACTACGCCGACAGGTTCGGGAACGCCGACACGTCCATCTACTCGCTGCACGGCGAGCACGTCCAGGACGTCGTCCTCGGTCTGCGGGTGAAATCGCGGCTCTCGGATCCCATGACGGTGCTGCTGACGGTCGCTCAGAACCGTTTCCTGCTCAACGCGCTGCGCGGCGAGGGCTTCCTGAACATGCGGCTCACCGACGCCGAGGCGGCGGAGGTCGTCGGCATCGATCCGGTGCGGCACGTCTTCGAGGAGTGCATCGCCTCCCGGCCGTGCGTGATGGGGCGCGACGACCACGGCGACTTCCAGTGCTCGACGCACAGCACGCTCTTCCTGCCCGCCATGGTCCGGGGTTCGGCGCTGTGGCGGCGGGTGCGGGAGGGGCTGGCGCTGTTCGGCGTCGCCGAGGGGGACCTGAGCGCCGTCACCGCCTTCCGGCTGGACATGGTGCAGCGGCCCAGGTTCACCACCCGGCTGCGGCCGGCCACGGCCGCCTCCCCGGGGACGTACGGCTTCCTCCTCGGCGACGCCGCCAACGCCATCCACTTCTGGCCGGGCCGCGGCCTCAACAGCGGGCTGGGCTCGGCGATCTCGCTGGCCCGCTCGCTCAACGGGGCGTGGACGGGCCGCCCGTTCCGCGACGCGGACTTCGCGCGCCACGAGGCGGCGATGTCGATGCTCCAGTACCGGCACAAGAGCCGCGCCTGGAACGCGATGATCACCACGGACGAGAACGGCGTGAGCCGGCCGATCAAGGAGAAGATCGCCCGGAGCATCGAGGAGTGGGAGGGCCAGGTCCTCGACCGGAAGGCGGACGTCGACGCCCTCATGGAACGCCTCGGCTCGATCCGCGACCGTCTGGCGCCCCGCCTCCCCGGCATGCCCGACGACGCCACCCTCCGCGCCCATCTGAGCGGGCTCGAACCGGCGACGCTGCGCACGCTGTGGGAGAGCGGGGCGTGGGACACCCTGATCGTCGGCGGCGAGGAGGTCGACATCGACATCTTCTACCAGCCGACGCCGTCCTCCCCTCCCCCGGCGCGGCCCGCCCCCGCCGCCTCCTGACGCGGCGGGGTACGGGCCCGCGCTCGCGGGTCAGGGCCGGTGGCGCAGGGCCCCCGGCCACCACACGAAGGCGCCGATGTCCCGGACGAGCGCCGGAACCAGCAGGGACCGCACCACGAGCGTGTCGAGCAGGACGCCGAACGCGACGATGAACGCGATCTGCACCAGGAACGCCAGCGGGATGACGCCGAGCGCGGCGAACGTGGCCGCCAGGACGACGCCGGCCGACGTGATGACGCCGCCGGTGGCGATCAGCCCCCTGCGGACGCCCTCGCGCGTGCCGTGCTCCTGCGTCTCCTCGCGGACGCGCGACATCAGGAAGATGTTGTAGTCGACGCCGAGGGCGACCAGGAAGACGAAGCCGTACAGCGGCACCGCCGAGTCGGTGCCGGTGAACCCGAGGACGTGCTCGAAGACCAGGGCGGAGACGCCCAGCGTGGCCACGAAGTTGAGCGCGACCGTGGCCACCAGGAGCAGCGGCAGCAGCAGCGAGCGGAGCAGGCCGACCAGGATCACCAGGATGATGGCGAGCACGACCGGGATGATGAGCGTCCGGTCGCGCTCGGCGGTGAGCCGGGTGTCGTACTGCTGGGCGGTGTAGCCGCCGACCAGGGCGTCCGCCCCGGGCACGGCGTGCAGGGTGCCGCGGAGCCGGGCGACGGTGTCCTTGGCGGCGTCGGAGTCCGCCGCGTCGGCGAGCGTGACGTCGATGCGGACGCGCCCGTCGGCGACGAGCGGCCGGGTGGTGCCGGGGACGGTGACGACGGCCGCGGAGTCGGCCCCGTCGACGCCCTCGGCGGCGGTGCGCACCCGCTCCGCCGCCCCGGCGTTCGCGATGACGACGGCGGGGTTGCCGGCGCCGCCCGGGAAGTGCTCGCCGAGCCGCGCCTGGGCGGCGACGGAGGGCGCGTCCTTGACGAAGATCTCGTCGAGCGGCACGCCCTTCGAGTCGAGCGAGAAGGAGAAGGCCGCGCAGGCGAGCAGGGCCACGAGGGAGCCGGCCCAGACCTTGCGCGGCGCGCGGTCGACGAGCCCGGCGACCTTGCGCCAGACGGGATGCGCGTCGTCCCCGGTCGCCGCCTTGGGGCGGGCCGGCCAGTACGCGGCCCGGCCGAGCAGGACCAGGACGGCGGGGAGGAACGTCACGGCGCTGAGGACGGCGCAGGCGATGCCGATCGCCCCGACGGGGCCGAGGGCGCGGTTGTTGGTGAGGTCGCTGAGCAGCAGGGCGAGCAGACCGAGGCCGACCGTGGCGGCGCTGGCGACGATCGGACCGAAGGACTGCCGGAGCGCGGCCCGCATGGCGGGGATGCGGTCGCCGTCCCGGGCGCCCAGCTCCTCGCGGTAGCGGGCGGCGAGCAGCAGGGCGTAGTCCGTGGCGGCGCCGATGACGAGGATGGACAGGATGCCCTGGACCTGGCCGTCGACGCGGACGACGTCGTGGTCGGCGAGGACGTACACGACGGCGCAGGCCAGGCCGAGGGCGAACACCGCGCCCACGATGATCATCAGCGGCAGCAGCACGCTGCGGTACACCAGGAGCAGGATGACCAGAACGGTCACCAGGGCGACGACGAGCAGCAGTCCGTCGATGCCCGCGAACGCGTCGCCGAGGTCCGCCTGGGTGGCGGCCGGACCGCCGAGCCAGGTCTCGGTGCCGGGTACGGCGGCGGCCGCCGCGTCCACCTTCTCCAGCACGGCGGGCAGGTCGTCACCGAGGTCCGGGCGGAGCTGGACGATGCCGCGCAGGGCTTCGCCGTCCGCGGACGGGATCGCCGGGGACGGGGCGCCGACGACGCCGTCGACGCCCCGGAGGGACGCCAGTGCCTGCGTCGCCGCCGGCTGGGCCGAACGGTCGAGGGCGCCGCCGCCCTCGGCGGTCCAGACGACCAGGGCGGGCAGGCTCTCCTCCTGCCGGAACGCCTCCTGCGCCTTCAGCACCTGGGTGGACTCCGCGCTGCGGGGCAGGAACGCGGCCTGGTCGTTGGTCGACACCTCGCCGAGCTTGCCGGCGTACGGGCCGAGCCCTCCTCCGACGGCCAGCCAGACGACCAGGACCAGAAGCGGCAGGAGTCTGCTCGCCCACCGTGCGGGTGCGGACATGGAGGCCCTCACTTCTTTCGACGATTAATAATCTCAATGATCGAGAGATATTGAAGCACGTCACCTCCTCTTCGCCGCACAGGCACCGGACGGATGCGGCGGCGCGGCCGGAAACGGGCGGGGACGGGCGGCGCGGGTCAGGCGCGCGGCGGAACGCGCAGCTCGCCGAGCTCGTCGTTGAGGGCGTCCAGATAGCGCAGGACGACGGCGAGTTCGTCCTCGCTGAACCGCCCGCTGGCGCGGTCGGCGGCCTCGGCGAGCGGCATGAAGTACGCGCGCGCCACGGACCGCGCGCCCTCGACGTAGTCGATGTGGACGACCCTGCGGTCGTCCTCCGCCCGGCTGCGCCGGATGTGCCCGGCCTTCTCCAGCCGGTCGAGGCACGCGGTCACGGCCCCGGACGTCAGACCGAGGTGCTCCCTGAGCAGCCCGGGAGTGGTCGCGCCGGGGCTGTCCAGCACGTACGAGAGGGCGTGGACGTCGGTCGGGTGCAGCTTCTGCTCCTGGGCGAAGCCGTGCACCAGCCGGTTCATCTCGCCGAGCATGCGCCGCAGGGCGACCCCGAACCTGTACCGGGCAGCACGGCCCGCGCTCCCGCCCCCGGCCGTCCCTGCATCCCTCTCGCTCACCGGACCAGCCTATGCCGGGCCCGCCCCCGGACCGGCATCACCCCGCCCCTCCCGGCCGGTGCGGGAGCCGGTCAGGCGCCGCGAACGGCGCCTACCGCTCGTCCGCGCCCGCCGTCGCGTCCGTCATCCCGTCGAGGACCCGCCGCCACGCGCCGGCGTACCGCTCCAGCTGCTCCCGTCGCGCGGTCAGCTCGAAGCAATAGCCCGGCGTACTGGCCTCGTACCGGCGCCGCGCCTCCTTCTCCAAGGCGGCGACGGCGGCGCGGTCGAGACCCGCCGCCTTCTGCTGCACGTTCTTCCGGATCGCCTCTTCGGTTTCGAACATTCTTCTCCTCGATTTGAACGGAGGGTGTGCGTCGCGGAAGCACCAGGACAACAGCGAATCGCGTCGCCGTCCGGCAGGAAAGCGACGTGAACCCCCGCCCGCCGGATTTCCGGGGCGGACGGTTTCGCGACTTGGCGAAGTCGTCGCGGATCACGCGGCGCCCGCCCCGCCCCACGCCGCCGCGACCCCTTCCGACCGGCACCCCAGGCACCCCCGTGACCTGCGGGAACAGCGGAACGTACGCCTCCCCGGGCGCGCCGCGAAGGCTTCCGGCGCCTCCCGGGGACGGTTGTTGGCGTCGGGAACCTGCCAGAAGATGGGGCCCGTTCCTGCTGGACTAGAGGTCACACTCTCCACGTGAGGCCCAACTCAGGACGGGATCCATGTCCACAGCAACCACCCCTTCTGTCCAATCCCCCGCAGCGCCCGACCGGTCGCCTTTCATCTCCTGGCTGGCCGTCATCTCGGTAATGCTGGGGATCTTCTCCATCGTCACGACCGAAATTCTTCCGATCGGCCTCCTCACGTCGATCGGATCGAGTTTCACGATTTCGGACGGAATGGCTGGTCTCATGATGACCATGCCGGGATTCCTCGCCGCGGTGTCCGCCCCCGTCGTCACGGTGGCCACGGGCCGGATCGACCGGCGGGTCATGCTCGGCGTGTTCATCCTGCTGCTGGCGCTGGCCAACTTCCTCGCCGCCGCCGCGTCGAGCTATTGGCTGGTCCTGGTCTCCCGCGTCATGGTGGGCATCACCATCGGCGGCTTCTGGTCCATCGGGGCCGGGCTCGCCAGCCAGCTCGTTCCCGCGAAGTCCGTGGGCCGCGCGACGTCGGTGATCTTCTCCGCCGTACCGCTCGGCTCCGTGCTCGGCGTACCGCTGGGCACGTTCATCGGTGACATCGCCGGCTGGCGGACCGCGTTCCTCGTCATGGGCGGCTTCACCCTGGCCGTCCTCGTGCTGCTCCTCGTCGCCGTCCCGCCGCTCCCGTCGAACCAGGCGACGCGCCTCGACGTGCTCGGCGGCATGCTCCGCAGCGTCAACACCCGCTTCGCCCTGGTCATGACGTTCCTCGTCGTGCTCGCCCACTTCGGCACGTACACCTACGTCACCCCCTTCCTGGAGCAGGTGACCCACGTCAGCTCGGGCCTCATCACGGTCTACCTGCTCATCTACGGCGCCGCCGGCATCGCCGGCAACTTCCTCGGCGGAGCCACCGTGGGCCGCTACCCGCGGTCCACCTTCGCCGCGGCGGCGGCCCTGATCGCCGCGTCGACCCTGCTCCTGCCCGTCCTGGGCGGCTCGGACGCCGGCGCGGTGGCGCTGCTCGTCGTCTGGGGCGTCGCCTACGGCGCCGTCCCGGTCTGCTCCCAGACGTGGTTCTCCAAGGCCGCCCCCGACTCCCCCGAGGCGTCCTCCGTCCTCTTCACCGCCTCCTTCCAGGCCACCATCTCCCTCGGCGCCCTGGTCGGAGGAGCCGTCCTCGACCGGTCCTCGCCGTCCACGGTGATGGTGCTGGGCGGCCTGGCGGCCGTCCTGATGGTCCTCGTGGCCTGGGCCCACCGGGCCGGCGGGTTCACCTGGCCGAAGTCCTCCTAGCCACACCGTGACCGGCGCTCCGCCGCGGTCACCCGCACCACCGCTTTCCCTCGCGCCCGGCCGCGCCCGCGCCTGCGGGCCGGCCCGGCGGGAGGCGCCTCCACCTCCCTTTACCGGACCACCTCGGTGAGCCAGGTGCTCACGGTCGCCTACCTAAGGAGAACGTCGCTTATGTGCGGCATTGCGGGCTGGATAGATTTCGGGCGCGATCTCACCCGGGAACGCGCCATCGTCGACGCCATGACCCGGACGATGGCGTGCCGCGGTCCCGACGCCGACGGCGTGTGGATCGGACAGCACGCCGCCATCGGTCACCGGCGCCTCTCCGTCATCGACCTGGAGGGCGGACGCCAGCCGATGACCGCCGAACAGGACGGGCGCACCCTGGCGGTGCTGACGTTCAGCGGCGAGATCTACAACTACCGGGAGCTGCGCGCGGACCTGGTCTCCCGCGGGCACCGCTTCCACACCCAGAGCGACACCGAGGTGGTCCTCAGGGGGTACCTGGAGTGGGGCGAGGGCGTCGTCGACAAGCTGAACGGCATGTTCGCCTTCGGCGTCTGGGACGTCCGGAACGAGGAACTGCTCCTCGTCCGCGACCGGATGGGCGTCAAGCCGCTGTACTACTACCCCACGGCGGACGGCGTCCTGTTCGGCTCCGAGCCCAAGGCGATCCTCGCCCACCCGGCGATCCCGCGCCGGGTGAACGCCGACGGCCTGCGCGAGCTGCTCGACATGGTGAAGACCCCCGAGCACGCCATCTTCACCGGCATGTACGAGATCCGTCCGGGACACACCGTCCGCGTCCGCCGCCAGGGCCTCGTCAAGCGCCGCTACTGGGCGCTGGAGGCCAGGGAGCACACGGACTCCCTGGAGACGACGATCGAGACGGTCCGCGGCCTCCTCGACGACACCGTCAGCCGGCAGCTGATCTCCGACGTCCCGCTGTGCAGCCTCCTGTCCGGCGGCCTCGACTCGTCGGCGGTGACCGCGCTGGCGGCCAAGGCGCTGGCCGCCCAGGGCGGCGGACCGGTGCGGTCGTTCTCGGTCGACTTCGTCGGCGCCGCGGAGAACTTCGTCCCGGACCCCCTGCGGAGCACCCCGGACGCCCCGTACGTCCGCGACCTGGCCCAGCACGTGGCGGCCGAGCACAAGGAGATCCTCCTCAACAGCGACGACCTGAGCGACCCCGGCGTCCGGGCCGCGGTCCTCGCCGCCACCGACCTGCCGCCCATGTGGTACGGCGACCTGTGGCCCTCCCTGTACCTGCTCTTCAAGGCGGTGCGGGAGCGGTCCACCGTGGCCCTGTCCGGCGAGTCGGCGGACGAACTGTTCGGCGGGTACAGCTGGTTCCACGACCCCGAGGTGCTCACGGCCGAGACGTTCCCGTGGCTCACCTCGACGCCCGGCCCCTTCTACGACGGCACGCCGCTGTTCGACGGCGGGCTGCTGGGCAAGCTCGACATCCCCGGCTACCGGCGGTCGAGCTACGGCGACGCCCTCGCCGAAGTCCCCGTCCTGCCGGGCGAGACGGGCCTGGAGAAGCGGATGAGGGAGATCAGCTACCTCAACCTGACCCGCTTCCTCAACACCCTCCTCGACCGCAAGGACCGCATGAGCATGGCCGTCGGCCTCGAGGTCCGCGTCCCGTTCTGCGACCACCGCCTCGTGGAGTACGTGTTCAACGCCCCCTGGGCCATGAAGACGTTCGACGGCCGGGAGAAGAGCCTGCTGCGCGCGGCCACCCGCGACGTCCTGCCCGAGTCGATCGTGAAGCGGGTGAAGGCGCCGTACCCGAGCACGCAGGACTCCGGTTACGAGAAGAAGCTCCGCGACCGGCTCGCCGAGGTGGTCGGGAGCGGCGACGCGCCGGTCCTGCCGCTCCTGGACGCGGACCGCGTCCGCGGCCGGCTCGACGGCAGCGTCAGCACGGCCAGCACCCAGATCACGCGGATCGACCTCGAGGTCCCGCTCTGGCTCAACGCCTGGCTGGAGTCCTACGACGTCACGATCGACCTGTAGGAAGCGACCTGCGGGAAGCGCGTACGGGCAGCGGCGTACACGCGGGGGCCTGCCCGTGTGTACGGCCTCCGCCCGGCCGCGCGCCCCTCGCTCCCGGTGGCCTCCGTCCCTCCCCCGTCGGCGGCCACCGGGCTCGCGCGCGCCGGCGGGCAGCGCCCGTCGGCGCGGACGAGCCGGGGACGGCCCCGCCGTCCCCGGCTCCGCACGTGATCCGAGGCATCCGGCTCCGCCCACCCGGAAGGGAACCACGATGGCCGCTGCGGGACCGTCCCGTCCGACCGTGCGACACGCTCCGCCCCCGGACCTCCGCCCCGGCGAGGTGGCCGAACTGGTCGCCCACCTGGGGCGGCTCCTCGGCGGGCTGCGGACCCTGGACCTGGCCGGCGTCGCGCCGGCCCCGGTCTTCCGGGCCGCGGCCGGCCGCCCCTCCCCCGCCGCTCCGGGAGCGTTCGATGCGGCCCTTTGAGCTCACCGTCGCGGACGCGGCGGCGGCCCTCGCGGCCCGCACCCTGTCCCCCGTCGAACTCGTCGATTCCGTCCTGGACCGGTGCGACGCCGTCGAGGACCGGCTCCACGCCTACGTCACCGTCGTGGCCGACCGCGCGCGACGGGCCGCGCGGCGGGCGGAGCGGGAGATCCGCGCGGGCGTCCACCGCGGGCCGCTGCACGGCATCCCGTACGGCCTCAAGGACCTCATCGACGTCGACGGGATCCCCACCACGGCCAGTTCGCGCGCGTGGGCGGACCGCATGCCCGGCGGCGACAGCACGGTGGCCGCGCGGCTCGCCGACGCCGGCGCGATCCTCCTCGGCAAGACCCACACCCACGAGTTCGCCTACGGACTGCTCACCCCGCAGACGGCCAACCCGTGGCACGCGGACGCCGTCGCCGGAGGCTCCAGCGGCGGCTCGGCGGTGGCCGTGGCGGCCGGCACCGCGCTGTTCGCGCTGGGGACCGACACCGGAGGATCGATCCGCGTCCCCGCCGCGCTCAACGGGACGGTCGGCCTGAAACCCACCTACGGCCTGGTCTCCCGGCACGGGGTGGCGCCCCTGTCCTGGTCCCTGGACCACGTCGGCCCCCTCACCCGGACCGTACGCGACGCCGCCCTCGTCCTGCGGGTCCTCGCCGGCCACGACCCGGCGGACCCGGCCAGCGCCGCCGCTCCGGCGGCCCCCGCCGCGCCGGGCCCGGCGGACGTGCGCGGGCTGCGGGTCGGCGTGCCCCGCACGTACTACTTCGACCGCGTCGCTCCGGAGGTGGAGGCGGCCGTCCGCGCGGCGATCGACCGGCTGCGGGACCTCGGCGCGACCGTGACGCCCGTGGACCTGCCGCTCACCGAGCACATCGAGGCGACGCAGTGGGGCCTGATGGCCCCGGAGGCGTCGGCGGTCCACGAGGAGACCCTGCGCGCCGCGCCCCACCTCTACGGCCCGGACGTCCGGCTGCTCCTGGAGGCCGGGCACCACGTGTCCGCCCTGGACTACCTGCGCGCCCAGCGCACCCGGTCCCTCATCAGCCGCGCGTGGGGCCGCGTCTTCGACGGCGTCGACGTGCTCGCCGCCCCCACCTCCCCGATCACGGCGGCGCGGCGCGGGCAGGAGACCGTACGGTGGCCGGACGGCGTCACCGAGACGGTCACCGACGCCTACGTCCGGCTCTCCTCCCCCGCCAACATCACCGGCTTCCCCGCCCTGTCGCTCCCGGTGGGCAGGGACTCGGCCGGTCTCCCCATCGGCGCGCAGCTCATCGCCGCCCCGTTCGCGGAGTCCGTCCTCTTCCTGGCCGGAACCGCCCTGGAGCGGACGCTGCCGGACACGGGCAGAATCGCCGAGGCCGTTCAGGCGGACATCATCCACAGCGCCTCAGACCGCTGAGGCAGGAACCGGAGGCACCCCTCGTGAACCCCGAGCCCGTTCCGTTCCCCGGCGCACCGCACGCGGCCTTCTACCACGACCTGGGGGACGGCCGGTACGAGAGCACCCCGGCCACCGCGGGCCCGTGGAGCCCGAAGACGCAGCACGCCGGCCCGCCCTCCGCCCTGATCGGGCGCGCGTTCGAGCACCACGCGCCCCGGCCGGGCCTGCGGATCGCCCGTGTCACCGTCGAGCTGCTGCGCCCGGTCCCGATGGCGGACCTGCGGGTCGAGGTGCGGACGGTCCGGTCCGGCGGCAGCGTCGAGATCCTGGAGGGGGAGATCACCGCCGACGGCGTCCCGGTGCTGCTGGCCCGCGCGTGGCGGCTCGTCGCGAGCCCGGGGGAGACCCCGGCGCTGCGGCCCGTCCCGCCCGCCCCCGCCCTGCCGGGGCCGCAGCCGCCGCACACCATGGCGGGGGCCCATCTCGACGGGTACATCGCGGCGATGGAGTGGCGCTTCGGGGACGGCGCGGGCTTCGACACGCTCGGTCCGGGGACCGCCTGGGCCCGGCAGCGCGTCCCCCTGGTGGCCGGGGCGCCGGACTCGCCGCTGACCCGGGCGCTCACGGTGGCCGACAGCAGCTGGGCCGTCGGCTTCGAACTCGACCACCACGCGGGCCTCGTCATCAACACCGACGTGACGCTCGCCCTGCACCGGGACCCCGTCGGGGAGTGGCTGTGCCTGCGCTCCCACACGGCGGCCAGCCCGCACGGCTCAGGGCTCGCCCACGGCCAGCTGGACGACGCGACGGGGAGCTGCGGGCAGGTCCTGCAGACGCTGCTGGTCACCGAGCGGCGCGGCCGGCCGTGACCGGTCGCGCCGGACCCGCGGCGTCCGGAGGGTCATCCGGGCCACTCGACGAGCAGGCTCCGGGGGCCGCGGAAGGAGACGTTCGCCGGGAAGTCGAAGTCCTGGTCCTCGACCAGGCGCATGTCCGGTGCCCGCTCGGCGAGCAGGTCGAGGGCGATGCGGGCCTCCATCCGCGCCAGCGGGGCCCCGATGCAGTAGTGGATGCCCTTGCCGAAGGCGAGGTGGCGGCGGGCGTCGCCGCGGTGGATGTCGAAGGTCTCGGGCTCCGCGAAGTGCTTCGGGTCCCGGTTGGCCGCGCCGAGCAGGATGAGCACCTTGGCCCGCTCGGGTATCTCGACGCCGCCGACGTCCACCGCCCGGGTGGTGATGCGCCGCCAGGCGGGAATGCTGCTGTCGTACCGCAGGATCTCCTCGACCGCCTTGGCGATCAGCCCGCGGTCGGCGCAGACCGCGGCCCACTGCTCGGGGTTGGACAGCAGCTGGCGGATCGCGTTGCCGGTGAAACTCGTCGTGGTCTCGTGGCCGGCGAAGCTCAGTCCGTAGGCGACGTTCGTGATGTCTTCGAGCGAGAGGCTGTCGGGATTCTCCTGGCGGATCCGGATGAGGTCACTGGTGAAGTCGTCCACCGGTTCCGCGGCCCTTTTGGCGACGAAATTCTCGCAGTATTCCCAGTAGTTGGTCATGTTCGTCGCGATCTCGCGCTGCTCGTCGACGCTCGGGCGTCCCCAGCTGAAGGCGATGCGGTTTCCGCACCAGCTCTTCAGCATGTCCATGTCCTCGTCCGGGAAGCCGATGAACGTGAAGATCATGTACGCCGGAAGCGGATAGGTCAGCGCGTTGACCAGGTCCACCCGCCCGGGCTCGATGGCGTCCACCAGCTCCGTGGCCTTGGCCCAGACCTTCGGCTCCAGCGAGGCGATCCGCCGCGGTGAGAAGCCCGTCATGTTGTGCTTGCGGATCCGGGTGTGCCGGGGCGGGTCGCAGTCCGACATCACCGGATAGGCGCGGAATCCTTTCTTCAGAATCTCCTGCGCCTCTTCCGAAAGGGGGAACACCGGCTTCTGGCCGACCTGCGCCGAGAAGGTCCCCGGGTCCTTCAGGACGGCCTCGATGTCGTCGTACCGGGTGATCACCCACATGTCGATGGCCGGTGCGTAGAACGCCGGGGCCTCCTCCCGCACCGCGGTGTGGATCGGATACGGATCGGCGATGTACTCGTCACCAAGCGGATCGAAACCGTGATGCACGGGGCAACCGGTCTTTTCGTTCGTCGGCATCATTGCGAAACCTCCTTGACTTGGTTCCCCAAGTCTCCATCAGGACCGCGCAGTTGAAAACGAAGGAATGGTGAGGTGCGTTATGGGATTTCCTGATGACTGAACGGATCAGCCTTCGCCGGCTGCACGCCTTCGTGGCGTGCGCCGAGGCCGGAACCATGACGGGCGCGGCGCGCCGGCTGTACGTGAGCCAGGGCGCGGTGTCGGCCGCGATCTCCCAGCTGGAGCGCCAGATCGGCGTGCAACTGCTCCTGCGCTCCAAGGCGAAGGGGCTGACGCTGACCGAGGCGGGCCGGCTCCTCCTGCCCGAGGCCCGGTCGCTGCTGGCCCGGGCCGACGCGCTCCAGGCGGGCATGCGGGACCTGGGCAACGCCCCGTCGGGCCGGCTGGTGATCGGCTGCTTCACCACCATCGCCCCGTTCCTGCTGCCCCGCGTCCTGGAGGAGTTCCGGGCCGCCCACCCCCAGGTGACGCTGGACTTCGTGGAGGGCTCGCTGACCGACCTGCAGCGGCTCCTGCTCGACGGGACGTGCGAACTGGCCGTGCTCTACGGCGTCGACGTCCAGGCCGGCATCGCGTACGACACGCTGTACCCGACCCAGCCGTACGTCCTGCTGCCGCCCGCCCATCCGCTGGCGGAGCAGGAGGAGGTCCGGCTCGCCGACCTCGCCGGTCACGACATGATCGCGCTCGACGTCCCGCCCAGCCTGCGCTACTTCCACGAGGTGCTGAGCTCCGCCGGGGTGTCCCCGCGCGTGCGGCACCGCACGGAGAGCTTCGAGATGGTGCGCAGCCTCGTCGCCCGCGGCGCCGGCTACTCGCTGCTGATCCAGCGTCCCCGCGCGGACGTCAGCTACGAGGGCCGCGGCCTGGTGATCCGCCGGATCAAGGACGAGATACGCCCGCTGGACGTCGTCCTGGCCCGTCCGGCGGGCGTCCGGCTGACGCGCCGGGCGGCGGCGTTCAGCGCGTTCTGCCACGCGTCGGCGCCCCTCAGCTAGCCGCCGTCCGGCGCCCCGCACGCGTACTCCCCCGCTCCGGGTGCGGAACGGGGGAGTACGGAAACAGGGAGCGGCGGTCCGCTACGGCACGAGCTACGGCACGAGCTACGGCATGAGGCGGACGTAGCGGGCGGACGCCTCGTCGAGGGCCGCCACCAGCCGGTCCACGACGGCGTCGGGGACGTCGACGTCGACGGACAGGGCGGCCGTCGCCCGGCCGCCGGACCGGGCGACCTCCATGTCTGCGATGTTGACGCCGGCGGCGCCCAGGATCTGCCCGGCCCTGCCGATGGCCCCGGGCTCGTCGGCGTACCAGAGGAAGAGCATCCGGTCCGTGAGGGCCAGGTCGAGGTCGCACGCGCCGACCGCGACCAGCCGGTGGGTGCCCTTCCAGGCGGACAGGGCGCCGGCGACGGCCACGGTCCCGCCGTCCGGCAGCTCGCCGCGGAGGGCGACGGTGTCGCGGTGGTCCGGGCTCTCGGAACTGGTCGAGAAACGCACGGAGACGCCGGCCTCGCGGGCGAGTTCCGACGCGTTCACCAGCGACGGCCTCCCGGGGACGAGCCCGGCGAGGACCCCGCGGAGCGCGGCGGCCTCCAGGACCGTGACGTCCCGCCGGGTCACCTCGCCGCGGACCTCGATGTCCAGGCGGGTCACGGCCCGGCGGCCCGCGAGCCCGGTGAAGACGTGGCCGAGGTCGTCGGCGAGCTTCAGATAGGGATGGACCTCCTCCGCGACGGGCCCGCCCGGGGCGTTGACCGCGTCGGGCACGAGCTCCCCCGCGAGGGCGCGCCGCACCGAGTGGGCGACGGAGGTCCCGGCCTTCTCCTGGGCCTCGTGGGTGGAGGCGCCGAGGTGCGGGGTGACCACGACGTTGTCGAGGCCGAACAGCGGGGAGGCGGTGCACGGCTCCACCGCGAAGACGTCGAGCCCGGCCCCGGCGACGCGTCCGTCCTTCAGCGCGGCGGCCAGCGCCTCCTCGTCCACGATGCCGCCGCGCGCCGCGTTGACGATCCGTACGGACCGCTTGACGAGGCCCAGCTCCCGCTCGCCGACGAAGCCCACCGTCTCCGGTGTCCTCGGCAGGTGCACGGTGAGGAAGTCGGACTCCCGCAGGAGCGTGTCGAGCGGGACGAGGCGCGCGCCCGCGCGCAGGGCCCGCTCCTCCGTGGCGTACGGATCGTGGGCGAGGATCCGCATGCCGAACGCGGACATCCGCTGGGCCACCAGGGTGCCGATGCGGCCGAGGCCGATGACGCCCAGGGTCTTGTCGGCCAGCTCGACGCCGGTGTACTTCCGCCGGTCCCACTCCCCGCTCTTCAGCGAGAAGTCGGCCTGCGGGATGGTGCGGGCCGTGGACAGCAGGAGTCCGCAGGTGAGTTCGGCGGCGCTGACGACGTTGGAGAGGGGGGCGTTGACGACCAGGACGCCGGCCTTCGTGGCCGCGGGGACGTCGACGTTGTCCAAACCGACGCCGGCCCGCGCGACGACCGTGAGACGGCGGGCGGCGTCGATCACCGGGGCGTCCACGCGGGTGGCGCTGCGCACCAGGAGGGCGTCCGCGTCGGCGACGGCGGACAGCAGGGCCGGCCGGTCGGTCCCGTCGCAGTACCGGACGTCGACGTCCGGGCCGAGCGCGGTGACCGTGGCGGGCGAGAGCTCTTCGGCTATGAGGACGAGGGGCTTGGCCATGGGGAGGACTCGATCCGTGAAAGGCTCGGGAGAGGTAGGCAAGAGAAGGGCCGGGGCCGGCGCGGGGCGGTTCAGGTCTGGGACGGCACGGGGACGGCGTCGACCACCGGGTGGTCCGCCGCGAGCGGGGCGTGGTCGCGCGAACCGCCGGGCAGGCCCAGGGCGTCGAAGACCTCCCGGTCCGCGACGCGGTACGCGCCCAGCTCCTCCGGGAGGTCGTCCTCGTAGAAGACCGCCTCGACCGGGCAGACCGGCTCGCACGCGCCGCAGTCGACGCACTCGTCCGGCTGGATGTACATCTTGCGCGGACCCTCGTAGATGCAGTCCACCGGGCACTCCTCCAGGCATGCCTTGTCCTTGATGTCCACGCAGGGCAGGGCGATGACGTAGGCCATGGGTGTGTTTCCTCCGAAGTCGGTGTCCGCCGGGCGTCAGCCGGCGACGGTCCAGGTGTCGTTCCCCGCGAGCAGCGCGGCGAGGTCGCTCTTCCCGTACCGCTCCACGGCGGTGTCGAGCTGGTCGGCCATGAGGGTGTCGTAGACCGGTCGTTCCACCGACCGGAAGACGCCGATGGGGGTGTGGTGGAGGGTGTCGGGGTCGGCGAGGCGGGAGAGCGCGAAGGCGGTGGTGGGGGTGGTGGCGTGGGCGTCGTGGACGAGGATGCGGTCCTCGTTGTCGGGTGTCACGGTGACGACCTGGAGGTCGCCGGTGGCGGGGTCGCGGACGACGCCCTTGCCGTCGTCGGTGCCGAAGCGGATGGGCTGTCCGTGGGTGAGGCGGATG
>JOFO01000056.1 GCA_000721275.1 Microtetraspora glauca | reverse complement strand
CAACGGCCGTCCCCGCCACCCCCTTCCGGCGCCGCCGCACCCCCCGCCGCCTCCTCCCGCTCGCGCTCGCCGCCGCCCTGCTGGCCCTGCCGCTCTCCCTCCTGCCCGGAGCCGAAGCCGAGGCCGCCGACGGCCTCGTCTCCGCGGGCAAGCCGGCGACCTCCTCGTCCGTGGAGGGCTCCGGCTTCGCCCCCGGCCTCGCCGTGGACGGCAGCACCGCCACCCGCTGGGCCAGCCTGGAGGGCGTCGACCCCCAGTGGATCCGCGTCGACCTCGGCGCCCAGCACACCCTGTCCCGGGTGCGGCTCGACTGGGAGGCCGCGTACGCGAAGACGTACCGCGTCCAGACCTCCGCCGACGGCACCACCTGGACCGACCTCTACACGACGACGACCGGCGACGGCGCCGGCGACGACCTCGCGGTATCCGGCACCGGCCGGTACGTCCGCGTGTACGGGACCGTGCGCGGCACCCCGTACGGCTACTCGCTCTGGGAGTTCCAGGTCTACGGCTCGCCGACCGGCACGGGCGGCGGCACCGGCCCCGCCGTCCCCTTCGGCAGCCACCTCAAGCCGTACGCGGCCGGCATGCTCCGGCCCTCCGGCACCCAGGCCGCGCTCGACCAGAAGGTCGTCGACTACTACCAGCGCTGGAAGTCCGCCTTCGTCCGGCAGAACTGCGGCAACGGCTGGTACCAGGTCATCTCGCCCGACGCCGACCACCCGTACGTCGCCGAGGCGCAGGGCTACGGCATGGTCGTGACCGCCACCATGGCGGGCGCCGACCCCGACGCGAAGAAGATCTTCGACGGCCTGGTGAAGTGGAAGCTCGACCACCCGTCCTCCATCAACCCCGACCTCCTCGCCGCCGAGCAGGACGTCAACTGCCGCAGCGTCAACGGCGGGGACGGCGCCACCGACGGCGACATGGACGTCGCCTACGGCCTCCTCCTCGCCGACAAGCAGTGGGGCAGCGGCGGCACGTACGACTACAAGGCGCTCGCGCTCAAGCACATCGCGGCCATCAAGAAGGACGAGCTGAACCCGACGACCAAGCTGCTCAAGCTCGGCGACTGGTCCAGCGCGGGCGACCAGTACTACTACATCTCCCGCACCTCGGACTGGATGGTCGACCACTTCCGCGCCTTCCGCGCCGCGACCGGCGACACCACCTGGGACGCCGTCCGCACCGCCCACCAGACGCAGATCGCCGGCCTCCAGTCCGGCTACGCCCCCGCCACCGGACTCCTCCCCGACTTCGTCGTCGACACCGCCACCAGCCCCAAGCCGGCCCCGAACCAGGTCCTGGAGGACCCGAACGACGGCCAGTACTGGTGGAACGCCTGCCGCACCCCCTGGCGCATCGGCGACGACGCCGTCACCAGCGGCGACACCAAGTCCCTCGCCGCGGCGCGGAAGATGAACAGCTGGATCAAGGGCAAGACCGGAGACGACCCGAACAAGATCGCCATCGGCTACAAGCTCAACGGCACCCAGATCTCCGCCGGCAGCGAAGCCGCCTTCTTCGCGCCCTTCGCCGTCGCCGCCATGACCGACCCCGGCAGCCAGGCGTGGCTCGACGCGCTGTGGAACAAGATGCTCGCCACCCCGATCGACACCGGCAGCTACTTCTCCGCCAGCATCCAGCTCCAGGTGATGATCACCGTCACCGGCAACCACTGGGTCCCGTAGCACCGGCGGCCGCGTACGGAGCACATGACCCCGTCACGTCACTCCGCCGACGTCACACCCCGGCGGGGATCGGCGCGGACCCCCGCCTGCCAGACGGTGGGTCCGCAGCCCTCCCCGTTCGGGGTGACCTTGCGCAGGGTGACCCGTGTGCCGCCGTCGTGGACCACCCGGCCGCCCTGGGCCGGGTCGGTCACCGCCAGGCGCACCGCCACCTCCCGGGGCCCGTCCTCCTCCGGCAACGGCACCTGGAGCGAGCCGAACGGGACCTCCCGCAGCGACGCGTGCTCCCGGCACACGTCGTCGGCGCAGAGCCGGAAGAGCGCGCCCTCCGGGTAGGCCGCGGGGTCCCAGGACACCGACACCCCGGAGTCGGCCCCGATCAGCGTGCAGATCCGGCCCGGCCCCGCCTGGCAGCCGGCCGCCAGCGACGCCGCGGCGCAGACCGCGGCGGCGGCCCCGAGCGCGCGGCGGTACGGCCGCGGCGGACTCCACGACCGACCCACGAGTCTTCTGGTCATGACAAGTCAACTCCACGGCCACCGCGGAAAGTTCCACCCCACCCCACCGCCGGTCCGCCCGGCTCGAACTCCCGACCACGATCACCTGAACGAGTGAGCGGGCGGCCGGCGCCTCCCCGTCCGTGGTCCATCCTGGCCCGGTACGCGTCCCCCCAGGGCGCCCCACCACCCCCCTTCCTCCAGGAGCCGGACGGCATGACCCACCGCACCGACCGGGGCGAACGCCCCGACGGACAGGCCCTGTTGCTCGCCGCCGGAGTCGCCGACCTGGTCGTCGGAGCCGTCGGCACCGCCGCCGGCACGCTCCGCTCCCTCCTCGGCCGGGCCGACGCCGGGGACATCGCCCAGGACGCCGCCGCCGACCTCCGCGCCCGCGGCCGGATCGCCCTCGACCGGCTCACCCCGAGCGGGGACGGCACCGGCGGCCTCGCCCACATGGAGGTCCTGGCCCGCGAAGCCGCCGCCCGCCGGGCCGCCGCCGCGGCGACCGGCGATGAGTGACGTCTGGGCGCCGGAGGCGTTCAAGACCCGCACGGACACCGTCCTCGCCGGCGTCCTCGACGAGGAGGCCCGGGAACTCCTCGCCGTCGACGACGCCCTCGACCCGCTCGCCGAGGCCCTGCGCGCCACCGCCCGGCACGGCAAACGGCTCCGCGCCGCCTTCTGCTACTGGGGCTGGCGCGCCGCCGGACAGCCCGACAGCGACGCCCTGATGCGGGCCGCCGCCGCCATGGAACTGGTGCACGCCGCCGCCGTCGTCCACGACGACCTCATCGACGACAGTCCGCTCCGGCACGGCCGCCCCACCGCCCACCACGCCTTCGCCGCCCTGCCGCACCCCCGCCGGCGCCCCCGCGCGGCGGCCCGCGCGCTCGCGCTGCTCCTCGGCGACCACCTGATGGCCCTCGCGGGCCGCCTCTACACCGAGTCCGGGCTGCCCGCCGCGTACCTCTCCCGGGGCCGCCCGCTGTGGGCCGCCCTCGCCCGCGAACTCGTCGCCGGCGAAGCGCTGGAGATCCTGCACACCGGCGGCCTCCCCGACACCGGCACCTCCCTCAAGGTCGTCCGCTACAAGACCGCCAAGTACACCGTCGAACAGCCCGTCCTCCTCGGTGCCCTGCTCGCCGGCGCCCCCGCCGCGCTGCGCGAGGGACTGTCCCGGTACGGACTGCCGCTCGGCGAGGCGTTCCAGCTCCGCGACGACCTGCTCGGCCTCTTCGGCGACCCAGCCCGCACCGGCAAGGCCCCGCTCGACGACCTCCGCACCGCCCGGCCCACCGTGCTGCTCGCCGAGACCTGGAGCGCCGCCGGCCCCGCCCAGCGCGAGCTGCTGCGCCGGACCCTCGGCGGCGACGCGCCGCCCGACGACGACGCGCTGCGGGAGGTCCGCGCCCTCATGGCCGAACTCGGCGCGCCCGCCCGCGTCGAGCGGATGATCGCCGGCCGCGTCGAGGAGGCCGTCCGCGCCCTGGACGAGCTCGACCTGCCCGGCCCCGCCCGCCGCGCCCTCACCGACCTGGCCCACCGCGCCGCCGTCCGCCACCACTGAACGCCGGCCCCGCCTGGCTCACCCCACGCCACCCCACCCGGCACCGCCCCGCCCCGACCGCCCCGCACCCACCCCACCCGACCCTGGAGCGCACCCGTGACCACCACCACGCCCACCGAGGCGTCCCTCGACGCCCTGCGCCACAGCGGCGACGAGCTCGCCGACGCGGTCGTCGCGACCCTCTTCGAGCGCGGCGAGGTCGGCCTCTTCAACTCCCTCATGCGGTACGTCTCGGTCTCCGGCCAGGAGCTGCCCGCCGGCCTCCCCGAGGTGGCCCGCGCGTACCTGGAGGCCACCGCCGTCCCGCCCGCCTGGGTGGACTGGAACGAGATGGAGAAGGCCCGGCTCTTCTTCACCGACAACAACGTCCACATCAACACCGCCCTCTCCTTCGCCGCCATGCCCGCCTGCTACGTCGTCCCGCGCGTGGCCCGGCTGCTCTCCGCCACCCACGGCCTGCGCTACCCGAGCAAGCGGATGGCCGAGACCGGCCAGTTCACCGTCTACCTCATGCGGCCCGACGCCTTCGAGGCCGGCGGACGGTTCGTCCCCGCCGCCCAGAAGGTCCGCCTCCTGCACGCCTCCATCCGCCACCACCTGATCCGCTCCGACCGCTGGGACACCGCCGCCGACGGCGTGCCCATCTGCCAGGAGGACATGATCGGCGGGCAGATGTTCTTCTCGATGCTCGTGCTGGACAGCCTCCACCGGCTCGGCATCCACATGTCCACCGAGGGCGCGGAGGCGTACTACTACGCCTGGCGGGTCGTCGGCGCGATGCTCGGCGTCGACCAGGAGGCCGTGCCGAAGACGCTCGACGAGGCGCGCCGCAACCTCGACCTGTACCTGCTGCGGTACATGGGCCCCTCCGAGGAGGGGGTGGTGCTCACCCGCCAGCTGATCGACCTGTACGAGGAGGTCGTCCCCGGCACCTTCTTCGACCCGGTCGTCTCCGCTCTCATCCGGCACCTCGTCGGCGACACCTGCGGCGACTGGCTCGGCGTGCCCCGCAGCCGCTGGGACACGGCCGTGAAGGCCGTGCCCGCGCTGCTGGGCGTCCTGGAGTCGGTGGAGGACGCCTCGCCGTTCGCCGCCTGGGCGCTCGACCGGCTCGGCCACCTCACGTCGGTCTTCGAGCTGTCCACGCTCACCCGGGGCCGCGTGATGCACTACGCCATCCCCGAGCACCTGAGGAAGGAGTACGGCGTCGACACGGGCGTGTCCCGGAAGAGCCGCTGGACCCCGCCGCCGCCCGCGCTCTGACCCGGACGGCGCACGGCACGGCGACCGCCCGGCGGCATGAGGGGGACGGTTCTCCTCGCACGCCGTCCGGAAATGGAAGAAAATGGATGCACCCGGTGAAGGTGAGGCGTGCATGGACAGCGAGCGGAGTGGGTTCGGCGGGGAGCCGCCGAGCGCCCGTCGGGTCCGGTTCACGGTCGACGTCCGGTCCGCGTGGGGGAGCGACACCGTCGTGGTCGTCCCGCTCGGCGAACTGGACCACGACACGGTCGAACCCCTGCGCACCGCCCTGGAGAAGCACGAGGACGCGGCCCGGATCGTGGTCGACTGCGCCGGGCTGGACTTCTGCGACTCCACCGGCCTCAACCTGCTGCTCAGGGCCCGCTCCCGGGCCCTGGACGCCGGGGCGCGACTGGACCTGGCCGGACTGAGACCTCCCGTCAGCCGCATGTTCGAGATCACCGGGGCGTTCCGCGTCTTCCAGGTGTACGAGGACGTGGGCGCCGCCCTGGCCGCCGACGGGACGGGCGGCGCCCGTCCCGGGGACCGGGCGTGACGGGCCCTCCGGCCGTGCGGGAGGGCGAGATGACCGAGGACGGCGGAACACCCGCGCAGACCCGCAGACTCCTGCTGCGCGAGAGCGCGGGCGCGGTCTCCCGCTGCCGTGACTTCACCGCGAAGGCGCTCGCCGACTGGGGCTGGATCCCGGCCGAGAGCGCCCTCGGGCGGGAGCGCGTCGAGGACGTGCTGCTGCTGGTCTCCGAGGTGGTCACCAACGCGTGTCTGCACGGCGGGGGGCCGGAGGAGTTCGTCCTGCGCCACACCGACGGGCTGCTGCGGGTGGAGGTCGCCGACCGGAGCCCCGAACCCCCGCGCCGGATGGCGCCGCGCTCGCCCTCGCTGCCGGGCGGCCACGGGCTGATGGTCCTCGACCGGCTGGCGAGCGACTGGGGCTCGACGCCCCGGGGCCCGGGGGCCCCGGGGAAGGTGGTGTGGCTGGAGGTCAGCAGGCCGTCCGGTCCTCCGTGGCGTCGTCCTCCAGCAGACCGCTCCTGAGCTCGCCGAGGATCCGCGCCAGCAGCCGCGACACGTGCATCTGGGAGAGGCCGATGCGGGCGCCGATCTCCGCCTGGGTCAGCTCCTCGCCGAAGCGCAGCGACAGGATCAGCCGGTCCCGCTCGTCGAGCCGGGCCAGCAGCGGGCGCAGCGAGTCCAGGTCGTCGATCAGCTCGTAGGCGGGTTCCTCGACGGCGGTGCGCCGGCCCGCGGTGCCCTGCGGGGCGCGGTCGGAGTCGTCCTCGCCGACGGGGGCGTCGAGCGAGTGGGCCGTGTAGGCGTTGGCGGCCAGCTCGCCCTCGGCGACCTCGTCCGGCGTCAGGTGCAGCCGCTCGGCCAGCTCCGCCCGGTCGGGCCGGTGGCCGTCCCGCTGCTCCAGCTCGTCGGATGCCTTGGCGAGGTCGATGCGCAGCTCCTGGAGGCGGCGCGGCACCCGGACCGCCCAGCCGGTGTCGCGGAAGAACCGTTTCATCTCGCCGACGATGGTGGGCAGCGCGAAGGCGGAGAACTCGACCCCGCGCTCCGGGTCGAACCGGTCGATCGCCTTGATCAGCCCGATCGTGCCGACCTGCACGATGTCCTCGGTGGGCTCGGGCCGACCGCGGAAGCGCCGTGCGGCGAACTTGACCAGGCTCAGGTTGAGCTCCACCAGCGTGTTGCGGACGTACGCGTGCTCCGGCGTGCCCTCGGCGAGGGCGCGGAGCCGCTGGAAGAGGGCCATGGACAGCGTCCGGGCGTCGTCGGTCGTCGCGGCCGTGGGGTTCTCGGGCTCCGACAGGCCCCCGAGGGCCCGGCGCCGGACGGTCGCCGCGGGCGGACGACCGTCGTCGCGGCCGCGCGCCGACGGTGCGTGGGTGGCTCTGGCGATGGTCATCGGTCTTCCTATCGACGGTTCCGGTGGGCCGGCCCCGTCATCGGAAGGAGGACGGGTGTCGCGGTCCGTCGGTGGAACGTCCTCGTGAAGAGGATTCCCTCCTGAAGTGATTTTCACCCATTTCGAATGTTTCGACCTCCTTGGTCACGGTCAGGCGCGCACCATGGCGGAAGCTGCGAGGAGTCGGCGCGCGGTGGCGCGCACCCGGCGGTACGCGCTCGGCGGAGGTCCGGGCACGGCCGGTCTCGTCCGCGACCTCTCCGCCCAGGCGCTGGCGGACTGGTACGGACCGCTCTCCCCGGCGGCGCGGACCGCCGCCGCGGACGTGCTCCTCCTGGCCACGGAACTCGTCGCCCACGCGGTGCGGCGCGGGGGGACCCCGTACGAGCTCCGCCTCGACCGTTCCGTCGACGGCGTGTGGCTCCAGCTCAGCGACACCGCCCCGGGGCGCCCCCTGCCCCAGGACCGGCACCACCCGGGCCGGCCGTCCGAGCAGTGCGTCTACCTGGTCCAGCGGCTCGCCGCCGCCTGGGGCTCGGTGCCGCGCGGGCGCGGCCGGACCGTCTGGTGCGAGGTTCCGTTCCCGCAGGACCACGACGGCGGCGGTCCGGTTGTCTGAAGGCGCCCGGAGCGGGTAGCCGCCGCATCGTACGACCCCGCCGCCGGTGGGGGACCAGGACCGGAGGAGGTGCCCGCGATGGAAGAGGCCCGGCTCTCCGCGTACGAGCGGCGCGTGCTGGCCGAGATCGAGGAGCAGCTGAGCGCCGACGACGGCCTCGCCCGGCGGATGGCCGGCCGGCGCCCCTCCCTCCGCGTCCCCCGGCCCCGGCTCCCCCGCCTCGGCGCCCTGATGCTGGCCGCCGCGACGCTGGCGCTGCTGGTCCTCGCGGCGGCGACCTCCAGCCCGGCCCTGACCTGGGCCTTCGCCGCCGTCTGGGTGGTGACGCTGATCGTGCTGCTGCGCATGGTGGTCCGCTGGACCCGGCGGCACGCGGGCGGCGACCGGCCCGAGTACTGACACCCACGAGAGGAGCCCACGATGCCCCGCGGATCGAACGCCAAGCGCGAGCGGCAGTACGAGCACATCAAGGACAGCGCGCTGGACCGCGGCGAGAGCGAGAAGCGCGCCAAGGAGATCGCCGCCCGCACCGTCAACAAGGAACGGGCCCGCGCGGGCGAGTCGAAGACGGCGAGCAAGAGCTCGACCCAGGACATGTCGTCGTCACGGCGCGGCGGGAAGCGCTCGCACAGCGGCTCCGAGGGACCCACCTACGACCAGCTCTACGCGGAGGCCCAGCGCCGGAACCTGCACGGCAGGTCCCAGATGAACAAGGCCGAGCTGAAGAAGAACCTCGGACACTGAGCCGCGCCGGACCCCCTGACCACACCGATCACACGCACCACTGAGGGCCCCGGAGTCCCGGTCCCAGCCCACCGGACCGCCGGGGCCCGCCCCTGCCCGGCGTCAGCGCCCCCCGCCGGGCGGCTCCGCCGGCCGCGCGCCGACCACGCCCCGCACCACCCCCAGCTCCACCAGGTCCGCCGGGCGCAGCCGCAGCCGGTCGGCCAGGGCGTCCGCCTCCTCCGGCGGCCGCTTCAGGATCGCGGCAGCGAGCTCCGGCGCGATCACCGAGAAGTACGCGTCCGGCGTCGCCCACGTCCGGTCCGGCGCCGCCAGCGCCAGCGCGCCCCCCGAACCGCCCTCGCCGATCAGCAGGGCGGTGACCGGCACCGGCGCCTCCGCGACCGCCCCGAACAGCTCCGCGATCGCCGGCCCCGCGCCCGCCCGCTCCGCCGCCGCGTCGTTGGCGGCCCCCGGCGTGTCGATCAGGGTCAGCACCGGGATCCCGAGCCGGCCCGCCAGCCGCACCAGCCGGGCGGCGGTACGGAACCCGGCCGGCCGGGTCGCCGTCCCGCACTGCGCCGCGTACGCCGCCGTCCGCCCGTCCGGCAGCCGGCCGAAGCCGCACCGCATCCCCGGATCGGTGCCGCCCGCACGGTCGCCGGAGAGCTCCGCCCGCTCGGTGAACACCGCGGCGAGATATCGGTCCGCGCAGGGCCGCTCCGGGCGGCGCGCCCGCGCCACCGCCTCCCGCCCGCTGCCCGCCGGCTCCGTCCCGCCGAGCGCGTACGGCGGCGGCACCGGGCCCCCGGCGGGGCGGGTGAGCAGCGACAGCCAGCAGCCCAGCACCGCCCGCAGCTCCCCGGGCGGCACCACCGCGTCGACGTGCCCGTGCGCGAGCTGCGACTCCGCCGTGTACACCGCCGGGTCGGCGCCCGCCGGCCGCACCCGGGCCCCGGCGAAGCCGACCTGCGCGCCCGGCAGCGCGAGGACCACGTCCGCGCCCGCCCCGAGCGTCGCCCACCCGCCGCCGGTCACCGGATCGCGGAGCACCGCAAGCTGCGGCAGGCCGGCCGCCCGGGTGCGCGCCGACTCCCCGGCCAGCCGCTGGAGCTGGACCAGAGCCCGCATCCCCTCCTGCATCCGGCTGCCGCCCGTCGCCAGGAGCACGGTCACCGGCAGCCGGTGCGCCCGGGCGTGCGCGTGCGCGGCGGCGACCGCGGCGCCGGTGTCCTCGCCGATGGAGCCGCCCAGGAAGCCGAACTCGAAGGAGACCAGCACCGTCCGCGTACCGCCGACCGTGCCGGTGCCGCACACCACCGACTCGGGCGCGCCCGAGCGGGCGGCGGCATCGGCCCGGGCCCGGCCGTAGCCGGGCCAGCCCAGCGGCCCGTCGCCGCCGGACGGGGCCGCGGGGCGGGGGAGTTCGGTGAAGTCGTCGGTGACGAGGGCCAGGGCCTCGCGCGCGTTCGCCGGTGCTGTCATCGGGGCCTCCCGCCCGTCGCCAGGGCCGCCACCGTACCGCCGCCCCGCACGCCCCGGACCGGCCCCCGGCCCCGGTGCGGCGAAGATCACCCCGGGACGGAGGGCCGGTCAACGCCCCTGCGCCGCCGCGTCTTTCAGGACATGATGCCGCTGCCGTGCGGCGCGTACAGGTCGAGCAGCCGGACCCGGGTCACCTGCAGTCGGTGCGCCAGGATCGACCCCACCCAGAAGTACACCGCCGACCCGAACTCCCGGTCCGTGTGGCACATCGCCCGCACCGCCGTCGCGTCGAACTCGTGCGCCCGGACCGGCGTCATCGCCTCCGCGCCCGACTGGCACAGGTACGGCGGGTACAGCCAGGACAAGCCCACCAGCTCCCCGTGGCGCAGCGTCTCGATCACCGGCGCGCCCCGCCCCGGCACCTTGGCGTCCAGCTGCACGGCGCCCGTCTTCACGATCCAGAACCGCTCCGCGTGCTGCTGCTCCTCGAAGAGCCGGTCCCCGGACTCGAAGTACACGTCCTCGGCGAAGGCCATCAGCCGCTCGCGGTGCTCCGCCGGCAGCGTACTGACCTTGGGTGCGGCACTCCTCATGGCGGGCCCTCCTCGTCGCGCGTACGGCTCCGGTTCCAGTCTCCGCCCACCGCGCCCGGACCGCAGGCGGCGGCGCGCGGCCCCGCCGCCCACCGCCCCGGCGTGCGCCCGGACGGAGCAGGGCGGAGCATGAGACCGAGGAGGAAACGGCAGGTGGGGGCGCGATCCAGGAGGCCGGCATGCCCGTCCCGGAAGACCCCGCCGCGAGGCCCCCGGGCCCCGGACGCGGCGCGCCGCCCGCCGCCCCCGGCGACGCCGCCGGCTCCGGCACCGCTTCCGCGTCCGGTGACGGCGACGGCGACGCGCTCGTCGTGCTCCGCGGCGTCGACAAGCACTTCGGGTCGCTCCACGTCCTCCGGTCGATCGACCTCACGATCCGGCGCGGCGAGGTCGTCGTCGTGATCGGCCCCTCCGGGTCCGGGAAGTCCACGCTCTGCCGGGCGATCAACCGGCTGGAGACCATCGACAGCGGCGAGATCCGCGTCGACGGACGCCCGCTGCCCGCCGAGGGCCGGGAACTCGCCCGGCTCCGCGCCGACGTCGGCATGGTCTTCCAGTCCTTCAACCTCTTCGCCCACAAGACCGTCCTGGACAACGTCACCCTCGGCCAGATCAAGGTCCGCAAGAAGGACCGCGGGGCCGCCGAGGAACGCGCCCGCGCCCTCCTCGACCGGGTCGGCGTCGCCGCCCAGGCCGACAAGTACCCCGCCCAGCTCTCCGGCGGCCAGCAGCAGCGGGTCGCCATCGCCCGGGCCCTCGCCATGGACCCGAAGGTGATGCTCTTCGACGAGCCGACCTCCGCCCTGGACCCCGAGATGATCAACGAGGTCCTGGAGGTCATGCGGCAGCTCGCCGAGTCCGGCATGACCATGGTCGTCGTCACCCACGAGATGGGGTTCGCCCGCTCCGCCGCCCACCGGGTCGTCTTCATGGCCGACGGGCGGATCGTCGAGGAGGCCACCCCCGACGCGTTCTTCGGCGCCCCCCGCACCGCCCGCGCCCGCGACTTCCTCTCCAAGATCCTCCACCACTGAGCCCCCCGGGGTGATCACATGAACCCGCACCGGACCACCCGCACCGTCCTCGCCTCCGCCACGGCCGTCGTGCTCGCCCTCGGCACCGCGTCGCTCGCCCACGGCGCGGCGCCCGCCGACCACTCCGGCGACGACCGGATCACCATCGGCATCAAGTTCGACCAGCCCGGCATCGGCCTGAAGACCCCCGACGGCACGTACACCGGCTTCGACGTGGACGTCGCCACCTACATCGCGAAGCAACTCGGCCACGAACCCGACGAGATCGTGTGGAAGGAGGCGAAGAGCGCCGACCGCGAGACCATGCTCCAGCGCGGCGACGTCGACTTCATCGCCGCCTCGTACTCGATCAACGACGAGCGGGCCGAGAAGGTCGACTTCGCCGGCCCCTACCTCCTCGCCCACCAGGACGTGCTGATCCGCGCCGACGACGACTCCATCAAGAAGCCGTCCGACCTCAACGACAAGCGCCTGTGCTCCGTCACCGGCTCCACCTCCGCGCAGAACGTCAAGGACGAGATCGCCCCCGACGCCCAGCTCCAGGAGTACGGCGGCTACTCCGAGTGCCTGACCGGCCTGGAGAACGGCGTCATCGACGCCCTCACCACCGACGACTCCATCCTCGCCGGCTACGCCGCCCAGGAGCAGTTCAAGGGCAAGTTCAAGCTCGGCGGCTTCGAACTCAGCAACGAGAACTACGGCATCGGCGTCCAGAAGGGCAGCGACCTCAAGGGGAAGATCGACAAGGCGCTGCAGAAGATGGTCGCCGACGGCGCCTGGGACGAGGCCGTCAAGAAGAACTTCGGGCCGGCGAACTACCAGAACGAACCCGCCCCGAAGATCGGCGTGATCGTCGACTGAGCCGGCCGCCGTGTTCGACTTCCTCGAAGGCTACGACCTCCTGGGCGCCTTCTGGGTGACCGTCCAGCTCACCTTCTGGTCCGCCCTCGGCTCCCTCGTGTGGGGGACGCTGCTCGCCGCCATGCGCGTCGGCCCCGTCCCCCTCATGCGCGGCTTCGGCACCGCCTACGTCACCGTCGTCCGCAACATCCCCCTCACCGTCATCATCGTCTTCACCTCCCTCGGCCTCTTCCAGACCCTCGGCGTCAGCCTCGGCGCCGACCGCTTCACCACCATCAACTTCCGGCTCGCTGTCCTCGGACTCGCCGCCTACACCAGCGCCTTCGTCTGCGAGGCCCTGCGCTCCGGCATCAACACCGTCCCCCTCGGCCAGGTCGAGGCCGCCCGCGCCATCGGCCTCAGCTTCCCCCAGGTCCTGCGGATCATCGTGCTCCCGCAGGCGTTCCGGTCCGTCGTCGGCCCCCTCACCAACGTCCTCATCGCCCTCACCAAGAACACCACCGTCGCCGCCGCCATCGGCGTCGCCGAAGCCGCCCTGCTCATGCGCGAGATGATCGAGAACGAAGCCCAGCTCATCCTCATCTCCGCGATCTTCGCCTTCGGCTTCCTCTGCCTCACCCTCCCCACCGGCCTGCTCCTCGGCCGGCTCGCCAGGAAAGTGGCGGTCAAACGGTGAGGCGCCGCCCCGAGGACGCGTCCGCCACCGTCCTCTACGACGTCCCCGGACCCCGCGCCCGCCGCCGCAACCTGCTGTGGACCCTGCTCTTCCTCGCCGCCCTCGCCGCCCTCGTCCGCTGGGTGATCGCCGGACTCGACGCCAAGAACCAGCTGGAGGCGGCCAAATGGGAGCCGTTCCTCACCGACGGCCGGATCTGGCGGACGTACCTCCTGCCCGCCCTGCGGAACACCGTCGTCGCCGCCGCCCTCGCCATGGTCCTCGCCCTGCCGCTCGGCGCCTTCCTCGGCATCGCCCGCCTCTCCGACCACCGCGCCGTCCGCGCCGGCGCCGGCACGGTCGTCGAGTTCTTCCGCGCGATCCCCGTCCTCATCCTCATGCTCTTCGCCAACGCCGCCTACGCCGAGTTCACCGCCATCAGCCCCGAGACCCGCCCCCTGTACGCGGTCGTCACCGGCCTCGTCCTCTACAACGCCTCCGTCCTCGCCGAAGTCGTCCGCGCCGGCATCCTCGCCCTCCCCGCCGGACAGACCGACGCCGCCCAGGCCATCGGCATGCGCAAGGGCCAGACGATGGCGCACGTCCTGCTGCCCCAGGCCGTCACCGCCATGCTGCCCGCCCTCGTCAGCCAGCTCGTCGTCATCGTCAAGGACACCGCCCTCGGCGGCGCCATGCTCGGCTTCGCCGAACTCCTCGCCTCCGTCCGCCCCATGAGCGCCAACTACGGCGCCAACACCATCGCCTGCTTCACCGTCGTCGCCGTCCTCTTCGTCCTCCTCAACCTCGCCCTCACCACCCTCGCGTCCCGGCTCGAACGCCGGCTGCGCCGCGGCCGGCGCTCCACCGGCGCCGTCGTCACCGCCGAAGCCGTCGACGACCTCAACGCCCCCGGCGAACCCCCCGCGCCGCCCGCACCCGGCGCCCGCGAACCGTAACGAACCGATTCCACCCGAGCTTTCCGCGCGGACATGTAGGACACTGCTCCCGTGCGTGGACACCTACCGGACGAGAACCCGGGTTTCACCGGCCGCCGCACGGAACTGAAGCGCCTCACCGCCGCGCTGGCGGAGCACCGCCTCGTCACCGTGACCGGCGTCGGCGGGGTCGGCAAGACCCGGCTCGCGCTGCGCGCCGCCCACCGCGTCCGCCACCGCCACCCCGACGGCGCCTGGTGGGCCGACCTCGGCCAGCTCGACGGCGAACGGCTCCTCGTCGCCCTCGTCGCCGACTCCGTCGACCTCGCCGACCACACCCCCGGCACCGACACCGGCGCCCTGCGCCGCCGCCTCGCCGGCACCCGGCTCCTCCTCGTCCTCGACTGCTGCGACCACCTCGCCGACGCCTGCGGCCGGCTCGTCGCCGAACTCCTCGACGCCGCCCCCGGCCTCACCGTCCTCGCCACCTCCCGCCGCCCCCTCGGCGTCCCCGGCGAACACACCCTCGCCCTCGACCCCCTCCCGCCCACCGGCGACGACGCCCTCACCCTCCTGCGCACCGCCACCGGCCAGGACCTCCCCGCCGCCGGCCCCGCCGCCGAGATCTGCGTCCGCCTCGAAGGCATACCCCTCGCCCTGGAGCTCGCCGCCGCCCAGATCCGGCTCCAGGGCGCCGAAGCCGTCCGCGACCAGCTCGGCAGCCGCCTCACCGCACCCCCCGACGCCCGCTTCGACCTCCTCACCCACCCGGAACGCGTCTGGCCCGCCCGCCACCAGACGCTGCGCGCCGCCATCGGCTGGAGCCACGAACTCGCCGACCCCCTCGAACGCCTCCTGTGGGCCCGCCTCTCCGTCTTCCGCGGCCCCTTCGACCTCGCCGGCGCCACCGCCGTCTGCACCGGCGGCCCCCTCACCGACGCCACCCTGCCCACCGCCCTCGACGGACTCGTCCGCGCCTCCGTCGTCCGCCCCGCCGACCCCGCCGGACGCCACCGCCTCCTCGACACCATCCGCGAGTACGGCGCCGGCTGGCTGGACCGGCTCGGCGAGACCGCCACCGTCGCCGGCCGCCACGCCGCCCACTTCCACGCCCTCGCCGCCCAGGGTCCCGCCGCCTGGCACGGCAGCCGCCAGCTCCACTGGTACCGCGCCGTCGACACCCACCACACCGACCTGCGCACCGCCCTCGACCACCTGCTGCGCACCGACCCCGACACCGCCCTCGACCTGGTCGGCTCCGTCGCCTTCGCCTGGTCCTGCCGCGGCCGGCTCCGCGAAGCCCGCGACGGCCTCGAGCAGGCCCTCCTCCTCAGCGCCGCCCGCGGCCGGGCCCGCACCCGCGCCCTGTGGGCCCTCGGCGTCACCCTCGTCCTCCAGGGCGACCTCGGCCCCGCCCAGGACGCCGGCGAACGCTGCGCCCGCGAGGCCCGCCACACCGAGCACCCGCCCGAGCGGCCCCGCACGTCCTCGGAGCCGTACGGCCCCGGCGAACTCACCCTCGACGCCGCCGCCCTCGCCGGCCTCCTCGCCCTCAGCACCGGCCGCGCCCGGGCCGCCCTCGTCGTCGTGGACCACGTCCTCGCCTCGGCACGCGGCCGTCCCGCCGACTCCGCCGCCGCCCTCCGCTGCCACCTCGTCCGCGTCTTCGCCCTCACCGGCCTCGGCCGGCTCGCCGAGGCCCGCCCCGAAGCCCTCGCCCTGCGCGCCCTCTGCGACACCCTCGACGAACACTGGACCCGCACCGCCCTCGAGTACCAGCTCGCCCTCACCGCCCTCCTGGAGGGCGAACCGGCCGCCGCCGCCGACCACGCCCGCGCCATGCTCGCCGGCACCCGCGCCCTCGGCGCCGGCCTCGGCGTCGCCCTCGGCCTCGACGTCCTCGCCACCGCCCACGCCGCCGCCGGCGACGGCGCCCGCGCCGCCGACGTCTCCGGCACCGGCGAGGCGTACTGGCGCGCCACCGGCCAGCCCCGCCGCGGCCTCCCGGGCCTGCGCGCCCTCCACGCCCACTACACCGCCGGCGCCCGCGCCACCCTCGGCGCACCCGCCTACGAGGAGATCTTCCTCCGCGCCCTCACCGACCTCCCCCAGACCGGCCTCGACCGGGCCCTCGGCCCCGGCTGACCCTCACCAGCCCCCGGCCGGCGCCTCCCCCTCCCACGGCCACGCCGCCCGGACCGCCGCCGAGGCCGTCCAGCGCGTCGAGGTGTCGTGCGCCCCGGAGCCGGGGCGGCCCGGTGTGCCGGGGACCCCGTAGAGTCGGAACCGTCACCCGTACCCGTCCCGACGAGGAGTCTTCCGTGACCGACCCGGCGCCCACCGACCGACAGCAGCAGATCGCCCGGGAGCTGCACGTCTCCACGGCCTTCGACCCGGCCGCCGAGATCGAGCGCCGGGTGGCCTTCCTGGCCGAGCGCCTCACCAGCACCGGGCTGCGCTCGCTCGTCCTCGGCATCAGCGGCGGCGTCGACTCCACCACCGCCGGCCGGCTCTGCCAGCTCGCCGTCGAGCGCGCCCGTGCCGCCGGCCACGAGGCCGCCTTCTACGCCATGCGGCTGCCCTACGGCGTCCAGGCCGACGAGCGGGACGCGCAGACCGCCCTCGGCTTCATCCGCGCCGACCACGTCCTCACCGTCGACATCAAGCCGGCCAGCGACGCCGCCCTCGACGCCTGCGTGGCCGGCGGGGTCGCCTTCCGCGACGCCCACCACCAGGACTTCGTGCACGGCAACATCAAGGCCCGCCAGCGCATGATCGCCCAGTACGCGGTCGCCGGCGCCCACGACGGCCTCGTCGTCGGCACCGACCACGCCGCCGAGGCCGTCTCCGGCTTCTTCACCAAGTTCGGCGACGGCGCCGCCGACCTCGTCCCGCTCACCGGCCTCACCAAGCGGCGCGTGCGCGCCGTCGCCGCCGAGCTCGGCGCCCCGGCGGAGCTGGTCTGGAAGGTCCCGACCGCCGACCTGGAGACCCTGGACCCCGGCAAGCCCGACGAGGACGCGCTCGGCGTCACGTACGACGAGATCGACGACTTCCTGGAGGGCAAGCCGGTCGGCGAGGCCGCCCACGCGGCGATCGTCCGCCGCTACGACCTCACGGAGCACAAGCGGCAGCTGCCGGTCGCGCCCTGAGCGCGCCGCGCCGGACGGGCGGATCCTGGAAGGGTGGGCGCCCCGGACCCGGGGCCCCGGAAGGGAGCACACCATGTTCGGCGAGACGACGGCGTACAGCAGCTTCTCGGTGGACGACCTGGACGCCGCCCGGCGCTTCTACGGCGACACGCTCGGCCTGACCGTGGAGGACACGGGGACCGGGGACATGCGGATGCTGTTCCTGACCCTGCCGGGCGGGGCCCGGGTCTTCGTCTACCCCAAGGAGGACCACACCCCCGCCTCCTTCACGATCCTCAACTTCGAGGTCGACGACATCGACCGGGCCGTCGACGACCTGCTCGCCCGCGGCGCCGAGTTCCAGCGCTACCCCGGCTTCGACGCCGACGAGAAGGGCGTCGTCCGCCCCGGTGACGGCGAGCCGGGACCGGCGGGCATCGCCTGGTTCACCGACCCGGCCGGCAACGTCATCGCGGTCTCGCAGGAACGGTGACGGTTCCGCAGGAACGGTGACGGTTCCGCAGGAACGGTGACGCAGGGACGGTGACGTCTCCGACGTTCGCGCCCCGGCTCCGCGCCCCCGGTGCGGGCGGTCCGGGGGCGGCTGTGATCCACTGGGCGGGCGGGGGAGCCCGGAGTCGGAACAGCAGGAGCAGGAGCAGCACCCTTGACCACCTACCGCCAGCCCGGCGTCGTCGTCACCGACCACCACTTCCCCGTGCCCCTCGACCACGCCCGCCCCGACGGCGAGCAGATCGAGGTCTACGGGCGCGAGATCGCCGCCGCCGGACTGAGCGACGCCGAGCGCGACCGCCGCCCCTGGCTGCTGTACCTGGAGGGCGGGCCGGGCTTCGGCGCCCGCCGCTTCATCGGCACGCAGGCGTGGATCGGGCGCGCCGTCCGCGAGTTCCGGGTGCTGCTGCTGGACCAGCGCGGCACCGGCCGCTCCACCCCCGCCAACCGCCAGACCCTCCCGCTGCGCGGCGACGCCGCCGCCCAGGCCGACTACCTCACGCACTTCCGCGCCGACGCGATCGTCAAGGACGCGGAGCTGATCCGCCGCCGGCTCACCGGCGGCGCGCCCTGGACCGTCCTCGGCCAGAGCTTCGGCGGCTTCTGCGCCGTCCACTACCTCTGCACCGCCCCCCAGGGCCTGGAGCGGGTCCTGATCACCGGCGGCCTGCCGTCCCTCGACGCCACCGCCGACGAGGTCTACGCCGCCGCCTTCCCGCGGATGCGGCGCAAGAACGAGGCGCACTTCGCCCGCTACCCGCGCGACGCCGAACGCGTCCGGGCGATCGCCGCCCACCTGCTGGAGCACGAGGTCACGCTCCCCGGCGGCGGTCTCCTCACCGTCGAGGCCTTCCAGTCCCTCGGCATCCTCCTCGGCTCCGGCGACGGCACCCACCAGCTCCACCACCTCCTGGAGGGCGCCTTCGTGCCGACCCCCGGCGGGCCCGCCCTCGCGGACGCCTTCCTGGAGCAGGTCCAGGCCCACCTCTCGTACGCCGGACACCCGCTGTACGCCGTCCTCCACGAGGCCATCTACGCCCAGGGCCAGGGCCCGACCGCCTGGGCCGCCGAACGGGTCCGGGCCGGCTTCCCCGAGTTCGACGCCGCCGCGGCCGTCGCCGACGGGCGGCCCGTCCTGCTGACCGGCGAGACCGTCCACCCCTGGCACTTCACCACCGACCCGGCCCTGCGCCCGCTGCGCGAGACCGCCGAACTCCTCGCCCGGCGCGACGACTGGACGCCGCTGTACGACCCCGACGCGCTCGCCGCCAACCGGGTGCCGGTGGCCGCCGCCGTCTACCACGACGACCTGTACGTGGACACCGCCGACTCGCTGGAGACGGCCGCCGCGATCCGCGGCCTGCGGACCTGGGTCACCGACGAGTTCGAGCACGACGGGGTACGGGCCGGCGGCCCGCGCGTCCTCGACCGGCTGCTCGCCCTCTCCCGCGGCGAACTCTGACGGGCGCTGTCGGGCTCCGACGGGCGTCCACCGGCGCGGAGCCCGTACGCCCGCGCACCGGGACGGGCCCGGCGCGCGCTGTTCCAAAAGTCCAAGCGCCGGACCCCGATCGCCCATGGTCCGCCCCGGCCCCCGCCGCTACAACTCGGCCCATGACCACCCACGTCACCGCCGAGATCGCCGGCCAGCCCGACTGCTGGCGCCGCGCCGCCGCCCTCGCCGGGCCGCTCGCCGACCGGCTGCCGCGGCCCGGGGAGCGGGTCGCCGTCGTCGGCTGCGGCACCTCCTACCTGATGGCCCGCGCCTACGCGGCCCTGCGGGAATCCCTCGGCGCGGGGGAGACGGACGCCTTCCCCGCCTCCGAGCGGACCGTCCTCGGCCGCGGCTACGACCGCCTCGTGGCCCTCACCCGCTCGGGTACGACCACCGAGGTCGTCGACCTGCTCGCGGGCGCCGCCGGGCGGCTGCCCGCCCTCGTCCTGACCGGCGTCCCCGGCAGCCCCGCCGCTCGGCTCGCCGACCGGGTCGTGGACCTCTCCTTCGCCGACGAACGCTCCGTCGTGCAGACCCGGTTCGCCACCACCGCCCTCCAACTCCTGCGCGCCGGGCTGGGGGTGGACCTCGCGGCGTCCGTCGCCGACGCCGAGCTCGCCCTCTACGAACCGCTCCCGCGGCACTGGGAGAGACGCGGCCAGTTCACGTTCCTCGGCACCGGCTGGACCGTCGGGATCGCCGACGAGGCGGCCCTCAAGCTCCGCGAAGTGGCCCGCTCCTGGACGGAGTCGTACCCGGCGATGGAGTACCGCCACGGCCCGATCAGCGTCAGCGACCGGGCGAGCCTGGTCTGGTGCGTCGGACCCGTCCCGGCCGGGCTCCGCGACGAAGTCGAGTCCACCGGCGCCCTGTTCACCGCCGACGCCGTCGACCCGGTCGCCGCCCTGGTCCGCGCCCAGCGGCTCGCCGTCGCCCTCGCCGCGCGCCGCGGCCTCAACCCCGACCGCCCGCGCCACGTCTCACGCTCCGTCATCCTCTCCGGGTCGTTCCGCCCCGCCGCGGCCGACGCCGCCCGTATCCTGCAGGCATGATCGACACCGAAGCCACGGCCCTGCCCCCACTGCCCGAACTGCCCGGCGACTGGCAGCGCGCGCTCGCCGTCGTCGCCCACCCCGACGACCTGGAGTACGGCTGCGCGGCGGCCGTCGCGAGCTGGACCGACGCCGGCAAGGACGTCGTCTACCTGCTGGCCAGCCGGGGCGAGGCCGGCATCGACTCGCTCGCCCCCGACGTGTGCGCGCCGCTGCGCGAGCGCGAGCAGCGGGAGAGCGCCGCCGTCGTCGGCGTGGACACCGTCGAGTTCCTCGACCACCGCGACGGCGTCATCGAGTACGGCACCGCGCTGCGCCGCGACATCGCGGCGGCGATCCGCCGCCACCGCCCCGAACTCGTCCTCACCCTCAACCACCGCGACACCTGGGGCGACGGCCCCGGCGCGCCCCGGAACACCCCCGACCACGTGGCCGTCGGCCGCGCCACCCTGGACGCGGCGTCGGACGCGGGCAACCGCTGGATCTTCCCCGAACTCGCCGAGCAGGGCCTCGCCCCCTGGGACGGCGTCCGCTGGGTGGCGGTCGCCGCCTCCAGCACCCCCACCCACGCCGTCGACGCCGGCCCCGGCCTGGACCGCGCGATCCGGTCCCTGCTCTGCCACCGCGCCTACATCGAGGCGCTGACCGACCAGGACCCGGAGGAGTACGTCCGCGAGTTCGTCACCGCCACCACGACCCGCTCGGCCTCCCGCTTCGGCAACCGCCCGGCCGTCACCTTCGAGCTCTTCCCCCGCTAGCGCGGCCCCGCTCAGCCCATCGGCGCGGGCTTCAGGACCGCGAACTCGGCGCCGGCCGGGTCGGTGAACCAGGCGAGGCGGCCGACGTCGGGGATGTCCGCCGGCGGCAGCAGGACGGCGCCGCCCGAGACGGTCACCGCGTCCGCCGTCGCGTCGGCGTCCTCGACCTCGAAGTACGGGATCCAGCGGGAGCGTTCGCCCGAGTCCTGGAGTTCGGCCGCGCCGCCGAAGGAGGCGTCCTCCTGGTCGCCGTCGGCGGTGGAGATCACCCGGTACGTCATGCCGGGGGCCGCCATCTCCGCCCAGCGCCAGTCGAAGAGCGACGCGTAGAAGGAGAGCGCGGCCTCCGGGTCGGGGGTGTGAAGCTCCACCCAGACGAGGGTGTTCCGCGAGGAGGTGCGGTCGAGGCCGCGCACCGACCCCGGCTGCCAGACGGCGAACTCCGCCCCCGCCGGGTCCGTCAGCGCGGCCATCCGGCCCGCGTCCATCACGTCCATGGCGCGCACCCGGACCCGCCCGCCCTCGGCGGCCGTCACCATCTGCGTGGTGTCCGCGTCCGAGGTCTGGAAGTACACCGTCCACGCGCTGCGGGCGCCCTCCTCGGTCAGCGGGCCGAGCGCGGCGACGGTCGCGCCGTCCTGCTGGAAGAAGCCGTACCCGCCGGACTCGGGACCGGCCGAGCGCAGCTCCCAGCCGAGGACGGCGGCGTAGAAGTCCGCCGCCGCCGCGGTGTCCGGACTGCCGAGGTCGATCCAGCAGGGGGAGCCGTGGGTGTACTGGG
This sequence comes from Microtetraspora glauca, assembly GCA_000721275.1. GTDB lineage: Bacteria > Actinomycetota > Actinomycetes > Streptomycetales > Streptomycetaceae > Streptomyces. The sequence goes on along the minus strand of JOFO01000056.1, from coordinate 11,929 downwards.
TGTCGAGCATGGGTCGGTGCCGTCCTTCCGTCGTCCGTCTCCGGGCCGGATTCCGGCCACCAAGGCCGATCCTCGTCCCCGCGGCCCGCCCCCGCGACCGCAACCGGCCGCGGTTCCTCCGACCGGCCCACGGCACGCCTCCCCAGGCCACACCTCGCCTCGCCGGCCCACGGCACGCCTCCCCGGCCACAGCCCGTGGCACCGGCACCCGCTCAGCCGGGCAGGTCCTCGGCCCGTGCCGCCAGGTCGCCCATCAGCAGCTCGGCGTTGATCGCCACGCCGGCCCGGTAGCCGGTCGCGGCGGCGTTGACGACCTGCTCGTTCGGGCCGGTGACGTTGCCCGCCGCCCAGACGCCCGGGACGCTCGTCCGTCCCGTCTCGTCGGCCTTCACGAAGGAGCCGAACGGCGTCTCGTACAGCTCCGCGCCGAGCAGGCGCGGCACCGTGTCGCGGGGGAGGAGCCGGGTGCCGGCCGCGAACAGCACCTCGCAGGCGGCGGTCCGGCCGTCGGCCAGCCGGACGCCGGTCAGCCGGTCGTCCTCGACGGTGACGCCCGCGACCGCGCCGGCCACGGTCCGGACGCCCGCCGCCGCGAGCAGCCGCGCGTCCTGGCCGGAGAGCTCCGCGCGGTTCAGGAAGAGGGTCACGTCGGAGGACCACTGCGAGACCATCAGCGCCTGGTGCGCCGGCATCACCGGGTGGGCGACGACGCCGAAGGCCCGGTCGCGGACCTCCCAGCCGTGGCAGTACGGGCAGTGCAGCACGTCCCGGCCCCACCGCGCGGCCAGCCCGTCGATCTGCGGCAGCTCGTCCACCAGGCCGGTGGCGACGACCAGGCGCCGGGCGGTCAGCGCGGTGCCGTCGGCGAGCGCCAGGGCGAAGCCGTCGCCGTCGGGGGCCGCGCCCGTCACCTCGCCGGAGCGGACCTCCACCCCGTACGCGGCGAGCTCGCGGCGCCCGGCCGCCAGGAAGTCCGCCGGGCTCATCCCGTCCCGCGACAGGTACCCCTGCATGTGCGCGCTGGGCGCGTTGCGCGGTTCGCCCGCGTCGACGACCAGGGTGCGGCGCCGGGACCGGCCGAGGACCAGCGCGGCGCTGAGCCCGGCCGCGCCGCCGCCGATCACCACGACCTCGTACGCGTGCGCCTCCACGGCCGTGTCCCCGGCGGCCGTCCCGACAGTGTCCGTGTGTGCGGTGTGTGCGTTCATGCGGCGAGCGTGCCCCGGAGCGCCGCACGGCGGCAAGGAAACTTGCCGTTTCTGCAACACTGGACGCATGACCGAAGACGACCGCATCGACGCCGTGCTCACCGAGGTCGGCCCCCGCCTGCGCCGCGTCCGCCGCGACCGCGGCGTGACCCTCGCCGACCTCTCCGCCGCCACCGGCATCTCCGTCTCCACGCTCTCCCGGCTGGAGTCCGGGCAGCGCAGGCCCAGCCTCGAACTGCTGCTCCCGCTGGCCCGCGCCCACCAGGTCCCGCTGGACGAGCTGGTCGGCGCCCCGCCGGTCGGCGACCCCCGGGTGCGGGCCCGGCCGATCGTCCGGCACGGCCGCACGATGTACCCGCTCACCCGCCAGCCCGGCGGCCTCCAGGCGTACAAGGTGATCCAGGAGAAGGCGGCCGAGCAGCCGGACCCGCGGGTGCACGAGGGGTACGAGTGGCTGTACGTGCTCTCCGGGAAGCTGCGGCTCGTCCTGGGGGAGCACGACGTGGTGCTCGCGGCCGGCGAGGCCGCCGAGTTCGACACCCGGGTGCCGCACTGGTTCGGGCCCACCGCCGACGGCCCGGTGGAGTTCCTCAGCCTGTTCGGTCCGCAGGGGGAGCGGATGCACGTACGGGCCCGCCCGAAGAAGTCCGGCTGAGCTGTTCCACCGAGCACAAGCGACCGCTTAGTATGCGACGGACCCGGTAGGCGACCTACCCGGTACGTGACCGACCGCCCGGTACGGACGACGGAGGCTCGACGGATGCAGGCATGGCGAGTGCACGAGAACGGCGAACCCGGCGCGGTGATGCGCCGCGAGGAGGCGGACGTCCCCGAACCCGGGCCCGGCCAGGTCCTCCTCAAGGTCCGCGCCGCCAACGTCAACTTCCCCGACGCGCTGCTCTGCCGCGGCCACTACCAGATCCGCCCCCCGCTGCCCTTCACGCCCGGCGTCGAGATCTGCGGCGAGACCCCCGACGGCCGCCGCGTCGTCACCACCGCCGCCCTCCCGCACGGCGGCTTCGCCGAGTACGCCCTCGCCGACGCCGCCGGCCTGCTCCCGGCCCCCGACGCCCTCGACGACGCCGAGGCCGCCGCCCTCCACATCGGCTACCAGACCGGCTGGTTCGGCCTGCACCGGCGGGCCGCCCTCCAGCCCGGCGAGACCCTGCTCGTGCACGCCGCCGCCGGCGGCGTCGGCAGCGCCGCCGTCCAGCTCGGCAAGGCCGCCGGCGCCACCGTCATCGGCGTCGTCGGCGGCCCCGACAAGGCCGCCGCCGCCCGCGCCCTCGGCTGCGACGTCGTCGTCGACCGCCGCTCCGAGGACGTCGTCGCCGCCGTCAAGGCCGCCACCGGAGGCCGCGGCGCCGACGTGGTCTACGACCCCGTCGGCGGCGACGCCTACCAGCAGTCCGCCAAGTGCGTCGCCTTCGAGGGCCGCATCGTCGTCGTCGGCTTCGCCAGCGGCACCATCCCCGCCCCCGCCCTCAACCACGCCCTCGTCAAGAACTACGCCGTTCTCGGCCTCCACTGGGGCCTCTACGCCCAGCGCGACCCCGCCGCCGTCCGCCGCTGCCACGACACCCTCACCGAACTCGCCGCCAAGGGGACCGTCAAGCCGCTCGTCGCCGCACGTGTCCCCTTCGCCGGCGCCGCCGACGCCGTCCAGCGCGTCGCCGACGGCACCACCACCGGCCGCCTCGTCGTCCTCCCGGAAGGAGCCCGCGCATGACCGACGCCGCCGAACTCCAGGCGCGCGCCCGGGACCTGCTCGCCGCGCACCCGCCCGCCACCACCGACCGGCTCGCCTTCCTCCGGGCCCGCTTCGACGCCGGACTCGCCTGGGTCCACTACCCGGCGGGCCTCGGCGGACTCGACGCCCCCCGCTCCCTCCAGGCCGTCGTCGACGCCGAACTCGCCGCCGCCGGCGCCCCCGACAACGACCCCCGCCGCATCGGCATCGGCCTCGGCATGGCCGCCCCCACCCTCCTCGCGTACGGCTCCGACGAGGTCAAGGCCCGCTTCCTCAAGCCCCTGTGGACCGGAGAGGAGGTCTGGTGCCAGCTCTTCAGCGAGCCCGGCGCCGGCTCCGACCTCGCCGCCCTCTCCACCCGCGCCGTCCGCGACGAGGCCACCGGCGACTGGATCGTCGACGGCCAGAAGGTGTGGACCTCCAGCGCCCACACCGCCCGCTGGGCCATCCTCATCGCCCGCACCGACCCCGACGCGCCCAAGCACCGCGGCATCACCTACTTCGTCTGCGACATGACCGACCCCGGCGTCGAGGTCCGGCCGCTGCGCCAGATCACCGGCGAGGCCGAGTTCAACGAGGTCTTCCTCACCGGCGTCCGCATCCCCGACGCCCACCGCCTCGGCGAGGTCGGCGACGGCTGGCGGGTCGCCCAGACCACCCTCATGAACGAGCGGGTCTCCATCGGCGGCGCCCGCATCCCCCGCGAGGGCGGCATGATCGGCAAGGCCGCCGCCGTCTGGCGCGACCGCCCCGAACGGCGCACCCACGCCCTGCACCGCCGCCTGCTCGGCCTCTGGGTCGAGGCCGAGGTCGCCCGGCTCACCGGCGAACGCCTGCGCCAGCAGCTCGTCGCCGGCCAGCCCGGCCCCGAGGGCAGCGCCATGAAGCTCGGTTTCGCGCGCCTCAACCAGGCCATCAGCGGCCTGGAGGTCGAACTCCTCGGCGACGAGGGCCTGCTGTACGGGGACTGGACCATGGTCCGGCCCGACCTGGTCGACTTCACCGGCCGCGACGCCGGCTACCGCTACCTCCGCTCCAAGGGCAACTCGATCGAGGGCGGCACGACCGAGGTCCTGCTCAACATCGTCGCCGAACGCGTCCTCGGCCTGCCGCCCGAGCCCCGCAACGACAAGGACGTCCCCTGGAAGGACCTCGCCCGATGACCCGACAGCCGGACCTGCTCTACTCGGACACCGAGGACGCCCTGCGGGCCGCCGTCCGCTCCCTGCTCGCCGACCGGGCGGACACCCGGACCGTGCTCGACCGCGCCGAGACCGGGGACCCGTACCCCACCGGCCTCTGGCCCGCGCTCGCCTCCGGCATCGGCGCCGCCGGCCTGCTCGTCCCCGAGAAGCTGGGCGGCCAGGGCGCGAGCCACCGGGAGGCCGCGGTGGTCCTGGAGGAACTCGGCCGCGCGGTGACCCCGGCCCCGTACCTCACGAGCGCGGTGGTCGCCACCGAGACCCTGCTCGCCCTCGCCGCCTCCGCGGCGGACGGCCCGGCGGCCGCCCTGCTCGCGGAGCTCGCGTCGGGGGAGCGGACCGCCGTCCTTGCGGTCCCCTTCACCACGGCGCCGGGCGCGGCCGCCCAGACCACCGGCCCCGTCCGGGCCGTCGCCGACGCGCAGGCCGCCGACGTCCTCCTCGTCCCCCGCCCCGACGGCCTGTACGCCGTACCCGCCGCCGAGGCCGCCGTCACCCCGCTCACCCCGCTCGACCTCACCCGGCCCCTCGCCACCGTCGACACCGGCGCGGGCACCGGGACCCACCTGGCCGGGCCGGAGGAGACGACGGCAGCCGTCCGCCGCGGCCTCCTCGCCGGCGCCGGCCTGCTCGCCTCCGAGCAGCTGGGCATCGCCGAGTGGTGCCTGGAGGAGACCGTCCGGCACACCAAGGAGCGGTACCAGTTCAACCGGCCCGTCGGCTCCTTCCAGGCGCTCAAGCACCGGATGGCGCGGCTCTGGCTGGACCTGGTCGGCGCCCGCGCGGCGGCCCGCGCCGCCGCCGACGCCCTCGCCACCGGCGCGGACGACGCCGAACTGACGGTCGCCGTCGCCCAGGCGTACTGCTCCGGCGTCGCCGTCCGCGCCGCCGAGGAGTGCGTCCAGCTGCACGGCGGCATCGGCATGACCTGGGAGCACCCGGCCCACCTGGCCCTCAAGCGCGCCAAGGCCGACCAGCTCGCCCTCGGCTCCGCCGGCCACCACCAGGACACGATCGCCGCCCTCGCGGACCTCCCCGCCCCGGCCTGACGCACCACCGCGGGCGGCCGGGAGCCACCGGCCCCGGCCGCCCGCCCGTCTCACCCGGCCCCGCTCGCCGGCCGCCGCGCGTGACAGAACAGATGCTCCTCCGGCTCCCCGCCCGGCACCTCCGGCGTGAAGACCGACAGGTCGTGGTGGAGCACCTCCAGACCGCACTCCTCCCGCAGCAGCCCCAGGTACGCCTCGGCCGAGAAGCTGGAGACCCGGGCCCGCCGCCCCATCCAGGTGATCTCCAGGCCCTCCACGTCCGCCGGGACCGTCGCCGACACCAGCAGCCCGCCCGGCACCAGCCACGACGCCATCCGCCGCAGCGCCAGGACCTGCTCCTTCCGCTCCATCATCAGCAGCGGGAAGAAGGCGCACACCGCGTCGTACCCCTCCGGCGGGGGAGTGTGGTCCCGCACGTCGACCTGCTCGAACCGCGCCTCCGGCACCTGCTCCCGCGCCAGCTCCACCATCGTCCGCGAGACGTCGATCCCGGTCACGTCGTACCCCGCCGCCGCGAGCAGCGCCGCCACCGGCCGCCCCGTACCGCTGCCGACGTCGAGCACCCGGGCGCCGGCGGGCAGCCGCCCGGTCAGCCACTCGACCGCCGCGAGCTGCGCCGGCAGCCGCCCGAAGGCCCGCTCGTACGCGATCCCCACCCCGTCGAACAGCTCGGCCGCGCCCAGCACGCCCCCCGTGCCGTCCGCCCGCTCCTCGTGCTCCGCCCCCATGGGCCCCTCCCGGTCGTCGTGACGATCTCCGGAGCGCCCTACCCCACAGGGGACCCCCGCGCACCCATGCGGTTTAATTGCATGTCGTTCGCAATAACGTTTGATCTTCAAAAAGGGGTGTGGACCCGATGGCCGCCCGACCCGTCCGCCGCGCGACCGCCGCGCTCGTCACCGGGGCGCTCGCCCTCGCCACCGCGGCCTGCACCAACCCCGGAGCCGACACCACCGGCACCGGCGCCCCCAAGGACTCCGCCGTCGTCGGCATCGCCTACGAACCCGACACCCTCAGCCCGCTCCTCGGCTACGGCAAGGACGGCAACTCCAAGATCTTCGACGGCCTGCTCGCCTTCGACGCCGACATGAAGCTGAAGCCGGCCCTCGCCGTCAAACTGCCGCACATCAGCGACGACGGGCTGACGTACACGTACACCCTGCGCACCGACGTCACCTTCAGCGACGGCGCCCCCTTCACCGCCAAGGACGTCGTCTTCACCTACCGGACGATCCTCGACCCGAAGACCAACAACCCCTCCCGCACCGAACTCGACGCCCTCAAGAGCGTCGAGGCCGTCGGCGACGACACCGTGGTCTTCCGCCTCAAGTACCCCTACGCGCCCTTCGCCGAGCGCACCGTCCACGCCATCGCCCCCGAACACGTCGCCGGCAAGCAGGACGTCAACACCGGCGCCTTCACCACCCACCCCATCGGCACCGGCCCCTACGTCCTCACCGGCTGGTCCAAGGGCGAGAAGCTCAGCTTCAAGGCCAACCCGAAGTACTGGAACGGCGCCCCCGCGGTGAAGAAGTTCACCATGGCGATCATCAAGGACGACGACGTCCGCGCCACCCGCCTCCGCGCCGGCGACCTCGACGGAGCCATCCTCCCGCCCAACCTCGCCGCCGGTTTCGAGAACGACAAGGCGAAGAGGACCTACGCCGCCAAGACCTACGACTACCGCACGGTCACCCTCCCCACCCACCACCCCGTCACCGGCGACACCGCCGTCCGCCGCGCCCTCGACATCGCCGTCGACCGCCAGACCATGGTCGACAAGATCCTCGAAGGCGCCGGCAAGCCCGCCTACGGCCCCGTCCCCACCGACAGCCCCTGGTTCGCGAAGGGCACCGAGCGCCGCCACGACCTCGCCGGCGCCCAGAAGATCCTCGACGAGGCCGGCTGGAAGCCCGGCCCCGACGGCGTCCGCGCCAAGAACGGCGTCCGCGCCTCCTTCCCGCTCTGGTACCTCTCCGGCGACAAGCTCCGCCAGGACCACGCCCTCGCCTACGCCTCCGACGCCCGCAAGGCCGGCATCGAGATCAAGACCCAGGCCGGCACCTGGGAGGTCATCGAACCCCGTATGAAGACCGACGCCGTCCTCGCCGGCGGCGGCTCCCCCGGCGACCCCGACTTCGACCAGTACCTCCTCCTGAAGTCCACCCTCGCCGGCGACGGCTTCAACAACATGGCCTGGTACGACAACAAGACCGTCGACCGCGCCCTCGACGACGGCCGCCGCACGAACGACCCCGCCAAGCGCAAGGCCGCCTACGACACCGTCCAGCGCGAACTCGCCAAGAACCCCGGCTACACCTTCCTCACCCACATCGACCACCTCTACGTCGTGAACGACTCCTGGACCTCCGACGCCAAGGGCGCCCCCCTCACCACCCAGGTCGAACCGCACGACCACGGCCTCGCCGCCGGCCCCTGGTGGAACGTCGAGGCCTGGAAGCCCAAGAACACCGGAGACACCCAGAAGTGAGCCGCCGCCTCCCCTGGGGGGCCATGGCCCGGATGACGGGACGGCGCGCCCTCGCCGCCGTCCCCGTCCTCCTCGGCGTCACCCTCGCCGTCTTCGCGGTCGCCGCCGCCTCCCCCTTCGACCCCGTCAAGGCGTACGCCGGCACCGCCGGCCTCACCGCCTCCCAGGAAACCCTCGACCAGCTCCGCCACAACCTCGGCGTCGACCAGCCCTTCCTCACCCGCTGGTGGGAATGGCTCACCTCGGCCCTCACCGGCGACCTCGGCGACTCCGCCGTCATGCGCCGCCCCGTCGCCGACGTCATCACCGAACGCCTCGGCTGGTCCGTCCTCCTCGCCGCCACCGCCTTCGCCGTCGCCATCACCCTCGGCACCCTCCTCGGCGTCCTCGCCGGCCGCCGCCGCGGCGGCCTCCTCGACCGCACCGTCAGCGCCCTCGCGTACACCCTGGAAGCCGCCCCCGCCTTCTGGCTCGGCCTCCTCGCCATCTGGTTCTTCGCCCTCAAGCTCGGCACCCTCCCCGCCGGCGGCCTCACCGACACCGCCAGCGACACCGTCACCTTCGACCAGGTCGCCCGCCACCTCGTGCTGCCCGCCCTCGTCCTCGGCGTCTCCCAGCTCCCGTGGTTCTTCCTGTACGTCCGCCAGGGCGTCGGCGACGCCCTCGACGAGGACCCGGTCCGCGGCGCCCGCGCCCGCGGCCTCGCCGAACGAACCGTCCTCACCGGCCACGCCCTGCGCTCCGGCATGCTCCCGATGCTCACCCTCATCGGCTCCCGCGTCCCCGAACTCATCACCGGAGCCCTCCTCGTGGAGACCGTCTTCAGCTGGCCCGGCATCGCCGCCGCCACCGTCCAGGCCGCCACCGCCGTCGACTTCCCGCTGCTCGCCGCGCTCACCGTGCTCGCGACCGCGGCCGTCCTCCTCGGCAACCTCCTCTCCGACCTCCTCTACGGCCTCGCCGACCCGAGGGTGGGCTTCGATGGCTGACCCCCGCACCCACCGCCTCCGGCTCTGGACCTCCGCGCTCGTCGTCGGCGCCGTCGCCCTCGCCGTCCTCCTCGTCCCCCCGCTCGTCCAGCTCGACGAACAGGCCGTCGACCTCTCCCAGAAACTCCTCCCGCCCTCCTGGGACCACCCCTTCGGCACCGACGACGTCGGCCGCGACCTCCTCCTGCGCTGCGTCTACGGCCTGCGGATCTCCCTCCTCGTCGGCCTCGTCGCCGCCCTCGTCGCCACCGTCCTCGGCACCGCCGTCGGCGCCGCAGCCGGCGCCCTCGGCGGCTGGACCGACCGCACCCTCATGCGCCTCGTCGACGCCTTCTCCTCCGTCCCCCACCTGCTCCTCGGCATCTTCGTCGTCGCCCTCTTCCGCCCCGGCGTCTGGCCCGTCATCGTCTCCGTCGCCGTCACCCACTGGCTCTCCACGGCCCGCATCGTCCGCAGCGAAGTCCTCTCGCTGCGCACCCGCCCGCACATCGACGCCGCCATCTCCGGCGGCGCCTCCCGCCGCCGCGTCGCCACCCGCCACCTGCTCCCCGCCGTCCTCCCGCAGGCCGGCCTCGCAGCCGTCCTGATGGTCCCGCACGCCATGTGGCACGAGTCCGCCCTCTCCTTCCTCGGCCTCGGCCTCCCCAGCCACCAGGCCAGCCTCGGCAACCTCGTCCAGTCCGCCCGCTCCTCCCTCCTCGCCGGCGACTGGTGGCCCACCCTCTTCCCCGGCCTCTTCCTGATCCTCCCCACCCTCGCCATCGCCGGCCTCGCCGGCGTCTGGCGCGACCGCCTCAACCCCCGCCGCCGATCGGAGCTGATGCTGTGAACGCCCGCGTCGCGCGCGCCCTCGAAGCCGTCACCGCCGAACGCGCCGAGGACGCCCTCCTCACCGTCCGCGGCCTCACCGTCCGCTTCCGCCTGCGCGGCGGACGCACCGTCGCCGCCGTCACCGACGCCGACTTCGACCTGGCACCGGGGGAGTGCCTCGCCCTCGTCGGCGAATCCGGCTGCGGCAAGTCCGTCCTCGCCTCCGCCCTCCTCGGCCTCCTCCCCGCCAACGCCGAGACCAGCGGTACGGCCCTGATCGCCGGCACCGACCTCCTCACCGCCGGCGAGAAGACCCTCGCCCGCTCCGTACGCGGCCGGCGCGTCGGCCTCGTCCCGCAGAGCCCCGCCGCCCACCTCACCCCGGTCCGCACCGTCCGCGCCCACCTGGAGGAGACCGTCCGGGCGCTCACCGACACCCCGCGCTCCGCCCGCCGCAAGGCCGCCGAGGACGCCGCCGCCCGGGCCGCCTTCCCCGCCACCCACCTCGACTCCTACCCCCACGAGCTCTCCGGCGGCCTCGCCCAGCGCGCCGCCACCGCCCTCGCCCTCATCGGCGACGCCCCCCTCCTCCTCGCCGACGAACCCACCACCGGCCTCGACCGCGACCTCGTCGAACGCACCGCCGACGAACTCCGCCGCCACGCCGACGACGGGCGCGGCCTCCTCCTCATCACCCACGACCTGACGGCCGCCGCCCGCATCGCCGACCGCGTCGCCGTCATGTACGCCGGACGGATCGTCGAGATCGCCCCCGCCCACCGCTTCTTCGGCACCGCCGGCCCCGACCACCCCTACGCCCGCGGCCTCCTCGACGCCCTCCCCGACCGCGCCTTCACCCCCATCCCCGGCATGCCGCCGGAACTCTCCGACCTCCCCGACGGCTGCGCCTTCGCCCCCCGCTGCCCCCGCGCCACCGACCTCTGCGCCACCGTCCCGGCCCTCCGCGCCGGCGTGGCCTGCCACCACCCGGAGCGGCCCCGTGCTTGAACTCGACTCCGTCACCGCCGGCTACCACCCCCGCCGGCCGGTCTTCCGCGGCGCCTCCCTCACGATCGCCCCCGGCGAGTCCGTCGGCCTCCTCGGCCCCAGCGGCTGCGGCAAGTCCACCCTCGCCCGCGTCGCCGCCCTCCTCCACCGCCCCGACGCCGGCCGCCTCGTCCTCGACGGCACCGAGATCACCGCCTGGCGCCACCGCGCCCCGCGCGAGCAGCGCACCGCCGTCGGCGTCGTCTTCCAGCAGCCCCGCACCGCCGCCGACCCCCGCCTGACCCTCGCCGACCTCATCGCCGAACCCCTCCGCGCCACCGGCCGCAAGGCCGAGGCCGCGGACCGCGTCGCCGAGCTCGCCCCCGAGGTCGGCCTCACCCCCGAACTCCTCACCCGCCGCCCCCACGCCGTCAGCGACGGCCAGCTCCAGCGCGCCTGCCTGGCCCGCGCCCTCAGCCTGGAGCCCCGCTGGCTGGTCTGCGACGAGATGACCGCGATGCTCGACGCCTCCACCACGGCCGCCCTCGTCGCCGCCGTCGAGACCTACCGCGCCCGCACCGGCGCCGGCCTCCTCGCCGTCGGCCACGACCGCGTCCTCCTGACCCGCTGGTGCGACCGCGTCGTCGAGTGGACCGACTGCCTGCCCCCGCAACCCCCCACCCGCGCCTGACGCCACCGCACCGGCCCCCCCACCCGGGACGCGGCGGGATCTCACCCGTATGGCCGCCCCGCCGTTCCGCCGGACGGATCGCCCATTCCGCCACACTGTCCGCCGAACGCCGCAATTCCGCTGCGGCAGAAGAAGGACGTGAGAACGATGGCCGTTTCCGTTTCCGTCGTGGTGCTGCTCCTCGTACTGGCCGTGGTCTTCATGCGCAGCGGCGGCCTCAAGGTCACCCACGCCGTGGTCTGCGCGCTGCTCGGCTTCTTCCTGGCCGGCACGAGCATGGCGCCCACCATCCACAACGGTGTGGCCGCCACCGCCGAGGTCGTGTCCAGCCTTCGCCCATGATCACCCGCACGTGTCCTCTGACCTGCGGGGTTGACACCGGTCCGACCGGTGCGTAAGGTTCTTCGGGCTGTCCGACGTGAGCACCGACTCCGGTCGGCCCCGGACAGCCATTCCGCAAGAACCACTGAGCCTGACGATCACGATCCCTTTGTGTGTCGTTGTCGTCGTGCTTTCCGTGCGTTTCGGCGAAATGAAGAGTCCAGGCCCTCGATTCGCATCGAGGGCGGGGAATCCGCTAAAGTCTCACTCGTCGGAACGGCCCAGCAGCCGGAAAGACGAATCCCGCTGACTGGGAATCAGACACCGAAAAGGATCTGATAGAGTCGGAAACGAAGGAAGCGCCCGGAGGGCCTGGAAACAGGAACGAAGGAAGCGTCCGCACCTTGAGAACTCAACAGCGTGCCAAAAAT
>JOFO01000055.1 GCA_000721275.1 Microtetraspora glauca | reverse complement strand
TACTGCAGGGGGGACCCTGTGGGAGAGTAGGACGCCGCCGAACAATCATTGTGGGAAAGCCCCGCACCTTCTGGTGCGGGGCTTTTCTGCGTTCCCGGGGGCGGTAGGCGCCGGCGGGCTGTTTCCGCGGCGTGAAGCGCTCATGAAGGGCGGGGCGTTCGCCTGCCCTTCTTCAGGAGCCGGCCCTAGAGGTGACGAGCGAGCAGATCGCCCCCGTGGGCGGTGGGTGCGCCACCGCCACCTTCGACGGCGGCGGGCGGCTCCTCACCGTCTGCGGCACCTTCAGCGGCTTCCTCGCCGACTCCCGGCAACACGTCCTGCGCACGGAGACGGGACGCCGCGGGTGCTGTGGCGGGAGGCGTACGACCGGGGCACCGGGACCGGGCTCGGGATCGTCGCCGTGCGGGACACCGTCTGAGCCCGGTCCCGGACCCGGTGGCGCTACTCCATCGGCGGGACCTCGCCGACGGTCGTGCGGACGTCGATCACCGCGAACGCGGCGCCCTGCGGGTCGAGGAGGGCGGCGAAGCGGCCGAAGGGGCTGTCCATCGGACCGAAGACCTTGCGGCCGCCCGACCGCTCCGCGGCGGCGACCGCCAGGTCGCAGTTGTCGACGGCGAAGTAGATCTGGATGTACGACGGGACCTCCGGCGGGAAGTCCTCGGACGTCATCTTCATGCGGCCCAGGATCGGGTCGGCGCCCAGGTCGAAGACCTTGTAGTCCATCGACGCGTCGCTCATCCGCTTCGCGTTGTAGCCGAAGACGCCCGTGAAGAACGCGTCGGACTTCTCCGGCTCGCGGGTGAAGACCTCGGCCCAGATGTACGAGCCGGTCTGCCCCTCCAGCTCGAAGCCCTCGTGGACGCCCGGCTGCCAGAGGCCGAACGTCACGCCCGCCGGGTCCTGCGCCAGGCACATCGAACCGAAGTCGCCGACCTTCATCGGCTCCATCAGCACCGTGCCGCCCTGCGCCTTGATCTTCTCGGCGGTCGCCTGCACGTCGTCCGAGGCGAAGTACAGACACCACGCGGACTGCGGCGGGGTGTCACCGCCGGGCATCGGCGGGACGACGGCCGCGACCGCCTTCCCGTCCTTGTACGCCTGGGTGTAGTTGCCGAACTCCGTCGACGCCTCGCCGAACGTCCAGCCCAGCACATCGGCGTAGAACGTCTGGGCGCCCTCGGCGTCCGTGAACATCGCGTCGGTCCAGACCGGCGTGCCTTCAGGTCGTGCGGCCATGACGTGCCTCTCGCTTCCGCATCGATGACGGTAGAGGGGTTTGTGCGGTCCCTGTTCACGCTAGCCACGCCCCGCCCGTCCCGCGCGGCGGCGCGCGGCCGGCTCAGGGCGTGGGGCGGCCGAGCGTGTAGCGGTGGAAGGGCGCCGGCGGCAGCGCGAGGTCCGGCCGCCACGTCTTCAGGACCTGCGCGGACGGCAGGAACAGGGCCTCCGGGAGCGCGTCCGGGGAGGTCCACTCCCAGCGCAGGATCTTCTCCGGCTCGGCCACCACCGGGGTGCCCGTGAAGGAGCGGACGAGCGTCGCCGCCGTCATCCGCGTCAGCTCCGCCGAGGTGACCGTGTCGAGCAGCAGCCCCAGGACCTCGACCTCGGCCGCGCCGGCGACCAGCGATGTCTCCTCGGCCAGCTCCCGGGCCGCGGCCTCCTCGATGGACTCGCCGGGCTCGACGCCGCCGCCCGGCAGCTCCCACACGCCCGAGCGGTCCAGGCCGAGCAGCACCCGGCCGCCGGGGCCGAGGACGACGACTCCGGCACCCAGCGCGGCGGTGGCGGCCGGCGGGCGGGTGTTGCGGGAGGCGGCGGCGGGATCGGAGGCGTACGCGTCAGGGCTCATGCGCCCTGTCTAGCAGCCGGCACCGACAGGCCCGTCCGTCACCCCGCGGCGGACGGCGGGACGACGGCCACCGGGCAGGCGGCGTGGTGGAGCACGGCGTGCGCGACCGAACCCACCAGGAGGTCCGCCATCCGGTGCCGGTGGTGCCGGCCCACGACCAGCAGGGCCGCGTCGGCGGAGGCGTCCACCAGGAGACCCGCGGCGTCCCCCGGGGCCACCGTGCGGACCAGCCGCACGCCCGGCCACCGCTCGGCGAAGGGCCGCAGCCGGGTGTCCTGGACGCGCCGGGCCTCCGCGAGCAGGGCCTCGGTGTCGTCGGCGAGCGGCAGGGGCGGCGGGACCTGGAAGGCGGGGGACGGAGCCGCGACCAGCGCGGCCGGGTTCGGCGGGAGGGGCAGCCCGGTCAGCGCCTCCAGCGGGACGCCCCGTAGCCGTGCCGTCTCGAAGGCGAACGCCACCACCTCGTCCGGGGTCTCCTCCGGATGCAGGCCCAGCAGGACGCGCCCGGCGTCCGGACCGCTGTCCAGGGACGCGGTGCGGGCCTCGTGCGGGACGACGACCAGCGGGCAGGGGGAGCGGGCGGCGAGGGCCCGGCCGGTGGACCCGAGGAGCAGGCTCGCGAAGCCGCCGTGCCCCCGCGAGCCGGTCACCAGGAGGCGGGCGCCCCGGGCCGCCGCGGGCAGGACCTCGGTGACCGATCCGTCCAGGGAGTCGTACCGTACCGGCACCGCGTGACCGCGTTCCTCGACCACCGTGCGGACCGCGTCCAGGACGGTGTCCCGCAGCTCCGGATCGGTGCCGAGGGAGGCGATGCGGGCCGAGCCCAGCTGGAGCGCCTCGGAGCGGACGTGGGCCACCACCAGCGGGGCGCCCAGGGTCTCGGCCGCGCCCAGGGCCCAGGCGAGGGCGCGGAGGCTGTGCGCGGAGCCGTCGACGGCGGCGACGACGGGCGGGTCGGATACCTCGTTCATGAGGGGATGCCTCCCGCGCCCGGCGCCGCGCCACACCGGAGACGGCGCGCGGGGCCCGTCAGGCGCGGGCGGCCTCGTCGGCGGCGCGCTGGGCGTTGCGCTCCTTGATCCGCGCGTTCTCCTTGCGGACCTCGGCCTGGGTGGCGCGCTCCTTGACCAGCCATTCGGGGGCCTCGGCCTTGAGCGCCTCGATCTGCTCGGTGGTCAGGGCCTCGGTGATGCCGCCGCGGGCGAGGCCGGAGATGGACACGCCGAGCTTGGCGGCGACGACGGGGCGCGGGTGCGGGCCGTTCTGGCGCAGCTCCTGGAGCCAGGCCGGCGGGTCGGCCTGGAGCTCGTTGAGCTCGGCGCGCGTGACGACGCCCTCCTGGAAGTCGGCGGGCGTGGCGTCGAGGTACACACCCAGCTTCTTCGCCGCGGTCGCGGGCTTCATCGTCTGGGAGTTCTGGTGCTGCGTCATGGTGTCCAGGGTATCGACCGGACGGGTGTGCGCCGACCACGGCCGCCCGCCGACCTGCGCGGACGGGACGGCCGGGCCGGGCGGGGCGACCGGGCGTACGGGCCGGACGGGGCGGACCGGCGGGTAATCTTGCGGGGTGACTGACTCCTCCCCGGCCCCCTCGACCTTCCGGCTCGCCTACGTGCCCGGTGTGACCCCCTCGAAGTGGGTGCGGATGTGGGAGCAGCGGCTGCCCGACGTGCCCCTCGCGCTCCTCCAGGTGACGCCGGGGGAGTCCTGCGGCCTGCTGCGGGACGGGGGAGCGGACGCGGCGCTGCTGCGGCTGCCGGTCGACGGCGAGGACCTGGCGGCGATCCCGCTGTACGAGGAGGTCAGCGTGGTGGTCGTGCCGAAGGACCATCTGTTCGCCGCCGCCGAGGAGCTGACCCCGGAGGATCTGGCGGAGGAGCTGGTGCTGCACCCGCTGGACGACACGCTCGGCTGGGACGCGCCGCCCGGGCGGCCCGCGTTCCAGCGGCCGGAGACGACGGCCGACGCGATCGAGCTGGTCGCCGCCGGGGTGGGCGTGCTCGTGGTCCCGCAGTCGCTGGCGCGGCTGCACCACCGCAAGGACCTGACGTACCGGACGATCACCGGGGTGCCGCAGTCGCGGGTGGCGCTGTCCTGGCCGAAGGCCGAGGAGGCGCCGGACCTGGTGGAGGAGTTCATCGGGATCGTCCGCGGCCGGACGGTCAACAGCACGCGCGGCCGGCGGGCGGAGGCCCAGAAGGGCCGGAAGAGCGAGAAGGGCGGGACGGCCGCCAAGCCCGCGAAGAAGGCCGCCGGGGGCAGGCCGGCGCGGCCGGCGAAGCCCGCGCGCGGCAAGGGCGGTGCCGCGGGGCGCGGCGGGAAGCCCCGCCGGGGACGCTGAGGACGGCCCTCGGCATACTCCTCCTGTTGATCAAGCGCCCACCGCGGTGGGCGGCGAGAAGAGGAGAAGCCTTTGGCCGCCAGTTTCAGGACCGTGATCGAGGTGGCGCCCGCCCACCTCGACGAGGCCCGGTCGATCGACCGGGTCTTCCAGGAGGCGATCGCCCCGGCGACCGTCGACTTCGACTTCGAGGCCATCCACCGGGCGGCGGCGGCCGTCCCGGACTGCCAGGTGGTCCGCATGGTGCGCGGGTGGGGACTGCGGGAGCACGCGCCGCTGCTCGTGATGGTGCTCTCGCTGAAGGAGGCCGTCCGGCAGGCGCTGCCGGCGGCGTGCGCGGAGGCCGGTTTCTGGGGGACCGTGGAGCGGGAGCTGGTCGCCGCGTTCACGGGGCTCGGTGAGGCGGTGGACGAGCCCGGGCTGAAGTTCTACGAGGAGTCCGCGGAGCGCACCCGCTACTACCGGGACCTGTTCTTCGCGCTCCAGGACGACGGTGCGGGCGACGCGCTGCACGCGCTGGCGTTCTGCGTCGACGTCACCGTGGACCTGCCGAAGGAGCGGGTGCTCGGGCTCGGGCTGACGGACACGGCGCCGTTCGCCGTCGGGCTGAACGCGATCGTGCTGCGCCGGCCGCTCCCGGTCGCGGCCTGACCGGTCCCTCGCCGGCCCGCCGTCCCGGGCCGGATCCTCAGCGGGGCCACGGCCCGTAGCCGTCCTCCGCCTTGGCGTCCCCGTTGCCGTCGCCGTTGTTGCCGCGCCGGGCGATGAACGGGACCAGGAACCAGCAGAGCGCCAGCCACAGCGCCATCACGCCGACCAGCCACAGCGCGATCCCGTCGTCGAGGACCATGCGCGTGATCAGCAGGAACGTCGACACCATCGTCAGGTAGAGCAGCACCACGCCCACCAGCGTCAGCCGGCCCGCCCAGTGCACCGCCGCCGGCTTCAGCCGCCGTCCGGCCACCAGCCGGTGGACCGCGACCGGCGCGACGAGCGCGCCGGTGGTCGCCGCTCCCAGACACACCGTGACCACGTAGATGAGCCGGTCCGTCGTGCCCAGCTCCGCGAAGCGCGGCTGGAAGACGACGGCGACGAGGAAGCCGAACAGGATCTGCGTACCGGTCTGTGCGACGCGCAGCTCCTGGAGCAGCTCGTTCCAGCGGCGGTCGGCGCGCTGCGCGCGGCTCTCCCCGCGCCCGTCGTCGTGATGGACGTTCCCTGCTGTGGTCATAGGGGGCGGGTGCCCCGGCTGCCGCCCCCTATGCCTCGCCCTGCCGCGGGGTCAGGCCGTCGGGCCGCGGAGGCGGCTGCGGCGGGCCGCCGCCACCAGGTCGGGGACGGTGGCGAGTTTGACGCGGGGGCGGCCGGTCGCCGCGCCGCGGGCGCGCTCGGCGCGGTCGATGGCGGCGAGGCCACGGGCGTCGACCAGGTGGCGGCTGCGGGAGCGGGCGAGCCGGGCGAACGCCTTGGCGGTGCCGGCCGGCCGGGGCAGGCGGCCGTCGACGGCGTCGGCGAGGAGGCTGCCGACGGTCTCGGCGGCGCAGGCGCGGTTGGCGCCGATGCCGCCGGAGGGGCCGCGCTTGATCCAGCCGACGACGTACGTGCCGGTCATGCCGTCGACGCGGCCGGCGGTGTGCGGGACGGTGCCGGTGGTCTCGTCGAAGGGCAGTCCGGCGAGGGGGACGCCGCGGTAGCCGATGGCGCGGACGAGGAGCCCGGCCGGGATCTCGACGGGGCCGTCGGGGCCGGTGGCGCGAACCGCGCGGACCGCGCCGGGGCCGACGGCCTCCTCGGGCGCGGAGTGGAAGCGGAGCACGATCCGGCGCCGGCCGGGGTCGGGGTCGCGTGTCCAGTCCACGGTCTCGCGGGCCGTCTCCTTGAGGAGCGCGGCCTTGTCGCCGGGGGCGGCGGCGTCGATCGCCCGGGCGACGCGCGGGTCGTGGGTGTCGACGACGAGGTCGGTGCCGGGCAGGTCCTGGAGGGCGAGGAGTTCGGAGGCGGTGTACGCGGCGTCCTCGGGTCCGCGCCGGCCGAGCAGCACCACTTCGCGGATCCGGGCGTCGCGCAGGGCGGTGAGGGCGTGGTCCGCGATGTCGGTGCCGGCCAGCGCGGCCGGGTCGGAGACGAGGATCCGGGCGACGTCGAGGGCGACGTTGCCGTTGCCGACGACCACGACCCGCTCGGCGGCGCCGAGGGCGACGGACTCGGGCGCGGTCTCCGGATGGGCGTTGTACCAGGAGACGAGGGAGGTCGCGGAGAGGCTGCCGGGCAGGTCCTCGCCGGGGATGCCGAGGCGCCGGTCGGAGGGGGCGCCGACCGCGTAGATCACGGCGTCGTGGTGGGCGGCCAGCTCCTCGGGGGTGACGTCCTTGCCGATCTCGACGCCGAGCCGGACGGTGGCGCGCGGGTGGGTGTGGAAGCGGGCGAGGGTGTCGCCGGCGCCCTTGGTGCCGGGGTGGTCGGGGGCGACGCCGTAGCGGACGAGGCCGCCGGCCACCGGGAGCCGGTCGATGAGGGTGACCTCGGCGTTGGTGTGCAGCAGCAGGTCCTCGGCGGCGTACATGCCGGCCGGGCCGGTGCCGACGACGGCGACCCGGATCGGGGCGAAGTCGGAGGGCAGCGAGCGGGTGAAGGACGGCTCGCCCCACGGGTGGAAGGTGGGGGAGGCGACGACGGGGGCGGGGTCGCGGCCCTCGTAGTGGGCGGCGTTGAGCGCCTCGTACCGCTTGAGCGGTCCGGTGAGCCGGTCGACCGGGAAGATCGCGTCGACCGGGCAGGCGTCGGCGCAGGCGCCGCAGTCGATGCAGGTCTTCGGGTCGATGTACAGCATCTCGGTGGTGCCGAAGTCCGGCTCGTCGGGCGTCGGGTGGATGCAGTTGACCGGGCAGACGGCGACGCAGGTGGCGTCGGAGCAGCAGGTCTGGGTGATGGCGTAGGTCATGGCGGCGGCTCGGCTCGGCTCGTCGGGATCGGCGTCGGGGTCAGAGGAGGTGGGCGCGCTGGTAGAAGAAGACGGCGGGGCGGGTGAGCATGCCGACGTCGCCGAGGAACTCCATGAGGCCGGAGCAGCTGGCGCGCAGCCGCGCCTTGTAGTGCTCGTTGGCGGCGGCCTCGCGGCGGGCGCGCTCGGGGTCGAGGCCGGCCCGGACGTACACCTCGGGGTTCACCAGGCTGGTGATGATGTAGTACGCGGCGATGGCGACGATCAGCGCCTGGAAGTGGCGGCGGGGCCGGCTCGCGCGGGCGAGGTGGCGGCGGGTCTCGTCCCGGGCGAACTTCATGTGCCGGGACTCCTCGACGACGTGGATGTTGTTGATGGTGCGGACGAAGGGGACGACCCGCTCGTCGCGCATCCAGTCGCGCTGCATGACGTCGAGGACCTCCTCGGCGACGAGGATGCCGGCGTAGGCGGCCTCGCCGAAGCCGACGGTCTTCATGACCCGGCCGAGTTCCATGACGGAGCGCTTGGGCCGGTAGGCGGGGGCGCCGAGCTTCTGGGAGCCGCGGGCGAACATGATCGAGTGGCGGCACTCGTCGGCGATCTCGGTGAGCGCCCACTGGAAGCGGGGGTCGGTGTGGTCCGTGCGGTAGATGTCCCTGAGGACCATCTGCTGGAGGATCATCTCGAACCAGATGCCGGTGGAGGCGACGGAGGCGGACTCCTGGCGGGTCAGCTCCTTGCGCTGCTCCTCGGTCATCTCGTTCCAGTAGGCGGTGCCGTAGAGGCTGTTCCACTCGGGGCTCTGGCCGTGGAAGTCCTTGTCGAGGGGGGTGTCCCAGTCGACCTCGACGGCCGGGTCGTAGCTGAGCTTGGCGGCCGACCGGAGGAGCCGTTCGGCGACGTCGTCGTGGTCGTGGTGGTCCGGGCGCACGGTGCTGCTGGCCATCGTTGCGTCTCCTTGGGTCACGCGGTCGGCTCTCGTTCCCTCTTGTTAGACATCACGTCTAGCAAGCTTGTTAGACGGAACGTATAGCAAGGGTGGCGCGGAGGCTACCCCTCGGTACGGGATTTCTCGGCCGGACGTGCGGGAGGGGCCGGAGCGGGTGTTCGCTCCGGCCCCTCCGGGGTGTCGGTGAAGAAGGTCGGCCGCCCTGGCCTGCCGTCAGAAGGTCAGGTTCCAGGCGTCGATCCGGCCGGTGTCCGCGCTCGCGTTGTCGTTGACGCGGAGCTTCCAGACGCCGTTGGCGACCTCGGTGGAGGCGTTCACGGTGTACGTCTGGGCGATGTTGTCGGTGCCGCTTCCGGTCCGGTTGTGCAGGGTGTAGACCGAGCCGTCGGGGGCGACGAGGTCGACCTTGAGGTCGCCGATGTAGGTGTGCTTGATGTCCACGCCGACCTTGAGGGTCGCCGGCGCGTTGCCGGTCACCCCGCTGACGGTGATCGCGCTCTCGACCGTGGTGTTGTCGGCGACCGTCACGTCGGTGAGGTTCTCGAAGTACTTCCCGGGCGGCGGGGTCGAGCCGCCGACGGCCTTGAGCGCGTCGACGCGGCCCTCGCCGAAGAAGCTGTTCTTCGCCGTGGTCCCGGTGCAGCGGGCGTCCGAGGGGCAGACCAGGTCGGAGGCCTGCACGCCGAGCGCCGTCCGCAGCTCCGCCGGGGTGGCCGCCGGGTTGGCGCTGGCCATCAGGGCGGCGACGCCCGCGACGTGCGGGGCGGCCATCGACGTACCGCTCAGCGAGGAGTACTTGCCGCCGGGGACGGTGCTGTAGACCGACTCGCCGGGGGCCGAGACCTCGATGACGTCGCGGCCGTAGTTGGAGAACGACGCCTTCGACGTGCCGCTGGTGCCGTTCGCGGAGACCGTGACGACGCCCGGCAGTTCGGCCGGGATGTCGAGGCAGGCGTTGGTGATGGTGCGGGTCACCGGCGTCGAGTCGTTGGGGCTCGACGAGTCGGTGGTCTTGTTGGCCAGGTCGACGTTGGAGTTGCCGGCCGCCGCGACCTGGAGCGAGCCCTTCGACTCGGCGTACGCCTGGGCGCGGCCGACGCCCTCCAGGATGGCCGCCTGGTCCAGGTTGTCCGGGCAGTTGAACTGCCACGGGTCCGTGTAATAGCTGTTGTTGGTGACCTTGAAGCCGTGGTCACCGGCCCACACGAGGCCGCAGATGGTGTTCTCCGCGAAGAACAGGGTGGAGCCGGGCTCGGCGATGCGCACCGAGGAGATCTTCACGCCCGGGGCGACGCCGATGGCGCCCTTGCCGTTCTTGGCGGCGGCGACCGTGCCGGCCACGTGGGTGCCGTGCGTGTCGACGTCGCGCCAGGCGCCGACGCGGGTGTCCGGCTTGCCGTAGGCGCAGGAGACGGAGTCGGCGGCGTTGAAGTTCGGCGCCAGGTCCTGGTGCTGGTCGTCGACGCCGGTGTCCAGGATGCCGACCTTGACCGAGGCGGAGCCCGGGTTGACGGCCCACGCCTGGTCGGCCTTGATCTGCGTCATGTCCGAGCGGACCGGCTCGGTCGACGGGGCCGCCGACTGCGCCGGGTTGGCCGGGAGGGCCGGGTTGTACGCGTCGGCCGGGACGTCCGAGGTGCGGGTCGCGCCGACCTTCTGCACGCCCGTCACGCCGCGCATGGTGGAGGCGAAGGAGGCGGAGGTCGAGTGGGCGACGACGACGCCGATGGCGTCGAAGGACGAGAAGACCGAACCGCCGTTGGCCGCCACGGCGTTGCGGACCGCGGTGGTGTCACCGGGGGTGGTGATCACCAGGTACGCGCGGGTGCCGGCGGCCCAGGCGGCGGGCGCCGCGGGCGCCTGCGGGGCGGTCACGGCGTGCGCGGTGGACGTGGCGAGCGGTTCGTTGTCGTCCGGGGCTGCCTGGGCGAGCGAGACCGGGCCCGCGAGCGCCAGGGTCGTGCCGAGGGCGATCGCCGCGATTCTCGTCCGGCCGGATATGTGGGAAAACAATGCGTCCTCCGATGGCCCGGTGGCGCGGGTGGCGCCGGCCGGGCCCTGTGATGTGTGGGGTGGACGCAAGATCCCAGACGGGCGGGGCGGAGGGAAGGCTTCTGTCCGAGTTGCCCGTCCGCGTAACAGAATCTTGACTTGAGCATGACGAACGGGGGTGGATGTTCCGTCCTCGCCCCCGTTCGCCGGATCACTTCAGGTAAGGGCCCGCCGTGCCGATCTTCCCGGGGCCGTTCAGGACGTACACCCGCAGGTTGCCCTTGCCGGGTGCGCCGACCGAGAGCGTGCCGTTCGTGACGGTCCTCACGTCACCGGTCACGGCGTCGGTGTAGGTGCCGTTCGGGATCCCGGTGTAGGTGGCGGCGCCGGAGACGGTGACCAGCGCGAAGCTGTCCGTCGAGCCGCTGGTGTACCGGCGCTTGAACGCCATGCCGCCGGAGACGCCCTCGGTGGAGTACTGGCCCGTCTGGAGGGCGGGGATCGCCCGGCGGATCTCGTTGAGCCGCTGCACGTGCCTGACCAGGGGCTGCTGGAGGGTGGTCGCGACCTGGCCGCTCGCCTCGGACACCTTCGAGAAGCCGGAGGCGGTGACGGTGCCGGCGAGGTGGGCGCCGAAGTAGGCGCGGCCGGTGGTCGCCAGCGGGCAGCTCGGCCCGCAGTCGATCTTCTGCCCCTTCTGGAACTCGATCTCGGAGCCGTAGTAGAGCGTCGGGATCCCGCGGAAGGTCCACATCAGCGACATGTTCTCGGCCCAGGCGTCGGTGCCGCCCGCGTACCGCTCGCTCGACTTGTTCGGCCCGTAGTCGTGGCTGTCGACGTAGACGACGTTGTAGGTGGCGTCGTTGTAACTGTCGTCCGAGTCCTTGCCGTTGGAGAAGGCGTTCTGCGCGTCACCGAAGTTCATGTGCATCCGCATGTCGATGACGTGCATGCCGGAGAACCGGCTGTGGTCGGGCGCGTGGTAGCTGTTGCCTTCCAGGAAGGCGTTGGTGGAGGTGGGCTGGTCGCCGGTGCCCCGCTGCTGCTCGTACGCGTACATCTCCAGCGCCGCCCTGGCGTCGTCCGCGGCGAACTCCTTGCGCTCCTTCCAGGTGAAGAACTGCGCCGAGTGGTTCACCGAGCCGCGGTTCCACTTGTCGTTGACGAAGGCCGCGACCTCGCCGAAGACGAAGAAGTTCTTCGCGGCCTCGGCGCCGTGCCGCTGGGCGACCCGCTCCTGGATCGCGGGCAGGAAGCGGCGGTTCCAGGTGGTGCGCGGGATGTGCACGGCGGTGTCCACGCGGAAGCCGTCCACGCCCATGTCGATGTACTTGTTGTAGGCGCCGATCAGGTGGTTCTGCACCGTCGCGTTCTCGGTGTTCAGGTCCGCCAGGTCCTCGTGCAGCCAGCAGGAACGCGAGTCCTCGCCCTCCCAGTTGCCGATCCAGCACTGGTGGAAGAGGTCCTTCGGGAACATGCCCGACGTGGGGCTCGGCCACTGGCAGTTGTAGAGGGTGTACCCCTCGGGGCTCTTCCCGCCCGTCGGCCTGCCCCAGTCGACACAGGTGTTGCCGGTGGGCTCCGCGGTGGACCACAGGTCGCCGTTGTAGTAGGACTTGCCGGTCTTCGGGTCGATCGTCAGGCCGTCGTACTCGAAACCGGGCTGCTTCTCGTCGTAGTACCAGCTCCACTGGGAGTCCCGGACGCCGTACACCGTCGGCGTGAACAGGCCCTTGGCGCCCCACCGGGACGAGTGGTTGTAGACCACGTCCTGGTAGATCTTCATGCCCTTGGCGTGGGCCGCGTCGATCAGGTCCTGGTAGGAGGCGCCGGCCGACTCCAGGCGCGGGTCGACCTTGTAGAAGTCGTAGCCGTGGTAGCCGTGGTAGTCGTAGTCCGAGCGGTTGAGGACCACCGGGGTGACCCAGACGGCGGAGAAACCGAGGCCCTTGATGTAGTCGAGCTTCTGGATCAGGCCCTTGAAGTCGCCCCGGAACATGGGGTCGTCGTTCGCCGCGTTCCCCGACTTCACGTGCTGACCGCCGCCCCGGTTGTTGGCGGGGTCGCCGTCGTGGAAGCGGGCGGTGAGGACGAAGTAGATCGGGTCCTTGCGCGGGTCGGTGCCGAGCGGCTTGCCGTTCGCCGGGGCGGTGGGCCTGTCGCCGGTGGTGGCGGTGGCCGGGGCGGAGGCGGCCGACACGTTTCCGGCGGCGTCCACGGCCTTCACCGTGTACGTGTACGCGGTGCGTTCGGCGAGGTTCGTGTCCGAGAAGACCGTCGAGCCGACGTCCGTGACGACCGTGCCCGCCGTGCCGCCGGTACGGGTGACCTGGTACTTCGTCACGCCCCGGTCGTCGGTCGCGGCGTCCCAGGCGAGCAGGACGGAAACCCCGTCGGCGGTCGCCGTCACCCGGGCCGGGGCGGACGGCGCCTGCGTGTCGGGCGGGGTGGCGGCGCAGGGGTCCGAGGCGTTCGCCGTCACCACCCGGTCCCGGACGGTGGAGGTGCCGGCGCCGAGCGCGTAGTCGGAGCCGCCGTTGTTGTCCCACACCCCGTTGCCGTTGTTGAACGCGGCCCTGAGGGAGGTGGCGGCGCCCAGATCGAGCTCCCGCTTCCACCAGCCCGCGCAGGCCGCCGTCATGCCCGCGCCGGGCACGGCCGTCCACGCCCCGCCGGCCGGCTGGTAGTGGACGTTCACCGTCGACCAGCCGAGGGACGCCGACGAGTAGTACACCGTCGCCTTGTTCGACGCGGGCGGCGGCGTGCCGGCGCACGGGTCGGAGTGGGCGACGACGCCGTCCTTCACCGTGATGTTCCCCGTGCCGAGCGCGTAGTTGCGGCCGCCGTTGTTGTCCCAGGTGCCGGTGCCGTCGGTGAAGGTGGCCTGGAGTCCGGCGGCGGAGCCGAGAGTGACGGTCTTCTTCACCCAGTCCGTGCAGGCCGGCTCCATCGCGGTGCCGGGAACGGCGGTCCAGGCGCCGCCGTCGGGCGCCCAGTGGAGGCGGTAGGCGGCCCAGTTCTTCGTCTTCGTCCAGTAGTAGACCGTCGCCGTGTTCTCGGCGACGGCCGCCGCCGGCGCGGCGGCGAGCGGGACGGCGGCGGCGGGCGGGGCGCCCGGAGGCGCCGCGATCAGGCCGGCGAGGCCGGCGGCGACGGCGAGCGGCGCGAGGACGCGCGCGCGACGCCGTGTGCGGGTGGGGGTCATACGGGTCTCCAGACGGGGGCGCGCCGGTGAAGGGGCCGGTGGGGCGAAGCGGGGATCGGGCGGGGATCGGCCCCTGGAAGCGCGTGCGGAAAGTTGCGGAAAGCTCTTGCGTCGGCGGGAAGTTACCCCCGTGTGGCGCGCGCGTAAAGGGTCCGCGTCGAAGCGGTTCGCATCGTGGGACTTCGGTGGCGGACGCGCCCTTGCGGCAGGCGGGGCTCGTCGGTCCCGCCCGCGGGCCTGTCACTGCCGCGTGGGACGCCTCTGCTCCGGCGTGAGGTGCGGGCCGAGCAGCGTTCGCCAGGACTTCGCGATGCGCCGGTACTCGGCCGGGCACAGCGCGGCGCGGTCGCGTGGCAGCACCCCGTCCGGGTTGCCGTCGGCGTCCACCGCGCCGGCGAACCGGGCGGGATCGGAGCCGTACAGCCAGCACGCCCAGTTGAAGAACCGCTGCCCGTCCAGGGAGTGGACGTCGGAGTACGCCGCCACCCCCGGGTCGCCGCCCTCCGACGCCTTCCAGAGCGCGCCCCACGCGCTGATGGTGGAGATCGCGTAGGCGGTGTGGCGCGCGTCGCCCGAGGCGAGCAGGAGCACAGCGAGCTGGTCGACGGCGTCCTCCTCCCGGCCGGTCACCGGCAGCTCGTACAGGTCGACGAGGGCGTGCCCGAGCTCGTGGAAGAGCACGCCGTGGGACAGCCCGACGACGTCCTCGTCGACGGCGGCGCCGCCGAGTCCGGCGAAGACCTTCCGGGCCTCCGGAACGAAGCCGTAGCAGTACGTGATCCGCCCGCTCTTCTCGTCCCAGTACGGGTTGGGGGCGGCGCAGGAAGCGGCGCGGAGCGGTACGTCGCGGGGGAGGGTGACGCGGGCGGCGGCGTAGCGGGCGGCGTCCTCCAGGACCCGGCGCTCGCGCAGGAAGGCGCGGGCGGCGCGCTCCTCGGCGGTCCGGGCGGGCTCGTACGCGACGACCAGCCGGCCGCCGTCGTCGCGGGCGCCGTCCGGTGCGGCGGCGGTGGAGGCGCAGCCGGTGAGCAGGACGGCGGCGACGGCGAGACGGAGGGCCCGGCCGGGGGAGCGGCGGGGCCCGGGGCGGAGGCGGGTGCGGGCGGCGGCGGGCATCGGCGGCACCTCGTCTCATGGGCGTCCCTGCCGACGAGACTGGCCGCACCGGGCGCCGGCGGCGAGCCCGCGGCGCCGGACGGGTGAGCGTGCGGACGGGCCCCTTTCAGGGCACCGGGCCGGGGCGCCGCCCCCACCCCCACCCCTACTGCGACCCGTCCGCCTCCAGCGTGAACAGGGCCCCGTCCGGGTCCCGGACCATCACGCGGCGCTCCTCGCCGCCTGCCTCCGGATCGCGGGCGCCGCCCCACTCGCCGCCCGGCACCACCGTCCCGCCGTGCTCCGTCACCGCCGCCGCCGACGCGGCCACGTCCGGCACCCGGAACCGCACCAGCCAGCGGGGCCGCAGCTGCGGCCGGGGCGAGGCCGCCTCCACCGGGCCGCTGTCGAGGCGTGCCACCGGCACGCCGTCGCGGCGCAGCACCACCCGGTCCTCCTCGTACGAGGTGTCGCAGCAGCCCGGCGTGTCCTCCGCCCAGCGCAGCACCCCGCCGTAGAACACGGCCGCGTCGAAGGCGTCCCGGGTGTGCAGCTCCACCCACGCGGGGGCGCTCCGCTCGCCCACGTGCCAGCGCGACACCAGGCGGCCCTCCCAGACCGCGAACGCGGCGCCGTCACGGTCCGTGGCCAGCGCCACCCGTCCCTGCGGCGGATACGTCACCGGGCCCACGCCCACCGTGCCGCCCCGCTCCCGGATCCGCGCCACCGCCGCGTCGGCGTCCTCCACCGCGAAGAACACCGTCCACGCCACCGGCACCGCCAGCTCCGCCGCGAGCGCGGCGATGCCCGCGACCGGCACCCCGTCCCGCTCGCCCACCACGTATCCCGCGCCCGCCTCCAGCTTTCCCGGCCGGAACGTCCAGCCCAGCACCGCGCCGTAGAACCGCTCCGCCGCGCCCAGATCCCGCGTCGCCAGACTCAGCCAGCACGGCGCGCCCAGCGCCTGCGCCGTCGACGGCTCCGTCACCGGACCACCTCCTCGACCGAGCGCCCGCCGGCCGGACGCCACCCCGCGCGCCTTCCCCGCGAGGCCGTCCCGCACACCCCCGTTCACCCGGCCGGCCGCACGTCACGGCCTTCCGGCCCCGCGGGCCGCGTACGCGCGCACGTCGGCGTCCGGATCGGCGGTCGCCGTCGCCAGGGCCGCCCGCGCCTCCGGCGCCCCGGTGTGCCCGAGGAGCGCGAGGACGGCCGCCTTGCGCACGTCCGCGTTCGGGTCCGCCAGCGCCTTCGCCAGCGCCGGTACCGCCCCCTCCGGCTCCGCGGCCCGCAGCGCCGCCGCCGCGCCCGCCCGGACCTGCCACGCCGGGTCGCCGAGCGCCGTCACCGCCCGCCCGGCCAGCGGCGCCGGGCAGCCGGCCGCCGCCAGCGCCCCGAAGGCCGCCGCCCGCACCAGCGGATCGGGATCGCCGAGCAGCGGGACCAGCGGCCCGGGCTCCGGTACGGACACCGCCGCGAGTCCCTTCGCGACCGCGACCCGCACCTCACGGGCCGGGTCGTCCGCGGCGGCGGCCAGCGCGCCGGCCGCGTCCACGGACACCAGCGCCCGCACCGCCTGGAGCCGCACCTCCGTCGCCGGATCGGCCAGCGCGGCCGCGTACGTCCCGGCGTCGCCGAGGCCGCGGGAGCGCAGCACCTCGACCGCCACCGCCCGCACCGACGGATCCTCCGTCGCCAGGGCGGCCCGCAGACCGTCACCCAACTCGACGTCCGTCACCAGCACTTCGGCCAGCTCGCGGAGCGCTCCGACGGCGGCGGCGCGTACCCCCGCGTCCGGGTCCCGCAGCCGGTGCGCCAGCGCCGGGCCCGTCCCGGCGGGCGCGGTCTCCGCCAGGGCCGCCACGGCCGCCGCCCGCACCTCGGGGCGGCGGTCCGTCAGATACGACTCCAGGGCGGCGAGTTCCGGTGATTCCTCGGCGAGCGCCAGCAGGTCCAGCAGGCGGGGATCCGGGCCGGCCGGGGCCGTCGCGCGGTCCGGGGTGCCGCCGGCGGGGCGGGCGGCCGGCGGCGCCTCGCGCGGGCCGGCCGTCGCCACCGGCACCAGCGCCACCTCGCCCAGCGGACGCTCCGGGCCGGCCGGAGGCGCGTACTCCGGCACCGGCACCGCGTACGGCTCCACCGGGCGCGCCGTGAACTCCATCGTGCCACGCGGCGACTTGCGCAGGTCCAGGTGGTACAGCCACGCCGCGTCGTCCCGCTCCGGATGGTCCAGCCGCTCGTGGTACAGGCCCCAGCGGGACTCCGTCCTCGCCAGCGAGGCGCGCGCGGCCATCTCGGCGCAGTCCCGGATGAACGACACCTCCGCGCACCGCATCAGCTCGTGCGGCGTCCGGCCGCCCATGCCCGCGATCTCCCCGGCCATCCGCTCGAACGCCTCCACGGCGAGGGAGAGCCGCGCGCCGGACTTCGGCGGCGCCACGTAGTCGTTCACGAACCGGCGCAGCTTGTACTCGACCTGCGACTGCGGCGGCCCGTCCGGGTTCCGCAGCGGCCGGTAGACCAGTTCGTGCGCCGCCTCCAGCTGCGCCCGGTCCAGCTCGCCCTCGTACGCGCGGTACCGTGCCGCGTCCTCGCCCGCCAGGTCGCCGTAGACGAACGCGCCGATCATGTAGTTGTGCGGGACGCACGCCAGGTCGCCGGCGGCGTAGAGGCGGGGCACGGTGGTGCGGGCGTGCGCGTCGACCCGCACCCCGGAGGCCGAGTGGCCGCCGCACAGGCCGATCTCGGAGATGTGCATCTCGATGTCGTGGGTGCGGTAGTCGTGCCCGCGGTTCGCGTGGAAGGTGCCGCGGGTCGGCCGCTCGGTGGAGTGCAGGATCGACTCGACCGCGCCGATCGTCTCCTCCGGCAGATGGCTCAGCTTCAGGTACACCGGGGCCCGGTCGGAGGCGAGTTCGGCCGCGAACTCGGCCATCATGTGCCCGGACCAGTAGTCCGACTCGACGAACCGCTCGCCGTGCCGGTTCACCTGGTACCCGCCGAACGGATTGGCCACGTAGGCGCACGCCGGACCGTTGTAGTCCTTGATCAGGGGGTTGATCTGGAAGCACTCGATGCCGGTGAGGGCGGCGCCCGCGTGGTACGCCATCGCGTAGCCGTCACCGGCGTTCGTCGGGTTCTCGTACGTGCCGTAGAGGTAGCCGGAGGCGGGCAGGCCGAGCCGGCCGCAGGCGCCCGTCGCGAGGATCACCGCGCCGGCCCGCACGATCACGAACTCACCCGTGCGGGTGTGGAGTCCGGCGACGCCGACGGCGCGCCCGTCCTCCGGGTGGGTCAGCACCCGGACCGGCATGACGCGGTTCTCGATCCGGATCCGCTCCCGCATCTCGCGCCGCCGCAGCTGCCGGTAGAGGACCTTCTTCACGTCCTTGCCCTCGGGCATCGGCAGCACGTACGCCCCCGAGCGGTGCACCTGGCGGACGGCGTACTCGCCGTGCTCGTCCTTCTCGAACTTCACCCCGTACGACTCCAGGCGCCGGACCATGTCGTAGCCGCGGACGGCCGTCTGACGGACCGTGGACTGGTCGACCAGGCCGTCGTTCGCGCGGGTGATCTCCGCGACGTAGTCGTCCGGGTCGGCCCGGCCGGGGATCACCGCGTTGTTCACCCCGTCCATGCCCATGGCGAGGGCGCCGGAGTGCCGGACGTGGGCCTTCTCCAGGAGGATCACGTCGGCGCCGCGGCCCGCGGCGGTGAGCGCCGCCATCGTGCCGGCGGTGCCGCCGCCGACGACGAGCACGTCGCAGCAGAGCTCGACCGCTTCGTCGAGGGCGGGCACGGTGGTCAGGGGGCTGGTCACGACGGGCCTTTCCGGGGAGGGGAGTGCGCGCCCCCCGCCGAGGGGGCGGTACGGGGCGGCGCGAGGGGGTCAGAGGGAGTCGAGGACGCGGCGGCGCAGCCGGCGGGTCTCCGGGGCGCCGGCGGCCGACCGGTCCCGGGGGTGCGGGACGTCGAGCACGTCGCCCGAAGGCAGCAGGGCGATCCGGTCGCCCAGGTGGACGGCCTCGTCCACGTCGTGGGTCACGAACACGACCGTCGCGCCGGTGCCGTGCAGGATGCCGGCCAGCAGGTCCTGCATGCCGGTCCTGGTGTGCGCGTCGAGCGCGCCGAACGGCTCGTCCATCAGCACCGCGCGCGGCCGGCCGGCCAGCGCCCGGGCCAGCTGCACCCGCTGGCGCTGCCCGCCGGACAGCTGGTGCGGCCACTTCGCCGCGTGCCCGGCGAGGCCCACCCGGTCCAGCCACTCCTCGGCGGACCGCCGGCGGCCGGCCCGGTCCACACCCCGTACGGCGAGCGGCAGTTCGACGTTGGCCCGCACCGTCCGCCACGGCAGCAGCGCGTCGTGCTGGAAGACCAGCGCCCGGTCCGCGCCGGGCCGCAGGACCGGCACCCCGTCCTGGGTGACGCCGCCGGCGAGCGGCGGCAGCAGCCCGGCGAGGGCGCGCAGCAGGGTCGTCTTCCCGCAGCCGGACGGGCCGACCACGGCCAGCACCTCGCCGGGCGCGATCCGCAGGGTCAGCCGCCCGGGCAGGGCGGTCCCGTCGGGGTGCCCGAGCCGCACCCCGTCGAGGGCGAGGCCGGCACCGGCGAGCGGGACGGCGGGCGTGGCGGTGCTCATGGGACCGGCTCCTTCTCGGGGGCGGTGGCCGCGGCGGCGGGCGTCCCTGTGACGGCACCGGGGCGCGGGGACGAGGCCGGCGGGGCGGCCGGGCGCGGGGCCGGGCCCCGGGCCGCGGGGCGCGGCAGCCAGGACGTCACCCGGCGGCCCACCGCCTCCACGGCCGTCGACGTCAGCAGGCCCAGGGCGCCGATCGTGGCCATGCCGACGAAGACCCCGGGGTAGTCCACGACCGTGTAGTCCTGCCAGGTGCGGTAGCCGACCCCGTACTCGCCGGAGATCATCTCGGCGGAGATCACACAGATCCACGCCACGCCGATGCCGACCGACAGCCCGCCGAACACCCCCGGCAGGGCACCCGGCAGCACCACCGACCACAGCACCCGGGCGCGCCCGCCGCCCAGCGTGAGGACGGCCTCCTCCCACACCGGGTTCAGCGCCCGCACCGCGTGCCGGGCCGACACCAGGACCGGGAAGAACGCCGCGGCGCAGGTGATGAAGACGATGCCCTGCTCGTTCGTCGGCAGCAGCAGGATCGCCACCGGCACCAGGGCGATCGCCGGAACCGGGCGCACCACCTCCACCAGCGGCCCCAGCAGGTCCGCCGCCCACCGCGAGCGGGCGATCGCCGTACCGGCGGCCACGCCGAGGACCGCCGCCAGCAGGAAGCCGGTGACGATCCGGCGCAGGCTGTGCCCCAGGTCCCGCCAGTAGGCGGCCGTGCCCACCCGGTCGGCGAACGCCGAGGCGACCTCGCCGACCGTCGGGAACTGCTCGAACCGCAGCCACAGGTTCACGTCGTACGCGGTCAGCACCTGCCAGACGGCGAGCGCGCCGGCCAGCGCGCCCGCCCGGACCAGCCGGCGCCCCGCGGTCGTCGCCGCGCTCACGACCCCGCCGCCCGCACCGCGTCGGCGTACGAAACGATCCGCGCGCCCGGACGGTCCGCGACCCACCGCTCCGCCGCCGCCCGGGTCACGAACGCCCGCCACTCCCCGCCGTCCGCGACCCACACCGCCCGGTCCGCGAACCACGGGGTGCCGGTCACCGCGTCCGGCACGTACGCCGCCCGCACCGACCCCGGCGCGGTCGCCGCGACCGCCCTCAGCAGCTCCCCGGCCGAGCCGAACGTCCGGGTCGCCGCCGCGCCCCGCGGCCACAGCTCCGGCCGCGCCGAGCCCGCCCGCGGATACGCGGGTGCCGTGACCGCCCGCCGCAGCGGCGCCGGGTCCACGAACGCGTCCACGTCGACGTCCTTCACCAGCCCGGCCTCCCGCAGCACCGGCACGTCCTCCTTCAGCGCGGCCAGCAGCTCGGGGCGCAGCGCCGGGTCGAAGGTCGCGATGCCCTGGGCGCCGTTGTAGAGGTACACGACCTCCGCCGGCAGCCCGGTCTCCTTCGCCACCGACTCGGCGGACGCCACCGGCGCCGACCGGAGCCGGTCGGTGGCCCGCCGCTGCGCGCGCAGGAACGCGTCGAGCACTCCGGCCCGCTCCCGTGCGAACTCCTCGCGCACGGTGACCCCGTGAAAGGTCGGCAGGTCCAGCTCGGCCCCGTCGTAGAGCGCCTCCGCCTTGCCCTGGAAGGCGAGCAGCCCCGGCCAGGCCACGAACTGGGACAGCGCGTCGGCGCTGCCGCCCGCGAGCGCCGAAGCCCCCACGCTCGGCTGCTGATTGAGCTTCTCCACGTCCTTCTCCGGGTCCAGCCCGGCACGGCGCAGCGCCCGGACGAGGGTGCCGTCGGCGGCGGAGCCGACGCTCGTCGACACCCGCTTCCCCTTCAGGTCCGCGAGCGTCCGCAGCGGCGAACCCGGCGCGGTCACCACGGTGTTGAGGCCGCCGCGCAGGTTGTAGCCGGTCACCGACACCAGCCGCGTGGGCTCCTTCAGCTGCCGGCCGCGCGCGGCGTTCAGCAGCAGCGGAAAGTCGCCCATCGACCCGATGTCGATCTTCCCCGCGGTCATCTGGGCGGTGATCGGCGCGCCCGTCGCGTAGTCCTGCCAGCGCACCCGGTAGCGGACGCCGTCCCGGCGGCCCTGGGCGGCCAGTTCCTCCTCGAAGTAGCCGAGGGAGCGGAGCAGGGTGCCGGCGGTCACAGTGTTGATGGTCTTCGACTGGTAGCCGACGGTCACCGTCACGGTCCCGCCGGCCTCGTCGTCCGCGCCGGCCGGACCGCCGCAGCCGGTGGCGAGCGGGAGCAGCAGCAGGGCCAGGGGCAGCCCGAGGCGGGTGATTCTCTTTCCGGTCATAGAGGTCGGGCCTCTCAGCGGAGCAGGTAGGGCATGTTGACGGTCACCGCGCCGGTGGGGCAGCGGGCGGCGCACGGGCCGCAGTACCAGCACTCGTCGACGTGCATGTACGCCTTGCCGTCCTCCTCGCGGATCGCGAGCGAGTCCAGCGGGCACATGTCGACGCAGAGGGTGCAGCCGTCGATGCAGCGGGACTCGTCGATCGTCACGGGCACGTCGGCGCGCTGGGGCACGAGGGGCATGGCGGGGCTCCAGAGGAAGGGGAAAAGGGGAAAGAGGCAGGGGAGGGCGCCGTCAGGGGGAGCGGCGCAGGACGCCGCTCATGGTGATCCGGTCGCCGCGGAAGCGGATGAACTCGAGGTCCACCGGCCGGCCGCACGGCAGATGGGTGAGCCGTTCCAGCATCAGCAGGGCCGCGCCGCGCGGCGCCTGGAGGACGGCCGCCGCGTGCGCGTCGGCGTTCACCGCCTCCAGGGTGATCTCGGCGTGGCCGAGCGGCCCGCCGGTCAGCTGCTCCAGCAGCCGGAACACGTCCGTGTGCTCCAGGTCGCAGCCGATCAGCCCGCCGCCGACGTCCATCGGCAGGTACGACAGGTCGAGCGAGAGCGGCAGCCCGCCGAGCCGCCGCAGCCGCTCCACGCACAGCACGTCGGCGCCGTCCGGCAGGCCGAGCCGGTGGGCCACCGGGCCCGGCGCCCGCACGGGTCCGAGGTTCCGCACCTCGTTGGTGACCGTGCCGTGCTCGCGCAGGGTCTCGGCGAGGCCCTGGAGGCGGTCCAGGCCGTGCGGGTACTTCTCGCCGACGACGACCGTCCCCACCCCGGGCTGCCGCTCCACCAGACCCTCGCCGCGCAGCAGGTCGAGGGCCTGCCGGACGGTGTTCCGGCTGGCGTGGTGGTCGGCCGCGAGCACGTCCTCCAGCGGCAGCACCCCCTGCGGGAAGGCGCCGGTGAGGATCTGGTGCCGCAGCAGGTCGGCGAGCTGCCGGGCCCGGTCCGCGCGCAGCCGGCGACGGCGGGCGGCGGCGACCGGGAGGGCGGCGGGGGTGCGTTCGGCGGGCATGGCAAGGAACGTAACCGGGCCGCCGCTCGGGTGGTGTTGCCGCAGTATTGCGCCACCGGCAGCCGGTTGCGTACGGCTCTGACCTGCGGCGACGTCGCGGAAAGGCGGAGATCCGCCACCACGCCGCCCACCAGCTGGACGCCGGGGCGCCGCCATGCGGACGCCACCTCCCGGTCAGCCGCCGGTCGCCCCGCTCTCCGGCAGGGTCCGCGTCAGGGTTTCCGTCAGGTGGTGGTGGAGGAGGCCGAGCGGGGGGCGGTCCGGCGGGAGGAGCGGGACGGCCAGCTTCCAGTACCGCGCCATCACCGTCGTCTCCTCCCGGCCGAGCAGTCCCGCGAGCCGCCCCCGGAACGCCGGCGAGTCCGTTTCGCCCAGGGCCCGGGCGTACGCGTCCGCGAAGCAGTCCAGGACGCCCCGGCCGCCGGGCGGGCGCCCCGCCCGCACCTCCGCGCCCGCCAGTTCGTACGCCTCCGCCAGCCCCTCGTACAGCACCGCCGGCCGGTACCGCTCGCCCCGCAGCGGCGGTGCCGGCGCCCGCTCCGGCCGGGGGTCCGACACCAGCGCCCGCAGCAGCGCGAAGGCCCGCACCTGACCGGGCGACGGCTCGTCCGGCGGCACCGGCACGACCTCGTCCAGGACCCGCGCCACCAGCGGCGCCGGCAGCCGCACGGGCAGCGACCGGCGCCAGAACCGGACCACCGCGTCCGTGTCCGGCGGCAGCGCGGACGCGCCCAACAGGGGCAGCAGCTCGGTCCGTTCGGCACCGTCGCACTCCGCGAGCAGCCGCAGCGACGCCTCCCGCCACGCCAGCGCCGCCCGCTCCCGCGCCACGCCCCGCAGCTCCCCGGCGACCACGTCCGCCAGCCGCCCGTCGTCCTCCAGCGCCCGCGCCACCTCGGGCACGCCGAGGCCCAGCGCGCGCAGCGAGCGGATCTCCCGCAGCCGCGCCAGCGCCCCGGGACTGTACCGCCGGTGCCCGCCGCCGCTGCGCCCGGCCTCCGGCAGCAGCCCCCGGTCGGAGTAGTACCGCACGGTCTTCACCGTCACCCCGGCCCGTCCGGCCAGCTCCCCGATGCTCCACGTCCCGTCCGCGTCCACCCCGCACCTCCCGCGGCCGACCCTAACCGCCCGCGCGCACGGTGGAATCTCCCCCAGGGGGAGTTCCTAGCCTGCCGGCGACCGCGACGGGCGGCGAGGACGAGGAGGCGGGGATGACGACGTTCGTTCTGGTGGGAGAGGCGTTCACCGGCGGGTGGCTGTGGGACCGGGTCGCGGGGCGGCTGCGGGACGCGGGCGCCGGGGTCCTTCCGGTGACACTGGACGGCGACCCCGGCGCCGGACTCGGCACGCACATCGGGGAGGTGACCGCGATCGTGGACGGGATCGACGACCCGGAGGTCGTCCTCGTCGGGCACGCCTACGGCATCCACCCCGTGCTCGGCGCCGCCGACCGGCGGCCGGACCGGGTCGCCAGGGTCGTGTACGTGGCCGCCGGGCTGCCCTCGGACGGCGACCCGGCGCTGCTCCTCGTCCGCGACGAGACCGTCCGGGACCGGCTCGGCCACGACACCGCGCCGCTCCCCGCGCCCCGCGGGGAGGAGTGGGCGCGCTGGGGCAGCCTCGCCGGACTGTCCGCCGCCGACCTCGCCCGCCTCGACCGGCTCGCGGCGCCGCAGCCCGCCCGGACCCTCACCGAACCCCTGCGGCTCGGCGGCGCCGTGGAACGGGTGCCCGCGAGCGCGGTGATGTGCACCGCCGACGGGCCGGGCGTCGACGTCGTCGAAATGCTCGTCCGGACGGGACCCGCGCACCTCAGGAAGCTCGCCGGACCCGGCTACGCCTTCTTCGAACTGCCCGCCGGACACTGGCCGATGCTCACCCACCCCGCCGAACTCGCCGCACTGCTGCTGCGGTCGGCGGCGGGGGAGGGCCGGAGGCTCACGCTCGCCGACGACCAGCCGAACTACGAGGAGGTGGAGTTCCTGCTGGAGACCCGGGAGTTCCCGTACGAGCGGCACGGCCGGCTCGACGTGTACGCGCCCGACGGGGAAGGGCGCCGGCCCGCCGTCCTCCTCGTGCACGGCGGCCCCGTCGACGCCGACCGCACCCCCACCCCGCGCGAGACGCCCTTCTACCGGGGCTACGCCCGCCACCTGGCCGGGCTCGGCGTTGTCGGCGCCACCGTCGACCACCGGCTGCACGCCCTGACCGACTACGCCCGCGCCGCCGACGACCTCGCCGAGGCGGTCGCACTGCTCCGCGCCCACCCGCGCACCGACCCCGACCGGATCGCGCTCTGGATCTTCTCCGGCGGCGGCCTCCTCGCCGCCGACTGGCTGGCCGCGCCGCCGCCGTGGCTGCGCTGCCTCGCCCTCTCCTACCCGGTCCTCGGCACACCGCCCGGCTGGGAGACCGTCCCGTCCCGCTTCCGCCCGGTGACGGCGGTCGCCGGCGCCGGCCCGCTGCCGGTCGTCCTCGTCCGCGCCGGACGCGAACACCCCGCGTTCGCGGCCACGGTGGAGGACTTCCTCACCGCGGCCGGCGAGCACGGGACGGACGTCGAGATCGTCGACGTCCCGGAGGGCCGCCACGGCTTCGAGGCGTTCGACCGCACGGACGCCTCCCGCGCCGCCGTGACCCGCGCCGCCCGGGCCGTACTCGACCGGCTCGGCGGGGCGGCCGCCGGCCCGGCGCGCTGAGCCCGCGCCGAACGGGGGGAGGGCGGGCTGCCGGGTGAGCGGCGCCACGTTCCCCGGTGCCGCCCGGCGGCCGCCCGGGCCGGACGAGGCCGACGCTCACACCTCGTACACCAGCCGGCCGCCGACGTACGTGCGCTCCACCCGGGCCTCGGCGATCTCGTCCGCGGGCGCGGCCAGGACGTCCCGGTCGAGCACGACGAGGTCGGCGAGGTGGCCGGGCATCAGGCTGCCCGCGTCGTCGAGGCCGTTCACATGGGCCGTGCCGGCCGTGTACGCGGTGAGCGCCGAGAGCAGGTCGAGGCGCTCCTCCGGGTAGAACACCCGGTCGTCCCCCGCCTCCGGGTCGCGCCGGTTCACGGCGACGTGGATGCCCTCGATCGGGTTCGGGCTCGACACCGGCCAGTCGCTGCCCGCCGCCAGCGTGGCCCCGGCGCGCAGCAGCGAGGCGAACGGGTACTGCCAGGACGCCCGTTCCGGACCCAGGAACGGGATCGTGAGGTCGTCCATCTGCGGCTCGTGCGCCGCCCACAGCGGCTGGATGTTGGCGATGGCGCCGAGGGCGGCGAAGCGCGGCAGGTCGTCCGGGTGGACGACCTGGAGGTGGGCGAGGTGGTGGCGGTTGCCGCGCCGCCCGTTGGCCGCGATCGCCGCCTCGATCGCGTCCAGCGCCTCCCGCACGGCGCGGTCGCCGAGCGCGTGGAAGTGCACCTGGAAGCCGAGGGCGTCGAGCGCGGCCACATGGCCGCGCAGCGCCACCGGGTCGACGAAGCTCAGCCCGGTGTTGCCGGTCGCGCAGCCGCAGCCGTCGAGATACGGGGTGAGCATCGCGGCCGTGAAGTTCTCCGCGATGCCGTCCTGCATGATCTTGACCGAGGTGGCGCGGAACCGGCCCGAGGTCAACTGCTCGCGCCGGTCGACCAGTTCGGCGATCTGCTCGGAACCGCGCTCGCGGTCCCACCAGAGCGCCCCGGTCACCCGGGCGGTGAGCGAACCGTCCTTCGCCGCCGTCAGATAGGCGTCCGACGGGTCCGACATGCCGTTGAAGGACCCGAGCAGCGCGTCCTGCCAGCCGGTGATCCCCAGCGAGTGCAGCAACCGCTGCGCCCGCAGCAGGCCCGCCAGCCGGTCCTCCGCCGTCCTGTCCGGCACCAGGCGGGAGACCAGCGCGGTCGCGCCCTCCTGGAGCATGCCGTTCGGGGTGCCGTCGGGATCCCGCTCGATCCGGCCGTCCGCCGGGTCCGGCGTGTCCGCGGTGAGGCCGGCCAGTTCCAGCGCCCGGGAGTTCGCCCAGGCGCCGTGGTGGTCGCGGTTCGCCAGCAGGACCGGGCGGTCCGGGACGGCCGCGTCGAGGAGCTCACGGGTCGGCATGCCGCCCTCGAAGCTCTCCATCGACCAGCCGCCGCCGGTGATCCACTCCCGGTCCGGGTGCGCCTCGGCGTACTCGCGGATCCGCGCCAGGTACTCCGTGACGTCGGTGCTGCCGGTGAGGTCGCACTCGGCGAGCTCGGTGCCGCCGCCCACCGCGTGGATGTGGGAGTCCTGGAAACCGGGCAGCAGGAGCTTGCCGGTCAGGTCCACCACCTCGGTGCCGGGCCCGATCAGCTCGCGCACCTCGTCGTGGCCGACGGCGGTGATCCGGTCGCCGGTCACGGCGAGCGAGGTGGCCCGGCTCCGCGCCGGGTCCAGGGTGAGGACGGGGCCTCGGGTGAAGACCAGATCGGCCTGGGGCATACGGCGGCTCCCTTGCGTGCGGCCGCGCCGGCGGGGGCGCGGGGCGGACGACGGCCGGCCGGAGCGCGGTGCGGCGCGGGGCGGCCGTCGGACGGGTCGTACCGGGCGGCGGCCGGACCGGGCCGGCGCCGCCGTTTCGGGTGACGGGCGCCATGGAAGCCCGCGAGCCGTTTACACGTCAATGGTGTTGACGTAAGGTCCCCGGCCATGTCCGCACGCGTCGTACCCGAAGGAAACCGGCAGCGCCGCCGCCCCACCAAGCAGGGCGCCGTCCTCTCCGAACGGCTCATCGTCGACACCGCGCTGCGCCTGGTCGCCCAGCACGGCGCCGCAGCCCTCTCCGTACGCCGGCTGGGCGCGGCCCTCGGCGCCGACCCCAGCGCCCTCTACCGGTACTTCCGCAACACCGACGCCCTGCTCCTCGCGATCGCCGACGAGGTCATCGGGCGGGCCCAGGAGGGCTGGGAGCCGACTGGCGACTGGCGCGCCGACCTGCGCGCCCTGGGCCTGCGCATCCACGCCGCGTACGTGGCCCAGCCCCAGGCCGCCCTCCTCGCCGCGCACCGCACGACCGGCCGCGCCCACGAGACGCGGGCGGTCGAGAACATCCTCGGCATCCTGCGGGACGGCGGCTTCCCGGACGCCCTGGCGGTCCGGATCTACCACGCCTTCGTCGACCAGGCA
Source organism: Microtetraspora glauca (assembly GCA_000721275.1). Classification (GTDB taxonomy): domain Bacteria; phylum Actinomycetota; class Actinomycetes; order Streptomycetales; family Streptomycetaceae; genus Streptomyces. Next base: position 7,177 of record JOFO01000055.1, on the reverse strand, counting down.
CTGGCCTTCGCCGCCCAGGACGCGGCAGCCGGGGCGATGCCGCCGGTCGCGCGCGAGGCGGACACCGAGGTCTGGCACCAGGTCTACGGCCGTCTTCCCGCCGACACCCACCCGCACATCGCCGCCACCTATCCCCTCCTCGCCGCCGAGATGCGCGACAGCGGCTACCCCTTCGCCCTGGAACTGACGCTCGCCGCTGCGGCGGCCCTCCACCCCGCCGCCGGACCGCCCGCACCGGACCGCCACGACGACGCCGCGGGCGCGGCTACCGGCCACCGCGAGGCGTGACCGGGCGCGCCGCACCGGGACCGGGCAGGCTCAGCCGGTGGGGACGGCGGCGTGGCGGCCCACCGCCGCCAGGTCCGCCGAGATCCGGCCGGCGGTCTCCCGCAGCTGCGGCAGCAGGACCGCCAGGCTCTCCTCCGGGGCGCAACGGCCCGCGTGCAGCGCCACGTTGAGTGCCGCGACCACCCGGCCGGTGCCGTCGCGGACCGGCACCGCGACCGACCGCAGCCCCTCCTCCAGCTCCTCCTCCACCCATCCGAACCCGCGCCCGGCGGTCTCCGCCACGGCCTCCCGCAGCTCCGCGGGCCCGGTGAGGGTCCGGGGGGTCAGGGCCTCCGGGGTGATCCGCGCCAGCCGCGCGTCCCGCTCGGCCCCGGGCAGGGCGCCGAGCAGCACCCGCCCCATCGAGGTGGCGTACGCGGGCAGGCGGGTGCCCACGACGATGTCGATGTGCATCACGCGACTGCCCGCCACCCGGGCCACGTACCGGATGTCGTCGCCGTCCAGCACCGCCACCGAAGCGGACTCGCGCACCGCACGCACCAGCCGGACGAGGTGCGGCGTGGCGATCTCCGGGAGGGTGAGGGCGGACAGCAGGGCGTGGCCGAGTCCGAGGACCCGGGGGAGCAGCACGAACCCCCCGGCCTCCTCCCGGACGTACCCCAAGTGGCACAGCGTGATCAGCGACCGCCGGGCGGTCGCCCGGGGCAGCCCGGCGAGCGCGGCGAGATCCGTGAGCCGCGCCGGCCCGCGTACGGCTCCGAAGGCGCGCAGCACGTCGAGCCCCCGGGCCAGCGACTGGAGGTAGCCCGACCCCAACTCCTCCTTGAGCGCGCGCGAGTGGGCCGGTCCGGCGGCGCGCGCACCTCCCCGCCCCGAGGCGAGCGCGGCCTCCATCGCCGCGACGGTCCGGGCCAGCGGGGCGAGGACCAGCGCCTCCAGGGCGGCGGCGTCGTGCCGGCTGGTGTGGCTGACGACGCTGACCGCGCACACGACGGCCCCCGCCGGGTCCCGTACGGGCAGGGCGACGGCCACCAGCCCCGGCTCGATCAGCTGGTCGTCGACGGCCACCCCCCGCTCGCGGGCCTCCCGCACCCGCGCCGGGAACCCGACGTCGCCGGGGTGCCGCTCCCGCCACGCGGCGAACCGCTCCTCATCCCAGCCGGCGGCGAACAGGGCGCCGGGCGCGCAGCGTTCGGCGGGCAGCAGGTCGCCGGGCCGGAACGAGATCGCCATGGCGCGCCGCCGGGACGCCTGCGTGAGGAAGCGGACCCCGTCCCCGTCCGCGACGGCGAGCGACACGGGCGCGTCGGCCTCCTCGGCGAGCGCGGCCACGTGCGGCCCGAGAAGGGCGGGCAGCCCGCAGAAGTCCAGATAAGCGTTGCCGAGCTCGGCGGCACCCGGCGCGAGCACCAGATCGCGCCCCTCGGCGCGCAGCACCCCGAGGACGGTGAGCGTGGTGGCGACCCGGTCCACGGTGGCCCGCGCGAGCCCGGTCGCCCGCGCCACCTCCCCGACCCCGCGCCGTCCGCCGCCGTCGACGACGGCCCGCAGCACGGCGACCCCCCGTTCCAGGGGCCCCACCACCTCGTCGGGCCGTACGACCGCCATGTCCGCCTCCCTCGTCCTCGCGGCACGACCGTACCCGGCGCGCCCGGCGCAGGCCCTTCCGGGAGCGGGCGGTCGCATGGGCGGTCCGGGCCGGGGTCCGGAGGGCCCGGCGAACCGCCGGGGTCGCGCCGTACGCTGATCCCCGGACCCGGAGGGAGACGCGGTGAAGGACGGACGGCTGCTGCACGTCTTCGACATGGACGGCACGCTGCTGAGGGACACCTCGGCCAGTCTGGAGATCGCCGCGCGGCTCGGCTGCCTGGACGAACTGCGGGCGCTGGAGGTCGCGTTCGCGGCGGGCGGCATCGACACGCGGGGGTTCGCCGCCGCGCTGCACGGGCTGTGGCGGGAGCTGACGCCGGGCGTCGTCGCCGCGGCCTTCGACGGGGCGCCGTGGATCGGCGGGCTCGCGGAGGTCCTTGCGGACATCCGCGAGCGCGGCGACCGGGCCGTCGTCGTCACCATGTCGCCGGACTTCTTCGCCGAACGGCTCCGCGGCCTCGGCGTCGACGACGTGGTGGCGTCCGGCTTCCCGCCGCCGCCGTTCCGGGCGGCGCTCGACCCCGCGCGGATCCTCGTCCCGCAGGACAAGGTGACCGCCGTCGACCGGCTCCGCACCGCCCTCGGCCTCGACCGGGACTCCTGCGTCGCCTACGGCGACTCCGGCTCCGACGTGCCGCTCTTCTCCGTCCTGCGGCACACCGTCGCCGTCAACGCCTCCCCGGCGCTGCGCGCGCTGGCCGGCGCCGGATACGAGGGCGACGACCTGCGCGCCGCGTACGCCCTCGGCAGAGAACTGCGCGCCCGCGCCTGAACGGACCGGCACGGGCGCGCAGTTCACGGTCGGCGGATCACCAGGTGACGGGACGACCCCCGAAGGTGGCGGCGAGCGAACCGTCCGGCGCGAACGACCAGCCGAGGGCGCCGCTGTAGGCCGCGCAGCGCGAGCCGTTCGTGCCGGTCCAGAACTGGTTCGTGCCGTCCGCGTCGCCCACCAGCTTGTCATTGGTTCCCGAACTGGTGCTGCGGCACGAGGTGTTGCCCCGGAAGACCGACGTACCGGCCTCGAAGGTGAAGTTGCGCTGCGCGTTGTCGACCGAGATGTTCTCGGAGACCTTCAGCGAGCCCGGGTTGCTGTTGTACGTGAAGCCGTGCTTGCCGTTGCGGTAGGCGATGCTCCGCCGTACGACGTGGTCGACGGCGATGGACTCCCCGCCGAGCTTGTAGCCGTTGCGGTCGCCGTTCGCGTTCACGGTGCCGTCGGAGAGGGTGCCGTTGGTGTACGCGAGGGAGTACTCGATCGTCACCGGGTCGATCGGGCCGGTGTCCGGCTTGGTGTAGAGGTCCCAGCCGTCGTCGATGTTGTGGTGGGCGACCGCGTACCGGAAGACGTTCCCCGGCCCGGTCGTCAGCTTCGCGGCGAAGCCGTCGGCGTTCTCGCCGGCCGTGTCGGCGTTGTCGTGCGACTCGACGCTCACCATGAGGTTGCGGGCCGGCCACTGGTCGCGCGGGGTCGTGGAGGCGATCCGGCCGAGCTGGAGCCCGGTGTCCCGGTTGAAGCGGGTGACCGTGCGCTCGATGACGTTGTCGCTGCCGCCGACGTAGATGCCGTTGTCGCCGGCGCGCTGCACGATCAGGCCCTTCACGTGCCAGTGGTTGCCGTTCAGGGCGAGCCCGCGGTTGGACGACGCCTCGGCCATCGCGGAGAAGTCGAGCACCGGCGTCTCGCCCGGGTAGGCGGCGATCGTCTTGCGGGCGGCGGCGGTGCCGTTGTTGCCCGGGGCGACCGTGACGGTGGTGGTGTGCGCGTACGTGCCGCCGCGCAGGTAGATCGTGCCGCCGGCGCCGATCCGGGTGATCGCGGAGGCGAGAGTCGTCGGGTCGGCCTGGGTGCCGGAGGCGCCCGCGGTGCCGGTGGGGGAGACGTAGAGGGCGGGGCCGGACGGGGCGGGGGAGTCGGCGGTGCTCAGCTCGACGTGGTCGACGTTGGGCAGCCCGGCGGCCGTCGTCGGCGAGAGGCGTACGGTGTTGGCGCCGGCCGCGACCGGCACGGTGAACGTCCGGGACGTCCAGCCCGTCCACGTACCGGTCGGCGCGAAGGAGGCCGAGGCGGCGACGGTCGACCCGTTGACCACGACGGAGGCCGGGCGGTCGGCCGTCGTCCCGTTGGCGTACCGCACGGTGAGCGTCGCGCTCCCGGCGGCGGGCGCCGTGACGGTGAACTGCGCGTGGGCGCCGACGGCGTTGGTGCCGTTGCAGAACCCGCTGCCGGAGTACCCGGTCCAGTCGGAGTCGATGGTGCCGGTGCAGACGGCGGGCGAGACCTCGGCCTCGTACCGGGCGGTCGCGGCCTGGGCGGTACCGGCGCCTGACAACGCGGCGAGGGTGCCTGCGGCGAGGGCCGCGCTCAGGGCGAGGGAAGGGGTGCGCTTCGTGCGCTTCGTGCGCATCGGTGTCTCCTGGTGGGGGATGCGGCTCGGACACGGGAGGAGGGGGAAAGCGCTTTCTGGAGTGCTGGCGCCGACGCTAGGGGGAGTGTCGGAGACACGTCAATATGCGCGTACGTGAAGGGTGTTCATGGGTGTGAACGACGGGGGGGGGGGAGCGCCGTGGCCGGCGGCCTGTTTCGCTCGCCGTGGCCCAAGCCCGTTTCCGGCACTGCGAGTTGGGGCCGTATCCTCACCCTCCGGCCAGGGCGCACATATCCAGAGGCGCCGGAGGAACGCCCTCCCTATGATGGCCGGATGCCGTCGATCAAGAAGCTCCAGATCACCTTCGACTGCGCGGAACCGGAACGGGTCGCGCGCTTCTGGCGTGCGGTGCTCGGGCACGACGTGCCGCCGGCGCCCGAGGGGTTCGCCTCCTGGGCGGAGTTCGACGCCGCCGAGCCCGGGCGGCGGGGCGCGGACTGGGCCGCCATCGACCCGGTCGGCGACGAACCGCGGCTCTCCTTCCAGCGCGTCCCCGAGGGCAAGACCGTCAAGAACCGGGTCCACCTCGACGTGCGCGTCGGCACCGGCCTCGTCGGCGCGGAGCGCCTGGCCGCGCTGGAGGCGGAGTGCGCCCGCCTGGTCGCGCTCGGCGCGGTCCACGACCGGACGCTGTACGCCGACGGCGTCAACGAGTCCTGCATCAACATGCGGGACGTCGAGGGCAACGAGTTCTGCCTCGACTGAGCGGATGCGGATGCGGATACGCGTACGCATACGGATGCGGGGCGCGCGGCACAGGGGCAGCGTGAGCCGTACGAAAGGCCCGCGCGGCACACGGGCCGCGCGGGCACACCTGAGGAGGCCCCCGGTGGTAGAGATCCGTCCCACGACCGACGCCGACCTCGGCGTGTTCGTCGACACCCTGCACGCCGCCTTCGGACGGTTCCCGGAGACCCCGGGCGAGGACGGCGGCGGCGTCTGGTGGGCTGCTCTGGAGATGGACCGGAACCTGCTCGCCGTCGCTCCCGACGGGCGGCCCGTCGGCACCTCGGGCGCGTACTCCTTCGAGCTCACGCTGCCCGGCGGGACCGTCGTCCCGGTCGCCGGCGTGACCGCCGTCGGCGTGCTGCCCTCGCACCGGCGGCAGGGCGTGCTCAGCGCGATGATGCGGCATCAGCTCACCGGGCTGAAGGCCCGGGGCGAGGTCCTGTCCGTGCTGCTGGCCTCCGAGGCCGTCATCTACCGCAGGTTCGGCTACGGACCGGCGACCTCCACGCAGCGGATGACCGTCCCGCGCCACCGGAGCGCGTTCGCGGCTCCCCGAGGCGTACCGCGCGACGCCTCGGGACCGGCGTCCCCGGACCTCACGGCAGCCGCCCCCGGCTCCGTCGAACTGGTCCGGCGGGCCGATGCAGGCGCCGTCCTCGAAGAGGTCTACGACGACTACCGCCGCACCCAGCCCGGCGCCCTCTCCCGGCCGCCCCGCTGGTGGGCGCTCGGCGCCGGACAGCCCCCGGTCGCGAAGGCGCCGCGTCACGTCGCCGTCCACCGGGGCGCCGACGGAAGCCCGGACGGGTACGCCTCGTACTCCCTCGACGGCGGGACGCTGACGGTCGACGAGATCATCGCCGCCGACGACGCGGTGTTCGCCGCGCTGGCCCGGTTCGCGCTCGACCACGACCTGGCCGAGAAGATCGTCCTCAAGCACGTGCCGCCCGGTCATCCGCTGCGGTACCGGTTCGCGGACTACCGCGCCGCCGAGGTCAGCCACGACACCGACTGGCTGTGGGTGCGGATCCTGGACGTCCCGGCGGCGCTCACCGCGCGCGGCTGGCTCGCCGACGGGGAGCTCGTCCTCGACGTCCACGACCCGTTCCTCGGCACGTCCGGCCGCCACTTGCTGACCGTCCGGGACGGCAAGGCCGACTGCGTCCCCACGGACCGGCGGCCCGACCTGTCGCTGGACGTCAGCGACCTGGGCTCGGTCTACCTCGGCGGTACGGCCCCGAGCGCGCTGGTCCGCGCCGGCCACGTACGCGCCCACCACGCGGAGGCGGCCGATCGCGCCGACGCCCTCTTCCGGACCGCCCGCCCGCCGCACTGCCTGCACTGGTTCTGAACGCCCACCCTGTCGTGGCCTGCCTCAGCCGCCGTCGGGCCAGGCGTCGCTGCGCCAGGCGCGTTCCTCGACGCCCCGGTCCCGGTGGGCGGCGAGAGCGGTGGCGAGGTCGCCGTGGACCGCGATGGCCACCGGCCCGTCGCCGAAACCGCCGCCCGCCGGCACGGCGGCGAGCTCCAGCCCGCGCCCCTCGGCGGCCAGCCGCGACGCGGCCTCGGACACGGCGAGCCGTCCGCCGTCGGACCAGCCGCGCAACCCGGTCAGGTCGAGGACGACCGGCCCGGTACCGCGCGCGAGCGCCCAGCCGACGGCCCCCTGGAACCGTCCGACGGCCTCCTGGCCGAGGAAACCGGCCAAGGAGAGCACACCGAGGCCGGGGTGGATGGTGTAGCGCCACTCGATGGTCATCGTCGTCTCTCCTCGCTCCCGGCCCGTCTCCGGCCGTCCGCAGCATCCTCACCCGAGAGCCCACCCCCGTGCACCACCGGTCCACGGATCGGTCACCCGTCCCGGGATGCGGATGGCGGCGGGGGAGGGGCGCCGGGTGACGCGGGTCACGCTGCCGGGGGCGTATCGCCCGAGGGGGCCGGCCCGTCGAACCAGGGTGTACGGCCGTCCAGAGCCATGACCCCGCGGCGGTGACCCCCCGCCCGCCCCGGTCACCGAAACCCCCACCCCCGCCTTCCCCAGGCCCCGAGGAGCCCCGCCATGACGACCCGCCCGGCCCCGA
>JOFO01000054.1 GCA_000721275.1 Microtetraspora glauca | reverse complement strand
CGCCGCCGAACGCGGCACGCGCGCGGAGCGCTGCGCCCTGGGCGCCCTCGGACCCTCCCACGACCTCTGCCCCATCGGCTGCTGCCCCGCCCGCACCGAACACCCCGCCGCCGCCGGCGCCGACAGCCCCTGGCCGACCGGCCGCTGACCGTCCGCGCCCCCGCGGACGGTGATCACCGGCTGCCCGGCGCGCCGGCGAGGGGAGCGACCAGGAGGCGCTCGACGGACGCCACCGGGTCGGCGCCGGGAGGCAGCGCGGGCGCGCTCCCGGTCACGGCCCGGGCGGCGAAACCACCGTCCAGGTGGGGCATCCGTACGTCGAGGACGCGAACGCCCCGGGCCCGCTGCTCCCGGCCCACCACCTCCAGCCAGGTGGCGAGCGCCGCCTTGGCGGCCGCGTAGTCGGCCATGCCGCGCGGCGGCGCGTCGACCACCGCGCCGGTCACGACCGCGACCGCCCCGCCGGCCGCGAGCAGGGGAAGGGCGCCCCGGACGGCGGCCATGGGCGCGAGGGCGTTCACGGTCATCAGGTGCTCGGCGGCGGCTTCTCCGACGTCCTCCGCGCGCCCGAAGCCGGCCACGCCGACGGCGACGACGACGCGGTCCAGCCCTCCGAGGGAGCCCGCCGCCCACGCCGCCAGCCCCTCGCAGCCGTCGAGGTCATAGGCGTCGAAGACGCGGCGGGGGCACGCGCCCGCCTGCCGTGACCGCTCGGTGAGGCGCCCGGCGTCCCGGCCGGCCAGGGCCACCGACGCTCCCCGCCGGTGCAGCGACCGCGCCGCCAGGCCCCCGATCTCCCCTGTCGCCCCCACGATCAGCACCCGCGCTCCGGAGAACCCCGCGCCGTCGTCGCGGAGCCGGGCCCCCTCCCGACGGCCGCCGGTCACCGTGGCGGACCTTCCGGCAGCGCCGGCGAGGACGTGCCGGGAAGCGACGGCGGCACGGCACGCTCGTCCCGCGCCAGGACGGCGGCCCGGCGCCGGGCCAGAGACTCCGCGGCGGCCTCGCGCGGGTGGCGCCGGCGCCAGTACGGGTTGTCGTGGGGCAGCTTGCTGGAGACCCGCCCGTACATCCCGAACGTGAGGATCAGCAGCCCCATGACGAAACTGAACATCACGTTGGTCATGCCGAAGTCCAGGAAGTTGGCCGACCGGTCCAGCACGAACAGGTGGTAGAACCCGCTGATCAGGAAAGAGCCACCGACGGTCAGGTTCAGAGTCGAGGCGGTGTTCCCGCCCACGGCGGCGCCCGCCAGCAGGACGAAGCCGACGACGACCGAGATCACGCTCAGGGCGGTGTTGGTGGTCATGCCCGCGATCCGGTCACCAGAGGTGTCGAAGGGGCTGAGCGCGTCGGCGAAACCGAGGCAGCCGAACACGAGCAGGATGACTCCGCAGAGGGCCGCGCCCCAGCGGTACACCGTGGCCAGATGGTGGTCGACGGGCAGTTCGTCCTTGAGTCTCACCGCGTTCCCCTCGCTTCCCGTGTCCACCGCTCTCCGCCCTGGCGGGCGGGTCGCGGACGGACGCCTCGTGAGGCACCTTTTGTGACCTTTCGTCACGTTCTTCTCGGCACGTCCCGGTCCGGATGCGCGGCGCAGGCTGTTGTCCCCCGCCGGGCGGACCCGCGAGGGACGGGCGCTGGTCCGTTCCGTCGACCGCCGCATCCGGCGGGCGGCCGCGGGGCGAAAACGTGCGAACGGGTACGGACGGAGTACGGGCGGTGCCGTGGAGCACCGCGCGGGAACGGATGCGGCATGACGGACACGCACTGGCTCTTCGGCGATCAGCTCGGGCCCGCCTTCCTCCGGCCGGGTGACGGCGGCCCCGCCCATGACGCACCCGTCGTGATGATCGAATCGCGGGCCGTCTTCCGGCGCCGCCGATTCCACCGCGCCAAGGCCCACCTGATCCTCTCGGCGATGCGGCACCGCGCCGCCGAGCTCGGGGACCGGGTCACGTACGTGCGGGCGGACACCTACCGGGAAGGGCTCCGGCGCGCCGTCGGCCGCGGGCGGGTGACGGTGCACCACCCGACCTCGCGGGCGGCCCTGCGCCTCGTGCGTTCGCTCGACAACGTCACCGTGCTGCCGCCGCGCGGGTTCCTGGTCGGCCCCGACGCCTTCGCCGAATGGGCGGGCGGACAGCGCACGCTCCGCATGGAGGCCTTCTACCGGCACGTCCGCCGCGACCACGACCTCCTCATGGACGGCGGCGAGCCGGCGGGCGGCACGTGGAACCTCGACCACGAGAACCGCCGGCCTCCGCCGCGCGGAGCGTCGTCGCTCGACGCGCCCGCGCCGTACCGCCCGCGGGAGGACTCCGTCGACGACGAGGTCCGGCGCGACCTGGACCGCTGGGAGAGGGACGGGGACGTCTCCTTCGTCGGCCGCGACGGTCCCCGGGCGTTCCCGGCCGACCGCCGGGAGGCCCTGGCCGCGCTGCGCCGCTTTCTGCACCACCGGCTCGCCGGGTTCGGCGCGCACGAGGACGCCATGCTCGCCGGAGACGGCACCATGAGCCACAGCCTGCTGTCCTCGTCCCTGAATCTCGGACTGCTCGATCCGGCCGAGTGCGTGGAAGGGGCGGAGGCCGTCTGGCGGGCGGGCGAGGCGCCGCTCAACTCGGTGGAGGGGTTCGTGCGCCAGGTCGCCGGCTGGCGCGAATACGTCTGGCACCTCTACTGGCACTTCGGCGAGGAGTACAGGACGTCGAACGTGCTCGGCCACACCGGTGCCCTGCCCCGCTGGTGGGAAGACCTCGACGCGGACGCCGTGTCGGCCCGGTGCCTGGCGACGGTGCTGCGCCAGGTCCGCGACACGGGGTGGACCCACCACATCCCACGTCTCATGGTCCTCGGAGGTCACGCCCTCCAGCGCGGCTGGGACCCCGCGGCCGTGACGGACTGGTTCCACCGCTGCTTCGTCGACGGGTACGACTGGGTGATGCTGCCCAACGTGGTGGGCATGTCCCAGTACGCCGACGCCGGCAGGATGACGACGAAGCCGTACACCTCCGGCGGCGCCTACATCGACCGCATGAGCGACCTGTGCGGTCCATGCCGCTACCGTCCGGACCGGCGGGTCGGCGAGGACGCCTGCCCGTTCACCGCCGGCTACTGGGCCTTCCTCCACCGGCACCGGGACCGGCTCGACCGCAACGCCCGCATGACCCGGGCGGTGCGGGGTCTGGACCGGCTGCGCGACCTGCCCGCCCTCCTGGAGCAGGAGCGGGAACGGGAGCGCCTGCGCCGCGACGCGCCGCCGTGACCGCGAGGACGGTCCGTCTTCCCCGCCCCGTCGGCGGGCAGGGCCGTCCAGGTGAACGGCGCCGCGGGCGCGCATCCGCCGCCGGACGGGCCGGCGAAGGACGTCGCGACGCCCCGTCGACCGAGCGAGGAGAACACCATGACCGCACCCGCCCGCTACCTGCCCGGCACGTACACGCCCGAGGCCGGCGAGTACGTCTGCGACTGCGCCGCCGCGCACACGTGGCGCATCGACATGGCCGGGCACCTCTTCCCGGCCTTCCCGCCGAACTGCGGTGCGGGCGCGTGGCGTTCGGCGGTGCCCGCCGAGATCCCTCGGCACGAGGAGCTCCAGCCCCCCGCCTGACCGGCCTCGCCGCGGTATCCGCGTCCACGTCCCCGTCCGCAGGAGCACCCCGGGCCCGGACGGGGTGCTCCCGTGCCGGCTCCGGCGGCGCGACCGTCGTCGCGGGGATCACCCCCGCGACGACGCCGTCCGGGGGCACGCACCGCGTGCGGTGCTGCCCACCGCCGACGGGCCGTCGGGCACCGGAGGACTCGTGGCCTCCCCCGCGGTACGGCTCCTCCCCTCCGGTGCGACGGGCCGGCGGACGGTTCCTGCCCGCGAGGGTGCCGCGGGCCTCCGGCTCGTACGGGTGCGGGGCGCGACGGCCGTGTAGTGGCGGGCCAGTGCCCTCGCCATGGCGTCCGAGGAGTAGGTGGAGCGGACGAGGCCCTGTGCGCCGCGCCCCATCGCGACCGCCGCGCCGTCGTCGACCCGGAGCAGTCTGCGCAGGCCCTCGCCGAGCGTCCGGGTGCTGGAGGTGTCGATCAGCAGCCCGTTGCGGCCGTCGTCCAGGTAGTGCGGGACGCCGCCTCGCAGGGGCGCGGCGACGAGGAGCCCTGCCTCCATGGCTTCGAGCACGGCCAGCCCGAACTCCTCCTTGGCGCTCGGGCACACGTACCGGGCGCGGAACCCGTTCGCGGGGTCGGCCAGTCGCCGCTCCAGCGTGCGGACATCGGCGTTGGCGAGGGCGGGCAGGAGGAGCAGGCGTTCCGCCGCCCCGGGGACGCCGGCGGCGGCCCGCTCCATGCGTGCGCGCATCGCGCGTTCGACGCGATCGGCGCCCGACGGGCTGCCGCCGACGCAGACCAGGACCGACTCCCGGAAGGCCCCCGACTCCGCCCAGGCACGGACGAGGACGTCCTGCTGTTTGACGGGGTGCAGCCGCCCTACGGTGAGCAGCACCGCGGGCGGGTCCGGCCTGCCCGGTCCGGCCGTGGCGCCGAGGCGGGCACGGACGGCCGCGAGCAGGGAGTCGACCCGCCGGCCCCCGTCCGCGGGAGCCCGGTACGGCGGGATGCCCTCCGGCGGCGCGTCGGGAGCTGTGCCGGCCCCGCCGGCCAGCTGCGGGAAGTGGTGGAGCAGTTCGCCCGCTCCTCCCCCGGGACCCGCGATACCCACGACGCGGTCGGCCCGGTCGACCAGCCGGTCCGCGACGAACACCCGGTGCAGGTCGTACCGGAGGGCGTCGGCGTCGGTGCCGGGCGCGGCATGCCGCTCCGTCATCTGGCGGTGCGGGTCTGGGGCGGCGGTGAAGACCAGGGCCGCGCCCGCCCGGCGGGCCGCCTCGGCGAGGGCGAGCGAGCCGTCGTCGGCGTAGCGGACGTGGAGGACGTCGACGGGTCTGCCCAGCGAGCCGAGGAGCCGGGTCGCCCACCAGGCCAGCGCCTCGCGGTGCCGTCCCAGTTCGTCGGGCCGTACGGGGCGCGGGCTGTCGACGGGGAGCCGCAGCACCCAGTGTCGCGGATCCCGCCGGCGCAGCAGGACCGGGTCGGCCTCCAGTTCGGGGACGCAGGCGGTGACGAGGGTGAGGACGCCCGCGACGCCGCCGGTCCGCGCGAGCGCGTCGCCCAGGGCTCCCAGCAGGACGCCGAGGCCGCCGCTGAGCCCTTCCCCGGGCCGCTCCAGGTGCCCCAGGAGCATGGACTGGGCGACGAGCGTCCCGGGGCGGAGCTCGGCGCTCCCTTCCGGTGCGGCGGGCGGTCCGGGCGTCCGCAGGGCCTCGTGGAGCAGACGCTCGTAGGCGTCCGCGGGACGGGGTCCGGGAGTGGCGCCGGAGACACGCAGGGGGACGGAGCCGTCGTATGCGGCGAGAAGACGCCACGCCGCGTGCCGTACCGCCCGTTCGGGCGCGTGAGCCAGCCGGAGCAGTTCGCGCCGTGCGAGGGGAACGAGGGACTCCGCCGCAGCGAGGTCGAGCAGGGGCGCGACGAGGTGCGGGCGGCAGCTGCCGTCCAGGCCGCGCCGCACGGCGGCCGTGGCGCGCTCCGTCCCGTGGCGCCGGACGGACTCCGGCCACGCGTCGAAGACGGCCGCCCGGGTGTGGTCGCCGTCGGCGAGGAGCCGCACGCACGTCTCGGGGGACGGTGTGCCGCCCGCCCGAACGCGGCGGCGCAGCCCGGCCAGGACGAGATCCCCGGCGGTCGCGGCGCCGGGCCCGCCTGTCGGTGCGTCATCAGGGCGGTACTCGGCCCGGACGAGTTCGCCGAAGAGGTCCGGGGCGGCGGCGTGGCGCCCCGGCGAGGGCCGGGCCTCGGGCTTCCAGTAGGCGGCCCTGGCCGCCGCGAACGGATCGGGCCCTCCTGGAGCCGGGTCCCGGCGGGCGGGGGCGACGGTCACGGCGGGATCGGGGCGTTTCATCGGAACTCCTCGACGACGGACGGCGAGGAGTTGTTCGCCGGGGGTCGGGGGCGCGGATGCACGGACCCGCGGGTGCCGGCGGCCGTACGGGCCCCACGTCGTCGCGGTCGGCGCCCCTCGGTCTCCGGACGCCCGCCAAAGCGATACCCGCCCCCGCCGAAGCGGTCCCCGTGCCCGTCCAAGCGATCCCCGCCCGCGCCGAGGCGGTCCCCGCGCCGTGCACGCGCGCATCCGCCGGAACGCGGGCGGGGGAAACGCGGGCATGAAGCACTCGCGTCCCGGTGCCACCGGAACCCGCCGACAGCGCGTCGTGGTCGTCAGTCCTCCCTTCCTCTCGCACGCCCAGCCCCTGTCCGTGCTGGCGGGGGCGCTCGCCCGGGCGGGCTGCGAGGTGCACCTGGCGACCGCGCCGTCCTTCGCCCCGCTCGCGCAGGCGGCGGGGGTGCGGTTCGTACCGCTGACCGTCACGCGGAACGCGAACACCGGCATCGCCCGGGCCACCCGACAGGAGGCCCGGGAGGCGGAGCGGCTGGAGGAGTTCCTCGCCTCCACCCGGCGCGGGGCCGTCGCGGCCCTGCTCACCCAGGCGCGGCACCGCGGCGAGGACCTGCTGGGGGACCCGTCGGCCGTTCTCGCGGGGCTGCGGGAACTGCACGCCCGTCTGTCGCCCGACTGGTACGTGGTCGACCAGCTCAGCTACCCGGTGACGCTGGCGCTGCACTGCCTCGGCCTGCCGTACGCCACGTACTGCCCCGGACACCCGACCTATGTGCCGCACGGGCCCGAGGCCCTCTTCGGCGTGCCCCGCACGTGGCCTCGTGCGGTCCGCCCCGACGCGGGAGAGCTGGCCGAGCTGCGGCGCGCGGCGGAGGCCGCCGAGGAGGCGTTCACCGCGCGGTTCGCCGAGGTCGCGCGCGCTCACGCGCCGACCGCCCCGGCTCCCGGACGCGCCTTCGCGCTGGCCTCGCCCCACGCGGTCGCGTTCGCCTACCCGCCGTTCCCGTGGCTGCCGGAACATCCCCGGGGAACAGCGGAGTTCTTCTACGGAGGACACTGCTCGCCGCTGACGGAGCCGAGTCCCGGCGGGGCGTGGGAGGAGGTGGTGGGCCGCCTCCGGACGGTCCGCGGCCGGCTGGTGCTCGTCGCCCTCGGCACCTTCCTCTCGGCCCGCGACGACGTGCTGGCCGCCGTCGTGCGCGGGATCAGGTCCCATGTCCCCGACGCCGCGGTGGTGGTGGCCGCGGGCGACCGCGTGGGTGCCCTCTCTCCTCTGGCGGGGCCGGACGTGCACGTCGCGGACGTCGTGCCGCAGCGGTGGCTGCTGGCGCGGGCGGACGCGATGGTCCACCACGGCGGGAACAACTCCTTCACGGAGTGCGTCGTCTCGGGGACGCCCGCGCTGGTCCTGCCGTTCTCCAGCGACCAGTTCTGCATCGCTCACGACGCGGAGAAGGCCGGCCTCGGGCTCTGCCTCGACCCGTCGCGGCTGACTCCGCGCGCGGCCGGAGAGGCGCTGCGGGAGCTGCTGGCGGAGGGGTCGCCCGGTCTTCCGGGGTGGACGTCCGAGGTGCGGCGCAGGGGCCCGGACTGGATGGCCCGGCGGCTGGCCCGGACCATGGCTTCGGTGGTCCCGGGCCGCGGGTGAGGGGTTCCCCGTCCACCGGGACGTGACCCGGTGGACGGGATCGGAGGCCGCCTCGGCAGAGGGGATCGGATGCCGCCTCGGCGGGCGGGATCATAGGCCGAAGACGCGGAACAGGAAGAAGAGTCCGCCGAGGACGGCGCCGAGCAGGATGACGGAGACCCAGATCGTCGGATGCTCCCACGGACCGCCGTCGGCGCGTTCGGGGTGGGCCGAGGAGATGGAGCCCTCGGCGGGCGGGGTCTCCTCAGGAGGTACGAACGGCACGCTCATGATCGCTCCCTCGGGTCGCAGCGGCCGGACGCCGCCGGGTCTCCACCGTCTCGCCCGGGAGCCGGGGGCGCGAGGCGCGTCGATGATGCATCGATATGGGGGCTGCCGCCGCCGCGGCACCTCGCTCACGGCTCCAGCGGTGCACGAACGATGCGACTTGTGGCGGCACGGGCGATGCCGGACGGTGGGAGAGGTTCGGGACCGACCGAGGAGGGTTCCATGCGCAACGTCCGGATGGTCCGACATTCCCCGCACTGCCCCGCAGGCAGGCCGAAGGCAGCCGAACTCCCCGATGAGCCGCTGAGGTTCCCGCTCCCGGACCGCGCGCCCGAGAGCGGTCGCGGAGCGCACCGAACGCCGTCGGCCGAGGTCCCGGAGCCGGTGTCCCGCACGGCGCCCCGCCCCCTCCCCGGCCTGTCCTTCCGGCAGGAATGGCACGATCTGCTCTTTGTGCACTGGGCCGTCTCCCCCGGCGCCGTGGCCGGCTTCTTCCCGCCGGGCACCCGCCCCGACACGTTCGACGGGCGCACCTTCGTCGGGCTGGTGTTCTTCGAGATGCGGGAGCTCGCCTTCGCCCGAGGGCCCGCGCTCCCCGTCCTCGGGCGGTTCCCCGAGATCAACGTGCGGCTCTACAGCGTCGACGGTCACGGGCGGCGCGGAGTGGTGTTCCTCAGTCTCGACTGTCCGCGTCTGCTGCCGGTGCTCGCGGCGCGGGCCGCGTACCGTCTGCCCTACCACTGGGCCTCGGCCCGGCGGCTCCGCTTCGACGACCGGATGCTGTACACCGTCCGCCGCCGGTGTCCCGGGGGCCCGCGCTCGCGCGTCTGGGCCGACGTGGCCGGGGGACGGAGGGACCCGGACGCGCTGGACGACTTCCTGACGGCTCGGTGGGGGCTGCACGCGCCCGAACGGGGTGGCACCTACTTCTGGCCCCTGTGGCACGACCCCTGGCGCCTGTGCGAGGCGGCGTTGCTCTCGCTCGACGACGAACTGGTCGCGGCCGCCACCGGCCTGCCGGTCGCCCGGTCCGCGCCGCCCGTGAGCGTCCTGTACTCCGCCGGCCTGCACGTGCGCTTCGGTGCCCGACTGCCCGTCCGCGGTTCCTGACCCGCCCCAGGCTCTGCACGGTCCGGGCCCTCGGCCGGTCGGTGGGCCGGTCGCCGCTTCGCCGCCGTCGGTGCATCCGGTCGGGCCCGGCGGCCGGAATCCCTGACGACCGGGGCCGTCGCGCGTCCCGGCGGACAGCGGGAGGAGGGCCGTTGCGGTGGTGAGCGTGGAACGGGTGATGGTGGTGCGCCGTCCTTTGCCCGAGGTCGTGGCCTATCTGGAGGACTTCGCCCGGACCGAGGAATGGGATCCCGGCACCGTCCGCTGCGTGCGGCTCGACGACGGGCCGGTGCGGCAGGGCGCGCGGTGGCGGAACACGTCGCGCTTCCGGGGCCGTACGACCGAACTGCGGTACGAGCTCGTCGTGCGGGAGCCCGCGCGGCTCGTGTTCGTCGGGGAGAACCGGACGGTGACCGCGCGGGACGACCTCCGGTTCGCCGAAGAGGGCACGTCCACGCGGCTGACCTACGCGGCGTCGCTGAGGTTCAAGGGCCTTGCCCGGCTGGCCGCGCCCTTCCTGCGCGGGGAGTTCGAGGGGCTGGCCGACGGTGTGGTCACCCGCCTGCCGTCGGCCGCCCAGGCGTGGCGCCCGTGACGGCGCCGCCCGCCTCGCATCGCTTTCGCATCGTACGGCGGTGACCATGCACGACAGCCTGCACGACACCCTGCACGGGATCACCACGGGCGCCGTGGCCCGCCGACTGGGGGTCTCCCCCACCACCGTGCGGTCCTGGGAACGGCGGTACGGGATCGGTCCCGCCGTCCGCGGGGACGGCCGGCACCGGCGGTGGAGCCCCGCCGATGTCGCGATGCTGGAGGAGATGTGCCGTCTGACGGCGTCGGGCGT
This sequence comes from Microtetraspora glauca, assembly GCA_000721275.1. Taxonomy (GTDB): domain Bacteria; phylum Actinomycetota; class Actinomycetes; order Streptomycetales; family Streptomycetaceae; genus Streptomyces. The sequence continues at coordinate 25,205 of JOFO01000054.1, read as the reverse complement.
CCCGCCGGCCGAGGCGGCGCGGGCCGCCCGTGAGGTGCGGGCGGCGATGGAGGACGACGCAGCGGCGACGCCCGGCGCGCCCGGCGCGGAAGCGGCGGCGCCGGTGGCGCGCCCTCCGGGGCACTCCGGCGCGGCGGCGGAACCGGTGGCACGGCGTCCGGCGGACGCCGACGCGGCGGCGGAGCCGGTGGCGGCGCGGGGTCGCGCCGGCGGAGGTGGTCTGCCGCTGGGCGACGTGCGGCAGGAGTGCCGCGGGCTCGCCCGTGCCGCCGTACGCCTCGACGGGCCGGCCATGGAGGCGCTGCTGCGGGCGGCGCTCGCGGACCACGGGCTCGTGACCGCCTGGGAGGAGATCATGGCTCCGACCCTGCACGCCGTGGGCCGCAAGTGGGAGTCCTCCGGCGACCGTTACGTCGAGGTGGAACACCTGCTCTCCTGGCACATCTCCACCGCGCTGCGGCGGGCCGCCGTCACGGGGCCCGCGCCCGCGTTCCCCGCCCCGCCGGTGCTGCTGGCGTGCGTCCCGTCGGAGCAGCACACCCTGCCGCTGGAGGCGCTCGCCGCCGGGCTGGCCGAACGTTCCCTGCCGACGCGGATGTTCGGCGCGGCCGTCCCGGCCGACGCCCTGGACGCGGCGGTGCGGCGCTCCGGCCCGGCCGCCGTCGTCCTGTGGTCCCAGGCCCGCTCCACCGCGAACCACGCGCTGGCCCGGCACGTGGCCGGGACGGCGTTCGGGGTACGAGGCGCGCGCACCGCCGCCCTGGTCCTCCTCGCGGGCCCCGGCTGGCTCGGCCGTACGCCCGGCCCGGGCATGGTGCGCCCCGCCGGCCTGCGCGAGGCACTCGCCGCCGTCTGCCGGCTGTACGGGGAGCAGGCCGAGGAGACGGAGGCGGCGGAGCGCGGCGGGCCCTGAGCCGTGCGGTCCTTCAGGGCCGGGGACGGTCCGCGGCGCCGGACCGCGGCGTCCTGGGTGGCAGGGGGACGAAGCCGCTGGTGCGGGAGCGGTAGGCGGCGTACCCCGGCCGGTCCGCCATGTGGGCCTCCAGGAGCCGTTTGCCGCTGCCCCAGATCAGGAGACCGCTCATCACGAGCGGGGAGACGAGGGTGAGCAGCGCGGTCTGCCAGGTCGCGCAAGCCGTCAGGTAGAGGCCCCACCAGACGAGGAAGTCGCCGAAGTAGTTGGGGTGGCGGGTCCAGCTCCACAGGCCCCGGTCCATCACGCGGCCCCGGTTGGCCGGGTCCGCCTTGAAACGGGCGAGCTGGTGGTCCCCCACCGCCTCGAAGGCGAGACCCGCCGCCCACAGCCCGAGCCCGATGAAGACGGTGGCCCCCGGCGGCCCGGGCAGCAGCACCGCGACCTGCACGGGCAGGGAGACGACCCAGACGAGGGCGCCCTGGAGGAGGTAGACCTTCCGCAGGGCATAGAGGGTGGGGTGGCCGCGACCGCGCGCGAGCATCCGCGCGTACCGGGGGTCCTCCCCGTGGCCACGCCCGCGCCGGGCGATGTGCACGGCCAGTCGCAGCCCCCACACGACGGTGGCGAGCGCGACGGCGGTTCGGCGGACGTCGTCGCCGTGCCCGGCCGCGAGCAGCCAGGACACGACGGCGACGGCCGCGAACGCGATGCCCCAGGCGACGTCGACGAGCCGGTGCAGCCGCCGCACGGTGCCGATCGCGAAGGTCACCAGCATGACGGCGAGGGCGGCGGCGGCCGAGGCGGCGAGGACGAGGCCGAGGGTCCCCGTGTCGACGCCGCTCACGAGGCCTCCTCGTGGCGGGGAGCCGGCACGGCTGCCGACGTCTCGTCGTCGGCCGCCGTGAGGCGGAGCTGGCGGACGTCGAGGTAGCCGGCGCGGAACCCGGCCTCGGAGTAGGCGAGGTAGAAGTCCCACAGGCGCCGGAAGACGGCATCGAAGCCGAGCGCGTCGACGGCGGCCTCCGCGCGATGGAAGCGGGCGCGCCACTGGTGGAGGGTCGCGGCGTAGTGGCCGCCGTAGCCCGTGTCGTGGGTGATGCGCAGCCCGGCGGCGGCGCTCTCGGCCGCAAGGGCCTCCGGCGAGGGGATGAGGCCGCCGGGGAAGACGTACTTGCTGATCCAGGTGTGGGTGCGGGCGGTGGCGAGCATCCGCTCGTGCGGCATGGTGATGGCCTGCAGGGCGACGCGGCCTCCGGGGGCGAGGAGGCGGCGGAGCGCGGTGAAGTAGTCGGGCCAGAACTCGGCGCCGACCGCCTCGATCATCTCGACGCTCACCACGGCGTCGTACCTGCCCCGCACGTGCCGGTAGTCGAGGAGTTCGACGGTGACGCGGTCGGCGAGACCGGCGTCGGCGACGCGGCGGCGGGCGAGGGCGAGCTGCTCCGCGGAGAGGGTGACGGTGCGGACGCGGGCGCCGCGGGCGGCGGCACGGATCGCGAGCTCACCCCAGCCGGTGCCGATCTCCAGGAGTTCGGTGCCCGGTCCGGTCTCCGCCAGGTCGAGCAGCCGGTCGATCTTGCGGTGCTGGGCCTCGGTGAAGGGGGCGTCGGACAGGACCCGCCGGTCGTCGGGGAGGGGGTCGAAGACGGCCGAGGAGTAGCTGAGCCCGGGGTCCAGGAAGAGGGCGAAGAGCTCGTTGGACAGGTCGTAGTGGCGGCGGATGTTCTCGCGGGACCCGTCGGGGGTGTTGAGGTCGGCCGGCGGTCTGCGGCGGACCCAGGCGCCCCGGAAGCGGTGCAGCGGCGCGGGCACGAGGTCGTCGACGTGGCGGGCGAGGACGGTGAGGACGCCGACCAGGTCGTCGGCGTCCCATTCGCCGGCCATGTACGACTCCCCGAAGCCGATGAGCCCGTCGGCGCCGATGCGCCGGTGGAACGCGTCCGGGTCGTGCAGGGTGAGGGTGGGTACGGAGGCGATGCCGCCGGCCGGCGCGGACGCGAGGGGTGCGAGGGGCGCGGCGCCGGTGCCCGTCCGTATCCGCAGGGGCAGCCGGGCGAAGGCGCGCCGCACGAGCAGCCGGGCCACGGCGGTGCGGGCGGCGGAGGCGTGCGGCGCCCGGGCGACGTCGGGCCAGCGGTCGGCGTCGACCGGGACGCGGCCGGGACCGGGGCCGGGGCGGACGGCGGACGGCGGGGTCGAGAGGGTCACGGGGTGCCTTCCTGCGGAGTGGGGGCGGTGCGGGGCCGGACGCGGAGGCCCTTGAGGTAGAGGTGGACGCCGTGGCGGCGGATGCCGAGGGACACGGCGGCGGTGGACCACGGGTGGCGGAGCGCCGCCGCGAGCAGGCCGCGGGGGTGCGCGGGCCGGCGGGTGCCGCGCACGGTCGCGGTCAGGGGGCGGCTGCCGTCGGTGTGGCGGAGCTGGACGGTGAGGTCGAGGCGGTCGCCGGGGAGCGGCACCCGCATCCGGTAGGCACCCTCGACGTCGAGGAACGGGGACACGTAGAAGTCCTTGGGCGTCTCGGCGCGCCCGCGCGCGTCGGGGCGCAGCAGGTAGGTATGGCGCCCGCCGTACGTGTTGTGCACCTCGGCGACGACGCAGACGGGCCGGCCGGCGCGGTCGTGGCACCAGTACAGGGTGAGCGGATTGAAGACGTGCCCCAGCACGCGCGCGTGGCCGAGCATGAGGACGCGGCCGTCCGCCCGTACGCCGTGCGCGGCGAGGCAGGCGTCGAGGCCGGCGCGGAGCGTGGGGGCGGTGCCGTCGAAGTGGTCGGCGGGGTGGAAGCGGGCGAGGGGACGCAGGGGCCGTGGCAGGACCGGCGGATGGTCTATGTCGATCAGCCACAGGTACGTGCGGTGGCGCAGCGCGTGGCGGAGCGGCGTGACGCGGGTGTGGGCGATCTCGGTCTCGTACAGGGAGGGGACCGGCGGCGGGGCGGCCAGGGAGGGGGTGTCGGCGGGGACGGGGGTGTCGGTAGGGACGGGGGTGTCGGTGGGGGGTGTCACCACGTCACCCCCAGGTGGCGGGCCGCCTCGACGCCCGAGCGGCAGCCGTCCTCGTGGAACCCCCAGCCGTGGTAGGCGCCGGCGTACGCGGTGACACCGGTGCGCAGGGTCGGCAGGAGGCGCTGGGCGGCCACGGACTCCGGGGTGTAGACGGGGTGTTCGTACACCATGCGGGCCAGGACGGTCGTCGGGTCGACGTGGTCGCCGGGGTTGAGGGTGACGATGTGCGGCTCGGTGGCGGCCAGGCGCTGGAGCCGGTTCATGTCGTAGCTGACCTGGACGGCGCCGGGGCGGGCGGTGCAGGACGGCAGGAGGTAGTTCCAGGAGGCGCGGGCGTGCGGCGAGCGCGGCAGGAGCCGCGTGTCGCGGTGCAGGACGGTCGGGTTGCGAGAGTAGGTGAAGGCGCCGAGGACGCGCCGCTCCTGCTCGGTGGGGTCGGCGAGGAGCCGCAGGGCCTGGTCGGGGTGGACGGCGATCACGACGGCGGCGTGCTCGGTGGACTCGCCGTCCGCGGTGACGACCGTGGCGCGGCCGTCGCCGCGGACGACGGCCCGGACAGGGGTGGCGGTGCGCACGGAGGAGACCGACTTGGCGACGCGCTCGACGTAGGCCGCCGACCCGCCGGTGACGGTCTTCCACTGCGGGGAACCGGTCACGGAGAGGAGTCCGTGGTGGTCGAGGAAGCGGAAGAGGTACACGGCGGGGTACCGCAGCGCGGTGTCGGCGGCGCACGACCAGACGGCGGAGACCAGCGGGATCGCGAAGTGGCTGACGAAGTGGGGCGAGAAGCGGTGGGCGCGGAGGAAGTCGCCGAGGGTCAGGGTCATGTCGTCGGCGGCGAGCACGCCGCGCGCGGCACGGTGGAAGCGGGGTACGGCGGCGAGCGTCCGCAGGTGCCGGCCGCGGCGGGCGTTCCCGCCGCCGAGGAGGCCCTGGAGGCCGCGCGCTCCGGCGTACTCCAGCCCGCAGCCGTCGCAGCGGACGGACATGCTCATCTCGGCGTCCTGCGTGTCGACGCCCAAGGAGCGGAAGAGGCGGAGGAGTTGGGGGTAGGTGCGCTCGTTGTGGACGATGAAGCCGGTGTCGACGCGGAGCGTGCCGCCCTCGGCGGCGGGCACCTCGTGGGTGTGCGCGTGGCCGCCGAGCCGGTCGTCGGACTCGTAGAGGACCACGTCGTGGGCGCGGGAGAGCAGGTGGGCGGCGGTGAGACCCGCCACTCCGGCTCCCACCACGGCGATGCTGCGTCCGTTCATCTTTCCCCATCCCCTGGTGCGCGTGGTGCGCGGTGTGGTGTGTTGCGGTGCGGTGCGGTGCGGTGCGGTGGGCTCGGGTGTCCGGGCCGCGCCGGCTGCCGGGTGTTCGGAGCGGTCGGCCGTCCGGATGGGCCGGGGCAACTGGTACGGGGGCCGGGGCGGTGTTCGCTCCCGGCGGCCGGACCGTGACGGACGGCGCCGGGCTCGTCCGGCCGTGGCCGGTCAGCGACCGGCGCCGGCGAGTTCGAGGCTGTGCCGCATGCGCAGGAGGCCGCGGCGGGCGTGGCTCTTGACGGTGCCGAGCGGCATGCCGGTGCGGTCGGCGATCTGGGTCTGGGTCAGGTCGGCGAAGTAGGCGAGTTCCAGGACGTCGCGCTGGAGGCGGGGCAGCCGGGACAACTCCTCGGTGACGACCATCCGGTCGAGGATCCGCTCGGGCCCTTCGTCGGTCCGGCTCTCGTGCTCCAGGGAGCCGCCGAGGGTCGCCGCCAGCTCGGTGCGGCGGGTGCGGGCGTTGAGGGCGTCGGCGATCTTGCGCCGGGTGATGCCGGTGAGCCAGGCGGGCAGGGTGCCGCGCTCGGGGCGGAAGTTCGCCCGGCCGCGCCAGGCTGCGGTGAAGACCTGCTGGGTGACGTCCTCCGCCTCCCGGGCGTCACCCAGGGCGCGGGCCGCCAGGGTCTGCACCAGGCGGCCCCAGCGCCGGTAGGCGGCGGCCAGGCAGTACTCGTCGCCGTCGGCCAGACCGAGGGCGATCGCCTCGTCGGTGGCCGAGGCGGCGTCGGCGGCGGGGGGCGCGGCGGGAGCGGGGGCTCCGGTCGTCCGGTGCGGGGTCATGGTGCTTCCTCCTCCGGAGGGTGGCGTGGGCGTCCACCAGGTGTGCCGTCGCCGAGGCGGCGGCGCCGGGGCCTCAGCGGCCCCGTGCCCCCTCACCGTCCGTCCGGCGCACTCCTGGCCACAAATCGCATCGTTTCCGCATCGAAAGCATCAGGCAGCAGAATCGCTGAACCGCCGAAAGCGTGGTCGAGCGAAGCAGCCGGGCCGTTCGCATCCGCCAGGCGTCCAGCGGCGGAAGAACCGGGTGGACCAAACCGATGACCGCGCCGCCGGGGCGACGAACGCCCCACGACCCACAGGCTCACTCACGCCGCACCCACGAGAACGAGGACGACATGGAGACGACGAAGGACGCGACGCGGTACGACGCGGTGGTCGTCGGAGCGGGTGTCGCGGGCCTCGCCTGCGCGGGCGACCTGTGCGGCGCGGGCCTGCGGGTGCTGCTCCTGGAGGCGGGCGACACGGTCGGCGGCAGGATGCGCACCGACCGGGTGGCCGGCTTCACCGCGGACCGCGGCTTCCAGGTGTTCAACACCTCGTACCCGCAGGTGAAGCGGCGCATGGACCTGAAGGCGCTGCGACTGCGGCCGTTCACGCCGGGGGTGCTCGTGCACACCGACCAGGGTCCGCGCCGGTTCACGGACCCGACGCGTCGGCCGCGGGACAGCCGGGACCTGCTGCCGGGGCGGCTCGCGTCGGCGCGTGACCTGGCGGCGCTGACCGCGCTGTCGGCACGGGACGTGCTGGCGCCGGCGTCCGTACTGCGGCGCGGCACCGACGGTGCGACGCGCGACGCCCTGGCCGCCGCGGGTGTGTCGTCGCAGCTGGTGGAGACGTTCTTCCGGCCGTTCCTCTCCGGGGTTTTCCTGGAGGACGGCCTGGAGACCTCGGCGCGCTTCTTCCACCTGGTGTGGCGGAGCATGCTGCGCGGCACGTTGTGCCTGCCGGCGGACGGGATCGGCGCGGTGCCCGCGCAGCTCGCGGCCCGCCTGCCGCAGGACGTGCTGCGGACCGGCACCGCCGTCGCGGCGCTGACCCCCGACGGCGTCGTCCTCGCGGACGGGCGCGAGGTGCGCACCCGGACCGTCGTGGTCGCCACAGGTCAGCGGATCGCCGGCGAACTGCTGCCAGGGCTGGGCGTGCCCGAAGGACGGACCGTCACCACGCTGTACCACGCCGCCGACCGCCCTCCGCTGGACGAGCCGGTGCTGGTGGTCGACGCTCGGCGCAGGTTCCTCAACACCTGTGTCCTCACCGCCGTCCAGCCCCGCTTCTCCACCGACGGCCGGGCGCTGGTGTCGACGTCCGTACTCGGCAGCCCCGGCCCGGCGGAGACGGACGCCGTGGTCAGGGCCCTGGGCGGGGTGTACGGCACGGACACCGCCGCCTGGGAGCCCGTCCACCGAGTCACCGTCACCGACGCCCTGCCGGCGCTGCCGGGACCGGCCCCGCTCACCCGGCACGTACGGTGGGCCCCCGGCCGATACGTCTGCGGCGACCACCGAGCGACACCGTCCGTCCAGGGCGCCCTGGCATCGGGCACACGGGCGGCCCGCGCGGTCCTGGCCGACCTGCGGTCGGGCACGGCCTGAGGACGGTTCTCTCGGTACTCCGAACGGCCGTGCCGACGTCCCGTGGCGTGCCCTGCCGGGGCGATGCGGCTCCTGGAAATGGCGGCGCTTCCGCCGCTTGAGATGCCGGCCGCGAAACGGTACGCGCACAGGAGCCTCCGGCACCATCCGCTGAAAACCCCCACAACCCGTCCGGCACCAGACGCGCGGCAACCGCCACCACGCCTCGCACCCCACCGACCCGTAGGAAGCGTGCCGTAAACGCGACGCCCTGCGATGACAGACCATGGCAGGATCACCGGATGTCCAACGATGTTGCCTATCCCGTCTTCCGCACCCCCGACCCGGCACTCGCCCTGCGCACCGCGCGCCGTCTCATGGAGTTCGGCCGCTGCGAGCATTCCGAGGTCTCCGCTTACGCGGAGCTTTCCTCCGTCGCCGAGGTGCGGCGGATGGCGAAGGCCATGTCCCAGGGACGGTTCTGCGGGGCATCTGAACTGGACGAATTCGAAGGGGTGCCGTTCGAGGACCAGCCTGCTCTCGTCGTCGGTGCGAGGCGAGCGGCTTGCCGGCCGAGGAAGCCGCGTTCGAGGGGCGGCTGCCGGTGGAGTGGGAGGTGTGGAACCTGCCGATCGGTCGGGAACAGCTCCCACAACTCGTCCGCTACCAGCCGCTCGACGATCCCCGCCGCGGCCTGCCGGCCCCCGGCCGCCGGCGGCCCGAATAGGCCGGGCCGATCAGCCGCTCAGCACTATCGTCTGCGGACAAGAGCCTTACGCCCCGGGGGGAAGTGCCTTGAGACAACGGATTCTCACGAGCGTCGGCGCAGTCACGCTGCTGGTGACAACGGCCGGTTGTACTTCGGGGACGGAACAACTACGGGACTCCTCAAAGCCCGCGGCCGTGAAGTCCTCGGCCACGACACCGTCGGCGGCCGCCCAGCGGTCGTACGACAAGATGCCGGCGCGGCCGCTGGGCCGGGCGGCGGTCAGCGGCCGTGACCACGCCTTCCTGCGGGAGGCGTTCGCTATCCAGATGCCGGCAGGACACAAGGTTCCACCGGCCGACGAGGTGGCCGTGATCCGACGCATGGACGCCAAGAACGGGGATCTGGCCTGGATGTCCGACGGGCGCACCTTCTGCTACGGCAAGATCCGGGAAGGTTACAGCTCGCTCAGCTGCGGCCAGCTCCCTGAGGAGCCGCCGGCGCCCGGACTGCTCTTCACGATCTGGGGTGAGCCTGACCGGGTGACCAACGGGGAAAACAACGACGAGGTCCGTGTCGTGGGCTTCGTGATCGCCGAGGGCGGTCCGGCACGGTTCGACCACGTGAGGCGGAGCAAGGGGACGGGGCCGGTGCATCAGGCGGTCGCGAGGTTCCCTTCCGGTCGTATGGTCACCTTCCTGACGATCGACCGTGCCTACAGGCCCATCGACCCCGAGGCGGAGATCTGCAGGAGTGACCGGAAGATCTGCTTCCCGTCCGAGGACCTGCCGCACGGACCCGACGGCGGTGCGCGGCCGTCAGCCGCGCACCGCTCCGCGAGGCCCTGCGCTCTGGTTCAGTCCCACCAGAGCGACCACACCGTCGAGCGGGCCATCGTGTCACCGGTCTTCACCGCATCGTCCACGGTGTCGTGGCAGTAGGCGCGCAGCTCCGCGGCGGCCTGTGCGGCGCCCCGAGGATCCAGGGGCGGCCGGTCGACGACCAGCTCCAGGTAGGAGCCGTAGGCGAAGAAGAGCTCGGCGCTCCACCGCTCGTGCCAGCGGCGCAGGAGCGCGGAGGTGTCGAGGGGCGTCAGGCCGCGGTCGCCGTACCCGGCCCAGCCCCACGTCGTGTAGACACGCGGCAGAAGCACCGGAACCTCGTGGCCACCGCGCGCGGCCACCAAGTTCACCCACCGCCAGTCCTTCTCGAAGAACTCCCGGGTGCCGCTCGCCCACTGCGACACCCCCGGCAGCGGCCGTTCCACGGCCGGTGCGAGCAGGGGTGCCAGCCGGTCGGGGTCGTAGTCGGACCGCCAGAGGTCGAAATCGTCGTCCACGCCTGCGACCTCCTCCACCGCCCACCGGCAGGCCGACACCACTATGGACGCCGCCCTCGCGTCGTAGTCCTGAGCCGCGGCTTCGCCGACGCACCGCTCCAGCACGTCGGCATCCCACGCCTCATGCCCGTGCCACTCCGTCGCATCACTCGGCGCGCTCAACGTGACGTACGGCCACGAACCGGTCCGGTCATGCCTGCCGCGCCACTCCTCCCACACCGTGCGCGCCTGCTCGCGCGGCACGCGGACGCCGAGGACCTCGACACCCGCCGCGGTCACCGACCGCTCGGTCTCGGCAGCGGGAAAGGACATCCGCAAGCGGTGAAGGAGGTCATCGGAGGAAACAAGCGGCGCGCGGAGGAACGATGTCATGAGATCAGGACCCTAGACGATCCCGGCATGGCGGGCGCCTCCCCTCCCAACCTCCGCCTCGTCGAAAGGCAGTGATTCTGGCCGGGTCGAGCTCCCTCTGGACTGGTAGCCCTCTCACGAAAGAAGCCATCGTCACCGCTGACGCATTTCACCTCACGCTGAGCCTGTTCATCCTTCCTCACTGCTTGCAGGAGTTCAGAACGCGTCTGCCCGCCCCCTTCGCGCGAGGCACGGGTTCGGGCCTCCCGTTCCGTATCGCCGGGGTTCGTGCTCATCACCAAATGAGATGACGTCTAAAGCGCCTCGTTCAGAGGTCCCTGGCCCCCGGATAGTGGTGGCGAAGCTCGCTGAGTACGCGCTCGTCGACAGCCCTGACGTCCCACAAGGAACTGTCGAATTCGGCCAGGACGACCACCAGGTCATCCCCGGCGAACCCACATGCTTCGGCGTCGATCAACTGGAGGAAGGGGGTAGTCAGCGACAGAAGCGTCAACGTGTCCATGCCGGAGCCGGCGGACCGTCTCTCCATTTCGGCACAGCGAGGACCGACGATCTCGTCGAGTTCGACGCGCCAGGTCAGGTCCAGGCCGAAGCTGCCGAGGCGAACCAGCGGCTCGGCCAGGGTCACGTAGTGCTTTCCGTGCCAGGCCGGAAACGTGATCACCTTCATCTTTGCCTCTGCTTCGGCTGTGTAGCGCGACATGCGCCCCCCTTCGTTCAGCGAAGACTAGGCCACAGCCGTGATTGGCTCTTTCACGACCCATCGAACAGCTCCTAGGCGCGGAGGATGACTGCCGCCCGATGTCACTCCTGATCGCTCCCGGCCGGTGGGACGACGCCCCACAGCGACTCGAGGCCATTTGCCTGGTCAGCGCCGACCAGGCGAACGGCTACCGTCGAAGAAGCGTCGATCCTTAGCTCAGGCCGACCTTCGCCGCAGGGTATGGCCGGTGTAGCTCGTCCCATGATTGGTGATCCGTTTCACTGCCACTGCGCCATCTGCGATGACTATGGCGACAGGGATGATACGGACTACGTCGACTTGACGATCATCGGCTCGTCGCGGGTGGTACTGCACCTTCTTCGGACGGGCCATCGGGATCTTCCGCCAACCACCTCTGCCGGTGCTACAGGTCGCGTGGCCTGATGCCGCGGGACGTTGCCACTCGGACGAGCAGGCCGACGGCGGACACTGCGAGTCGCAGCCCGAGTCGCGGTGTCCGCCGAACGAGCATCCCGTGGGGGGGGGTGGACGGCCGACACGGCCGACCTGTGATGCGGTGGGGCCGGGATTCCGACCCGGAGAAGCGGGTTGTACTTGCGCACACCTGCGGCATTCCGTGCGCGCCCCGCGATACTGACATCGTGCGCATCGAGAATTGAGTGGCCTGGGGGCAGACGTGGGTGAGTTTCGTGTGAGTCGAGTGACCCCGTTCGTGGAGTGGAGGCAGCCGGCGGTCGCTGCCCGCGTCTACGCGACATGCGCCACGCCCCTCGGGGAGGCGGCCCTGATCCGTGAACGTGGCCCGCGGACGCGTCCGAGGATCACGCGGATGCGGTGGAGAGCTGGACGGTGTCCCTGCGGGACGGAGAGGCCGCGCTCACGGTTCACCTGCTCGCGGCGGACCCGTTGTGGATGCGGTGGCGGATCTGGAAGGGGTTCGAGGGAGAGGCGGACGGCGAACCGTTCCGGTTCGCCGGCACGTCCGCCCTGCGGCGCTCCCGGCGATCGGTCACGTATGGGGGGACATCGATCGATGTGCGCATCGTGCCGCGCGCGTTCAGTCTCCGCCTTCTTGAGCGAGGCGAGGAGGTCGGGTTCCGCTCCTTCAGTGATCGATGGGAGCTGCCGGACCCCACGGATCACGCCGTACTCGCCATCTGCCTCTTCGAGTGGGCCGGATTGGAGGACCTGCTCAGAACGCCCCTTCTTCGGGACCTGTGACGGGCCGGCGCGGGGCTTGGTGGTGAAGCGCCGGCACCGTCTCGCGCTCGCGTCGAGCAGAATGACGCCATGGCATCGCGCATCCCGTCTCCGAAGGAGTCCTGGCGTCGCATCGACGCATGGCTGGCTGCTCACGCCGCGGGCGATTCCGCGCTGCTGAACCCGCCCGCGTCACGGGACGACATCGAACGCGCCGAGCGCGTCCTCGGGATGCCGCTCCCCGCTGACCTTGTCGAGTCGCTGCGGTGCCATGACGGCGTCAGCAGCTGGACGACGCTCCTGCCGGAACAGTCACCGCTGCCGGTGCGGGGCATCGTGGAACACTGGCAGATGTCCATGGGTGTCGCTGCGGAGAACGACGGGCTGACCCGTCGGCCCTGGGACGACGAGCCCTGGTGGCATCCTCTGTGGATTCCCTGGGCGGAAAGCGCCGACGGCGGCGCGCAGGTGATCGACCAGCGCCCTGGTGCGCACGCGGGCCGCCTCGGCTGGGCGGGTCACAGCGGCGGAGGCGATTTCTCCGATACGTGGCCCGATCTGGCCAGCCTCCTCCACGCCATTGCCGACGCGCTCCACGAAGGTGGTGGGGTACGCGGGATGTATCCGTACCTCACCCGCGGCGGGCTCTGGTGGGACGAGGAGAGCTGTGCGGAACTCAACGGAGAACCGCTGCGGGCGGCGCCCGTCGGGACGCCCTGACCGGCGCGGGCGGGGTGCGGTGCAGTGCCTCAGGACGTCCGACTGGGCTCGTACGGTCGTTGGCTTCAGGGGCAGGCGTGGCCAGCCGTCCGGTGGCTCATCCACACCGCCACATCGCAGACGCGCAGGGCGCTCACCGCGTCCGGGAGGCCCGCCGTTCGCCGCAGGTCGAGGAGTCGGTGGTGCAGCGCCGCGTCGTCCTCGCGCAGCGCGGTGTGGAGGGAGAGCCAGAAGGACTCGGGCCGGCCTATGGCACAGCGGACGACGCGGTCGTACACGGGGAGCAGTCGAGGGCGCTTGCGGGCCAGTATCTTTCCGGCGGTCACCCAGTTGACCCCGTGCTGTTCGCACAGCAGGTTCCAAGCCTGGTCGGCCGCTGAGCCCTTGGACAGGTGGAGCGCGTCGGCGTCGACCATGTCGACGTCCGTCGGAATGGCCCGCAGCAGGTCGGACAGCCGTCTGCCGAGATCGCCCTCCAACAGGTCCAGCGCGACGGGCGCCGGCACGACGACGGACAGCGTCTGTACGGCGATCAGGTCCTCCGCCGTGATCTGGTCGGCGGTCTCAGGGCGGTCTCCCCCACCGCCCAGTGACTCGAACCGGGCTCCGGTGAACGGGACTTCACCGTCCGGCGCATCGATACCGAAGTAGCGCCGCAGGTCGGCGACGACACGCTCGGAACCAAGGAAATGATGCAATTGCTGCGCCAGCGACGACGACGCGGTGCCGGCACCGATGTCGGTATCGGAAACAGTCATGGAAGCTCCGTCCTTCTTCGGGTCCGTCGGATCTGCGCTCGGGCGCCGAGCATGGACCATCGCGTGAGGGGGGGCGCCCTGGCGTCGCCATTGTCGCCGCTCTTTCCGCGCCTTGAGGGAGAATCCAGGCTCCAGATCGCTGACGAAGCTGACGAAGGGGCATTGCCGGCCGTGAGGAACACGCTGAACCTGTGGCGTCAGGAACTCGGAGACGTACCCGAGTCGGTCTGGGAGCGGACGGAGCTGGAGGTGCTGATCCTCGCGGACACCGGACTCACCGCACTCCCTCCGGACATCGGACGGCTCCACCGGCTGAAGATCCTGGACCTCGGCCACAACGCCCTGTCGGCGGTTCCCGAAGAGATCGGCTCGCTCACCGAGTTGAGCGACTGTCTCTATCTGCACGACAACGCACTGTCCCGGCTCCCCGACTCCCTCGGGCGTCTGAACCGTCTCCGGTACCTCAACGTCGGCGAGAACCGCCTCACTATCCTGCCGGACACCATCGGCGCGATGACCGGGCTCATCGAGTTGCGGGCGCAGCACAATCGGCTCACCGCGCTGCCCGACTCCCTCGGAAGCCTGCGATGCCTGCGTGAGCTGTGGCTGCGAGGCAACGCGATCGAGGACTTGCCGTCGTCGACGGCCCAACTGCGGGAACTGCGCCACCTGGACCTGCGCGAGAACGCCCTGTCGGAAGTGCCCGCACCCCTCGCCGGTCTCCCCCGGCTGCGGCAGATCGATCTGCGCAGCAACCGTCTCCGCCGACTGCCCGACTGGATCGCCCGGATGCCCTCGCTGGAGAAGCTGGACCTGCGCTGGAACGAGGTCGACCCCTCCCTGCCCCTCGTGGGTGAGCTGGAACGGCTGGGGTGTGTCGTCCTGACCTGACCCGACCTGACCCGACCTGACTCGGCCCAATCCGACCTGCCCCGCCCCGCCCCGTCGACAGATGCGCCGTCGGCGGGCACGGGGACGCGTACGAGCACACGGGCGCGGGCACGGCTTCAGTGACAGCGACTCATTCTCCCCTACTCGGGGATGATCGCCGTCGCCTCGATCTCCACGAGGGCACCCGGACGGGCGTGGCCCGCGGTGGTGACGACGGTGACGGCCGTGCGGTGGTCGCCCCATACGGAGCGCGACGCCGCGAATCCCGTCTCGGCGTCGACCCCGTCCACGAGGTAGATGGTGAGCTTGACGACGTTCTCCGGGCCGGTGCCGGAGGCCGCCAGCACGGTCAGCACGTTGCGCAGGGCCTGTTCGGTCTGCGCCTCGATGCCCTCCAGCAGGTTTCCGTCGCTATCCGTGCCGAGTTGACCTCCGACGTAGAGCGTCCGGGCGGCGGGCGCGATGACGCCCTGCGCGAAGGCCGGGTTGTAGTGCAGCTCTTCGGGGTCGAGGTGGGTCGTCTTCACGGTCATGGACAGTCTCCTCGTTGCAGGTACAGCGTTCGGTTGCGGGTGGGCGTCACCCGGCGGAGCCGGCGCCCGCATACCGATCGGCTTCCCCAGACTGCCTCACCCAGGCGCCGAGGGCCGGTAGGCCGTACGCGTACGTTGCACAGCGTGTCGGCGCAAATGCGGTGCGCGCACGCGCGCCGCACACAGGGGCCGCGCGACAGCCGTGGGCCGTTCACCCTCCCTCCCCGCGGACGAGGCAGCCTGTAGACACTGTCTACGACGGCTGGTAGACAATGTCTATGAATACTGAGGGGTCCCTGCGTGAGCGACTGGTCGACGCCGGTGTCGAGCTGGTGCTGTCCGAGGGCAGCGCATCGGTCGGTCTCCGGGAGATCGCCCGCCGGGCCGGGGTGTCGCACGGCGCTCCGCGGCGCTACTTCCCGACACACCGCGCGCTGCTGTCGGCCATCGCCCGCAGAGGTTTCGAGGAGCTGGCCGCGCGATCCGCCACGGCCACCGCCGGGAGACACGCACCTCGCGAGGAACTGGCGGCTCTGGCCCGGGTGTACGTCGCCTACGCACGCGATCGCCGCGGCATGTTCGAGCTGATGTTCCGTCATGATCTGCTCGACAGCGCCGAAGAGGGCGGGTCGCCAGACGGTCCTCGGCTGCGGGAGCTGACCCTCCCGATGTTCCAGCGCAGCACGGAACTCGTCGCCCGGTGTCGGACAACGCCGGCTGAGCCGTCGGCCGCGATCACCGCCGCCGCCCTGTGGGCGAACGTGCACGGCATCGCCCAACTGTGGTCCTGGCGCAGCCTGCGCCTCGCCCTCGGCGACCAGGGCCCCGACGGACCCGACGGCCCCGACGATCCCGACGGACCCGACCGTTTGATCGAGGCAGCGCTGGACGCCCATCTCGGGCCGGTGGCCTCCTGACCGCCGCCGGACATCCGCGGCATTCGGCCCCGCCTTCCGACGGCGCGACCGGGCGGCAACCGCCGCTGCGCACAGGCCCGTTCGGCCGGAGGCGCGACCCGGCCCGCAGCACCCGCTCGCCGCGCGCGCGGCACAGAACCCACGGGGGAACACATCGATGTATCAGCACCTGAAACGCCTGGTCGGGCCGGTACTGCGCACCGCGGCACGGCTCGAAGCCGCGGGCCTGGAGAACGTGCCGCGGTCGGGCGGCGTCATCCTCGCGTCCAACCACCTGTCCGTCGTGGACTCCACGTTCCTGCCGCTGGTGCTGGACCGGCAGGTGACCTTCATGGCGAAGGCGGAGTACTTCGAAGGCGGCCCCTGGCCGACCCGGATCATCTCGTCCTTCATGCGGGGCAGCGGGCAGGTTCCCGTCGACCGCGACAACCAACGCGCCGCGGTCGCCTCGCTCGACGCGTGTCTGCGGGTGATCGAGGGCGGCGGCCTCTTCTGCATCTACCCCGAGGGCACCCGGTCCCCGGATGGCCGGCTCTACCGGGCCAGGACGGGCGTGGCCTGGCTGGCCCTCCGATCCGGCGCGCCGGTGGTGCCCGT
This sequence comes from Microtetraspora glauca, assembly GCA_000721275.1. Classification (GTDB taxonomy): domain Bacteria; phylum Actinomycetota; class Actinomycetes; order Streptomycetales; family Streptomycetaceae; genus Streptomyces. The sequence continues at coordinate 8,866 of JOFO01000054.1, read as the reverse complement.
GGCCATGAGCGGCACCGATCGCGTCCTGCCGCCCGGACGCGCGCTTCCGCGTCCGGCAAAGGTCACCGTCACCTTCGGCAAGCCCGTTGACCTCTCCCTGTACGAGGGCTCCGCCGCTGACGCCCGCGCCCGGAGAGCCGTGTCCGACCTGATCGCCCAGGGCATCGCGGAGGTCTCCGGCCAGGAGTACGTACCGGTCTACGCGCCGAGGGCCGGAGCGAAGGCGCGAAACTGACCCGGCCGCTAAACCTGTCTGACGGACTTCGGCGCCGCCTCGCGTTCTCCCCGCGCCGCACCCCGACGCCGCACGGCCACGCCCACGGCCCCCCACCTCAGAGCCGTCACCGCGACCCCGGCGACCGCCGCAACGCACAACGCCATGAACGCGTCAGGCGTCCACGTCCACAGGGGCCCAGCGCCCATAGAGGCGAGGGCCGCCACCAGGGCGACCACGGGGGTCACACCGACGAGGGACCAGAGGAGGGCGGAGGCGGTACGGGGGCGGCGGGCCGCGGGGCGGACGAGCAGGCGGTACGCGTGGGCGGACCCGGCCAGGAGGAGCACCGCTAGGGCGGTGAGGGCCCCGACCGTGGCGTAGTAGGGCGTGGCGGCGGGGGCGTCCGCGGCGGCGGCCCCGGCGAGGATGCGGGCCGCGCCGAAGCCGACCTCCATGACGGCGGAGTCGTGGAGGAGGCCGTGGAGGTTCTGCTGGAGGACCAGAGCGAGGTCGCGGTCCGGCAGGAGGAAGACCATGGCGGAGTAGCCGGGCGTGGCGCCGGTGTGCCAGACGGCGGTGTCGAGCGGGGATTCCAGGCCCCCGAGGCGCCAGCCGAGACCGTACCCGGTGCCGGCGCCGGACGGGTGGAGCCGGCCCTCCTGCCGCATGAGGGAGACGGATTCGGAGGTCAGCACCGACCCGCCGTCGGCCGTCTTCCCCGAGCGGAGCTGGAGTGCCGCGAACCCGGCCAGGTCGTTCAGGTCGCCGCCCGTGTAGCCGTAGGCGGCGCCGGCGTCGTCCACGCCGTCCACGATCGCGGACGGCACGCCCCAGAGCAGCTGATGTCCCGGCGGCAGGTCGCGTTGCCGGGCGGACGCGCGGTCGGCGATCGCGCCGTTCATGCCCGCCGGGCGCAGGACGCTGTCCTTGAGGTGGTCGGCGAAGGGACGGCCGGTGACGGACTCGACCAGGGCGGCGAGGACGAGGTAGCCGGCGCTGGTGTAGGCGTACGTGGTGCCGGGCGGGCCCAGGGGTCGTGCGCCGTCCAGTGCGGAGAGGCGCCGGGTCGCGTCCGGGCAGTCGGCGTCGACGCAGTCCGCGACCTCGAAGGTCGCCGACTCGGGCAGGCCCGCGGTGTGCCCCAGCAGGTGATGTACCGTCACCTCTCCGGCGTGGCCGGGGCCTCCGAAGCGGAAGGCCGGCAGGTGGTCTGCCACACGGTCGTCCAGCTGGAGCCGGCCGTCCTGGACGAGTGTCATCACGGCGGTGGCTGCGATCGGCTTGGCCACCGATCCCCAGAGGAACGGGGTGGCGTCCGTGACCGGTTCGCCGTGACCGTCCGTGCCCCAGCTCCTCGTGTGGACCGGTCCGTCGGGGCCGACAACGGCGTAGGCGAGGCCGGGCGTACGGGTGGCGGACATGCGCTCGCGTACGTACGCATCCATCGCCGCCACCCGGTCGGGCGGCACGGGCGCGCGCGCCGCGGCCGACGCCTGGCCGGCGGTAACCGGGACGAGCAGGGCGAGCAGGAGGGCGGTCACCGCGGCGGCGGCGCGCCGAAGCGTGCTGGGCATCAGGTCCTCGTTCGGTCGTGGAGTCGGCGGCAGGGCGGGCACGAGGGAGGGGCGGCCCGCGGTGAAACCGTATGGCCGTACGGTTATAGCCGTACGGTGGTACGGTTATCAAGTGCCGCGAACCGCCGATCACGAACAACGCCGCCGTCAGATCGCCGACGCCGTCAGCCGGTTGATCACCGAGCAGGGCCTCGACGCCGTCACCGTCGCGCGGACGGCCGCCACCGCCGGCATCTCCGTCGGGCTCGTCCAGCACTACTTCCGCACCAAGGACGAGATGCTGCTCCACACCTTCCGCGCCGTCTCGGCCCGTATCCGCGCCCGCGTCGACGAGCGCATCAGGGAGGGCACCGCACACCGGCAGCCCCTGGCGCGGGTGATGGCCGACGTGATGACCGAGTACATCCCGCTGGACGAGGCCCGCCGCGCCGAGTACCGCGTCGCGCGCGCGTTCGCCGGCCGGGCCCTCGACGCGCCCGCGCTCGCCGAGGTCGACACGGAGAGCGCCCGGCGACTGCGCGAGGACATCGCCCGCGCCGTCCACAACGGCAAAGAGTGCGGGGAGGTCGACCGGCAGCTCGATCCACAGGCCGCCGCCGTGCGCCTCGCAGCCGTGATGGAGGGACTGGCCCTCCAGGTCTACCGCGAGCCCGGGGGCGCCGCCGGCGAGTCCGTCACTCGGTACGTGCAACCCGTACTCGACGCCGAGATCGGAGCCGTCTTCACCGGCACCTGTCGTCAGTACACGACTTGAGACGGCGGCGGCGACGGCAGCCGCCGTGCGGCGCGGATCGGCACCCGCACAGAGGGGCATCACCCCGTGCGCCCGGGCGGAGCGGCGGCCCGGGCCCCTCTTCGGATCATCCGATCGCCGATCGGCGCACGCTATACGGACCTATTACCTCTAATCGGACATGAGTGCCTATGTTGGGCGAACTGCATCATGGGTTCCCCAGGAGTTGAGGCTGATGGCCGTGCCCGTTTCCGAGTCCGCGCTGGTCCGAGGAGCTCGCGAAGCGCAGCGTCCGTCCCGCTGGTGGATCGGCTGGCTCGTCGTCTTCCTCGGCGGCGTGATCGCCATCAACATCGCCGTCGAGCCGGCCGCCCGCGCCCTGCTCGGCGACCCGGCGACAGGGTCGCCGAAGGCGCAGTGGGTGGAGCTGTTCACCAACGCGGCGACGCTCGCCGTGGTCGCCGCCTGGGTCTGCCTCAAGGAGCGCCGCCCCTTCGCCTCCCTCGGCTTCCGGGGTACGCACCGCCTCGCCTCCCTCGCGGGCGGCTTCGCCGCCGGCGCCGGCATGCTCGCCCTCGGCGTCCTCGTCCTGACCCTCACCGGCCAGTACGACACGCACGGCTCCGCCCACACCACCAGCGGCGCCGCCGCCCTCGGGACCGTCCTCCCGCTCCTGATCGTCTGGATCGTGCAGGCGTCCACGGAGGAGACCGTCACCCGCGGCTACATGCTCCAGACCGCCGCCTCACAGATCCGCGGCCCCCTCGCCGTCGCCCTCGTGGCCGTCGTCCTCGCCGTCGCCCACGTCGACCTCCGCCCCCTCGTGCTCCTGAACATCGTCCTGTTCTCCCTCATGGCCAGCTTCCTCTCCCTGGCCCGCGGGTCGCTGTGGATCGCCATCGGCGTCCACATCGGCTGGAACGCCTTCCAGGGCAACGTCTTCGGCCTTCCCGTCAGCGGCAACCCCTACGGCGCCTCCCTCTGGACCTTCGGCCCGACCACCGGCTCCGACACCTGGATCACCGGCTCCGACTTCGGCATCGAGGGCGGCATCGTCACCACCCTCATCTGGGGCGCGGCCACCGTCCTCGCCTACGCCTACTGGCGCCGCGCCGGCCGGCGCGCACCCCTGGAAGTCCCCGCATCCGGCACCTCGTCGCGCACGCGTCCAGCAGGCGAACCCGGCGCGGTCTGATCCGGAAGAGGCCGCCTGGCCCCTCGGTCGCTCAACTTGGCTTGCGCCACACGGAGATGTGCTTGCTGGAGTCGTCCGTGAACGGCGAGCCGTCCCAGTCGGCCACGCGCCGTTCCAGCTCCAGGCCGGCGATCCGGGCCATCAGGTCGAGCTCGGCCGGCCAGGCGTAGCGGTGGCGGGAGGCTTCGCGGCGGTAGTGGCCGTCGGCGCCGTCGCGGGTGAGGTGGTGCGAGACGAGGATCTGCTCGACCAGGTCGAAGGTGTCGAAGCCCAGGTGCCGGTCGGACACGTTGAACGGCACCGCGACCTGGCCGGGCGGCAGGAATCGCAGCGGCGGCACGCTCAGTTCGATGACGAACCGGCCGCCGGGGCTCAGATGCCGTGCGGCGTTGCGGAAGCACTCGACCTGCTCGTCCTGCGTGAGCAGGTTCGACACGGTGTTGTAGACGAGGTAGACGAGGGAGAACGCGCCGGGGACGACGGTGGTGGCCATGTCCCCGAGGGTGACCGGCAGCGTGTCCTCGTCCACCTTGCACCGCAGCACCGCCGCCATGTGCGGGGACAGTTCGATCCCGGCCACCGGCACGCCGCGTTTCCGGAGCGGTACGCCCACGCGTCCGGTGCCGATGGCGAACTCCAGGGCCCGGCCGTCGCCGGCGAGTTCGGCGAGGAAGTCGAGTGTCGGGCCGAGGACGGCGGCCGAGGACATCTCGGTCTCCTCGGCGTCGTAGCGCTCGGCGGTCGCGCGGGTCCACAGCTCACTGCTCGTCATGCGGACCACTCTGCCCGTCGGCCGGGGGCGCTGTCGAAGCGTTTACGGTCCCCCCTCCCCCGGTCCTCGTACCGTCGCCGCTCAGCCGGACGCGGCGGCTGCCAGGAGCACGTCGACGAGCCGGTCCGCCGCGTCCGGCCTGCCGTGTTCCCGGGACCGCCGGGCCATGGCCGCGCGCCTCGCCGGATCGGTCAGGAGGGGGCCGACCGCGTCCTTCAGGCGGTCCGCGCTCACGTCGCCGAGGAGCGCGACGGCGGCGCCGGTCTCCTCCAGGTGGCGGGCGTTGTGGGCCTGTTCGCCGCCCGCCGAGGTGGGGAGCGGGAGGAACACGGCCGGCTTGCCGAGAGCGGTGAGTTCGGCGAGTGTGCCCGCGCCGGAGCGGGAGACGACGAGATCGGCGAGCGCCAGGACGTCGGGGAGCTCCGGGCCGACGAATCCGGTCAGGTGGTACCGCGCTGCCGCCGTGGCGGGCAGGGCGGCGGTGTCGGCACGCAGGGCGTCGACGTGGTCGGGGCCGCACTGGTGGATGACGTTCGCCCGCTCCAGGAGCCGGCCGAGCGCGTCGCGCACGACGTCGTTGATCTGCCGGGCCCCCTGCGCGCCGCCCGTGACGTACACGGTCGGCAGGCGGCGGTCGAAACCGTGCAGACCGAGTGCGTCGACCGCCTTGCCGGCGTGTCCGGCGAGCACCTGCGGGCGTACGGGGTTACCGGTGACGACCGCGAGGCGGCGGACGTTCTCCGGGAGCAGCGGCACGGAGGACTCCGACGACACGGCGATCCGCGACGCGGAGGCCGCCAGGCGACGGTTGGCGAGGCCGAGGCGTACCGTCTGTTCGTGCAGGACGAGCGGCCGTCGGCACATCCGGGCCGCCAGACCGGCGGGGACGGCGACGTACCCGCCGGTGGCGAGGACCACGTCCGGGCGGAAACCGGCGACGAGCTTACGGGCCTGCGCCACGCCCAGCGGAACGCGTGCCATGTCCTTCACGTTCTCCGCCGAGAGCATCTTCAGCGGATGGGCCGCACGGCGGATCTTGCCGGTCGCGACGGCGGCGAACCGGATGCCTTCGGCGGGCGCGACGCGCGCCTCCAGACCGTTGGCGCTGCCGATCCACAGCACGTCCAGCGCTCTTCCCTCGGCCGCCAGGCGGTCCCGGAGCGCGTGGACCGCGGTCAGGGCGGGGTAGGTGTGGCCTCCCGTTCCTCCTCCGGTGACGACAAGGCGGAAGGAACCGGCGGGTGCGGTGTTCACCCCCGGGACCCTACTGGCTCGCGATCCCTTCGTTAGGACTTGTCCGGCCGATCATGTGACTACTTCGTGCCCGAGTCGTTTTTGTGGGCATGGGGCGGGGTGATCTGAGTGATGCCGAGTGGGAACGGCTTCGGCCGTTCCTGCCGGTCAGCAACGGGCGTTGTGGCAGGTGGCGCGATCACCGGCAGGTGATCGATGGGATTCTGCACCGGGTGCGGACCGGAGTGCAGTGGCGTGATCTGCCCGAACGGTTCGGACCGTGGGAGACCGTTTACGAACGCCACCGCCTGTGGTCGGCCGACGGCACCTGGGAACGTCTGCTCCAGCAGGTTCAGGCCGCGGCCGACGCTGCCGTCGAGATCGACTGGGACATCGCGGTCGACTCCACGATCGTCCGCGCGCATCAGCATGCGGCCGGTGCCCGCACCGACCCGCCGCCGGCCCCCGCCACAAAAGGGGCGGCATCGGCAGAACACCAGGACGAGACACCGTGGCAGAGCCTCGTCGCCCGCCTGGTGGAGGTGGTGCTGGAGGCGAGGGCCTGGGCCGCTCGCGCGGCGGGTTCACCAGCAAGCTCCACCTGAGCGCGGACGGCCGCTGCCGCCCGTTGTCCCTGGTCGTCACTCCTGGCCAACGAGCGGACTGCACCCAGTTCCAGCCGGTGCTGGAGAAGATCCGTGTTCCCAGACCTGGCCCAGGCCGACCGCGCAAGAAGCCGGACAGTGTCGCGGCCGACAAGGCATACAGCAACCGCCCGTGCCGGGAGTACCTGCGGCATCGGAGCATCCGTCACCCGATTCCCGAAAAGACTGACAGCCAGGCGGCCCGAATTCGCAAGGGCTCACGCGGAGGACGGCCCCCGGGCTTCGATGAAGAGCGGTACAAGAAGCGCAACACCGTCGAACGGGCGATCAACCGACTGAAGCAGTCCCGTGCGGTGGCCACTCGTTACGACAAGCGCGGCTACGTCTTCCTCGGCACCGCCACCGCCGCAGCCGTAGTCATCTGGCTTCGGACCTGATGGCCGGACCGCTCAGCCACGGCCCTGGGCAGGCCGCTGATGCCCGCACGGCACCACGTCACCGTTCTTGTCGCGGACCTCGGCGTCATGTCCCGCGTTCACCCACACCGTGATGCCTTGATCATGCACCACAACGTTGAACGGCGACTGCTCCGGCTCCGCCTCGGTCACCACCGTGAACTCCTCCCCCGGACGCATCCAGTGGTCAGTTCCCCATGGCTCGACCCACAGGCAGACCATGCTGCTGGTCTCGTTGCTCACGCTCGTCTTGGACACGCTCGAACCCTAACCAGCAACATGATCGGCCGGACAAGTCCTAGAACCCTCTGAGGAGTAGCACCACGAGGACGATCAGAAGCAGAACGAGGCCGATGCAACCGTTCTGTACAGCGGAGTCTTCTCTACTGACGGGCCGGGGATGTCCCCGCTTGGTGAACCGCATTACACCGCCCTCCAGGCATAGGGTCTTAGCTCAGGGATCCCCCATACAACAGGCATGTAATCGGGACGGGACCCGAGGATCGCTCCGGCTTTTCACTTCTTGGGCCCCGAGAGGGTATCCCGAGGCCCAAGGTAGCGCAATCTGCGGTGGTTACGTGCAACGGTTGCGCAGGACACACTGTCGCGGTGCGCCGGCAGCACGCGCCGTCAGGCAATGATCCTCACGCAGGGGTACCCCTCGATGGTGTGGATCCACGCGCAGACGCCGTCACCGTCCTTCAGGTGGGTCGAGGGGTGGACGAGACCGTTCCAGCCGGGGCTGATCTTGCCCAGTCCCCATCGCCTCACCTCGTTGACGTTGATGTACCCATACGCCTCACGGTGTCCGAGGTTGGACGCTCCTACCGCCTCGACGTAGGTCCCCTTCCCTCTGACGATGACACACACATCCTTGTTGCAGCCCTTGGCGGTGAAGGGCTCTATCCCCTCCTCCAGGCGGAGCGTGAGGACGGTCACGGGCTGGGGCTCACTTTCGGCGGCTGCGGCCGTACCGCTGCCCGCAAGAGGGAGCAGCAACGCGGCAGCGACCATGGCAAAGCTCTTTGTGATCTTCATGTCGGTAATTCTTTATCGGGTACTCGATTAGTCTCGAGGTGGATATTGGTCAAGAATCGGCCGAGAGTATTGCTTTCAATAGAAGTGGAGGCTCCTCTTCGGAATGTGATGCTCCCCTTCTGTTTTTCTCCTTGCTTCAGCGGGGCGTGGCGCCTGAGAGTTTTCCCGTAAATGATCTCCGAGTCGCTTCAGGTATGGCTGCCCGCAGTGAAGCCCGTTGCCCTATCCGTCAAGGGTGAGGTTGTGCATCCGCGTGATGCCGGGCATGGCGTGGTGGGCGCCGTCGAGCCAGCGGCGTGCCGCCACGCTCAGCGGCAGGTCGATCGGATCGCCCATGTCGTCCATGGAGCCGTCCGTCAGCCCCTCCGCCCAGTAGTGGAGGACATGCGAACGGTGCGGCGTTCAGCACCGAGGTGCTGATCGCGTGCTCCCACGTCGTGGCGAAGCACAGCACGTTCCCGTCGAGCGACAGCATGCTGAACTCGGGCCGGTAGGGGGCGCTGCCGAGCAGCCCGTCAGCGCCCTTGCCCATGATGTCCCACTCGCTCTGCAGCTCGACGCAGTGCCATCGCGAGAGGCGGTCCCGGCCGGGGCTGAGGGCGATCAGGAACCTGCGGTCGGTCTCGGAGAAGAGTCCTCCTTCGACCGCCAGCCGGTACCAGTCGGCGTTCCCCTCCTCCTGGAGGAGCGGATCGAGGAAGTCCCTCAAGACCTCGACGCGCCCGTCCTCGAACGGGACGCTCGGCGCCTGTCCGATGACGGTGGGCGGAACGAGCCCGTCGGGCGCAATCATGTCTCCGCTGATCAGCACGCGGGGCAGGGCGGTGCTTGGGTTCGCGCCTGGGCCGTTGCCGCCCGTTGCGGCAGACGCGGCTATGCGTTCCTCGGTACCACCATCGCAGCGATTGGGCTCATCCCACTCCGGACATGATCGGCCGGACAGCTCCTAGTGATCTGAGTCAGAGATTCGTCGGCAGTAGGCGGCGACTTTGTCGAGGATCTCGTCGGCGGTCTTCGTCCAGACGAACGGTCTGGGGTGCTCGT